>NZ_CP053381.1:0-1497316 GCF_017868775.1 Billgrantia sulfidoxydans | reverse complement strand
ACGCCGGTGTATCGCGCTTTCGTGGAGGAAATGGGAGGCGAAGCCGCCCAGACTCCGCCCGGCGAGGTCTATACCGCGCTGGAGCGGGGCACGGTGGATGGCTATGGCTGGCCCATCCAGGGCATCTTCGACCTCGGCTGGCAGGAGCACACCCGCTACCGCGTCGACCCCGGTTTCTATCACGTGGAGGTCGGCGTTCTGGTGAACCAGGACACCTGGGACAACCTCACCGACGAACAGCGTAACTACCTCACCGAAAAGGCGATCTGGCTGGAGGAGCAGAACGCTCTCAACGAAGAGATCAACGCAGAGGAGGAGCGTCGTCAGGCCGAAGCCGGCATCGAGACCATCGAATTCGAGGGCGAGGAGCGCGAGCGTTACCTGGAGATGGCCTATCGAGTGCAGTGGGAACGGCTGGCAGAAGAACATGCCGGGAACGCCGAGCGCTTGAGAGAGATTCTGGACAGTGAATGACACCACTCTTGTCGATAAGCCAGTCGCACGTTCACCGTTGTCGAAGGCGTATCATTACGTCATGCAAACCTGCGGCCTCGCCGCAGGTATCATTATCGGCATTGTATCGATTGTCATTGTGCTCAATGTCTTGAGCCGAAACCTGGGGTTCGGCTCGATCTACGGCACGGTGGAAGGCAGCGAATATGCCATTGCTGCCGCCACCTTTCTGGCAGCCCCCTGGGTGCTTTATCACGGGGCCCACGTGCGGGTCGATCTTCTACAGCAGGCGCTGCCAAAGGCATACCGGAGATATCTGGAAATGGGCATCAACCTGCTCGGCGCCCTGGTCTGCCTGGGCTTTGGCCATTACCTGCTGATTACCGGTAGCGATTACCTGAGCCGAGGCTCGATGGTCTACAAATCCTTCGTTTTTCCCGAGTGGTGGACGTTCATCCTGCCAACCTCCTGCTTCGCCCTGCTGACCCTCGAGTTCCTGCGCCGCCTTTGGTGCCTTATTACGCCACGGGAGAGCTGACATGGAGTGGCAATCAGCACTACTGCTGCTGGTAGGTGGGCTTATCCTCCTCATGGCCCTAGGACTGCCGGTGGTGTTCGCCTTTATCGCGATCAATCTCGTCGGTGCCTATGTCTTCATGGGCGGCGAGATGGGTATCATGCAGATGGCACGCAATAGCGCTGAAGCCATCACCAGCTTCTCGCTGATACCCATCCCTCTCTTCGTACTCATGGGCGAGGTTCTGTTCCATACAGGCCTCGCCTACAAGGCGATTACCGCCATCGAGCGGCTGATCAAGCGCGTTCCCGGTCGCCTGAGCATCGTCTCGGTACTTGGCGGCACCGCTTTCGCCACCCTCTCCGGGTCGAGCATCGCCAACACCGCCATGATGGGAAGCTCGCTGCTGCCGGATATGCTCAAGCGGGGCTACCACCCTTCCATTGCCATGGGACCGATCATGGCAGTGGGCGGTATCGCCATGCTGATACCGCCGTCGGCACTGGCGGTGACCCTCGGCAGTCTGGCCGGTATTTCCATCGGGCAACTGCTGATTGGCGGCATCATCCCCGGCATCCTCATGGGAGCTGCCGTGCTCATGTATGTGATGATCCGCTGCACGAGGAATCCCGATCTGGCACCGGCGGATGACGGCGATCACAGCCTCACCGCTTGGCAGCGCTGGCAGCCCTTCTGCGTCTATGTCCTTCCTCTGAGTGGTATCTTCGTGGCCGTGGTGGGCAGCCTGCTGGCCGGTTGGGCCGAGCCGACGGAATCCGCCGCCTTCGGCGCTGTCGCGGCCACCTTAGCGGCACTGTGTTATCGCTGTCTGACCAAGGAGGCGCTGAGCAAATCGCTGATGGAGACGGCCAAGGTTTCGGTCATGATCCTGTTCGTGCTGGTGGCCTCCACCACGTTTTCCCAGTTGCTCTCCTTTTCCGGCGCCACCAATGGACTGCTGAAAGTGGTGACCGGCTGGGAACTGACCCCGCTGATGGTCGTGCTGGGCATGCTGCTGGTGCTGCTGGTACTGGGCTGTTTTGCCGACCAGATCAGCATGATCATGATTACCCTGCCCTTCTTCATGCCGCTCGTCGCGAGCCTGGGCATCGACCCGATCTGGATCGGCGTACTGTTCCTCGTCGCCATGGAGATCAGTTTCCTGACCCCTCCCTTCGGGCTGCTGCTGATTGTGATGCAGGGCGTCGCTCCACCCGGTATCCGCCTGACCCAGGTCTACCAGGCCGCCCTTCCCTTTCTGCTTCTGCAGATGCTGGTTCTGGCGCTGGTGGTTGCGCTGCCTTGGCTGGCTACCGGCTTGCCAAGCCTGATGAAGTGAACCCTGTGACAACACTCACGCCGAGGGCCAAGCGCCCCAAGCGACGAGGACTCCGCAATGGCTGAAAGAACATTTGTCGAGGAAACCAAGAAGCTGCGCCTCGGCGAAGGCGAAACCTTCCACGGCGAGGGCATTCTTGCCGTCACCAAGGCGCTGCTGCAGTCGGGAGTCGCTTATGTTGGCGGCTACCAAGGTGCACCGATCTCTCATCTGATGGATGTGCTTCATGACGCCCAGCCGATTCTCGAAGAGCTGGGGGTGCATTTCGAGAACAACGCCAGCGAGGCCGCCGCCGCCGCCATGCTGGCCGCCTCGGTCAACTATCCCCTGCGCGGTGCCGTGGCCTGGAAATCCACGGTGGGTACCAACGTCGCGTCAGATGCACTGGCCAACCTGGCCTCGGGAGGCGTGACCGGTGGCGCGTTGATCATTGTCGGGGAAGATTATGGCGACGGTTCGAGCATCATGCAGGAGCGTACCCATGCCTTCGCCATGAAGAGTCAGATCTGGCTGCTCGATCCGCGCCCCAACCTGCCCTCCATCGTCAAGGCGGTTGAGATGGGCTTCGAGCTATCGGAAGCCAGCAATACCCCGGTGATGCTGGAACTGCGTATCCGTGCCTGCCATGTGCACGGACGCTTCCAGACTCAGGACAACCGATCACCCGGCTTTACCATTGACGAGGCCCTGGCCAATCCGGTTCGCGACACCAGCCGCATCGTGCTGCCCCCGGCCAGCTTTCAACACGAGCACGAGAAGGTTAACGCACGCTGGCCGGCCGCCATCAAGTTCATACAGGAGCACGGCCTCAACGAGACCTTTCCCGGCGAGCATGCCGAGGTCGGGCTGATTCTCCAGGGCGGGCTCTACAACAGCGTTATTCGCGGGCTCGAGCGCTTGGGCCTGGCCGACACCTTCGGCAATAGCCGCATTCCCCTGCATGTGCTCAACGTCACCTACCCGCTGGTGGACAGTGAACTAGCTGCCTTCTGCGCCGACAAGCGTGCCGTACTGATGATCGAGGAGGGGCAGCCCGACTACCTGGAGCAGGCACTGGCCAGTATCCTGCGTCGTGCCGATATCGACACGCGGCTGCATGGCAAGGATGTCTTGCCCAAGGCCGGTGAATACACCGGCAAGGTCATGCTGGAGGGCCTGCGCGGCTTCCTCACCGCCGCCGCACCTGAGCTGCTGCCATACACCGAGGCGGCTCCCGCCCCAGACCAAGCGGCCCCCACCCTGCCGCCCCGTCCGCCCGGGTTCTGCACCGGCTGTCCCGAACGGCCCATCTTCACCGCCATGAAGCTCGTCGAACGCGAGCTGGGGCCGCGTCACGTCAGCTGCGATATCGGCTGTCACCTGTTCTCGATCCTGCCCCCCTTCAACATCGGCAATACCACCATGGGCTACGGCCTGGGCGCCTCCGCGGCGTCGGCCTTTCACGGTTCCAAGGGCGGGCGCGCCATCAGCGTGATGGGCGACGGCGGCTTCTGGCACAACGGCCTGACCAATGGCGTGGCCAATGCCGTCTACAACGGCGACGACGATGTGCTGCTGATCGTGGACAACTTCTACTCGGCGGCCACCGGCGGGCAGGACCTGCCCTCCTCACGCGCCGAAAACCCCATCCGCCATACCAATATCCCCATCGAGCAAGCGGTAAAGGGGGTGGGCGCCAAGTGGGTGCGGGTCATCGACCGCACCTACGACGTGCAGCGCATGAAGGAAACGCTCACGGAGGCGCTGACCACCAAGGCCAAGGGGCCCAAGGTGATCATCGCCCAGTCGGAGTGCATGCTGAACCTGCAGCGGCGCGAAAAGCCCAAGGTGCGCCAGGCCCTCAAGGAGGGCAAACGCACCGTTCGCCAGCGCTTTGGCGTCGACAGCGATACCTGCACCGGAGACCACGCCTGCATCCGCATATCCGGCTGCCCTTCCCTCTCGATACAGCCCAATCCCGATCCGTTGCGTGAGCATCCCATCGCCCAGGTCGACAATACCTGCGTGGGCTGTGGCCTGTGTGGCGAGGCGGCACATGCCGCCGTGCTCTGCCCCTCCTTTTATCGCGCCGATGTCATCAGCCACCCCAACCGCTGGGATCGCCTGAAGCATCGCTGGCGCCAGGGCATCATCCAACGCCTGCAGGCATGGCACGAGAAACGCCTATCTCCTCTGCCTCCAGCCGCTCAATCATTCGGAGAGACCCATGCCTGAAATGACCGCAGCCACACGACCGATCACATTGGCCATCATGGCCATGGGCGGCCAGGGAGGTGGTGTGCTCTCCGACTGGATCGTCCACCTGGCCGAGAGCAATGGCTATCTGGCCCAGGCTACCTCGGTGCCCGGCGTCGCCCAGCGCACGGGGGCCACTATCTACTACCTGGAACTCTTTCCCGAAGCCGAGGCCGAGCGCGCGGGACAGGCACCGGTACTGGCGCTCATGCCCTCGCCGGGCGATGTCGATATCGTCCTGGCCGCCGAGTTCATGGAGGCCGGCCGGGCCCTGGAGCGCGGGCTCGTGACACCGGACCGCAGCACGGTGATTGCCTCGAGCCACCGCGTCTATGGCATCACCGAGAAGAGCGCCATGGGCAACGGCATTCTCGATTCCGAACCGATACGCGAGCAGCTTCGCCGGCATGCCCTGCGCTTCATCGAGTTCGACATGGAAGCCACGGCACGCCGTCAGGGCAGTGTGATCAGTGCCGTGTTGTTCGGTGCACTGGCCGGCAGCCAGACGTTGCCCTTTCCTCGCGAAGCGTTCGAGCAGGCGATACGCGACGGCGGCATCGGGGTCGAGGCGAGCCTTCGCACCTTCGACGAAAGCTACCAGCAGGCACAGGGGGCAGAACCCCATGCCGCGCCGAGCGACACCACCCCCAGAGAAGCGAAAGCCTCATCCAATGCCGGCGACTCGGAACTCGACGCCATGCTGGCCGAGATCGGCAGTCGCTTTCCCGAATCGGTGCGTCAAGTGGTGCGCGAGGGCGCGCTGCGCCTGATCGACTATCAGGATCTCGAATACGCCAGAGAGTACCTGCGTCTGCTTCAGGAGCGCAGAAAGCACATGCCAGCAGCAGAAGAGCAGCGTGTACCCCTTCTACGCGAGCTGGCCCGCCACCTGGCGCTGTGGATGAGCTACGAGGACACCATTCGAGTCGCCGACCTGAAGATCCGCCGCAGCCGTCAAGACCGGGTGCGCAATGAGGTCAAGGCCGAGCCGGAGCAGCTCGTCTACACCGCCGAATTCATGCATCCGCGCGTCGAAGAGATCTGCGACACCCTGCCGGCCGCCTTCGGGAGCTGGGTGATGCGTACCAACTGGGTGCGCCGGCCACTGGCCAAGGCGACCCAACACGGGCGACGCATCAGCCCCCAGCGGCTGAGAGGATTTCTACTGCTGCTGAGCGTGGCGAGCCTGAGGCGCTGGCGCAGGCGTACCCTACGCTATCGTGATGAGTGGCAGCGCATCGCGGCCTGGCTGGCCGCGGTCGATCGCGCGCTCGCCATCTCCCCGGATGTGGCCTTAGAGGTCATCAAGGCCCAGGGGTTGGTGAAAGGCTATGGCGACACCCATCAGCGGGGCCTGGCCAGCTTCAACACCGTAATGCTGGCCTTCGAACGCTTCGGCAGTGAACCGGATGCCGCCGCTCGCCTGCGCCAGCTTCGCGATGCGGCTCTGGCCGACGAGAAGGGAGAAACCCTGCAGCGCAGCGTGGGTGAATGGAAGCCGGAAATGCACCAGGAAGTCGACACTTCACGCATCGCCGTGAAACAGCTCTAGGAATTAAATGGTGACAACCGGGACGACATCTCGAGGGCTGAACATGAGCGAGAGTGAGAACAAGAACATGACCTACACCACCCAACGCAAGGTACGCTTCGAACACTGCGACCCGGCCGGCATCGTCTTTTACCCGCGCTACTTCGAGATGATCAATGCCACCGTCGAAGACTGGTTCGAAGAGGTGGTGCAAAGCGGATTCAACCAGCTTGTGGCGTCGGGAAGGAGCGTTCCTACGGTCGCTATCGAGACTCAGTTCCATGCACCGAGCCGGCTGGGTGAAAACCTGGCTTTCCACCTTGTCCCGTTACATGCGGGACGAACCAGCCTCAAGCTCGAGATCACCGCCACGAGCAAGGAACAGAACCGCCTGACATGCCAGGTAACCGTAGTGCTGATCGACCTGACGACCGGTCGGCCCCTGCCCTGGCCAGAGACCATGCGCCAGCACTTCTCGCGAAACGACACCTGAGAAGAGCGAACACGGCCACTGCACTTGGCATCAACCCCGCCCGCTCACTGGCAACCGGCCGCGCTGGGCAAGCGCTTCCCGAAACACGTCCCACAGAGAATTCCTCTGAGGGATGTGTTTTTCCAGTATCGACCTCGTTTCATCAAGCATGCTCATCGCGTCCTTTGACGATTTGGCCGGAGCTGGACCACCAGCGATGCAGCAACAGGCCCACCAGCACGCCCACCATGCCTACCATGTCAAACCACAGGCCGGGGGTGACCATGACGATGGCCCCCGCGCCTACCATGAGGCGCGGTAGCAGTCTCATGCTCTCCCCCAGTTGACCGATGGCGGCCACCGACAGGAATCCAATTCCCAGCATCGCACTGAGCACGGCAAGCACAATGGTCAATGGATCACCGGCCAGGGTCAGTTCAGGGTTGAGAATGAACAGGAATGGCAGCAGGAAGAGACTGCAGGCCAGGGTCAGCGCATAGCGGGCGGTGCCGAGGAAGCTTCCACCACTGATTGCGATAGCGGCGAATATCCCTGCCGCTACTGGCGGAGTGATTGCCGAAACACTGGCGAAGAAGTACAGGAAAAGGTGAGACGGCAGGCGGTCGAAACCAAGATTCAACAGGGGCGGAGCCAGAACCGCGGCTCCTACGGCATAAGCCGCTGGGGTCGGCATTCCCATACCGAGTACGATGGCCAACGCCATGGTCAGCAACAGCGAGACGATCAGGTAGTCGCCACCGATGGAGAGGATCACCTGCGACAGCGTGACCCCGAGCCCCGTCAGGTTGATCACCGAGACCATCACCTGGGCGGCAGCGATGATCATTGCGATGTACACCACGCTGAGCGAGGCGCTGTAGAGCCCATCATAGGTGGCACGTAGTAACTCGGCCATGCGTCCTCGTACCGATGCTTTCTTTGGCCGTGGTGTTGGCGCCTCGAGCCCCACCAGATCACTCGAGCGATCGCTGGCTTCGGTAATACTCTTACGTTGCGGCAGCAGCGAGCTGACGGCCATCAACAAGAGAATCGACATCAGCGACCAGAACACCGCCGTCTGGATGGTGTAATGTTGCAGAATGAAAAACAGCAATATCCCGATCGGTATTACCAGGTTGGCCATGGCCCATGGCTCGAAGGTCTCCCTGCGGGATGGGATCAATTGCGGCGGCAACGCCTCCAGCCCATAGCGACGGGCCATCAGATAGACCCCCAATAGCAATGCAATAAAGAACAGCACCGAGGGTACCAGGGCGGCCTTCACCACCTCCAGATAGGGGATTCCCAGCAACTCCGCCATCAAGAAGGCGCCGGGGCCCATGATGGGTGGCATGATCTGTCCGCCAGTGGAAGCGACAGCCTCGATGGAGCCAGCCAGGTTGCGATTGAAACCCAGCCGTTGCATCAGGGGGATGGTCAGTACGCCGGTACTGGTCACGTTCGCCACCGTACTGCCGTTGATCATGCCCATGAAGGCACTACCGATAACCGCCACCATGCCCGCCCCGCCACGTAAACGCCCGCCCAGGCGCATGGCAATGCGAATGAAGGTGTCGCCTGCCCCGCTGACGTTGAGCAGCGCCCCCAGAATCAGGAACAGTGCCACCACCGTGGCAGAAATTCCCATGAGCGTGCCCAGCACCCCGTTGTTGCCCAGGTAGAAGACGTAAATCATCCGCTCGAGCGAGAGACCTCTGTGCCCGAACGGGTCCGGAAGATAGGGCCCAAAGTAGGCATAACAGCAAAACACCGCGATCAGCCCGACAAACATCCAACCCAGGGTACGCCGCACCGCCTCGAGCAGCAGCAGGAACAGCGAAACACCAAAGACCTTTTCTATCGCCTCGTTCACGTACCAGTTGCTCATGACGATAGCGTCATAATTGACGAACACGTAACCCAACAACACCACACAGGCACAGGCACAAGGCAGGTCGATGAGGAACAGCTGCAGGCGCGGGAAACGGGGGCGCCCCTGGTAGAGCAGAAATACAAAGAACAGTGCCCCGCCGAGATGGACAGCACGCTGTTGATAATTGGGAAGCGTGCCCACACCGGCCGTCACGACGTGAAACAGAATCCAGGCCAATGCCAGGCTTCCAACCAGCCAGCCTGCGACACCGCCGAAGCGGCGTAAATGCGTGACGCGTTCATCTGAACTCATAGAGGAAGCCCCGACGTCTTGAACTCACA
The DNA here is from genome assembly GCF_017868775.1 of Billgrantia sulfidoxydans. Classification (NCBI taxonomy): domain Bacteria; kingdom Pseudomonadati; phylum Pseudomonadota; class Gammaproteobacteria; order Oceanospirillales; family Halomonadaceae; genus Billgrantia; species Billgrantia sulfidoxydans. Next base: position 1,488,555 of record NZ_CP053381.1, on the reverse strand, counting down.
TTAGGCAGGCGGAGCAGAGCCGTAGCTCCTTCTCCGCCTTATACGCGTTGTTGAGGTTCCGCCAAGCACCACTTACTCGGTATATTCAGGCGGAAGCAGACGGTCCGGAACGTCGTGGCCCTGTTCCTTCAAGTAGCGCACCACGCCTGCATGCAACGGTGCCACGCTGGCATTGAGCGTGAGTTGTAGCGGATCGATATCAGCCGCAGGGGCATAACCATCGGCCGCTGCCTTGATGCCAGCTTCGGAGAAGGCACGCGCCACGATTTCGTAGGCGATCTCCTCATCCAACTCGCTGGTCGTGTTGATGCCGATGCCGGTCTGTATGGTCACTAGAGGGCTTTGCTGTTCTCCGTAATGGTCCTGGGAATCGATCTCGCCGACACTGAAGTAGGCGCGTTCGCCAGCGACTTGCTCTGCCTGTTCCCGTGTCATGGAAAGCAGCCGAACTGGACGTGATGAATGCGCCTGCTGAATATAGCCATCGGGATGCAAGCCGGCCTTGACAAAAGCATCCAGGCGTCGGTTCTGGTAGGCGTCAAGCGCATCGCTAGCCCCGGCACGATAGTAATTGGGTTCTATACCCAGAATCTCGAGAACCGTCTCGGTCTGTCCTTCAGTAGCGGTTCCTCGGCCTCCGGAGTTGAAATCCTGCCCGGCGAGGTCTTCCAGCGAATGAATATCAGAATCAGCCGAAACAACCCAGTTCAGTGGTAGAGGCGCGAAAAAATAAAGGGTGCGCAGGTTCTCAGCCGGCGAGCCATACTCGCCATCACCCTGCATGGCCTGATGATCGGAAGAGGTCACTGCGATGCCCATATCGACTTCGCCTCTCAGCAGTCCTTGGGTCGAGGCAGAGGCTCCCCCCAATTCCTGGATACTCATATTGACGCCGTCGAGGTTATCGTTCCAATCGGATACGACAGCGACTTGGTAGGAATAGAACGCCGAACCGCTGTGGGTGCCCCCCATGGCCAGACGAGCCTGGGCTTCCGTGTCCAGCGGCACTAGGCCGAGCGCAAGAATGCCTGCTGCGCTGAGAGTCAAGGCGTTCAGTCGAAAGGAGGTGCCATGCTTGTTGGTGTGCATTGTTGTTGTCCTCTTTGGCGTTTCCATGGTGCGTTGGCTTTCGCTCGGAGATGTCGTCCTTCTCGTGATGTCATCGTGTGCCGGTGTGCAAGACCGCGGAGTGAATGTCCTCTAGGCCATGCCGGCTGGCTGTCATGCTCAGTACAAACCTAGCAGATTTTCACGCATGTGTAATACTATTCAGCAAACAGAATAAAATGGAAGCCCCACCTGACCGAATTTCGTAAACGCTCGCGCATCAAGTACCCTGGCGAGATTGCGAGGAAGCGGTCAGTCGCCAGGCATCGTTCGGCGGTACCTCAAGAGCATTGGACGAATCACTATGAAGCAATCCTCTAGCGTCAGCACCGGCGTTGGCCAGAAAGCCCCTTCCCGGCCCGAAAGTGTCAAGACGGCGGCACGCACCCTGAGCCTCTTCGAAGCCTTTGCCGAAGCCCAGACCCCCCTCGCGCTGACGGATCTTGCCAAGCGCATCGATGCCCCGGTCAGCAGTTGCCACGCCTTGGTCAAGACGCTGCAGACCCTGGGTTACGTCTATGTATTGGAGCAAAAGAAGCGCGTCTACCCGACCAAGCGGCTGCTGCAGATCGCCCAGTCGATCGCCTCGCATGATCCGCTGCTCGAGAGTGTCTCGCCCCTGCTGCAGGACCTTCGGGATGAACTCGGTGAAACCGTGATTCTCGGGAAGCGCCAGGACTCCAGCGTGGTGTATCTCGATATCATCGAAGGCACCCATACCGTGCGCTACGCGGCGAGCCCGGGGGACGCTAAACCGCTACACTCCAGCGCCATCGGCAAGGCCATGCTCGGCGAGGAAAGCGGCATGCGGTTGCAGAGTCTGCTGGAGCGTCTTCCCTTGCCCAGCGTGACAGCGAGCACCATTACCGACCGCGACCAACTTCTGGATGACATCCTCAATGGCCAGCGTCGCGGCTACTTCGTCACTCGCGGAGAGAATGTCGATGACGTGATGGCGCTCGCTATCGCCCGCCCGGTGTTCGGTGAAACATTGGGGCTGGCCATTGCCGGGCCGATGGAACGCATGTCCCGTCACTACGAGCGGTACCGCGAGGCCCTGATCCGTCATGGTGACCGGCTTGCCTCGCTTTGAGACGACGTCCCATACACTCGCACTGCGCGCCGCAGACAGAACAGCGCCATCAGCGATACCAACACCGGAAGCAGGAAGCCGACGGAGTAGCTGCCTCCGAGCGAGACGATGACACTGAACAACGCGGGGCCGGTCAGCACTCCCATGTAGGTCAGTACCAGAACCGCGGCGGTGGCCTCACTTACCTCGGCCTGTGGGCTGCGCCGCGCCACCTCTGACAGGTAAACGCCGTTCCAGCCTATCGCGGTGCCCCCGGCTGCACTCAGTAGCCCTATTACCAGCCAGACCGGGGTGTCGGGCCCTAGCAGTGAGACCGCGACGAACAACACCAACATGGCAATGGCCAGGCCGCACAACACGGGCACGCTCTTCCCCAAGCGATCGGCCAGCATCCCCCAGCCAACCCGGCCAAAGACCCCAGAAGCGTGCACGACCGACATGATGACCCCGGCCGTAACCAGGGTAATCAGCAGCTCTTCCACCATGAACGCCACGGTAAAGCTCAGCAGCGACAACTGAGCCGCAGCCAGACAGAACCCAGCCATCCCCAACCACAGAATCGGCGGACGCCGATAGAGTACGGCAAGGCTGCCGGAGCCCCGCAGCAGCGTGGTGGGCGCGCGGTCACTGTCCCATTCGCGGCGCCGCAGCTGCAAAGCCAGGGCGGTGAGCAGCGCGGCCAGGCTCAAGACGAGAAACGCGGCATGCCAGCTCCAGGCCTGGGCAAGTGACGGCGCCAGGGAACCCGACAGCACACCACCCAGCGGCACACCGGACTGCTTGATCGAATAGAGCAGGTTGCGATGGCGCAGCGGCGTATAACGCGCCAGAAGCTGTGCCGCCGCGGGGTTGGTCAAGCCGTAGGCAACGCCGAGAAGCAGCGTGGTAAGCAGCAGCGCGGCCGGCGTACCGCCCCCTGCCACCGCGCAGCCCAGCATGACCAACGCCATGGCCACTTGGCTGGAGCGACAGGCACCGAGGCGCCGCGCCAACGACCCCGCCTGCCACGACACCAGCATGGCAATGCCATACAGCAGGCTCACTTGCATTCCCACCAGACTGGTGGGGATGCCGAAATCGGCCGCTATCTGCGGTGCCAACACAGGTATCAGCAGCATGGCGGCACTGGTCAATGCCTGAACCCAAGTGGTTGACGCCACCACGATCCACGCCTCCCACCTAGAGGCCAAAGGTGGGGCAAGCGGCGCGGTGGGTGGTGGGGACTTCGGCATGTCATGCCTCCTTTCACCTCGGTGCCCAGTCCGGGGAGTGGATTGCAGAAGGGCACTCAACTTGACAGATAATTTCACATATGAGTATGTTTATTCATTATGCGGAAATAAACAACGTCAACATCTTCCGTCGGAGTGCCTCCATGGCCGAACACCTCCTTGTCGACGCGCAAGGCCCTCTGCTGAGGGTGACCATCCATCGTCCCGAGAAGCGGAACGCCTTGTCCCGGGCGGTGCTCAACGAACTCGCCGATGTCTTCACTGAGCACGCCGCCGAACCCAAGTGGAAAGTGGTCGTGCTGACCGGTGCCGGTGACAAGAGCTTCGCCGCCGGTGGCGATCTGCGGGATCTCGCTCAGGTACGCAGCGAAGAACAAGCCACCACCATGAGCCACGAGGCAAGGCGCGCGCTCGATGCGGTGAGCCAGTTTCCGGTTCCCGTCATCGCAGCCCTCAATGGCGATGCCATTGGCGGTGGCGCAGAACTCGCCGTAGCTTGCGATTTCATCATCGCCCCGCCCACCAGCCGCATTGGCTTCATTCAGGGCAAGCTCAACATCACGACCGCCTGGGGCGGGGGCGCTCGCCTGTTGAGCCGTCTCCCGGCACCGCTGGCATTGCGCCTGCTGACCCGATCCGAGCTACTCGACGCCCATGCCGCACAGCGCATCGGCTTGATCGACCAAGTGGCCGAAGAGGGTCAGACGCTCGAGCAGTGTGTCGAGCAGTTCACCAAGCCCATGCTCGCCCAGGCACCTCAGGTTCTGCGGGGCTTCAAGGCCCTTGCGCTGAGCCATGCCGACGGTCTGTCGAAAGCAGAACTGGCCGAAATCGAGACCCGCCATCTCGTCGCCACCTGGACACATGACGATCACTGGGAAGCCGCCGACAAGATTCTGAATACGAGGAAATCTCCATGAGCGATTCCGGAAACCGCACACCCCCCATTCCTGCGCCGCATACCGCCTCCGGTATCGAGATTCCCGAGCGAATCACCGCCGACATGCTTCGCCACCCCGACCCGGGCAACCCCGGCGAGCCACCCTATACACGCGGCATCTTTCCCAACGGCTACCGCGGGCGACTATGGACGTTCCGCCAGTACTCAGGCTTCGGCACCGCAGAGGACACCAACGAGCGCTATCGCTTCCTGCTGGAAAGCGGCCAGACGGGTCTTTCGGTGGCCCTTGATCTCCCCACCCAGTGCGGCTTTGATCCCAACGATCCCATGGCGCGCTCTGAAGTCGGCAAGGTAGGCGTCTCGTTATCCAACCTCGCCGAAGCCGAAATTCTCTTCGATGGCATCGACCTGGGCGGTATCTCCACCTCCTTCACCATCAACGGCACCGCGGCCATCGTCTATGCCATGTACTGTGCGGTGGCTGACAAGCAGGGCGTGCCACGCGAAAAGCTCACCGGCACCATCCAGAACGACATTCTCAAGGAGTACGTGGCCCGCGGCACCTGGATCTTCCCGGTGCGCCCCTCCATGCGCCTGATCTCGGATACGATCCTGTTCTCCAACCGCGAGACCCCGCGTTTCAACCCGATCAGCATCGCCGGCGCCCACGTGCGCGACGCGGGCGCCACCGCGGTAGAGGAGCTGGGCTATACCCTGGCCAATGGCCTGGCCTACGTGGAAGAGCTGATTCGCCGTGGTGGCGATGCCGCCAAGTTCGCCAACCGACTGAGCTTCTTCTTCTACGTCCACATGGATTTCTTCGAGGAAGTCTGCAAGTTCCGCGCGGCACGGCGCCTTTGGGCAGCCCTGCTGGAGGAGCGCTTCGGCATCACCGACCCCAAGGCACAACGCTTCCGCTTCGGGGTGGTCTGCGGTGGCTCCTCGCTGACCGCCGCCCAGCCTTACAACAACATCGTGCGCGTGGGCATCGAGACGCTGGCAGCCACCCTGGGCGGCGCACAGTCGGTCTTCACCTGCGCTTACGACGAGGCCTTCCAGATCCCTACCGAATTCAGCGCCGAGATTGCCCTGCGCACCCAGCAGATCATTGCCTACGAGAGCGGCATCTCGAAGATCGTGGACCCCTTGGGCGGCAGCCACTATGTGGAATGGCTGACCGACAAGATGGAAGAGGAGACGCGCCGGGTCATCGAAGAAATCGATGAATACGGCGGCGTGGAGAAGGCAATCGAGGATGGCTACCTGCAGGCGCGCATCGCCGAGCGTGCCCATGAGCGCAAGCAGAAGGTCGACAAGGGAGAGACCGTCATCGTCGGACAAAACTACTTCCGCCGTGACGATCAGAGCGACGACTTCGGGGAGGTGTTCAAGGTCGACCCGCAGGCCGCGCAGCGAGTGCAGGAGAAGTATCGGCGCGTCCTGGACGAGCGCGACTCGGCCAAGGTGGAGCAGACGCTGAAGGCACTGGAGCGGGCCGCAGCAAAGGATGACGAAAATCTCATGCCCTACCTGATCGATTGCTGCCACGCCTATGCCACGGTGGGCGAGATGGTCGCCACGCTCAAATCGCAGTGGGGCGAGTTTCAGGAACCCATTCGACTGTGAGCCGGCCCTCACCCATCCCCAGTGGAGACACCCCATGAGCTTGAAAGGAAAGAGAATCCTGATCGCCAAACCCGGCCTGGACGGCCATGACGTGGGCGCCAAGGTGATCGCCCTGGCGCTTCGCGACGCCGGTGCCGACGTCATCTACACCGGGCTGCGCAAGAGCTCGGAATATATCGCCAAGGTGGCGGTGGATGAGGATGTCGACGTGGTGGGGCTCAGCATGCTGTCCGGCAGCCACATGGCGCTGGTCAGCGACACCATGCGCTGCCTCGAAGAGTACGACGCCAGCGATATCAAGATCTTCGTGGGCGGCACCATTCCCGAGAAGGACCGTGAAGCGCTGCTTGAAGCCGGAGTCTGCGGCGTGTTCACCGCCGAGATGCCGTTGGAAGACGTCATCCGCGCCATCGAGAGGGAGCTATCATGAGCCATACCACCGCCCCCCCAGGCCCGCTCAGCGGCATCCGTATCCTCGAGGTGAGCCACATGCTGGCGGGCCCCTACTGCGGCATGTTGCTTGCCGACCTGGGCGCCGAGGTGATCAAGATCGAGGCCCCCGGCAAGGGCGACATTGGTCGCCAGATCGGCCCTCACTTCATCGGACCCCACAATGCCTACTTCGCCAGTCTCAACCGCAACAAGCGCAGCATCAGCCTGGATCTGACCAGCGAGGCGGGACAGCAGCGCCTGGGCGAGCTGGCAGCCAATTCACACGCCCTGCTCACCAATGTGCGGCCCGCGGCCGTCCGCAAGCTGGGGCTGACCTATGAGGCCCTGCGCAAGCACAACGACAAGATCGTCTGCTTGGCACTGACAGGCTTCGGCCTCGAGGGCCCTTTCGCCGAGAAGCCCGCCTATGACTACGTCATTCAGGCTCTGGCCGGCGTCATGGCCATGACCGGTGACCCGAATGGCCCGCCAGTAAAGACCGGCTACTCCGTGGTCGACAACTCCGCCGGGATCATGGGCGCATTGGGGCTCACCGCCAAGCTGGTCGAGGGCAAGGGCGGCCAGGTGGACGTTTCCCTCTACGACACCATGCTATCGCAGCTCAACTACCTGGCAGGCGGCTACCTCAACGCCGGGCAAAAGGCACAGCGCTACCCCGGCGGCGGCCACCCCTATATCGTTCCGGCCCAGATCTTTCCTACCCTGGATGGTCACTTGGCACTGTTCATCACGCATGACGGTTTCTGGGCGGACTTCTGCCGTGAAATCGGTTGCGAAGCCTGGATCACCGATACGCGCTACGCCACGATGGCCGCACGCACCGCGAATCGCGAGGCGGTGATCGCCGATGTCCAGGCAGTGCTGGCCACGGGCTCCACCGACAGCTGGGTCGAACGACTCGCCCCTCTCGGCGTGGTCGTGGCCGGGGTCCAGAGCCTGGAGGATGCCCTGGAATCTGAGTTGACGCGCTCACGGCAGATGGTCGTCTCGGTGCCCACGCCACATGGCGAGATCCGTATGGTGGGAAACCCCATCAAGCTCCAGGGCCAGCCGACTCACTACGGCCCCCCGCCGCTACTCGACGAAGATGCCGGGGAGTTCGAAGAACTGGATGGGCAGAGTCACGTTTCGCACAACGCTAGCGGAGGCTGACATGAGTGGTCTTGCCCCTCGTTCGCGCCGCGCACTCGGCCGCGAGCTGACCCGCCTGGCCCAGGCGTCGGTGGCGGAAAGCCTGGCGCACAGTGACCAGCGCCCCGAGCCTTCCATGCAGACGGCACGTATCGGTTTTACCGGCGCACCAGGCGCCGGCAAGAGCACCCTGATCAGTCGGCTCGCCAAGCTTCGGCTGGCCGCCTGCCGCGACCAAGGCGGCGTCGCCATCCTCGGCATCGACCCCACCAGCCCACTGACCGGCGGCTCGATTCTCGGCGACCGCATCCGCATGGATGCCATCGCCAACGAACCCGAACTCTACATACGCTCGCTGGCTAGCCGCAGTTCCAACGACGGCCTGGCAGACAACGTGCTGGATCTACTGGAAACCGTAGAGAGTTACGGATTTCGTGAAGTGCTGCTGGAGACGGTAGGCGTGGGCCAGGCCGAGCACGCCATTCGCCACTCGGTGGACACCTTGGTGATGGTCCTGCAGCCCAACGCCGGCGATGCCATCCAGGCGATGAAATCAGGGGTGCTTGAACTGGCCGATATCTACGTGATCAACAAGGCTGACCTCCCCGGCGCCAAGAAGAGTGCCTCGGAAATCCGCGGCATCGTTCAGCGCTCTCAGGCAGCGTGGCGCCCCCCGGTGATCGAGGTCAGCCAGCAGCACGAAGAGGGGCTGGCCAAGCTGGACTCTGCCATTAGTGAACACCTCGCCTGGCAGGCAGGGCACAGCAGCGCCAGCGAAACGATACGGCGTCGGCGCCACTATCACGTTCAATCGCTGATCGTACGTCGCGTCTCCGAATTGCTGGAGCATCAGCCCCAGTTGCTCGACGCCAAGAGCCTGGCCGAGGCCTATGATGACATCCTTCAATCTCTCGTCCGGGATACCCAGAGATAAAGCCCTCGCAGGAGGAACCGGGATGGTAAAGCTTACCAAGATTTATACCCGCACCGGCGATAAGGGAGAAACTGGCCTCGGCGATGGCAGCCGGGTCGCCAAGCATGACCTGCGGGTGGCGGCTTACGGTACGGTGGACGAAACCAACGCCGCCATCGGCTTGACGCAGTGTCACGCCGAAGGGGGCATGACACACCTGCTGACCAGGATCCAGAACGATTTGTTTGATGTCGGCGCCGATCTGTGTACGCCCGAGCAAGATGCCCCACCCTATCCGCCCTTGCGTGTCACCTCGTCACAGGTCGAATTTCTCGAAAAGCGCATTGATGAGCTCAATTCAGACCTAAAGAGCTTGCGCTCGTTTATTCTCCCTGGCGGGACCCTGCTATCCTCTCACTTGCATATGGCCCGCACCATCGCCCGAAGAGCAGAGAGACTTATTAGTCAACTGGTGGAACTAGCCCCAACCCATCTTGAGGCTTTGCGCTACATGAATCGCCTCTCCGACCTATTATTCGTCGCGGCGCGCAGAGCCAATGCCAATGGCGCCCAAGATGTGCTCTGGGTACCAGGGGCGAATAGACAAGGCTAGAGCTAATCATCTCACAGACAAATGCGAGAAATTTCTTACCAAGGTCAAAGCCCCTAGGGTTTGCCTGGCCTAGCTTGGATATGGTCCAAGAAAGCCGAGAGAAAAGCAGGGAGGATGGGGTAAAAGAAGCTATTAAAGAAAAAAACCGCTGAGATCAGCGGCTTTTTCATGTTCTGTGGCGGAGAGGGAGGGATTCGAACCCTCGAAGCCTTTCGACTTACACACTTTCCAGGCGTGCTCCTTCGACCACTCGGACACCTCTCCACATTGTGGTTCCATCGCCCGGGCAGTGCCCTTGTGCGTCAGAACGGCGCAAAGTCTAACGGCTTAAGTCCGCGTTTGCAAGCCGGTTTTCGGCTTTCGCTGGGTCATGCGATGGGCAGCACGGCGTAGTCGCCGTGGGCTTCGAGGCACAGGGTATCGCCGCACCAGAGCTGCTGCACCAAGGCGATCCGACCGCGACCCCGGCTCGCCAAGCGTTCGGCCAGCGTTCCGGGGCCCTGCTCGCCCTCGGGCTCGCAGACCAGGCGGTAGTCGCCGGTAACGGGGGCCAGGAAACGCTGGCGGGCCTCGGCCACCACGACGTCGCGAGCATGGCCGCGCTCACGCAGCCATAGCGTGGTCCAGCACCAGCCAAGAAGGGTGGTCTGGGCGGTGAGCGCCCCGCCGAAGCCGGTGCCCTTGTCGTTGAGGTTGGGCACGAGCGCGAGCTCCCACACCAGGCGCTCCCCTTCTTGGCGCATCTCGCGGATGCCGAGGTGTTCGACCATGGGAATGGCCTCACCGAGCCAGGCGAGGAAGGCCTGCGGGTCGTCTCGCTCCCCGGGGGCGGGCAGCGGCAGGCGCGGATGGGGAACGCCGACTTCACGCATGGCGTCAGGTCCAGCGCTCGACGAAGTCGCTGATACGGTGCTCGGCGATAGGCTTGTGGCGCCCGCCGAGCTGGCCGAGGTAGAGGAAGGCGATCAGTTCATCCTCCTCCTCCAGGCCGAGCCCCTTGCGCACCGTGGGATCGAAGGCGTACTTGCCGCTGCGCCACATGGCGCCGAGCCCGAGGGCGTGTGCAGCGAGCAGTATGGCGTGGCCGGCGCAGCCGGCGGAGATCACCTGTTCGATCTTCGGCACCTTCTCCACGTCGGGGGTGACTTTGGCGATCACGGCGATGATCATCGGCGCGCGCAGCGGCTTCTTGCGGGCGGCGTCCAGGGCAGCATCCTCGATGCTCGGGTCCTCGCGGTACTCGGCTTCGGCGAAGAGTTCGCCCAACCGCTCGAGCCCTTCGCCGGTGAACTCGATGAAGCGCCAGGGTCGCAGCTCCTTGTGGTCCGGTGCGCGCAGCGCGGCGCGATAGATCGCCTCCATCTGCTCGGGGCTCGGTGCCGGGCCCATCAACTTGCCCATCGAACTGCGCTGATGCAACAGGGTGAGTGCGTCCATACCATTTCCCATGCCAAGTCGTCGAAAGAGATCGATCAAACTCTACCAGCTGCCCCGTTTACTGTCGTGCCGGGCCGAGGGGCTCGCCAGGCCTACTGTCTCGACAGGCGCAGCGGCTCGGGCGGGCGCTCGCCCGGCGTGGCGCGCCAAGGGCTGATGTCGAGCCCGCCGCGGCGCACGTAGCGCGCCAGCACCAGCAGCCGCTCGGGCTTCGCGCGGGCCATCAAGTCCATGAAGATGTGCTCGACGCAGTGCTCGTGGAAGTCCTGATGCTGGCGGTAGCCGATCAGGTAGCGCAGCAGGCCCTCGCGCTCGAGCCTGGGGCCGCGATAGCGAATCAGCACGCTGCCCCAGTCGGGCTGGCCGGTGACCGGACAGTTGGACTTGAGCAGGTGCGAGGTGAGCGTCTCCTCGACGATCTCCTCGCCGACCGTGAGGTGCTCGGCGCTGGGCGTGTAGGCGTCGATCTCGATATCGAGGTCGTCGAGGCATTCGCCGGGCAGCCGGCAGACGGCGAGCGCCTCGTCGTCGACACCGAACAGCTCGACGGCCACCGGGGCGCCGGCGGCTGTCGCCAGGTCGCGCTCGAGGGTCGCGATCACCTGCTCGCGGCTGTCGAAGCGGGTCTGGTTGAAGCCGTTGAGATAGAGCTTCCAGGACTTCGACTCGATCAGGTTGGGCGACTCGGCCGGCAGGCGGAAGCGCGCCACGGCGACCAGCGGCTTGCCGCGAGCGTTGAGCCAGCTCACCTCGAAGGCATGCCACTCGTCCTCGCCGACGAAGGGCAACCTGCCCTCCTCGATACCCAGCGGCGCGCGATTGGCGGCGCGGGGAATGGGATAGAGCAGTCCGGCATTGTAGTGCTCCGGGTAGGCCGACTCGCGCCCCAGCGGGGCGTGCTCGAGCGTATCGGGGCGATGTGTCATGAACGTATCCCCTTGCCGCGCTCGAGCATCCACAAGGCGACGGTGAAGAGCACGACGATGAAGGCGACGATGGCGGCCAGCGCCCAGCCTACCGGAATGTCGGAGACACCGAGGAAACCGTGGCGGAAGACGTTGACCATGTAGAGGATCGGGTTGAGCAGCGAGGCGTTCTGCCAGAAGGTCGGCAGCAGCGAGATCGAGTAGAACACCCCGCCCAGGTAGGTCAGCGGCGTCAGCACGAAGGTCGGCACGATGGAGACGTCGTCGAACTTGTTGGCCAGCAGCGCGTTGATGAAGCCGCCGATGGAAAAGAGCGCCGCGGTGAGCACCACCACGCCGACGGTCAGCAGCGGGTGCGCCACGCTGATGCGGGTGAAGAACAGCGATACCAGGGTCACGATCAGTCCCACGCCCAGGCCGCGCGCCATGCCGCCCAGCACGAACCCGGAAAGGATCACCCAGTTGGGCATCGGCGAGACCATCATCTCCTCCACACTGCGCTGGAACTTGTTGGAGAAGAAGGAAGACGCCACGTTGGAGTAGCTGTTGGTGATCACCGCCATCATGATCAGCCCCGGGACGATGAAGTCCATGTAGCTGAAGCCGTCCATCTCGCCGATGCGCGAGCCGATCAGGCTGCCGAAGATGATGAAGTACATCGCCATGGTGATCGACGGCGGCAGCAGGGTCTGCGGCCAGATGCGCGTGAAGCGCTTGATCTCCTTGACCACCAGGGTCCAGAGGGCGATGGCGATCTGGCTAGCGTTCATTTGCCCGCCTCCGCCTGTTCGGCCTGGAGGCGCTCCTCGCTGCCCTGCTCCACCATCGACACGAACATCTCCTCCAGCCGGTTGGCGCGGTTGCGCATCGAGACCACCTCGATGCCCTGCTCGCCCAGGGCGCCGAAGACGTCGTTCAAGCGCTGGCCGCGGTGCACCACCACGGCGAGCTGGGCGGCCTCCACTTGGCGCACCTCGAAGCCCTCGACGTGGGGAGCTCGTTCCACCGGGTGTGCCAGGTCGAGTAGGAAGGTCTCGGTGTCGAGCTCGGCGAGCAGGCCGCGCACGCTGGTGTTCCGCACGATCTCGCCGTGATTGATGATCGCCACGTTGCGACAGAGGCTCTCGGCCTCCTCGAGGTAGTGGGTGGTGAGGATGATGGTGGTGCCCTCCTCGCGGTTGATGCGGCGCATGTACTCCCACATGCTGCGGCGCAGCTCGATGTCGACCCCGGCGGTGGGCTCGTCGAGGATCAGCAGCCTGGGCCGGTGCATCAGCGCGCGGGCGATCATCAAGCGGCGCTTCATGCCGCCGGAGAGCATGCGCGCGCTGCCGCCCCGCTTGTCCCACAGGCCGAGGTCCTTCAGCAGCCGCTCGGCACGCGGCAGGGCCTCGCGCCGCGGCATGCCGTAGTAGCCCGCCTGGGCCAGCACGATGTCGAGCACCTTCTCGAACTGGTTGAAGTTGAACTCCTGGGGCACCACGCCCAGGTGGTACTTCGCACGGGCGAAGTCGCGGTCGATGTCGATGCCGAAGATCGAGACCTGCCCGGCGGTCTTCTGCACCAGTGAACAGACCACCCCCAGGGTGGTGGACTTGCCGGCCCCGTTGGGGCCCAGCAGGGCGAAGAAGTCGCCCTGCTCGACGTCGAGATCGATGCCCTTCAGGGCGTGGAAGCCGTTGCCGTAGACCTTGGTCAGGCCACGGATCGACAGCGCCGGTTCGGCCATGGGACATCCTTGCGTTGGGATGAAAAAGCGAGTTCAAGAGATTAGGGCGCGAAGGGGTTTTTCAAGCCTGGCACAGGAAAAACGCGATTGTCCTCGCCCATGGGCAAGGTCATCGAAATTTAATGTGGGGGGCCGAGCCTTGGCATCTTCAAGGCTGAGAAGAAAACTGGAGCGGGAAAGGAGATTCGAACTCCCGACCCTCGCCTTGGCAAGGCGATGCTCTACCACTGAGCTATTCCCGCTTGATCGGTATCGGTCATCCTGCTCGACAAGTATAACCGAAAGGTGGCGTCCCATAGGGGGTTCGAACCCCTGTTCCCGCCGTGAAAGGGCGGTGTCCTAGGCCACTAGACGAATGGGACGCAGCAGCCAGACAGTGCGCTGGAGCGGGAAAGGAGATTCGAACTCCCGACCCTCGCCTTGGCAAGGCGATGCTCTACCACTGAGCTATTCCCGCATGCACGACAGTCTAAGCTATCAGCAATGCAACCGCTATCGCGGGTGCAACCGGAAAGTGGCGTCCCATAGGGGGTTCGAACCCCTGTTCCCGCCGTGAAAGGGCGGTGTCCTGGACCACTAGACGAATGGGACGCAGCTGGAGCGAACCTGCGCATTCTGCCGAAACAGAATTTGGAGCGGGAAAGGAGATTCGAACTCCCGACCCTCGCCTTGGCAAGGCGATGCTCTACCACTGAGCTATTCCCGCACTTCGGTCCTGCACTCCGGTACCTGTCGAAACGAGCGTGAAACGAGTGGCGTCCCATAGGGGGTTCGAACCCCTGTTCCCGCCGTGAAAGGGCGGTGTCCTGGACCACTAGACGAATGGGACGCAGCCGTCTCGCTCTCTGCCTCAACGAGGTGGCGCGAATGTTACTCAAGCCCCCCGAAGCTGTCAACTGTCGGCCTGGGTTGGCCGAAGCCAGGGAAAACAGCCAAGCTATGGATGTCTGATGTGAGGACGCACCAGCAGGAGAGAGGCCATGCGCAAGAAGATCGAGAAGAGCGATGCCGAGTGGCAAGCCCAACTCACGCCGGAGCAGTACCGGGTGACGCGCCAGCAGGGCACCGAACGTCCCTTCAGCGGCGATTACCGAGTGACCGACGAGCACGGCATCTACCACTGCGTGTGCTGCAACGCTCCCTTGTTCGAGAACGAGCACAAGTTCGAATCCCACTGCGGCTGGCCGAGCTTCGACCGCCCGCTCGGCCAGGCGGCCGTCGAGGAGCGCTTCGACGAGTCCCATGGCATGCGCCGTACCGAGGTGGTGTGCGCCCACTGCGACGCCCACCTGGGACATGTCTTCCCCGACGGCCCGCCTGAAACCACCGGGCTGCGCTACTGCATCAACTCGGTGGCCATTGCCTTCCATCCCGGCGAATAGCCCGCCCGCTGCTCTGCCGAGGCTGCCCTTCTGCTATGATGGGCGGCCTCGTACGTTTGCAGGAGTGGCACATGCTCGGCTGGTATCCGGGACACATGAACAAGGCGCGCCGCCAGATCCAGGAGGCGCTGCCGGAAATCGACGTGGCGATCGAGGTACTCGACGCCCGCCTGCCCTACTCCAGCGCCAACCCCATGCTGGCCGGCCTGACTCGCCACAAGCCGGTGCTCAAGATCCTCTCGCGAGCCGACCTGGCCGACCCGCAGCGTACTCGTGAATGGGTCGCTCACTTCGACTCGCTGCCCGATACCCGGGCCCTTGCCGTGACCACCACCAACGCCCGTGAGCTCAAGCGCATCCCCAAGCTGTGCCACGAGCTGGCCGGCCAGGTGCGCGCCGACCGCGACGTGCGGGTGATGGTCATGGGCATTCCCAACGTCGGCAAGTCGACCCTGATCAACGGCCTGGCCGGCAAGGCCATCGCCAAGACCGGCAACGAACCGGCGGTGACCAAGCGCCAGCAGAAGGTGCGCATCGCCGGGCGGGTCGCGCTGATCGACACCCCTGGGGTGCTGTGGCCGAAGATCGAGGATCAGGCCAGCGCCTACCGTCTGGCGGCCACCGGCGCCATCCGCGACACCGCCATCGACTATGTCGACGTCGCCGTGGTTACCGCCGCCGAGCTGGCCCGGCGCTACCCCGAGGCGCTCAGGGCCCGCTACAAGCTGAGCGAACTGCCACCCTACGCCCCCAACCCCCAGGCAGAGCAGGTCGAGGCCGACGGCCCCCAGCGCATCGACCTGCTGGCCGTGGCCGGCTTCGACGGACATGCGATCCTCACCGAGATCGCCAGCCGCCGCGGCGGCCTGCGCCCGGGCGGCGAAGTCGACCTGCACCGCGGCGCCGAGGTGCTGCTGCACGAGCTGCGCGACGGCAAGCTGGGCCCCCTGACGCTGGAAACCCCGGCCGATATCCCCGCTCCCGCGGAGGGGGAAGATACCGCCGCCGAAGCAGCGAACAACGATGGCGGCGGCGCTCATAACTCCGCATAATCACTGAGTTCCGGCAGTACGGCTGACCGGAGCCACCGGACACCACAGCAATCTCGGACACCTCAATGGACACGCCCACCCTGTTCAGGAAATCGCACAAGCTCGACAACGTCTGCTATGACATCCGCGGCCCCGTGCTCGAGCACGCCAAGCGGCTGGAGGACGAAGGCCAGCGCATCCTCAAGCTCAATATCGGCAATCCCGCGCCGTTCGGCTTCGAGGCGCCGGAGGAGATTCTCCAGGACGTGATGCGCAACCTGCCCACCGCCCAGGGCTACTGCGATTCCAAGGGACTCTACTCGGCGCGCAAGGCGATCATGCAGGAGTGCCAGCGCAAGGAGATTCCCGGTGTCGGCATCGAGGACATCTTCATCGGCAACGGCGTCTCCGAGCTGATCGTGATGGCACTTCAGGCGCTGCTCAACGATGGCGACGAGGTGTTGATCCCGGCCCCCGACTACCCGCTGTGGACCGCCGCCGCCAATCTTGCCGGCGGCCACGCCGTGCACTATCGCTGTGACGAACAGGCCGACTGGGCACCGGACATCGCCGACGTGCGCGCCAAGGTGACCGGGCACACCCGCGCCCTCGTGATCATCAACCCCAACAACCCCACCGGCGCGGTCTACCCCCCCGAAGTGGTGCGCGAGCTGCTGGCCATCGCCCGCGAGCACGATCTGGTGGTGTTCTCCGACGAGATCTACGACAAGATCCTCTACGACGATACCGAGCACGTCTCCACCGGGGCGCTGGCCGACGAGGACCAGCTGGTGGTGACCCTGAACGGGCTATCCAAGAGCTACCGCTGCGCCGGCTTCCGCTCCGGCTGGATGATCCTCTCGGGCGGCGTGGCGATGCAGCGCTCGCGCGACTACATCCAGGGCATCAACATGCTTGCCTCGATGCGTCTGTGCGCCAACGTGCCGGCCCAGCACGCCATCCAGACCGCCCTGGGCGGCTACCAGTCGATCAACGACCTGATCCTGCCCGGCGGCCGCCTGCTGGCACAGCGCGACATCACCTATGACAAGCTCAATGCGATTCCCGGGGTGAGCTGCACCAAGGCCAAGGGCGCGCTCTATGCCTTCCCGCGGCTCGACCCCAAGGTCTACCCCATTCACGACGACCAGAAGCTGGTGCTCGACCTGCTGCTGCAGGAGAAGATCCTGCTGGTGCAGGGCACCGCCTTCAACTGGCCGGAACCGGACCACGTGCGCATCGTCACCCTGCCCTGGGCCGACCAGCTCGGCGACGCCCTGGATCGCTTCGCCCGCTTCCTGTCGCGCTATCGCCAGTAACCGTCGGAGCAGAGCGGTTTTTTACACCGCGCACTTGAAACCTCCATTAACGGGCCGTATCTAATTCAGCAGATTTCGTCTGGGCCATAGTGACGGCCCACCCTTTGCCACCGGAGACTCCTGACGATGATGAGAATACTGCTCTTCCTGGGCACCAACCTGGCGGTGATCGTCGTCGCCAGCATCACGCTGCGCCTGCTCGGGGTGGAGAGCTACCTGACCGAGCAGGGCATGAACTTCAACGCCCTGCTGATCTTCTGTTTCGTCGTCGGCATGGCCGGCTCGATGATCTCGCTGTTCCTGTCGAAGTGGATGGCCAAGCGCGGTACCGGCACGGTGGTGATCACCCAGCCGGGCAACGCCACCGAGAAGTGGCTGCTCGATACCGTGGCCGAGCTCTCCCAGCAGGCCGGCATCAAGATGCCCGAGGTCGGCATCTTCCCGGCGCAGCAGTCCAACGCCTTCGCCACCGGATGGAACAAGGACGATGCCCTGGTGGCCGTCTCCGCCGGGCTGCTCAACCGCATGCGCCCCGAGGAGGTGCGCGCGGTGCTGGCCCACGAGATCGGCCACGTGGCCAATGGCGACATGGTCACCCTGGCGCTGATCCAGGGCGTGGTGAATACTTTCGTGATGTTCTTCGCCCGGGTGGTGGCGCATCTGGTGGACAACTTCCTGCGTTCGCGCAACGAAGGCGCAGGGCTCGGCTTCATGGGCTACTTCGCGGTGGTGATCGTCGCCGAGATCGTGTTCGGCCTGATCGCCTCGGCCATCGTTGCCTGGTTCTCGCGCTTCCGCGAATATCGCGCCGACGCCGCGGGGGCCCAGCTCGCCGGTACCGGAGCGATGATCAACGCGCTCGCCCGGCTCAAGGCCGAGAGCGAAATGCCCAATGAAATGCCCGAGACCCTGACCGCCTTCGGCATCAACGCCGGCCAGACCCGCAAGATCATGGAACGCCTGTTCGCCAGCCACCCGCCGCTGGACGATCGTATCCGGGCATTGAAAGAAGCCGCCTACCGCTGAGGGAACGCCTCTCGAAGCCGAAGGGCTCGCCTCATGGCGAGCCCTTTGCGTTGTCGGGCTTGCGACCGAGGAACCGTCAGGCCAGGCTCAGGCCCGCCCCTTGCAGCCACGGCGCCAGCGCCTGGGCTCCGTCCCCCAGTTCCACCGTCAGGGTCGAGAGTTCCCGGCGCAGCGGGTAGTTCGCGCGGCAGGCATCGAAGCCCTGGGCCATGCCGCGCCGGCGGCTCTCGCGCCGCAGGCTGTCATGGTCGCGGCGCACGTCATATACCGCGCGCAGGCAGCACCGCAGGGCCTCGTCGGGATCGAGACCGCCCTGGAGCCGGAGCCGGGGCAGCGGCGGTGGCGGCAACAGGTCGGCGAGGCCGAGTCGCCTCGGCAAGCCCAGATGCTGATACAGTGCTGCATAGATCTGGTAGGTCCCCCTCAGCTTGCCATCGAGGCTGTAGCCGGCGATGTGCGGCGTGGCGATCTGCGCCAGGTCGCGCAGCGCCGGGTCGATGGCCGGCTCCCCTTCCCAGACGTCCAGCACGGCACTGATGTCGCCCTGCCCCGCCAGGCGTTGGCGCAACGCCTGGCCATCGATGCAGTCGCCGCGCCCGGCATTGAGCAGCAGCGTGCCGGGCGCCAGCTCGGCGATGCGCCGGGCGTCGAGCAGGTGATGGGTGGCGTGGGGCCCCTCGCGCACCAGCGGGGTATGCAGGCAGAGCACGTCGCACTCACCGATCAGCGTCTCCAGCGTTTCGAAACCTTCAAGCCCCTCCACTTCCGCTCTGGGCGGGTCGCAGGCCAGGCAAGCGATGCCCATGGCGGAGAGTCGCGCCAGCAGCCGCCCGCCCACGTTGCCTACGCCGACGATCCCCACGCGGCGCTCGCTGAGCCGCCATCCCTGGCGCTCCGCCAGGGTCAGCAGGCTGCCCAGCACGTAGTCGACCACCGCCTCAGCGTTGCAGCCCGGCGCGCTGGCGAAGGCGATGCCGTGACGCGCCAGCGCCGCCCGGTCGACGTGGTCGGTGCCGATGGTGCAGGTGCCGACGAAACGGAGTCGCATGCCCTGCGCCCCGGCCGTGTCGAGGGTCGCCGCATCGAGCCGGGTGATGGAGCGGATCACCAGCGCGTCGATATCGCACAGGGCCGCGGCGTCGATCTCTCGCCCCGGCATCCTGACCAGTTCGCCCAGCGGGCCGAAACAGGCCTCGGCACCGGGTACGTTGGCATCGACGAGAATCCTCACGCTTTTGCTCCTTGATGAAATGGTGGCTTGGGCTTCCGGCACGACTTGTGCCGCCAGCGTGAAGCCTTACAATACCGCACGAACCCTTGGCGCTGCCTCCCGGCCGCGCCCCGATGCTTGTGGAGCCTTCGTGATCGTCCGCTGGGAAAGTGAACACGACTACGTGCTGGTGCACATTCACCAGGACATGTTCGGCGATTGGATCTTCAGCCGCGCCTGGGGCCAGATCGGCACTCAGTTCGGTGGGCTGAAGCACATGCTGGCCGACGACCATGACCAGGCGCTGATGTGGCTCGGTGACGAGGCCACCATCCAGTCGTCCCGCGGCCTGCGCAAGGTGCTCGAAGTGGACGCCGAGAGCGCCGAGGGCCAGGCCGCGGTGCGCCAGCTCTCGCTGCTGGACGCGCTGTAGGCGGCACGCGCCGGGGCTTGGTACGCTACAGATCGTCGCGCACGGCTTCGCTGGCGTCGATCCAGTACTGCAACAGGCCCAGCAGCTCCTCGCTCACCCCCTCCATCTGGCGTGCGTGCCGCTTGACTTCCTCGTCGTCCCTATGGCCCTTCAGCGTCAGCGCCTCCTCGGCCAGGCGGTCGTAGACGGCACAGAGCGCGGCGATTCGCGCCGTGTGCTCCCCCCCCTTGACCGACAATTCGTCGAGGGCCGACAGCCATTGCTCCAGCCGGCTCTTGCGACAGCTCGCCGCCGGCGGCTCCGCGCGCTCGCCTTTCAGGTAGTGCAGCAGGCCGGCAGCGCAGGCGCGGTGGTCGACCATGGCATAAATCGCCTGCAGCTCTTCCGGCTGGGCGCGCTGGCGATGGCGCCAGGTCGGGTCGGGGCGCCATGATTCGAGCCAGGCCGGCACCGCCTTCGCCGGCATGGGCCGGGCGATGGCGTAGCCTTGCCCCAGTTGATAGCCCATCGCCAGCAGCATGCGCCCATGCAGCAGCGTCTCCACGCCTTCCGCAATGATGTCGCGACGAAACGCGACGGCGAGCCCGAGCACGCCTTCGAGAATCGTCAGATCCTCGGGGTCATCGAGCATGTCGCGCACGAAGCTGCGGTCGATCTTGAGCATGGTGGCAGGGAAATGGCGCAGGTACGTCAGCGAGGAGTACCCGGTGCCGAAATCGTCCAGCGCGAACTCGACGCCAAACGCCCGGCATGCCTTCATCACGCTCGCCACATGGGCGATATCCTCAAGCGCATTCGTTTCGAGCACCTCCAGCTCAAGATCGCCCGGCGCCACGCTCGGGTGGCGCTCGATCTCGGCGCGCAGGCGCTCGACGAAGTCGGCCTGCTGCAGGTGAATGGCGTCGATGTTGACGCTGACCGGCAGCCGGATGCCGGCGTTGGCCCAGGCCTCGAACTGGCTCAACGCCTGGGCCAGCACCCACTCGCCCAGGTCGATGGCCAGCGGATGCTGTTGGATCGTCGGCAGGAAGGCGGCAGGCGCCAGGAGGCCTCGCTCGGGATGTTGCCAGCGGACCAGCGCCTCGACGCCGACGACCTCGCCGGTGGACATGTTGACCTTGGGTTGGTAGTAGAGCACGAACTCGCCATTGGCCAGGGCGTCGCGCATGCGCTCGACGCTCTCATGGTGCCCGCGCACCGCGCGGTCGTGCTCGGCATCGAATACGTAAAAGCGATTCTTTCCCGCCTGCTTGGCCTGGTACATGGCCTGGTCCGCCTGGCGGATGAGCTGCTCGGGCTCGATCTCGTCCTCGGGGGAGAAATGCACCACGCCGATGCTGCCAGAGACGTAGAGGCAGGTTCCCTCGATCTCGATCGGCTCCGCGATTCGGCGCAGCAGGCGTACGATGAGGCTGCTCACGTTGCTCACATCGCTCTGCTCGGGCAGCACGATGATGAACTCGTCGCCGCCCAGGCGGGCGACCGTATCGGCTTCTCGCAGGGCCGAGGTCAGGCGCTCGGCTATCGTCACCAGCACCCGGTCGCCAACGCCATGGCCCAGGCGGTCGTTGATCTCCTTGAAGCCATCCAGGTCGAGGTAGGCCAACGACACCTTGCAGCCGCTGCGCCGGGCCGCCAGCATCGCCTGACGCAGCCTGTCGGCCAGCAAGATCCGGTTGGGCAGTTCGGTCAGGCTGTCGAAGAAGGCCATGTTCTGTAGCTGGCGCTCGTACTCCTTCTGACGGCTGATGTCGGTGAACACGGCGAGAAAATGCGACACCTGGCCCTGGCGGTCGCAGACCTTCGAGATGGTGAGCAGCTCGGGGTAGGTCTCGCCACTCTTGCGCCGGTTCCACAGCTCGCCCTCCCAGGCTCCCTTCTCCAGCAGCTCCTGCCATAGCGCCCGATAGAACCCCTCCTCCTGCAGGCCCGATTGGAGCATGCGAGGATTCCTGCCCAGCACCTCGTCCCGGCGGTAACCGGTGATACGGGTAAAGGCCTCGTTGACCTCGAGGATGTCGCCCTTGGCATCGGTAATGACGATGCCCTCCCGAGCATGTCGGAACACGCTGGCTGCCAGCTCGAGATCTGCGGTCTTGCGCCGGACCAGCTGGCGCAGCCTGACATTCCAGGCCACGACCAGGGCGACCACCAGCGCCAGCCCTGCCCCGTAGAGCCAGTAGTCGCGCCATTCGACGCGTCGGCCGGGCAGCTCGGCGCCGACCCACTTCTCGTGCAGCCGGTCGAGCGTCCCGCTGGTGCGGGCATGGTCGATGCCCTTGTCCAGAATCGATTGAAGCAGCACGTTGCCTTCGGCCACCGCCATGGCGTTGAGCCCGACGTAGAGCGGCTCGCCGACCCGCTTCATGGCTTCGTGCAACCCGCTGCTGTAGAGGTAGTAGCGAACGATTTGCTCGTCGCCCACCATGGCATCGGCAGCGCCTTCCATCACGGCTCGCGCGGCACCGGCAAAATCATCGGTCTGGATCAGCTCGACCTCGATGTCCCGCGAGGCCAGGTACTCCATGGCATAGTCGCCGCGCTGCGTGGCGACACGCTTGCCGTCGAGATCCTCTATCCGAGCGATGTCGGGCCTCTCGACGGCGACGAAGATGGCGGCGGGCACCTCGAAGACGGTCTGGGTGAAATCGAACCGACGGTCGCGCGCCTCGCTGTAGAAGAAACTCGTCAGGACGTCGGCTTCTCCGCTCAGCACTCGTTCCTGGGCCTGCTGAAAGACGGTATCGGTCAGTTGCGCGTGAAAGCCGGCCTCGGTGGCGATCCACTGGGCCAGCTCGACCATCATGCCGTGTCGCTCGCCGTTGTCGTCGAGGAATTCGAAGGGAGGGTAGCGGCTCTGGCTAACGAAGACGATCGGCTCGTTCGCTTCCAGGAAGCGGCGCTCTTCGTCGCTCAGCTGTATCCCGACCGGCTCCGCCGCCCCCGACACCGTGTCCGCAAGCGCCAGCAGCAGCGTACAGCCCAGGGCGGTGTACTGCCACCGCCTTCGTTGCGGTGCCCTCATTTTCCACCCCCTGTGCGTTCACGATCCATGCCTGATGATTGTTGTTAAAACGGCGAGCCCCCACCACGGCGACGGCCTCTCCTGGCCTACGTTGGGTCAACGTAGACGCTAGCCGAGATAGCGCCGTCCCGCGGGGCGCCGGGCCAAGGGCTCACGCTCCCGCGCCGGTGACGGCTCCGGCTCGAGCTCGAGCCCGCCCGCCTGCAGCCGCCGCCAGGCGCTGCTGTCGAGCCGGCCCCGCGCCTCCAGCCAGGCCGCCAGCCTGGGCGGCTCGAAGCCCATGTCGAGTTCATCGCCCGCGGCATCCGCCAGCACCGGAATGCGCACTGCGTAGCGCGCCATCAGCGCCGTGTCGTCGCTGATCTCGACCCGCTCCAGGCGATACTCACCGCGATGCAGCACGGCCAGCAGGGTCTCGAGGCGCTCGCACAGATGGCAGCCCAGGGTGGTGTAAAGGGTCAGCCGGGTCATGCGACCTCCCGATGACGAATCAGGAATACGTGGTGGATGTCGGAGCGGCGCGTGAAGTCGGGGTCGAAGGTGCGCGCCGAGATGTCCTCCACCGCGAAGCGTTCCGTCAGCTGCTCATCGAGCTGGAAGCGACGCTGGTTGTTGGAGAACACCAGGGTGCCGCCCGGGGCCAGCCGCGCCATGGCCAGCGTCACCAGGCGTACATGATCGCGCTGCACGTCCAGGGTGCCCTCCATCTTCTTGGAGTTGGAGAAGGTCGGCGGGTCGAGGAAAATCAGGTCGAACTCGGCCCTGGCGGTTTCCAGCCAGCGCAGGCAGTCGTCGCGCACCACGCGGTGGCGGGCGGGGTCGAGGCCGTTGAGGGCGAAGTTGTCGCGCGCCCACTCCAGGTAGGTGTTGGAAAGGTCGACGCTGACGCTGTCCACGGCGCCGCCCGCCTCCTCGCTGCCGAGCGCCGCCTGCACGGTGGCCGCGGCGGTGTAGCAGAACAGGTTGAGGAAGCGTCTGCCCGGCGCCATTTCGGCGAGCATGCGCCGCACCGGGCGGTGATCGAGGAACAGCCCGGTGTCGAGGTAGTCGCGCAGATTGACCCATAGCCGTGCGCGCCCCTCGCGCACCTGGAAGCGCTCGCCGGTAGCGGCCTGCTTGAGGTATTGCGCCTTGCCACTCTGCTTCTCGCGGCGCTTGATCACCACCTGGCCGGGGTCGACGTCGAGCACCTCGGGGATGACCTGAAGCGCATCGAACAGGCGCTTCTGCGCCTGGTCGGCGTTCACCGAGCGCGGCGGCGCGTACTCTTGCACATGGACCCGGCCGTCGTAGACGTCCACCGCCAAGGCATACTCCGGCATGTCGGCATCGTAGAGGCGGTAGCAGGCCTCGCCGCTCTGCTTGAGCCATTTCCTGAGCCGCTTGCGGTTCTTCTCAAGCCGGTTGGCGAACATCTGCGCGCCCTCGCTGCGTGGAGCCGTTGCCGACCCTGCCGCCGTCTTGCTCTCCTCGCCTGCGCCGGCCTGTACGTCCATCAACAGCAACTTGGCCTCCAGCGGGCCGTTCTTCAGCGAATACTGCTTGTCGGCCCGCAGTCCGATGCGATGACCCAGGTCCGGGTTGGCGGTGAACACCGCCAGGCGCCAACCGGGGAAGGCACGGCGCACACCCTCGCCCAGCTCGCCATAGAGCGTGACCAGCTCGGGCAGCTCACCCAGGCGCTCACCGTAGGGCGGGTTGGTGATGACCAGGCCCCGCGCCTCCTCATCCAGTTCGGCCGGCCGCCGCAGCTGGCCGAGCGAGGCGCCGGAGAACGCGATCAGCGCAGGAATGCCGGCGCGCATGGCGTTGGACTTGGCCGCCGCCAGCGCCGGCGGGCTCTGGTCGAAGCCGTAGAGCCGGTTGCGGCAACGCTTGCGGCCGATGCTGGCACGCGCTTCGGCCTCGCGCTTGAGTTCGGCCCACAACGCCTCGTCGTGCTGCGCCCAGCCATGGAAGCCGAAGCGTACGCGGCCGAGGTTGGGCGCCATGTCGGCAGCCATCAGCGCTGCCTCGATCAACAGCGTCCCCGCGCCGCACAGCGGATCGACCAGCGCCTCGCCGTCGCGCAGACGCTGCGGCCAGCCGGCGCGGATGAGCAGGGCTGCGGCGAGGTTCTCCTTGAGCGGCGCGTGGCCCACGTCGCGCCGATAGCCGCGCCGATGCAGGCTGTCGCCGGAAAGGTCCACGCCCAGCGTCAGCCGGCCCCGGTGCAGGTGGGCGTAGAGGCGCAGGTCGGGACGCTGCAGGTCGATACCGGGGCGCGGCCGACCCTGCGCCTGCAGCGCGTCCACCACGCCGTCCTTGACGGTCTGGGCGCCGAAGCGGGTATGGCGGATCTGCTCGCTGCGGCCGTGGAAATCCACCGCCAGGGTAGCGCCGGGGCGCAGGTGCTGCGACCAGTCGACGCCGGCCACCGCCCGATGCAGCGCCTCGGGGCGCTCGATGTTCTCCTCGCGCAACAGGCTCAGCACGATGCGGTTGGCCAGCCGCGACCACAGGCAGGCGCGATAGGCGACCTCGAGGTCGGCGCGAAAGTGGACCCCGGCCACCGTGGTCTTGTGCGGCTCGGCCCCCAGCGCGCGCAGTTCGTCGGCGAGCAGCTCTTCCAGCCCCCTGGGGCAGGTGGCCAGGAAAGGCCTTGTTGCGCGTTGCGATGACTCACTCATGAAGCGTTCCCGCCCCCTTCGGCCGGGCATATTCCTTTCGTTACAAATTTGTCTCGATCTTATGACGAAACATAGGTCGACAATGGCCCCCATGATGGGCTAAGAGTAGTCATGGTAGCTACTGTAAAGACGCATGCGTTCACTTGGCGAACCCGTTTTGGGCTCGCATGACCTCGCTCTGCCGTCGTCAAGGGAATGAATAACGGCGAGGCGAACGGTGGAACGCCGGAGCGTGCATGTCGCGCGCTCCAAATTGGTACCTTGACAAGAGGTCATCCGATGAAAAGACAGAAACGTGATCGCTTCCAACGCGCCTATCTTCATGGCTACAAGGCCGGCATTTCCGGGCGCTCCCGCGACGACTGTCCCAGTCAGGATGTCAACATACGTGAATATTGGATGAGTGGTTGGCGTGAAGGCCGAGGAGACCAGTGGGCCGGCATGACCGGCGTCTCCGGGATTCACAAGAACCCGATGGTAATGTAACGACTTTCTCACCAACCGATCGTCCCCTTGTCACCGCCAGGGTGGCGAGGAAAGAGCTAAGCCCGTGCCTTGCGCGGGCTTTCTTGTTACCGGCTTTCGCCTGCCGCCCCCTTGCCATATGCCCTGAGCGCCCGAGCACACTCGCCGACGAGTGCCGGCCCGCGATAGATGAAGCCCGAATAGAGCTGGACCAGGTCGGCACCGGCGTCGAGCTTGGCCACCGCCGCCTCGCCGCTGTCGATGCCGCCCACGCCGATGATCGGTAACTCGGGCAGGTGGCGGCGCAGTTCGCGGATCACCCGGTTGGAGGGCTCGAACACCGGCCGCCCCGAGAGCCCGCCCTGCTCGTCGGCATGGGCAAGTCCGGTCACCGCCTCACGCGACACCGTGGTATTGGTCGCAATCACCGCGTCGATGCCGCTGCCGGCGATGCTCGCCGCCACCAGGCCCACCTCTTCGGCGCTCATGTCCGGAGCGATCTTGACCGCCAGCGGCACCCGGCGGCCGGCGGCCTGGTCCAGGCGGTCGGCCGCTTCGCGCAGGGCACCCAACAGGGCATCGAGGTGCTCGCCGAACTGCAGGTTGCGCAGCCCCGGGGTGTTAGGCGAGGAGATGTTGACCGTCACGTAGTCGGCGTGGGCGTGGACCTTCTCCAGGCAGGTCAGGTAGTCGTCCACGGCTCGCTCCACCGGTGTGGTGAGGTTCTTGCCGATGTTGATGCCGATCACGCCGTCGAAGTGCGCCGCCTTCACTCGCTCGATCAAATGGTCGACCCCGGCGTTGTTGAAGCCCATGCGGTTGATGATGGCGCCAGCCTCGGGCAGGCGAAACAGGCGTGGCCGGGGATTGCCCTCCTGCGGCCTGGGCGTCACCGTGCCGACCTCGACGAAACCGAAGCCGAGCGCTCCCAGCGCATCGAGGTGATCGGCGTTCTTGTCGAGCCCCGCCGCCAGCCCAACCCGATTGGGAAAGCGCAGCCCCATCAGCTCCACCGGGTCGTCGACGCGAGCCCCACTCAGCACACCTGCCAGCCTGAGGCGATGAGCCAGGTCGAGAGCCGAGAGCGCATGGCCGTGGGCGGTTTCGGCATCGAGGCGAAACAGGATCGAACGGGCAAGCGCGTACATGGCAGCTCCTGGCAGTTGGCAGTGGCGAGGCGGGCGGATTATAGCAGCGCCGCAGGCCCAAGACGACGAACCCCGCCATCGGCGGGGTTCGTCTATCGCTCAGGCTGTTTCGCGCCTTCAGGCCTCGCCGTTGCTCTCGGCCAGGTCGACCAGCTCACGCACTGCCACCGCGAACAGCGGGAAGCTCGCCTGGCTGCCGCTGCGCACTTCGGCAATCAGGCGGCACCAGCGCTCGTGCAGCGAAGCGTGCAAAGCCAGCCAGTGATCGACGCGCTCGTCGGGCTCGCGGCCGTCCTCGGACTTGAGCACGCTGGCGGTGAGGGCCAGCTGCTGGCGATCGATGTCGTCGCGGAAGGTCTCGCGGGCCTGGGCCTGCCAGCTGTCGCGGACATCGAGGTTGCTGACCTGCTGGATCATCCACGGCAGCTCGAGTCGGTCGCCGATCTCGAAGAAGACCTCGGCGACACGCTGCGGCTTCTCGTCGGTCTGGCGAGCGGCCTGGATGATGCCGAGCGCGCCGTAGAGGCTGCCCGAGGCCGCCACCGTGGCGGCCAGCTCCTCGGGCACGCCGGCATCGAGCAGCTCGCCGCGCTTCTGCTCCCAGCGGCGGCGCTCCTCGCCGCGCAGCAGCTCGCCGATGCCCTCCTGCAGCTGGGCGACCCGCGGCGCGAAGTACTCGATGGCGTCGCGGGTGGAGAGCCCCAGGCGTTGGCGCAGGAACCAGCGGGTGGTGCGCCGGATCAGCCGCATCAGGTCGAGCATCATGGCGTACTGCACCTGGCTCGGCACCTGGTTGTCCAGCGCCTCGATCCGCTCCCACAGGTCGGAGAGCTGGAAGCTGTCGCGGGCGATGATGTAGGCGCGGGCGATATCGGCGGGACTGGCCCCGGTGGAATCGATCAGGCGGCGCACGAAGACGATACCCATGTGATCGACCAGGTCATTGGCCACCTGCGTGGTGACGATCTCGCGCTTGAGGCGGTGAGCGTACATCTCGTCCCGGAAGCGCTCGACCAGCACGCGCGGGAAGATACGCTCCACGTACTGCTGGATATAGGGATCGTCGGGCACGTCGGAGGCCAGCACGTCTCCCTTGAGCACGCTCTTGGCGTAGGAGATCAGCACCGAGAGTTCCGGGTGGGTCATGCCCTGGTCGGCATTGACCCGCTCCTGCATCTCCTCGTCGGAGGGCAGGAACTCGAGTTCACGGTCGAGCTGGCCGGCGGCCTCCAGTTCGCCGATGAAGCGCCGGTAGGGTCCGATGCCGTAGCGCGACAGGATCTGAGAGAGGTCCAGCGCCTGGGTCTGGCGGTAGTTGTCGAGAATGACCAGTTCGGCCACCTCCTCGGTCATGTCGGCCAGCAGCTGGTTGCGCTGCTTCTCGGTCATGTCGCCACGCTTGACCACCTCGTCGATGAGGATCTTGATGTTGACCTCGTGGTCGGAGCAGTTGACCCCGCCGGCATTGTCGATGAAGTCGGTGTTGACCAGCACGCCCTTGGCGGCGGCCTCCATGCGGCCGCGCTGGGTCAGGCCCAGGTTGCCGCCCTCGCCGACCACCCGGCAGTTGAGTTCGCTGCCGTTGATGCGCAGCGCATCGTTGGCCTTGTCACCGACCATGGCGTCGGTTTCCAGGCTGCCCTTGACGTAGGTACCGATGCCGCCGTTCCACAGCAGGTCGAAGCGGGACTTGAGCATGGCGCGAATCAGGTCGTTGGGCGACAGGCGCTCCTCCTCGATGCCGAACACCTCCTGCATCTGCGGTGAGATCGGGATCGACTTGGCGCTGCGCTTGAACACCCCGCCGCCCTCGGAGATCAGCGCGGCGTCGAAGTCCTCCCAGCTCGAGCGCGGCAGCTGGAACAGCCGCTGGCGCTCGACGAAGGTGGCGGCGGCGTCGGGATGCGGGTCGACGAAGATATGCAAGTGGTTGAAGGCGCCCAGCAGGCGGATCTTGTCGGAGAGCAGCATGCCGTTGCCGAACACGTCGCCGGCCATGTCGCCGATGCCGAGCACGGTGAACTCTTCCTGCTGGGTGTTCAGGCCGAGGTTGCGGAAGTGGCGCTTCACCGACTCCCAGGCCCCGCGCGCGGTGATGCCCATCTTCTTGTGGTCGTAGCCGTTGGCGCCGCCGGAGGCGAAGGCGTCACCCAGCCAGTGGCCGTACTCGGCAGAGATCTCGTTGGCGATGTCGGAGAAGGTTGCGGTGCCCTTGTCGGCCGCCACCACCAGGTAGGCGTCGTCGTCGTCGTGACGCACCACGTCCCGGGGCGGCACCACCTCGCCGCCGACCAGGTTGTCGGTCACGTCGAGCAGCGCGCGAATGAAGGTCTTGTAGCAGGCGATGCCCTCCTGCTGGATGGCATCGCGGTCGCCGCCCTCGGGCAGGCGCTTGCAGACGAAGCCGCCCTTGGCACCCACCGGCACGATCACGGCGTTCTTGACCTGCTGCGCCTTGACCAGACCCAGCA
This sequence comes from Billgrantia sulfidoxydans, assembly GCF_017868775.1. Classification (NCBI taxonomy): domain Bacteria; kingdom Pseudomonadati; phylum Pseudomonadota; class Gammaproteobacteria; order Oceanospirillales; family Halomonadaceae; genus Billgrantia; species Billgrantia sulfidoxydans. The sequence goes on along the minus strand of NZ_CP053381.1, from coordinate 1,459,215 downwards.
CCTCGGTACGGAAGTCCTCCTGGCGGTCCGACCAGCGCAGCCCCCCTCGGGCGACCTTGCCGCCGCGCAGGTGAACGCCCTCGACCCGCGGCGAGCAGACGAAGATCTCGTATGCCGGTCGCGGCTTGGGCATGCCGGTGACCCGCTTGGGATCGAGCTTGTAGGCGATGTAGTCCTTGAACCTGCCGTCGGCGGTGCGCTGGTAGTAGTTGGTACGCAGGGTGGCGCGGATCAGCTCCATGAAGCGACGCAGCAGCTGGTCGTCGTTGAGGCTGGCGACGCCGTCGAGGTGACGATTGAGGCGTTCGATGCAAGCCTGTACCTCGCCCTCCTCGGGGCGCCGCTCGGGGTCGAAGCGCAGCTTGAACAGGGTCACCAGCTCATGGGTGATCTCCGGATAGCTGGTCAGCGTGGTGGCGATGTAGTCCTGCGACATGCCGAAGCGGATCTGCTTCAGATAACGGGCGTAGCCACGCAGCATGGCCACCTCGCGCCAGTCCAGGTTGGCGGCGATCACCAGGCGGTTGAAGGCATCGTTCTCGGCCTCGCCGGCCCAGATGCGCTTGAACGCCTCGATGAACGGCTCGCGCATCTGCTGCAGGCTGACCTCGGTGGCGGTGTGGTGCTCGAGGTCGAAGTCGTGCAGCCAGTAGCGCATGTCGGGGGTGACGAACTCATAGGGGCGCTCGCCGATTACCCGTAACCCCAGGTTCTCCATCACCGGCAGCACGTCGGAGAGCGGGATCGGGCGATTGCGCTGGAACAGCTTGAGGTTGACGCCGCTGCCCTCCTCCTCCACCAGGCGATAGAGGGTCAGCGCCAGCGGCTCGCCGGCGTCGAGGTCGGCCAGGTGCTGCAGGTCGAAGACGGCGGTGCGCGAGCCGAAGTCGTCACGGTAGCTGGCCGGGAAGGCGTCGCGGAAGCGATCCATCAGGCGGTTGGCCTGCTCCTCGCCGAAGCCTTCCACCAGCGCCTCGTGCAGCTCGTCGCGCCAGCTGCGGGCCAGTTGGGCGACCTTGGCCTCCAGGCGCTTGAGATTGACCTCGCGGGGGGTGTCGCCGCGGAAGCGCAGGATGAACTGGATACGGGCGAGGATCGATTCGGAGAGGTAGGTGTTGAAGTCGCCGAAGGTGGCGTCGAGCTCCTCGCACAGCAGGTTCTGGATGCGCACGCGCAGGTCGGTGGAGAACACGTCACGCGGCACGAACACCAGGCAGGAGTGGAAGCGCCCGGAACGGTCGGTGCGGATGAACAGCCGCACCCGCCGGCGCTCGCGGATGTCGAGGATCCCCAGCGCCGTGCGCGCCAGTTCCTGGGTATCGATCTGGAACAGGTCGTCGCGCGGGTAGACCTCGAGGATCTGCAGCAGTTGCTTGCCGTTGTGCCCCTTGGGATTGAAGCCGGCGATCTCCATCACCGCCTTGAGCTTGTGGCGCAGCAGCGGAATGTTGCGCGGCGACTCGTTGTACACACTGGAGGTGAACAGGCCGAGGAAGCGGTGCTCGCCGATGACCCGCCCCTGCTCGTCGTAGCGATCGATCGAGATGTAGTCCGGGTAGGTGGGCCGGTGGACCCGGGCATGATGCGAACTCTTGGCGAACGAGAGCAGCTGGGGCACCAGCACGAAGCGGTTGCCCTCGATGCCCAGCTCCGTACGGATGCGCTCCTGGTAGCGCGGCAGGTCCAGGCGGAACACACCGAGCTCGCTCCCTTCGGCCTTGACCAGGCGGTCGCCCTCGGCATCGGTCTCGATGGTGTAGGCGTCGTAGCCGAGGAAGGTGAAGTTGTCGCGCACCAGCCACTCGAGGAAAGCGATCGCCTCCTCGTGGTCGCCCGGCTCGATCTGCTCGGGGCGGCCGGCCTTGAGTTCGGCGACGGCCTCGCGGGCGCGCTCGCTCATCGCCTCGTAGTCGCCCACGGCGATACGCACGTCGCGCAATACTTCCTGCAGCGACTGCTCGATGTCGGCCAGCACCTCGGGATTGGAGTGGCGGTCGATCTCGATGGCGATCAGCGACTCGCGATTGGCGGGCGCGTTGACGTCGCGCGGCGAACCGACCTGCAGAAGGTCGTGTCCGCGGTTGCGCTCCACCGCCAGCACGGCATTGTGGATCGCATGCACGGTCAGGCCGCGCCGGTTCAGCTCGATGCGTACCGAGTCGACCAGGAACGGCATGTCCTCGTGCAGCACCGCGACGAACGTATGCGAGGACTGCCAGCCATGCTCCTCGAAGTCGGGATTGAAGACGCGCACCTTGGGCGAGGCGTGATCGAAGTGCTGGATGAAGTGCCATACCGACAGGGTGGCACCATAGAGGTCGTCCAGCCGGCGGTCGGCCAGGTCCTCCAGCGGCACCGTGGCATAGAAATGGCGGGCGAAGGCCTCCACCTCTTCGGCCCGCGCTTTCTCGAGTCGGCTGTCCAGGCGTTCGCGCAGCTGCTTGAGTATTTCCTGCCGGCCAACTTCGATCGTCTCGTATTGCATCCCTCACCTCGGCTGCCTGGGGCCGTAACGGCCCTGGGAAAGAATCGGCGTGACTCGCGGCCACGTGACGGGAAGCTTACTGCAGCCCTGCGCTGCACCCTATCGACTTGCCAGCCTTCTCATGGAGCATGTCGCTTGTGCATCGAGGCGGTACGTTTCGCTACTTGACAACAGCGGCCATTCCTGCCCAGGCCAGCCGGCGATCAGGCGGAGATTTTCTCCAGCAGCACCCCGCATTCACAGTGGTGGGTCCAGGGAAACTGATCGAACAGCGCGAAACGGATCATTCGATGGGTGCGGCTCAGCGCCTCCAGGTTGCGCTCCAACGTATCCGGATTGCATGAAATATAGACGATTCGCGAATATTCGCTCAGTTGGCGGCAGCTGGCCTCGTCGAGGCCGGCGCGCGGTGGGTCCACCAGCACGGTGGAGAAGTCGTATTCCGCCAGCGCCATTTCCGAGACCCGCCGGCCGCCCTTCTCGCCCTTGAGCGCGGCGCTGAACTCTTCCGCCGACATGCGCCCCACCACGGCATTGTCGATGCCGTTGGCCGCCAGGTTCTGCTGGGCACTGGCCACCGAGGTGCGCGAGATCTCGGTGGCCAGCACGCGGCGGAAGTTCTCGGCCAGCGCCACGGTGAAGTTGCCATTACCGCAGTAGAGCTCGACGAGGTCGCTCGCCTGGCTGCCCCGGGTCACGTCGCGCGCCCAGGCCAGCATGGCGCGGCTGATCTCGGCATTGGGCTGGGTAAAGCTGTTCTCCACCTGCTGGTAGTGCAGGGTGCGCCCCTCCACCTCCAGCCGCTCCCAGACGTGGTCGCGCGCGAGTACCAGGCGCTGCTTGCGCGAGCGGCCGATGACCTGGATGTCGAGCCGCCGCTGCAACCGCTTCGCCTCCTCTTCCCAGGCCGCATCCAGCGGGCGGTGATAGATCAGCGTGACCAGGGCCTCGCCGGAGAGGGTGGTCAGGAACTCGACCTGGAACAGCCGGCGGCGCAGCACGTCGCTTTCCAGCAGCGCCTCGCGCAGCCGCGGCATCAATTCGTTGATGCGGCGGCTGGCGACCGGGTAGTCGTCCAGCCGGATCACCCGCTTCTGCTTGGGGTCGTCGCGATCGACCTCGAACATGGCGTAGTAGAGGTCGTCGCCTTCGTGCCACAGGCGAAACTCGCAGCGCTGACGATAATGGCTCGGCGGTGAGGGAAACACCTCCAGCGAAGGCGGGGCGAAGCGCGCGAACTGGCGTTCGATGCGCTCGCGCTTGGCCTCGAGCTGCGCCTCGTAGCGGGCGGGATCGACAACGGGAATGGGCACGGCATCTCCTGTCGTGTGCAGAGCGTAGGGAAGGCAGTCAGCCGGCGATCAGCAGGCGCGGTTCGTCAAAATCGAAGTGGGCCAGCGCCCGGGCGAGTCGCGCATCGGGCGCCGTGGCCAGGCTCCGGTCGCGGCCGGTCACGGGGGCGGGGTCGCCGGCCACCTCGGCGGTGCGCCGCGCAATGGCCTCGCCGGAGTCGACCAGGCGCACCGGACGTAGCGACGCCGCGATCAACCTCTCGCCAAGCAGTGGGAAGTGGGTGCAGCCGAGCACCACCGTATCGAGATCGGCGGACTCCCACAGCGGCGCCGTGACGGCGTCGATGATGGCCTGATCCGGCTCGTCGCCGGCCAGCAGGCGCTCGGCCTCGCGCACCAGGGGGTCGGCCGCCACCCGCGTGACCCGACAGTCGCTGGCAAAGGCCTCGATCAGCCGGTCGGTATAGGGGCGCGCCACGGTGGCGCTGGTCGCCAGCAGGCCGATGTGGCGACTGGCACTCATGGCGGCGGCAGGCTTGATCGCCGGTACCGTTCCCACCACGGGCACCATGAGATGGGCACGCAGGGCATCCAGCGCCAGGGTGCTGGCGGTATTGCACGCCACCACCAGCACGCAGCAGCCACTTGCGGCAACAGCCGCCTCGCACACCGCCAGAATGCGCGCCACCAGCCAGTCGTCGGGGCGCGTACCGTAGGGCAGCATGGCATTGTCGCAGGCATACACCAAGGCAGCATCGGGCAGCCGATGCCGCAGCGAAGGGACGACCGACAGGCCGCCGACGCCGGAATCGAAAATCAGTATCGGGCCGGACATGGCGAAACGGAACTCATGGAAGTCGCTCGGCTGCTACCAGAAGAGGGCCTATTCTAGCAGCATGCCGAGCGAGCAGAAGCCTCCGATCGCCGGTTCATCGCGCTCCGGCCCCGTCAGGCGGCCGGTTCCTCGGTTTCACACAGCTCGGCGTAGAGCTCCGGATAGGCTTCCTGAAGCCGCTCCAGCTTGGCCGCCGCATCCTCCGGCAGCGCCTGGGCCAGCAGTTCCAGGTCCTGATCGTCGAAGTGATCGCGGATCAGGGGGAAGAGAAGCTCACGCTCGTCGCGTAGGTAGGCGCGATGCGCATCCAAGTAGGCCTTGAGGTCCTCGGCGAAGCGGTCCATCGGGACCACGGCGTCCATCAGGATCATGTCGATGTCATTGGACAGCCGCATCAGGCGGGGCTTGAGCGCCTGATAGTCGCGCGACAGCCGCTCGGTGAGTTCCCGGCACTCCGGCACCAGGGTCCGCAGCCGCTCCGAGCAGATGCGCTCGAGGGGGATGGTGAACCCTTCCATGTAGTCGAGAATGTAGTCGACAACCTCACGAACCAGCTGAAAGTTGGGGCGTTCACCGGCCACCAAGGCCTTTTGCTTGAGCTGAAGAACGTGCAACATGCGCGCCATATTGGCATGATCCTGACGCAACTGGGTCAGCATGGGCATGTCGAGGCCTCCTCTAACGATGAGCGGGTATAGGAATTGGATTCACGGGAAGCAAGCAGGTTCAGTCTTGTCGCTATCGGGCTACGGCCTCGTCGCAATCAAGACACGGCACGAAATGGCAGGATGCAGTCTCAACCCTAGTCCCTTTGGCTGGATCTCGCACATCGCCCAAGGTCGTATTGCAACCCACTGAGTTAGTGCTAGCCGTCTGACCGACCTCGCACGGCAGCAGGAGGAGAAACACCATGGATCTTTTCGGCCAGGCGCCCGACGATTCCGCACCGCTGGCCTTTCGCATGCGGCCCCGACGCTTCGACGACTACGTGGGCCAGCAGGCGCTGGTCGGGCCGGGCAGGCCGCTGCGGCGCATGGCCGAGAGCGGCAGCGTGCGCTCGATGATCCTGTGGGGGCCACCCGGCACCGGCAAGACCACCCTGGCCGAGCTCCTCGCCGAGCACTCCGGCGCGCACCTGGAGCGGCTCTCCGCGGTGATGGCCGGCGTCAAGGAGATTCGCGCCGCCGTGGAACGGGCCAGGGCCATGCAGGCCCAGGGCCGCCCCACCCTGCTGTTCCTCGACGAGATCCACCGCCTCAACAAGAGCCAGCAGGATGCCCTGCTGCCCCACGTTGAGTCGGGCCTCTTGACGCTGATCGGCGCCACCACCGAGAACCCCTCTTTCGAGGTCAACTCGGCGCTGCTCTCGCGCGCTCGCGTCCATGTGCTCACCTCGCTCGACGAGAGCGAGCTCGTCGAGGTGATGCGGCGCGCCCTGCGCGACGAGGAGCGCGGGCTGGGCCGGCGCCGCATCGCGGTCGATGACGAAGTGCTGGCCATCCTGGCCCGTGCCGCCGCCGGCGACGCACGCCGTGCGCTGGGCATGCTCGAGACCGCCTGCGATTTCACCGTGCCCGAGGGCGAAGGCGAACGGCTGCCGCGCGAAGCGCTGGACGCCGCGCTCGGCCACCAGGCCAGCGCTTTCGACAAGCAGGGCGACCATTACTACGACCTGCTCTCGGCGATCCACAAGTCGGTGCGCTCATCGCGCCAGGATGCCGCCCTGCTCTACATCGCCCGCTTCATCCAGGGCGGCGGCGACCCGCTCGACGTGATTCGACGACTGGCGGCGATCGCCTCGGAGGACGTCGGCAACGCCGACCCGCGTGCGCTGCCGCTGGTCATGGCGGCGTGGGACGCCTACCTGCGCCTGGGCGACTACGAGGGCCAGCGCGCCATCGCCCACGCCGCCATCCACCTCGCCATCGCGCCCAAGAGCAACGCCATCGACCAGGCCTGGAAGCGCGCCAAGGCGTTCGTTGCCGCCCAGCCGCGTCTGGAGGTGCCCATCTACCTGCGCAACGCCCCGACCAGACTGATGGAATCCCTCGGCCACGGCCACGGCTATCGCTACGCCCACAACGAGCCGGAGGGCTACCCGGCGGGCAGCGCCCACGACTGCTGGCCGGAAGGCCTGTCCCACGAGGCGTTCTACCAACCCAGCGAGCACGGCCAGGAGAAGCGCTACGCCCAGCTGATGGCCTGGCGCGCCGAGCTGGACGCCCGGGCCGACCGCGGCGGGGACGAGTAGAAACGCCAGCGCCGCCTCGAGGGCGGCGCTGGCGGGCTGACGGCGGGACTCAGTGCGTGTCGCGGATCACGTCGGCGCCGTCGGGGATCTCGAACGCGAAGCGGCCGTCGTCGATGTCCTGGTTGGTCCGTACGTCGCTGAACTCGATAACGGTCTCCTGGCCGGTGCTGTCGATCATCTGCAGCGCGGCCAGTCGCTCGTCATTGAAGGTCATCTGCAGCTCCTCGAACAGGGTGTCGACCGATTTCGGCACCAGACGGAAGGTCTCGCTGCCACCCTGCTGCTGACGCGACACCTCATAGCTCTCGGTCAGCTCGCGGGCGCTGCCGGAGAGCAGCAGCGCCGGGGTATGGGTGACCCGCTGGTCCAGCGCCTGCACGGTGACCTGCTCCAGGTCGGGGTCGTAGAGATAGACCTCGCTGCCATCCGAGACCACTTCCTGCTGGTAGGGCGCGTCGACCTCCCAGCGGAACTTGCCGGGACGCGACAGCCACATGTGGCCGTTGGCCTGCTGCAGCCGCTCGCCGCTGCCGTCGAGAATCAGCTGCTCGAAACTCGCCTCATAGGTCTGCAGCGGCTCCAGCATGCGGGTCAGGCGTTCGGCACCTTCACTGGCCAGGACGACTGCCGGGGCGGCAAGGGTCAGGGCCAGTGCAGCTAGGGTCTTCTTCATCATCGATTCTCTCTCCCTGGGCAGGTCCACGTGGATCCTGTCTCTCGGACCCGCTGCGCGCCGGCGGGTTGCATGCCCGCCGACGCTTTCATGATTGATGCAAGGTTGGGTTGCCACCTGGCGCCGGAATCAGTTGCCTACCGGCGGTGGCGCCAGCACCTCGCGCCCGCCGTTGGAGCCCATCGAGGAGACCACGCCGGCCGCCTCCATGGCCTCGACCAGGCGCGCGGCGCGGTTGTAGCCGATCTTGAAGCGGCGCTGTACCGCCGAGATGGAGGCGCGCCGGCTCTCGGTGACGAACTGCACCGCCTCGTCGTAGAGGGCGTCCTGTTCGGCGTCGCCGCCGCCCTCGCCGCCCTCGGCCTCGAGCCCTGCCAACGCCTCGGCCGAGACGCCGCCGGAGAGGATTTCCTCGATGTACTCCGGCTCGCCGCGACGCTTCCAGTCCTCGACCACCCGGTGCACCTCGTCGTCGTCGACGAAGGCGCCGTGCACGCGGGTCGGCAGCCCGGCGCCGGCCGGCAGGTAGAGCATGTCGCCATGGCCCAGCAGGTTCTCGGCGCCACCCTGGTCGAGGATGGTCCGCGAATCGACCTTCGACGACACCTGGAATGCCATGCGGGTAGGGATGTTGGCCTTGATCAGGCCGGTCACCACATCCACCGAGGGACGCTGGGTCGCCAGGATCAGGTGGATACCGGCCGCCCGCGCCTTCTGCGCCAGGCGCGCGATGAGCTCCTCGACCTTCTTGCCGACGATCATGAACATGTCGGCGAATTCGTCGATCACCACCACGATGTAGGGCAGCTTCTCGAGCACCGGGGGCGATTCGTGCATCTCCCACGGCTGCGGCTCCCACAGCGGGTCGGCCACCTGGGCGCCGGCGCGCTCGGCCTCGTCGAGCTTGCCGTTGAAGCCGGCGATGTTGCGCACGCCCATCGCGGCCATCAGCTTGTAGCGCCGCTCCATCTCGGCCACGCACCAGCGCAGCGCGTTGGCCGCCTCCTTCATGTCGGTGACCACCGGCGCCAGCAGGTGCGGGATGCCGTCGTAGACCGACAGCTCCAGCATCTTGGGGTCGACCATGATCAGGCGCAGCTCCTCGGGCGTGGCCTTGAGCAGCATCGAGATCAGCATCGCGTTGACCCCCACCGACTTGCCCGAGCCGGTGGTGCCGGCCACCAGCAGGTGAGGCATCTTGCCCAGGTTGGCCACCACCGGGCCGCCGCCGATGTCCTGACCCAGCGCCAGGGTCAGCGCCGAGGCCTCCTGCTGGTAGCGGTCGGAGTCGATCACCTCGCGCAGACGAATCATCGCCCGGTGCGGGTTGGGTATCTCGATGCCCACCGTCGGCCGCCCGGGGATCACCTCCACCACGCGCACGCTCTTGACCATCAGCGAACGGGCCAGGTCCTTGGCCAGGTTGCTGATCTTCGACACCTTCACGCCGGCGGCGGGCTTGATCTCGAAGCGCGTGATCACCGGCCCCGGCCAGGTGTGCACCACCTCGGCCTTGACGCCGTACTCGCGCAGGCGGGTCTCGAGCAACTCGGCCATGTCGGCCAGCTGCTGCTCGGTGTAGTTCTGGTGGTGCGGCTCAGCCGGCGTCAGCAGGCGCAGGCTCGGCAGCTCGCCGTCCGGCTCCGGCATGTCGTCGAGCACGGGACGCTGGCTCTGCAGGTGCTCCACCGTCCACAGCGTTGGGCCGTCGGGCTCCTCGGCCGCCTCACGCGCCTGTTCCGCCGTCGCCACGCGGCCCTCATGCGCCTCCTCCTGGGCGTGCGGTGCCGATTCACGCCACGTCCGCAGCCCCTCGGCCTGATCGGCGTAGCGACTCGGCGTCTCCTCCTGCTCGTCGTACCGCGCCGCCGGCGAGGCGCGTTCGTCATCGGCGTCGTCCCGCTCATCGTCCGCGAGGCCGATGTCGTTCCAGCTCAGGCGCGGTTCGTGCGCATCGACCGGCTCCTCCGGCTGCAGGTCGCCCAGCGCCGGTTCGCGCCGTGGCGAGTCGTGCCGCTCACCCGCCTTGGCCCTGTCATCCGCCTGGGGTGTCGCCGACGCGTCGGCATCCTCCCGGCGGGCGCCGTCTGTCGGCTCGGCAGAGGCAGCCTCGTCACTCTTCGTGGCGCGCAGCGGCATGGCAGCGGCCGGGATGGGCTCTTCGTCGCGGCTAGCCTTGAGCACCGTAGTGGCCATCGGCGCCTCCGCGGCGCGTGCGCCACCGAAGCCCGGCACCGGCGGAGCCTCCGCGGCAGCGGCCGACCGCGCCGCCGTAGCCGCCTCGCCCTGCCGCGCGCTATAGGCGGCTTCCGGGCGCTTGGCCGAAGGTGTGCGCTCGGGCACGTCCCAGGGGATGTCGGTATCGCCGTCGTCGCCGAAGGAGGACGCCAGGCCCGGTTCGCGCTGCCCTGCCTGCCCCGTGGGCGTCAGCGGCTCGCGGCGACGCCAGAAGCGCCAGCGGCGGCGAGGCGACTCGGGCCGCGCTTCCGGCTCGGGCTCCTCCTCCGCCTGGCTGTCATCCTCGTCCCAGGCCGGCTCGTGCCGGTCACGGGAGAGACCGAAGGGCGTGGCCGCCCAGCGCCACAGGCGCAAGAAGCGGTGGCCGAGCTCATCCATCACCGTCAGCCAGGAGACGCCGCTGAAGAGAGGGAAACCGCACAGCATCGCCGCCACTGCCAGCAGGCCGGTACCGCCCGAGTCGACCAGCGGCACCAGCGCCCCGACCAGCCCCTCGCCGAGGATGCCCCCCGAAGCATAGGGCAGCACGCTGTCAGGGCTGTAGAAGTGCAGTGCCCCCAGCGTCGTCGTCCCCAGCAGCAGCAGCACCAGGCCGCCCAGACGCACGGCCACGGCGGTCGCGTCCCATTCGAGCTGCACCCTGCGCGTACGGATCAGCCGCCAGCCGGCGAAGCCCAGCATACCGGGCCACCACAGGGCGCTGGCCCCGAACAGCGAATAGAGCACGTCGGCCAGCCAGGCGCCGAAGGGCCCCATCCAGTTGGCGACGACGGTTTCCGGCCCACGGCGGGACCAGCCGGGATCCGCCGGCTGGTAGCTGAACAGCGCCAGCAGCAGGAACACGCAGGCCGCCAGCAGGATGATGGTCGCCCCTTCCCGGGCCACGCCGTGCAGGTGGAGCGACAGGCGCGTGGTCGGCTGCTGGGAGTCCTCCTCCGCTGCGTGCCGCGGCACGCCCTTTTCCTTTACACTCAACTCGCCAACCCCCTCGCACCGTAGCGGGACGGTGCCTTTCCAACTCACATGAAGCAGAATGAATTCAGCCGCCATCATACCGGGACTCCCGCCCCCGGCACAGTGGCCATGACCGCTGCTTGAGCCAAATCGGCTCCGGCGGCAGACTAGGGAAACCAACGCCGACGAGGAGCGCCACCGCATGCTGTCCTGGCTTCCCGAGCGCCCTGTGCGTTTTCCTCCCGTCTCGCGCGCCCTGCGCGACCCGGAGGGGCTGCTGGCAGCGGGTGGCGAGCTGACCCCGGAGTGGTTGCTGGCGGCCTATCGACGCGGCATCTTTCCCTGGTACAGCGACGACCAGCCGATCCTCTGGTGGTGCCCGAACCCGCGCATGGTGCTCTTTCCCGACGAACTGCACGTGTCCCGCAGCCTGGCCAAGCGCCTGCGCAACGGCCGCTTCACGGTGACCTTCAACCGGGAGTTCAGCCGCGTGGTCGAGGCCTGTGCGGCTCCGCGCCAGGGCCAGCCCGGCACCTGGATCACCGCGGAGATGCATGCCGCCTACGTGACGCTGCACCGGCTCGGCTATGCGCGCTCGGTGGAAGCGTGGCAGCAGGGCGAACTGGTCGGCGGGCTCTATGGCGTGGCCATGGGTCCGGTGTTCTTCGGCGAATCGATGTTCTCGCGCGCGAGCGATGCCTCGAAGGTGGCCATGGTTCACCTGGTGCGCGCCATGCGCGCCGGTGGTGGGCGATTGATCGACTGCCAGATGCGCACCCATCACCTGGCCCGCCTGGGCGCGCGGGACATCGCCCGCACCGAGTTCATCAACTATCTTGAATCATGCCTGGCGACGCCGGGAGCCACGGACGGCCAGCATCCACTGCCCTGCTGGGCACTGCCCGATGACCCACCCTGCGTCGAGACCTTGACCGCTCTCACTTAGGAGGCGAATCACGTGAGCAGCAATACGCCTCGCCATCCGATCAGGGACCTTCGCTTCTTCCTGACGGTACCCCACGCCTGCAGCTACCTCGAGGGGCACGAAGCCACGACCCTGTTTCTCGATCCCCAGGAGTCCCACGGTCTGGGCATCTACGATTCGCTTGCCCTGCTGGGGTTTCGGCGCAGCGGCCACCACCTCTATCGGCCCCACTGCGAAGGCTGCAACGCCTGCGTATCGGTGCGCATACCGGTCGACGACTTCCAGCCCAGCCGCAGCCAGCGACGGGTGGCCAGGCGCAACGCCGACCTGCGCCTGATCGAACGGCCGGCGCTGTTCGACCCCGAGCACTATGCGCTCTACGAGCGCTACATCGAGACGCGCCACTGGGACGGCGACATGTACCCGCCGAGCCGCGAGCAGTACCGCACCTTCCTGACCCTGGACGAGCCCTATTCGCGGCTGCTCGAGTTCCGCCTCGGGGAGCGACTGCTCGCCATCTCCGCCTTCGACCGCCTGGAACACGGCCTCTCCGCCATCTATACGTTCTTCGATCCGGCAGCCGAATGGGAGCGCCGCTCGCTGGGTACCTTCGCTGTGCTGAGCCTGGTCAACGAGGCCTACCGCGAGGGGCTACCCCACGTCTACCTGGGGTACTGGATTCGCGAATGCCGCAAGATGGCCTACAAGGAGACCTACCGCCCCCTGGAAGTGCTGGAGGGGCGCCACTGGCGGCGCCTGCTGCCTACCGCGGCATCGACGTGATTCGGCCCGCTTTGCCTTGACGCCCGGCTTGCGGCACAATATCGCGCTATCCTTGGCACGGATGCGACGTTAAAGCGCGTCCGCTGTCGTGCTGCACACAAGCCGATGCTTCGATCAGGCACGGCACACCAACGTCATCAGCGAGGAACTGCCTATATGGCACGTGAAGACCATATCGAGATGGAAGGCGTCGTCGTCGACACCCTTCCCAACACCACCTTTCGCGTCGAGCTGGAGAACGGCCACGTCGTGACTGCCCACATCTCGGGCAAGATGCGCAAGAACTACATCCGCATTCTCACCGGCGACAAGGTCAAGGTCGAACTGACCCCTTACGACCTGACCAAGGGCCGCATCGTCTACCGCTCGCGCTGATTGCACGGCAGGGTTCACGGCGACCCGCCTGTCCCGCACGACACGACAACGCCCCGTCCGAAGACAGGGCGCTGTGCGAAGGTCGCGCAACGGCAACGACCGGCGAGGTCAAGGAGCGTCGGCCAATTCCGACTCCGTGGACAGGTGCAACTCGCCATCCTCCACCGTGACGTGCACCACCCCACCGTGTTCGGACAGCTCGCCGAACAGGATCAGCTCCGCCAGGGGCTTCTTGAGCTTCTCTTGGATCAACCTCGCCATGGGCCTTGCGCCCATGCTGGGGTCGTAGCCCTTCTCGGCCAGCAAATCGCGCGCGGCCATGTCCACGTCCAGCTGAACCCGCTTCTCGTCGAGCTGCGCCTGCAGCTCCACCAGGAACTTGTCGACCACGCTGCGCACCACCGAGGTCGGCAGGGAGTGGAACTGGATGATGCCGTCCAGGCGGTTGCGGAACTCCGGTGAGAAGGTCTTGCGAATGACCTCCATGGCATCGGTCGAGTGGTCCTGGTGCTGGAAGCCGATGGAGCGACGCGCCTGCTGCTCGGCACCGGCATTCGAGGTCATGATCACGATCACGTGACGGAAGTCCGCCTCGCGGCCGTTGTTGTCGGTCAGGCGGCCATGGTCCATCACCTGCAGCAGCAGGTTGAAGACCTCGGGATGCGCCTTCTCGATCTCGTCCAGCAGCAGCACGCAGTGCGGCTGCTTGGTGATCGCCTCGGTCAGCAGCCCGCCCTGGTCGTAGCCGACGTAGCCCGGCGGTGCACCGATCAGCCGCGACACGGTGTGGCGCTCCATGTACTCCGACATGTCGAAGCGCACCAGCTCGATGCCCATGATCCGCGCCAACTGGCGCGCCACCTCGGTCTTGCCCACCCCGGTGGGGCCGGCGAAGAGGAAGCTGCCCACCGGCTTGTCGGGAGACTTGAGCCCGGCACGCGACAGCTTGATGGCGGCGGAGAGGCTGTCGATCGCCTCGTCCTGGCCGAACACCAGCATCTTGAGGTCGCGATCGAGGTTCTCGAGCAGCTTGCGGTCGGAGCTGGAGACGCTCTTCGGCGGAATCCGCGCGATGGAGGCCACCACCGCCTCGACCTGGTCGACGTCGATGGTGTCGACCCGCACCTCCGGCGGCAGCAGCCGCTGGTGGGCGCCGGCCTCGTCGATCACGTCGATGGCCTTGTCGGGCAGGTGGCGATCGTTGATGTAGCGGTCCGCCAGGCGTGCCGCGCTCTCCAGCGCCGCATCGGTATACTTGAGCCGATGGTGCTCCTCGAAGCGCGAGCGCAGCCCCTTGAGGATACGGATGGTGTCGTCCACCGAGGGCGCCATGACGTCGACCTTCTGGAAGCGGCGCGCCAGTGCCCGGTCCTTCTCGAAGATCCCGCGGAACTCCTGGAAGGTAGTGGAGCCGATGCAGCGCAGCTCGCCCGAGGAGAGCAGCGGCTTGAGCAGGTTCGAGGCATCCATTACGCCGCCCGAGGCCGCCCCGGCGCCAATCACCGTATGGATCTCGTCGATGAACAGGATCGCATTGGGCTGCTTCTTGAGCTCCGCCAGCAGACTCTTCAGGCGCTTCTCGAAGTCGCCACGGTACTTGGTGCCGGCCAGCAGCGCACCCATGTCGAGGGAGTAGACCACGGCGTCGCCGATCACCTCGGGGACGTCCTCCTCGACGATGCGCTTGGCCAGACCCTCGGCGATGGCGGTCTTGCCCACGCCGGCCTCACCGACCAGCAGCGGGTTGTTCTTGCGCCGCCGGGCGAGGATCTGGATCACCCGCTCGAGCTCGTGCTCGCGGCCGATCAGCGGATCGATCTTGCCCATCCGTGCCTGTTCGTTGAGGTTGGTGGCATAACCGGTCAGCGGGTTGGCGCTGGTCTCGCCACCCCCCTCCTCGGCCTCCTCGGCGTCGCTGGGCGACGACGAAGGGTTCTGACCGTGGCCGGCCACCTTGGAAATGCCATGGGCGATGTAGTTCACCGCATCGACCCGGGCCACGTTCTGCTGCTTCAGGAAGTAGACCGCCTGGCTCTCCTGCTCGGAGAAGATGGCGACCAGCACGTTGGCTCCGGTGACCTCGCTCTTGCCGGAGGACTGCACGTGGAACACGGCACGCTGCAGCACGCGTTGGAAGCCCAGCGTCGGCTGGGTCTCACGGTCGCTCTGGTCCTCGGGGATCAGAGGGGTGGTGGAATTGATGAAATCCTGCAGATCGGACCGCAACTTGTCGAGGTTGGCCCCACAGGCTCTCAGCACGTCTGCCGCTGATGCGTTGTCGAGCAGTGCCAGCAGCAGGTGCTCCACGGTCATGAACTCGTGGCGCTTGGAGCGAGCCACGGTAAACGCCGTGTTCAGGGTCAGTTCAAGTTCTTTGCTCAGCATGGCAGTCCCCTTCTCGCCGCTTAGGGCTTGCATCGGATCTTTCGTGGTCCGGCACCTTCAACATCGGGCACAAACGCCGCCGTTGCAAGTCTCTTCACTCAACGACTGCCATTCCCACCCCGTCTCGAGCAGACCGGGAGTCAGTCCGCCGCCTCGATGTCGCTGAGCAGCGGATGCTGACACTCTCTTGCATATTGATTGACCTGGTGGCTTTTGGTTTCCGCGATGTCGCGGGTAAAGATCCCGCAGGTGGCCTTGCCCTGGGTGTGCACCGTGAGCATCACCTGCACGGCAGTCTCGCTGTCCATGTGGAAGAAGCTCTGCAGCACCTCCACCACGAACTCCATGGGGGTGTAGTCGTCGTTGTGCAGGATCACCTTGTACATCGGTGGGCGGGCCACCTCGGGATCGGCCGGCTGGACCGCCAGGTCGCCTTCGTCTTCCTGTTCGGGGCGCACAGGCCGCGTCATGCCTGCCGCGACACCGACCGATGCCCATACGTTCAGGTCTTCTGTCTTGAACATAAAAGCCACACACCATCTCGGCAAGCCGGCCATCTCGAGTCTCAGGTTAGACGACGAGAGGCCGACAGGGTTCAGGTTGATACGCAAAAGGCCCCCGTCCGCCTGGCGGACGGGGGCCCCGATGGGTCCGGCGGGCCGCTTACATGTTGTCGGCGACGGCCTGGCCGAACTCGGAGCACTTGAGCAGCTTGGCATCGTCCATCAGGCGATGGAAGTCATAGGTGACCTCGCCCTTGGAAATAGCCTTCTCCATGCCCTTGAGCACTAGGTCGGCTGCCTCGACCCAGCCCATGTGGCGCAGCATCATCTCGGCAGAGAGGATCAGCGAGCCGGGGTTGACCTTGTCCTGGCCGGCATACTTCGGCGCGGTGCCGTGGGTGGCCTCGAACATGGCCACGGCGTCGGCCAGGTTGGCGCCCGGCGCGATGCCGATGCCGCCCACTTCGGCCGCCAGGGCGTCGGAGAGGTAGTCACCGTTGAGGTTCAGCGTGGCGATGACGTCGTACTCGGCCGGGCGCAGCAGGATCTGCTGCAGCATGGCGTCGGCGATGACGTCCTTGACCACGATGGTCTTGCCGCTCTTGGGGTTCTTGAACTGCATCCACGGGCCGCCGTCGAGCAGCTCGGCACCGAACTCCTCCTTGGCGAGCTCGTAGCCCCAGTCCTTGAAGGAACCCTCGGTGAACTTCATGATGTTGCCCTTGTGCACCAGGGTCACCGACTCGCGGTCGTTGTCCACGGCGTACTGCAGGGCCTGGCGCACCAGGCGCTTGGTGCCCTCGACGGAGACCGGCTTGACGCCGATGCCGCAGTTCTCGGGGAAGCGGATGTTGGTGACACCCATCTCCTCGCGCAGGAACTTGATCACCTTGTCGGCTTCGGCAGTACCGGCCTTCCACTCGATGCCGGCGTAGATGTCCTCGGAGTTCTCGCGGAAGATCACCATGTCGACGTCGGCGGGCTTCTTCACCGGGCTCGGCACGCCCTCGAACCAGCGCACCGGGCGCAGGCAGGTGTAGAGGTCGAGCTTTTGGCGCAGGGCCACGTTCAGGGAGCGAATGCCACCGCCCACGGGGGTCGTCAGCGGGCCCTTGATGGAGACCACGTAGTCCTTGACGGCCTCAAGGGTCTCTTCGGGCAGCCAGGTGTCGGGGTCGTAGACCTGGGTGGCCTTCTCGCCGGCGTAGACTTCCATCCAGTGGATCTTGCGCTCGCCGTTGTAGGCCTTCTGCACGGCGGCATCGATGGCGATCTTCATGGCCGGCGTCACGTCGACGCCGATACCGTCACCCTCGATGAACGGGATGATCGGATTGTTCGGCACGTTCAGGGTGTTGTCGGCGTTGACGGTAATCTTCTCGCCGCCTTCTGGGACGACAATTTTCTGGAACCCCATTGAGAACTCCCCTGTCTGGTCTGTTCAGTGGAGCGCGGAGTATAGCATTGCCCCTGTCTCTCGGAGTAGGCTTGCCTCCTTAATTTGTCGACAATCTATGGTAGCAAGACCTTCGTCGAATGAGCGCCATCTATCTATTGCACAAGCCCTATCGCATGCTCTCCCAGTTCACCGACCGGCGCGACGCGGACGCAACGCCGCGCGCCACACTGGCGGACGTCATCGACGTGCCCGGCATCTACGCGGCCGGACGGCTGGACTATGATTCAGAAGGACTGCTGCTGTTGACCGACGACGGCGCGCTGATCCAGCGCATCAGCGACCCTCGCCACAAGCAGCCCAAGACCTATCGCGTGCAGGTGGAGGGTGACCCCGATGAGACGGCGCTGGCCGCCCTGCGCCAGGGCGTCGAGCTGAGGGATGGCATGACCCGGCCGGCCAAGGTGCGGCGCCTGGAAGCTAGCGGACTGCCGCAGCGCACGCCGCCGGTGGACCCCAAGCGGCACCCAGTCACGACCTGGCTGGAACTGACCATCAGCGAGGGTCGCAATCGTCAGGTCCGGCGCATGACGGCCCATGTCGGCCACCCCACCCTGCGCCTGGTACGCGTGGCCATCGGCCCCTGGCGCCTGGACGGGCTGGCCCCGGGAGAGTGGCGCAGGGAGACCCTGCATGCCCCGCGCAACACGCCAAGGCGCTCGCCGCGCCGTCAAGGAGGTCCTCGATGAGCCGCTGGCACCCGCACGTTACCGTGGCCACCGTCGTAGAGCGCGCCGGCCGCTTCCTGATGGTGGAAGAGGCCCCACGCGGCAGCCAGACCACCCTCTTCAACCAGCCCGCCGGCCACCTGGAGCCTGGCGAGCGGATCCAGGAGGCGGCGCTGCGCGAGCTGCGCGAGGAGACCGCCTGGCAGGTCGGCATCACCGACTACCTGGGCCTTTACGTCTATCGGACGCCCAACGGCGAGACCTTCCATAGCCACGGGTTCTTCGGCATGGCCCTGGCCCACCTGGGCAACCCGCTCGACCCCGCCATCCTCGCCGTGCACTGGCTGACCCTCGAGGAGGTCGAGGAATTGGAGCGCGAAGGGCGACTGCGCAGCCCGCTGGTGCTTCGCCGCGTGCGCGATGCCTTGGCCAGCCGGTTCTATCCCATGGATGTGCTGCACGAGCGCTAATCCCGTATCAGCAGGCGGTAGAGCGCGGGGATCACCAGCAGCGTCAACAGCGTGGAGGCGACCAGGCCGGAGATGATCGCCCAGGCCATCGGCGGCCACAGCGTCGACTGGGTCAGGGTCAGCGGCACCAGGCCAGCCACGGTGGTGGCGGTGGTCAGCAGCACCGGTCGCGTGCGCCGGGCCACCGCCGAGACCACCGCTTCCTTCACGTCGAGCCCCTGCTTGCGGTTGGCGTTCATCAGGTCGATCAACACGATGGCGTTGTTGACCACGATGCCGACCAGCGCCACCACGCCCAGGATCGCGGTGAAACCGAACGGCTGCCCGGTCAACCATAGCCCCGGCACCACGCCGATGATCGACAGCGGCACGGTGGTCAACACGATCGCCAGCTGACGGAAGGAGTTGAACTGCGCCAGCAGGAAGATCACCAGCAACAGCCCGCCGAACGGCAGGGTCTGGAACAGCGCCGTGTTGGCGTCACCGGCCGACTCGGCCGCCCCGCCCACGGCATAGCTGACGCCGGCGGGCAGTTCGAGCGCCTCCAGGCGCGGCAGGACCTCGCCGAGGACACCATCGTAGGTCCAGCCATCGGCCACCTCGGCCAACACCACCGTCATGCGACGCAGCCCGCGATGCTGGATCACCGCCGGGCGCCAGGTCAGCGCCAGGGAGGCGATCTCGCCGAGCGGCACCGGGCTTCCATCGGCGGCGGCGAGGCGCAGCCCCTCCAGCCCGTCGGTGGAGAAACGCTCCCCCTCGGGCGAGCGCACCAGCAGCGGCGCAGGGTCACGCCCGGCGCGCCAGATGCTGACCTCGACCCCGCGGCTGGCACCGGCCAGGGCGGTGGCCACGTCACGCCGCGAGAGCCCGTACTCGGCGGCGCGGGCATCGTCGGTCTCGACCCGCAGCGTGGCCAGCCCTTCACCCAGGCGGTGACGCGCATCGCGCGCGCCCTCGGCCTCGCGCACCACGCTGAGGATGCGCGCGGCGGCTTCGGCCAGGGCCGCTCGATCCTCGCCGAACACGCGAATCTCCACCGGGGCTTCCAAGGGCGGCCCCTGGCCCAGGCGCCGCGCCACCACCTCGGCTTCCGGCAGCCGCTCCGGCGCCACGGCCCGCACCCAGGCCATCAGCCCGGCCAGATCGTCGGCATCGTCGGCCTCCACCACCAGCCGCGCCAGGTGCGGCTGGCGCGGCTGCTCGACCAGGTTGTAGTAGAAGCGCGGGCCGCTGAAGCCGACGAAGCGATGCACCGCCCGCACCGCCGGTCGCTCGGCCAAGGCCGTGGCCAGCACCTCGGCCTGGTGCGCGGTGGTGTCGAGGTGGGTGCCCTCGGGGAAGTTGAGGTCGACGACCAACTGGTTGCGATCGGTATCGGGGAAGAAGTCCTGGTCGAGCAGCGGCATCATCGCCAGCGCGCCGACCAGCAACCCCCCGGCCCCCGCCAATACCCAGGCCGGCCAGCGCACGGCGATCCGCCCCAGGCGCCCCCCCGCTGCCTGCAGCCGCTCGCGCCGCGCGCCCAGCCGCGGCTTGAGGATGCCCGCGGCGAACACCGGGGTGACGAACACGGCATACACGTAGCTCACCGCCAGGGTCAGCATCACCATGATCGGAATGGCGCGGGTGAAGTCGGCGGTATTGCCGCTGGAGAGCAACAGCGGGACGAAGGCGGCCAGGGTGGTCCCCGTGGCCGCCAGCAGCGGCGTGGTCAGTTCGCGTACCGAGCGGGTCACGGCCTGGGCCGCCGAGCGGCCCTGGTCGCGGTGCCACTGGATGTTCTCGACCATGACGATGGCGTTGTCCACCAGCATGCCCAGCGCGATCACCATGCCGGCCACGGCAATCTGGTGCAGCACACCGCCGCCCATGGCGTAGAGCGCCAGCGAGGAGAAGGTCACCAGCGGCACGACCACCATCACGGCCAGCCCCAGGCGCAGCCCCATGGCCAGGAACAGCAGCACGCCGAGAATGCCGATGCCCAGCAGCAGCGAGACGCCGAGCTCCGCCAGCCGTCGCTCGACCCAGCGCGGCTGGTAGAAGGTCTCCTCGATCGCCAGGGGCGCGTAGGCCGGGCGCAGCTCCTCCACCAGCGCGCGCAGCCGCTCGCCGAAGCGCGCGGCGTTGACCCGCTCGTTGGCGAGTACCAGCCCCAGCGCCACCGCCGGGCGGCCATCGTGCCACAGCCGCTCGGTGGCGGGCTCCTGGGGAGCGAGATGGACGTCGGCCAGCTCGCCGAGCGGCACCTGGTCGCCGCGCCGGGTGCGTATCGGCGTATCGGCCAGCTCCTCCAGCGAACCGAACTCGGTGCGCGGATCGAGCACCAGCGCCCGCCCACCGAGCGACAGGCTGCCACCGGGTGAGGTCAGGTTGCGCGCGGCGAGCTGGTCGCCCAGGGCACGGGCGTCGAGCCCGGTCAGCTCGGCCAGGGTATCGTCCCAGCCGATCACCACCTGCTGGCCCGGGTCGGCCAGCACGTCGATACGGGCAATCTCCTTGAGCCGGAACAGGTCGCGGCGCAGCCGCTTGGCCGCCTCGCGCAGTTCGAGGAGATCGTCGGAGCCGGTCACCGCGAGCACGATGCCATGGGCATCGGAGTCGCGGTCGCTGATCTCGGCCTCGCCCACGCCGTCGGGAAACTCACGGCTGGCCCGGTCGACGGCGATGCGCACTCGCTCCCAGGCGGCGTCGGTATCGTAGACGTGCTCGTGCATCTCGATGGTGACGTGGGCCACGCCGAGGCGGGAGGTCCCGATGATGTCGTTGACCTCCTCGATCTGCGCCAGCTCCTCCTCCAGCGGGTTGAGCACCAGCCGCTCGACCTGCTCCGGCTCCGCCCCGGGATAGGGCACCAGTACCTGGCCGAAGCGATAGGGAAAGAAGGGGTCCTCCTGGCGATCCATCGCCACCCAGGCCGCCAGGCCGAGCAGGGCCAGCAGCAGCGTGATGCTGAGAATGAGCCGCTTGTAGCGCAGCGAGGCGAGCAGCCAGCTCATGGCAGCACCCTGACCTGCGCGGACTCTTCCAGGCGCCCCTGACCGGCCGTCACCACCCTGTCGCCCGGTGCCAGCCCCTCGGCGCTCACCGACACCCAGCCGTCGGCCAGACGTCCCGGCGTCACGGCGACATGACGCACCGACTCGTCTGCGTCCAGCATCAGGACGTGCGGCGCATGGCCGCCCGGATCGACCACCGCCGCCAGCGGCACCTGCATGAGCGGGTCGGCGGCGAGCACCAGCTGTACGTGCAGCGATTCACCCAGCGCCGGGGTCGGCTCGGATTCGATGGTGACGATGATCGGTGCCATGCTGTCATCCGCGCGGCCGACGTGGGCGACCCGCCCCGCCAGGCGCTGCGCCCCGGACCGCGAGGTCAGCGCTGCTTCCTGCCCCGTCTCCAGGCGCGCGGCCAGGCGACCCGGCACGCGAAGCTCGACCTCTCGCCCGTCGAGCCCGGCCAGCTTCAGCACGGGCTGCCCGGCCGCGACGAAGTCACCGGGCTCGACCTCGAGATCGGTCACCTCGGCCGCGAAGGGCGCGCGCAGGGTCAGCTCGTCGAGCTGCGCCCGGGCCTCATCGCGTTGCGCCACGGCCCGCTCGCGCGCCTGGGCGGTGGCCTCGCGCTCCGCACGCAGGCGGTCCAGCTCCTCCTCGGTGCTCAGGTTACGCTCGCGCAGCGTGCGTGCGCGCTCCACGTCGCGCCCCAGGCGGCTCAGGCTGGCATCGAGTTCACGCACCCGCGCCTCGGCGGCCGCCAGCGCCGGCGCCATGGCCGGGTTGTGCAGGGTGGCCAGCGGCTCGCCCTTCTCGACTCGCTGCCCTCGTGTCACGAGCCTCTCCTGCAGCACGCCGCCGTGCAGGAAGGCGGGTGCCGCGCGAGCGCTGGCCCGTACCGTCCCGGGAAAGCGATGTCTCACCTCGTCCTGGGACAGGCGCACCGCTTCGACGCGCACGCCGGGTAGCGGCACCTCGTCCCGCTCGATCTGGGCCGGCGCCGCATCGCAGCCCGCCAGCAGTGCCGCGGCCAGCGCCAGCGAGGCCGCCACTCCCCCTTTCACCCTCCGCATCATCATGCTCCTCCACACACCGGTCCCATGAACTGGTCGGCCGGTCAGTTATGAGCCCAAAAAAACGCTCAGCCCCGGGGTAGCACCCCCTCCATGAAGATCTTCAGGAAATCCTCCAGGAACGCTTCGTCGCTGCCCATGCCCGGCCAGTGCTCGTGATGGCACTTGGCCTCGAACCACTGGGTGCAGGTCATCACGAACACGGCGATGACATGGGTAGGATTGAGGTCCTGGCGCAGCAGCCCGCGCCGCTGGGCCTGGCGCACCCATTCTGCCCCCGCCCCGACGAGCTGGTTGTCGAGCTCGCCGCAGTGGCTGTCCCCCTCCAGGTGGGTCCAGGCGAACAGCCGCACCACGCCGGGGTTGTCGCGCAGGAAATGGAAGTAGGCTTCCACCGAGCTGCGCAGCAGCGCGGCATCCGGCTCGCCGGCCTCCTCGAGCATCGCCATCTGGGCGGTGAAGTAGCGTTCGAAGGCACGGTTCTTGACCGCCTCCCACAGCTGCTCCTTGTTGCCGAAGTGATGATGGATCAGGCTCTTGGTGACCTCGGCCGAACGCGCCAGCGCACTAAGCTTGACGGCGGAGAAGCCCTGTTCGACGAACAGGGCTTCGGCCGCGTCGAGGATGCGCGCGCGGGTCAGTTCCGGGTCTCGGGTCTGGGCTCTCTGGTTCATCTCGCAACGATAGTCTTGATTGGCCGGCCGGTCAATTACAGTATCCCTCTTCGCGCAGCCTCTCGGCAGATGAGCCATGCGACAACATGAGGTATAATCCCCGCCCATTTGCGAACCACTCAATCCCGAGAGCGTCCATGACCGCCACCTCAGGCAAGGTGATCGTCGGCATGTCCGGCGGCGTCGACTCCTCCGTTTCCGCCCTGCTGCTGCTCGAGCAGGGCTATCGGGTCGAAGGCCTGTTCATGAAGAACTGGGACGAGGACGACGGCACCGAGTACTGCACCGCCAAGGCCGACCTGGCGGATGCCCAGGCCGTGTGCGAGAAGCTCGGCATCAAGCTGCACAGCGCCAACTTCGCCGCCGAGTACTGGGACAACGTGTTCGAGCACTTCCTGGCCGAGTACCAGGCCGGACGCACGCCGAACCCCGACATCCTGTGCAACCGCGAGATCAAGTTCAAGGTGTTCCTCGAGTACGCCGAGATGCTCGGTGCCGAGAAGATCGCCACCGGCCACTACGTGCGCGGCGGCGTGCGCGACGGCCGCCCGCGCCTGCTCAAGGGGCTCGACGCCAACAAGGACCAGAGCTACTTCCTGCACGCCGTGCCGGAGGCCGCCATCGCCCGCACGCTGTTCCCGGTGGGCGAACTGGCGAAGCCCGAGGTGCGTGCCATCGCCGAGCGTCACGGCCTGGCCACCGCACGCAAGAAAGATTCCACCGGCATCTGCTTCATCGGCGAGCGACGCTTCCGCGACTTCCTGCAGCAGTACCTGCCGGCCCAGCCGGGGGTGATCGAAACGCCCGAAGGTGAGGCCATCGGCGAGCACATGGGGCTGATGTACTACACCCTGGGGCAGCGCCAGGGGCTCGGCATCGGCGGGTTGGCCAACCATCCCGAGGCGCCGTGGTACGTGGCGGGCAAGGACCTCGAGCGCAACGTGCTGATCGCCGTGCAGGGCAAGCATCACCCGCTGCTCTACACCGACTCGCTGGCCACCGAGGCGATGGACTGGGTGGCCGGCGAGCCGCCCGCCGCCGAGGGCCGCTATACCGCCAAGACCCGCTACCGCCAGGGCGACGTGCCCTGTCATATGCGCACGCGCGCGGATGGCGGCGTCGAGGTTCGCTTCATTGACCCTCAGCGCGCCGTCACGCCCGGCCAGTCGCTGGTGCTCTATGACGGCGAGATCTGCCTCGGCGGCGGCGTGATCCGCGAGACCTGGAACGCCACGGAGGCCGGCGCATGAACACCACCCCCATCCATCGCGCCCCCGACTCCGCCACGGCGCGTCAGGCCCTGGCGTTGGCCGGCGTGTTCCAGGCCGCCAGCCTGGTCGACGAACTGGCCCGCACCGGCCAGGTCGACACCCGCCCCTGGGAGACCCTGATTCGCGCCACCCTGGATACCGATCCCGAAAGCTTCGAGGCGATCTACGGCGGCCACCCCAACAACCTGCGCCGCGGCCTCGAGGTGCTCGAGGCCGTGGTGGGGCGCACGCAGGCCAACCCGGTGGTGCTGCGCTACGGTTTCTCGCTGCTGCTGCTGATGAACAAGCTGCGTAGCGACAGTGACATGATGAGCACGCTCGGTCGCCACTTGAGTCGCATCCAGGGCCAGGCCGAGCATTTCGGCGCCACCCACGAGAACGTCATTGCCAGCCTCGGCGAGGCCTACCAGGAGACGCTCTCGACCCTGAAGACGCGCATCGTGGTGCAGGGCGACCCCTCGATGCTGCAGAGCCGCATGATGCCCGAACGGGTGCGTGCCATCCTGCTCGGCGGCATCCGTTTCGCCCTGCTCTGGCACCAGCAGGGCGGCCGGCGCTGGAAGCTGGTGTTCCAGCGCAGCGCCCTCAGGAAGGCCCTGGACCAGCTGGGCTGATGCCTGCTTTTCCCTCTCACTCCTACACGCACCGGACAACGATCATGCAAGCCGCTTCCCTGCCCCTCACCGCTCTTACCGCCCTTTCCCCCGTCGACGGCCGCTACGCCGGCAAGGCCGAAGCGCTGCGCGAGCACTTCAGCGAGTTCGGCCTGATCCGCGCCCGCGTCACGGTCGAGATCCGTTGGCTGCAGCGTCTCGCCGAGCAGGGCGGCATCGTCGAGGTGCCGCCGCTCTCCGCCGAGGCCACCGCCTTTCTCGAGGCCATGATTCGCGACTTCTCGCTGGCCGACGCCGAGCGCATCAAGGAGATCGAACGCACCACCAACCACGACGTCAAGGCAGTGGAGTACTTCATCAAGGAGAAGATCGCCGCACAACCCGAGCTGCACGCGATCACCGAGTTCGTGCACTTCGCCTGCACCAGCGAAGACATCAACAACCTCTCCCACGGCGTGATGCTCGCCGACGGCCTCAAGACCCTGCTGCCGGTGATGCACCAGGTAGCCGACGAGGTCGCGCGTTTGGCCCAGAAGCATGCCGGCCTGCCGATGCTCTCGCGCACCCACGGCCAGACGGCAACTCCGACGACGCTGGGCAAGGAGATGGCCAACGTCGCCTACCGCCTGCGCCGCCAGCTGAAGCAGATCGAGAGCGTCGAGATCCTGGGCAAGATCAACGGGGCGGTGGGCAACTACAACGCTCACCTGGCGACCTACCCCGACGTGGACTGGGAGGCCAACGCGCGTACCTTCGTCGAGGGCCTGGGGCTGGCCTTCAACCCCTACACCACCCAGATCGAGCCTCACGACTACATCGCCGAGCTGTTCGACGCCATCTGCCGCTTCAACACCGTGCTGATCGACTTCGACCGCGACGTGTGGGGCTACATCTCGCTGGGCTACTTCAAGCAGAAGACCGTGGCCGGCGAGATCGGCTCCTCGACCATGCCGCACAAGGTCAACCCCATCGACTTCGAGAACTCCGAGGGCAACCTGGGCCTGGCCAACGCCGTTCTCGGTCATCTGGCGCAGAAGCTGCCGATCTCACGCTGGCAGCGCGACCTCACCGACTCCACCGTACTGCGCAACCTCGGCGTCGGCCTGGCCTATGGCCTGATCGCCTATCACGCGGCGCTCAAGGGCATCGGCAAGCTCGAGGCCAACCCGGCGCGCCTGGCCGAGGACCTCGACGCCAGCTGGGAGGTGCTCGCCGAGCCGATCCAGACGGTGATGCGCCGCTACGGCATCGAGAAGCCCTACGAGAAGCTCAAGGAGCTGACCCGCGGCAAGCGCATCGACCAGGCCGGCTTTGCCGCCTTCATCGACACGCTCGAACTGCCGGCCGAGGTGAAGGACGAGCTCAAGGCGCTGACGCCGGCCACCTACGTCGGCAACGCCGAGGCCCAGGCCCGCCGGCTCTGATCCCAACGGCCACTGAGGAGGGTGCCGCCATGGTCAAGCTGACCAAGATCTACACCCGCACCGGCGACAGGGGCGACACCGGCCTCGGCGACGGCACGCGCGTGGCCAAGCACGACCCGCGCGTCGAGGCCTTCGGCAGCGTGGACGAGAGCAACGCCGTCATCGGCCTGGCTCAGCTTCACGCCGAGGGCGAGCTGCACGACCTGCTGGCCCGAGTACAGAACGACCTGTTCGACGTCGGCGCCGACCTGTGCACGCCGGAGCAGGAGGCGCCGGCGTACCCGCCGCTGCGGGTCACGACGGCCCAGGTGGAGTATCTCGAGGGCAGAATCGACGCCTGCAACGCCGAGCTCGCCACCCTGCGCTCCTTCATCCTGCCGGGCGGTACGCCGCTGGCCGCTCACCTGCACCTGGCGCGCACCGTGGTCCGACGCGCCGAACGCGAGGTCACGGCACTGATGACCGGGCAGACGGTCAACCCCGAGGTGCTGCGCTACCTCAACCGGCTCTCCGACCTGCTGTTCGTGCTCGCGCGGCGGGCCAACGGCAACGGCGAGCGCGACGTGCTTTGGGTGCCCGGCGCCAACCGCTGAGCCCCGCACGCCGCGATACGCTACCATTATCCCTTTCCCCCGCAGGGCCGCCAACGGCGCCCCTGCGGCTCTTCGTGCCTTCTGCCGAATAGCGAGACACCATGCCAAGCAACGCCCCTCTCAGCCTGCTCGGTGGCCTCACGCCTGCCGAGTTCCTGCGTGACTACTGGCAGCGCCAGCCGCTGCTGATCCGCGGTGCCCTTGACGACTTCGAGAGCCCTCTCGACCCCGACGAACTGGCCGGGCTCGCCTGCGAGGAGGGCGTCGAGGCACGCCTGGTGGAAGAGGCAGGACCCGACGGCCCGTGGCAGGTCAGCCATGGCCCCTTCGACGAGGCCGTGTTCGGCGAGCTGCCCGAGCGCGACTGGACCCTGCTGGTGCAGGCCGTGGACCACTACGTGCCCGAGGTGGCCGAACTGCTCGACCATTTCGATTTCCTGCCGCGCTGGCGGCTCGACGACGTCATGATCAGCTACGCCCCGCCGGGTGGCAGCGTCGGCCCCCACGTCGACCAGTACGACGTGTTCCTGATCCAGGGCCTCGGCAGGCGTCGCTGGCAGCTCGGCGGCAAGGTGTCCGACGACGCCCCGATCATTCCCGGCATCGATCTGCGCATCCTCGAGCGCTTCGAGGTCGAACCCGGCGACGACTGGGTGCTGGAGCCGGGTGACATGCTCTACCTGCCACCGGGCTGGGCGCATCACGGCATCAGCCAGTCCGACGACTGCATGACCTACTCGGTGGGTTTCCGCGCGCCTTCGGCGGACGAAGCGATCACTTCCTTCGCCGACTACCTCGGCGAGCAGTTGCCCCCCTCGCTGCGCTACGCCGATGCCGGCATGGCGCCGCCCGCCGACCCGACGGAGCTCGACGATGCCGCGCTCGAGCGCATGCGCCACCTGATCCTGGCCACCCTCGACGACCCGGTCCAGCTCGCCCAGTGGTTCGGCCGGGTGATGACCCAGCCCAAGTACGTCGACCAGTTGGTGCCCAGCGAGGCCCCGACGGACGTCGATGAGCTTGTCGCCTTACTACAGGAGGGGGAGGAACTCCTGCGCAGCCCCGGCTCGCGCTTCGCCTGGCGTGCCCTGGGCGAGCATCGCGCCACCCTCTTCGCCGACGGCGACGGAGTCGAATGCACCCTGCCCTTGGCTCGGGCCGTGGCCTCGGAGACTCCTCTCGATGCTGAACTACTGGCGCACGAGGGAGCCGCCGAGCTGTTTGCCACATTGCTCGATGCCGGCAGCCTGACCTGGCCCGACGAGGAGGAGTAACGCGTGGACGACCCCATCGAGATACACGAAGGCAGTTGGGCCGAGCTCGGTGACCAGGCCGGCGAGATCCGCCGCGTGGTCTTCATCGAGGAGCAGCAGGTGCCCCTGGAAGAGGAGTGGGACGGTCGCGACGACGCGTGCCGCCACTTCCTCGCCCTGCGCGGCGAGGCGCCCCTCGGCACCGCCCGGCTGCTGCCCGACGGGCATATCGGCCGTGTGGCCGTGCTGCGCGAAGCGCGCGGCCTGGGCGTCGGCGCGGCGCTGATGCGGGCCGCCATCGAGGCGGCGCACCGCCTGGGTCATGACCGGGTCGAACTGGCCGCCCAGACCCATGCCCTCGCCTTCTACGAGAACCTGGGCTTCGTGGCGTTCGGCGAGGTCTTCCTCGACGCCGGAATTCCGCACCGCAACATGCGCCTTACCCTGAAAGATCGTTAGTGGCCCAAGCTTCCTTCCGGCGAAATTCGACTACAGGAAAAGGTGCCGAACGTTTGCTCCTGTAGTCGAACTACAACCCTTCTTTCCCCCAAGTGATGATTGTCCAGGCCAGGAGGCACGGGCATAGTGGTGTCATGACAGCGTTAAAACACCTGTTCGGTAGCAAGCGAAAAAACTCCCGACCCGATCCGTTTTAACGCCGACTCGGATTCGACCAAGGCCGTAGAGACAATCCCTGTCAGCTGGTTGAATCTGGTAACACTTCGCAGCTGCAGCATAACCCGGCCCGGCCGGCCCGATGCAGCTTCAAGCGACCGACGAGGCAGCGAGCGCCGCCGCATGGCAATCGAAGCCGACGACCCCACCTCAGATCGGAAGGATGGCACCATGTCATACAAAGACGACATCAAGGCACTGGCTCAACTGCGCGAGGCCCAGCAGGGCAAGTGGGCGAGCATCAGCCCCGAGAATGCCGCCCGCATGCGCGCCCAGAACCGCTTCAAGACCGGTCTCGACATCGCCCGCTACACCGCCAAGATCATGCGTGAGGACATGGCCGCCTACGACGCCGACAGCGCCCAGTACACCCAGTCGCTGGGCTGCTGGCACGGCTTCATCGGCCAGCAGAAGCTGATCTCGATCAAGAAGCACTTCGGCACCACCAAGCGCCGCTACCTCTACCTCTCCGGCTGGATGGTCGCCGCCCTGCGCTCCGAGTTCGGCCCGCTGCCCGACCAGTCCATGCATGAGAAGACCAGCGTGCCGAGCCTGATCGAGGAGCTCTACACCTTCCTGCGTCAGGCCGATGCCTGGGAGCTCAACCACCTGTTCCGTGACCTGGAAGCCGCCCAGAAGGCGGGTGACAAGGCCAAGGCCGACGAACTGATCGCCAAGATCGACAGCCACGAGACCCACGTGGTGCCGATCATCGCCGATATCGATGCCGGTTTCGGCAACGCCGAGGCCACCTATCTGCTGGCCAAGAAGATGATCGAAGCGGGCGCCTGCTGCATCCAGCTCGAGAACCAGGTTTCCGACGAGAAGCAGTGCGGCCACCAGGACGGCAAGGTCACCGTGCCTCACGAGGACTTCCTGGCCAAGATCAATGCCGTGCGCTACGCCTTCCTCGAGCTGGGCGTGGAAGACGGCGTGATAGTCGCCCGCACCGACTCCCTGGGCGCCGGACTGACCCAGAAGATCGCCGTGACCAAGGAGCCGGGCGACCTGGGCGACCAGTACAACAGCTTCCTCGATGGCGACGAGATCACCTCCGCCTCCGACATCGACAACGGCGACGTGGTGATCAAGCAGAACGGCAAGCTGGTCAAGGTCAAGCGCCTGGCCTCCGGCCTCTACCAGTTCAAGCCGGGTACCGGCGAGGACCGCGTGGTGCTGGACTGCATCACCAGCCTGCAGAACGGCGCCGACCTGCTGTGGATCGAGACCGAGAAGCCCCACGTCGGCCAGATCGCCAGTATGGTCAACCGCATCCGCGAAGTGGTGCCGGACGCCAAGCTGGTCTACAACAACTCGCCCTCGTTCAACTGGACCCTGAACTTCCGCCAGCAGGTGTTCGACGCCTGGGAGAAGGAAGGCAAGGACGTCTCCGCCTACGATCGCGCCAAGCTGATGAGCGCCGAGTACGACGACACCGAGCTTGGCAAGCTGGCCGACGAATGGACGCAGAACTTCCAGCGCGACGCCTCGCGCGAAGCCGGCATCTTCCACCACCTGATCACGCTGCCGACCTACCACACCGCCGCCCTGTCCACCGACAACCTGGCCAAGGGCTACTTCGGCGACGAGGGCATGCTGGCCTACGTGGCGGGCGTACAGCGCCGCGAGATCCGCGAAGGCATCGCCACCGTCAAGCACCAGGACATGGCCGGCTCCAACATCGGCGACGACCACAAGGAGTTCTTCCACGGCGAAGCGGCACTCAAGGCCGGCGGCAAGGACAACACCATGAACCAGTTCGGCTGAGCATGGCGACACGGTAGAACGACTGGAACCCTTGGGAGGCCTCGCGCCTCCCTTTTTTCGTCATGGCCCTGCTCTATATTCTGCTCGCCACCCGGCCGGAAACGGGGGCGTCACATCTTCCTTGTTTTTTGCCGACTTTGACGCAGCGAAGCACGGCACCCCGTCATCCAGTGCTGGTCAAATGTGGCATGGCTGGTTAAGCTAGTTAGCAAACACTGTTTCCATAACCCGGTAACGGCGATGCCACAGGACGGGCATGCCTTGCCTCAGGAGGTGTACATGAAGCGTCTTGTTCCCGTGCTGGCCATTGGCATGTTGACCCTGGCCGGCTGTGCCAACACCTCGACCATGGGCGGTGACGTCTACCGCGGCAACCAGGCCGGAACCGCCCAGACCGTGACCTTCGGCACCATCACCGCGCTGCGCCAGGTGCAGATCCAGGCCGACAGCCGCATGGGCGGCATCATCGGCACCGGCGGCGGGGCCGTGATCGGCGGGCTGCTCGGCAACCAGGTGGGCGGCGGTTCGGGCCGCCAGCTGGCCACCGCCGCGGGCGTCATCGGCGGCGCCGTGGCGGGTAGCGCCGCAGAGGAGTCGGCCAACCGCGTGCGCGCCTGGGAAATGGAGATTCGACGTGACGACGGCCAGAACGTCGTGATCGTGCAGAAAGCCGATCGCCCCTATCAGGTCGGCCAGCGCGTGCGCATGATCGGCAGCGGCGCCAACGTCAGCGTGGCGCCTTACTGAGTCTGGCTGCACGAGGGCCGCTACAGCCCCCGTCGCGAAAATACGAGAGGGCCCGCAGCCTGCTGCGGGCCCTCTCTACATGTCGGCCGCCAATCCAGGCGGCCAGCCGCTTCTCAGTGGAAGTTGGCCTTGCCCATGGCCCAGCCGGCCACCTTCTTGACGATCAACGCCAACACGGCAATGACGATCGCGGTGAGCAGCATGTCGATGGGGCGCACCAGCGTCGTGGCACCCAGCACGGCGAGCGCCACGGACCAGACCCAGCGGTTGTCGTCGTCGCTCTTGATGACGCGCGGGATCACCTTGTTCAAACCAGCGCTGACGGACGTCTCCCACATCTTGATGCTGAAGAACAGGATGAGGACAAAGGCAATCAACCAGATCACGATTTCGGTCATGGATTCGCTCCAGGCAGAGGTTGGCTAGGATCGGACAGGAAAGGAATCCCGCTAGGGTAGCCGTGGGGCCATGAGGGCGCAACCACGCCAAAAGGCGTGAATGACGCTCAGGGCAAGGCTCGGCAAGCTGAAAAAAACGCATCCCCCCTGACAGTGCGGATGTCGCGCGTTACCATAGTGTCTACATGCTCTCACCGAAAGGTTCATCAATGCAGATTGCGCAGAATTCCGTTGTCGCGTTCCACTATACCCTGACCAACGATGCAGGTGAGGTGCTGGACAGTTCGGAAGGCCGTCAGCCGCTGACCTATCTCCACGGCGCCGGCAACATCATTCCCGGGCTCGAGAAACAGCTCGAAGGCCGTGAGGCCGGCGAGAAGCTTAACGTGACCGTCTCTCCCGAAGAGGGCTACGGCGAGGTTCAACCCCAGCTCGTCCAGGAAGTGCCGCGTGACGCCTTCCAGGGCGTCGAGTCCGTGGAACCGGGCATGCAGTTCCAGGCCCAGACCCAGGGCGGCCCGCTGATGGTCACCGTGACCAAGGTGGAAGGCGATACCGTGACGGTCGACGGTAACCATCCGCTGGCCGGGCAGAAGCTCAACTTCGACGTCGAGATCTCCAACGTGCGCGAAGCCAGCCAGGAAGAGATCGAGCACGGCCACGTGCACGGTGAAGGCGGCGTCGAGCACTGAGTCGTCGAGTCCTCGTGCGAGCGGTTCCGAAGGGGCAGCCAAGGCTGCCCCTTCTGTCGTTCGGGTCCTGGCCTATGGGCTCGGCGGCGCCTAACCCTTCACCTCGAGGCCGCGCAGGGTGCGATAGCCTCCCCATAGCCGGGTGAAGGTGGTGATCAGGCAGGCGACGGCGAAGAGCGTGGCCAGCCAGGCGAAGTGACTCGGCAGCAGGCAGAAGAGCACGAAGGCCAGGATGGTCTCGGTACCCTCGGTCAGGCCGTGCAGATAGTAGAAGGCCTTCTGCTGGAAGCGCGGGCGCTCGAGTCCGTGGCGGGTCGCCATGATGGCGAAGGCCAGGAACGAGGTGCCGGTGCCGATGAAGGCGAACAGTAGGAAGGCCGCTGCCAGCGCATTGGCATCCGGGTCGGCCAGCGCGAAGCCGAGCACCACGGCCGCATAGAAGACGAAGTCGAGGCCGATGTCGAGAAAGCCGCCGGCATCGCTGGCACGGCCCGCGAGCCGGGCCAGGGCGCCGTCCACCCCGTCACCCAGGCGATTGAGAAGGATCGCCACCAGCGCCGCCAGGTACCACTCCAGGGCCAACAGCGGCAGGCTGAGCATGCCGATGCCGAAGGCCACCAGGGTGACCTGGTCGGGCCGGGTTCCCCAGCGCATGAGTCGCCGGGCGATGAGCGCCAGCGGCGCCTGCGTCAGCGGCATGGCCCAGCGGTCAAGCATCCTGCCTCCTCGTCTCCCCCTTGGTCTCCCGTGGTGTCTCGGCCCCCGCCGCCACGGCTCCCCGGCGCCAGGCGAAGTATTTCTCGAGCCAGCCCAGCAGACGCTCGGGCTTGTGGGCGTTCTTCCATACTCCTGCCGTGGCCTTGGCCGCCTCCGACCAGGTGGGATAGGGGTGCACCGTCCCCAGCAGCTTGTTCAGGCCGAGGCCGTGGGTCATCGCCAGGGTGAACTCGGCCAGCAGCTCGCCGGCGCCCTGCCCCACCACGCTCGCCCCGAGGATGCGATCCTTTCCCGGCACCGTCAGTACCTTGACGAAACCCTCGGCCCGGCCCTCGGCGATGGCGCGGTCCAACTCTGCCAGTTCATAGCGGGTCACCTCGAAGTCGATGCCGCGGGCGCGCGCCTCGCCCTCGCTGAGCCCCACCCGCGCCACCTCCGGCTCGGTGTAGGTCACTGCCGGCAGCGCCCGGTAGCTGACGCGGAAGCGCTTGAGCTCGCCGAACAGCGCATTCACCGCGGCATGCCAGGCCTGGTGGCCGCTGGCGTGGGTCAACTGGAAGGGGCCGGCCACGTCGCCGCAGGCCCAGACGTTGGGCAGCACGCTCTGCAGGCTCTCGTCAACGGCCAGGGTGCCGTCCGCACGCGTTTCGACGCCCAACGCCTCGAGCCCCATGCCGGCCACATTGGCCTGGCGCCCCACCGCGACCAGCAGGCGATCGAAGGGCAGCCGATGCACTTCGGCTTCGCCCGAGGCCAGGCGACGCTCCACCTCCAGCGCATGGCCACCATCGGCATCCGCGTTCGGTACCACGCGCACGGCGCGGGTGTCGAGCCATAGCTCCAGCCCATCCTGCTCGAGCCGCAACCGCAGCGTATCGGCAGCATCGTGGTCCTCGCGGGGCAGCAGCTGGGGCCCCATCTCGACCAGACTCACCCGGCTGCCCAGGCGGGCGAAGCTCTGGCCCAGCTCGCAGCCGATGGGGCCGCCGCCCAGCACCACCAGCCGCTCTGGCAGGGCCTCGAGCTGCCACAGATTGTCTGACGTCAGGATCTCAATGGCCTCGAGCCCGGGCAAGGGCGGCACCTTCGGCCGCGCCCCACTGGCGATGATCACGTGCCGCGTGGTGAGCACTCGCTCGCCCGTATCGCCGTTCACGCATACCCGCCACGGATCCAGGAGACGGGCCTCGCCGGCCAGTACCTCGACGCCGAGCCCCTCGTAGCGCTCACGGCTGTCGTGGGGTTCCACCTGGCGTATGGCACGCTGCACGTGCGCCATCACCGCGCCGAAATCGACCTGCGGCTCGCCGGCATGGATACCATAGCGGCCGGCTCCGCGAATGTCTTCGGCTACCCGTGAGGCGCGGATCAGCGCCTTCGACGGTACGCAGCCGGTGTTCAGGCAGTCGCCGCCCAGCCGGTCACGCTCCACCAGCACCACTCGCGCTTTCACTGCCGCCGCTATGTAGCTTGCCACCAGCCCCGCCGAGCCGCCGCCGATCACCACGATGTCGTAGTCAAAGCGCGCCGGGCGGCGGTAGCGGCGCGCCAGGCGCCGACGCTTGGCAATGGCCACCAGGCCGCGAGCCAGCCATGGAAACAGGCCGATCAGCACGAACGAGCCGATCAGTCCCGGCGAGAGGACGCCGGAGAGCGATTGCAGGTTGCCGAGTTCGCGCCCGGCATTCACGTAGACCGCCGTGCCCGGCAGCATGCCCAGCTGGCTGACCCAATAGAAGGTCCACAGGCGCATGCGCGTCAGCCCCACTACCAGGTTGATGACGAAGAAGGGAAACAGCGGGATCAGGCGTAAGGTGAAGAGGTAAAAGGCGCCTTCGCGGCGGATCCCGGCATTGATGCGCTCGAGTTGCACGGCAAAGCGCCTCTCCAACGGCCCCCGGGCCAGGGTTCGGGCGATCAGGGCGGCCAGGGTGGCGCCCAGGGTGCTGGCAAAGGAGATGATCAGAAGCCCCCAGCCGAGCCCGAACAGCGCGCCGCCGAGCAGGGTCAACAGCGTGGCACCGGGCAGCGACAGCGCCGCCATGATCACGTAGAAGAGAAAGAAACCGCCCACCACCGTGAGCGGATCATCGGCCAGCCAGGCCTGGAAGCGCACCTGCTCGGCCTGCAGGTTGGCCAGCGTCAGCGCCTCGTTGGCACCGCTGAGAAAGTAGGCGGCTACGATGGCGACCAGTACCAGTACGAGCAGTAGACGACGATGCCTCACGGGCGACTCCCGGGATTGGAGGTACACTTTAAACAGAGGTTATACGGAACCTGTGTCGTCGGACAGCTTCCAACCTTACACTCTGCAACGCCAGCAACGAGGTGGGTCATGATGATCGGGAAACGCAACATCTTGCCGTGGATACCGTTTCTACTGGTGATGCCCGTCGGCAAGGGCCTCGCGGACGAAGCGACGGCCAGCGCCGTGTTCGGCGGTGGCTGCTTCTGGTGCGTGGAGGAGGCCTTCGACAAGGTCGAGGGCGTGGTCTCGACCACGTCCGGGTTCAGCGGCGGCCACCTCGAGAACCCCAGCTACCGCCAGGTGGTCGACGGCGACACGGGACACGCCGAAGTGGTTCGGGTGGAGTACGACCCCGCCGAGGTCGACTACGCCGAACTGCTGCACGTGTTCTGGCGCAACGTCGATCCCTTTGCCGTCGATCGCCAGTTCTGCGACAAGGGCGAGAGCTACCGCAGCGTGATCTATACCGCCAGCGCGGAGGAGCGCGAACTGGCCGAGGCCACGCGCGCCGAACTCGCCGAGCGCTTCGACAGGGAGATCGTCACCGAGATCAGCGATTTCGAGGCGTTCTATCCCGCCGAGGAGTCCCATCAGGACTACTACCGCAAGAATCCCGTGCGCTACAACTTCTACAAGTCGGCCTGCGGCCGCGAGGAGCGCCTGAAGGAGATCTGGGGCGACGAGGCTGGCGGCCTAGCGGGCCATTGACACCCGCCCCGGACAGCGTTCGCTGCGCCATAGCCACAGCGCGATGGCGAGCGTGACGCCGAGCAGCAGCCAGGAGCCGATGGCCACGCCGAACCAGCCCCCGCGCTGCCAGAACGGCTCGAGCCAGAAACCGCCGAGACTCGCCCCCAGATAGTAGAAGACCAGGTAGAGCGCCGAGGCGCTGCCCCGCGCCCGCTGCGCCTGGCGGCCGACCCAGCTCGAGGCCATGGAGTGGGCCAGGAAGAAGCCTACCGCGTTGATGGTCAGCCCGGCGACGATCCAGGCCAGAGAATCCGCCAGGGTGATCAGGGTGCCGCCCATCAGGATCAGCACCCCCAGCGCCATGCAGGCCGGCTGGCTGAGTTGCCGCGTCAGGCGGCCCGAGAGTGCCGAGCTCAGGGTACCGCCCAGGTAGGTGAGGAAGATCATGCCCAGCCATCGGGCGCCCAGCCCGAACGGAGCATCGGCCAGGCGGAAGGTGATGTAGCTGTACTGGTTGATGAAGATCAGGAAGTTGATGCCACCCAGCAGGTAGGCGGCCAACAGCAGCGGGTGGCGCAGGTGCCCGCCCAGGTCCGCCAGGGCACCGCGCAGCTCGAAGCGGCGCGGCGTGAACTGACGCGGCGCCGGCAGCAGCTTCCAGAACAGCGCCACCCCGGCCAGGGTCACCAGGCCCACCGTCAGGAAGCCGGCGCCGGCCCCGCCGATCTCGCCGACGCCACCGCCGATCAGCCGCCCGCCGATGCCGCCCAGAGTATTGGCCCCGATGTAGAGGCCTACGGCCGCCATCAGCGCCGGGCGGTCGAACTCGTCGCCCATCCAGGCAATGGCCACCGCCGGCAACCCACCGAGCACGAAGCCCTGCACCAGGCGCACCGCCAGCAGCGTCTCGAAAGTGGGGGCGAAGGCCAGTGCCAGCGAGCACAGCCCGGCGAGCAGCAGCGTCACGCGCATGATCCCGCCGCGGCCGATGGCGTCGGACAGCGGGCCGAAGACCAGCAGCGCGCCGGCGAGCGACAGCGTGGCGACCGACATGACCAGGCTGACCCCCAGGGTCGACACGCCATACAGCTGACGCAGCTCCGGCAGCAGCGGCTGCGGCGCGTAGAGGTTGACGAAGACCAGGATGGAGCCGAGGCAGAGCGCCAGGGTGGCGCGCCACCAGGCGCGGGAGCGAGCGACGATCATGCGACCACCTGAGCGGAATGGAGCTGTCGGACATGATCGGGCATGGCTTATGATAAGCCAAACAGAATTAAACGATGGCTACCATCTGCTCAGCTTATCGAGGAGCACCATGTCCCTCCCCTTCGACCTGCGTGCCCTGCGGGTCTTCGTCACCGTCGCCGACCGAGCCGGCTTCAGCGCCGCGGCTCGCGAGCTCCACGTGGCCCAGTCGGCGGTCAGCCAGACCATCGCCAACCTCGAGCGCCAGCTGGAGCTGACGCTGTTCCACCGCCACGAGCGACGCATCGCGCTGACGCCCGAGGGCACGGCTCTGTATGCCCACGCCCGAGAGCTGCTGACGCGCGCCGAGACCGCCCAACTGGCCATGCGCGAGCTGCATGGGCTGGTCAAGGGCGAAGTTCGCATCGGCATACCCTCGATGCTCGGCTCCTACTACTTCCCGCCACTGCTGATGGGATTCAAGGCGCGCCATCCGGGCATTCGTCTGACCGTGGTGGAGGCCGGCGCGCGGCGCTTGCAGAGCATGATTGCCGGCGGCGAGCTGGACCTCGGCGTGGTCATCGACGACGACCAGAGCCGCCATCTGGAACGGCGCCACCTGACGCGGGAGGAGATGGTGGTCTGCGTGCCGCGCTCGCACCCCTTTGCGCGGCGCAGCCGCGTGAATGCCTCCGAGTTCTTCCAGGAGCCGCTGGTGCTGTTCCAGGACGGTTACTTTCATCGTGAGTTCGTCGACGCGCTCTCACGCCAGACCGGCCTAGCCGCCAACATCGCCTTCCAGTCGAACCTGATCCCCCTGACCAAGGCGATCGTGCGCCAGGGCTTCGGCATCACCACCTTCCTGCGCCGGGTGGTCGACGAGCCGGAGCTGGCCGCGGTCTCCTTCGACACCCCGGCCTGGCTCGACCTGTCGCTGGCCTGGGCGCGGGACGCCTACCTGTCGCGGGCGGAAAGCGCCTTCGTGGAGTACGTCATCGCCCATCGCGAAGTCTTGTGAGAGCGAAGCGCCAGCGCTGACGCGTCTTTAACGCTAGCGAGCGATGGATGGGAACTGGGCAGAGCGCCGAGCGCAGGCGCTTCTCAGCCTTCGTCGGGCTCGATGACGCGCTGCGCCAGGGTGGTGGGCTCCAGGGTCCGGCGCGCCTGCCAGTAGTAGCGCTGCCAGTAGCTGTTGTCGAGCTCGGAGAGCATCACCCCCTGTGAGGTGGAGGCGTGCAGAAAATAGCCGTCGCCGACGTAGATGCCAACGTGGTCGTAGCGCCCCGGCGGGCGGAAGAAGACCAGATCGCCAATCTGCAGCTCATCGCGGGAAATTTGCGTGCCCTCTCGCACCTGCTCGCCGGTGGAGCGCGGCAGCTGCAGGCGGAAGGTTTCGCTGAAGATGGCCTGGACCAGCGCGGAGCAGTCGATCCCGTTGCGGCCGGTGCCGCCAATCCGGTAGGGCGTGCCGGCCCAGCGCTCGTGCTGCGCCAGCAGCGCCTCGCGCACCAGCTCGGGCGGCGGATTGTGCAGGCTGCTCACGCGCAGGATGGGGTTGTCCACCGGGGACATCATCGGGTTGGAGGAAGACGACATGCCGGGTAGCTGTCGTGCAAAGTAGTCGTCCGGCGCTTCCAGCGACGATGTCGATGGCCCTGCACAACCGGACAGCAACGCCAGCGACATACCGAGCACAGCGATACGACTCGATCCCGTGGCCAACATCTTGCAAGGTCCTCTATCCCTGAGCCGCACGCACTCCCGGGTCGGGCGACAAGCCCTACCTGCTACTCGGGGAGGATCGCTGTGGCAGTGGTGCCTGGCCATTTCGCTGCCCGTACCACTGCCAGAGCGGCCTTGCGCCGGCTCGCGACGATTATTCACGTGAAGGCTTCCCTCAGGAAGCCATCTCATCAAACTCGCTGACTATAAACCACACTTCCTGATCAGGGCGAGCCTAATGTAGCGTCTTGACGTCGCCCGGTAGCGTGTCGATATGCATCGGCGCCCAGTGGCGCGGCCTGGCACCGGGGAAATCCAGGCTCGCCCAGGGGCCGGCCAGCGGCGGTGCTCCCGAGAGCCACGCGACCAGGGCCTGGCGAAAGCCGTCGAGGAAGCTCTTGCGCTCGGAGGTCTCGCCCATGAAGAAGGAGAACCCGGCGTAGAGGCCGCGGGCGTACGCCTCCCAACTGCCGTAGTGTTCTGCCGCCAGCGCATGGGCGCGCTCCAGCACACGGCTGAAAGCGGTGCCATCCAGCCAGCCGAGCTGGCGCCCGGCAATCGCCAGGTCCACCGCCTGGGCCACGTCCCAGGCGGTCATGTCCAGTTCGTTGCAGCCATCGGTGTTGTCGCGCACCCGCTGCAGGCGCAGCAGGTGGGTGCGATCCTCCTCGCTGCAGTCGCCGCTCTCCAGCATGGCGATCTCCGAGGCCAGCCGCTGGGTATTGAGCGTATAGGGAGCGTAATTGATCTGGTACTCCTGGCGGTCGCCCGCCTCGAGCAGGAAATCGAGGAACTCGTGCAGTTCGGCTTCGCCGTGCAGGCCGTAGTGGCCATCGATCCACTCGCGAATCGAGACCGCTTCTCGCTCGCTCTCGACGTGCGGCTCGCTCCAGGCGGCACTGTTGAGCGGGCCCACCAGCGCCATGGCGGTGAAGCGCGACAGTGTCGGGCGCGGGCCGGGCTCGCGCCACTGGGACGAATGCCAGTCGAGCCAATGAAACGGACTCCCCGGATCGTCCAGGTGCCAGCGGATCTCGTTGATCAGCGGCGGATGCTCGCCTTCCGGCAACAGGCGCTCCCACTGCGACCAGGCCTCAAGTAGACGACGGGCATCGGGGTAGAAGCGACACAGCGTGCCGCGCAGCGCCTCGGCCAGGGCCTCCAGCGCCTCGCCATCGAATGCCTCGCTGTCCATGGCCATCTGGAGATAGAAGGCGTACTTCTCGGCCATGTGGATGGTCGCCGCATGGCGGCTGCCCTGCTTCAGCGCCACGAGGCTTTCCCGATCTTCAGCTTCGGGCCGCCCAAACGGGGTGGTGGCGGCGGGCAGAGCGCCGTGGGCGGCGTCGGCCGCCAGCTGGTTGAGATGGTGCGCCTGGGCCGGCAGCCAGTAGCGAGCCAGCGCCTCCACGCCCTCGTCGGGGTGGAGCCCGAGAGTCTCGTCGAGGTAGCGCAGGGCCTCGCCACGCCGCTCGACGGCAACCGCCACGGGAGGCCCCTGGCGCATGCCGAACTCGGGCTCGCGCACCGAGGCCAGCGCCAGCACCCAGTGCCGCGGCGGGCGCCGCCAGGCCAGGATCGAACGCCGCGATGACTCCCGCTCCTCCTCGCTCAGCAGCTGTTGCAGCGGTGCCCGCCAGGGGCTGACGGGCGAGTTGAGCAGAAGATTCCAGTCCCGCTGCATGTCGGGCAATCGATCCTGCCCCTCGAACAGGCTGCAGCCGCGCTGATAGGCCCGCGCCAGCGCCGACCAGTCGCTGTAACGGCGCAGCACCAGGTCGGCGCCATGGCTGGCGAAATCGCGGGCCTCGGTCACGTCGAGCCAGCCCGCACAGGCACCGGCCCAGGCCAGGTCGACCAGCCGCAGCCAGTCCCAGGCAGCCCATTCCAGCGGCTCACCGCGCTCGATGAAGGCCAGCAGCACCCGGCCGTAGTCGCGCTCGGCGCTGGCGAGCCCGTCGAGCCAGGCCTGGCGTTCGTCGCCCGAGGCCGCCAGCAGGCGCGTGGCATCGAGATCCCAGCCTTGGCGATGGCCATAGCCCGCCAGCCACAGCAGGCTCTGCACCAGCCCCGCGCGGTCGTCGATCTGCCAGTAGCGCCACAGCCACTCCTTGGCATCGGGCCAATCCACCTCGCCAGGCGGCACTTCCACCACCGGGGCAAAGGCCGCCCGCAGGCGCCAGCCATGGGCGTGGGGCGCATCGGGCCAGAGCGAGAGGGATTTGTCCTGGCGCTGCAGGGCTACCCACTCGGTCAGGGTGTCCCAGGTCACGCCCTCTCCGTCACGTTCGAGCACGGCCAACGCCTCGCAGGCCTCCCAGAAGCCGTCGTCTCCGCGCACCCAGCCCTCGGCACTCTTGGCGTGTCGCAGCGCCCCGAGCCAGCTCTCCAGGTTGGGGTATTGGCGAGTGATCTCGTCGGTCAAGCGCACCAGCCAGTTGCGCAGACGCGATTCGCTGAGCCAGCCAGCCGATCCTGCCAGGGCGAGCAGCTCGAGCGCCGCCAACAAGCGTGCCGGGTCGGCAGTGCCGGTGCCAAAGGCCTCGACCAGACGCCAGCCCAGCTCACCGCGATCGCTGACGCCCAGCGCCTGCAACCTGGCGCTGGCCGCCCGGACCTCGATCGTGTCGGGTTCGGGCTCGAAGGCCCAGTCGCACAGGACCAGCT
The DNA here is from genome assembly GCF_017868775.1 of Billgrantia sulfidoxydans. Classification (NCBI taxonomy): domain Bacteria; kingdom Pseudomonadati; phylum Pseudomonadota; class Gammaproteobacteria; order Oceanospirillales; family Halomonadaceae; genus Billgrantia; species Billgrantia sulfidoxydans. The sequence continues at coordinate 1,417,516 of NZ_CP053381.1, read as the reverse complement.
GTTGAGCCCACCAGGCGTAAAGGGGATCGACCAAGTCTCACCTCGACGTTCAACCACAGAGAATGATGCAGCACTGCCGCACCGGGGAAATCGGCGCCTAGTGTAGCGGAAAGCGCGGCGCACGCCGATGGCTCTAGGCGGCAAAAAAAGCATTGCGGGCCGGCGAGCGGAGGCTTGGCGAAACGTTTTAAATAATGCACACTCGCCAAACAAGATAATCAACACCCCGGAGCCTCCATGTCACTTCCTGCCGAGATCTTCATCGACAAGGCCTATATCGACGGCCAGTGGTGCGACGCCGAGCGCCGCTTCAGCGTGACCAACCCCGCTACCGGCGAGACGCTGGCCCGCGTGCCCGACCTCACCGCGGACGATGCCCGCACTGCCGTGGCCGCGGCCGAAGCGGCCTGGCCGGCCTGGCGCCGCCTGCCGGCCAAGCAGCGCGCCTCCCTGCTGCGCGCCTGGTTCGACGCTATCATGGCCCATCGGGAACCGCTGGCGCGGCTGATGACGCTCGAGCAGGGCAAGCCGCTGGCCGAGTCCCGCGGCGAGGTGGCCTACGGCGCGTCGTTCGTCGAGTTCTATGCCGAGGAGGCCAAGCGCATGGCGGGCGAGACCCTGCCGAGCCACGGTGCCGACAAGCGTATCCTGGTCTTTCGCGAGCCGATCGGCGTGGTCGCGGCCATCACCCCGTGGAACTTCCCGCTGGCGATGATCACGCGCAAGTGCGCCCCGGCACTCGCTGCCGGCTGCCCGGTGGTGATCAAGCCCGCCGAGGCCACGCCGCTGACCGCTCTGGCGCTGGCCAGGCTGGCCGAGGACGTCGGCTTCCCCGCCGGCGTACTCAACGTGGTCACGGCGAGCCGCCCCGCCGAGATCGGCGAGGTGCTGACCACCGATCCGCGGGTGCGCAAGGTCTCCTTCACCGGCTCCACGCCGGTGGGCAAGAGGCTGCTCGCCCAGTGCGCCGGCACGGTCAAGAAGGCCTCCATGGAACTCGGCGGCAACGCGCCCTTCATCGTCTTCGACGATGCCGACCTGGACGCCGCGGTCGAGGGGGCGGTGGCATCGAAGTACCGCAACTCCGGCCAGACCTGCGTGTGCACCAACCGCCTGCTCGTCCAGTCCGGCGTGTATGACGCCTTCGTCGACAAGCTTGCCGCCCGCGTCGCTCAACTCAAGGTCGGCAATGGCCTCGACGACGGCGTGGTGCAGGGGCCACTGATCAACCCTGCCGCGGTGGACAAGGTCCAGTCCCACATCGCCGACGCCCTGGAGAAGGGCGGCCGGCTGGTGTGCGGCGGCGAGCCCCATGCACTCGGCGGCACCTTCTTCCAGCCCACGGTGATCGCCGACGTCACCGACGCGATGCGCGTGGCCCGCGAGGAGACATTCGGCCCACTGGCGCCGGTATTCCGCTTCGACAGCGACGACCAGGCCATTGCCATGGCCAATGCCACCGAATTCGGCCTGGCGGCCTATTTCTACGCCCGCGACTACCGCCGTATCTGGCATGTCATGGAGGGGCTGGAATATGGCATGGTGGCGGTCAACGAGGGCATTCTCTCCACCGAGCTGGCGCCCTTCGGCGGCGTCAAGGAGTCGGGCCTGGGACGCGAGGGCTCGCATCACGGCCTGGATGAATTCACTGAACTAAAATACGTCTGTGTCGGCGGCCTTTGATCGCCCGCAACGTCCAAGCAGAAGGGAGGCAAGATGAACAACGCACAGCTCAACGAACTCAAGCAGCGCTACGTGGCCAACGGCGCCGCCAGCCCCGCCACCCAGTTCGCCGACCGCGCCGAGAACGCGCTGATCTGGGACGCCGATGGCAATCGTATCATCGACTTCGCCGGCGGCATCGGCGTGCTCAACATCGGCCACCGCCATCCCAAGGTGGTGGAAGCGGTCAAGGCCCAGCTCGACCGCGTGATGCACACCTGCCAGACCGTGATGCCCTACGAGGGCTACGTCAAGGTGGCCGAGCGCCTGAGCCAGGTCACGCCCGTGCGTGGACACGCCAAGGTGATGCTGGCCAACTCCGGCGCCGAGGCGCTGGAGAACGCGGTCAAGATCGCCCGCGCCGCCACCGGCAAGAACAACGTGATCTGCTTCGACGGCGGCTACCACGGCCGCACCTTCATGACCATGGCCATGAACGGCAAGGTCGCGCCCTACGCCAGCGACTTCGGCAGCATGCCGGGCAACGTCTTCCGCGCCCCCTATCCGGTGCCCTACCACGGCGTCAGCGAGGACGAGGCGATCCGCGGCCTGAAGATGGCGATCAAGACCGACGCCAATCCCCGCGACACCGCCGCCATCGTGCTCGAGCCGGTGCTCGGCGAAGGCGGTTTCTACCCGGCCCCGGCCAGCTTCCTCAAGGCGATCCGCGAAATCTGCGACGAGCACGGCATGCTGATGATCGTCGACGAGGTGCAGTCGGGCTTCGGCCGTACCGGCAAGCTGTTCGCCATCGAGCACAGCGGCGTCGAGCCGGACATCATCACCATGGCCAAGAGCATGGCCGACGGCATGCCGATCTCCGCCGTGGTGGGTACCGACCGGGTGATGGACGCCTCCGGCCCCAACTCGCTGGGCGGCACCTATACCGGCAACCCGCTCTCCTGCGCGGCCACCCTGGCGGTGCTCGACGTGTTCGAGGAAGAGAACATTCTCGAGAAGAGCATGGCCCTGGGCGACAAGCTGGCCAAGCGTTTCAGCCAGTGGCAGAGCGACTTCGACTGCGTCGACAACGCCCGCCACATGGGCGCCATGGCGGCCATCGACCTGGTATCGGACAAGAGCCAACACACGCCTGATGCCGACCTGGCCGCCGCGCTGTGCAAGAAGGCCCGCGAGAAGGGGCTGATCCTGCTCTCCTGCGGTCTCTACGGCAATACCATCCGCTTCCTGATGCCGGTCACCATCGAGGACGAGATCCTCGAGGAAGGCCTGGACATCGTCGAAGCCGCGCTCAAGGAGCTGGTCGGCAGCAAGGCCACCGCCTGATCTTGCGTGCAGTAAAAAATACGCCCGCCGGCAGTCGATGCCGGCGGGCGTTTTCACGAGTGTCGTCGAGCGCTATAGGCTATCAGGCTGGAATATCATTCGCTTTTGCGTCACGTGCCCATACCCGATGCTGCCCCATGGCGTCGCGCAGCGGCGCGAAGACATCGTCCACCGTGGCAGCGGTCAGCACGCCCTCCTCGCCGGTGGGCACGTCCGCCGCATCCAGCAGCAGCTTGCCCTCGCCCACGGCGGCGATCGCCTTGAGGTGCTTGTAGGCCTCCTGCACGTAGTAGCGCCCCTGCCCCGACCGAGCCAGCGCATCCACGCTGTCGCTGCCGCCGGGCACGACCACCGCATCCACCGCCACCGAGGGCATGCCGTTGAGCATGGCATCGGGCGTCACGCTATTACCGCCAGCCGCCGTTACCGGCGCCATGCTCGGCGCGATCACCATACCTTGGGCGCCTTCGGCCTCGAGCGCTTTCTTGAGCGCTTCGACCTGATCGCCATTGACTCCGTTAGCCACCAGGATCGCCACCTTGCGGTACCTGATATTGCCGGGCAGGCGCGCCATCAGGCTCAGTGCGGGCGACTCCAGCTGCGAGCTCTTGCCCAGTTCCTCGGGCGGCGCCGGCTTGGTGCTCGGCGCCTCGATACCGTGGTTCTCACCGACCCGGCGGGCCAGCTCGAGATCGATATTGGGCAGGATCTCCCTGATCACGCGCTCGCGGATCCAGGGGCGCTGCACCTTGGAGAGCTCGAAGGTGTAGGCGGCGATGATGTGCTCCTTCTCCACCTCGGTCTGGCTGTTCCAGAACAGCGTGGCCTGGGAGTAGTGATCGCCGAACGACGGGCTGCGGGCGCGAATCTTGCGGCCATCGACGCGCTCCTGATAGGACTCGAAGCCGCCGTTTTCGGGCGCCGCCGGGGTCTCGCTGGGCCAGCCGCCGTCGATGGAGTTGGGCTCGTAGGAGGCCTGGCCCTTGTTGATGGTCTGGCGGTGCATCGCGTCGCGCTGGTTGTTGTGGAACGGGCACACCGGCTGGTTGATCGGGATCTCGTGGAAGTTGGGCCCGCCCAGGCGCAGCATCTGCGTATCGAGGTAGGAGAACAACCGGCCCTGCAGCAGCGGGTCGTTGCTGAAATCGATGCCCGGCACCACGTGGGCCGGGTTGAAGGCGACCTGCTCGGTCTCGGCAAAATAGTTGTCGGGGTTGCGGTTGAGCACCATCTTGCCGATCGGCGTGACCGGCACCTGCTCTTCGGGAATGATCTTGGTCGGATCGAGGAGGTCGAAGTCGAAGCTGTGCTCGTCCTCCTCCTCGACCACCTGGATGCCGAGTTCGTACTCCAGGAAGTCGCCGTTCTCGATGTCCTCCCACATCATGCGGCGGTTGAAATCGGGGTCGCGCCCCCATAGCTTCTGCGCCTCATCCCAGATCAGCGAACAGGTGCCGGCCAGCGGCTTCCAGTGGAATTTGACGAAGCGCGCCTTGCCCTGCCGGTCGATCAGGCGGAAGGTGTGAACGCCGAAGCCCTCCATGTTGCGGTAGTGGCGCGGGAAGGCGCGGTCGGACATGGTCCACAGCACCATGTGGGTCGATTCCGGCATCAGCGAGACAAAGTCCCAGAAGGTGTCGTGGGCCGATTGTCCCTGGGGGATCTCGTTGTGCGGCTCAGGCTTCACCGCATGGACGAAGTCGGGGAACTTGATCGCATCCTGGATGAAGAATACCGGCATGTCGTTGCCCACCAGGTCCCAGTTGCCCTCGTCGGTATAGAACTTGGTGGCGAAGCCGCGCACGTCGCGCACGGTGTCGTTGGAGCCGCGCGAGCCCTGGACGGTGGAGAAGCGCACGAACACCGGCGTCTTCTTCGCGGGGTCTTGGAACAGGCTCGCCTTGGAATACTGAGCGGCGTTGTCGTAGGGCTGGAAATAGCCGTGCGCCGCCGCGCCGCGGGCGTGCACGATGCGTTCGGGGATGCGCTCGTTGTCGAAGTGGTTGAGCTTCTCGCGGAAGATGAAGTCCTCGAGCAGCGTCGGCCCCCGCTCGCCCGCCTTCAACGAGTTGTGGTTGTCGGCAATGCGGGTGCCGTGGTTGGTGCGCAGGTCGTGGCCGGTGGCATCGCTGCGATACTGCTCCAGGCTGTCCGACTTGCTCTTCGCGTCGGTCTTGAAGCCGGTGTCGTTGGGTTTGCCGCTGTTGGGCGTGGTGTAGGGATTGTTCGCCATGCTCGTGCTCCTTCAGCCAGTGTGGATCCTTCCTCCCTCGTGTACGTGGCGCTCCGCCTGAAAGGTAGCCCCGCCCTCGTGGGTCGCCAATCGCCTCAGGCTATAGCAACAAAAGAAAACATTAATCGGGTTATGCCCCGTCCGGTGGCGGTCGATACTGGTTAGCCGAACGAGGCGGCGCGCCGCCACGAGCCATGGCAAACCGAGGAGCGAGTCGATGAAAAGGATGACGACCACCGGCCTGATCGCCCTGTGCCTGCTGGGCACGAGCCAGGCGCATGCGCAGGATGGCCGCATGACGCTGGGTGCCGTTGCCGGCACCACCGGCGCGGGCGCCGACCTGGCGTGGCGCTTCAGCGAACGCCTGGGCGTCTCTGCCCGCTATACCGGCGGGCTGGACTGGAACACCGACTACCGCACCGACGACGTCGACTATGACGGTGACGTCAACCTGGCGGCCAGCAAGCTGACGCTGGACTATTACCCCTTCGCCAGCGGTTTCTTCCTCAGCGCCGGCCTCATGCTGCCCGATATCGATGCCGACGTGGTGGGCCGGCCACGCAATGGGTCCTATGCTTTCAATGGCCGCACCTACGATGCCGAACTCTTGGGTACCCTGCATGGCAAGGCGACCCTCGTCGACGGCGTACAGCCCTACGCCGGCCTCGGCTGGCGTCAGGCGCATCGCAGCGGCTTCGGCGTCTTCGCCGAGATCGGCGTGATCCCCACCGATCCGGACGTGTCGCTGAGAACCTCGGAGGGATTCGAAGACATGGACAATCCGCTGTCGGCCCAGCTGCGTCAAGAGATCCGCCAGGAGGAGCAGCGTCTCGAGGACGAAGCCAACGAGTGGCCGATCTACCCGGTGGCGGTCGTGGGGGTGAGCTACACCTTCTGATGCCACACTCATCACGAACGAATCGGCCCGGGCAACTGCCCGGGCCGATTCGTCTCATGCCACCGAAACTAGGATTGTCGGATCTTGGAAATGATCCATAGCAGCACTACCGCCCCCACCGTGGCCGTGACCAGCGAGCCGATGAAGCCGCCGGCCTGGAGCCCCAGCAGGCGGAACAGGAAACCGCCGATCACCGCCCCGACGATGCCCACGCCGATATTGGGCAGAATGCCGAAGCCGCCGCCGCGCATGATGTTGCCGGCGATCCAGCCGGCCAGCCCACCGATGATCAGCCAGGCGATAAGTCCCATGTCGTCTCTCCTCTCCTTTTGATCGATGCGGTCTCGATTGAGCACCTCGATAGTGCCTGAGCGCGACTTTCCTGCAAAGCGTAGCTCAGAACGACGAACCGGGCTGCTCCAGGAACGCCAGCTCCTCCTCGCTCGACTCCCGCCCCAGGATGGCGTTGCGGTGCGGATAGCGGCCGAAGCGCAGCAGAATGTCGCGGTGCAGGTGCTCGTAGCGCAGGTTGTCCTCGAGCCCGGGCTGGTCGAACAGCCGCAGCGCTTCGCCGTGGATCGCCAGCGACTCGCTGTGCATGTAGGGCATGTAGAAAAAGCGACGCCAGCCGACCTCCAGCTCGCGGTCGCAGCCCTGGGCCACGGCCTCCTGGGCCAGCACCAGCGCCATGGCATCCTGGGCGAAGGCGCGTGAATCGTCGCGGAAGAGGTTGCGCGAGAACTGGTCGAGCACCAGGATCTCGGCCAGCCGTCCGCGGGGTGTATCGCGCCATTGCCACAGCTCGCCGGCCGCCGCCGCATCGTGCAGGGCGGCGAAGCGATCGCGGATCGTCCCGTCGAGCCCGGCATCCTTGCGAAACCACTGGGCCGGCTCGAGCTCCTCGAACCAGAAGGCGATGACCGCATCGCGGTCGGGCAGTCTCGCGTCCATGTCGTGTCCTCGTCGCGTGGGCTGCTGATATCATGCCCCTGCACTTCGCGTTTTTCACCTTTCACGCGCCACGGGAGCTGCCATGACGCCCATGCTCGGCATGTTCACCTTCGTCTTCAATCTCGTCGGCCTGGTGATCTGCCTCGTCGGTCTGACGCTCGCCCAGCGCTTGGAGAAACGCTGGCCGGGCTATGTCCTGGCCGGGCTGGGCTTCTTCATTGCCACGATACCGATCTGGGCCCAGTGGCTGATGGCAGCATGACCCGCCACCGATCATGTCCTTATCGGTGGGATATTCGTCGTTGCAGACCTGCCCCGCTCGGTCGAGACTGAGCCTGACTCGTCGTGGGGATCGTCATGTCGCGCACCGTCGTCCTTCTCGCCTACCCTGACTGCCAGCTGCTGGATATCAGCGGCCCCTGGCAGGTCTTCGCCTCGGCCAACGACGTGAGCGGACGGCCGCTCTACCGTCTGCACCTCGCCGCCGATGCGCCGGGCAGCGTGGCGACCAACGGTGGCCTGCCGCTGCAGGCCGACATCGCCTGGCGCGAGCTCTCCGCTGTCGGACCCGTGGACACGCTGCTGGTGGCAGGGGGGCGTGGCGTACTGGCGCAGCAGCAGCATACGGGGCTGCTCGATGCCCTGGGCGAACAGTCACGGCGAGTACGCCGGCTGGGGTCGATCTGCACCGGCGCCTTCCTGCTCGCCGCGGCCGGCCTGCTGGAGGGACGCCAGGCCACGACCCACTGGCGACACTGCGCCCAGCTGGCCAGCGAGTATCCCACGATCCAAGTTGTGCCCGACGCGCTCTACGTCGAGTCGGCGGGACGCTTCACCAGTGCCGGGGTCACCGCCGGCATCGATCTGGCCCTGTCGCTGCTCGAGGCCGACCACGGTAGCGACCTGGCCGGGCGGGTCGCTCGCGAGCTGGTACTGTTCCTGCGCCGACCCGGCGGCCAATCCCAGTTCAGCGAGGTGCTGGCCAGCCAGCACCGCACGAGGGGCTCGCTGCGTCGCCTGCTCGACCGCATCCACGCCGACCCCGCCGCGCCGTACAGGCTGGAGACGCTGGCAGAGTCTATCGGGGTCACACCGCGACACTTGTCGCGCCTATTTCGCCAGCAGCTCGCCACCACGCCAGGCGCCTACCTGACCCGCCTGCGGCTGGAGCAGGCCCGCCAGGCGTTGGTCGCCAGCGAGCAAGCGCCGCCGCTGGAGCGCCTGGCCCGCCAGTGGCGGTTGGGTGGCGCAGAGCAACTGCGACGATTGTTCCAGCGCCACTACGGCGTTTCCCCCACTCTGTACTATCAACGCTTCGGCCCCGGCGGCCGAGCTTTGCCCACTTTCCGCTGAGGAATGCTCTGCCCGGGAGGCTGCCATGCCCTTCAATGTCACCTTGCTCTCGCTGTGCCAGGCGCTGCTGGTAAGCGGCAACATCCTGCTGATCGCGGTCTCGCCGCTGATCGGCGCGCGCCTCGCGCCCGACCCGGCCTGGTCCACGGCGCCGGTCGCCACCCAGTGGCTGGGACTGATGTGCGCCACCATTCCCGCTTCGCTGATCATGGCGCGGCTGGGGCGCAAGCGCGGCTTCCTGCTGGGCAACCTGCTGGGGCTCATCGGCGTGGCGGTGGCCGCCCAGGCCCTGGTGGCCGAGGCCTTCTTCCCGTTCATGCTGGGCACCTGGCTGATCGGCATCGGCATCGGCTTCGGCCAGCTGTACCGCTTCGCCGCGGTGGAAGCCGCGCCCCTGGCGCTGCGCGACCGCGCCATCGGTCTGGTCATGGGCGGCGGCGTGCTGGCCGCCTTCTTCGGCCCGTGGCTGGCGCGCATCAGCCGCGAGGCGGCCACCACCCCTTTTCTCGGCAGCTTCCTCGGCCTGGGCGCGCTCTACCTGGTGGCGCTGCTGGTGCTGCTGGCGACCCGCCTGCCGCCGCCCGAGACGACCCACGGCGACGGCAGGCCGCGGCCGCTCGGTGAGATCGTGCGCCAGCCGGTGTTCCTGGTGGCGGTGCTCTCGGCGCTGATCGGCTATGGCGTGATGAACCTGGCGATGACTGCCACCCCGCTGGCGATGTCCGGCGCCGGCCATCACTTCGATCATGTCGCCACCACGATCCAGTGGCACGTGCTGGCGATGTTCCTGCCCTCGTTCGCCACCGGCCACCTGACGGCGCGCTTCGGTGCACCGCGCATGATCGCCACGGGCTGCGTACTACTGGCGGCGAGCGGCCTGGCCGCCCAGGTCGAGGCGGGCGTGGCGGGCTTTCATTTCGCCCTGATCCTGCTCGGGCTGGGCTGGAACTTCACCTTCCTGCCCGCCACCGGCCTGCTGACCGAGGCCTACCGGCCGGTGGAGAAAGCCCGCACCCAGGCTGCCAACGAGTTCCTGGTCTTCTCCACCGTGGCCGTCACCGCGCTGCTGGCGGGCCCCTTGGTCAACCTGCTCGGCTGGACGCTGCTCAACGCGCTGCTGGTGCCGCTGTCGCTGGTACCCATTGCGCTATTGGCTTGGCAGCGCCTTGCCAGACGCCGCCAAGACCCTCACATTAGCGGCTGACACTGCTGTGAAGGGATTCCTCGCCGATGCGCCAGTCGCTCACCCGGGAGCTGACCAATCTGATCGAACGCGGCCGCGACCGCCAACTGCGCCTGGCGGTCACCGGACTCTCTCGTTCGGGCAAGACCGCCTTTCTCACTTCGCTGGTCAACCAGCTGCGCCATGCCGGCCTCGAGGCCCGGCTCGACCTGATGCCGGCGGCCCGGCAGGGCCGCCTGCTGGGCGCCCGCCGGGTCAGCCAGCCCGATCTGGGCGTACCGCGCTTTCCCTACGATCAGGCGATGGCGTCGCTCGACAGCGAGCCGCCACGTTGGCCGGAGCCCACCCGCGGCATCAGCGAGCTGCGCCTGTCGATCCGCTACCGCCCGGCCAGGCGCGCATTGCTGCGCGGCGAGACCGCCGAGCTCAGCCTCGACCTGTTCGATTACCCCGGCGAATGGTTGCTCGACCTGCCGCTGCTGGGCCATGACTACCCGGGCTGGAGCCGCGCCATGCTCGCCGGCGCCGGCGAGCAGCGCCGCGCCCTGCTGGCCGAATGGGAGCGTGCCGCGGCCAGGCTCGACCCCGCCGCCGAAGCCAACGAGGCCGAGCTCGCCGACATCGCCGCGCTCTATGCCAGAAGCCTGCAAGCCGCCCGCGAGGCGGGCTTCGCCAACCTCCAGCCGGGTCGTTTCCTGCTGCCCGGCGACCTGGAGGGCGCCCCGGTGCTGCAGTTCTTCCCGCTGCCGGCGCTGGCGGAGGCCGACGAAGGGGCATTGGCCAAGCTGCCTCCGGAGAGTATCTATGCCACCCTGGCGGCCCGCTTTCGTCACTATCAGCACCATATCGTGCGGCCCTTCTATCGCGATCATTTCCGCCGCTTCGACCGCCAGATCGTGCTGGTCGACGTGCTCGGCGCGCTCAATGCCGGTCCCGAGCGCTTCGAGGACCTCTCCCAGGCGCTGGCCACGCTGATGCAGAGCTTCGACTACGGCAAGCGCAGCCTGCTCTCGCGACTGTTCGCGCCACGCATCGACAAGCTGGCGATCGCCGCGACCAAGGCCGACCACGTCACCCCGGAACAGCACGCCAACCTGACCGCGCTGCTCGAGGCCCTGCTCGCCGAGCCGCTGCAGGACCTGCGCTACGCCAACGTGCCGGTCAAGGCGCTGTCGCTGGCGGCGATCCGTGCCACCGAGGCCCACGAGGTGAACCACAGGAACGAGCGCAGCCCGGCCCTGCGCGGCACCACCCTGGAGGGCGAGGAGGTTCTGGTGTTTCCCGGCGAGGTGCCCGCCAAACTGCCGGAGACCGACTTCTGGGCTCGCCAAGGGTTCGACTTTCGCGCCTTCCGCCCTGCCCCGCGGGAGGGCGGCGCGCTGCCCCACATCCGGCTCGATGCCGCCCTCGACTGGCTGATCGGAGACAAGCTGCAATGAACGACCGCCGCCACGAGCCGCAGGGCGACGACCCGCGACCGGCCCGCCGTTTCACCCTCGACGAGCCGACCTCGCCGGGCATCGAGCCGCCGCGGCCACGCCTCGATTTCGACAGCCAGCTGCCCACCCGCCCCGTGGCGGAGCCCCCGGCGAGCCGCGCCGAGCGCGACCTCGAGGCCAGCCTCGGCCGACCGCGCAAGCGCCGCTGGGGGCTACTGGCCTTGCTCGGCGGCGGCATCGCGCTGGGCACGGCCGAAATGGCCATGCGCCTGCCCGAGGCACTGCTCGGCGGCGACTGGCTCAGCGGCGGCTGGCACTTGCTGGGGCTCGGCGCCATCGCCCTGGGGGCCGGCGCGCTCGTGCGCGAGGCTTGGCGGCTGCGCCGCCTGAAACGGCACGACGCCCTGCGCAGCCGGCTGGCGACGCTGCCTCGGGCCGATGCCCGGGAAGCGCTCGAGCTGGCCCGGGTGCTCAAGCGCCAGCTCGGGCTCGACGACGACCATCCCCACTGGCAGGCCTTCCTCGCCGCCCGCGAGCCGCACCACGCCGGGGCGGAGGTGCAGCAGCTGCTGGCGCATCACCTGCTGGCCCCGCGCGATCGCCAGGCCCGGCGGCTGATCTCGCGCATGGCCGGCGAGACGGCGGTGATGGTGGCGGTCAGCCCGCTGACGCTGGTCGACATGTTCCTGGTGGCGTGGCGCAGCCTGGCCATGATCGACCGCATCTGCCGTCTCTACGGGCTTGAGCTCGGCTACGCCAGCCGCCTGCGCCTGCTGCGCAACGTGCTCTACAACATGGCCTTCGCCGGCGCCACCGAGATGGCCGGCGATGCCGGCATGGAGCTGCTCTCGCTGAATCTGGCCGGCCGCCTCTCGGCGCGTGCCGGCCAGGGCATGGGGGTGGGCCTGCTGAGCGCCCGCCTCGGCCTGCGTACCCTGCGCCTGACCCGCCCGCTGGTGTTCGCCGAAGGCGAGGCGCCGCGCATGGCCGACCTGCGCAGCGAACTCTGGCAGCAGCTTCGAAAGCTGGAAGATACCAAGTGAATGGCAGGTGATCGGGCGAGGACTTGATACCGGTCATGACGTCTCGCGTGCAAGGGGCTAGGCTCGGGGTATCCATCCACTACCACGGATAAGGAAAGCGCCATGTTCCAATCCATCCTGGTTCCCGTCGACGGTTCCGAAGGCGCCAAGAAAGCCCTTGAGGTCGCCTGTCAGCTGGCCAGCCAGGCCGATACCACCCTGCACATCCTCCACATCCCCGAGGAATTCACTCACGAGACGACGCTGGTATGGGGCATCGGCGCCATCGCCATCGAGGCGTCACGCCAGGAGAGGCAGGAACCTCGGGCTCGCCAGGACATCGGCCAGCAGATCATCGACAGCGCCGAAAAAGCGGCACGCGCCAATGGCGCGAGCCGAATCGAGACGATAATCGGCCAGGGTGACCCGGCCCGCACCATCGTCAGCGAGGCACGCCGTCGCGGCGTCGAGGCCATCGTCATGGGCAGCCGCGGCCTGAGCGACCTGCGCGGGCTGGTGGTCGGCAGCGTCTCGCATAAGGTCAGCCATGTCGCCGAGTGCACGGTGATCACCGTACGCTGATCTTCCCTAGCCGGGCGCCTCTCGGCGCGCCTCGGCCTGCCACTCAGCACCTGAACCCCACCGCTCTTGTTCGCCAAGGGCGAGGCGCCGCGCATGGCCGACCTGCGCAGCGAACTCTGGCAGCAGCTTCGAAAGCTGGAAGATTCCAAGTGAATGGCAGGCGATCAGTCGAGGGCTTGACGCCGGTCATGACGTCTCGCGTACAAGGGGCTAGGCTCGGGGTATCCATTCCCCACAGCGGATAAGGAAAGTGACATGTACCAATCCATCCTGGTTCCCGTCGACGGCTCCGAAGGCGCGAAGAAGGCCCTTGACGTCGCCTGCCAATTGGCCAGTCAGGCCGATACTACCCTGCACATCCTCCACATCCCCGAGGAGCTTTCCCACGAGACGACGCTGGTGTGGGGCATCGGCGCCATCGCCATCGAGGCGTCTCGCCAGGAACGCGAGGAGATCGGCAGGCAGGTCGTCGACAAGGCGGCCGAGGCGGCACGGGCCAAGGGCATCCAGCACATCGAGACGGTGGTCGGCCAGGGCGACCCGGCCCGCACCATCGTCAGCGAGGCACGCCGACGCGGTGTCGAAGCCATCGTCATGGGCAGCCGCGGCCTGAGCGACCTGCGCGGGCTGGTGGTCGGCAGCGTCTCGCACAAGGTCAGCCACGTCGCCGAGTGCACCGTGATCACCGTTCGCTGAGCCGTCGGCCGGCAGGCCGACGGCCCGGTGCCGGCGGCCTTTCGCGGCACCGGCTCAGGCCAGGCGCTTCTCCGTGGCGGGATCGAACAGCACCGCGCGCCCCATGTCGATGCGCAGCGTCAGCCGCTCGCCCGCCTTGACCTTGCACTTGGGCCCCACCCGCGCCGTGGCCTCGCCCTCGCCGAGCTTGAGCTGCAGCAGGATATCCGCCCCGGTGGGCTCTACCACGCTGATGCGCGGCGTGAACGGCACGCCTTCGCTGAACTCGCCGAGCCGCGCATCGTCCTCGGCGAAGTGCTCGGGGCGCAGCCCCAGGAGCACCGCATGCCCCACCTGACCGGCCATGGTCGGCGCCTCGCGCTCCTGCGGCCAGGGCAGCTCCAGCGCCTCCTCTCCCGGCGTTGCCACCCGCAGCCGGTACGCGCCACTCTCGCCCTCCAGGGTAGCGGCAATGAAGTTCATCGACGGCGAGCCCATGAAGCCGGCCACAAACAGGTCGACCGGATCGTTGTAGACCTCGTCGGGCGAACCGAGCTGGAGAATTCGACCGTCGCGCATCACCGCGATGCAGTCGGCCAGCGTCATCGCCTCGATCTGGTCGTGGGTGACGTAGACAATGGTGGTGCCGAGACGCTGATGCAGCTTCTTGATCTCGGTGCGCATGTCGACGCGCAGCTTGGCGTCGAGGTTGGAGAGCGGCTCGTCGAACAGGTAGACCTTGGGTTCGCGGGCCAGCGCCCGGCCCATCGCGACGCGCTGGCGCTGGCCGCCGGAGAGCTGCGAAGGCTTGCGATCGAGCAGGTGGGTGATCTGCAGCAGGTCGGCCACCCGCTCCACGGCGGCCTCACGTTCGGCCCTGGGCACCTTGCGCATCTCCAGGCCGAAGCTGATGTTCTGACGTACCGTCATGCTCGGGTAGAGCGCGTAGGACTGAAACACCATGGCGATGTCGCGCTCGGCCGGGGTCTGCCAGGTGACGTCCTCGCCGGCGATGCGGATCTCGCCGGAGGTGACCGGCTCGAGCCCGGCGATGGCGTTCATCAGCGTCGACTTGCCGCAGCCCGAGGGCCCCACCAGGATCAGGAACTCGCCCGAATCGATCGCCAGGCTCACGTCCTTGAGCACCTGCTCGCTGCCGAAGTCCTTGCAAACGTTATTGATTTCCAGCGCTGCCATTTCGGTAACCTCTTTGTTGTTCGGTGGCTCAGCCCTTGACCGAGCCGGCCGTGAGCCCACGGACGAAATACTTGCCGGCCAGCACGTAGACAATCAGCGTGGGCAGTGCAGCGATCATCGCCGCCGCCATGTCGACGTTGTACTCGCGCACGCCGGTGGAGGTGTTGACCAGGTTGTTGAGTGCCACCGTGACCGGCTGGGTGTCATGGGCCGAGAACGCCACGCCGAACAGAAAGTCATTCCAGATCTGGGTGAACTGCCAGATCACCGAGACCACGATGATCGGTGCCGACACCGGCAGCAGGATGCGCCAGAAGATGCGGAAGAAGCCGGCGCCATCGAGCTTGGCCGCCGACACCAGCTCGGTGGGTACCGCCACGTAGAAGTTGCGGAAGAACAGCGTGGTGAAGGCGATGCCGAACACCACGTGGACCAGGATCAGCCCCGCCCGCGAACTCGACAGTCCCAGCCAGCCCAGCGTCTGCGCCATGGGCAGCAGCACCACCTGGAACGGGATGAAGCAGCCGAACAGCATCAGCGCGAAGACCAGCTCCGAGCCCTTGAAGCGCCACTTGGTCAGGGCGTAGCCGTTGAGCGCGCCGATGATCGTGGAGATCAGTACGGCCGGCACGACGATGGCGATGGAATTGAAGAAGTAGACGCCCACGCCTTCGCAGCGCATGCCGGTGCAGGCCTCGCCCCAGGCCTTGGCCCAAGGCGCCAGGGTCGGCTCCCGGGGCAGCGAGAGCAGCGTGCCGGGGGTGATCTCGGCCAGCGGCTTGAGCGAGGTGATCAGCATCACCGCGAGCGGCAGCAGATAGAACAGTGCGGCCAGCAGGAGCACCGCATAGAGCGCGGCACGGGCCAGCCGCGCGCCGACGGTGCGGCGTCGAATGACGTTATCCATGGCGGCGGTTCCTCAGCTCGGAGTAGAGATAGGGAATCAGGATCGCCAGCACGCCACCCAGCATCAGCATGGCG
Source organism: Billgrantia sulfidoxydans (assembly GCF_017868775.1). Classification (NCBI taxonomy): domain Bacteria; kingdom Pseudomonadati; phylum Pseudomonadota; class Gammaproteobacteria; order Oceanospirillales; family Halomonadaceae; genus Billgrantia; species Billgrantia sulfidoxydans. Next base: position 1,401,993 of record NZ_CP053381.1, on the reverse strand, counting down.
CTTGCCGAGCCCAGGCCGATCTGCGCCCGAGTGAAGGCATGGGCATACATGAAGGTGGCCGGCAGGTCGGAGGCATAGCCGGGGCCCCCACCGGTCAACGCCACCACCAGGTCGAAGCTCTTGATGGCGATGTGCGAGAGGATCATCACCGCGCTGAACACCACCGGGCGCAGGCAGGGAATCACTACCCGCCAGTAGATGCGCGGCAGGCTGGCGCCGTCGAGCTGGGCGGCCTTGAGGATGCTGTCGTCGACGCCGCGCAGCCCGGCGAGGAACAGCGCCATGACGAAGCCCGAGGCCTGCCACACCGCGGCGATCACCAGGGTGTAGACGGCCATGTCGGGGTCGACCAGCCAGTCGAAGCGGAAGTTCTCGAAGCCCCAGCCGCGCACCATGGCCTGGATGCCGAGGCCGGGATTGAGCAGCCACTTCCACACCACGCCGGTGACGATGAACGACAGCGCCATGGGGTAGAGATAGAGGGTGCGCAGCGCCCCCTCCTGGCGGATGCGCTGGTCGAGCAGGATGGCCAGCAGCAGCCCCAGCGCCAGGCAGATGGCCACGAACAGGCCACCGAACAGCACCAGGTTGGTGGACGCCACCCACCAGCGGTCGTTGGCCATCAAGCGGGCATACTGAGCGAAGCCGACGAAGTCGTAGCTGGGCAGCATGCGCGAGTTGGTCAACGAGAGAATGAAGGTCCACAGCATGAAGCCGTAGACGAAGCACAGCGAGATGGCGACCGACGGGGCCAGCACCAGCTTGGGCAGCCAGGCCTGGAGCGGGCCTGAGCGGCTGCGCCGGGAACCGGGACCGGTGGCCGGCTGCGCCGCGTAACTGGACAGGGACATAGCGGAAACCTCGGGCGTGAACGGCGTGCCACCGGGGCTGGGCCTGGGGATTCCAGGCCCGGCCCCGCTTGCGGCGGGTTAGAGCGCGGCCTGGGCGGCGTTCACCATCCGCCGGGCAGCCTCTTCGGCGGCCATGTCACGCGAGTTGAAGTAGTTGGTCACCACGTCGAAGATGGCGCCCTGGACGTCGGCGCGCACGGCCATGCCATGGGCCATGCTGGGTACCAGGCCGTCCTCCTCGGCGGTGCGCTGGAAGTCCTGCATGGACTGCTGCGCGCACGAGTCGAATTCGCCCATGTCGAGGTCAGGGCGGGCGGGAATCGAGCCCTTGGCCAGGTTGAAGGCTTCCTGGAAGGTTGGCTCCAGCACCAGCCGTGCCAGGGCCTGCTGGGCCTCGCGCTCCTCGCCCTCGACGCGGAACATGGCCAGGCTGTCGATGTTGAAGGTGAAGGCGTCCTGGGTGCCCGGCGCGGCGGCGCACAGATAATCCTCGCCGGCGGTAAGGCCGGCGGCGGTGAACTCGCCCTTGGCCCAGTCGCCCATCAGTTGCATGCCGGCGGTGCCTTCGATCACCATGGAGGTGGCGATGTTCCAGTCGCGGCCCGACATGTCGTCGTCCATCAGCTCGCGCAGGCGCTTGAAGGTCTCCAGCGCCTCGACCATCTGCTCGCCGCCCAGGGCTTCCTCGTCGAGCTCGACCAGCGCCTGCTGGTAGAACTCGGTGCCGCCGGTGGCCAGCAGCACGGTCTCGAACACGGTGGCGTCCTGCCACGCCTGGCCGCCGTGGGCCAGCGGGATATAGCCCGCCTCGCGGATCGCCTCGCCGGCGCTGAACAGCTCGTCCAGCGTGGTCGGCATCTCGACCCCGGCCGCCTCGAGCACCTCGGGGTTGGCCCACAGCCAGTTGACCCGGTGCACGTTGACCGGCACCGCGACGTAGCTGCCGTCGTGGCGCATCACCTCGGCAACGGTGGGGGGGAGCAGCTCGTCCCAGCCCTCGGCTTCGGCCACTTCGTCGAGTTCGCCGAGCAGGCCGAGCTCGCCCCACTCCTGGATCTCCGGCCCCTTGATCTGGGCCGCCGACGGCGGGTTGCCGGACATCGCCCGGGACTTGAGCACGGTCATGGCGGTTTCACCGCCACCGCCGGCCACGGCGAAATCCTCCCAGCCGTAGCCTTCCGCTTCCATCAATTCCTTGAGCACGTTGGCCGCGCGGGCCTCGCCGCCCGAGGTCCACCAGTGCAGCACCTCCACCTCGGCGGCATTGGCGCTGGGCAACGCCAACGAAGCCGCCGCGGCGGTGGCCAGGGCGAGTGTGGTCTTGTTGAACGATCGCGCGAACGAAGGCATGGCATGCTCCTGCTGTTGTTATTGAACCCGGTTATACCGGCGTGTCAGTAACGCTAACCGAGAGCTGCCTTCTTTGGGGTTACCTAGTCCTTCAAAGTATTGGGGCAATATTACAAGGCCGTAACATTGCTCGGTCGCGGCAGGTGGAGCGTGACCTCGAGGCCTCCCTCGGGATGGTTGGCGAGCGCGATCTCGCCGCCCATGGCGCGGGCGATATGGCGGGCGATGCCAAGCCCGAGCCCGCTGCCGCCGGTGTTGCGGCTGCGTGAAGGCTCGAGCCGCACAAAGGGAGCGAAGACCCGTTCGTGCTGCGTTTCAGGAATGCCCGGGCCGTGGTCGCGAATGACGACCGCCAGTCGCTCGGGAGAATCCTTCAGCGTCACCTCGACGCGCCGACCGTAGAACACCGCGTTCTCCACCAGGTTCGCCAGGCAGCGCTTGAACGCCAGCGGCTTCACCGCCAGCGGCTCGGCGTGCCCCGAGACGCACACCGTCCCGCCCTGCAGCGCCAGTTCGTCGGCCAGCTCCTGCAGCACCACCCGGGGATCGACCGGCTCCACCGCTTCGTGCAGGTCGAAGCCCTTGACCGATGCCAGGGCGCCCTTCACCAGCAGGTCGAGCTCGTCGAGCGAGGCGCAGAAGCGTTCGCGCTGCAGCGGGTCGTCGAGCATCTCGGCGCGCAGGCGCAGCCGTGTGATGGGCGTCTTGAGGTCGTGGGAAATGGCCGAGAACAGCCGCTCGCGCTCGTCGACCTGGTCGCGAATGCGCTCCTGCATGCGGTTGAAGGCCACCGCGGTGGCGGCGACCTCACGCGGGCCGGTCTCGCGCAGCGGCGGCGCATCGAGGTCGTCGCCGAGCTGGCGCGCCGCCCGCGACAGCCGCGCCAGTGGGCGCGTCACGCTGCGAATGCCGAGCAGCGACAGGCCGATCACCGTCAGCAGTACCATCAGGCTCGCCAACAGCCGCTCGCCGGAGAGCCAGCGGTACTCGTTGAACAGGTCGGGCACCGGCAGCAGCGTGGCGACGTAGAGCCAGGTCTCCGGGCCGAGCTCCATCTGCACCACCAGGATCGGCGGTGACAGCGGCTCCATCAGCAGGCTGTGCTGGCCCCAGCGCGGCGGCAGGTCGTGCAGCAGCACCTCATTGTTGTAGACGCGCAGGGTCTCGGGGCGGGAGAACTCCACCAGCACGTCGTCGATGTTGAGCTCGCGGGTCAGGATCTCGCGGAAGTTGTCCACCACCAGCGCCTTTTCCGGCCCCGAGCCGATGTCCTGCACCGGAATGCGGCGTTCGTTGACGCTGACGAAGAAGCGCGTGCCGCCCATGTTGCGCAGCTGGTCGAGCACGATATGGCGATACTCGTAGGGCAGCGAGCGGAAGAAGCGCATGGTCGAGGCCACGCTGTAGGCGATGTTGCGCGACAGCTCGTCGAGCTGCTCGAGCTGGCTCGAGCGCACCTGGGAGGTCCACACGGTGTAGCTGGCCAGCTGGGCGGTGAGCACGCCGACGATCATGATCAGCACGAAGCGACCGCGCAGCGTGCGCGGCAGCAGGGGCACCAGGCGTCGGCGCCAGCGCCTGAGACGCTCCGCCTTCACGTCAGCGCTTCGACCCGCGCGGTGAACACATAGCCGGCCCCGCGCACGGTGCGGATCAGCTGATGGTAGTGGGTGTCCTCGCCCAGGCGCTGGCGCAGCCGGCAGACGTGCACGTCGATGGAGCGGTCCAGCGGCGGGGCCGGCCGGCCGCGGGTCAGCTCATACAACGCCTCGCGCGACAGCACCTGCTCGGGGTGCTCGAGGAAGACCTGCAGCAGTTGGAAATCGGCACCCGAGAGCGGCGTGCGCGCCTCACGCTCATCGATCAGCTCGCGGGTCATGCGGTCGAGCCGCCAGGGCCCGAAGGCCACCAGGCGCGCCCGGGCCGGATCGCCGGCGCCGCCGCCCCGCGCCCGGCGCAGCACCGCCTTGATGCGCGCGAGCAGCTCGCGCGGATTGAACGGCTTGCCCAGGTAGTCATCGGCGCCGAGCTCCAGCCCGAGGATACGGTCGGTCTCGTCGGCACTGGCGGTGAGCATGATGATCGGCACGTCGCTGCCGCGGCGGATGTCGCGGCAGATGGTAAAGCCGTCGTCGCCGGGCAGCATGATGTCGACGATGAGCAGGTCGGGGGCTTCGCTTGCGAGCAGGCGATGCAGCGCCTCGGCATCCTCGGCGGCCAAGGCACGGTAGCCGTGGCGCCCGAGGTAGTCGACCAGCAGTTCGCGGATCTCGGGGTCGTCGTCGACCACGATCAGGGTGGCGGGCGTTGTCGTCATCGTCGTCCGATGGCAGGGGCGCAGCCTTGGCAGCGCCGTGAATCGTTGTCGTTATGCGCCCCGATGATGGGCAAGCCGGGTCGGCACGGCAAGAGGACATAGACCAACGTCGCAGCGTGCCACTACAGGCAGACGCACGCTTACAGCATGAACCTAGAGCGCAAACCGCTCCCGCAGGTGCCGGGCCACGGCCGTCTCGGCGTGGTGGCCGATGCGCCGCGCCACGGGCACCCGCTGGGCCAGCTCGGGGTGGGCATTGGCCATCACATGCGCCTCGCCGGCGAGGCTGAGCATCTCGGTGTCGTTGAGGTTGTCGCCGAAGGCCAGGCAGCGCTCGCTGTCGATCCCGAGGGCGGCGAGCAATGCCTCCAGCGCTGTGCCCTTGTTGACGCCGCCGGCCATGATCTCGAGCGAGTTGATCGTGGAATAGGTGACGTGAAGGCGTTCACCGTGGCTCGCGCGGACTGTTGCCTCAAGCCCCGCCAGCCGCTCGGGCTCGCCGATGTAGAGCACCTTGCCGACCCCCTCCCCGTCGAGACTCGTCGGCTCGACCACACGATAGCCGAAGCCGGTATGGGCATGGTAGGCCAGCAGGCGCGGCTCGGGGGCATCGATCAGCCACTCCTCCTCGAGATAGAGGTTGAGGCGCACGCTGTCGTGACGCTCGAGCGCGATCAGCTCGCGCGCCAGCTCGGCCTCGAGATGGCGCGAGGCCAGCAGCTCGCCGTCGGGGCCGTGCAGGTAGGCACCGTTGGTGCTGATGACGTGAATCGGCACGCCCAGCCGTTCGCGAAAGGCCAGCATGTCGCGGTAATGCCGCCCCGAGGCAAAGGCCAGATGGTGGCCCTGCTCGGCCAACTGGCGCAGAGTCTCGATGGTCTCGGGGTGCAGGTCGTGGTTGGCATCCAGCAGCGTGCCGTCGAGGTCGGAGACGATCAGGTGCGGTGTCATGGGCGTCCATTGCGTCGTGTACCCGATAGAGGCTAACGCAGCCCGCAGGGCTTGCCCAGCCAAAGAGCACGGCGCGCTCATCGCGAATCACTCAATCCAAGCCTATGATTTACCGTCAGCGGCTACGCCGGCGTTTGGCGCCGGCCACAGGAATCCGTATAGTGGCCCTCCCACCCCGCCACACGTTCGTGATCATGCTGCAGAACAACCCGCTGCTCGCCCAGCTCAAGCAACAGATTCGTGAGACCACGCCCCGCGCCGAGGGGGTAATCAAGGCCACGGAAAAGGGTTTCGGGTTTCTCGAAACCGACGACGGTCAGTCCTACTTCGTGCCGCCCCCGGCCATGAAACAGGTGCTGCATGGCGATCGTGTCCAGGCCGTGATCCACGAGAACGGTGACAAGACCTCCGTCGAACCCGATACGCTGATCGAGGCAGGCCTCAGCCGCTTCATCGCCCGGGTGCAGAAACGCGAGGGGCGCCTGGCGGTGGTGCCCGACCACCCCTCGATCAAGAACGCGCTCAAGGCGCGCATCAAGAACAGTCTCGACGAGGCGAGCATCGGCGATGGCGACTGGGTCGTGGCACGCCTGGTGCGTCACCCGCTGAAGCCCGACGACCGTGCCTTCTTCACTCAGATCGACGAGCTGGTGGCCAAGGCCGACGACCCCGCCGTGCCGTGGCGCGTGACGCTGGCCCGCCACGCCCTGGAACAGGAGTGCCCCGACGCCGGCGACGACTGGCCGCTGCGCGACGAAGGGCTCGAACGCCAGGACCTCACCGCGGAACCGTTCTTCACCATCGACAGCGAGAAGACCCGCGACATGGACGATGCCCTGCGCATCGAGCCACGCGAGGGCGGCGGCTGGCGCCTGACGGTCGCCATCGCCGACCCCACCGCCTACGTCGAGGAGGGCCATGCCGCCGATCTGGAGGCGCGCACCCGCGCTTTCACCGTCTACCTGCCGGGACAGAACGTCACCATGCTGCCCGAGCAGCTTGCCGACGACCTGTGCTCGCTGCGCGAGGGCGAGGAGCGTCCGGTGCTGGCCTGTACCCTGGACGTCGAAGCCGACGGCAGCCTGGGCGACTACCGCTTTTTCGCGGCCACCCTGCGCTCCCGGGCCAAGCTGGTCTACGACCGCGTCTCCGACTGGCTCGAGGGCCAGGGCGAATGGACCCCGGCCGAGGAGATCGCCGGTCAGCTACGCGCGCTGCGAGACATGACCGAGGCTCGCGCTGCCTGGCGCGCCGAGCATGCGCTGGTGTTCAAGGACCGCCCCGACTACGTCTTCGACCTCGACCCGGCGGGCAACGTGCTGGATATCCGCATCGAGGAGCGGCGCATCGCCAACCGCATGATCGAGGAGTCGATGATCGCGGCCAACGCCTGCTGCGCCCACCTGCTCGCCGAGCACGTCGGCCACGGCATCTTCAACGTGCACCGCGCCTTCGATCCCGAAAAGGCCCAGGCCGCCCACGAGTTCCTCACCGCCCAGCAGATCGAGGTCGAACTCGAGGCGCTTTCGGAACTGCCGCGCTACAAGGAGCTCAAGCGCGCGCTGGAGAGCCGCGACGACGCCTGGCTCGACGCCCGCCTGCGCCGATTCCAGGGTTTTACCAGCATGTCCGCCCGGCCCGGCCCGCACTTCGGCCTGGGCCTGGCCGCCTACGCCACCTGGACCTCGCCGATCCGCAAGTACGGCGACATGGTCAACCACCGCCTGATCAAGCGCGTGCTCAAGGGCGAGCAGGCCCCGGCGGAGGCGACCCAGGCCCTGACTGAGCAGCTCACCGAGCGGCGCCGGCTCAACCGCATGGCCGAGCGCGACGTCAAGGACTGGCTCTACGTGCGCTATCTGACGCCGGCGGCCGAAGCGCAGCAGGCCTTCGATGCGGAGATCTTCGGCATCAGCCGCGGCGGCATGCGCGTGCGCCTCGTCGCCAACGGCGCCACCGCCTTCGTGCCGGCGCCGATGCTGCACAGCGACCGTGACAAGATCGCCATCGACGACAAGGAGGGCCGCATCCTGATCGAGGGCGAGGAGCGCTACAAGCTCGGCGACCGCATTCGCGTCGAGCTGGTCGAGGCGCGCGAGGAGACCCGTTCGCTGGTGGCACGCCCCAGCGCGTGAAGCTCGCCGACAGCGTCCGGCCTTCGGGCCTGGCGCTGTCGCCCGTTTATCCCTGACCTGACCGCCTTCGCTTCTCCCCCGCCCAGTCAATGGCAGGCCCCGTGAGGCCGTGGCCGCCGGCGTAGGGTGACGGCGCGGGTGGCTGCCAGCCCTCCAGCAGCGACCCGTCCAGGCGGAACACCTCGACCCCGATGGGGTGGCAGGTCAGCAGCGGGTCGCCGGCACTGGGGCCCCAAAGATCCAGCGACAGGTCGCCCCCCGGACAGCACGACAGCGCACAGAGCAGGTCGATCTCGGCGAACAATTCGAGATAGTCGCCCTCCCGTGCCGGGCAGGCTTTCATGAAGTACTGGTCGTCGTCGTTGAGCCCGGTGCACTGAAAGACGTTGAGCACGTCGTGCACATCGAACTCGGTGAGGCCATGCGGCAATACCGCGCGCACCAGGTTGGAGTGGCAGTGGTGATCGAAGTCCTCGCCGGTGAGCAGGCGGTTGACGTAGGGGTCGCAGCGGGTACCCAGCAGGTCGTGTATGCGGCCACCCTGTTCGTCCATGCCGCTGCCATCGACGCCATAGTTCGCCAGGGTGTCGGCGATGATGGTCGCCATGGGGCGCAGGTAGGGTAGCGTCGACCACAGGCGGTCGAAGGTGGAAACATGGGCACGCTGCAGCTGGCGGGTGCGCGAGGCCCAGAAGCGCTCGCGCGGGTTGTGCAGGTGCCACAGGTTGAAGTCACCGACCTGGGGCCCCTCCTGGGTCGAGAGTCGCAGCACATGGCCCGCGGGCACTTTCCACGCTCGACCGTCACGGATCGGCACGACCAGCGAATCGACCCGCTCCCGGGCGTCCGGCTCGGTCAGGCGCACGTAGAAATCGCGATCGACATCGAGGACCGAGCCTCGGGTCGCCTGGTAGGCGGCGGGAACCTGCGCCATGGGACAATCTCCTGCGAAGCGTTTCCCCCAGCGTAACCCATGACGCCGCGCCCACCCATCACGCACCTCAACGCTCGATGCGGCCCGGCTAGTCGCGCATGGCCCGCGCCAGCACGTCGCCGATCGGCTTGACCAGGTAGCTGGCGAAGGTGCGCTCGCCGGTATGGATCATGACTTCGGCGGGCATACCGGCGAGCAGCCGCATGTCGGAGGTCATCTCCTCGCGCCCCGCCTCGGTGACCCGTATCCGCACCCGATAGACGTCACGCCCGGTGCGCTCGTCCTCGAAGCTGTCAGCCGAGACATGGATCACCTCGCCGTCGACGGCATGGGTGAGCCCCTGGTTGAAGGCGCTGAAACGGATCTCGGCCGCCTGGCCGACATACAGGCTGTCGACGTCGCTGGCCGGGACGCGCGCCTCGACCACGAAGCCCTCGTCGCTGGGCACGAGTTCCAGGATCGGGTCGCCCGCCCCGATCACCGCCCCGAGCGTATGCAGCTGCATGCCGACCACGGTTCCCGCCACCGGCGCGGTCACCGTGGTCCGACGCACTTCGTCGGCCAGCGCCGTGATCCGCTCCTCGGCGTCGGTGATGTGCTCCTGGACCTCGCGCAGCTGCTCGCCGGACTCCGCCTGGAACTCCTGGCGGTGGATCTGCTTCTGCAGCTCGTTCTCGCTGATCTGCGCCGCGATGCGGGCAATGACGGATTGCTGCTGAGCGGTTTCTCCCTCGAGTTCGAGAATGTCCCGCTCCAGCTCACGCAGTCGTTGCCGATCGCCGTGGCCGCGTTCGAACAGGCTGCGCAGGTCGTCCGCCTCCTCGCGCAGCGAAGCGATCTGTCGGCGGTTGTACTCCACCAGCGATTCCAGGCCCTCGCGCTGCTCCTCGTACTGACGGGTCTGCTGATCGAGGGTCTCCAGGGTACCTTGCAGCGACTGTCGCCGTGAGAAGAACAGGCCGTGCTGCACCGCCAGCACCTCGCTGACACGCTGGGAATCGCTCGCCAGCAGCTCCTCGGGAAACGCCAGGGTCGCCGCCTCGGCGAGCTCGGCGGTCAAGCGCACTTCACTGGCCCGGTTGATCAGGTACTGGGTTCTCGCCAGTTGCAGCTGCGACGCGGCGCGGGTGTTGTCGAGCACCACCAGCACCTCGCCGGCCTCGACATGATCGCCGTCGGCCACGCGGATCTCGCTGACGATGCCGCCCTCGTAGTGCTGCACCGTCTTCTTGAACGAGGCGACCGAGACCTTGCCCGGGGCCACGACGGCGACCGCCAGGTTGGCGGCCAGCGCCCAGCCACCGAACCCGCCGAAGGCGATCAGCAGGATGAGCAACCCCAGGTGACGATAGCGACGACCGTCGATGGGCAGCGCCGCTGGCGTGAGGTGTTCGCGGTTCATGGCCCCTCCTCTGCTGCCGTCAGCTCAGCACGCGATTCTCGTGACAGGGACGGCCTGCCCGGTTTCGCCCGACGGGCTCCCGGCGCGGCGAGACGCGCCAGCACCTCGTCGCGAGCGCCCAGCAGGCGCAGGCGCCCCTCGTTCAGTACCAGCAGCTTGTCGACCTCGGCCAGCACGCTGCGCCGATGGCTGATGACGAACAGCGTCGTCCCTTCCGCCTTGAGCTGGCGCAGCGCCTCGGCCAGCGCCCGCTCTCCGGCATCGTCGAGATTGGCGTTGGGTTCGTCGAGCACGACGAGCGCAGGCTTGCCATACAGCGCCCGCGCCAGGCCGATACGCTGACGCTGCCCGGGCGAGAGCGAGCCGTTGCCGGCCCCGATGGGCGTCTCGTAACCCTCGGGCAGGCGCAGGATCATGTCGTGCACCCCCGCCTTCTTTGCCGCTGCAACCACCTGCGCGTCATCGACCTCGCCGAAGCGCGCGATGTTCTGGCTGACCGTGCCATCGAACAGCTCGATGTCCTGAGGCAGGTAGCCGAGGTGCGGACCCAGCTCGTCACGGTTCCAGTGCCCCAGGTCGGCACCGTCGAGCCGAACCGCCCCCGTTTCGGGCAGCCAGACACCCAGCAGGGCACGCGCCAGCGTGGTCTTGCCGGCGGCACTCGGCCCGATGATGCCGACGTGCTCACCTCGCGCAATGTGAAAGTCGAGCTCGCGAAGCACCGGCTTGGCCGCTCCCGGCGGCGTAAGGGTCAAGGCCTCGACCGCCACCTCCCCGCGGGGCTCGGGCAGCGACAAGCGGCGCGTCTGCGCCGGCACGTCACGCAACAGCGCGTCGAGCCGCCGGTAGGCGTCCCGGCAGCCGACGAAGCCCTTCCAACTGCCGATCATCTGGTCGATGGGCGCCAGGGCCCGCCCCATGATGATCGAGGCGGCGATCATCATGCCCGGCGTGATGCTCGCTTCCAGCACCAGCAGTGCACCCAACCCGAGTATCAGTGACTGTGCCAGGATGCGCAGCCCCTTGGACAGATTGCTCAGCCCGCCGCTGCGATCGCTGGCCTGGGACTGCTTGATCAGCGACTGCACATGACGCGCCTCCCAGCGCCGCATGATCGCCGGCAGCATGCCCATGGCCTGCACCACCTCGGCATTGCGCAGGTTGCTGCCGACTTGCGCCTGGGCCTGGATGTGCGCATGCCCGGCTTCGGCCAGCAGACGCTTGGACACCTTCTCGTTGATGATCGCCAGCCCCAGCAGCAGCAGCCCCGCACCGGTCGCGAAGACCCCGAACCACACGTTGAACAGGAACAGGATGGCCAGATAGATGGGCACCCAGGGCGCATCGAAGAAGGCGAACAGGCCCTGGCCCGAAAGGAACTGGCGCACCGTGCGGAGATCGTCGAGGGGCTGCCCGCTGCCCTCTCCCGGCGACGACAAGCCACGGCGGAACATGGCGCGATACAGGTGCCCGCTCACCTGGGCATCGAGGTGGTTGCCCACCCGCACCAGCAGTCGGGAACGCACCCACTCCAATCCCACCATGACGGCCAGCAGAAAGAGTGTCACCAGGGTCAGCATGAGCAGGGTCTCCTTGCTGCCACTGGCGATGACCCGGTCGTAGACCTGCAGCATATAGAGTGCTGGCGTCAGCATCAGCAGGTTGATGAACAGGCTGAAGCCGCCCACCCATAGCAGCGCAGGCCGGCAACGGCGCAATGCATGCTGTAAGTCGTTTTGCGTTCTTGAAGACATGGCGCTCACGGAATCGATGGGAAAACGATGCGGGGCCTTACCGAGGCTTGCAGAACGGCACACTAGCAAACCGCCCCCGGGCACTCGGCTAACTTATTAATTTTTTTGTGTATTAATGAGATGAAAAGTAAGGCGGAAAAGTACCGAACTTGACTTTGACAAAAAAACACCCAGCGTTTCAATTAAATATCGAAATCGAGCAGCCCGATCTCTCGATTAAATGTAAAAACCCCCCGCACTTACATACGTGCGTCGCCCGAGCGCTCTTGCCTCCGGCGCCAGGCTCGCTAGCATGCGCAGCGAAGCGGAAGATAACAGATGCCGCTGCAGATCGCATGGCCTCCTGGCAGCGATGCCACGGGGCCGAGAATGACTCATCAGGAGGAACCAACATGCCGACCATCGATGTCGCCCGCGGCACATCGGCACGAGCGCTTCAGGAGACGATCGACACCGCCCCAGGTGGATCGACCCTGCTATTCGAGTCCGGTGACTACCGACTCGACCAGGCCCTGCGCATCAACCGCTCCGACATCACGCTCAAGGGGGCGGGCACCGATGCCACCACCCTGACATTCACCGATACCGCCCTGGACGACAGCGCTGGCTTCGGCATCGGCATCGAAGGCGACGTGCAGGGCGTGACGCTCGGCACGCTCGCGGCCGACCTGGCGGAAGGCGAGCGCAGCGTGCGACTCGGTGTCGGGCATGGCCTGGCGCAGGGCGATACGGTCAGGATCTGGCAGGACAACGACACGGCCTTCCTCGACGCGATCGGCGACACCACCTGGCGCAAGCAGGAATATGCCGAGCTACGCACCAGCATGGCCAGAGTCGAGGCCGTGAACGGCGACACCATTACGCTCGACCGCGGCGCGCACTTCGACTTTTCCCAGGGGCAGGCTCAGCTCGAGCAGATCGTGCCTGCCGACAACGTCTCTCTCGAGGGATTCAGCGTCGACTATGAGCTGGGTACCCCGGACGCCGCGGCGTTCTCGAATGCCCGCAGCCATCTGACCGGCTACCAGGCCATTCGCCTGGATGGCACCGGCGATGCCCGGCTGGAGGATGTCGCGGTCGTGAACGGTCCCTCCACGGCCTTCCATATCGCCCGCTCACTGGATCTCGAGGCCGACTCCCTGCGCGCCGAGGGCGCCTTCAACAAGGGCAGCGGCGGCAACGGCTACGGTTTCGAGCTGAAGGAGAGCTATGACGGCAGCTTCAGCCACCTCGAGGACAGCGGCATGCGCCATGGGGTGCTGTTCGCCTCCTGGCGCTCCTCCGTCGGCAACGAGATCGAGGTCGATTTCACCGACCGCGACATCAACTTTCACGGCGGACGCGACCATGACAACGAGGTCAGGGTGGCGCAGGCCATCCGCAACGCCGATTCCGACGAGCTCTCCCCCACGCTGTGGGTCAATGCCGGCGGCGAGAGCTTCGGCGCCATCACCGATGCCGACGCCAACCAGGTCCGCTTCGACTACGTGCTGGGCTCGCGTCGCAGCGACGTGCTGCAGGGCAGCGACGACGGCGTCTACCTCAACGGCGGGCTGGGCCACGACACGCTGACCGGCGGCGCCGGCCACGACCTGCTGGAGGGGGGGCCCGGCGACGACTGGTACGATGGCGACGACCGCCTGGTCGGCGGCGATGGCATGGACACGGTGCGCTACGCCCGCGGGCTCGATGCCTACCAGATCGATTTCGACGGCGACCGGGTCAACATCCACAGCGACATGGGCGCCACCGACACGCTCGAGGAAATCGAGCTGGTCAGCTTCGCCGACGGCACCGTGCTGCACACGGCTTCCCGCGGCATCTACCAGGCCGCGGCACTCGACGTTCCTGACGCCGATGCCATTCTCGGCGGCAATGCCATTCCCGACGGGCTGCTGGACGACGGCGCCGAGCTGCTGGTAGCAGGCAGCACGACCCGGCGCTGGGACGACGGCTACGTCGCCGAGATCTTCGTCGAGAACGTGACCGACGAAGCGCTTGCGGCACCCGAGCTGCGGCTGACCACCGACGATACGATCGACACCCTGTGGAACGGCGAGCTGAGCCGCGACGGTGATGCCTACCTCATCCGCGACGACGACGCCGGCGAGCTCGCCCCCGGCGAGGCGTGGCGCTTCGCCTATCGCGCCCAGGGCGACGCTCCCACGCCCGACGCCGTTACCGGCGCGGATGGCCTGGATGTCGCCCTGCTCGGCATGCACGACGGCAGCGACCTCGGCCTGCTCGGCTGAAGCGACGCACAGGCCAGAAAAAGGGCGCCCGCAAGGAGCGCCCTCTTCGCCTATCGGTGGTCGTCGCTGCTCTTACCAGCCAGTGACGTCCTTCAGTGCATCGCCGATCTCGGCCAGGGAGCGAACGGTCCGCACGCCGGCATCCTCCAGCGCGGCGAACTTCTCGTCAGCGGTGCCCTTGCCACCGGAGATGATCGCACCGGCATGGCCCATGCGCTTACCCGGAGGCGCGGTGACACCGGCGATGTAGGAGACCACCGGCTTGGTCACGTTGGCCTTGATGAAGGCCGCCGCCTCTTCCTCGGCGGTACCGCCGATCTCGCCGATCATGACGATCGCCTCGGTCGCCGGATCCTTCTCGAACATCTCGAGGATGTCGATGAAGTTGGAACCCGGGATCGGGTCGCCGCCGATGCCCACGCAGGTGGACTGGCCGAAACCGTGGTCGGTGGTCTGCTTGACGGCTTCGTAGGTCAGGGTGCCGGAGCGCGACACGATGCCGACGCGGCCCGGCTTGTGGATGTGACCCGGCATGATGCCGATCTTGCACTCGCCTGGGGTGATGACGCCGGGGCAGTTCGGACCGATCAGGCGTACGCCCAGCTCGTCGCACTTGACCTTGACGTCGAGCATGTCCAGCGTGGGAATGCCCTCGGTGATGCACACGATCAGCTTGATGCCGGCATTGGCCGCCTCGAGGATCGAGTCCTTGCAGAACGGGGCCGGCACGTAGATCACGCTGGCCTCGGCGCCGGTCTTCTCGACCGCTTCCTTGACGGTATTGAACACCGGCAGGCCCAGGTGCTCCTGGCCGCCCTTGCCCGGGGTCACGCCGCCGACCATCTTGGTGCCGTAGGCGATCGCCTGCTCGGAGTGGAAGGTCCCCTGCCCGCCGGTGAAGCCCTGGCAGATGACCTTGGTGTTCTTGTCGATCAGGATGCTCATTACTTGCCCTCCGCTGCCTTGACGACCTGCTGAGCCGCATCGGTGAGGCTCGTGGCAGCGATGATGTTCAGTCCGCTGGAGGCCAGCTTCTCGGCACCCAGCTCGGCGTTGTTACCCTCGAGACGCACCACCACCGGCACGTTGACGCCAACCTGCTCGACCGCCCCGATGATGCCCTCGGCGATCATGTCGCAACGCACGATGCCGCCGAAGATGTTGACCAGCACCGCCTTGACCGAGTCGTCCGAGAGGATCAGCTTGAAGGCTTCCGCCACGCGCTCCTTGGTCGCACCGCCGCCCACGTCGAGGAAGTTGGCCGGCTGGCCGCCGTTGAGCTTGATGATATCCATGGTGCCCATGGCCAGGCCGGCGCCGTTGACCATGCAGCCGATGTTGCCTTCCAGCGCCACGTAGTTCAGCTCCCATGCCGCCGCCTCGGCCTCGCGCTCGTCCTCCTGGGAGGGGTCGCGCATCGCCTGCAGGTCGGGGTGGCGATACAGGGCGTTGCTGTCCAGGTTGATCTTGGCGTCGAGGCAGTGCAGGTTGCCTTCGTCGGTGATCACCAGCGGGTTGATCTCGAGCAGCGCCAGGTCCTTCTCGTGGAACAGACGCGACAGGCCCAGGAAGATCTTGGTGAACTGCTTGACCTGGTCGCCCTTCAGGCCCAGGGCGAAGGCCAGCTCACGCGCCTGGTACGGCTGGGCGCCGACCAGCGGGTCGATCTCGGCCTTGAGGATCTTCTCGGGGGTTTCCTCGGCGACCTTCTCGATCTCGACGCCACCCTCGGTGGAGGCCATGAACACCACCCGGCGCGTGGCACGGTCGACCACCGCCCCCAGGTAGAGCTCGCTGGCGATGTCGGTGCAGTTCTCGACCAGGATCTTGGCAACCGGCTGACCGTTGGCATCGGTCTGGTAGGTCACCAGGTTCTTGCCCAGCCACTGCTCGGCGAAGGCCTTGGCCTCCTCCGGGCTCTTGATCAGCTTGACGCCGCCGGCCTTGCCGCGGCCGCCGGCGTGAACCTGGGCCTTGACGACCCACATGTCGCCGCCGATCTTCCTGCAGGCTTCCGCCGCTTCCTCGGGGGTATCGACCGCGAAGCCCTTGGAAACCGGCAGACCATAATCAGCAAACAGCTGCTTGCCTTGATACTCGTGAAGGTTCATCGATTCATGCCATTGGTTGCATGTGACTCGAATGGTAACCGCGAAACACCGCCTGCGACGGTCGTTGTCGGGTCACCCCCGTCCGCCCCCGGTACATGGCCGGGCACGACGCGCCATCCCGCTGGATGGCGCTTGTTGTACTGCATGGGCTGGCTTACTTGCGCTTCTTGCGGTTGGCCATGTGGATGGCATGGCCGTCCACCGCCAGGGCCGCCTCGTGGATCGCCTCGGAAGTGCTCGGGTGGGCGTAGCAGGTCAACGCCAGGTCCTCGGCGCTGGAGCCGAACTCCATGGCGATCACGCCCTGGGCGATCAGCTCGCCCGCGTGCTGGCTGACGATGTGCACGCCCAGGATGCGATCGGTCTCAGCGTCGGCGATGATCTTGGCCATGCCTTCGGGCGCGTTGTTGGCCAGCGCCCGGCCGTTGGCCGAGAACGGGAAGCTGCCGGTCTTGACCTCGATGCCCTTGGCCTTGGCCTCTTGCTCGTTCATGCCGACCCAGGCCACCTCGGGCGAGGTGTAGATCACGCTGGGAATGGCCTCGTAGTTCATCTCGGCCTTGTGGCCGGCGATGATGTCGGCCACCATCACGCCCTCCTCGGAGGCCTTGTGCGCCAGCATCGGGCCACGCACGCAGTCGCCGATGGCATAGATGCCCGGCACGCTGGTGCGGCACTGGTCGTCGACGTGGATGAAGCCGCGCTCGTCGAGGCCCACGCCGACGCCCTCGGCGACCACGCCCTGGGTATAGGGGCGACGGCCGACGCAGACGATCAGCTTGTCGAAGGTCTGCTCCTGGTCGCCGCTACCGTCGCTGTACTTGACCACGACCTCGCCGCCCTTGACCTCGGAGCCGGTGACACGCGCGCCGAGCTTGATGTCCAGGCCCTGCTTCTTGAGCAGCTTCTGGGTCTCCTTGGCGATGGCGCTGTCGACCATCGGCAGGAAGGTGTCCATGGCCTCGAGCACGGTGACCTCGGCGCCCAGGCGGCTCCACACGCTGCCCAGCTCCAGGCCGATGACACCGGCGCCGATCACGCCCAGGCGCTTCGGTACCTCGGTGAACTCCAGCGCGCCGGTGGAGGTGACGACGATGTCCTCGTGCAGCGGGGTCGGCGGAATCTCCACCGGCACCGAGCCCGCGGCGATTACGATGTTGTCGGCGTCATAGGTGGTCTTGCCACCGTCGTGGTCGGTGACCTCGACCTGCTTGGCGCCGGTCACCTTGCCGGTACCGTCGATCGCCGTGACCCCGTTGGCCTTGAACAGCGCGCTGATGCCGCCGACGTTCTTGGCGATGACGGAGTTCTTGAACTCCAGCATCTTGGCCACGTTGGCCTTGGGCGGTTCCAGGTCGATGCCGATCTCGGCGAAGTGATCGCGCGCCTCGACGAACTTGTGGGACGTCTCGAGCAGTGCCTTGGAAGGGATGCAGCCCACGTTCAGGCAGGTGCCGCCATGCACGGTCTTGCCTTCCTTGTTGACCCACTTCTCGACGCAGGCGGTCTTCAGCCCCAGTTGGGCGGCACGGATGGCGGCCACGTAGCCCCCGGGGCCCGCACCGATGACGATCACATCAAATTTGTCGGCCATGTGGTTTTCCTGTTGATCGGTTCGCGTTTGATTCCGTTGAAACGGGCGCCGTCAGATATCCAGCAGCAGGCGCGCCGGATCCTCGAGCAGCTCCTTGATGGTAACCAGGAACTGCACCGCATCCTTGCCGTCGATCATACGGTGGTCGTATGACAGGGCCAGGTACATCATCGGCCGGATCTCGACCTTGCCGTTGACGGCCATGGGACGCTCCTGGATCTTGTGCATGCCCAGGATGGCGGTCTGCGGCGGATTGAGGATCGGCGTCGACATCAGCGAGCCGAAGATGCCGCCGTTGGTGATGGTGAAAGTGCCGCCCTGCATCTCGTCGATGCCGAGCTTGCCGTCACGCGCGCGCTTGCCGAAGTCGACGATGCCCTTCTCGACGTCGGCGATCTTCATGCTGTCGGTATCGCGCAGCACCGGCACCACCAGGCCGCGGTCGGTGGAAACCGCCACGCCGATGTCCTGGTAGCCGTGATAGACGATGTCGGTGCCGTCGATGGAGGCGTTGACGTCGGGGAACCGCTTGAGCGCCTCGGAGGCCGCCTTGACGAAGAAGCCCATGAAGCCGAGCTTGACGTCGTGGGCCTTCAGGAAAGTGTCCTTGTACTGGGCACGCAGCTCCATCACCGCGCCCATGTCCACCTCGTTGTAGGTGGTGAGCATGGCGGCGGTCTGCTGGGCCTGGACCAGGCGCTTGGCGATGGTCTGGCGCAGGCGGCTCATCGGCACGCGCTTCTCGGGGCGCTCGCCCTCGACCACCGGCGCTGTCGCGGTGGCCTGCTTGGGTGCGGCGGCCGGCGCCGCGCTCTTCTTGGCCGTGCCGGCCTTCACGGCGCGCTGCACGTCCTCCTTGAGGATACGACCGCCCTTGCCGGTGCCGTCGATCTTGCCGACATCCAGGTCGTGCTCGGCGACCAGCTTGCGCGCGGCCGGCGCCAGGATCTTGTCGCCGATCTTCTCGTCGCCGGCGCCGTCGTCGGCAGAAGCCTTCGGCGTCTTGTCGGCTGCCGTGTCGGGGCCGCCAGTACCACTGGCACCTTCGGTGAAGATCGCCAGTACCGCCTCGGATTCGACCTGGCTGCCCTCTTCGGCCTTGATCTCGGCGATGGCGCCATCGGCCGGTGCCACCACCTCGAGCACCACCTTGTCGGTCTCGATGTCGGCCAGCACGTCGTCGCGCTTGACCGCCTCGCCCACCTTCTTGTGCCAGGTGGCCACGGTGCCTTCCTGGATCGACTCGGGGAAGGTCGGTGCCTTCACCTCGTGGATCTGGCCGCCGGCGGCCGGTGCCGCCTTGGTTTCACTCTTCGGCTCGGCCTTGGCGTCGGCCTTCTCGTTGCCTTTCTCGCTCTTCTGCTCGCCGCCCTTGGCGGCGCCTGCTCCGATCTTGCCCAGCACCTGCTCGGACTGCACGGTATCGCCCTCCTCGACCAGCACCTCAGAGAGGGTGCCGGCTTCCGGCGCCACCACCTCGAGCACCACCTTGTCCGTTTCGATCTCGACGATCAGCTCATCGCGCTCGACGCTGTCCCCCGGCTTCTTGTGCCAGGCCGCCACGCTGCCTTCGGCAACGGATTCCGGAAAGGTGGGCGCTTTGATCTCGGTAGCCATGTCGTTTCCCTTGTATGTTCTCTCTCGTCCCGGTGGAGTTGCTCAGACGTTGAAGGCGTCTTCCACCAGCTGGCGCTGCTGTTCGGTATGCACGGACATGTAGCCCGCCGCGGGTGCCGCCGATGCCGGTCGACCGGCGAACTTGAGTTCGCCTCCCAGGCCGTTCTTGAGCGTATCGGCCACGGCCCGCATGTGGTGCTGACTCGAGTACCAGGCGCCCTGGTTGAGCGGCTCCTCCTGGCACCACACCATGCTTTCGAGGTTGACGTAGTCCTTGAGCGCCTCGAAGAGCTCCTCCTTGGGGAAGGGATAGAGCTGCTCGATGCGCACGATGGCTGTGTCGTCGCGCTCGTTCTCGGCACGCCAGGCCGCCAGGTCGTAGTAGACCTTGCCGGCGCACATGACGACGCGCTTGACGCGCTGGGCCTCGAGGTTGCCCTGATCCGGCAGCACCATGTGGAAATGGCCGTTGGCCAGGTCGTCGAGACTGGACGTCGCCTCCTTGTGGCGTAGCAGGCTCTTCGGCGACATCACCACCAGCGGCTTGCGCAGCGGGCGGATCACCTGGCGACGCAGCAGGTGGAAGATCTGCGCCGGGGTCGTCGGCACGCAGACCTGCATGTTGTGCTCGGCGCACATCTGCAGGAAGCGTTCGAGGCGTGCGGAGGAGTGCTCGGGCCCCTGCCCCTCGTAGCCGTGGGGCAGCAGCATGGTCAGCCCGCACAGCCGCCCCCATTTGGTCTCGCCGGAGGAGATGAACTGGTCGACCACCACCTGGGCGCCGTTGAAGAAGTCGCCGAACTGCGCCTCCCAGATCACCAGGTCGTTGGGTGCCGTAGTCGCGTAGCCGTACTCGAACGCCAGCACCGCCTCCTCGGAGAGGAAGGAGTCGTGAATGGTGAAACGCGGTTGACCGTCGGACATGTGCTGCAGCGGCACGTAGGTGGTGCCATCCTTCTGGTTGTGCACCACGGCGTGGCGGTGGGAGAAGGTGCCACGGCCCACGTCCTGACCGGTGATACGCACCGGATGGCCCTCGTCGAGCAGCGTGGCATAGGCCAAGGTTTCGGCAAAGCCCCAGTTCAGGCCCAGACCGCCGGCCTGCATCTTGCGGCGGTCCTCGTAGATCTTGGCGACCTGCCGTTGCACTTCGACACCGTCGGGGATCTCGCACATGCGCGCGGCGAGCCGCTGAAGGCGCTTCATCTCGACCCCGGTCTCGGCGTAGCCGCTCCACTCGTGACCGAGGTAGGGCTTCCAGTCGACGAACAACGAGGTATTGGGCTCCTGCACCAGCGCGTTAGCCACGTGGTTGCCGGCCATGAGATCCTCGCGATAGGTCTCGATCATCGCCTGGGCTTCGTCTTCGGACAGCACCCCCTGCTCCACCAGGCGCTGCGCATAAAGGGTCCGCGCTGAAGGATGCTCCTTGATCTTCTGGTACATCATTGGCTGGGTGCCGGACGGCTCGTCGGCCTCGTTGTGGCCGCGGCGGCGGTAGCAGACCAGATCGATGACCACGTCCTTGCGGAACTGCTGGCGGTAATCCAGCGCCACCTGAGTGGCATGCAGCACCGCATCGGGGTCGTCGCCGTTGACGTGGAAGATCGGCGCCTGGACCATCTTCGCGATGTCCGTGCAGTACTCGGTGGAGCGCGTGTCCTGCGGATGCGAGGTGGTGAAGCCGACCTGGTTGTTGATGACGATGTGCAGCGTGCCACCGGTCTTGTAGGCACGGGTCTGAGACATCTGGAAGGTCTCCATGACCACGCCCTGCCCGGCGAAGGCGGCATCCCCGTGCACGTTGATCGGCAGCACCTTGGTGCCTTCGAAGTCGTCGCGGCGGTCCTGGCGGGCGCGCACCGAGCCCTCCACCACCGGCGAGACGATCTCCAGGTGGGAGGGGTTGAAGGCCAGCGCCAGGTGTACCTCGCCGCCCGGGGTCATGACGTTGGAGCTGAAGCCCTGGTGGTACTTGACGTCACCCGAGCCGCGCTCGATCAACTTCTTGCCGTCGAACTCGTCGATCAGCTCCGAGGGGTTCTTGCCGAGGATGTTGACCAGCAGGTTGAGGCGGCCGCGGTGGGCCATGCCGATGACGACCTCCTTGACCCCGTAGCCACCGCTGCGCTGGATCAACTCGTCCATCATGGGAATGAACGCCTCGCCGCCCTCGAGGCCGAAGCGCTTGGTACCGGGGTACTTGGAGGCCAGGTAGTTCTCCAGGCCCTCTGCCGCGGTCAGGCGCTCCAGCAGGTGCTTGCGTACCTCGTCGCTGTACTTGGGTGCCGAGCGAACCGATTCGAAACGCTGCTGCAGCCAGCGCTTCTCTTCGGTATCGACGATGTGCATGATCTCGCAGCCGATCGAGCGGCAGTAGGTCTGCTCCAGTGCCTCGACGATCTCGCGCAGCGGCGCCTTGTCCATCCCCAGAAAGAAAGAGCCGGTCTGGAAGTCGGTATCCAGATCGGCCGGAGAAAGCTGGTGGAAGGAGAGATCGAGGTCGGGAACGGGGGCCTGGCTGCGCAGCTTGAGCGGGTCGATATCGGCCTTCTGGTGGCCCCGGAAGCGATAGGCGTTGATCAGCTGCAACACCTTGACCTGCTTCTTGCTCTCGCCGCTGTCGGCGGCGGCCGTCGCGACCCGGCGCGCGCGTGCCAATTGCTGGAACTGATCGCGCACGGGACTGAGGGGAACATCATGGGTGGCACTGCCTTCGACTTTCGGCAGCTGATCGAAGTAGGTCCGCCATTCGTCGGGCACGGAACCTGGGTCGGCGAGGTATTGCTCGTAGAGCGCTTCCACATAGTGAACGTTGCTGCCGCTCACGTGGGAGCTGTTCCACATCAACTCCATTATGCCTTGTTGCATCTCTCGGTCACCCTACACTGATGGGGTGTTGTCGGCGCCGTTGCGGGCCAGCCGCGACGGCTTGGCTGGTGCCCTGCCGGAGGGGCATCTTCTCTTTCCCGGCGGCTCCGGCCGCGAGGCCGGAATCCTTGCAATTCATGCTCAAGAGCCGGCACCTCGGGCACCGGCTCTCTTGCTTGTCGTCGGCGAGTCGACCGCGACATGACGTCGCGGTCGAACTGCGGCCAGTATGATAGCAAGCTACGCGCCACGATTTAAGTGGCATTCGCCAGCAGCATGTCGCGGATCTTGCCGATCGCCCGCGTGGGGTTGAGCCCTTTCGGGCACACCGCGACACAGTTCATGATGCCGCGGCAGCGGAACACGCTGAACGGGTCCTCCAGCTCGGACAGGCGCTCGCGGGTGGCGGTATCCCGCGAGTCCGCCAGGAAGCGGTAGGACTGCAGCAGGCCGGCCGGGCCGACGAACTTGTCCGGGTTCCACCAGAACGACGGGCAGGAGGTGGAGCAGCAGGCGCACAGGATGCACTCGTAGAGGCCGTCGAGCTTATCGCGGTCCTCCGGCGACTGCAGGCGCTCGATGGCCGGCGCCGGGGTGTCGTTCTGCAGGTACGGCTGGATGCGCTCGTACTGCTTGTAGAACAGCCCCATGTCGACCACCAGGTCGCGCACCACCGGCAGGCCCGGCAGCGGACGCAGCACCAGCTTGTTGTCCTTGACCACGTCGGACAGCGAGGTGATGCAGGCCAGGCCGTTCTTGCCGTTCATGTTCATGCCGTCGGAGCCGCACACGCCCTCGCGGCAGCTGCGGCGGAAGGCCAGGGTGGTGTCTTCGGCCTTGAGCATCTCCAGCACGTTGAGCACCATCAGGTCGCGGCCCTGGGTGTCGAGCTGGTACTCCTGCATGTAGGGCGCGGAGTCGGTTTCCGGGTTGTAGCGGTAGATGGATACCTGAAGCATCTCGTGACTCCCCCTTAATAGGTACGGATTTTCGGCTCGAAGGTGTCGACGGTCTTCGGCTTGAAGTTGACGTCGCGCTTGCCGACCCGCTTCTCGGCCGGGAAGTACATGGAGTGCTTCAGCCAGTTGGTGTCGTCACGGTCCGGGTAGTCGTAGCGCGAATGGGCGCCGCGGCTCTCCTTGCGCTCCAGCGCCGCGATGGCGGTGGCCTCGGCCACTTCCATCAGGTTGTCGAGCTCGAGCGCCTCGACGCGAGCGGTATTGAAGGCGCCGGACTTGTCGGCCAGGTGCGCCTCGGCGATGCGGCCGCGCAGGTCGGCGAGCTGCTTGACGCCCTCCTGCATGTGCTCCTCCTGGCGGAACACGCCGAAAGAGTTCTGCATGATGCCCTGCAGCTCGGTCTTCAGTGCCGCCACGGACTCGCCGCCGGTGGACTCGTTCCAGCGCGTGATGCGCTTCATCGCCGCGTCGATGTCGGAGTCGGTGGCGCCGAGGTAGTCGATGCCCTCGTTGAGCGCGCCCTCGATGAACATGCCCGCCGCACGACCGAACACCACCAGGTCGAGCAGCGAGTTGCCGCCCAGGCGGTTGGCGCCGTGGACCGAAACGCAGGCCGCCTCGCCGCAGGCGAACAGGCCGTTGACGACGCGATCGTTGCCGTCGGCGTCCTGCATGATCGCCTGGCCATGCACGTTGGTCGGAATTCCGCCCATCATGTAGTGGCAGGTCGGCACCACCGGAATCGGCGCATTGACCGGATCGACGTGGGCGAAGATCTTGGACAGTTCGCTGATGCCCGGCAGGCGCTTGTTGAGCACCTCCTCGCCCAGGTGGTCGAGCTTGAGGAAGACATGGTCGCCCTTCTCGCCGCAGCCGCGGCCCTCGAGGATCTCCATGACCATGGAGCGCGCCACCACGTCGCGGCCGGCGAGGTCCTTGGCATTGGGCGCGTAGCGCTCCATGAAACGCTCGCCATCCTTGTTGACCAGGTAGCCACCCTCGCCGCGGCAGCCCTCGGTGACCAGCACGCCGGCACCGTAGATGCCGGTGGGGTGGAACTGCCACATCTCCATGTCCTGCATCGGGAAGCCGGCGCGCAGCGCCATGCCGATGCCGTCACCGGTGTTGATCAGCGCGTTGGTGGTGGAGGCGTAGATGCGGCCCGCGCCACCGGTGGCCATGACGGTGGCCTTGGACTGAACGTGCACCACTTCGCCGGTCTCGATGCACATGGCGATGCAGCCCACCACGTCGCCGTTGGCGTTCTTGACCAGGTCGACCGCGAACCACTCGTTGAGGAAGGTGGTGTTGTTCTTCAGGTTGTTCTGGTACAGCGTGTGCAGCAGGGCATGGCCGGTACGGTCGGCCGCGGCGCAGGTGCGTGCTGCCTGGCCGCCTTCACCGAAGTTCTTGGACTGGCCGCCGAACGGACGCTGGTAGATGCGGCCGTTGTCGAAGCGCGAGAACGGCAGGCCCATGTGCTCGAGTTCGAAGACCGCCTTGGGGCCCTCGGAGCACATGTACTCCGCGGCGTCCTGGTCGGTGATGTAGTCGCCGCCCTTGACGGTGTCGTACATGTGCCAGCGCCAGTCGTCGTTGGGGTCGGCCGACGCGATGGCACAGGTGATGCCGCCCTGGGCGGAGACGGTATGCGAGCGGGTCGGGAAGACCTTGGACAGCACGGCGGTCTTCTTGCCGGACTTGGCCAGCTCGAGCGCGGCGCGCAGGCCGGAACCGCCACCGCCGATGATGATGGCGTCGTAGGACAAGGTACGCATGTTAGACATGAATCAGGCTCCCCACAGAACTTGAATGCCCCAGACCAGGAACACGAAGATGGCCAGAATGATGACGATCTGGGCGCCGATGCGCAGGCTGGCCGACTTGAGATAGTCGGTGGTCACGGTCCACAGGCCGATCCAGGCGTGCCCGGCAAGCGAGATGAAGGCCAGCAGGGAGAAGATGCGCATCCAGGTCTGGGCAAACAGGTTGCTCCAGGTGACGTAGTCGAGCCCGGGATTGAACAGCAGGTACGCGACGATGAAAACCGTATAGAGCGCCAGGATGATGGCCGAGACCCGCTGGATCAGCCAGTCGGAGAGGCCACTGCGACCCAGATTGGTGATATTGGTTACCATACCCAGACTCCCGCCAGAATGATCAGGACGGCACTCAGGACCACAGTGGCCTGTGCCTTCTTGACGCCACCCTCCAGGGTCACGCCATAGCCGGCGTCCATCAGCAGGTGCTTGATGCCGGCCACGAAATGGAACGCCAGAGCCGACAGCAGGCCCCAGGCAATCAGCTTCGCCAGGATATTGTTGGCCAACGCGTCCTTGACGGCCGCAAAGCCCTCGGGAGAAGACAGCGACTTGTCGAGGGCCCAGAAGGCGAAGATGAGGCCAACGAACAGGATAACGCCGGTGATACGGTGGGCGATCGACGTCAAGGCGGGAAGCGGGAAATGTATCGTGGTGAGATCTAGGTTGACGGGTCGTTTGCTATTCACGGCTCTATACACACTCTCTTGGCTCGCTCTACATCCGATGGGACCAGGCTCGAGCGGGCGGTGGTTTGAGGTAGGGGGCTCGCCGCTGCCGGGACGGGCATGACAACGAGTACCTGCCAGTCGCGCGGTGTGGATTATAGGGACATGAACCCCCAGTGACAAATGCGCGCCGCCCTGACTCGACCATGGTACAAGCCCACCGGCACGCTCATGGCATGGGCCTCACGGGGGCCTTCTCGACCAACCGACGGCCCGCGACGCCCTCCAGTGGTGCAAAGCACCATTTATTACCCAAATATTATACAAGGCGATGCGCATTGCATAAGGAGAGGGTCTCTTTGGCCCAATTGACAATCCCGGGAACGCTTCTATAGTGGGCGGACCTTTTTCGCGGGCCAGCGGTTCAACAGGGTTTGCGAAAGAATGAGTTAACGTTCTATTCGACTTCGAGAGGAGGCCAGAATGGCTGACAGGAAAGCGACACTGACGGTAGACGGCCTGGACAAGACGATCGAACTGCCGGTCTACTCAGGCACCCTGGGCCCTGACGTGGTCGATGTTCGCGGCCTCGGCGCCGATGGCCTGTTCACCTACGACCCCGGCTTCATGGCAACCTCCTCGTGCCAGTCGGCCATCACCTATATCGATGGCGCCAAGGGCGTGCTGCTGCACCGCGGTTATCCCATCGATCAGCTGGCCAAGGAATCCAACTTCGTCGAGCTGTGCTACACCCTGCTGTTCGGCGAGCTGCCCACCGACGCGCAGTATGCCGACTTCGAGTCGCGGGTCCGCAATCACACCATGGTCCACGACCAGATCAACAACTTCTTCAAGGGCTTCCGTCGCGACGCCCACCCGATGTCGATCCTGTGCGGCGTGGTCGGCGGTCTGGCGGCTTTCTATCATGATCATCTGGACATCACCATCGAGGAAGACCGCGTCATCAGCGCGATCCGCCTGATCGCCAAGATGCCGACCATCGCGGCGATGTCCTACAAGTACAACGTCGGCCAGCCGTTCAACTACCCGCGCAACGATCTGAGCTATGCAGAGAACTTCCTCTACATGATGTTCAGCAACCCGTGCGAGGAGTACAAGGTCAACCCGGTCTACGCCAAGGCCATGGATCGCATCTTCATGCTCCACGCCGACCACGAACAGAATGCCTCCACCTCCACGGTGCGCCTGGCCGGCTCCACCGGCGCCAACCCCTTCGCCTGCATCAGCGCCGGGATTGCCGCGTTATGGGGCCCGGCTCACGGCGGCGCCAACGAGGCGGTGCTGAAGATGCTCGACGAGATCGGCGACGATTCCGAGGAGAACATTCAGCGCTTCATCGACAAAGCCAAGGACAAGGACGACCCGTTCAAGCTGATGGGCTTCGGCCACCGCGTCTATCGCAACTTCGACCCGCGCGCCAAGGTGATGAAGGAGACCTGCGACGAGGTGTTGGCCGAGCTCGGCATCGACGACCCGCAGCTCAAGATCGCCAAGCGCCTGGAGCAGATCGCCCTGGAGGACGAATACTTCGTCGAGCGTAAGCTCTACCCCAACGTCGACTTCTATTCCGGCATCATTCTCAAGGCGATGGGCATCCCGACCAACATGTTCACGGTGATCTTCGCCGTGTCGCGCACCATCGGCTGGATCTCCCACTGGCACGAGATGCTCTCCAGCGATTACAAGATCGGCCGTCCGCGCCAGCTCTACACCGGCCATCCGCAGCGCGACTATCCTGCCAAGTAGGCCGGAGGAAGCGGCTCGGCCGCATATGCTCAACGGAAAGCCGCCTTCGGGCGGCTTTCTGCGTCTCGACCTACCATGCGGGCCAGGCGAGCCATGACGGACTCCCGGCGCTGCCATCCACAAGAGGGGGAACACTCGATGCAACAGCAGATCTCCACCGTCGCCTTCATCGGTCTGGGCGTCATGGGCTATCCCATGGCCGGTCACCTGGCCCGAGCAGGGCTCAGCGTGCGCGCCTACAACCGCACCGACGCCAAGGCCAGGGCCTGGACCACCGAATATGGCGGCAGTTTCCACGCCACCCCCGCGGAAGCCGCCCAGGGCGCCGACCTGGTGCTGGTCTGTGTGGGCAACGACGACGACGTTCGCCAGGTCACCGTGGGCGAACAGGGCGCGCTGTCCGGCATGGCGGCGGGCAGCCTGCTGGTCGACCACACCACCGCCTCGGCCGATCTCGCCGAGGAGCTCGATGGCGCCTGCCGCGCGAAAGGCATCGGTTTCATCGACGCGCCGGTTTCGGGCGGCCAGCAAGGCGCAGAGAACGGCGCGCTGACGGTCATGTGCGGTGGCACGGAAGCGGATTTTGCCCGCGCCGAGGCAACCCTCGGCCACTACGCCAAGGCCGTGACCCTGATGGGGCCCGCCGGTAGCGGACAGCTAACCAAGATGGTCAACCAGATCTGCATTGCCGGCCTGGTGCAGGGCCTGGCCGAGGGCCTGCATTTCGCCGAACAGGCCGGACTCGACCAGCAGCGCGTCATCGACGTGATCTCCAAGGGCGCCGCCGGCTCCTGGCAGATGGAGAATCGCCACAAGACCATGATCGCCGACGAGTACGAGCACGGCTTCGCCGTCGACTGGATGCGCAAGGACCTGGGGATTTGTCTCGAGCAGGCGCGCCGCCTTCAGGCTCGCCTGCCGGTCACCGCCCTCGTCGACCAGTTCTATGGCGACGTGCAGGCCATCGGCGGAGGACGCTGGGATACCTCCTCCCTGCTGCGCCGCCTGCGCAGCCTCGGGCGCGGCTGAGCCGGGCCGCGAGCCGCCCGCCGAGGAGCGTCGGCTACCCGCGACGCTCCTCAGCGGGAAGTACCAGAAAAGTACTAGCCAACGCTTGACAATCGCTAAATTACACGGAGCGAATCAAGGCTTCCGGAGGGCCGGGACGTTTTCCACACATTCTGTGGATAACCCTGTTCACAACCGCAAGAAAACTCCATCAAATCGGCATGAGAAGGGGCCTGCCGTTAAATTGATCACTTTTTGACCAATCGTAACTCATTGATAATTTTGATTTTTTGCGACTGCACACGGGAAAGTGCCTGATTCAAGGGATTACGCACAGGAGGACGGGCAGGACATTGCACAAGTGGACAAGTCAAGCCCTAAACGCCGTGAAAATAGGCGCTTCAATGAGTTTTTCACGCAAGGAAACGCACAGTAACGCAACCATACACAACGTGCGCAACAACCGGCCGCGGTATGAGTCGGCAGGACAAGAGGGGAACGAAAAATGAGAAAGAAGTGGCGTCCCATAGGGGGTTCGAACCCCTGTTCCCGCCGTGAAAGGGCGGTGTCCTGGACCACTAGACGAATGGGACGCAGCGTCATTCACGATTCGGCACGCAAGATTGGTGGAGCCTAGCGGGATCGAACCGCTGACCTCGACACTGCCAGTGTCGCGCTCTCCCAGCTGAGCTAAGGCCCCATATGCGTGCCGTGAAGACGGGGCGTATGTTACTGATTCACCCCATCTTCGTCAACCGTTTCCTTCCCACCTCTTCAAGGGCGAAGCGCCGCTCTTCCTTCTTTCAAGCGGCGCAGCCGCATCTTACAGCTCCTTGTACTCCTTCTCGAAGCGCTTGGCCTGCTTCTTGGACACCCCGCCGAGCACCTCGATGGCATGACGCAGCCGCGCCCGGGTCACGTCGGAGCCGAGGATCGCCATGGCGTCCATGACCGAGGTGCTGGCGGTGGAGCCGGTGACGGCGATGAAAACGGGCGCCAGGAACTCCTTCATCTTGAGCTCGAAGTGGCCGGCCAGCGCCTTGACCTCGGCGAGCAGCGCCTCCTTGTGCCAGGCCGGCACCGCCTCGAAGCGCCACACCAGGAACTGAAGCAGCTTGAGCAGCTCCTCGCGCTCCAGCTTGGCGCTGTCGAAGTCGGCTTCACCGATCGCCGGCAGGCCCGAGAAGAAATGGCCGGCCAGCGGCGCGACCTGGGATAGCGTCTCCACTCGGGTCCGCACCTGCGGCAGGATCTGGCCGACATACTCCTCGTTGAACGCCCACTCCATCAGCGCCTCGAGGAATGCCCTGTCATCCAGATCCTCACGGATATAGAGCCCATTGAGCCAGGTGAGCTTCTCCAGGTCGAAGACAGGCCCGCCCAGCGAGACCCGCTGGATGTCGAAGTGTGCCATCATCTCGTCGAGGCTGAACTTCTCGCGCTCGTCGGGCATCGACCAGCCCATGCGGCCCAGGTAGTTGATCACCGCCTGGGGCAAGAATCCCATGCGCCGGTAATAGTTGATGGAAGTGGGATTCTTGCGCTTGGAGAGCTTCGACTTGTCGGGGTTGCGCAACAGCGGCATATGGCACAGCGCCGGCATGCTCCAGCCGAAGTATTCGTAGAGCAACTGATGCTTGGGCGCCGAGTTGATCCACTCCTCGCCACGCAGCACATGGGTAATGCCCATCAAATGGTCGTCCACCACGTTGGCCAGATGATAGGTCGGCATGCCATCGGACTTGAGCAGCACCTGGGCATCGACCTGCGCCCAGTCGACTTCGATGGGGCCACGCAGCATGTCGTCGATCACGCAGGTACCGCCTGAGGGCACCTTCATGCGTACCACGTAGGGCCAGCCCTCGCGCTCGCGGCGGGTGGCCTCCTCCTCGGGCAGCGCCAGGTCGGCGGGTTTGAGCGCGAGATGCATGCCGCTCGCCTTGCGCGCCTCCCTCAGTTCGTCCAGCTCTTCACTGGTGCGGTAGCACTTGAAGGCATGCCCCGCCTCGATCAGTTGGCGAGCGTACTCGGCGTAGAGATCGCCACGCTCGCTCTGGCGGTAGGGGCCATGCGGACCGCCGACATCGGGACCCTCGTCCCATTCGAGGCCGAGCCAGCGCAGCGAGTCGAGAATCATCTGCTCGGATTCGGCAGTGGAGCGCACACGGTCGGTATCCTCGATGCGCAGGATGAATTGCCCGCCACGCTGCCTCGCAAAGCAGAGATTGAACAGCGCAATGTAGGCGGTTCCCACGTGAGGATCGCCGGTGGGTGACGGCGCAATGCGAGTACGTACAGTCATGTCGTCCTATATCCAGTCGGAAATGCGTATGGCGGCATTATACGCACCTGGATCGAGGCAGACAGCCGCGCCATCACCCAGCGTGCGATGGTCGGCATGACCCGGCGCATATAGAATGATTCTTATTGGCAACGAAAGCACTTAAAAAGTACATTTATCGTTGACGCGTTAAATTTGCACAGTTAACACAGATCATTGACTATCGTCATACTTTGGGAATTAACAGTCGCCGGGTTGATCGAAATGGATTCATTGGGTGAAAGAATCAAGCACTTGCGCCTTCAAGCGAGCCTGAACAAGGCCGCGCTGGCAAGAAAGGTCGGGGTCTCCGACGTCACGATCTCGTATTGGGAATCGGGCGCCATCAAGCAGATCGGCCATGAGAGACTGGTGGCGCTGGCGGATGCCCTCGGCTGCTCGCTGGCCCAACTGCTCGAAGACGAGGCCCGGCTGACACCAACCCCTCTTTACCTTCGCGGCCAGCCGCCCGTGCCGTGGCTGGATCCCAACGCCAACCAGTTCACGATATCCAACGAGATATTGGCAGGTATCGATTGGCAGGGTGAGTGCTATCTCGTCACGCCCGCGCCGGGGGAACGGTTCGACTACCTCGACAACGGGGATCTCGCCGCCTTCGGCCCTACGGAGAACTGCGACCAGCCTGGGCGCTACCTGATCGAGGGAGCCGGGGGGCTCTATATCGGCCAACTCGAACATGGAGAGAGCGGCGAACTCCTGTTCCGCGCCGGAAAAGACGCCACGGCGGCACCCGCTCCGCTGGATACGAGCGAACGCGTCGTGGGAAGGCTGCTGGCTCGCTGGCGCAAGGAAAATGCCTGAAGGCCCCTGGCGTCATTCGACCTCCAGCACCTCTACCTGATCGGTGGCCCGACGCGGCTCACTGCCGATCAGGTAGCGGCGCGAGTAGCTGGCCACCTGCCCCAGGCCATGGCGAGCACTCCGGACCAGCGGCCCCGCGAGATGCTCCCCCTTGTCGCCGATTCGCTCGCGCACGGTCGCTGGCTGAACGCTGGCTTCCACCAGGTGGACGGTCAGGGTGTAACCACCGTCGGGCAAGCCGCTACCCGGCCCGAACGGCCCCGCGGTGAAGCGTTCCTGCGATACCGAAGTGCGCGATTGCCAGCGTACGCCGCTCAGCTCGCGCTCCACCACTACCTGTAGCCGCGCGTCATCGGGCAGGTTGGTCTCCCCTTCGATCATGAGCCGACGATCGTCACGAAGGGCAGCCGACACCGCGATCTCGACCGTCAGCGGAGCTACGTCGGCTGGTGCCTCGGGCGGCTCGCTGATGACCTCGGCCGGCGGTTCCTGCTGCTGTTCCTCCGTTGCCTCGCCGCTGCCCTCGTTACCACAGCCTGACAGCCACAGCACGGCCAACAGCCCTGCGCAGGATCGACGCCATGCCTTCATGCCCTTCTCCTGACCGAGAATCGATGCCCTAGACTAGCATCGCGGCGGTTGGCACGTCCCGTTCAGGACACTCAGGGCTCTCCTTCCTGCTCGGCGCAGTCGAGACAGAGCGTCGCATAGGGAATCGCCTCGATCCTTCGAGGATCGATCGGCTCGCCGCATCGCTCGCACAGCTCGCCCTCCCCCTCCTCGATCCGCTCGAGCGCATGCAGTACCTGCCCCAGCTCCTCTTCGGCCTCGTCCTCGAGGGCGTCGATCACGTCTTCGTTCTCGAGCTCGATCGCCTGCTCCTCCATGTCCCGATCCAAGGGATTTTCCAGACGCATCTTGTGAACCTTGTAGCGATCCACCCGCTCTATCAGTTCATCGCGCAGCGCTTCGAGCCACTCTTGACGCTGTTCCATCTCCTATCTCCCGAGAAGGTTGCCTTCCTTCTACATAGCATATGGAACAAGCCTCCACTCACTGCGTCACAGCAAGCGCGCCCCCGAAGGGCGATGACGAAAAAGGCCACGTCCGCCCTGCCGGCAGTCGTGGCCTCAGTGACTTCGGCTTGGCCTCAGCCCCGTTCACGTAGCAGCGAGGCCTGCCGAATCTCGGCATAAGGCTTGCAGCGTGAAGGTTGTTCACCGATCAGGGCCAGTCTCGCGGCTATCTCGCTGCACTCACCTTGCGCATGGAAGGGGCCGACTGCCTGCACCGTTCCTTGCCTGTGCAACATGAACCCATGTGGCTCAGGATGGAATCCTCCCTGGCCGTCGAGACGATCGGCATAGACGTCGACCCTCCTCGCCGCATCGGTGAAGATGTCGCACAAGGTCGCATAGCGCGACACGGATACTGGGGCAGTTTGCTCTCGCTGCCCTGAACTCAAACGCTCTATCAGCAAGCAATAATATCTTTGCATGTCCAAGGTGCTGGGATAGCGAGCCAAGTCATCACCTTCGAGGTGCATCAGCTCAGCCGCGCCGCGGGAGTCGGTGGTATGGGCCGACTCGTACCTCATGGCCTCTGGCTCCACGTCGGCAGTGTCCATGGCGAGCCCTTGCCCATGAGGCCAGGACAGCACCCAAGACATGAAGATGGCGAACAGTGCGATAGCGACACCAGGACCCATGTCGTCAAGAAACTTTGATCCTGCCTTCCACATTAGCTCGATCATTCTTCTTCTCCTGCGTCAGTAGTCCCGAGAGAGGCTGTCGTTCAGCCTGATTGAAACTCCTTCCGTGCAAGGTTCTCATTCGATGACAGAGGGACTGGCCAGGCTTGCGGCACACGCTTCGGAGCACGCCCTCCCTGCCGAGGGGAAGGCCGATCAATGCTTGGATAGGCTTCGTGGGAGGCATGAGTTGCGAGCCGCTGGACGGCACCGCTCCCTGGCTGACAGCCTCGTGGCTCATGCGATGACAGTCCATACACCAGTCCCAATGGCGGAACCTACAGTGCCACCGTCAGGAAGCGAATGAATTAACTTGGGTTAATTTTTAATGCAGGATTTTTCGTTTCGTTACTGAAACACTTCTCGTCTTATTGCGGCAGGGGCACTCACCGTAGCGCACACCGTAGCGCAGCTTAGACCATAGCACAGCGCGAGTAGGGCAGGCTTGATGAAAAAGGCGAGGGAAAAAGGAAGCCCGGCACAAGGCCGGGCTTCAATTCTTGGTTCCTTTCCAGCTCACCATGACGATCCTGTCATGCATCCTTGTAATCTTGGCAATCAATGAGCCTCCACTGCTCTGTCTTCCCTGTTTCCCCGCCTCCTTGCGAGATACCTAACAGAATAACGACGAAATTTGGCGCTGGCTAATGACCATACTTCATCGCCAGTGACGTATCGAAAGCTTATGACAATCCACCGGTGTGCCCCCTTCAGGCAAGCGTTGCCTGCTGAGTGAAGCACAAGGAAAGCCCAGCCATACAGCCGGGCTTGTGTCGATTCCTTCCACACCACAACGGCATCCTTACCCAACTCCCTGTACACACCATCCTGGCGCTTCTTCCCTGGAGAGCCTCCCTGGCTCGACCAGACACAGCTTGCCAGATCGGCCGAGGAAATAATGCTGATTTCGTCCCTTTGTTCTGTAAGCCATTGCCGACAGGGGATGTAATACAGTGACTATTTATCTCCCACCCAGCCGACCAAGCCCCCCACCTTTGACACCTACCAGAGGGTTGACCAAGGGGAGCAAGTGTGTCATCAGCCATCGCCAGAAATCGAAAAAAGCGATATAATTCAATTTCCTATTAAAAATAATAGCCAAATAATAGCAGCCCCCTCACTTAGTGAGGGGGCTGATGAGCTGCACCATGCGGATAACCGCTTCTGGAACTCCCTGGCCATCATGGCATCCTGTCCTCACTCGGCCTTCCCTGTTCCATCCGCAGGCTTCCTGACCCGCAAGGCTGTCTGCCTTGAAAGGCTTCCATGCCTCGTTTGCATCCTCAGAATAGTTTGCCTTTACCCCAACTCAAGGCTATTAAGGAAAAGAAACGTTCCCTTGTGTAACAGAGCGAAAAGATGAGCCCGGCCGTCAGATAGTCTCCCCATGGACCTAAAAAAGAGCCCGGCCTGGCGGCCGGGCTATATCTTCGTTTCCCTACTTCTTCCTCAAGCTTCCTGCTCGAGCCTCCTTGGTACGTGAGCCGTCCCTGACTCAGCCTTCCATGACGGGCTTTCCCTGTCCCGATGCAGTTACTCTGACAGCTCATTGCGGAAAGGTTCCTTAACCTGGGATAAGCCAATGCACAAGAGTCCGCTGAAGAGAGCCTCGTCGATGCGCAAGAAAAGGCCCCGGCCGGTAGCCAGGGCAGGCGCGACGAGACGCGATATTTTGGCGAACCTGAGGAACGCGAAACCATGGCGTCTCTCGCAAGGGCAAAGCGTGCAGCGCCACTCGCCAGGGCGGCCTGCACAGCGAAAAAAAGCCCGACCGCTGGGGCCGGGCTTTCAATCAACGCTTCCCTATCGACCAACCTCGGGCTTCCTGCCCAAGCGTCCTTGGTACTGAGCGCTCCGTCGCTCGGCCTTCCCTGTAGGGCTCTCCCTCGCCCGTTGTTCCCACGATAGTTGCTTTCGGAGAAAAGTGGTTTAACCCAGGATATCGAAGGGCGTACGAAATTGGCTTCGTGTTTGTAGGATATCTCTTACACAGCGCTTGAAACGAGGATATGCGCCCCGATGCCTTGCCGATGGCCCCGCGTCGAAGGTCAACGCACGCAGACAGCGCCTGAGAATACGCTAGGCTGGAGGTAGGAACAGGCACGCCACGTTCAACGGAGCTGATATGGCACTTACCGCAACAGACCCCATCAAGATGATCTTCGCCCTCCTGCTGCCGCCGGTCGGCGTGTTTCTGGAGGTCGGCCTGAAGGGCCACTTCTGGCTGAACATCCTGCTGACCTTCCTGGGTTTCATCCCGGGCATCCTCCACGCGTTCTACGTGATCCTGAAGCACTAGCCATTCGAGACAAGGGCCTCTGCCGCCGGACACGGTGCGGCGGGGCCCGTACCTGGATCGGCTCTAGGCTCGCCGCTGCTTCTTACGTACAATGATCGGCCATCTCATTCCCGCTCCCTGCCTCTCGTCACGCTGCGCGTCATGCGGCGTCCGGCGACGTATCGGTACTTGCGAGGCGAATGGCGAGATGAGCCGGATCCAACGGCAGGACTTCTGGAGGCCATCGATGAGCGACACGACTGGAAACGACCCGCTGGCCCGGGCGCGCCGGTTTGCGGTGGCACCCATGATGGACTGGACCACCCGCGACTACCGTGCCTTCGCCCGCACCCTGACCCGTCAGGCGCTGCTGTATACCGAGATGGTGACCACCGGGGCGATTCTGCACGGCAGCCCGCGGGAGCGATTCCTCGGCTACGGCGAGGTGGAGCACCCCATCGCGCTGCAGCTGGGCGGCAGCGACCCGGGCGAGCTGGCCGAGTGCGCGGCGATCGCCGAGGAATGGGGCTATGACGAGGTGAACCTCAACGTCGGCTGCCCCAGCGACCGGGTGCAGAACAACCTGATCGGCGCCTGCCTGATGGGCCACCCCGAGAAGGTGGCCGCGGCGGTGCGCGCGATGCGCGAGGCGGTGAGCATTCCGGTCACGGTGAAGTGTCGCATCGGTATCGACGATCAGGACGAGGACGCCGATCTGGAGCGCTTCATCGCCACGGTGGCGGACGCCGGCTGCGAGACGTTCATCGTGCACGCGCGCAAGGCGTGGCTGCAGGGGCTCTCGCCCAAGGAGAACCGCGACATACCGCCGCTGAATTACCCGCGGGTGCACCGCCTCAAGGCCAGCCGGCCGGCGCTGCACGTCGGCATCAACGGCGGCATCAAGACCCTCGACGAGTGTCGCGAGCAGCTGGCTCACGTGGACAGCGTGATGGTCGGCCGCGAGGCCTACCAGAACCCGTGGCTGCTGGCCGAGGTGGATGAGGCGCTGTACGGCGTGCCCGGCCCGGCCGCGAGCCGGCATGCCGCCGCCCGCGCCTTCCGCCCCTACATTGCCCGCCGGCTCGAGGAGGGCGCCAAGCTCAACCACGTCACCCGCCACCTGCTGGGCCTGTTCCAGGGCCAGCCGGGCGGACGCCGCTTCCGCCGCCACCTCTCCGAAAACGGCCATCTCGACGGCGCCTGCCTGCGGGTCTTCGACGATGCGCTGAGCCTGGTGCCGGAGAGAGACGAGAGCGCCGCCAGGCCCTGCCTTGCCGAGGCGTGATCAGTAGAGCGGGTCGGGTGGCGGCTCGAGGCTGGAGTGGAAGGTCTCGATGGCGCTCTCGGCCTCCTCGATGGCATCGAAGCGGGCGATGTGGAACAGCGCCTCACCCTCGTTGGCCAGCGGCAGCCGGCTCATGCCGATCACGATGCCGTCGGCCATGGCCTTCACACTGGCCTCGGCGTTGCCGAAGGGGTCCGCCACCTTCCCCAGCACGTCACCCTTGCTCACCCGCGCGCCGAGGCGCACCTTGGGACGCAGGATGCCGTCGATGGGCGCTCGCGCCCAGCTCGAACCGTTGGCCAGTTCGGCCGCCGGGGGCGGCCGGCGGCGATGCTCACCCGCCAACATGCCCAGCCGCCGCATGACCCGCAGCACGCCACGCACCCCCGGGGTAATCGCCCACTCGTCAAAACGCAGCGCCTCGCCGGCCTCGTAGGTCAACACCGGGATACCCCGCGTCTGGGCGTAGTGGCGCAGGCTGCCCTCGCGCAGTTCCGCATTGAGAATCACCGGCGCGCCGAAGGCGTTGGCCATGCGCTCGGTCTCGCTGCCCGGGCTCAACTGGGCGCGAATCTGCGGCAGGTTGGTGCGATGGATGGCCCCGGTGTGCAGATCGATGATGTGCGTGGCGTGATCGACGATCTGCTCTCGGAACAGCGCCGCCACCCGTGCCCCCAGCGAGCCCGTTTCGCTGCCGGGGAAGCAGCGGTTGAGGTCGCGCCGGTCGGGCAGGTAGCGGCTGTGCTGCATGAAGCCGAACACGTTGACGATAGGCACGGCGATCAGCGTGCCGTTGAGCCCCTGAATCTGGCGCGAGCGCATCAGCCGGCGCACGATCTCGACGCTGTTGATCTCGTCGCCATGAATACCACCGCAGACCAGCATGACCGGTCCCTGGCGGCGACCATGCACCACCTCGACGGGGATGTGCAGCGGAGCATGAGTGTAGAGTCGCGCTACCGGCACGTCGACTTGAAGGCGGCTGCCGGGATTGATCCTGATGCCGTTGAGCTCAAAAGATGCGCGGGGCATGGGCCCTTCCAGAAGCAGAACAGTGTTCGATCCGTTATACCTTGCCACTGCGTGGAATACGAGGGACAGGGGGCGATGGCGTCACACCGGAAAGCATGACATACATATACGAATGTAAGCGACTCATGCTTGGGTTAGAATGACAAAAACATTGCAGTGCCGAGGAGAACCGCCCCACCATGGCCCGACGTACCAAGGCAGAAGCCGCCGCCACACGCGAAGCCCTGCTCGATGCCGCCGAGGCTGTCTTCCTCGAACGTGGCGTGGCCCGCACCTCGCTGGAGCAGATCGCCCGCGAGGCCGGTATGACCCGTGGCGCCGTGTACTGGCACTTCAAGAACAAGGCCGACCTGTTCCGCGCCATGCTGCAGCGGGTACGCATGCCGTTCGAGGAACTGGTCGAGGAGATCGGCGACCCGGAACTCGCCAACAAACCACTGGAAGCCATCCGTCAGGCCTGCTTGAGCGGTTTCGCGCGCCTCGAGCAGCCGCGCTATCGCCGCGTGCACGCGATCCTGATCCACCATTGCGAAACCTTCGCCGAGATCGACCCGCTGGCGATGCAGAACGAGATGGCCGAGGAGGCCTGCGGCGCCCTGCTCGGCTATTTCACCAGTGCCGCCCGCATGGGCCATCTGCGCCAGGACCTCTCACCCGAAGTGGCAGCCAGGTTGCTGCAGGCCATCCTCGGCGGCCTGTTCCACGATTGGCTGCGCAACTACGAGACCTTCAGCCTGCAGGAGCGAGGCGCACAGCTCATCGAAACGCAGCTGCGGCTGCTGCGCTCTTCCTCGTAGGAACGAGGTTACAAGGGCGCCTGAGCGCCGCCATGTCCCGCCCCGGTGCCGCCGCGGGCCAGGCGCATCCGCCGCAGGTGCTCGCGCGCCTCGCAGTAGCGGCGCTGCGCCACGCTGCGGTAGGCGCCCTCACCGGCCACGTACTTGACCAGTACCCGCCGCTCGCCCGGAAGGGGCAGGTCGTCGGGCTTGGCGTGCAGGCGAACCTCGCACGCCGGGTCGTCGTCCAGGGTGGCCGTGGCCCAGCCCTGCGCATCGGGCGCGGAGCGTACCTGCACGACTTCGCCCAGCAGGCAGCGCGGCTGCGCCTGCGCCAGCCGATGGAAGCGGCGATGCAGCGCATGGCACAGGCCCGCCGCCACGGGCGAAGCAAGCACGAAGGCCGCCCACAGCGCCGCCACACCCACCGGAATGCGGAATAGCCCCAGCGGCAACCAGCGCAGCACGGCCAGCTCGATCGTCAGCGTGATCCCCCCCGCCAGTGCCAACAGCACGCTAAGGGCAAAGGTCACCGGTACGCCGGCGAAGCCCAGCGCCACCATGGTGCTTGCCAGATGATCCCCCTTCAGGCTGTCGCGGGCGAACAGTTCCAGCGGCGCCAGGCGCAGCAGCACCAGCAGCCAGTAGAGCAGCACCAATGGCAGCAGGGCGCTGAAGACGACGACGGGAAAACTCAGGGCGATCTGACGCAGCGCTTCCATGACGGCCTCCTTAGTTCTCGCTCGGCTCACCATCAGCCTAGCCCATGGGGCCCCGCGTCGGACATGCTGCCGCTCACGCAATGAAACGGGGCGCCATCCCGCAGGATGGCGCCCCGTCAGCTGCCGGCGGCATGATGGCCGCTCAGTGCTCGGCTGTCATCTCGCGCCGGCCCCACAGCCGATGGCGGAGCCAGTCGGAGATGCGGGCGATCACGGCGTAGAAGCTCGGTACGAAGAGGCTGCCGAGCACCGCCACCGAGGCCATACCCACCGCCACGGTGGTGCCGATGTGGTGGCTGCTGACATCGCTCGCCCCGCTCGCCAACGCCAGCGGCAGGGTACCGAAGATGAATGCCAGCGAGGTCATCACGATCGGCCGGAAGCGCAGCTCGGCCGCGGTGATGGCCGCCTCGCGGATCGACTTGCCCTGCTCCCTGCGCTGCAGCTCGGCGAATTCGACGATCAGGATAGCGTTCTTGGCCGCCAGGCCCACCACCACCAGCATGCCGATCTCCACGTAGACGCTGGTGTCGAGCCCGCGCAGGACAATGCCGCCGATGCCGCCGAGGAAGGCGAAGGGCGTCGCCGTGAGCACCGCCAGCGGCAGCGACCAGCTCTCGTACT
This sequence comes from Billgrantia sulfidoxydans, assembly GCF_017868775.1. Lineage (NCBI taxonomy): Bacteria > Pseudomonadati > Pseudomonadota > Gammaproteobacteria > Oceanospirillales > Halomonadaceae > Billgrantia > Billgrantia sulfidoxydans. Next base: position 1,362,023 of record NZ_CP053381.1, on the reverse strand, counting down.
GCGCCGCCAGGATCAGGAATACCATCAGGATGCCGAACACGATGGCCAGCGTGGCGGTATTGCCGAGCTGGCTCTCCTGGTAGGCGGTGCCGGTCCAGCCCATGCCCCAGCCGCCGCCGAGGGTCTCCTCGACGATCTCGTCCATGGCGGCGATCGCCTGGCCCGAGCTGTAGCCCGGCGCGGGGCCGCCCTGGAACTGCGCCCCCAGATAGACGCCGAAGCGCGATACCACCGCCGGCTTGGCCTGGCGCTCGAGCGTGACGAACTCCGAGAGCGGGATGCGCTCGCCGTTGCCGCCGCGCACGTAGACGCTGCTGACATCGTCCGGGGTCTTGCGGAAGTTGTCCTCGTTCTGCAGGTAGACCTGAAAGTTGCGGTTCTGGTAGCTGAAGAAGTTGACGAAGCCGTTGCCGAAGGTGTTCGACAGGGTCGCGTTCAGATCTTCCAACGCCACGCCGTAGCTCAGCGCCTTCTGCTGGTCGATCACGGCGCGATAGCCCGGCACGTTGACGTTGAAGGTAGTGAACACCTGCTGCAGGGCGGGATGCTGGTTGGCCGCCTGCATCACCTGCACCGAGGCCTGGAACAGCTCCTGCGGCGAGGCCCCCTCGAACGACTGCAGGTAGCCGGTGAAGCCACCGGTGGTGGAGAGCCCCATGATCGGCGGTACGTTGAACGCCATGGCCGAACCGCCCGGGATCTCCGCGCCCAGCTGCATGATCCGCCCCACCAGTTGGGTCGCGGTCAGCTCACGCTCGTCCCAGGGCTCCATGTTGATGAACATGATCCCCCGCGCGGTGTTGACCGAGCTCGAGAGAATGTCGTAACCGGCCACGGCGGTGGAGTACCGCACCCCGGGAACCTCCTCGATGCGCGAGCTGAGCTCGTCCATGTAACTCTGGGTGCGCGCCAGGGAGGCGGAGTCGGGCAGCTGGACGCTGGCCAGCACGATGCCCTGGTCGGTCTCGGGCACCAGGGTCGAGGGCGTGATCTGGTAGAGCCACCAGGAAGCGCCGATGACCAGCGCCGTCAGCAACAGCGCCAGCCCCCAGAAGCGCACCAGCACCTTGACCAGCCACATGTAGACGGCGGTCACGCCGGCGAACAGTCGGTCGAACAGCCGTAGCGGGGTATTGAGTGCCCGCTTCAGCCGGGACTCCCCCACCCCCTTCGGCTTGTGCTTGATGAACAGCGCCGAGAGCGCCGGGGTGAAGGTCAACGCCATCAGCGCCGAGAAGGCCACCGAGACCGCCACGGTGATCGCGAACTGCTGGTAGATCTGGCCGGTGAAGCCGCCGAGGAAGGCCACCGGCACGAATACCGCCGCCATGATCAGCGAGGTGGCGATGACCGGGCCGCCCACTTCCTTCATGGCGCGGATGGTCGCCTGGGTCACCGTGATCTCGTCGTCCTCGCTGAGCACGCGCTCGACGTTCTCCACCACCAGGATGGCGTCGTCGACCACGATGCCGATCGAGAGCACCAGCGCGAACAGCGTCAGCAGGTTGATCGAGAAGCCGAACAGGTAGAAGCCGGCAAAGGTGGCCAGCACCGACACCGGCACCACCGACATGGCGATCACCGTGAAGCGCCAGTTCTGCAGGAAGATGAACAGGATCACGCCGACGATCAGGAACGCCTCGATGAACACCTTGGTCACCGTGTCCACCGAGGCGCCGATGAACAGCGTGGTGTCGTAGGGCACTACGTATTCGAGCCCGGGAGGGAAGCGCGACTCCAGCTCGGCCATGGTGTCCTGCACCGCCTGGGCCGTTTCCAGCGCGTTGGCACCCGGCTGCTGGTTGATGATGATCGGCGTCATGGTGGCGCCGTTCAGGCGGGCCTGAACGCCGTAGTAGGAGGCCCCCAGCTCGATGCGCGCCACGTCGTCCAGGCGCAGCGCAGAGCCGTCGGGATTGGAGCGCAGGAAGATATCGCGGAAGTCCTCGACATCGCTGAGGCGCCCGCCGGCGGTGATGGTATAGGTGAACGCACGGGGATCGCGCTGCGGCGTGGCCGCCAGGTTGCCCGCCGGCACCTCGGTGTTCTGGGCGCGAATGGCCCTGGCCACTTCGGTGGGGGTCAGGTCGTACTGGGCCAGCTTGTCGGGGTCCATCCACACGCGCATGGCGAACTCGCCGCCGCCGAGCACTTCGGCCTCGCCCACGCCGGGCACCTGGCGCAGCTCGTCGAGGATGTTGAGCGTGGCGTAGTTCTGCATGAAGACGTTGTCGTAGTCGCCCTGCGGCGAGATCAGCGACACCAGCATCAGGATCGAACTGGAACGCAGCTCCACCGTCACGCCCTGGGCCTGCACCGCCTCGGGCAGGCGCGACAGTGCGCCCTGCACCCGATTGTTGACGTTGATCGTGTTGATGTCGCCGTCGGTGCCGATGTCGAAGGCCACGTCGAGGCTCATGGAGCCGTTGTCGCCGCTGGTCGAGGTCATGTAGAGCATGTCCTCGACGCCGTTGATCGCTTCGGCCAGCGGTGCAGCCACCGTCTGCGCCACCGTCTCGGCATCGGCCCCCGGGAACTGGGCCCGCACCGACACCGTGGGCGGCACCACGCTGGGATACTGCTCGATGGGCAGCACCCGCATGCTCACCACCCCCATCACGGTGAGGATGATCGCCAGCACCGTGGCGAAGATCGGGCGCTTGATGAAGAAGTTGGAGAAATTCATGCGTCGTCCTCACCGCCCTCGGCGGCATCCTCCCCAGGCATGGCCTCGGCGGCTTCCTGCTCCTGCATGGCCTCGGCGGCCTGTCGCTCCGCCTCGGCTTCGGCCTGCTCGACCTCTTCGACCAGGGTCTCGGCATCGCCTTCGAAGGGCCGGGGGTCGATGGGCGTGCCGGGTTCGATGCCGGCCGGGTCGCCCACCACCACCCGCTCGCCGGGCTCCAGGCCGCCGCGGACGATCTGCCACGGGCCCGCCACTTCACCGAGCTCCACGGTGCGCGAACGGGCCACGTCGTCCTCGTCGAGCACGAACACCTGGGGCCCCATCAGGCCCTGGGTCACGGCGATCTCGGGTACCGCCAGCACGTCGAAGCGCTTGAGCCCCTCGAGGCTGACGCGGGCGAACTGGCCGGGCAGCACTCGGGTGTCGAGATTGGCGAAGGAGGCGCTCGCCTGGACCGTGCTGGTGCGTTCGTCCACGCGCGAGCCGAGGAAATCGAGCTGGCCTTCGAGTTGCTGGGCGGCCGCGCCGCTACCGCCGGGAACGTTCAACGTGGCACGTATCGACTCGCCGCCGCGGCCGTTCAGCTGCTGGCGCAGCTCGAGAGCGTCGCGCTGGGGCAACTGGAAGCGCACCTCCAGCGGATCCAGCGGAGTGATGGTAGCCAGGACGGTACCGGGGCTCACCAGGTTGCCGACATTGATCTGCGCCAGGCCGATCACGCCCGACACCGGCGCAGCGACCTCGGCGTAGGCCAAGTCGATGCGGGCGCTGGCCAGCGCCGCCTCGGCCTGGGCCACGGCAGCGCGCGCGACGCCCAGCTCCGCGCGCGCCTGGTCGACCTGCTGCTGGCTCACCGAGTTCTGGCTCAGCAGGCGCTCGAAGCGCTCGGCGTCGCGCTGGGCACGGGACAGTTCGGCCTGGGCGCTCTGCAGGTTGGCCTCGTGCTGGTTCACCGCCGCCTGGTAGACGTCGGGCTCGATGGAGAAGAGCCGCTGGCCTCTCTCGACCTGCTCGCCGGGCTCGAAATGGCGCTCCTCGAGATTGCCCGTGATGCGCGCCACGAGGGTAACCTCGTCGTCGCTGCGCAACAGCGACGGGTAGGACTTTTCCAGTGCGATGTCCTGACGCTCGATCGCCACGACCTCGACGGGATGCGGCTGGCGCTGCGCGGCCGCCTGCTGCTGCGCCTCGGGGTTCTCTTCCTGGCCACAGGCGGCCAGCAACAGACTGGCGGCCAGCACCATCAGCGTGGCCCGGCCAAGTCGAGAGGTTCTTTTCATGATGTGCGTCGTTCCCGTGGAGTCGTCAAGGTTCGACAAATTTTACATTCATGCCTGTATGGATGTAAATCGAGAAGGCTCAGTCGCCACGTGGCCGGCTGCGCAGAATGCGCCCTTCGGGATGCTCCTCGAAGCGGCCGCCACGGCCACTGCCTACCACGTCGTCGCGCCACATCTCGCCACGCTGGCGCGGGGCCAGCGGCGCGGGGCGTGGCGGCTCGACAGGTCGGGGGGCCTGCCCCCAGGAGAAGTAGGGATCGAACAGCGCCCAGGGCAGCTCAACGGTAAAGCCGGGGTCCCGACGGTGCCGGCGCCAGTGCTCACGATGCCAGGCCATCGGCGAGACCACCGGTTGGAATCCGGACACATGGAGTCGTTCACCAGGCCCGGAGGCGGCCATGGCGGTCCCCCACACGGCGAGCCAAGCCGCCAGTATCGGTGCCAACCGGCTGGTTCGCTGCAACCGCAACAGGTCGTTCATCGCCTTTTCCTCCCCGCCGATGGCCATGGCAAGCATGCTCGGCCAGGTTTCCCAGTATAGGCCGGCTATCGATCGACATGTTCGAGAGCAGCCACCGCCCGTTCGACACCGCCGCGATAACCGCCGCCGAACAGCAGCAGGTGATTGAGCAGCGGATAGAGCTGGAACAGCGACTCGCGTCGCGGCCAGTCGGTCGGCTCTCGGCCCTCCCAGTAGGCCTCGAAGAACGCCTCGCCGGGCGAGCCGAACAGCGTCAGCATGGCCAGGTCCACCTCGGGGTAATGGCGATACACCGCCGGGTCGATGATCGCTGGCCCCCGCGGCGTGTAGAGCACGTTGCCCGACCACAGATCACCGTGCAGCAGGCAGGCCGGCGCATCGGGCAGCCAGGTCTCCAGTGCCTGCGCCACGGCTTCGATGCGCCCGAGTAGCCGGCTCTCCATCAGGCCGCGCTCCTGGCAGGCCCGGGCCAGCGGCAGCAGGCGCCGCTCGCGCTGGAACTCACGCCCGTCGGCGAGTGGCGCATTGGGTTGCGGCGTGCGTCCGCAGGCATTGTCCCTCGGCCAGCCATGCTCGCCGGCGGTGTGAGCGTGCAGTTGGCGAAGCCCCTCGCCCAGCGCCGCGGCAGCGCGCGGCGTACGCGCCCCCGCTTCGAGCGCCTCAAGAATCAGCCAGCCGCCGTCGACGCCCAGCACCTCGGGCACGATCAGAGCGCTTTGCGCCTTGCGCAAGGCGAGCAGGCCATCCGCCTCGCCTGCCACGCGCCTGGGGTCGTCGCGCTTGACCACTACCGCTCCCTGCGACGTTTCCAGTCGGTAGACGGCAGCGATGTCGCCGCCCCCAAGCGTTTGCAGTTCCCCCCGGGAAGAGAGCCCCAGGGTGTCCAGCAGGTCAGCCAGCGTTCGTTCCATGATGTCTCCTTGCCGATCGGTACGGTGGCACCACGCCACCATGCCATGCCCGTCGGTGCTGCCCAAGCTCAGCAAAAAGCCACCCCGAAGGGTGGCAAGGCGGACACGGAGAAGATGGCCGTCACTCGGGCATCAGCACGCTGTCGATCACATGGATCACGCCGTTGCTGGCCTCGATGTCGGCCTGGATCACATTGGCGTCGTCGATCATCACGCTGCCGTTCATGGTGGTAATGGTGAGGTCCTGGCCTTGTACCGTCGTCGCGCTGTCGAGGTTCATGGCATCAGCGGCCATGACCTTCCCCGGCACCACGTGATAGGTCAGCACGGCCTGGAGCTGCTCACGGTTCTCGGGTTCGAGCAGGCTCTCCACGGTACCTTCGGGCAGCTTGCCAAAGGCCTCGTCGGTGGGGGCGAACACGGTGAAGGGGCCCTCGCCCTTGAGCGTCTCCACCAGGCCGGCCGCCTCCAGGGCCGCCGCCAGCGTCTCGAACTGCCCGGCTGCGACCGCGGTATCGACGATATCCTGCTTGTCGCCATGATGATCGGCCTGGACGGTGCCCGCCAAGGCGACACCCAGCATGCCTGCTCCCACCCAACCGATGGCCACTCGTTGCAACGTCGTCATCTTTACGTACCTCATGGGGTGAACGATGAGGGTTCGCGTCGAGCCGACCAAACCCTATACACAACTTATATCCTGTATAAAGTTTGGACAAGTATTTTTTCCGCGCCCGGCAGCACGTAGTCTTCTTCACGCGACGACGTATCATGGAGAGGGCCATGCACTGCAAGGAGAAGAGACGATGTACAAGCTTGCCTTCTACGTTCCGCTCGAGGATGCCGAAACGGTCAAGGAAGCCGTGTTCGCCAGCGGCGCCGGGCGCATCGGCGACTACGAAGCGTGCTGCTTCGAGACCCGCGGCACCGGTCAGTTTCGCCCGCTCGCCGGCGCCGACCCGCACATCGGCCGGGTCGGCGACCTGGCGAAGGTGGAGGAAGTGAAGGTGGAACTGGTCTGCGAGGATCACCTCATCCGCGCTGCCGTCGACGCCCTGCGCCGCGCGCACCCCTACGAGGAGCCGGCCTACGACGTGTGGAAGCTGGCGGAACTCTAACGGAATGGCCACGGGTTCAGAAAACCCGTGGCGACGTGCTTCGGTTTGTGCCTTAGAGAAAGCCCAGCAGACGCGGAAGGAACAGCGACAGCTCGGGCACGAAGGTGGTCACCAGCATTATTGGTATACCCACGAAGGCGATCAGTTGCAGCGCCGGCGCGAAGGTCTTGTGAATCGACACCCGGCCGATGCGGCAGGCCATGTAGAGGATCGGCGCCACCGGCGGGCTGTTGGCGCCGATCACCACCGAGCAAGCGACGATCGCACCGAAATGCACCGGATGAATGCCGGTGTCCACCATCAGCGGCAGGAACAGCGGGGCCACTACCACCGTTACCGAAACGTCGTCGAGGATGGCGCCGGCCACGATCAGGAAGATATTCACCGCGATCAGGATCAGCAAGGGATTATCGATCAGGGTGGTGATCAGCTCGGTGAGGTCCTGCGGCACGCGCTCGAAGGCCAGGATTCGGCCGATCATGAAGGAGAACAACAAGATCAGGATGATCGAGCCGGTGGTCTCCGAGGCGGCGATCACGCTGCGCGAAAAGTGCTTGAACGACTGGTCACGGTAGACCAGGAAGCCGATGACGATGGCCGCAAAGGCCGCCACGGCCGCCGCCTCGGTAGGTGTGAAGACACCACCGTAGATGCCGCCGAGGATGATGAACGGCAGGCTCAACGCCGGCAGTGCCCGCCAGGTGGCCCGCACTTTGGAGGGCGCCTGGCCGCTGGCCAGGCCCTCGCTGGCGATCTCCTGGAACAGCCGGCCCGCGGCGAAGCGGTTGGCAAGGATCAATCCCGCGATCAGCAGCAACGCCGGGCCCACCGTGGCCGCGAACAACGCCGCTACCGACTGTCGCGTCACCACCGCGAAGAGGATCATGGTGATGGAGGGCGGGATCAGAATGCCGAGCAGCGAGGAGATGCCGAGCAGCGCCGAGGAGTAGCCGCGGGGGTAGCCACGCTGCTCCAGCGGGCCGATCATGATGGTGCCGATGGAGGCCACCGCCGCGGTGGCGGTGCCGGCGATGGCGCCGAACACCCCGGAGGCCAGCACCATGGACGCCCCCATTCCCCCGCGACGCCGGCCCACCAAGGTCTCGATGAAGGTGACCAGGCGGCTGGCGATGCCACCACTCTGCATCAGGTAACCGGTCAGCACGAACAGCGGCAGCGCGATCAGGATCACCGAATCCACCGAGCGGAAGCCCTGCATCATCAGGGTATCGAGGTTGGCGTCGTAGGCCATGGCCAGGTAGGCCAACACCCCGGCGAAAGACCAGGCGACGGGCACGCCCAGTCCCATCAGGAGCAGCAGCAGCAGGATCGCGAACAGGCCTTCCATCACGACTCCTCCCCGGCCATCGCATAGCCGGAACGGGCACCGCGGAGTGCCGCGATGCCCTGCCACACATCGCGCAGGGCATAGCAGAAGCAGCCGACGCTGGCGAGCATGATGGCCGCCTGGGAGACCCACAGCGGGATCGACAGCTCCGGGGTGTGCTGAGGCCGCTCGATGCCCCAAGCCAGCATGCGCTGAGCCCAGTAGACGAAGCAGGCGCTGATGATGGCCACGATCACCGCTACCAGGGTCTTGTGCAGCGCCTTGAGGCGCGCATCGCGCAGTTGCAGTTCGAGGAAGTCCACCACCAGGTGTTCGCGGCGCCGGCTGGCGATCATCGCACCGGTCATGTAGAGCCACATGCCAAAGAGCATGACCAGCTCCAGGGTGCCGACCAGTGACCAACCGAAGACATAGCGTGCCAGTATCAGGAATAGCATCAGCCCGACGACGAGCAGACTCGTCACGAAGGCGACGGCGTTGAGCAGCCAGCCGACCTTCTCGTCCAAGGCCTTGAGGAAGGATTGCATGCGAGGGCCCTCACAACGGGGACGCCGACCCGGAAGACGGGCCGGCGCCAGGGTTCAGGAGGAGAACGTCACAGCGGGGTGGCGTTGGCGCGGACGGTGTCCATGATCTCGGTACCCAGCTCCTCCTCCATGAGCGGCCAGACCTGCTCACGGGCGCGGCGGGCAAAATCTTCGAGGGTCTCCTCGGGCAAGGCGAAATACTCCATGCCCTCTTCCTGCGCCTTGGCGATGTAGTGCTCGTCGCGCTCGCGGGCGTCGACGAACTGCTGCTCCATGACCTCGCGGGCCGCCTCGCTGACCACCTGCTGGTGCGCCTCGCTCAGGCGCTCGTAGGAGCCCATGTTCATGGTCAGGATGCCAGTCATGAAGAAGTGCTTGGTGTGGACGTAGTAGTCCAAGGTGTCGCGGAAGTACTCGTAGGGCCAGTAGATGACGTTGCCCGCTTCGCCGTCCACCACGCCGGTCTGCAAGGCGGTATAGACCTCGCCCCAATCGATGGCGGCGGTCTGGTAGCCCAGCGCCTGCATGGTCTGCGGGGCCGGGAAGACGGTCATGGTGCGCACGGTCAGGCCGTCGGCACTCTCCATGTCCAGCGCGTACTGACCGCGCGAGGCCACGCCGTTGAAGCCCTCGGGCCAGGGGCCGAAGAACTTCAGGCCGATGTCGGCGAAGACGTCGCCGAGCAGCTCGTTGACCCAGCCACCCGGGCTGTAGGCCTCAATGGCCTCGTCCCAGGAGAGCGTCATGTAGGGGGTATAAATGATCCCGATGCGCTTGTCGTAGGCAGTCATCGGCCAGCTGAGCATCATGTCGATACCGCCGGCCACCAGCAAGTCGAAGACCTCCTGCTGGCCGCCCAGCTCGTTCTGATAGTAGACCTCGACCTCGAGTTCACCGCCCGACTTCTCCTCGATCAGTCGGCTCCACTCGTCGAGGGTATCACCAGCCGGCGAGCCCTGGGTGCCGGAGTCGGTGGCCAGGCGCAGAGTAGCGGCTTCGGCGGCCAGGGTGCTGCCTATCAGGCAGACCCCCAGAGTCAGAGCGCTCAGGCGTGGCAGGATCTTGCGGGTCGCGAACATCTTGGCTCTCTCGGTTGTTGTGGTTGGCAGGCCAATATGTACCGAGCCGAAAAAAAGCGGTCAATGCGCCTTCGCAAGCCAAAAAAAAGCATTATTATCCTGCAATAAGGCAAATTCTTGGAATTTAAGACCAAAAAAATATTGAAAATTCTGACTTCTTTCCATTTAGCTCCTCGCAAAGCCCCTAAGTCGCCTTCGACAGAGCAATCCGGGCCGTCGCCGGGACCAAGAACAGTGTCGCAAACGGATAGGGTTGCGGCCCGAAAGCCGAAACCCTGATCTGGATCATGGACAAGGGAATGCGTTGTGGTCAGCCCAGCCGCTCGGCAATGCGCCGTTCGAGCTGCTCCTGATCCTCGGCGAAGCGGCGAATGCCTTCGGCCAGCTTGTCGTTGGCCATGGCGTCCTGGTTGTGCTGCCAGCGGAACGCGGGCTCGGTGAGCGGCGCGGGGCGCTCGCCGGGAGATGGGAACGTCACCCGCTTGTCGACGTCACCCTGCTGCGAGGCCAGCTCTTCGAGCAGCGCCGGGGAGATCGTCAGGCGATGACAACCGGCCAGCGCCAGTACCTGGCCGCTGGTGCGAAAGCTCGCTCCCATCACCACGGTGTCATAGCCGCCACGACCGGCGCGCTCGCACACGCTGCGCACGAACTTCACCCCGGGATCCTCATCCGGCGCGTACTCCTTGCCGGTCTCCTTCTTGTACCAGTCGGTGACCCGGCCGACGAACGGCGAGATCAGGAACACGCCGGCATCGAAGCAGGCCTGGGCCTGGGCGTCGCTGAACAGCAGCGTGAGGTTGCAGTTGATGCCCTCCCGCTCGAGTCGTTCGGCGGCGCGAATGCCCTCCCAGGTGGAAGCCAGCTTGATCAGCACCCGCTCGCGGCCGACGCCTCGGCGCTCGTACAGCTCGATCAGCTCATGGGCCTTGCGCACGCTGGCCGCGGTGTCGAAGGAGAGCTTGGCGGCCACTTCGGTGGACACCCGCCCCGGCACCCACTTGGCAATTTCCGCCCCTTTGGCCACGGCCAGGCGGTCCACGGCTCGCTCGATCCGGGCCCGCGGGTCGCGGGTCTCGCCCTTGACCGCGGCGAGCTCTTCCTCGATCAGCGCCTGGTAGCCCGGCAGGTCGAAGGCCTTGAGCAGCAGCGAGGGATTGGTAGTGGCATCCTGCGGCTGGTAGCGACGAATGGCCTCGAGGTCGCCGGTGTCGGCGACGACCAGCGAATGTTGCTTGAGGGCGTCGAGTCGAGTCGTCATGGAAAATGCTCCGTAGGCTGAGGAAGGAAGGGATCAGGCCGGAATGCCGTGCTGGGCGGCCAGCGCCTCGCGATAGCGGGCGTAGACCGTCTCGTAGGCGCTTACGCTGGTCGCCTTCGGCTCGGCCAGCGAGGCCTCGTCGAGATGCACCAGACGCTCGCACAGCGCGGGCAGCGTGGCGTCCGGACGCTCACACCAGGCCGCCTGGAGCGCCGCCCCGAGCGCGGCGGCATCTGTCACTTGCGGGCAGACCACCTGGGTCGCCGTCACGTCGGCCACCATCTGGCGCCATAGCGGGCTCTTGGCGCCGCCGCCGATCAGGCGGATCTGGCTCGCCCCGGCGGCCAGCGGTCCGAGCAGTTCGAGGCCATAGCGCAGGCCGAAGGTGGCGCTCTCCACCACCGCCCGGCACAGGTTGGCCTGGGTCAGGTTGCGGCTGTCGAGTCCCAGGAAGCTGGCCGAGGCGTGCGGCAGCGCCGGGACCCGCTCGCCGTTGAAGAACGGCAGCACCGTCACGCCCTCGGCACCGATCGGGGCGGCGGCCAGGCGCTCGCCGAAGGCGACCAGGTCGAGGTCGAAGAGTTCGCGCACCAGGGTACTGGCGGAGGTCACGTTCATGGTGCAGATCAGCGGCAACCAGCCGCCATGGCTGGCGCAGAAGTTGGCCACCATGTCGCTCGCGGCAAGCACCGGCTCGGGCGAATAGGCACACACCGTGCCCGAGGTGCCAAGGCTCAGGGTGACGATGCCGGGGGCAATGTTGCCGGTGCCGATGGCACCGAGCATGTTGTCGCCCCCTCCGCTCGCGACCAGCACGCCCTCGCCCAGCCCCAGTTCGCGGGCGACCTCCGGGCGCAGCGTGCCGGCAGGCTCGCGGGAGTCGATCAGGCGCGGCAGCACACGCGAGGGATCGAGCTCCGGGGCGATCGCGGCGAAGACGTCACGGCGCCAGCGCCGCGAACGGGTATCGAAGTAGCCGGTGCCGGAAGCGTCGCCCGCCTCCGCCACCTTCTCGCCGGTGAGCCAGTAGTTGAGGTAGTCGTGGGGCAGCAGGATGGCGTCGATACGTCGATAGGCAGCCGGGTTGGTATCGCGCAGCCAGGCGAGCTTGGAGGCGGTGTAGCCGGTCTGCAGCACCAGGCCGAGCTTCTCGAGACAGCCCGCCGCCCCGCCCAGGCGCTCGACCAGCGCGGCGTTGTGCGCCGCCGTCTCGGTGTCGCACCACAGCTTGGCGGGATGCACCGGCAGGCCTTCGGCATCCAGTGCCACCATGCCGTGCTGTTGGCCGGAGACGCCGATGGCACGGATCGCCCCGCGAGCGATGCCGGCCCGGCCCATGGCCTCCTCGAAGGCGCCGCGGAAGGCCTCGAGCCACTCCTCCGGCGCCTGCTCGCGACGCCCGTTCGCCCCCTCCACCAGGCGATGGGGACGACTCGCCTCGGCGAGGATCGTCTCGCCCTCGACGTCGACCACCACGACCTTGGTGCTCTGGGTACCGCAATCCACCCCGATGTACATGCCGCCGCTCCTCACTCCCCGACCAGGGTTTCAAGGGTAGCGCGCGCGCCGCGTTCGTGCAGGCTCTCGAGCGCCGCCAGGTAGGCGTCGCGGAAGCGCTCGTGCTCGACCAGGTCGCCGAACAGCTCGCGGTTGCCGATGAAGGCGGTGGGCCGCGTGCGATTCTCGGCGGCCAGGGCCATCAGTTCCTCCTTGAGGCGGTCGACCACCGCAATCGGTTCGCCCTGCTCATCGACGCCCTCGGCGTAGCGCGCCCAGCTCGCCACCACCGCGGCGCTGCGGCGGATCTCGCCGCCTGCCTCGAGCTGCTCGCGAATCACCGGCACCAGCCACTTGGGAATCCGATCGGAGCTTTCGGCGCACAGTCGCGCCAGGGTGTCCTTGATCTCGGGGTTGGCGAAGCGCTCGATCAGGGTCTGGCGGTACTGTTCGAGATCCACCCCCGGCACCGGCGCCAGCGTCGGGCTGCCCTCGTGACGCATGTAGCCGAGCAGGAAGTCGACGAACAGCGGATCGCGGCACACCTCGTGAGCATAGCGATAGCCCGCCAGGGTGCCGAAGTAACACAGCGCCTGGTGACTGGCATTGAGCAGGCGCAGCTTCATCAGCTCATAGGACACCACGTCCTCGACCAGTTGCACGCCGACCTGCTCGAGGGCTGGCCGGCCGCAGGCGAAATGATCCTCCAGCACCCATTGGGTAAAGGGCTCGCACACCACCGGCCAGGCATCCTCGACGCCGAACTCGCCGGCCAGCTCGGCGATGTCGTCCGCCTGGGTGACCGGCGTAATGCGATCGACCATGGCATTGGGGAAAGCCACCTCGGTCTCTAGCCACTCGCCCAGCGCCGGGTCACGGGCCCGGGCGAAGGCGGCGAACATGCGCCTGGCCACCTCGCCGTTGCCCTGGATGTTGTCGCAGGACATGATCGTGAACGGCGCCAGGCCACGCGCGCGCCGCCGCACCAGGGCCTCGACCACCAGGCCAAATACGGTACGCGAGGCCTCGGGGTTGTCCAGGTCGTGCTGGACGTCGCGGTTGTCGATGTCGAACTCGCCGCTGACGGGATGGAAGTTGTAGCCCCCCTCGGTCACGGTCAGCGAGACGATGCGAATGGCGGGGTCGGCCATGCGCTCGATGACGGCTTCGGGGTCGTCGGGGGCGAACAGGTAGTCGAGCATGGCGCCGATCACCCGCGGCTCGCGCTCGCCGCCGGAGTGCTTCACTACCAGGGTGTAGAGGTGATCCTGAGCGGCCAGGACCTCGTGCATGCGGCGATCGCCCGGCAGCACGCCGACGCCGACGATGCCCCAGTCAAGCGCCTCGCCGCGATTCATCAGCTCGTCGAGGTACATGGCTTGGTGGGCGCGATGAAAACCGCCGACGCCGATATGGACGATGCCCGGCGTCACCTCACGACGGTCATAACGCGGCACGGCGATGCGCGGATCGAGTCGTTGAAGCGTGGCGTTGCTGAGAGCAGGCATAGGGGCACTCCTTGCCGCAGGCGGCAATGAACGAAAAATGGGTGGCGGCCCGAGCGAGTCGCGGGTCAGCGCCAGTAGAGGTCCGGCGCGATGGACTCGCGCTTGATCAGCCGGGCATTGAGCATGTCCTTGTTTCGCGCCTTGTCGACGGCGCCCTGTTGCTCCTGGCCCATGCCCAACCAGCGCTGGATCAGGCGCGCCTCGAGCACTTCGTCGGCCACTTCGAGCAGCAGGGTCATGTCGAACAGCGGGTGGAGTTCGCGCCAGGGGTCGCGGTCGAGCAGCAGGTAGTTGCCCTCGACGATGACGATGCGATGCTCGAGGGTGATCAGGCGTCCGCCGGCCCGGGCCAGGTCCAGCGGGCGGTCGAACACCGGCACCGCTACGCTCCTGTCGGCGCGGCGAATGCGCTCCAGGTCATGCCTGAGGCCGTCGGGGTCGAAGGTCTCCGGGGCGCCCTTGATCGGCAGCTGCCCCAGCGGCTCGAGAATAGCGTTGTCGAGGTGATAGCCGTCCATCGGCACCACCGCGGCGATGCCCGCCTGCCGCTCGTTGAGTTCGCGGCACAGCCACTCGGAGAGGAACGACTTGCCCGCCCCCGGCGGCCCGGCCAGGGCGACGATGAAGCGTTGCCGGTTCTCGGCGGCCTCCAATAAACGCACCGCCATGTCATGGATATTGGGGTTCATTTTTTCAGCTCATCCAGTTACCGCCGTCCACGTTTAATGTTTGAGCAATGACATAGTGACTATCGTCCGAGGCGAGGAACACCGCCGCCCCGGCGTGATCCTCCGGTTTCCCCATGCGGCCGTAGGGCACCGCCTCGCCGACCAGGCGCTTCTTCTCGCCCAGCGGTCGGTTTTCGTAGCGGGCGAACAGCGCATCGACCTCGTCCCACATCGGCGTGTCGACCACCCCCGGGGCGATGCCGTTGACCCGGATGCCGTAGCGAATCAGGTCGAGTGCGCACGACTGAGTCAGGCTGATCACCGCGGCCTTGGTGGCACAGTAAGTGCTCACCAGCGCCTCGCCGCGGCGCCCCGCCTGGGAGGCCATGTTGATGATCGCCCCGCCCTCGCCGCGAGCCACCATGTGCCGGGCCACCGCCTGAAGGGTGAAGAACAGGCCCTTGGTGTTGACGGCGAACTGGCGGTCGAAGCTGGCTTCACTGACCTCGAGCACCGGCGCCATGTCGAATACCGCGGCGTTGTTGACCAGGATGTCGATGGCACCGAGGTGCTGGGTGACCGCCTGGACCATCGCCTGGATGGAGTCGACGTCGCAGACGTCCAGGCGCACGCCCATCACGCGCTCGGCGCCCAGCGGACTCAGGCCGGCCACCGCTTCCTCCACCGCCGCCACGTCGATATCGGCCACGGCGACCCGTGCGCCCTCGGCGAGATAGCGCTCGGCGATGGCCAGGCCGATGCCGCGCGCGCCGCCGGTGATTACCGCCACCTTGTCCTGCAGTTTCATCTCGGGTTTTCCTCGTTGGTTTCGCTGGTGGCCACCTTCGCGCCGGTGCGGCGTTGCTCGCGCCACTGCTGGATCAATGCCTCCAGACCGTGCATGGCCGGCAGGACCCGCCACGCCCCGGCCTGATGCAACCGCTCGGCGTGCCCCGCCTCGATATGGCTGGCGCCGGTGAAGCCGATCACCGTCATGCCGGCGGCATGGGCCGCCGTCACGCCGGAAACGCTGTCCTCGACCACCAGGCAGTCGCCCGGCGCCCGGCCCATCCGGCGCGCCGCCAGCAGGTAGAGGTCGGGGGCCGGCTTGGGTCGTTCGACCTCGTCGGCGGTGAACAGCGGCACCTCGCCCAGCCGGGCGTCGAGTCCGGTCACGGCCAGCGAGGCCAGCACCCGCCGGCGACGGCTGTTGGAGACGATGGCCAGCGGCAGCTCGATCCGCGCCAGCGTTTCCGCCACCCCCTCGACGGCACGCAGCTCCTCGGCCAGACGCGCCTCGATGGCGCCATCGATGCGCTCCAGCGCATCCGCCGGCAGCCGATGCACGCTCTGCCGCTCCAGCTGCGCGAGGATCGCCGCGGTGGTCATGCCCAGCGCCTGGCGCAGGGCGACGTCCTCGGGGATGTCCGGCAGCAGCTCGCCGAGCTGCTGGGCCAGCGTGGCCTCGGCGACGATCTCGCTGTCCACCAGCACGCCGTCGCAATCGAAGATCAGTGTCTCCATGCCCGCCCCGCTCATTGGCCGCCCGCCACGGACGGGGAACGATTGTCCTGGCGGTTGAGCCCGGCCAGAGGGTGGCGCGCCAGGCTGGGCAGGGCCAGGTCCGCGGCATCGAAAAGATGGGCGCAGGTGCGGTCGAAGCCGAAGCGCAGGGTATCGCCGACCCGGTTCTCGACGTTGCCGTCGGCGCTCACGGTGACCAGGGTGTCCTGCATGCGCACGTAGAGCGAGGTGACCCCGCCGAGACGCTCGATCACTTCGATGCGCCCCGAGAGCGGCCCTTCGGAATCGATCTGCAGGTGCTCGGGGCGTATGCCCAGCGTCAGTGACTCATCGTTCAGGCCAGTGCCATCCACCTGCACTATGCAGGTCGCACCGTCCGGCAAGCGAACCTCGACGCCTGTGGGACTGGCTTCCACAAGCTTCACCTGCAGGAAATTCATCTTCGGCGAACCGATGAAGCCGGCCACGAAGCGGTTGCGCGGGTGGTGGTAGAGCTCCATCGGCGAGCCCACCTGCTCGACCACGCCGCCCTGCAGCACGACGATCTTGTCGGCCATGGTCATGGCCTCGATCTGGTCGTGGGTGACGTAGATCATGGTGGCGTCGAGCTCCTCGTGCAGGCGCGCCAGCTCGATGCGCATCTGCACTCGCAGCGCGGCGTCGAGGTTGGAGAGCGGCTCGTCGAACAGGAAGATGCTGGGGTTGCGCACGATGGCGCGGCCGATGGCCACGCGCTGGCGCTGGCCGCCGGAGAGCGCCTTGGGCTTGCGTTCGAGCAGCGGTTCGAGCTGCAGGATCGAGGCCGCCTCGCGCACCTTGCGCCGACGCTCCTCCTTGGGTACGCCGGCGAGCTTGAGGCTGAAGCCCATGTTGTCCTCGACGGTCATGTGCGGGTAGAGCGCGTAGCTCTGGAACACCATCGCCAGGCCGCGCTCGGCGGGGCCGACCTCGTTGATGCGCTTGCCGTCGATCATGATGTCGCCGCTGGTGGCGCTCTCGAGCCCGGCGATGATGCGCAGCAGGGTCGACTTGCCGCAGCCGGAGGGGCCGACGAAGACCACGAACTCGCGATCGTTGACCTCCAGGTCGACGCCCTTGATCACCTCGGTGTCGTCGAAGCGCTTGACGATGTTATGAAGCTGTAGCGTTGCCATGGAATACCTCGTTACTTGACGGCGCCGAAGGTGAGGCCGCGTACCATCTGTTTCTGGGTGAGCCAGCCGAACACCAGGATCGGGGCGATGGCCATCGTGGAAGCGGCGGAGAGCTTGGCCCAGAACAACCCCTCGGGGCTCGAGAACGAGGCGATGTAGGCGGTGAGCGGGGCGGCGCTGGAGGAGGTCAGGTTGAGACTCCAGAACGCCTCGTTCCAGCTCAAGATCACCGACAGCAGCCCGGTGGAGGCGATGCCCGGCAGGGTCAGCGGCAGCAGCAGGTAGAGCACCTCCTGCAGCGTGCTGGCGCCGTCCATGCGCCCCGCCTCGAGGATGTCCCGCGGCAGGTCCTTGAAGAAGGTGTAGAGCATCCACACCACGATCGGCAGGTTCATCAGGGTGTAGACGATGACCAGCCCGGTGCGGGTGTCGAGCAGCCCGACGTCGCGGAACAGCAGGTAGATCGGCACCAGCACGCCCACCGGCGGCAGCATCTTGGTGGAGAGCATCCACAGCAGCGTGCCCTTGGTGCGCTTGGTGGGCAGGAAGGCCATGGCATAGGCCGATGGTATGGCGATGAGCAGCGCCAGCAGGGTCGAGCCGAAGGCCACCACCACGCTGTTCATGGCGAACTTGAAGTAGTCGGCCCGGGCCTGCACGGCGACGTAGCTCTCAAGCGTCGGGGTGAAGATCAGGCTGGGGTCGGCGATTGCCTCGGCTTCGCTCTTGAAGCCGGTCAGCACCATCCACAGGATGGGGAAGAAGATGAACAGTGCGATCCCCCAGCCCAGCAGCGTGAGCCAGATCCGCCGTGCACCGACGCTGGGCACCAGCGGCGTGTGCCGGGCCCGCACCTCGCTGGCTGGCGTGGTGGCCAGGTGTCCCTCGGCCGGCAGGGCCTGCTTGGTCTTGTAAGTGGTCATGAGCGGCTCCTCGCCTCAGCTTTCCAGGTTCCTGGCCACCAGCCGGACCAGGAAGATGGCGACGATATTGGCCAGGATGATGGCGACTACCCCGCCGGCGGAGGCCAGGCCGACGTCGAAGTCGAGCAGCGCCTGGATGTAGATCAGGAAGGCCAGATTGGTGGTGGCCAGCCCCGGCCCACCGGAGGTGGTGACGTAGATCTCGGCGAAGATCGTCAACAGGAAGATCATCTCGATCATGATCACCACGCTGATGGCGCGCTTGAGGTGCGGCAGCGTGATGTAGAAGAACACCGCGATGGGCCCCGCCCCGTCCATGCGCGCCGCCTCGACCTGGTCGTCGTCGAGCGACTGCATGGCAGTGAGCAGGATCAGCAGCGCGAACGGCAGCCACTGCCAGGCAACGATGATGATGATCGAGGTCAGCGGCAGCGACGAGAACCAGTCCACCGCCGGCAGGCCGAACACCCCGGCGAGCCACGCCAGCACCCCATTGGAGGGGTGCATCATCATGTTCTTCCACACCAGCGCGCTGACCGTGGGCATGACGAAGAACGGCGAGATGGCCAGCACCCGGGCGATGCCGCGGCCGGGAAACTCCTGCTGGAACAGCACGGCCAGCAGCACGCCGCCGCCCACGGTGATCACCAGCACCGAGCCCACCAGCAGCAAGGTATTGCCCATGGCACGCCACAGCGCCGGGTCGGTGAACAGGTACTCGTAGTTCTCCAGGCCGGCAAAGCTCTCCATGCCGGGCATCAGCAGGTTGTAGCGCTGCAGCGAGAACCATACGGTCATGCCCAGTGGGACCAGCATCCACAGCAGCAACAGCGTGACCGCAGGGGCCTGCAGGGACAGCGAGCGCAGGCCGCCGACGGTACGCCCCGAGGCGCGCGTCTTGCTCATGACATCACCACGTCAGGTTGGGGGTTGGCCGCCGGGGCATGGCCCCGGCGAGGTCGGGTGCGCCGGATCAGTAACCGGCGCGCTGCATGGTGCGCTCGGTGGCGCGCTGGGCGCTCTGCAGCGCCTGCTCGACGCTGGTATCGCCGGTCAGCGCCGAGGCGATGGTCTGGCCCACCTGGGTGCCGATCGACTGGAACTCGGGGATGCCGACGAACTGCACGCCGACATAGGGGCTCGGCTCCAGCGTCGAATCGGTGGGATCGGCGCTATTGATGGCGTCGAGGACGAAGCCGGCGAAGGGTGCCTCCTCCTGGTACCGCTCATTCTCGTAGGTCGACTCGCGTGTGCCGGGCGGCACGCTGGTCCAGCCCTCGCTCTCGCCGACGAGTTCGATGTACTCCTGGGAGGTGGCCCAGGTCAGGAAGGCCTGGGCGGCCTCCTGCTTCTCCGAGGAGGCGGGGATGGCCAATGCCCACGACCACAGCCAGTGCGCCCCCTTGGGCGTCTCGGCTACCGGCGCCGGAGCGAAGCCGAGGCGATCGGCCACCTGCGATTCGGCCGGGTTGTAGAGCTTGCCCGCGGCCGAGGTGGCGTCGACCCACATGGCGCAGTTGCCGCGCGAGAACAGCGCCAGGTTCTCGTTGAAACCGTTGGAGCTGGCCCCCGGCGGGCCATAGTTGCCGAGCAGGTCGACGTAGAAAGCGATCGCCTCCTGCCAGGCCGGTGAGTCGAGCTCGGGATTCCACTCCTCGTCGAACCAGCGTCCGCCGAAGGTATTCACCAGGGTGGAGACAAACGCCATGTTCTCGCCCCAGCCCGGCTTGCCACGCAGGCAGATGCCGGCCAGCTGGTTGTCGGGATCGTGCAGCTCGGCCGCCCATTCACGCACCTCCTCCCAGCTCGGCTGCTCGGGCATCTCGATGCCGGCCTCCTCGAACAGGTCGGTGCGGTAGTAGAGCATCGAACTCTCGGCGTAGAACGGCAGCGCGTAGAGGGTGCCCTCGTGGGAGAGGCCGTCGCGCACCGGCTTGAGCAGGTCATCCTCGCGGTAGGCCTCGGGCAGGTCATCGAGCGCGACCAGCCAGCCGCGCTCGGCCCAGATCGGTGCCTCGTAGGTGCCGATGGTCATGACGTCGAACTGACCGCCGTCGGTGGCGATGTCGGTAGTCAGGCGCTGACGCAGCACGTTCTCCTCGAGCACCACCCAGTTGACCTCGATGTCCGGATGGGCCTCCTCGAAGGCCTCGGTCAGGCTCTGCATGATCACCATGTCGTTGTTGTTGACCGTGGCCACGGTGATGGTCTCGGCCTGGGCCGCAGTGGCAACGGCCAGACCGGCCAGAGGAAAGGCGTAAGCGAGCTTCATGTCGGGCTCCTGTGTGCTGGGCTTGCCCCATGGGGCACTTGTTGTTGGTCGCCGGAGTCGTTGTTTTGATCAATTTACTCAGTCAACGATCAAATGATCGATCACGGCGCGAGAAAAGGCAAAGAAAAGCCCTTAGACTTTAGGCTATGTTCGGAACGTGCCGGGTCAGCACTCGTGTTCGAGGATATAGCGGGCGGCGTTCTCGTCGGTGATGAGCCCCTTGAGCCAGCCGCCGCGCAGCGCGGCGAGAATGGCCGGGCCCTTGTCGCGGCCCCCGGCCAGTGCGACCAGGGTCTGGTCGCGGAACATCGTCAGCGGCAGGCTGGTCACGCGCCGGGTGATGGAGCACTCGATGACGGCGCCGTTGCGGTCGAGCGGCCAGCCGAGCAGCTCACCCACGGCCTGGCGCGAAAGCAGCTCGTCGAGTTCGGCCTCGCTGATGAAGTGATCCTGGAACAGGGTCGCCTGGCGGTCGATGCGCCCCACGCCGATATAGGCCGCCTCGGCGTCCTTGGCGACCTCGACGATGGCCTGGAACAGGCGCTGGCCGAGCATCGCCTCCTTCTCCTCCACCGAGCCGGCCACCACCGGCGCCGGCAGCAGGAAACGCTCGCCGCCGGTCTTGTCGGCCAGCACCATCACCCCGTCATAGCGGTTGGCGGAACCGTCGCGGGCGACGTTGCCGACCAGCGAGACGAAGCGGTGCTGGGGCCGCTCGATGCGGCTGAGCGCCTCCACCGTGGCGCGCACCGAGCGCCCGGTGCCCAATGACAGGGTCAGCGGCTCGGAGCGCTCGATCAGCTTGGACAGCCGCTCCGCCCCCGCCACCGCCAGGTAGTGGGCGCTGCTCTCGGGGGCTTCCGGGTCGGCCGGCACCACGTCGCAGAATTCGAGCCCGAAGCGCTGCAGGATGGCGTCCGACATCACCATGCAGTTGGCCAGCGGATGATCGATATGCACCTTGACCAGCCCCTCCTGTCGCGCCAGGGCCAGCAGCCGCTGCACGCCGGGGCGCGACACGCCGAGCTGGCTGGCGATCTCGTCCTGGGTACGCCCTCCCACGTAGGAGAGCCAGGCCGCACGCGCCGCCTGGTCCAGCTTCAGCTCGAACTTGTCCACGTTACCCGCTCCTTCTCGCTTGGCCATCAGGCCGAACCCCAGTCATGCGAACCCCTTACGCGGAACCAAAGTAGCGTTCGCGATCCTCGGCGGTGATGTCGCTGATGTGCAGCGGGTAGTGATCGCTGTCACGATCGGCGTAGAAGTGGCGCAGGGTGCGCTCGATGGTGGGAAAGGCGAGTTCGTCCCAGGGGATCTCATGCTCCTCGAACAGCGCCACCTCGAGGCTCTCGGGCCCGGCCGAGAAACTGCCGGCGAGGTCGGCGCGGAAGATCATGTAAACCTGGTTGATGTGCGGCAGGTTGATCAGGGTGTAGAGCCCATGGATGTCGACCTCGGCGCAGGCCTCCTCGCGGGTCTCGCGGGCGGCGGCATCCAGGGTGGTCTCGGCGTTTTCCATGAACCCCGCCGGCAGGGTCCAGTAGCCCTTGCGCGGCGAGATCGCCCGGCGGCAGAGCAGCACGCGCGAACCGCTCACCGGCAGCGTGCCGGCCACGATACGCGGGTTCTGGTAGTGGATCGAGCCGCAGGCGTCGCACAGGTACCTGGGCCGGTCGTCCCCTGCCGGGATCGCGAAGCGCACGGGTTGGCCACAGTGGCTGCAGAAGTTCATGGGTCTCCCTGGCAGGCTTGACGTCGGCGAAGGCCCCCGGGTAGAAGGAACCAAAGCCGATGGAAACTCCATGTTAGAGAAACTTCGCCAGCGCCTGCAAGCGCACGCTCCGCACCGCCTGCGCCTCGACATGCCCCAGGCCGCGGTCCTGATGCCGATCGTCGACCGCCCCGAACCGACGCTGCTGTTCACCCGCCGGGCGGGCCATCTCAACACCCACAGCGGGCAGGTGGCGTTTCCCGGCGGCAAGCGCGAAGAGGCCGACCGCGACCTGCTGGCCACCGCCCTGCGCGAATCCCACGAGGAGATCGCCCTGCCGCCGGAGCGGGTCGAGCTGCTGGGCCGCCTGTCGGACGTGATCTCGCTGCACGGCATCCTGGTCACGCCCTACGTGGGCCTGATCCCGCCGGACCTGCCGCTGGCACCCGACCCGACCGAGCTCGACGCCATTTTCGAGGTGCCGCTCGCGCTGTTCCTCGAGGATCGTCGCCACCACACCGACGTGATCCCGGTGAACGGCCGCCCCCACTACGTGCCCAGCTACCATACCCAGGGCCAGGTGATCTGGGGCCTCTCGGCGATGATGCTGGTGGAGCTGCTGGCGGAGGGTTTCGAGCGCCCCATCAGCTTGTTCGAGGAGCCGCCCCACGGCAGGCTATGCTATTTTCCCGAACGCCTGCTGCGCAGCTCGAAGACCGAGACGCGCCTTTCCTGACTGCCTGACCCGGAGGTTCCGCCTCGCCCATGCCGCTTCTTGCTCGCCCGGCCTTCGCGGCCAGCGCCCTGCCCCAGTTGATCGATGCCCTGGTGGAACAGGGCTGGTTCATCGGCGAGGGGTTCCTCGACGCCGAGCTGTGTCACGACCTGCATCGGGAGCTTGCGGAGATGGCCGAGCGCGAGGCACTGGCCGCCGCCGGCATCGGTCGCGGCGACGAGCACCAGCTGCGCCGCGACATCCGCGGCGATGCCATTCGCTGGCTCGACCGCGAGAGCCTGGCCCAGCGCCGCTATCTCGAGGCCATGGGCGAGCTGCAGCGCGAGCTGAACCAGGCGCTGTACCTGGGGCTGTTCGAATACGAGGCCCACTTCGCCCACTACCCGCCGGGCGCCTTCTACAAGAAGCATCTCGACAGCTTTCGTGGGCGCGCCAACCGGGTCGTCTCCACGGTAGGCTACCTCAACCCCGGCTGGCCCGCGGACGGCGGCGGCGAGATGGCGATCTTCGCCGTCGACGACCCCGAGCGGGAGGTGGCCCGGGTGCGTCCCGAGGCCGGCAACTTCGCCTGCTTTCTCTCCGAAGACGTGCCCCACGAGGTGCTGCCGACCCGCCTGCCGCGGGCCAGCATTGCCGGCTGGTTCCGGCGCAACGCCTCGCTGGGCGGTCGGGTGGACCCGGCGCGCTGATGGCAAGCGAGATCGAGGCGCTGCGTGCACGCCTGGCCGAGCTCGAGGCCCGCAGCACCGCGCTCGAAACGAGGGTCACCGAACTCGACGAGGAGAAGCGCCACTATCAATGGCTGGCGGAGAGCACCACCGACCTGATCTCGCGCCACGCCCGCGACGGCACCTTCCTCTACGCCTCGAAGGCCGCCCGCGACCTGCTCGGCTACGAACCCGAGGAACTGATCGGCGTGTCGGCCTACGACCTGTTCCATCCCTCGGACCTGGCCGACCTGCTCAACAAGTCGCCGCGGGTCTACTACCACGACGGCTTCTACCAGCAGACCTACCGTTTCCGCGCCAAGGATGGGCACTACGTATGGTTCGAGACCACCAGCCGCACCCGCCGCGACCCGGCCAGCGGCGAGCTGATCGACGTGCTCTGCGTCTCCCGCGACGTGGGGCGGCGCATTCGCGCCGAGGCCAACCGCGAACGCCTGGCCCGAGTGGTGGAATCGACCACCGACTACGTGCTGTTCTGCGACGGCGACGAGCGGCTGTTCTACTCCAACGAGGCGGCAAGGAGGCTGCTGGGCCTGCCGCGCGAAGGGCTCGACGCCCGCCTCGAGCGGGCCTATACGCCGGCATCGCTTTCCATCCTGCGCGAGATTGTGCTGCCCGCCGTGGCCCGCTACGGCTCCTGGAGCGGCGAACTGGAGATGCCGGGCCCCAGGGGGCCGGTGCCGGTGCTCAGCGTGGTGCTGGCCCACCGCGGCCCCGGCGCCGAGCCCGACCACCTCTCCCTGCTCAACCGTGACATCGGCCTGCGCAAGGCCGCCGAGGCACAGGCCCGGCGCCACCAGGAGCAGATCGCCCACGCCAACCGCCTGGCCACCACCGGCGAACTGGCCTCCAATATCGCCCACGAACTCAACCAGCCGCTGGGCGCCATCGCCAACTACGTCAGCGGAGCATTGATCCAGCTGCGTGCCGACCCTGGGCGCCCGGCCAGAGACCTGACCCTGCCCCTCGAGCGCATCGACGCGCAGGTGCAGCGGCTGGGCGAGCGCCTGCGCCACATCCGCACCTTCGTGCGCAAGGGCCAGACCCGGCCGCGCCCGGTCGCGCTGATCGAGGTGGTCGACGCCGCCTGCCGTCTGTGCGAGTGGCAGTACCAGCAGGCCGGCATTGCCCTCGACCACGAGCTGGAGGAAGCGCTTCCACGCGTCCAGGCCGACCCCATCGCCCTGGAGCAGGTACTGGTCAACCTGCTGCTCAACGCGCTGGAAGCGAGCCGCGAACGCCCCGGCGCAACACGGGTGGAAATTCACGCACACCGGAGCGGGCGCCGCGAGGTCACCTTCCGCGTCAGCGACCAGGGCCCCGGCATCTCGCATGACGAGGCACAGGCGATCTTCACACCGTTTCACTCCAGCCGCCCGGAAGGGCTCGGCATGGGACTCGCCATCAGCCGCTCGCTGATGGAAGCGATGGGCGGCAGCCTGAGCCTGGCCGACGGTTCCGACGGTGCCACCTTTACCGGTACACTGCTGGCCGAGCCCAGCCCCTCTTACCGTCGACAGCCGCCCCGGAGCCAGCCGTGACCGAGCCCACCGCCGCCCCCTGTATCGCCGTGGTCGACGATGACGAGGCGCTGCGCGACTCGCTGGCCTGGCTGCTCGACTCCGTGGGGCTGGCCACCCGCGCCTTCGCCGATGGCGAGGCATTCCTCGCCGCCGATCCGGACGCCTTCGACGCCGTGCTGCTGGACGTACGCATGCCGGGGCTCTCCGGCCTGCAGGTCCAGCAGCGACTCAACGAGCGCGACACCACCGTGCCGGTGATCTTCATGACCGGCCACGGCGACGTGCCCATGGCCGTCGCCGCGCTCAAGTCCGGTGCCTTCGACTTCATCGAGAAGCCCTTCAATCACCAGCAGCTGATCGATGCCGTTCAGCAGGCCCTGGCCGAGCATCAGCGCCAGCGCGCGGTGCGTGAACGGCTCGACGCCCTGCGCGAGCGTTATAACGCCCTGCGGCCCAAGGAGCGCGAGATCCTGGTGCTCGTCGCCGAAGGTCTGACCAGCCGCGAGATCGCCGAGCATCTCGAGGTCAGCGCCAAGACGGTGGAGGTCTATCGCCTGCGGGGCATGAAGGCGCTGGGCGCCGGCAGCCTGGCCGAGCTGGTGCGCCTCTGCGTGGCGCTGGGGCTGGTGGAAGCGTTGCCGAAATAGGCAAGCCGCTCTCCAAAGAGAGCGGCAAGTCTGGTCCTTCCTTATCGCTAACAAGCGCTCCCAGCTTAATCGACAGGCTCGAGCGAGACGATCTCGTAATCGGTCTCGCCTGTCTGGCGCAGCACGAAACGCACCCGATCCTCGATGCCGATCCGTTCGGCCAAGGCAGGGTCCGCCAGGGTCATCTCCATGGTCATCGCCGGCCAGCGAAGCTCGGCGATGGGCCCGTGCGCCAGCATCACGCTACTGCCATCCTGGGCGATAGACTGCACGGTGCCGATACCCTCTGCCGTGCGCAGCTGCTGTTGCTGGGTGTCATCAACTGCTGGACTCGAATGCTTGCCATGTCCGTGATCGCTACCGGCCAGGGCCGATCCAGCGGCGAGCAGGCCCGCCACGAAGGCTACCTTAAACATGCTGCGTTTCATCTCGGTGGTTTCCTTTGAGGTTGAAGTCACTTGGCGTCGCCTCGTGCGAGGCGGTCTCGGGAAGGCTTTGCCGCTGCCACAGCCAGTAGAGAACAGGAATCAGCAACAGCGATACCAAGGGAGCGGAAATCATGCCGCCCACCACAGGAGTGGCGATACGCTGCATCGCCTCGGAGCCGGGGCCGGAATCCAGCAGCAACGGGCTCAGACCCAAGACGACAGTCAGAGAGGTCATGGCCTTGGGACGTACCCGCATGACGGCGCCCTCGATGATCGCTTCACGCAGCTCCCCTCGGGTACGCGGCTGGCGCTGTTCCACTGCCCCTCGTACGTACATCAACATCACCACGGCGAACTCCGCCGCCAGGCCGATCAGCAGGATGAAGCCCGCCGCCACGGCCACCGAGACGTCGTAGGCAAGCCAATGGAGCAGCCATACACCACCGACGGCGGCGAAAGGCAGCGATCCCATCAGCATGAAAGTCTCGGCGGCATTACGGAAGCACAGGTAGAGCAGCAGGAAGATCAGCACGACAGTCACCGGGACCACCCACTGCAGGCGCTCCTTGGCTCGCTCCATGTACTCGTACTGCCCTGACCAGGTCACCGAATACCCCGCCGGCAACGTGACCTGTTCCATCACCCTTTGGCGCGCCTCGGCCACGTAGGTGCCGATATCGCGCCCGCGGATGTCGACCACGACCCAGCCGTTGAGGCGTGCATTCTCGGTGCGGATCATGGCCGGTCCATCGACGATGTCGACTTGGGCCAGTGACTGGAGCGGGAGAAAGGCACCCGTCGATGTGATGACCGGCAGATCCCTCAGGCTCTCCAGCGAGTCGCGCCAGTCCTGGGGGTAGCGCAAATTGATGGGATAGCGCTCAAGACCCTCTACGGTTTCGCTGACGTTCATCCCCCCTACTGCGGTCTGGATGATGGCCTGCAAGTCACTGACATTGACGCCATGACGCGCTGCGGCACGCCGGTCGATATCCACTTCGACGTAGCGCCCGGCGGCGGTGCGATCGGCATACGCCGAAGCCGTGCCTGGAACATCATGGAGCACGCGCTCGATCTCACGGCCAATTCGCTCGATTTCTCCCAGGTCGGAGCCAGCCACCTTGATCCCTACCGGCGAGCGTATGCCGGTCGAGAGCATATCGATGCGCGTCTTGATCGGCGGCACCCAAACGTTCGCTACCCCCGGGAAGCTGACCGTTTCGTCCAGCTCGCGGATGATGTCGTCCTTGGTCATCCCCTCGCGCCACTGGTCGCGAGGCTTGAAACTGATAACGGTTTCCAGCATGCCAATCGGCGCCGGATCGGTAGCGGTATCGGCACGCCCCGCCTTGCCAAACACCCGCTCCACCTCAGGCACTGACATGATCAGACGATTGGTCTGCTGAACGAACTCACGCACCTTGCCAATGGAGACGCCGGGCTCCAACGATGGCATGTACATGAGGTCACCTTCATCCAGTTGAGGCATGAATTCGCTGCCCAACTTGCCGGCCGGATAGATCACACTGGCAGCCAGCAGCACCGCGGCCACGACGGTCACCCAGGGGTAGCGAAGCAGGGCATCCAGCCCCGGGCGGTAAATGGCAATCAGCATGCGGCTAAGGGGGTGTGAAGCCTCGGGGCGTATGCGTCCGCGCACCAAGTACCCCATCAAGACCGGCACCAGAGTGATGCCTAGCCCGGCCGCCGCCGCCATGGCGTAGGTACCGGTGAAGGCCAAGGGCTGGAACATGCGTCCTTCCTGCCCCTGAAGGGTGAACAGCGGCAGGAAGCTGACCACGATGATCAACAGCGCAAAGAAGATCGGCCGACCGGTCTCCTTGGCCGCCTCCGCCACGGTATGCCAGCGGTCCTCACCCGGTGGCGCCTTCTCCAGTCGCTTGTGCAGGTTCTCCACCATGACAATGGCGGCATCCACCATGGCGCCGATCGTCACGGCAATCCCACCCAGCGACATGATATTGGCGTTGATCCCCTTGGCCTGCATGATCATCAGCGCCGCCAGAATGCCGATCGGCAGTGCGATGATGGCCACCAGGGCGGAGCGGAAATGAAGCAGGAAGACGACACATACCAGGGCGATGATGAGGAATTCCTGCAAGAGCTTGGCCGCCAGGTTGTTCACGGACTCCTGGATCAGAATCGAACGATCGTAGGTCTCCACGATCTCGACGCCTTCCGGCAGGCTCGGGCGCAATTCGTCGAGACGCGCCTTGACGCGTTCTATGGTGGCCAACGCATTCTCGCCATGGCGCATGACCACCAAGGCACCCACGGTTTCACCCTCGCCATTCAGCTCGGCGATGCCGCGCCGAGCTGCGGGGCCGATACGGATGTCGGCCACGTCCTCGAGCAGCACTGGCGTACCGTCGCTGCCCAGGCCAACGGGCACCAGACGGAGTTCCTCGATGCCGGTCAGGTACCCCCGCGAGCGCACCATGTATTCCGCCTCGCTCATCTCGATCACGGAACCGCCCGCTTCACGGTTCGCCCCGGAGATGGCGGAGCGGATCCCCGCCAGGGTCAAGCCGTAGGCTCGCGCCCGATTGGGGTCCAGCACTACCTGGTACTGCTTGACCATGCCTCCCAGCGTGGCGACCTCGGAGACGCCTGCCACGGACTGCAGCTCATACTTGAGGAACCAATCCTGCAGCGAACGCAGGTCAGCAAGGTCGAGTTCACCACTGCGGTCTACCAAGGCGTACTGGTAGACCCAGCCGACCCCCGTGGCATCGGGTCCCAGGGCAGGCTGCGCCCCCTCCGGCATGCTGGGTGCCACCTGGCTCAGGTACTCCAGCACGCGAGAGCGCGCCCAGTAGGGATCGGTTCCGTCTTCAAACAGTACATAGACGTAGGAGTCGCCAAACATGGAGAAACCGCGTACGTCCCTCGCCTTGGGCACGGCCAGCATGGCCGTCGATAGTGGGTAGGTGACCTGATCCTCGATGACCTGGGGAGCCTGGCCGGCATAGCTGGTTTTGACGATTACCTGTACGTCGGACAGATCGGGTATTGCATCAAGAGGCATCTGCCGTCCGGAGAAGATTCCCCAGGCGACGAAGATGGCCGTCATGAGAAGCACCAGCAGACGATTCTGCAATGACCACGCGATGACCCTTTCGATCATGGATCCACTCCTCAGTGGTCGTGAGCCATCGGCTCAATGGCGGTGATTTCGTAGACGAATTCTTCTCGCTCACGCATACGGAAGCGCATCGCCATATCGTCGTGCAGCTCATCGAGCCCGAGGTCTTCGGCTGCGGCAAATTCCATGACCATCGCCGGCCAGCCGAGCAGCGGAACAGGTCCATGGTCGACATTCAGTACGCGGGCGTCGTAATCGATGCCAAGCAGGCGTCCCTCGGCCCACACTTCGTCATCACCCTCTTCCTCATTCGCTTCGCTCATCCTGCCGAGCTCCGCGCTCGCCGACGCTTCCGAGTCGAGCAGGAAGTGACCGGAGAGAACGACACGCTCTCCTTCCTTGAGCCCTTCGATGATCTCGAGGTCGCCGTTGGCACGACGCCCTACCTGCACTTCGCGAGCCTGGAAGCGCCCCTCCCCCAGCGCCAGGATCACGCGATCTTGCCGGCCGGTGCGGATCACTGCTTCGGCCGGAAGGTAAAGCACACCCTGAAGCGGGCGGGTAGTCAGCTGGACATCGGCGTACATGCCCGGCTTGAGCCGCTCACCGGGATTGTCGAAGGCAAGGCGTACCTGAACGGTTCGGGTCGGGCTGTTGAGGCTCGGATAGATGTAATCGACCCTGCCTTCAAGACGCTCGCCAGGGCGGAAAGGCAATTTCACGTGGGCGGCGTCGCCTCGCGCAACAGCGTCCACCTGATGCTCGAACAGGTCGGCAATCACCCATACCTGCGAGAGGTCGGCAATCGTCATTACCTCTGTGCCCGGCGTGACATACATCCCTTCACGCACATTGAGCGCCTCCACGACACCTCCCTGCCCAGCCCTGACCGAGATCAGTCGGCGCGGCTGGCCGGCCCGCTCGATCTCCGCAACCTCAGCGGCACTGACCCCCAGCGCCCTGAGGCGCTCTCGGGCTGAAGAAGCACTGCCACCACGCCGCACCACGTGCAGCAACTCTTCCTGGGCGTTGACCAGTTCCGGCGAGTAGAGGCGGAACAGCAGTTGCCCCTCCTCCACTCGCTCTCCGGTCGTCCTCACGCTGAGATCCTCGATCCACCCCTGGGTACGCAGATGGACGTGGCTGAGTCTCGATTCGTCGTAGTCGACAAAGCCGACGGTTTCGACCAGGCGTGCCAGATCGCCGCGAGCCACGGAACCGATGCGCACGTTAAGGTTCTGCTGCACTACGGGGCTGATGCTCACTGTACCGGGCAACGCATCGCCGCCACCCGCATAGATCGGAATAAAATCCATGCCCATCTCGTCCTTGCGCGGCTCAGGAGAGGTTACGGAGGGGTTATGCGGATGCCGGTAGTAAAGAATCTCTCTCTCCTCATTGGCCGTGCCCGCTGCCACGGCAACATGCCCATACGAATCCGGCCACCAGCTCACGGCAGCGCCCCCCGCCACCGCCCCCACACCAAACAGGACGACAAACGCCAAGGCCTTCATACGTTCTCTCCCAACAGGTAAAGCAGATCCACCTGCTCTAGGCGGCGCTGCGTGGCGACGCGGATTGCCTCGATGCGTGTTTCCAGCTCGATCAGGCGCGCACGCACGAAGGCATTGAAATCGGTGGTGCCGTTGCGATAGCCATGCTCGGCGGCCTCGGCATTGTCCTTGGCCTGCGGCAGGAGGCGCTGCGCATAGCGGAGCTCACGCTCATGCAGCCGTGCCCACCGAGCCTGGGTCTCATCGAGCTGACGCTGCATCTCGCGGACCTGCTCGTCCCAGGCATGCTGCGCCGCTTCACGCCGATGCACGCTGGCCGCTAGATCGCGGTCCTGGCGCTGTCGCGTAAAGAGCGGGAGATCCACCATGACCATCGCCGAGAGGCGATCCGGCATGCCCATGCCCCGCTCCGTCGGGGTGCCATAGTTGAGCTCGACCGACCACTGGGGCCTGTAGCCCTGCCGCACCAGTTCGACATCGTGCTCCCCCGCGGCAACGATGGCCTGCTCCACTGCCAGTAACGGATGCCCCAGCAGATCCCCAGCCGGCTCGGCCAGCTCGGGAGGTTGGGTGGGCAAGGGCCGTACCGCATCCTGCTGGCCGACCCAGCGCGCCAGTTGGGCCATCGCCGCGGCTTCCTGAGCCTGAACGGCCAGCAGACGATCGCTCAGCCGATCCAGTTCCAGCTCGGCGCGCAGCAGGTCCTGCTGCTCGGCGAAACCGGAGGCGAACTCACGCTCGGTGATTTGGCGCAAATCCTCGAACAGGGATTGACTCTGTTCGAGGACCTCGAGCATCCCGCGCTGCTCGTGAAGCGATAGGTAGGCACGCCGCACTGAGCGCACGACAGCGCGCTCCGCATTGCTGCCGCGCGCCGCTTCGGCCTGAGCCATGGCCCCTTCCCGGTCACCCGCCAGCCTGCGGCTGTCGCCTCGGGGAAACGTCTGGCGCACGCCGACGCGCAGCTGGGTCATGGTGTCGTCTTCGAGCGAGAAGCCGTCCCGGGCCACATCCATGACTTCCATGATCAGCGCCGGGTCGGGGAGCTGCCTGGCGGAAACGGAGGCCTCGCGGCGTGCCTCGGCCAATTCCTGATAGCGGAGCGTGGCAGGATCATCCCTTCGGGCAAGTCGCTCCGCTTCACTGAGCGACAGTATCGGCCCCGATAACGCCGGGAGAGGTAACAAAAGCGCTGTGCCCAGCATCGTTGCGAGCACCATTGGTAATCGAATTCCCATGAGCTACCCCGCGCTCACCGGAGCGCTGCTGCCAGAACAGCGCTCCACCATATTTTGGGCCGAGTGTTAATTAAAACACTTGGCATTATTTACCAAACTGGCCGACTCGCGCCGGCCAGCCATAAATCTAAAATATCTGATACCAGGTTACTGAAAGGCGACATGCAAGCTATAACGATGGACATCCCAACTATCCCCGCCGGGAGCCGAATTTCCTGACACTACCAAACGATACTGGCCAGCCCGCAAAGCTTCTCGAATTTCAAAGTCACCACCGTAAGAGCTCACCTCTTTCACGGTGTCACCCTGAGCGTCGATCAACTTGGCTTTCATCGGTAGTATGGAATTCATTCCCGGAAAGTGACTGCTGGCAATCCTGACTGTTGTAGGCTGGTCCAAATTTATCTGATAAGTATGAGGCTGCCCAGAGTTAATGATAGTGCTGGCTGTACTGCCCTCCTTGAGAATATTCTCATTCGCCCCGCTGCCGAAATTGGCAAAGGCTGGCACGGAGAACATGCTGACAACGGCAGCGGTAAGAGCAATCTTCTTAAACATGACACACCTCACTTTTAATGGAGATTTTTTTACAACCACTTCCAAACCGTCAGGGCTATTGATACAAGCAGCAGGCATGATAGAGTAACGACTCTGCCTACTCACCTCCCTTGTTGTTTGTTCATGTGGACATAGTACGTGGCAGTAGAGGACAGGAAACTGACTCGAAAATGACAAAAATGTCATTTTCGATCGGAGCAGGACGGAGGCTCTATGAAGATATTGATCGTTGAGGATGAGCCAAAAACCGGTGACTATCTGGCGCAGGGCCTTAGAGAAGCCGGTTTCGTCGTCGACCTGGCCCGTGATGGTCTGGATGGCCTGCACCTGGCTCAGAACGAAGACTATGACCTACTGCTTCTAGACGTGATGCTGCCGGGTCTGGACGGCTGGAGCATTCTGCAGGTAGTGCGCCGATCCGGTCAGGATGTTCCCGTGTTGTTCCTGACGGCTCGAGACGATGTCGATGACCGAGTACGCGGGCTCGAGCTCGGCGCGGATGACTATCTCGTCAAGCCGTTTGCCTTTTCCGAGCTACTGGCACGAATCCGGTCGCTGCTACGCCGCGGCAAGGCACGCGAAGCGGAAGTGTTCCGCGCCGCCGATCTTGAGCTCGACCTGCTGCGACGACGAGTCACCCGAGCCGGGGAGCGTATCGAGCTCACCGCGAAGGAGTTCGCTCTCCTTGAGCTCTTGATTCGCCGTCAGGGAGAAGTCCTGCCCCGCTCACTGATCGCCTCGCAGGTGTGGGACATGAACTTCGACAGCGACACCAACGTCATCGACGTTGCCGTCAGGCGGCTGCGTGCCAAGGTTGACGGCCCTTACCCCGACAAGTTGATCCGGACCGTACGCGGCATGGGATACGTACTGGAGTCGGGGTACGGCCAATGATCCTCTGCCCGCTCTCCCTGACGACTCGGCTAGCCACGCTCTTCTCGCTGTTGGTAGCAGGCCTGCTGCTGCTGCTTGGGCTCTCGCTCGAGCATCTGATTCGGGGTCACTTCGATGACATCGATCAGATGGAATTGACAGCAAAACTGAGCATGATTGAAAACCTGCTTGCCCGAGCCGACAGCCCCACCGCACTGGATACACTGCCCAGGTACCTCGATGACGTGCTAACGAGTCATGCCAACCTTTCCGTGTCCATTCGCGATGAAGCGGGACGGATACTCTACGCCCACCAACCGGAGTTTCTCGCACCGGTAAAAAATGGGGACGTTAGCCCACCTAGCGCCCGCTGGAGCGTGGCGAGCCATGAATTCATTGGCCGTGAGGTTCAGCAATACCTCCCCCTACCCGTACCTGCTCCCGTACAAGTCCTGCTGGGGCTGGATATCACGCATCACGCGCACTTTCTCGAGGACATCCGTCGATACCTCTGGACTGGCATTGCGATGGCCGCCCTGCTGACGGCCTTGTTCGGCTGGCTGGTCGCCCGTCAAGGCCTGGCTCCGCTCAAGCGGATCACCGCCACCGCCAGCCGGCTTTCCGCCGAGCGCCTGGGTGAGCGGCTCGATCTCCAAGCCACCCCGCCGGAAATGCTCGAGCTGGCCAACGCATTCAATGGGATGCTGAACAGACTGGAAGCCGACTTTCAACGGCTCAGCGAGTTCTCGGCGGATATTGCTCATGAGCTGCGCACCCCGGTGTCGAACCTGCTCACCGAGACCCAAGTAGCCCTGTCTCGGCCACGCAACTCAGAGGAATATCAAGACACTCTTCATTCCAACCTGGAGGAGCTCGAGCGTCTGGCCCGAATGATTGCCGACATGCTGTTCCTGGCCAAGGCCGACCATGGGCTTCTGCCCAATCCAGCCGAGTCGGTTCACCTGGAGCAGGAAGTCGCCGCCTTGCTGGAGTTCTATGACGCCCTCGCCGAGGAAAAGCAGGTCAAGATGCAGGCCAGCGGTGTCGCCACCATTACAGGTGACCGCCTAATGCTGCGTCGAGCGATCGCTAACCTGCTTTCCAATGCACTTCGGCATACCCATGCGGGGGGCACCGTCACCGTCTTGATCGAGTCTTGCATCGATGCAGTTCGTCTTTCGGTTCGAAACATTGGCGACACCATCCCTTCCGATCAGCTTTCGCGACTGTTCGAACGCTTCCATCGCGCCGACAATATCCGCAGCCACCATGGTGAGGGAGCTGGGCTTGGCCTCGCCATTACCCGGTCTATCCTCAAGGCTCACGGTGGCGAGATCACGGTTTCCTCCAACGACGGCGTAACCACCTTCAGCCTGGCCATCCCACATGCCGGCACTCAAGCTCTGTCCCGTTGGGCCTGACTCCAATAAGGGCGCTCACCTTCATTCGGCCCCGCACTGGCGATCTGCGCTAACCTCGAACTCGGGAACGGGCCTTGCCTCAGCTTCCTCTGCGTTTCTTGCAGGTCCGTTTTTCTTTATATCTTCTATAAGCCAATCCATTTCCAATATCTCACGCCGCTGCGCCTCGCTGATATCGACCGCTAACTCACACACCCGAAAATCCCTTATTTCGGCTCGCTCTGACCGAAGGATTGCCATGGAGTGGTGAGGAATCATTGCGCTCATGAACGAGTTGTCCTGCACGGTCGTCTGGCTTCGATCAAGAAAAACCGCTCCTCCGAGAAACAACAGGCTTATTACAATTATGGCCACATTGATTTTGACATTTTGGTACATGTTGAGCATCCAACCCAACATGACCAACCCCATGGTCCCGCCCATGGACAGCGCCATGAAAAATCGACTCTCGCTCCATCGAACGTGACTCCATTCCCAAGCGCTAACGAACATCATACCGTACATGACCACCATCGCCGTCAGGATCATCGCCCCAAAGCGTAGGTACATGGAACGCATATGAGAGTTATGCTCGTCTCCTTGTTTCATGTCGCGACTCCTTTCCGTCACAAGAATCCTTCCGTCACAAAAAAATGGCGCTTCGATCTCTCTGATTCACACCGAAGTTCGTGAAGGCTGACGTAAGGCTAGGCAAAGTCCCGGTGGATAACAAGCACTCCAGAGAAAGAAAGGGTGGGCGTCCAAGCATGCCATCCAGCTATAAGATCGAGGGTTAGCGACGACAGCCGCCCCTCTGCCCAGCCAGGCTCCTGCGTCACCGAACCTCAATGGAAAGCAAATCTCTTGATGTCGATCAAGCAGGATGCGATACCAGAGGGCTATGGTGAGTAACAAGATGGGCGTTGGCCGGGCTACTGGCGCTGGTGCTCCGTGAGGCTCTAGCTCCAGCCCAGGCTTCTAGCATCGAGGCTAGGGATCCCAGGCACCGTGAAGTAGAAGAATTCGTTTCAAGCTCTATAACGGTTGGAGCACTACATGAAGCAGTGCCACTTCAACGACATGATCATGATTAATTCTCGATTAAGCATGATGCTTGGTTTCGATATTTTATGTCGAGTATGGTCACACAAAAGCAGAGCGAGTGATTACCATGAACATTCAGACATTTCGTGACGTGATCGAGTGGACGCGTGCACTGCATGAACACCTGACCCGGTGCCTGAAGCACTGCTCAACGCAGCAGGAAGAACAGCGAGCCAAGTGGCTACTGACATATCTAGCGGATCACGAGGCGGCCCTGAAAGAGGTCGTGGCAGGTTTCGAGAAGCAAGCTGATCCCAAGGCATTGAATACCTGGCTATACGATTATATATCCTATGCCCCTATCAAGCCTCACCTATCGTGTAGCGCGCCCTATGCGAAAATGAGCTTCGACGAGATCTGTCAGGAAATCTTCGACCTCCACAATCAGGTCATCGATTTCTATCGCTATCTTGAGGGGCGCGCCGAGATTCCCGAGACGCGTGATCTGATCGGTGAGTTGCTGCAACTGGAACAGCATGAAGCGATGCGCCTTTTCCACCAGACCAACCGCTCCAGGGATCTCTAAAAGGTGCCATGAACTTGTCATTCCGGCAGCGGCTGTGGACTGGCCGCCGGAGCGTTCTCCAGCCGACACCTCACCCGAGATGAAGGAGGATGAGGTGTAGAGACAATGGGGGCGGCAATGCGACACTCGCTGTGGACGATCGTGGCAGTCATGCTGCTGGCCGTTGGGGGCTATCTAGGCTTCCTGGCATTGCGGCCGGCGGAGCTCCCGCCCGGCCTGCTCTACGGCAGCGGCCGTATCGAAGCCACCGAGATTCGCCTGGCCGCCGAGATCCCCGGACGCGTAGTGGCAAACCATCTGGCCGAGGGCCGGGCCGTCACCAGGGACGATGTGCTGTTGCGCCTGGACGATCGCCTCCTTCGTCTGCAACAGGCCGAACTCGAGGCGCGCCGGGTCGCCGGTGAACAAGCGATGGTGCGGTTCGAGCGCCTGCTCGACACGGCGCGCCATCATCTCGGCAATGCCGAGACCGAGCTGGAACGCGCGCGAACCCTGCGTCGCACCGGCACGATTCCCGCGCAGCAACTGGAGCGCAGTGAAGATCGCCGGCGCGAAGCGGCCGGTGAGGTCGGGGTGCTGACAGCACAGCTTGCGGAGGCGACCGCCAACCTGCAGGCGCTCGAGCAACAACAGGCGCAGCTCGCGTTCCAGCTCGACAGGACCGTGCTGCGCAGCCCCATCGACGCCACCGTGCTGGTCAAGGCAGTAGAGGTTGGTGAGGTAGTGGCGCCCGGGCAGCCGCTGGGCATCCTGGTCGATCTGGACCGGCCCCGGCTGAAGCTCTACGTCGCCGAACAGGCGCTGGGACGGATCCGCCTCGGCGCCCCAGCCCGGGTACGGGTCAACGCCTTCCCGGACCGCTACTTCGAGGCCGACGTCAGCGCGGTCGACGACCGCGCCCTATTCACCCCCCGCGATGTCCATCTTCCCGACGAGCGGGCGCGCACCGTCTTCGGGGTGACCCTGCGGCTCGCCAACCCCGACGGCACTCTCAAGCCTGGCATGCCGGCCGATGCCTGGATCCGCTGGCAGGACGAGGCGCCGTGGCCCGACACCCTGGTCGTGCCACCATGACCGCGGCGATCCGCACCACCGGGCTGGGGCGGCGCTTCGCCGGCCGGCAGGTGCTCAGGGGGGTCGAGCTGGAGGTCCGGCAGGGCGAAATCTTCGGGCTGCTGGGCCCGGACGGCGCCGGCAAGACCACGCTCATGCAACTGCTGGCGGCGATCCTGGATCCCAGCGAGGGGCAAGCGAAGGTACTCGGCTTCGACACGGTGCGCCAGGCGGCCGAGGTGAATGCCCGGGTCGGCTACATGTCACAGGAGTTCACGCTCTACGACCGGCTCAGCGTTCTCGAGAACCTGCAGTTCGCCGCCAGTATCCGCGACGTCGCCCCGGACGGTTTCCGCCGTCGCAGCCGGGAGCTGCTCGCCATGGCCGGGCTGCAGGACGTTCTCGACCGGCCGGCCGGCAAGCTCTCCGGTGGCATGCGCAAGAAGCTGTCGCTGTGCGCTAACCTGATCCATGCCCCGCCTTTGCTGCTGCTCGACGAACTCAGCCTCGGCGTCGACCCGGTATCGCGCCGCGATCTGTGGCGACTGCTGCGGCGTTACCGGGAGGACGGCAGTACCGTCGTCGTGAGTACTCCCTACATGGACGAAGCGGAACACTGCGATCGACTCGCCTTTCTCGACCAGGGCCGGGTGCTGGCGGTGGACAGCCCGGCGCAGTTGCGTGCCCGGGTCCAGGGGCGGATCTACGACGTGCGGACCGCCATGGCCGCCGCCGTGCAGGCCATCCTGCGCGACGTCCCCGAGGTGCTGAACCTGCAGTGGTTGGCGGACAGGTTGCGCATCCAGCTGCATGCCGGTGCCGACCTGCCGCCGGCCATCCTGGCGCGGCTGCGCGGGCTCGCCACCCTGGCTTCCGCCGCGCCGGGGCTGGAGGAGGCCTTCATCGCACTGAGCACGGCACAGGCGCCGGCAGCGCCGCCGCCGGTGACACCGGCCGTCACGGAGACGCAGGGTGGCGAGGTACGAGCGGAGCGGCTCAGCGTGCGGTTCGGCGACTTCACCGCCGTCGACCGGGTCTCGGTCAGTGTGTCGCCGGGCGAGGTGATCGGCTGGCTGGGCCCCAACGGCGCCGGCAAGACCACCCTGATCCGGGTCTTCTGCGGTCTGCTGATGCCCAGCGACGGCGAGGCCTTCGTCGCCGGCCTCTCGGTGACCGCCCAGGCACAGGCCCTGCGCGGCCGCATCGGCTACATGTCGCAGCGCTTCTCGCTCTACCCGGATCTCACGGTGGCCGAAAACCTGCGCTTCTTCGCCGGGGCCTACGGCCTTGGCGGCATGCGCCGACGCCAGGCGATCGAATGGGCCAGCGGCATGACGGCCCTGACCGGGATGGAGACGCGCCGCGTCAGCGAGCTGTCGGCGGCGGTACGCCAGCGCCTGGCGCTGGCCTGCAGCATCCTGCACGGCCCGGCGGTGCTGTTTCTGGACGAGCCCACCTCCGGCGTTGATCCGCTCAACCGCCAGCGCTTCTGGCAGCTGATCCAGACCCTGGCCAGCGGCGGCATGACGGTGTTCGTTACCACCCACTATCTGGAAGAGGCGAGCTATTGCCACCGCCTGGGGTTGATGCACCAGGGGCGCCTGGTCGCCCTTGGTACCCTCGAGCAGCTGCGCCAGGCGCTGCGGCTGCCGGCCGACGCCGGCATGGAAGCGGTCTTCCTCGGCCATCTCGAGCGCACGCAGCGGGAGCTGGCATCATGAACCCCAAGCGCATCGCCGCCGTGGCGACCAAGGAGGCGAAAGAGGTGCTGCGCGACCCGATCACCGTCGGCGTCGCGCTGATCATGCCGCTGGTCATGCTGCTGCTGTTCGGCTATGCGATCACGCTCGATGTCGACGACATCCCGATGGGGGTGCTGGATCAGGACCGTACGCCCGCCAGCCGCCAGCTCAGCGAGGCGTTCACGGCGAGCGAGACCTTCCGGTTGGAGCGCGAATTGAGTGACCCGCAGGCGATGGAGCGCGCCTTGCAGCGCGGCGAGATCCGCTTGGCACTGATCATCCCGCCCGGTTTCGAACGCGCCCTCGCCCGCCACGAGCCGAGCCCGGTCCAACTGCTGGTGGACGGCACCTTTTCCGCCACGGCGACGCTGGTCGGCGGTCATGCGCTGGCCATCGCCAGCGGCTTTGGCCATGCAGCGCCATCGTCGGCCCTGCACCTGGAAACCCGCGTCTGGTACAACCCCTCGCTCAGCAGCGTGCACACCGTGGTGCCCGGC
This sequence comes from Billgrantia sulfidoxydans, assembly GCF_017868775.1. Lineage (NCBI taxonomy): Bacteria > Pseudomonadati > Pseudomonadota > Gammaproteobacteria > Oceanospirillales > Halomonadaceae > Billgrantia > Billgrantia sulfidoxydans. The sequence continues at coordinate 1,322,402 of NZ_CP053381.1, read as the reverse complement.
CTCTATGCGGTGATCCTGATGGCCTTCCCGCCTCTGCTCACCGCGCTCGCCCTGGTGCGGGAGAAGGAAACCGGCACCATCGCGCAGATCTATGCCTCGCCGCTCTCCTCCGTCGAGTTTCTCGCCGGCAAGCTGATGCCCTACGCGATCATCGCCTTCGTGCAGATGGCGATGGTGATCGGTGTCGGTTTTCTCTGGTTTGGGGTGCCGTTCCGGGGCAGCGTCGCGTTCCTGTTGGCGATATCGCTGCTGTACGTGCTCTGCACCCTGGGGATCGGCCTGCTGGTGTCGGCCGTGACCCGTACCCAACTGGTCGCCCTGCTGGCCGTGCTGATCGTGACCCTGATGCCCTCCCTCCTGTTCTCGGGCATGCTGTTTCCGATCTTCACCATGCCTTATGTGGTGCAGCTCTACACCCTGGCCTTTCCGGGACGCTATTTCGTCGACATCTCCCGTGGCGTGGTGCTCAAGGGCGTCGGACTCGAGGTCCTGTGGCCGAGCATCGCCATCGTCGCCGTCTACACCCTGCTGGTCTTCGCCCTGGCGGCCTGGCGGCTCAAGAAGAAGGTGGCCTGATGCGACTGCGCAGCCTGTTGCACAAGGAGCTGATCCAATTCTTCCGCGATCCCGTGGTGCTGTTCCTGATCTTCTGGCTCTACACCATCGAAGTGGTGATCTGCGCCTACGCCCTGGGCATGGAGATGCGCGACCTGCCCTTGGCCGTGGTCGATGCCGACGAGAGCCCGATCAGCCGCCGCCTGATCGATGACTTCGTCGCAGGCGGCAACTTCCGTCTGGTGGCGCACCTGCGCGATGTTGCGGCGGCCGAGCCGTATCTGGAACGCGGTGAGGCACAGGCGGTACTGGTCATCCCCGTCGATTTCGAGCGCGAACTCTACCGCGGTAGCGGTCAGGCACTGCAGTTCGTGATCGATGGCAGCAACGCCAATACGGCGGCCGTCGCCCGTGGCTATGCGCTGCAGACGGTGGAGGCCTTCCGGATGCGCCAGGGCACACTCGACGAGCGACCGCTCGCGACGGTAACCGCGCAGCTCCGCACCTGGTACAACCCGGACCAGACCAACGTCAACTTCACGGTGCTGGCGATGATCGCCCTGGCGGGGTTGATGATCGGTGTCGTGCATCCCGCCGCCTCCATCGTTCGCGAGAAGGAGGTCGGCACCATCGAGCAGCTCATGGTCACACCCATTCGCCGTGGCGAACTGTTCATCGCCAAGACCGTGCCCACCCTGTTGATCGGCCTGATCGCCGTACTCCCCAGCCTGGCGCTGGTCGGCTGGTTCGGCGTGCCGGTCAGAGGCAACCTGTCGCTGTTCTTCGCCCTGACCGCGCTGTTTCTGTTCAGCGCCATCGGCCTCGGCGTCCTGGTGGCGGCGGTTTCGCGAACTCTACAGCAGGCCCTGCTGCTCGCCTTCTTCGGCCTCTTCCCGCTGATGTTCCTGTCCGGCACCATGGTGCCGGTGGAGAGCATGCCGAACCTGCTCCAGCGGCTGTCGTTGGCCAGCCCCTTGCGCCACTATCTGGAAATCACCCTGGGCATCTTCCTCAAGGGTGTGGGCATGGAGATCCTGTGGCCGCATGCTCTCGCTCTCGTGGTGATAGGCATGCCATTGTACCTAGCTGCCTGGCTGATTTTTCGGCGCCTGCCATGACACCCCCACCAGCCACTTCAAGCGCTGCAAGCTCTACGACGCAGCGGCAACAAACCGAGGTCAGGGTGTGGCTGCGGTTCTCGCTGTACCGTTGGCATTCTCGCTGTTGCAGATGGCGCTGGTTTGGCTCATCTACCAACACAGAGCGTTCAGAGAAGGGCCCTGCACGGATTGTCGCTTGTCGCTTCCGTTCTGTTCGTGCTGATTGCCGTCGCCGCCATTCTCTCCCTCATCGGCTACGGGATCCGCCGGGGCCAACTCTGCCTTGCTATTTTTTCTTCCCACTGCCGGGTGGGGATTGATGGCAGCTCCAGGGTTCATGATTAGCATTATCCTTCACATTCTGATCGACAAACCGGTAATGCTCTTCCTTGAAACGCGTCCACCAGTCATGGCTGATCTCGACAGCATGTTTCTTTAAAATATCCTCTACGCAATCGAGGCAAACTCTCGATGCGTCATAGGCCAGATCCAGCCTCCACTTTTTCTCGTCAAAAGACACGCCGTCCAGCCCATAGAGCTGATCAATGTCGGCGACAGCTGCTCGAATCGACACCTCATCGTTAGGCTCCAGCTTCAGATGACGAGTTACCAGATTGATCTCGGATACACCAAGGCGATGCTCTTTATTACTCATGACAAATTCACCTCTTAGTTTTCTTCTCACTCAGACTCGACCGATCTGTCTTGATGATCAGTGTGCAATTACCCTCCTCGGAAACGGGTAGAGAACTTGGGAAATATCCGGGGGATGAACCTTGGAGTACGCTCCATATAATCTCGATATACCTCACCAAATTCCATCAGATTCATATGCTCTTCATGACGGGCGAGGCGCACATAGACCACGACCAGAATCGGGAACATGACGACAGTCAGCAGCGTGGGCCATTGCAACAGGAACCCGAACATGATCAGGATAAGGGCGGCATACTGAGGGTGGCGGCAGCGCGAATACCAGCCGGTCATGGCGACTTCGCCGCTCTGTTGCGCTCGATGGAGCACACGCCAGGCCGATGCCAGCATGAAGAAGCCCACAACGATCATGACATTGCTGGCAATATGCAGGACATTGAAATGAGGGTCTCCCTCCACTCCCAGCAAGGTCTGCAGCAGATGACCGCTGTCGTGGGAGAAGGGGTCGATACCGGGGTAACGCGTTGCCAACCAGCCAGCGAGGAAGTAAATGGTCAAGGGAAAGCCGTACATCTCCACGAACAGCGCTACCACGAAGGCCGAGAAGGCGCCCAGACTTCGCCAGTCCGCCTCGCTGCGGGGCTTGATGAAGCTGAAGGCGAAGAAGACGAAGACCACTGAGTTCAGGATGACCAGTATCCACAGCCCATAGGCGCTTCCTCCAGCGTTCATGTCTCGTCCCCTCCCTTGCCGTGCCGGCCATGCCCGCCATGCATGAACAGATGCATCAGCGGACAGGCCAGCAGGATGAGAAACGGCATAAACTGCACGAAATGAACCCTGTGCACGGCCCACAGCAGATACACCACGAAGGCGAGAAAGAGTCCCAGGGGCAGCCTGAAGCGCATGGGCTGCAGGCCACCGGAATCGGATGGGGGCTTGTCGTGATCCATGGTTCACCTCGCATGCTGGGAGTGCGGCCATCTCAAGGGCCGAACTCGCGGATGGTACGTAATCCTTGAGACGTCGTAGCGAACGACCGATCTCAGATACGCATCCGAGCCGTGGCGAGATAAATGGGGCTAGGCGAGTGCGGCGAGAAACCTGGCAGCATCAGATTTCCACCCACTCCGACAGGCAAGAGGAACAAGGAGAGCAAGCCGGGAAACAGGCTCGCTGTGGTCAAGTTGCGCAGATCACCTGCTGACACCTTGCCGAGACTGGCCATAGTAATGCTCGGAGAGTGCTTGTCGCAGTTCTCCGCATGCAGGTCATCTACCGCGGCAAGCATCGCCTGGCTCACCGACTCACCTATTTCCATCTGAGGTGAACAGGCATAGGCGATTCCCACCGTCCAAGCCAGTAGCCAGAGCAGCAGTATTCCCGGCAGCCGGGTGAACAATGATCCGTGCAACTCGTACAGGCTCATCGGGATGTGCCTTCCATTCCAGAGGTCCTGATCAGACGGCAGGGCGCGCCGACGAACTTAGTATGACAATGGAGGGCGTTGCCTGAGTTGATGCAGATCAAGCATCGATTTGTTCTGGCTAGACCATGTCACTACGGTAAAGCCGGTGCAGCAGCGTCCGGCTGCTGCACCGGCTATATCAGAACAACAGGCGAATGCCAGCGACGAGACCGGTGTCTTCGGTAGGCTCGCCATGGGCGCGTGCCATGTCGGCGGTCTCGCCGTAGCTTTTCTCCCAATAGGCACCGACATAAGGGGCAAGCTTGCGGGTGATTTCGTAGCGAAGCCGTAAGCCGGCATTCAACGTATTCACCCCGCTTCCCATATGAAATTCCTCCACTGTGCTGCCTGCTGCGACCAGCTCCGCACGGGGTTGCAGGTACCAACGCTGGGTGAGGCGCACGTCGTGCTCGGCTTCCAACTGGACCCAGGCGTCGCCCTCTTCGCTGACCTTGAGGTCGAGGCTGGTCTCGATGCGGTAGGGCGCCGTTCCCTGCAGGCCGACGACGCCATAGAAACGCTCGGGATGGTCGTTCGTGCCGACGTTGCCCTGGTAACCGATGCCGCCCTGGAGCTCCCAGAAATCCGCGACCAGGTGGCTGTAGCGCAGGTCGAGGGCCTCGAACTCGGCGCCCGCTCCGTCGCCCTGGACATTCTCGCCTTCGCTCTTGAGATAGAAGCGGCTGATGTCGCCGCCGTACCAGGCTTCGAAATCCCACACCAGGGTTTCGTCTTCCTTGTCGGGAAAGACGTATTCGAGCCGATCGAAGACCGCCGTCCCGACATGATGCTTCGCCATCGGAGAGGGCCAGTCGCCCGGCGCGTCGTAGCCATCCTCGGCATGAGCCCCGACAGTGGCCAGCAAGGCAAGGGTGGCGCCGGCGACAGGCAGTGTCATTCTGGTTTTCATGCGAACTCCTTACGAGACCCTGACGACCCGGAACATGCCGGCATCCATGTGGTAGAGCAGGTGGCAATGGAAGGCCCAGCTGCCCTCGGCGTCGGCGGTGATCAGTGCCGAGACCCGCTCGCCCGGCTTGACGTTGATGGTGTGCTTGCGAGGAATGAGCTCACCCGCCCCGTTCTCCAGCTCCATCCACATGCCGTGCAAATGGATGGGGTGCTCCATCATGGTGTCGTTGACCAGGATCAGGCGCAGCCGCTCGTCCTTGCGGAAATGGATGGGGCCGTCGACCTGGCTGAACGTCTTGCCATCGAACGACCACATGTAGCGCTCCATGTTGCCGGTCAGGTGGATCTCCATCTCGCGCTCCGGTTCACGGCGGTCCGGCCAGGGACGGAATGCCTTGAGATCGCGATACATCAGGATGCGCCGCTCCTCCGGGTCGATGCCGATCCCTGCCTGGTCATACTGCGAGCCAGGCTGGGCGGCCCCCGCCGGCAGCATGCCGCCCTCGGAGGCGCCAGGCGACGTGCCGTGCTGCATGTTCGAATGGTCCATGCCCGCCATGTTCGAATGGTCCATGCCCGCCATGTTCGAGTGGTCCATGCCCGCCATGTTCGAGTGGTCCATGCCCGCCATGTTCGAGTGGTCCATGCCCGCCATGTTCGAATGGTCCATGCCCGCCATGTTCGAGTGGTCCATGCCCGCCATGTTCGAGTGGTCCATGCCTGCCATGTTCGAGTGGTCCATGCCCGCCATGTTCGAGTGGTCCATGCCTGCCATGTCGCCGTGATCCATGCCATGCGCGCCCATCGCCTCCATGCCGCGGTCGGCGATCCTGCGCCGCTCGGGGATACCGGCCTCCATCCCCAGGCGCGGCGCCAGGGTCGCGCGGGCGAAGCCGCTGCGGTCCATGGATTCGGCAAACACCGTATACGCCGTGTCCGCCTCGGGGGTGACGATGACGTCGTAGGTCTCGGCGACGGCAATACGGAACTCGTCGACCGGTACGGGCTGCACGGGCTGGCCGTCGGCAGCCACCACCGTCATCTTCAGCCCCGGAATGCGCACGTCGAAGTAGGTCATCGCCGAGCCGTTGATGAATCTCAGCCGCAGCCGCTCTCCCGGCTTGAACAGTGCCGTCCAGTTCTGCTCCGGCGCCTGGCCGTTGACCAAGTAGGTGTAGGTGCTGCCGGTGACATCGGCGATGTCGCGCGAGCTCATGCGCATGCGTGCCCACATCGCGCGCGTGCGGGCCGTCTCGCGAAAGCCGTTCTCGCGCACCTCGGTGAGGAAGTCCGCGATGGTCCGTTCCTGCAGGTTGTAGTAGCCCTCGGCGGTCTTCAGGTTGCGAAAGACCGTGGCCGGATCTTCGTAGGTCCAGTCGGTCAGCAACACCACATGCTCGCGGTCGAAGCGGAACGGCTCGCGCTCGGCGGCGTCGATGATGATCGGTCCCGCGTGGCCCAGCTGTTCCTGCAGGCCGGAGTGGCTGTGGTACCAGTAGGTACCGTTCTGCACCACGGGGAAGCGATAAGTGAAGGTCTCCCCCGGGGCGATGCCGGCGAAGCTGATCCCCGGTGCCCCGTCGACCGCGGGAGGCAGGATCAGGCCGTGCCAGTGGATGGAAGTCGGCTCGTCCAGCAGGTTGGTAACGCGCAGCGTCGCATCCTGTCCCTCCCGCAGCCGGATCAGAGGGCCGGGACTCGTCCCGTTGATGGTGATCGGGCGCGCGTTGCGCCCATTGATCCTCAGCGTCTCCCGGCGAATGGCAAGGGCGATGTCATTGCCCTCGACCGCCCCCTGGGGGTAGGCATTGCTCTGCCCCCAGGGATCGGCCCAGGCGGGAACCAGCCCCAGGGCCGCAGCCCCGAAGCCGCAGGCGACCCCGCCCTTGAGCAGCTGTCGACGGGAAAGGGTAAGGCCGGTGGCGTTCTTGGTTGTCATGCATGGCTCCTGTCAGGGGAACTCCAGGCGCCATGATGCGATGGCTTACTGAAACCACGCTGAATGGATCAGTTCGTCTCGGGTAGCGGCAGCACGATCTCGACCCGCAGCCCTCCCACCGGCGAAGGCTCGAAACGGACCCGGCCCGCATAGCGTTCAACGATCTGATGCAGAATGGACAGGCCCAGCCCATGGCCGGGCTTGCCCTCGTCGAGCCGATTGCCACGACGGCCCAGGCGGCTCAGGTCGCCAGGCGCGACGCCACGACCGTCGTCCTCGACCAGAATCGTCAACGAGGCGTCCTGGTGCAGGTGGCAATGGATCTCGCGGGAAGCCCACTTGCCGGCATTGTCCAGCAGGATACCCAGCATTTCGGCGAAGTCCTGCCGCTCGACGCTGACGGTGGTGGGCACCGCAGCGGCGATGTCGAGACGAAAGCGCCGATCGGGATAGAGGCTCGAGAACATCTCGATCAATTGCTCGGCTTCGCGCCGGACCACCGCACGCTGCCCCGCATTGGGCCCGGCGATGCGGGAGCGCTTCAGCTCGGTCTCCAGTTGGGCATGCATGTCCTCGAGTCGACGCTGCATCTTCAACCTGCGCTCTGCGTCGATAGGGCGTGAGCCACGCAGCACCTGCAAGATCGCGGTCAGCGGCGTCTTGAGCGCATGAGAAAGATTAGCCAGGGACTCTCGCGAACGCTGGAGCCGTCGCGCGTGTTCATCCATGAGACGATTGAGCTGCTCCACCAGGCCATCGAGTTCGGAAGGCGCGTCGAGATGCAGCCTGTCACGCGCCCCGGCACGCAGTTCATCGAGCTGCCGACGAAGGCGCGAGAGCGGACGCAGTGCGCGGTTGACCGCCATCATATTGAGGCCGATGAGCAGGACCAACAGCAGGCCGGCGATGCCACCCACCCACCAGTGAAGCACTTCCAGGCCATCCTCGACCTGGCCGAAGTCCTCGCCGATCAGCAGCACGCCTGAGCGGCCGTCGAATTCGAAGCGCGCACGGTACACCAGCAGATGGCGCCCTCCCCAGGCCACCACGTCCAAGGTGTCGTCCTCGCCTTCGAGGAAAGGCACGAGCGCTTCGAGCCAGCGTGGGTGCGAGGTGGTGATCTCGCCGTCCAGCTCCAGCACGTAGAGGTGATGGAAGACCTGGAAGGCAGGACTCTCCGCGCGCCAGAGCGGCGTGGAGAGCTGCCCTTGGCGAAACTGGAGCAGCGTATGTTCCGCCTCCTGGCGCAGCCGCTCGCCGAGAAAGCTCCGCGCCAGGTCGTGCAGCAGAATGCCGTGCATCAGCCAGGTCAGGCCCACCACGATGAAGGCCACGCCCCCGAGCCAGGCCAGCAGGCGGAAGCGCAGGCTGCGCCGGTCAACGCGACGCAAGGACATAGCCCTGGCCACGCCGAGTCTGGATGGCGTTCTTGCCCAACCGACGCCGAAGCTTGGCGATGTAGACCTCCACCAGATTCGGAGCGGGAGCATCCTGCTCCAGGGAGTAGAGCTGATCGAGCAGCTGAGCCTTGGACAAGACACGGCCGGGATGGTGCATCAGGTAGCGCAGTAGGCGGAACTCCGTAGCGGTGAGGCTCTGCCAGGCGTCGCCATCGACACTGACCTGCCGTGTGTCTTCGTCGAGCTGTATGCCGTTGACGCTGAGGATGGGGCTCAGGCGGCCGGTCTGCCGCCTCAAGAGCGCATTCAATCGGGCCAACAGTTCGGCTTCATGGAACGGCTTGGTCAGGTAATCATCGGCCCCGCGACGCAGGCCATCGACTTTGTCTTCCCAGGTGTCCCGCGCCGTGAGGGCGAGAATCGGCAGGCGGCGCCCCTCACCACGCCAGCGCGCGATCAGGTCGAGCCCGGAGCCGTCCGGCAGTCCCAGGTCGAGAATCGCCAGGGCGTAGTCCTCGGTCGCCATCAACGACTCGGCGGCGCGAACCGACGCCGCCGAGTCGACACGGTAGCCGTTGTCTTCCAGAGTTTCCGACAAGCTTTCCGCCAGCAGGTCGTCATCTTCGAGAAGTAACAGCTTCATTGCCGCTCATCCCTCGAAGTCGATCTGCCCCACCATGCCGGCTTCGTAGTGCCCGGGGATGTTGCAGGCGTACTCCAACTGGCCTGCCCCCTCGGGCGCCGTCCAGACGAGCATGGCAGTCTCGCCGGGAGCAATGGTCACGGCAGGCATGTTGCCGCCATGCTCGCCCTCGGCCATGTCGTGGCCGCCATGATCACCATGGCCGTGACCGTGGCCACCCATCTCCTGCATCATGCGACGGTGCTCCTCCTGAGCCGCCCGGTCGCCAATGACGAACTCGTGCGGGAGGGCCCCGCTGTTATGGATCTCGAACTTCACCGTTTCGCCCGGTGAGACAGTCAATGCCTCGGGACCGAACATCATCTCTTCCGCCTCGACCTGGATGACGCGATCCACCTTCGCCTCGTCGGCCGGTTGCGTACCGTTGGCCTGGTGACCGGGGGCCGCCAGGGCGTTGGCCGACCAGAGGGTGACCAGGGCTGCAAAAAGCGACTTGTACATGGTTATGTCTCGATTCGCCTAAGGGAAGCACAACGCTAACGCATCACTCTGAATGCAAGCTGAAACGAAGGATGCCTGGCTAGACCGCCAGCTCCTCCCACAGCAGGCTCTCCTGCTCCTCGGTCTTTTCCTCGGGTTCGGGCGCGGGCGCCGGTGTCAGCGCGACGACCTCGCCGCTGGGGTTCTCGAGCAGTTCGCGCAGCAGCTCGTAGTTCAACGGCGTGTCGGCCTCGTCGTCGCTGCCTTCGAGCATGGCCAGGGTCTCCATGAACGCGGCCATGCCGGCTTCCTGCTCGCCCAGCGGCTCGTAGACCTGGACATAGGGCATGTCCCCGTCCCAGCCGGCCTTGATCGGCTGGTTGATGAGGTGAACCTGAGTGCCGACGGGCACGCGTTCGAAGATCGACGCGACGTCCTCGGGGAACATGCGAATGCAGCCGCGGCTGGCGCGCATGCCGATGCCATCCGGCTTGTTGGTGCCGTGGATCAGATAGCCGGGGATATCGAGCAGGATGGCGTGGCGCCCCAGCGGGTTGTCGGGCCCCGGCGGCACCACGGCGGGCGCCTCCTCGCCACGCTCGGCGGCCTCCTGGCGCACCGACTGGGGCGGGTACCAGGCCGGATCCTTGAGATTCATGGTGGTCTTGGTCTTGCCCAGCGGGGTATCGAAGCCCTCGCGCCCGATGCCGATCGGATAGGTCTCCACCCGCGGCGTCTCGCCCTCGCCTGTCGGCGGATAGTAGTACAGCCGGAGCTCGGCGACGTTGATCACGATCCCCTCCCGCTCCACCGGCGGCAGGATGAAGCGCCCCGGGATCACCACCTCGGTGCCTTCGCCCGGCATCCAGACGCTGACGTCGGGATTGGCGCGGCGAATCTCCTGGTAGCCCACGTTGTGTTCACGGGCGATGTCGAGCAGGGTCTCCTCGTCACGCGCCTCTACGATGTAATCCTCGCCGATAACGTCGCCCCGCTCGGGTAGCGGGTAGTGCCCCTTGGGCCACTCACCCTCGGCCTGTTCGTCCTCGGCGGCCATCAGCGGCAACGCCCACAGCATGGCCAGCAGCAGCGGGAGCAGCCCACTCATTCGCCACGACGTCTCGAAGCGTCGGCCGGCTTTGGCATGATGCGTCATGTCGGTATTCACTCGTTTATCCATCCTCAAGGAATGAAGGTATCGGCGTCCTAGTCTATTCGTCCGCGAAAGGTTAAGACAGCCGCCGTGCCCATTCCTTACATCCGCGGCGCAAATATCTCTTCTCGGAATTCCCTTGGCCATCGCGGCAGGTCAGCCGCTTTAATGATGCACGTCAATTTCCGATGACGCCCGGCTTTCTATGCTGTGGAAAGTCACCGCCGGCGCGGCATCGTGCCGGCTCCACCAAGCGGATGGGTGCACGTCACCAGGAGGTATCATGAAACTTCGCGGAATCGCCGCCTCTCTCGGCCTTGCCACGCTGATCTTTACCGGCTCGGCTGGGGCGCAGGGCATGATGGGCGGCCCGGGCTACGGCGGCCCCGGCATGGGCATGGGGCCCGGCATGATGAGCGGCCAGGGCTACGACCCCGGCATGGGCATGGGCCCCGGCATGATGGGCGGCCAGGGCTTCGGCCCCGGCATGGGCATGGGCCCCGGCATGATGGGCGGCCAGGGCTTCGGCCCCGGCATGGGCATGGGGCCCGGCATGATGGGCGGCCAGGGCTTCGGCCCCGGCATGGGTATGGGCCCCGGCATGATGGGCGGCCAGGGCTTCGGCCCCGGCATGGGCATGGGCCCCGGCATGATGGGCGGCCAGGGCTTCGGCCCCGGCATGGGCATGGGCCCCGGCATGATGGGCGGCCAGGGCTTCGGCCCCGGCATGGGCATGGGGCCCGGCATGATGGGCGGCCAGGGATTCGGACCCTGCCATGGCGCGGGACCAGGGGGGATGTGGCAATTCCTCGAACCCGATCAACGCGAGGATATGAGCGCCCTGTTGGAACGGCATCGCGACGCACAGACCGAGCGCATGAACCAGATGATGGAACTGCGCGAGTCGGCAATGGCACAGATGCAAGAGGCCAGGCCCGATCCCGACGCCATCCAGGAACTGCACAGCCGCATGGCTCAGCTTCAGGGCGAGATGATGGGTGACCGGGTGCGCCTGCACAACGCCATGCAGGATCTGCTCACCGATGAGCAGCGTCAGCAGCTGCAGCAGGGCATGCCGATGCAGCGCGGAAAGCCGGCGTCTCCCTCCACTACGGAGTGAGCCCCGAGGGCGCGTGACGAGGCTTCGGCACAGCTCGGCTTGTGCCGATGTCTCGCCTCGCCATGGTGCCTGCTCGAACGCGGCCCCCTGTTCGGCTGAGGCAGCACGCGTCTCGCATCGATTGATATGCGTCAAGATTCGCCCGCTCCGGTTCGGCTAGGCTGAAATGACCGATGGCTCGCATAGAGTGGTTCCATGGCCCCACGACCCGCCTACGCCCGACCGCAGCCCGCCCCCGTCTGGGCATGGGCGCGGTACTGGCTGTTCGCTGCGCTGGGCCTCGCGATGCTGCTCTTGGCGCCACCTGCCATGGCAAGTGGGGTCGACGCCAGCAGCGAGACGCCGAGCATCGTGGCGACCACGGCCAATCATGGAGAGGAGTGCCACCACGACACGCGTATCGCCCAGCCAAGCGACGTCACGCTACGCAGTGAACGCCACGACAGCCAGGACGCCGCCTGCTCCGAGGGGCTCGTCCCAGGGCAGGGCGCCCTTCCCCATCGCACCTCGGCCCTCGGTTTTCCCCGAACGCATCCCGACCCCTCCCCGCTTCCGATCTATCTGGTGACAGGACGCATTCGGTCCTGAGCGTCACTCTGCATCGCCGAGCAATGAGCCAGCACAATGGCGTCGGTTGTCGATCTCCCCATGGTTGCTACCGACGCCCCCTCTTGGGCGCATGCCCTCAAGGAGAGTGACATGATATCCCGACTTTCCCTCTGCTTCTGCCTCGGCCTGGCACTGGGCGCCATGGCAAGCGCCGCCACGGCTCAGGAGGTTAACTCCGGCACGGCAAGTGTCGACGTGGCAAGCCCCGGCATGATGAGCGGCGACATGGGTTCCGGCATGATGAGCGGCATGATGGGTGGCGGCATGATGGGTGGCGGCATGATGAGCGGCATGATGGGTGGCGGCATGATGAGCGGCATGATGGGTGGCGGCAGGATGAGCGGCATGATGGGTGGCGGCAGGATGCCCTGCCCCATGATGGGCGGAGGATCCAAGGGCGCCTTGCCCATGCTCGACCAGGCGCAGCGCAGCGAACTACGCGAGTTGATCCACGAGCATCGCCCTGCCCAGCTGCAGCGTCTGGGGCAACTGATGAACCTCCGCGACGACATGGCCGTCGCTCTGCAAGCCGAACGCCCCGAACTGGAAACCCTCCAGGCGCTTCATGCCCGGATGGCGGAGCTGCAAGGCGAGATGCTGACGGAAAGGGTACGTCTGCAGCACCGTCTTCAGGACCTCATGACCGAGGAGCAGCGGCAGCCGGCCGCGCCCGAGACGGTCGCGCCCGATGACCATGAAGCCCACCACTGACGGGCGGTGCCGTTGCGAGCCGGGTGGCTTGTAAGGGCCCCCGGAAAGCTTCATCTCCGGAGAGCATGGGAATGACTGTGACTTTGCGAAAGATAACCCTGACGGTACCCGGCATGGGCAGCGAACACTGTGCCGGCATCGTGCGCCAGACGCTCCAGCGCCAGTACGGCGTGGGGGAGGTCCAGACCAATATCGCCAGCCACCGGGTCAGTGTCAGCGTTGAGCCGGACGGACCCGATGGCAACGTCCTGAAAAGGGCCGTGGAGGGCGCCGGCTACGATGTTGCGGCGGTCAACGACGGCGCGAGCTCCCGACAGTTCCGCCTCACGGTGCCGGGCATGGGCTCGGACCACTGTGCCGGGATCATCCGGGATACGCTGAAAAGGCTCGACGGGGTCACCAGGATCGACACCAACATCGCCGGCCACCGGGTCAGCGTCACCATTGAGGCAGGCGGCCCGGATGGCAACCGGCTGAAGCAGGCCATCGAAGGTGCCGGCTACGACGTCGCCGCGGTGAGCGGGCAGGCCGAGGAAGATGGCGAGGCCGTTGCCGCCATCGAGGAAGGCTACCTGCGCCAGGCGCGCAAGCGGCTGTGGATCGCCGGCGTGCCTACCACGCTGATCATGATCCTGATGATGCCGCACATGTTCTGGCAGCCGATCCCCGGCTACCTGGCCATCGTCGCCCTGCTCGCCTTCCCGGTCGTCTTTCTCCATGGCGGTGCGGCCACCCATCGCTCGAGCTGGCGCTCGCTGAAGAATGGTACTTTCAACATGGACGTGCTGATCTCCATGGGCAGCCTGCCACCCTACCTGATCGGTCTGGTCGGCTTCGTCTACCCGATGACCTCGTTCATCGAGATGGCGGCCACCATCATGACCTTCCACCTGCTGGGGCGCTATCTCGAGGCACTGGCCAAGGGCCGTGCCTCCCAGGCCATTCGCCGCCTGCTCACCCTGGGCGCCAAGACGGCCCGGGTCGAGCGCGACGGCGAGGAGGTCGAGGTGCCGGTGAAGGAGCTCGAACCGGGCGACGTCATGATCGTGCGCCCGGGCGACAAGATTCCCACCGATGGCGACGTGGTCGATGGCGAGAGCCACCTCGACGAATCCATCGCTACCGGCGAATCGATACCGGTCTACAAGGGCCCCGGCGACAGCGTGATCGGCGCCACCATCAACAAGGAGGGGCGGCTACGGGTAAGGGCCACCCGGGTCGGTGGCGACACCTTCCTCTCCCAGGTGGTGCGCCTGATCGATCAGGCGCAGGGCTCGCGGGTGCCCATCCAGGAGTTCGCCGACCGCATGACCGGGCGCTTCGTGCCGGCAGTGCTGCTGATCTCACTGGCAAGCCTGGCCGCCTGGCTGCTGTTCCCCGATGTCCTGCGCCCGATCCTCGACTGGGGCGCAGGCTTCCTGCCCTGGGTCAACCCGGACGCCGGCACACCGGTGCTGGCGCTCATCGCCGCCATCGCCGTACTGGTCATCGCCTGCCCCTGTGCGCTGGGGCTGGCCACGCCGACGGCGCTGATGGTGGGCTCCGGCATCGGCGCCGAGCGCGGCATCCTGATCCGCTCCGGCGAGGCGATCCAGACCTTCAAGGACATCAAGGTCATGGTGCTCGACAAGACCGGGACCATTACTCGCGGCGAGCCGAAGCTGACCGAGGTGGTCACGGCGGCAGGGGTCGAAGAGAGGGAGCTGCTGACGCTGGCGGCAAGCGTCGAGAACGCCTCGGAGCACCCCATCGCCCGCGCCATCGTCGACGGGTCCGTCGAGCGCGGTATCAAGCCCGGTGAAGTCACCGAGTTCCGTTCCACCGGCGCCCGCGGTGTCTCCGGCAGAATCGATGGCAAGCAGGTGCTGATCGGCAACCGCCGGCTGCTCGAGGAGCAGGGCATCGAGGGACTGGAGGCGCTGGACGAGGCGATGCGCCGGCTCGAAGCCAAGGGGCGCACCGCCGTCATCGTCGCCGCCGATGGCCGGGCCACGGGCATCGTGGCGGTGGCCGACACGCTCAAGGAGGAGTCGGTCGAGGCTATCCGCGGCATGCATGCGCTCGGCCTGCACGTGGTGATGATCACCGGCGACAACGAGCGCGCCGCGCGAGCCGTGGCCGACGAGGTCGGCATCGACGAGGTCCAGGCCGGCGTGCTGCCGGAGGGCAAGGTCGATGCCATCCGCGCGCTGCAGCGCAAGCACGGCAATCACGTGGCCATGGTGGGCGACGGCATCAACGACGCCGCTGCCCTCAAGCAGGCCAACGTCGGTATCGCCATCGGTGCCGGTGCCGACGTGGCCATCGAGGCCGCCGACGTGACACTGGTGCGCGGCGAACTGAGCGGCGTGGTGGAGGCCATGCATCTTTCCCGCGCCACCTTCGGCAAGATCGTGCAGAACCTGCTCTGGGCCAGCGGCTACAACGTGGCCGCCATCCCCATGGCCGCCGCCGGCCTGCTCCACCCCATGATCGGCGTGATCGCCATGACCGCCAGCTCGCTGTCGGTGATCGGCAATTCGCTGCTGCTCAAGCGCCGTTATGCGCGCATCCACAAGGGAGACACGCCATGAACCGTCTTCGCTCCACTCCTCCCCTGCAGGAGGATCACGACCACGATGGGCCACGCTCGGCGGAACGGCCGCGGGGCGCCCGCTCGCGGGGGCTGCATGCCTGGATGATGCCGCTTTGCCTGGTGCTGATGGGGAGCGCCTTCCTGCTGCTCCTGTGGCGCGGCGAGACCGCCGGCGGCGCCTGGCTGCTGCTGCCCATGCTGCTGTGCCTGGGCATGCACCTGCTGATGCATCGCCACGACCACCACCGGGACGAATGATCCAGCGCCTTGCGCTGGATCATTGAAGGAGGCCACAGGATCGGTTTCAATGAGCAGGCAACATTGCGAGGACTATCCATGACGGATGTCGCCAGGCCGACCCACAGCAGACGCACTCCGGGAGCACGCTTCCTGGCGCTTCTGCTTGCCCTGCTGCTGGCGCTGAACAGCCTGTCGACTCACGCGGCCATGGATACCCATCAAGCCGATTGCGGCGTCGCCTCGTCCGTGCAGCAGTTCGACGACGACACCTCGGGCGACTCGCGCTGTTCGGCCTGCACCATGGTGCCCCACCTCGGCAGCCTGAGTGCCGTCGAGCCCCCCTTCCCGGCCGTCGCCCCGGCCTTGGCCATGGCCGACCACCGAATGCCGCCGCCGCGGCGGCCTCCGCGAGCCTGAGAACGCAAACGGGCGCCCGCCAGGCGCTGCCCGCGCACGACCAAACGTAAAGCGTTCTCAAGGAGACTCGCCATGACAACCGACTGCCTGGCCCTGATGGGCCACATGAGCTGGCTGGGCTGGCTGATGCCGCTGGCCGTACTCACTCTGCTGGGCCTCGGCATTGCCGCCCTGCTCAAGTATCTCTTTACCTCGACCAAGCCCTCTACCGGAGCACGCTCATGAACCGTCGCGCCACTTCCCTGCTGCTCACCGCCAGCCTGCTGATCGGTACCGCCTCGGCCGTTCACGCCGCCCTGCCCGAGGAGGCCACCCTGTACAAGAACCCGCAGTGCGGCTGCTGCGACGAGTACGCGCGCCAGCTCGAGGAACGCGGGGTCTCGGTCACCATCATCGACGACGAGGACCTGGGCAAGATCAAGCAGGAGGCCGGCCTGCCCTACGGACTGGGGTCCTGCCACACCATCCTGATGGGCGGCTACGCCATCGAGGGTCACGTACCCTTCGAAGCGGTGGAGCGGCTGTTCGAGGAGCGACCGAAGGTGGACGGCATCGGTCTGGCCGGCATGCCCATCGGTACGCCCGGCATGCCCGGGCCAAAGCGGGATGAGTGGAACGTCTATCAGTTCACCGACCAGGAGCCCATGCCGTTCATGACGCTGTGAAACCCTGCCGGGCGCCGGCCAAGGCCGGCGCCCGGCAGTTGAGGCCGTGCCGACAACCGACACGGCGACTCAGTGCTTCTCGACGGGTTCGACCAGCAGCCGGTAACCGATCCCCGCCTCGGTCTGCAGCAGTTGCGGAGACTGCGGGTCATCGCCCAGCTTGTGACGCAGCTTGCTGATGACGATACGCAGGTAGTGGGTGTCGTGGGTGTGGGAGAGGCCCCACACGTGCCGCAGCAGCTGGGTCTGGGTCACCACCCGGCCGGCATGGCGCGCCAGTTGGTCGAGCACGGCATACTCCTTGGGCGTGAGATGCACGGCGCCGCCCGCCAGCGTCACGCTGCGCGCCGCGAGATCGATCTCGAGCCCCGCTCGCCGCAGGCGTAGCGTACCCGGGCCGCTTCCTGCCGAGCTCTGCTGTCGCAGCAACGCGCGAATCCGCGCCAGCAGCTCCTGGATACCGAACGGCTTGGTGACGTAGTCGTTGGCGCCGGAATCCAGCGCGCGCACCTTCTCCGCCTCCTGCTCACGCACCGATACCACGATCACCGGCACCTGGCTGGCTCGGCGCAGTTCGTCGAGCACGTGCTGGCCGTCCATGTCCGGCAGCCCCAGGTCCAGCAGCACCAGATCCGGGGCCTGGGAAACGGCGAGCGTAAGCCCCTCCCTGCCCGTTGCCGCCTCGCTCACGGCGAAGTCCTGGGACACCAGGCTGATACGCAGGAAGCGGCGAATCTGCGGCTCGTCATCGATGACGAGGATGCGGCCTCGTTCAGTCGTCATCGCGGCTACGCTCCTCCTGCGCTGCCAGCGGCAGACGCATGACGATGGTCGTGCCCCTGCCATCGGGACCGGGCAGCGCTTCGACGCTCCCCCCGTGGGCGCCCAGCATGCCACGGCAGATGGCCAGGCCCAGGCCGCTGCCGTGCGGTCCGCGGTCACCCTCACCGCCGGTGATGAACATGTCGAACACCGCACCGCGCTGTGCCGGGGGGATACCCGGCCCTTCGTCGGTAATACGGACCTCCAGCCACTCGCGGGCCTCGTCGAGCCCGGCGCGGATTGTCACTCGACCGTTCGTCGGGGAGAAGCGCACGGCGTTGTCGATGACGTTGACCAGCGCTTGCTCGATCAGTGCCGGATGGACATAGAGCAGCGGCAGTCCGTCGGCCCCCTCGCGCTCGATGCGTACCGTTTCCAGCGTGGTGCCCAGCCGCTTCAGTGCGGCGGTCACCAGGTCGTCGAACGAGACCCAGTCACGCTCGAGCTTGAGGCTGCCATGGCCCAGCCGGGTCATGTCGAGCAGGTTTTGGATATAGCGGTCGAGGCGCTCGCTCTCGGCCAGGATGCCATCGAGCAGCTCGCGTCTGTCGGCGCGGCTGAGCTGCGGCTCGAGCTCTCTCAGCGAACTGGCCGAACCGATGATCGAGGCAAGTGGCGTGCGCAAGTCGTGCGATACCGATGACAGCAGTGCCGAACGCAATCGCTCGTTCTCTTCCGAGAGCCGCGAGGCACCCAGCTCGGCCACCAGGCGCGTGCGCTCCAGCGCCATGCCGAGCTGGCGCGTCAGGGTGGTGACCAGCGTCTCCTGGTCGGGGCCGAGCGGTCGCTCGCGCACGGCGAGCTCGAGCCCCACGATGCCCAGCACGCGTTCCTGTTCGACCAGCGGAATGAAGCGCCAGCGCAGCGCGCTCTGGGTGGCCGTGCCGGCGCCGCTCGGCTTGCGCTGCTGCCAGCTCCATACCGCGGCGGCCTCCTCCTGCGCGCCAAGCCGGGCATTGGGCGGAACTGCACTGCGCACCGCCAGGCCGGTCCCTTCACCGTCCTCGTCGAGAAACACCACCGGCACGCCCAGCCAGCGCTCCAGGGTGGTGATGCCGACGTCACGCACCTGCTCGCGGTCGGTGGCAACCGAGAGCGCACGGGAAAAGGTCAGCAACCTGTGGCTCTGCTCGCGACTGCTGCGCAGCGCCATCAGACGATGGCGGCCGCTGCCCGCAAGCTGCCCCACCACCACCGCTACCAGCAGGAAGAAGATCACGGTCAGCAGCTGTTCGCGTTCGACCATCGCCAGGGAGAACCGCGGCCGGGTGAACAGGAAGTTGAACGCAAGAAACCCGAGGGCAGCGGTGATCATGGCGGCACGGGTTCCCGCCAGGGTGGCACTGGCCAGCACCGCGGCGAGGAAGATCAGCGACAGGTTGGCCAGCTCCAGCCAGAACTCGAGCGCCCACGCCACGACCACGGCGACGAGAAAGCTACCGGCCACGACCCAGCCTTCGCGCCACCCGGGCGAATGGCGACGGCGAGCGGGGCGGAAGCGACGCCGCTGGCGGGCCTCGGCAACGACCACCAGATCATAGGTTCCCCCATAGCGCAGCAGCCGCTCCGCCAGCGGGCGACGCCAGATGCGCCAACCCGAAGGACGCGTGCGTCCCACCATCAGCGTGGCAACGCCCTGCTCCACGGCATACTCGTGCAGTTCGCGTGCGCGTCCCGCCCCCTGCAGAATGCGTACCTCGCCGCCCAGCCGATTCACCAGCGCCAGGACCTGGTCCAGCGCCAGCCGCTGCCTGGGCGCGCTGCGGCCGTCGTCCACGTGCACGGCCCACCATCGTATACCTTCACGCTGCGCGTAGCGGTGTGCCGCCCTGGCCAGAGCGGCATCCTCCTCACTCCTCCCGCCCAGGGCCACCAGCATTTGCGGTCGCCGCGAGTCTACCGGGGCGGGGCGGGACGCGTCCTGCGTCACTCGTTGCATCGGCACGCCTCCTGCCTATTTGCGCCAGAACATCGGCGTCAGCAGCACCAGCACCGTGAGGATCTCCAGCCTCCCGAGCAGCATGCCCACGCACAGCAGCCACTTCGCGGCGTCCGGCAGCGGGGCGAAGTTGCCGGCCGGCCCGATGATATCCCCCAGCCCCGGCCCCACGTTGGCCACGGCCGTGGCGGCTCCCGAGAGTGCCGTGGTGAAATCCAGCCCCATCAGCGCGAGTCCCAGTGCCAGCCCGGCAATGGTCAGGAAGAAGAAGAATGAGAATGCCACCACACCGCGCGTGATGTCGTCGGTGAGCGGCTGGCCGTTGTAGCGCGAAGCGAAGACGCCATGCGAGTGGACCAGGAAACGTAACTGGTTGCGCAACAGGATGGTCGCGACCTGGAAGCGAAAGATCTTCATGCCCCCGCTGGTGGAACCGCTGCAGCCGCCGACGAAGGTCAGGTAGAAGAAGGCCACATAGGCCAGTGATCCCCACAGACTGTAGTCGTCGGAAGCATACCCGGTGGTGGTCACCACCGAAATGACGTTGAAGGTGACGTGGGTCAGCGCCTCGAATGGCGGTGTGCCGAGCCAGACCAGCCACAGCGAGAGCACCAGGATGACCAGCGCCAGCAACAGCAGCAGACCCTGGACCTGCTGGTCACGCCAGAGCGCCGTTCGCGAGCCACGCAGCACGCGGATATAGAGCACGAAGGGCAGCGCCCCAAGCAGCATGAACAGCGACCCCAGCCACAGCAGGTGTGGCTGGCCGGCATACGCGCCGAAGGAGGCATCGGAGTTGGCGAAGCCCCCGGTGGCGAGCGACGTCATGCCGTGCACGACGGCATCCAACGGCGTCATGCCTCCCAGCCAGTAGGCCAGCATGGCGAGCAGGGTGAAGCCACAGTAGATACCGAGAGTGGCTTTGGCGATGCCTCCGGTGCGTGGCATGACCTTGTCTGACCAATCGGACGACTCGGTGTGGAACAGGCGCATCCCCCCGACCTTGAGGAACGGCAGGATGGCGATGCCCATGACGATGATGCCGATGCCGCCCAGCCACTGCATGATGCCCCGCCAGAGCTTCAGACCATCGGAGAGCGTATCGATTTTCGTCAGCACGGTGGAGCCGGTCGTGGTGATCGCCGAAACCGACTCGAACACGGCGTTGGTCGGTGACAACTGCGGCGCCCCCAGCACCAACGGCAGGCTGGCAAAGCCGCTGACAGTGACCCAGCTCAGGGTGGTCAGCACGAACATCTGCCACGGCTTGAGTTCGATCGGGGTGCGCAGCGTGGACAGCCACACCAGGCCAACCGCCGCCAGCACCAGCAGCATCGACAGCCCGAAGGCGCGGGCATCGGGATCTCGTTCGACGACCAGGACGATCCAAGGAACGGCCATGAAGATGGCCAATACCGCCCACAGGACGGAGATCACCTTCAGCACCGGCGACCAATTGCGCCAGTGGTACCTGAGCCGTAAGCCTAATCCATTCGCACCCTGAGCGGCGATACGCATTGGCTGATCCGTTATCTCTCTACCGAACGTCACGGTATGAAAGCACAGCCCAGCCTAAAAAAGCCGTAAAAATCACAACGCTTCGGCACGCTGTCTAGCGTCGCAGCATTTGCAGGTACTGCTTGAGTACCACGGCGTTGTTGTGCCGTTCGTCCTTCGAGCTGAAGACCAGCGTCACGCGTCCCTCTCGTGCGCGTTCCGCCAGTTCCCGCAGTGTGTCGCGCCGCGCCTTGAGTTCCGTCATGTAGCGACGGCGAAACTCCCCCCAACCCAGCCTGCCGTCATGGAATGACTGACGCAGCTCATCGCTCGGTGCGACCTCCTTGGGCCAGGCATCGATCCGGGCATCGGCCTTGGAGATGCCCCGGGGCCAGAGGCGATCGACAAGCACGCGATAGCCATCCTGGGACGAAGGCGGTTCGTAGGCTCGCTTGAGCGTGACATTCATCGCGACGCTCCCTTTGTCGTTGCCGCACGGTGCGACGAGGAAAGCGCTGAGGCAGCCAGCTGGGGCCAGCGGCAGCACAAGACGCCCCCTGCGCCCACGGCTTACAGGTTATGTAGTCAATTTCCTACAAAACGGAAGGAAAATGGATGACATTCTCAATGCTGGAATAGCGCTACCTTGAACGTACTCACGCCGGTTCTTGCACAGCAGTCGTGAGTCCCTTGCTTCTGCCCGCCACCACGGCGGGCTTCTTTTTTCCGGTGGGTTCGTTCAGTGGAGCGTCGCCAGCACACGTTGCACCTTTTCATCGTGGCTGAGCCCCTCAGTTTCATCCGCCAGGGCAAAGTCGCCGCGCAGCGCCTTGAGCGCATAGCGTTCGCGGTCTATCTCGGTCGAGGTGCGCACCCCCTGCTTGCGGAACAACACGATGGGTGGGCACCACCCCTGCAGGGCATGCTGAAGCAGAAAACCCGAGATGACGGCTGGAAACAGCAGCCAGCGCTTGTCGACGAAGGCACCCATGGCAACCCCCGCCAACCCCAGCGTCGCCGCATTGGCCTCCAGGGTACGCTCGATGTCCCACTCGGCATCCAGCTCACGTAGCCGGTTGCCTATCTCGTGAGGATGCTCGGCGAAATAGTAGATGCTGTCCTCTGTACGGAGCCGAATACGCTCATTCGCTTCTGCGGCGGTATTCTGCTCCACGCGTGAAGTGGTGGTTGGCAACATGCTCTTTCCTCCCTTTCCGTTTGCTTCGACTCCATTCCATTCTTTGCCGTCATGCTTGCTGTCGCGCCAGATCCTCGCGCAAAGGCCCAAGGTCGTAGCCTGCCGCTTCGGCAGATGCCTGCAACTCGGAAAGCGGCCAATGCGGTGCCTTGGACAGAGCCCACAAATGGGTCACTCGCATACCGGTGCGACAGAAGCCCACTACTGGGGAAGGAGCATCGTCAAGCGCACGGGCAAAGGCATCAATGTCCTGCTGCGAATATTCGCGCGGCTTGACGGGAATCTCCTTCCAGCACATGCCAAGCGCTTCCGCTTTGGTCTTGAGACGCTCCGGATCCGGCTGGGCATCCTCTTCGCCACGTGGCCGATTGGAGATGACGGTTCTGTAGCCTTGCTGAGCGAGCCTCTCGAGATCCTCCTCGGTTGGCTGAGCCATCACGCTGAGTCGATCATCCAATGGTTTGACGTCCATAAAGCAGGCCTCCTGTGCCAGTGTAGCGTGCGCCTATTCCCAGGCGGCGCCCGGCAGCGCATCGAGCGGTATCTTGAGGTAACGGCGGCCGTTCGTTTCAGGCTCGGGCAGGCTGCCGCCTCGTATGTTGACTTGCAGGGAATGCAGTATCAGCTTCGGCATGGGCAGTTGGGCATCGCGCTCGTTGCGCAGCGAGACGAATGCTTCCTCGGTCTGCCCCTCGGCCACGTGGGTGTTGGATGCCTTCTGTTCACACACCGTGCTTTCCCACTCCGGCTCGCGCCCTTCCGGCATGTAGTCGTGGCCGGTGAACAGGCGAGTAGCGTCCGGCAAGGCGAGTATCTGCTGGACCGACTGCCAGAGCTTACGGGCGTTACCACCCGGAAAGTCGGCCCTGGCGGTGCCTGAGTCCGGCTGGAAAAGCGTGTCGTGAACGAAGGCGGCATCGCCGATCACGTAGGTGATGGAGGCCATGGTATGGCCGGGCGAGAACAGCACGCGCCCCTCCGTTTCGCCGATGCGGAAGGTGTCGCCCTCGGCGAACAGCCGGTCCCACTGCCTGCCGTCGGCAGGAAAATCCGGCCAGTGGTAGAGCTCGCTCCACAGCTCCTGAACCTTCTTGACGTAAGTGCCGATGGCCGTGGGCGCACCGGTCCTGGCTTTCAGGTACTGGGCGGCGGAGAAGTGGTCGGCATGTGGATGGGTGTCGAGGATCCATTCCACTTCGAGGCCGTGTTGTTCCACGTACGCCAACAGCGCATCGGCATTCCTTGTGGCAGTCGCTCCCGATTTCTCTTCGAAGTCGAGTACCGGGTCGATGATGGCGCAGCGGCCTGTCGCCGTGTCGGTCACCACGTACTGGACACTGAAAGTGACAGGATCGAAGAAGCCCGCCACGCTTGGCGCTCCTGGGGATTCTCGACGTGTCTGCATGCTTCCTCCTGAACCAATGCAATAAAGTTATTACGTTAGTTCAAAAGGAGAGACAAGAAAGCCTGGGAAAAATAAACCCTACAAGTTTTAACACTCTGCGACCGGCGTCGCTTCGAGCCAATCCCCTACGGCAATGCGCTGTTCTGCTCCGTCCAGCAGCGTGGCGTTCTGGCCGAAGTACGCCCCGGGCCGCAATGGTTGGGTCTGCATCTGCATCAGGGTCTGCAGCGGCTCGCCGGGCACGTCGATGGTGCCGCGGGTCTGGTCGACGGTAGTGATCTTGCAGCGCTGGCACGGTTTGCGCAGCCCGAAGCGATAGTGCCCCTCCGTGGCGGCGACTTCGCGCCAGCCATCTTCGGCGAAGGCGGCAGCACCATCGACGACGATGTTGGGCCGGAAGCGGTTCATGGGCAGTGGCACCAATCCCTTCTCCTGCAAGGCGGTATTGAGGGCATCGAGCGAGGCTTGCGAGGCGATCAGGAAGGGGTAACCATCGGCGAAGGCGGTATGTGCCGCTTCGCCCTGCAGGTAGCGGGATTCCACCGGGCGCCGGTGGTCGTCGTCGAAGCGCACCAGACGCAGTGCGCTGCCGCGCAGGTCGCCAAGCACAGCGGTGAGCCAACGGCCCGCCTCCTCCCCTTCATCCAGCGCCTGGCAGGTATCGTCCCAGACGTAGGCCGTCAGCCGAGGCTGGTCGCGCCTTGCCAGTGCGATGGCCAACGGCTGCGCTTCGGGATGCTCCAGCACCAGCCAGTCGTCCTCGAGCCGGACCGTGACCCGTGCCATGCCCGGCATCTGGCGCTGGGTGACGAAGCGCCCCACCTGGTCGACCACCATCCAGTGGCGGTCGTAGGCCAGGCCACGCTCGCCCAGGGTGGCTCGTGCGAGCGAAATCCCACTCAGCGACTTGACCGGGTAGAGATTGAGTTCGGCAATTCTCACGTACAGTTCCTCTGTAGCACGTCCATTTTCCTTCCCAGCCGTCACGCCAGAGGGCCGCGTTCGCATTCCCGCTTGGCGCTGACAGATACGCCCTGATTGGCGACAATGGCGGCCCATCCCCCAACCAAGGCAGTCGTCATGACCCAGGCATGGCAGCAATATCGTAGCGCACCGGCGCCAGGCACGCGCCTCGTCCGACTCGATGACATCGCTCCCGGCGATACCTCCAGCCTGACGCTGCAGAGCGAGCGTGGCAGTTTTCCGCTGCTGCTGGTGCGTCTGGACGATGCCCTGTTCGGCTACGTCAACGCCTGCCCCCATCAGTTCCTGCCTCTCGACCAGCGCGGCAGGCGGGTGCTCAGCCAGGATGGTGAACAGCTGCGCTGCACCAACCACGATGCTACCTTCTCGGCCCGAAGCGGCGAAGGAACCGGCGGCCTGGGCCTCGGCTGCACGCTCGATCCGGTGCCGGTAAGCGTCGACGACAAGGGCTGGATCGTCGTTGGCACGTCTCCCTGACCAGCACGATCGCTGATATTTCACATCAATATTATTGATAAAAAACAGGCTATTCATAGACCAGCGACATGGTCTAGGCTCTTTATTCTCTCCACCTACCTGCCAAGGACGTCGCATGTCGCCGGCCGATTCCCTACGCCTGATCCTGCTCTCGACCCTATGGGGCATGTCGTTCATCTTCATGCGCGTGGCGGTGCCGGAATTCGGCCCGGTACCGCTGATCCTGGTGCGCATGGGTATCGGCTCGCTGCTGCTGCTGCCGCTGCTGTTCAGCCTGCGCTATCTCACGCTGGTGTGGGAGAACAAGGGCGGCCTGCTGCTGCTGGGGCTGGTCAACCACGTGCTGCCCTTCAGCCTGCTGGCAATGGCCACGGTGCGGCTCGAGGCGGGCTTCACCTCGCTGATCAACGCCACCACGCCGATCTTCACCGCCCTGCTCGGCGCGCTGTTCTTCACCACCCCGATACAGCGCCGGCAGTACCTGGGCCTGGCACTGGCCTTCTTCGGGGTCTATGTGCTCTCGGCAAACCGACTGGACTTCGCCCTGGGCGGTGACGGCTGGTTCATCCTCGCCGCCGTTGGCGCCACCTTCTGCTACGGCGTGGCGACCAACTACTCCAAGACCTACCTGTCGCACCTGCCGGTGCGGGTGCTGGCGGCCGGCAGCACCGCCATGTCGGCGCTGATCCTGCTGATCCCCGGCCTGTGGCTGTGGCCCAGCGAGCCGATCAGCGGCCTGGCCTGGGCCAACGGCCTGGGGCTGGCCATCTTCAGCACCACGCTCGCCTTCCTGCTCTACTTCGGGCTGATCTCGAGTGCCGGTGCCACCGCTACCTCGACGGTCACCTTCCTGGTGCCGGTCAGCGCCCTGCTGTGGGGCTACCTGCTGCTGGGCGAGAGGCTCAGCCTGCAGGTCATGGTCGGCATGGCCATCACCCTGGCGGGCACCGCCATCGCCACCGGGATGCTTCGCTGGCGGCGGCGAGAGATGGCATGAGACCGGCCTGAGCCTCGCTTCGCATTAGTTGAAATCAACCTCTCTGGGGCCGACGCTCTTGCTATGCTCCCATAGCGAACCGCACCCTTGACGCGGTCGCTCATGTGAGGACACGGGCAATGACAATAAGATACAAGAGCGCCCTTCTTCCAAGCCTGGTACTTGGAGGGGGCATCGTCATGGCGATTGCGGCACTAATCCAGGCAACAGCTGTATCAGCGGCCGAGCCGGTCGATGAACTTGATGAGACAGCCTTGGTCGGCGCCATACGCGTAGCCACGCAGCGCTTCGAGAACATAAATACCGCCTTGGCGGAGGGCTACGTGCCGGACCCGTCCGGTAGGTGCGTAAGCGCTGAGACGGAAGGATTGGACGCCGAACTGGGAGGCATGGGCTTGCACTACTTGCGCCCCGACCTGCTCGGCATTACGGCAACCCATCCTCGTGTCGATGGCAACGGCCTGCATACCGACTTCCACGCGCCGGCCATTCTGCTCTACGAGCCCCAGGAAGACGGAACAATGAAGCTTGTGGGTGTCGAAAATCTAGTGTTCCAGAAGGCCTGGCATGCCGCCGGCAACAGCGAACCCCCCGTCTTTGCCGGCCGCACATGGGATGCCATGGCCGACGATCCCGCCACAACGATCGACGAAGCGCACGGTTTCGAGCCGCACTACGATCAGCATGTCTGGTTCAATGATGACGGCACCCTTCACCTCGAGTCGTTCAATCCTCGAGTGAGCTGTACGCATCACCTTACCTGAGAGAGGCGCTTTGCCAACCAACAACGGCGGCGAGATACCTCGCCGCCGTCCTTGTCAGAACTGCTCGAGCATTCCTCAGAAATTCGGCTTGCGCTTCTCGACGAAGGCGCCCATGCCCTCCTTCTGCTCCCCCCCGGCGAAGCAGAACGCGAACAGCGCAGTCTCCAGCGCCAGGGCGCTGTCGAGGTCCTGGTCCATGCCGTCGTGCACCGCCTGCTTGGCGGCACGTACCGCCTGGGGGCCATTGCCGGCCAGCTGCTGCGTCAGCTCTTCGGCGTAGGCCTCGAGTTCGGCCTGGGGCATCACGCGGTTGACCAGGCCGATGCGCAGGGCCTCCTGGGCATCGATCTTGCGCCCGGTGGTGACCAGGTCGATCGCCATGGCCGGCCCGACCCGACGTGGCAGGCGCTGAGTGCCACCGAAGCCGGGAATCACCCCGAGCAGCACCTCGGGCTGGCCGAAGATGGCGTTGTCGCTGGCTACGGCCCAGTCGCAGGCCAGCGCCAGTTCGCAGCCGCCGCCAAGACAAAACCCGTTGACCAGGGCGACCACCGGCACCGGGAGGGTTTCCAGTCGCTTGATGGTGCGCAGGGCCTGGCTGGCGAAGGCGCGCGCTTCTTCCGGGGTCTTCTCGCGCATCTCGGTGATGTCGGCGCCGGCCACGAAGGATTTCTCGCCCGCCCCGGTGATCAGCACCGCGCGCAGGTCATTGCGCTGTTCGAGTTCGGTGAGCACCGCTTCCAGCTCGGTGAGTACGGCGCTGTTGAGGGCGTTCAGCGCCTTGGGGCGGTTGATGGTCAGGCGCACGACGCCGGCGTTGTCGACCACCTCGATCAGCTTCTCGCTCATGTGGGGCTCCTTGCTTGTTGTCTGGACGATACCGACCAACCCTAGCGAACGCTTGGTTGGTCGGCAATCCCTTATTCGTAGATGTGGAAGCCGCGACCCGTTTTCCGCCCCAGATAGCCGGCCGCGACCATGCGTCGGAGCAGCGGGCAGGGGCGATACTTGGGATCGCCGAAGCCCTCCTGCAGCACTTCCATGATCGCCAGACAGACGTCCAGGCCGATCAGGTCGGCAAGCGCCAGCGGCCCCATGGGGTGAGCGGCACCGAGCTTCATCGACTGGTCGATGTCCTCAGCGCTGGCGGCCCCCTCCTGGAGCAGGAATGCCGCCTCGTTGATCATCGGCACCAGCAGGCGGTTGACGGCGAAGCCCGGCGAGTCGGCGATGGCCACCGGCGTCTTGCCCAGTTGCCTGGCCAGCGCCTCGATGCGCGCCACGGTGGCGTCACTGGTCTGCTCGGCGCGGATCACCTCGACCAGCTTGAGCACCGGCACCGGGTTGAAGAAGTGCATGCCCACCACGCGCTCCGGGCGCTCGCACACCGCGGCGAGACGGGTCAGCGACAGCGACGAGGTGTTCGAGGCGAGTATCGCATCGTGGCTCAGGCGGCTCAGATCGCGGAACAGCTTCTCCTTCAGCGCCGGCTGCTCGGGAGCGGCCTCGATGATCACCTCGCAGCCACGCAGGGCCTCGAGCGAGGTGGTCAGCTCGAGACGCGCCATGGCCTCGCCCTTCTCGGCCTCGCCGAGCTTCTCCTTGGCCACCAGCTTGCCCAGCCCCTTGTCGATGGCGGCCTGGGCCCGGCCGAGCTGCTCGTCGGCCACGTCGTAGAGCTGCACGGGCAAGCCGCTCGCGACCAGCACCTGGGCGATGCCCTGCCCCATGGTGCCGGCACCGACCACCCCGATGGTTCGTTGGCTCATCGTGTCTCTCCCTTCAGTGCTTGCGCGCTTCTTCGCGCAGGACGAATTTCTGGATCTTGCCGGTGGAGGTCTTGGGCAGCTCGGTGAAGATCACCGTCTTGGGTACCTTGAAGCGCGCCAGATGCTGGCGGCAATGCTCGATGATGTCGGCTTCGGTGACCTCGCCGAAGCCCACCTTGAGCTTGACGAAAGCGCAGGGCGTTTCGCCCCACTTCTCGTCGGGCTTGGCCACCACCGCGGCCTCCTCCACCGCCGGATGCGAGTAGATGGCATCCTCCACTTCGATGGTGGAGATGTTCTCGCCGCCGGAGATGATGATGTCCTTGGAGCGGTCCTTGATCTCGATGTAGCCGTCCGGATGCCACACGGCGAGGTCGCCGGTGTGGTACCAGCCGCCCTCCAGCGCCTGCTCGGTGGCGGCCTCGTTCTTGAGGTAGCCCTTCATCACGTTGTTGCCGCGCATCAGGATCTCGCCGATGGTCTCGCCATCCTTGGGTACCGGTTCCAGGGTGCTGGGGTCGGCCACGCAGAGCGCTTCCAGCATGTGGTAGCGCACCCCCTGGCGCGCCTTGATCCGGACACGCTGCTCCAGCGGCAGCTCATCCCAGGCCTCGCGCCAGGCGCACACCGTCACCGGCCCGTAGACCTCGGTGAGGCCGTAGACGTGCGTCACCTCGATGCCGAGTTTCTCGACCCCGGCGATCACCGAGGCCGGTGGCGCGGCGCCGGCGGTGGTGACTTTCACCGGGTGATCGAACTCGCGCTTCTGCTCCGCCGGCAGGTTGACCAGGCCGTTGAGCACGATGGGCGCACCGCTGAAGTGGGTCACCTTTTCATCGGCGATCAGGTCCATGATCCGCTTGGGGTCGACCCTGCGCAGGCACACGCTGGTGCCGGCGTTGGCGGCGATGGTCCAGGGGAAGCACCAGCCGTTGCAGTGGAACATCGGCAGGGTCCAGAGGTAGACCGGATGGTGCGGCATGGCCCACTCGAGGATATTGCTCACCGCATTGAGGTAGGCGCCGCGGTGGTGGTAGACCACCCCCTTGGGCTTGCCGGTGGTGCCGGAGGTGTAGTTGAGCGAGATCGCCTGCCACTCGTCCTCGGGGAGCTGGTAGGCGTAGTCCGGATCGCCCTCGGCCAGCAGGGCCTCGTATTCCAGCTCACCGATATGGCGCGACTCGCCCTCGTACAGGGCATCGTCCACATCGACCACCAGCGGCTTGATGGCCAGCCGCGAGACGGCGTCCTCGATCACCCCGGCGAATTCCGGGTCGACCAGCACCGCCTGGGCTTCGCCGTGCTCGAGCATGTAGGCAATGGCCTCGGCGTCGAGGCGGATGTTGAGCGTGTTGAGCACGCAGCCGGCCAGCGGCACGCCGAAGTGCGCCTCGAACATGGCCGGTACGTTGGGCAGCATCACGGCCACCGTCTCGCCGGGCTTGATGCCGCGCTTCTCGAGCGCCGAAGCGAGCCGGCGACAACGCGCCCAGGTCTCGCTCCAGCTACGGCGGATATCGCCATGCACCACTGCCGGGTAGTCGGGATAGATGGACGCGCTACGCTCGATGAAGGTCAGCGGGGATAGCGGGACGAAGTTGGCCGGCGTCTTGGGCAGGTCCTGTTCGAAGATGCTGTCGTTCATGGTGGGCTCCGGGTGTGGTGTCGTTATTGTGCAGTGCTGGACGCGAGGGCACCGATCGGCAAGTCGACCGATCGCTGCCCGTTGCCTCAGGAGGCGGTGACCGGGAAGTTGATCAGGCTCTGCATGCCGGCCTCGATCACGCTGCGGTTGGCGCGACCGAGCGGCAGCCACTGGCGCAGGGCAAAGTCGGCGGCGGCCAGCTTGGCCCGATAGAAGGGCTCGCTGCTGCCTTCTGCCAGCGCGGCGCGGGCCTTGAGCGCCGCGCGCCCCATCTGCCAGGCACACAGTACGTGGCCGGCCAGCGTCAGGAACGGCGTGGCGTAGGCCTGAACGGCGTCCGGGCCGCTATCCGGATCGCGGCCCGCCTCCAGCACCAGGGCCATGGCGGCACGCAGGTCGGCGGCACCGGCTTCCAGGCTTTCGCCCAATGCGGCAAGCTCGCCGCTGTCACGCAGCTCACCGGCGGTAACCTCGACCTCGTCGATCAGCCCGCTCAGCGCCGCACCGCCATCGCGGGAGAGCTTGCGCCCGGCCAAGTCGAGGGCCTGGATGCCGTTGGTGCCCTCGTAGATCGGGGCGATACGGGCGTCGCGCAGCAGTTGGGCCGCGCCAGTCTCTTCGATATAGCCCATGCCGCCATGCACCTGCACGCCCAGCGAAGCGATTTCCACGGCCTGGTCGGTGGAGAACGCCTTGACCACCGGGATCAGCACGTCGACCCGCGCCTGGGCGGCCTCGCGCTCGGCGGCGTCGGCCGCATGGCGGGCCACGTCGAGCTGGGCGGCGCAGTAGAGCGCCAGTGCCCGCAGAGCATCGGTGCGGGCACGCATGGAGAGCAGCATGCGGCGTACGTCGAGGTGTTCGCTGATGGTGGCCTCGGTGCCGCGCGCCCTGCCCTGGACGCGGTCCAGCGCGTAGGCGAAGGCGTGCTGGCAGGCACGTTCGGCCACGCCGATGCCCTGCACGCCGACCTTGTGGCGCGCCTCGTTCATCATGGTGAACATGTGGTTGAGGCCACGCCCCTCCTCGCCTACCAGGTAGCCGATGGCGCCGTCGTTTTCACCGAAGCTCAGGGTGCAGGTGGGCGAGCCGTGAATGCCCAGCTTGTGCTCGATGGAGGCACAGGTAACGTCGTTGCGTTCGCCCAGCGAACCGTCGTCGTTGACCAGGAACTTAGGTACCAGGAACAGCGAGATGCCCTTGTTGCCCTCGGGGGCGTCGGGCTTGCGCGCCAGTACCAGGTGGATGATGTTCTCGCTGGCGTCGTGCTCGCCCCAGGTGATGAAGATCTTCTGCCCGAACAGGCGGTAATGATTGTCTTCAGGCACGGCGCGAGTACGCACCTTGGAGAGATCGGAGCCGGCCTGGGGCTCGGTGAGGTTCATGGTGCCGGTCCAGCTGCCCTCGACCAGCCTGGGCAGGTAGGTCGCCTTGAGCGCATCGCTGCCGTGGTGGGCCAGCGCCTCGATGGCCCCGGCGGTGAGCATCGGGCACAGCCCCAGCGCCATGTTGGCGCCGTGCAGCATCTCCTGCACGCTGCTCGCCACCACCTCGGGAAGCCCCTGGCCGCCCAGCGCTTGGGACACGCCGATGCCGTTCCAGCCACCCTCCACATAGGCTCGGTAGGCCTCGGCGAAACCGTCCGGCAGGGTCACGCCGCCATCCTCACGACGCACGCTGCCTTGCCGGTCGCCGCTGGCATTGAGCGGGGCCCAGGCCTCCCCGGCCAACTTGGCGGCTTCCTCCAGCACCGCCTCGACCAGGTCGGGACTGGCCTCGTCGAAGCCGGGCAGTGCGAGCGAGCGATGCTCGAGCAGTTCCTCGAGCACGAAGCGAAGGTCACGAACGGGGGCAATAAAGGGAGACATGGCACTACCTCAGGAAAATGATAACGGCGATAGTAGATTCCCTACTTTTCGTTAACCATTATCCCTAGGTCGCAGCCCCGAGGCCATGCTCATTTGGCACCTCCACGCAAAACAAAGCGCCCGATGCGAGGCATCGGGCGCTTCGGGAAAGCCAACAGCTCGAGAATAGACCACCAGGCCGCGAGAGCCCCCTCAGCGGCGGGCGTCGCTGTCAAGCGGCTCCTCGATTCGCTCGCACTCATCGCTCGGTGGCAGGTCGGTATCGTCGTCATCTTGATAGTAGACGATATGCGGCTCGTCCGGCGGCGGCGGGCCGACCAGGGGCTCAGCCACTTCGACTTCCGGCACGACATTGGAGAGGTCTTCCACGTACTCGTGCTCGATAGCGCCCTGCACCAGCTCCTCGGTCACGGTGAGCTCGGCGCCCGCAGGCGACATCGGCGTATTCGGAGCAAACGGCGCCACCGGCACCGGTGCCGGGCGCACGCTGCGCCGCCAGGCGAAGAAGCCCACCAGGAACACACCCATGCCACCGAAGGCCCAGAACAGACCGGCATCCCCCACCCAGGCCATCACCGGCGAGATCAGCGGCGGGCTGACCGTCGAGCCGATGGCGTTGATCAGCAGCAGCCCCTGGCTCATGCGCACCAGCGCACCGGCCGGGGCACGGTCGGCGGCGTGGCTCACCGCCACCGGGTAGAGCGCGAAGATGCCGCCCCCCAGCAGGAACAGCAACCCCGCCAGTAGCCAGGTCGAGAGCGGCAGCAGCAGCATGGCGACGGAGATGAAGGTGCAGAAGACGCCGATCATGATCAGCACGATCTGACGGTCGTGACGGTCGGACCAGCGCCCGATGGGATACTGCAGCAGCATGGCGCCAAGCACGACCACCGCCATCATCTGGCCTACCTGCGCCACCGAGAGTCCGATGCGCTGAAGATAGAGCGGCAGCAGGGTGTAGACCGCGGCCACCGCCAGGCCGGAGCCGAAGCTGCCCATCACGCCGGTGGGCGTGATGGTGATCAGGCGCATCGGCGACAGCGGCTCGGCATGATCGATCAGCGGCGACACCCGGGGGATCATCGCCATCGGCAACACCGACAGCGACGCCAGCATGCCGATCACCATGAACGGGGCGGTCTCGCCCATGGCATCGGTAACGCCGAGCAACAGCTGGCCGACGACCCCGGCGGCGTACAGCGAAATCATGTAGAGCGCCAGCAGCCTGCCGCGCACCTTCTGGTCGCCGGAGGTGAGCAGCCAGCTCTCGATGACCAGGTAGACCCCCACGGTGGCCCAGCCACCGATCAGGCGCAGCACGAACCAGGCCCAGGGCTCAAAGAACAGCGCCTGCAACAACACCGTGACCGCCACCAGCGAGGCGAAGCTACCATAGGCGCGAATATGGCCGATGCGCAGCAAAAGCCGGTCGTTGAGCATCGCCCCTAGCGCCAGGCCGATGAAGTACGCCGAGGAGACCCAGCCGATTACCACCGGCGACTCGCCGGCCGCGTCCAGCCGCAGGGTAATCAGCGTGGCCAGGAAGCCGTTGCCGATCCCCAGGATGAAGAGCCCCAGCAGGGGGGCCAGGGCCATGGCCAGCAGTTGCCGCGACATTTGCGCGCCTCTCGACAGCAGATGGAAATAAAGAAAGATGACAGAAAACACCGTGGAACGCTGCCCACTCCCACCTGTGCAGCGCTGAAATGAGGGCTACGGCTCGGACGGGGCGGCGCGAATCATACGCCCACCGCACACCAAGTCAATCGCTTTCATTGAACCAGTCAGAACAGCTGGAATATTATCTTGGCTAACACGATCAACTCGACAATTTTTCCTTTCGAACACACAGCCACGGCTAGCGATAGGTGAGTCCGACTGCAGCAACGCTCACCCGTGTCCCTCTCTGCCCTCTCACGATGGCCTCGATGTCGGCCAAGGTGCCGATCACCGCCTCGTTGCCGGTACGCCTGGCAAAACCACAAGCAGCTTCGACTTTGGGCCCCATCGAACCGGCAGCGAACTCGATCGCCTCCAAGGCGTCCGGATGTGCATTGGCGATGGCCTTGCGGCTCGGATCGCTCCAATCGACGTATGCCGCGTCGACATCGGTGGCGATGACCAGCAGGTCGGCTTGCAGTTGCTCGGCCAGCAGCGCCGAGCAAAGGTCCTTGTCGATCACCGCCTCGACTCCGCGCAGCTTGCGGTTCTCATCATAGACGGCAGGAATGCCTCCCCCGCCGGCGCAGATGACGATGGTGCCCTTCTCCAGCAGCCACCTTATCGGCCTGAGTTCAAAGATCCGCTTGGGGCGAGGGCTCGGCACGACCCGACGGAACCTGTCACCATCCGGCGCGATGCACCACCCTTTTTCCCTAGCCAAGCGTTCAGCTTCGTCCGCCGAGTAGACGGGGCCAATCGGCTTGCTGGGACGCTGAAAGGCAGGATCGTCGGGCTCGACCTCCACTTGCGTCAGCAGGGTGGCGAAAGGTACCTCGGCGGGCAAGCGGTTCCCGAGTTCCTGCTCGATCAGGTAGCCGATCATGCCTTCCGTTTCCGCACCCAACACATCCAGTGGATAGGGGGAAACAGCGGTATAGGCCGCTCCCTGCAATGCCAGCAGTCCTACCTGGGGCCCGTTCCCATGGGCGATGACCAGCTCATTGCCCGAAGCCACCTTGGCGATCTGCTCGCAGGCGACACCGATATTGGCGCGCTGGGCGTCAGCAGTCATGGGTTCGCCTCGGCGCAGCAGCGCATTGCCCCCAAGGGCAATCACGATACGCATGCCATCATCCTCCTTGACCTTTCGGCTAGTAGTCGATCGGATCGCGCACAATGGGGCAGGTCATGCAATGACCGCCGCCGCGCCCACGGCCCAGTTCGCTTGCGTCAATGGTGATCACCTCCACCCCGGCCTTGCGCAGCAGGGTATTGGTGTAGGTATTGCGGTCATAGCCGATCACTACACCGGGTTCGATCGCCACGACGTTGTTGCCGTCGTCCCACTGCTCACGCTCCGACTCGAACCAGTCGCCCCCTGTCTCGACGACACGCAGCGCCTTCAGGCCAAGCGCTTCGGCAACGACGTCCAGGAACGGCAAGGTTTCGCGGCGCAGGTCAATGCCGCCGGGCTTGCTCTCGTCGGAGCGCAAGCTGAATGCCACGATTCCCTGCACCACTTCAGGAAACACCGTAGCCAGGTCGCGATCGCAGAAGCTGAACACGGTATCCAAATGCATGGCGGCACGGGATCTTGGCAGCCCCGCGACAATGATTCGCTCAGCGGCCTCGGCTTCGAAGAGAGACTGGGCCAGTTGACCGATGGCTTGTCGCGACGTGCGTTCGCCCATGCCAATCAGGACGATGCCCTTGCCAAGCGGCATCACGTCGCCACCCTCCAGCGTGGCCAGCCCATGATAGCGCTCAGGGTCGCCATACCAGGTTCGAAACTCCGCGTCGGTAAAGGAGGGATGGAAGCGATAGATGGCCGTGGTCAGCAGCGTTTCCTGCCGCCTGGCCTCCCAGTACATCGGGTTCAGCGTGACCCCGCCATAGATCCAGCAGGTCGTATCGCGGGTAAAGACGGTATTTGGTAGAGGCGGTAGGAGGAAGCTCGAGTGCCCCAGGTAATCACGAAACATCTTCAATACTTCCGCCCCTTCCGTCTCGGGAAGATCGGCACCCGAAATGCCGCCGATGAGATAGGTCGCCAGCTGCCTTGCTTCCATGTCGTCCAGCCAAGCGCGAACTTCGTCTGCGAGCCCGACCCCGACGAGATCGGGAGTAATCTTGCGATCCAGCACCCATTTCCTTGCATCAGCGCTTTTCAAAATGTCGGTCAGCAGGTTGTGCATCTCCAGCACTTCCACCCCACGCTCACGCATCTTGGTCACGAAATCGAAGTGGTCACGCTTGGCCTGGCTGACCCACAGCACGTCGTCGAACAATAGCTCGTGGCAATTGCCCGGCGTCAGGCGCTGGTGGGCGAGCCCCGGCGAACAGACCAACACCTTGTGCAATTTGCCGACTTCGGAATGTACGCCTAGCTGAATCGGCATGGGGACGTCTCCTTTCGCATGTCTCGCCAACGGTTCCGTTAGCGGCTAACCGCCTCGTTACGCCTCGAACTGGCAGGCGGCCGTGCACGCCTGATTCGATACCTTGCAGTGCCTCACCCCAGCATTGCCGCCAGACTCAGACAGCCGAGGATGACCAGAGTAAGAATCACCAGCAGCGGCCACATGAAGCGCAGCCAGCGTTCATAGGGCACACGCCCTATCGCCAACGCCCCCATGACCACGGCAAAGGTCGGATTGATCAGGTTGACCAGGCCATTCGCGGATTGGTAGGCCGTCACGACCAGGTCTCGCCCTACTCCCGCAAAGTCGGCCATAGGTGCCAGCACGGGCATGCTCATTACGGCCAACCCCGAGGAAGAGGGAACGAAGAACGACATCATGATTTGCAGCCAGTACATGACGTTGATGAAGGCAACGTTGGAAAGGCCGCTCACCCGCTCCTCGGACCAATGCAGGATGGTATCGGTGATGAGGCCGGCATCCATGATGACCACGATACCCCGCGCCAGACCGATGATCAGTGCCACGCCCAGCAGCTCTTTGGCTCCGCCGACGAAAGACTCCACGAAACGCGCCTCTCCCAGGCGAGCCGTCACGCCGATGACCAGACTGGACGCCAGGAACAGCGCCGTCATCTCTCCCATCCACCAGCCGGCCATCAGCACTCCCCACACCATGATCAGGAAAGTGGCGGCAAATAGGGCGAGCACCAGCATGCGAGTACGCGTGAAAGGAAGTTCTTCCGCGCTCCGCTGGCTCAGGAAATATTCTCGATCCGCTTCGCGCTGGTCGCCGACGATGGAAACCTCGGGGTTTCGTTTGACCTTGGCCGCGTAGCGCATCACATAGAGGACGGTGGCGACGAAGCACAGCACCAGGATCATCAACCTGAGGGTCAGACCGTCGGTGAAGGGTATGCCGGCAGCATCGGAGGCGATGACCGTGGCAAAGGCGTTGACCGTCGAGCCCAGCACCCCGACCCCCGCCCCCAACAGAATGATCGCCACTGCCGTCACCGAGTCGTATCCCGCGGCAATGATGATGGGGATCAACAGCATGTAGAAGGCCAGCGTCTCCTCGGCCATTCCATACGTCGTGCCGCCCAGAGCGAAGAGCCCCATCAGCAGCGGAATCATCCACTTTTCGTGGCCTGCCATACGCTTCATGGCACGCCCGATACCGGCATCGATGGCACCGGTGGCCGTGACTACGCCGATGAAGCCCCCAATGATCAGAACGAACAGGGCAACGTCGATCGCGTTGGCCTCGTAGCTGCCGGGGTCGTACAGGCCCGCTACGGGCGCCATCAGCACGTCCCAGGCATTCTGCGGGTTGGCCTCGACCTGCTGATAGCTACCCACCAGGGTGACCTCGCGCCCCAGCGACTCGTCGTATACCCTCTCGTACTGACCTGCCGGCACGATCCAGGTCAGTACCGCCGCCAGGATCGTCAAGCCGAACAGAATGGTAAAGGCCGTCGGAAAACAAAACCGCTTCTCGCTCTTACTGGCTACCACCTCCGCGTTACCCATGTTCCCTCCCCTGGCATCGCCATGCTGTGCGGGACATGTCCGCCAAGCGCAGCAAGACTGCGGACACGCTTGCCTGCCCTATGACTCTAGGTCAGTCGCGGCAAGGGAAAATTGATGGGCATCAAGAACCTCAGCGAACCGAACGCTGCTGGAGCAGCGCCACGTCCGCAGCGGGAAACTCGACGCTCATGCCGAGCCGCTGCGCCAGCCACTCGAAGCTCGCCTCGCTGAAAAAACACACATGGGTGGGGTCGAGGATGTAGTGCCAGCGGGCGAAGGCCGCCTCGTCGGTCATGCGCTTGGTCATCAGCCCCAGCCAGCCCCCTTCGGGCAGCATGGCCGCAAGACGCTCGAGCTCACGGCCCGGCTCGAACAGGTGCTCCACCACCTCGGTGGCGGTAACGAAATCGTAGCGGCGCTCAAGCACGGCGGGGTCCGGCGCGTAGAACGGATCGTAGATCGCCATGGGGTGGCCCGCCTCCTCGAACATCAGCGACAACGTCGGGCCGGGGCCGGCACCGAAGTCGAGGCCACGGGCACCCGGCGTCAGACGACTGCGCAGGGGCACGAACAACCGTGCCAGGAAGCGCCGGTAGCCGGGATCGTCGGGGTGGTTCTCGTGCTGGTCGTAGACCGCTTTTTCCTGCTCGGGCGACAGGTGCTGCTCCGGTGGTACGAATGCCAGCCGGCAGTTCCCGCAACGGTAGTAGTCGCGCCTCGCGTCGCGGTGAAAAAGTCGCGAATCGGGGGATGCGCATAGCGGGCAGGTCGGCATCGTCGTATCCTTTTGGGCCTGGCGAACCATAGCTTACAGAAACCGCATCACAACGAGGAGGCCGGCAATGCTGTCAGGTCTGGACCACCTGGTCATCACCGTGACCGACATTTCCCGCGCCGTGGACTTCTACTCCCGTGTGCTCGGGCTCGAGGTGCGCTATCGCGATCGCGAGCGAGTCGACCTGATGCTCGGCGACATCGCCCTGCGCCTGCATTGGACGGCCACCGACATCGAGCCGCGCGCCGCCACCCCCACGCCGGGCAGCCTCGACCTGTGCCTGCGCAGCCTGCTGCCGCTGGACGAGGTCCAGCGCCACCTGGCGGCGCTGGATGTCGAAGTCGAGCTCGGCCCGGTCACCCGCCAAGGCGCCAACGGCCCTATCGAGTCGCTCTATCTGCGCGACCCCGATGGCAACTTGCTGGAGATCAGCCGCCCGCTCAAGGAGGCGCTCGAATAGACGCCTCCCTGGCAATGTCGCCCACGGCCGGTATCATTGACGCAAACCATGAACGACTGGATGCCTCATGAACGAAAGTCCCGAGAGCCGCAGCGTCATCGATTCGGGCGGCGCGCCCGACACCACCCTGCCCATCGTCGTCTATGCGCTGTTCCTGGCAGGCATCGTCACCGGCGGCCTGACCATGCTGGTCGGCGTGGTGATCGCCTACGTCTATCGCGGTGAGGGACCCCATTGGTTCGATGAGCACTATCGCTACCAGATCCGCACCTTCTGGCTCGCGCTGCTCTACTTCGCCATTTCTGCGCTGCTGATGCTGGTATTGATCGGCTTCGTGACCTGGCTGGTGGTGGTCGTCTGGCTGGTGATTCGCTGCGTCAAGGGCATCAAGCGCCTGCAGGAGCAGCGTGCCCCCGACAATGTGGATGCCTGGCTGATCTGAGCCATGAGCGAGCCGCAGCCACCCACCGCCACCGTGCAGGGCCGTGCCATCGCCATGCTGTGGCATATCCTGGCCCGCTACCGTCCCGCCATGCTCTGGCGGCTGGCCCGCATCGCCGGCCCGCTGGTGCATCGCTTCAGCCGCCGCGAACGCGAGGTCACCGAAACCAACCTCGCCGAGGTCTACCCCGACCAGGGCGCAACCGAACGTCGCCGGCTCGCCCGGCAGAGCCTGACCCACTCCACCGCCACCATGCTCGAACTGGGCTTCGCCTGGATGGGCGAGCCGCAGCGGGTCGAAGGGTCGATTCTCGAGATTCACGGCCGCGAACTGCTCGACGAAGCCCGCGCCGAGGGGCGCGGCGTCATCGTCCTGGCCCCGCACTTCGGCAACTGGGAGGTGCTCAACTTCTGGCTCTCGAGTCACTTTCCGTTCACCGCCATGTACGAGCCGCCCAAGATCGCCGAACTCGACCCGGTGATACGCCAGGGCAGAGAGCGCATGGGCGCGAGCCTGGTACCGACCAACCCGCGTGGCGTCGCGGCCCTGCTCAAGGCGCTCAAGCGCAGCGAGGCCGTCGGCATCCTGCCGGACCAGGAGCCCGACTGGGGCAGCGGCGTGTTCGCCCCCTTCTACCATCGCCTGGCCTACACCGCGACTCTGCTGCCCAAGCTGGTCGCGCGCACCGACGCCCGGGTGGTCACCGGCGTGGCCCGGCGTCTTCCCGGCCGCGGCTTCGCGATCCACTTCCTCGCCGCCGACGAGCGCGTCTACTCGACCGACGAGACGCAATCGGCCACCGGTGTCAACGCCTGCGTGGAGGACGCCATCGCCCTGGATCCGGCCCAGTACCAGTGGGAGTACAAGCGCTACCGCAAGGTCATCGAGGAGCAGCAGGGCGTACCGAATCACAAGACGTACCGCCTCTACTGAACGGCCCTACCGCCGTTCGCAGCGAGGAGATTGCATGCCTCAGGGACGAGGGAGCCGCGCATGACCCGAACCACGCCACTCGGGGCGCTGGCAGGGTTTGTCACGTTCGCGGCGACACTGTATGTGCTCTATCTGGCTGTCGCCAACGCCCTGCTCGCCAGCGACTGGGCCCGCCGCCAGTTCGACCGTGAGCCACGGATCGCGCTCGAGTGGAAGCGCGCCTGGACGCTCTTTCCCGGCCACCTCACGATCACCGAGCCCCG
Organism: Billgrantia sulfidoxydans; assembly: GCF_017868775.1. Classification (NCBI taxonomy): domain Bacteria; kingdom Pseudomonadati; phylum Pseudomonadota; class Gammaproteobacteria; order Oceanospirillales; family Halomonadaceae; genus Billgrantia; species Billgrantia sulfidoxydans. The sequence goes on along the minus strand of NZ_CP053381.1, from coordinate 1,281,909 downwards.
CCTGTCCGGCACTGGCGGCGGGCGCCGCTACGCGCTCGTGGCCGAGCGCGCCAGCCTGGTGCTTTCACCTGCCTCGCTGCTGAATCGCCAGCTGCGCCTTCATCGCCTCGACGCCGAGGGCGTTCGCCAGGTTCGCCTGGGTGCGTACCGCCTGCGGGGCAGCGGCCACCTGCACCTGAGCGGCGTCGTCTGGCGTGACGGTGAGCTGGCCGCGAAAGCCATGGCAGGGCAGTGGGAACGAGCCACCATCTTTCAGGACGATACGCCACTGGTGGAGAGCGTGGCGCTTGACGCCGACCTCGAACTCGCCCCGCTGGCGTTGAAGGACCATGCCGGTAGCCAGGCGGCGCGCTTCATCTCCGGCTCCCTTGACCTGGCCGGCCGAAGCGACGCCTACGACCTCTTCAACCCCTACCTCGCCGACCTGGGCTGGCTACAGATCGGCGGCCACGGTGTTCTCGAAGTCGAACTGACCGTCGTGAACGGCGAGGTGCAGCCGGGCAGCCGCCTGCGCCTGGACTCCCCTCGCCTTTCCGTCCAGCTCGACGAGCGGCGCTGGCTCGAGGGTGGCACTCGTTACCGGGTCGACGGCAGTGGCACAGTGGAAGTCAACGTCGAAGAGCACGCCCGTCTCGCCCTTGCCCTCGGCGCCATCACCATGCGCGATGCCACGCCCGGCGCCGCTTCTCGGCCTGCCCTGCTGAACGGCGAGGGTTTCCGGCTAACGCTCGAGACTGCCGGGCTGCACCTGCATGCGCCGCCGGACGAGCTCCAGCATGCCGAACTACGCTGGCACGACGCTGAAGCGCCGGACATCGCCGCCTTCGATCACTATCTCCCGCCACCGGTACCGCTCGAGCTGAAGGGCGGCTCGGCAAGGCTGCAGGGCGGGCTCGCCTACGACGCCGAACGCCTCTCCGGCAGCTTCGATCTGAGCGGCGACCGCATCGCCCTGCGTCTCGGCGAGCAGCCGCTGAGAGGACGGCTCGACCTGCACCTGCCCATCGCCGAACTCGACGTGACCCGTGGCGTGGTAAATGTCTCGGGTACCCGCCTCGACCTGGAGGCCGCCGCCCCGGGCGAGGTGCAGCCGCTCACCACGACGCTGGCGCTGCCCACCGCTCGCGTTCGCGCGCCACAGGCATGGAGAGCGCTGAACGGCGGTAGCCTGCTCAAGGGCGATCCGTCCTGGTCGGCGGAACTGGCCCTGCACGGTCGCCTTGCCAATCTCGGCGTGCTCGACCCTATCCTGACCGAACTGTTCGACGGGCTCGACCTCGGGCTGGAGGGAGGCGGCCGGCTTTCTGGCACGCTGCACGTGCGCCACGGGCAGCCGCAGGAAGGGAGTCGACTGGAGGTACGTTCCGAAGCGCTCGGCGCTCGCTTCCTCGGCCACCACGCTCGCGGCGAGGGGGAGCTTCTCATCGCTGTGCAAGCCGGCGAGCCCCATCCCGAGGCGAGCGACGACCTCGCCGTCAACGATGTGGACCTCACCCGCTTGAGCGATGCTCGTCGGCTCTTCCAGGCCGATCACCTGGCGCTGACTGCCACGCTTCCGATCACGCAGAGGATCGCTCACTCCCCCACGGCGCGAGTGACTTGGCACGACGCCCGCATCCCCGATGCGAGCGTACTCAACGCCTATCTACCGGAGGGCGTGCCGCTGCAGCTGGACGGCGGCCAGGCCAGCAGCGACGGATCTCTCACACTAGAGGAGGCACGTGGGCGGGGGCGCATCAGCCTGGCGGGCGATGCCATTCATGGTCGTCTGCGGGGAACATCGTTCCGAGGTGCATTGGACGCCACCCTGGCATTGCGCGATCTCGACCCGGCCCGCCAGTTGCTGGACTTCTCCGGCAGCCGGGTGGAAATGATCGCCTCGGCGAACGACGGCGAGACACTGCGCACCCTGCTGGTGGCCCGCCAGGCACGCCTGCGAGGCGGCCTCGACTGGCCCGGGCGCGAAGCACACCGCAGGCCGCTGGCCGGCACGCTGCGGCTGGACGGCCTGCTCGACCGACTCGGTTTCCTCAATGCTCTCCTGCCCGAGGAGCAAGGCCTGTCGGTGCAGGGCAGCGGCAGGTTGCGCGCCGACCTCCATTTTGCCGAGGGGATGCCCTCATCCGGTAGCCGGCTCGAGGCCCACTCCGACCGACTCGCCGCCCGTTTCCTGCACTACGAGGCCTTCGGCGACGGCTCGCTCGAGTTGGAGGTCACCGATCCCGGCGCCACGCTGCATCTCAGCCTGCCCCGCTTCGGCCTGCGCCGCCAGGAGACCGAGGGTGCGCTGATCGAAGGGCGCCTGCTGGAGCTTCGCAGCCGGGCGCGCCACTTCGGGCTGCCCGAGGGCCTTCGCCAACTGAGCACGCACATCGACATGCCCCACGTGGTGGCGCCAGACCTCGCGGCCTTCAACGCCTACCTGCCGGAGGGTGGTGGCATCAGCCTGATCGAAGGCCAAGCACGCCTCGCCGCCCAACTGCACCTGGATGGCATGAGCGCCGCCGGCCACCTGGAACTGCGGGCGCCCCAGGCCCGCCTCGCGCTACATGACCAGATTCTCGAAGGCGAACTGCACCTGGCAACCCGCCTCGCCGATGGCGACCTGGAGACCCTCACCTTCGATATCTCCGGCTCTCGACTGGGCCTCGAGAACGTGCACCTGACCGATGACGGCGGCAACCTCACCCGTGGCTGGTGGGCCCGGCTCGACGTGCCCGAAGGCAACATGCGCTGGGAAACACCGTTGGCCCTCGACGCCCGGCTCGACCTGGCCATGCGCGACAGCGGCTTGCTGGTCCGCCTGCTCGTCGATGCCGCCCGGGAGCGGCGCTGGCTGCGCGAACGCCTGACGCTGGGCGAGGTGCACGGCGAGGCGAGAGTGATGCTGAACGACGATACCGTCCGAGTGGAGAACATCGCCGTGCAGGCCGGCGAGCGTCTGGAGCTGCTGGCCAACCTCGCCCTGCGCGACTCGCATCTGGCTGGCCGCGCCTTTGCCCGCTATGGGCCGCTGCGGCTGGGCATCGAACTGGATGGCGAACGCCGCCGCTGGCAGTTGCGCAACGCCCGGTCGTGGTATGCCGGCGGCCAACCCGCCAGCGAGCTGACGCTGCCCGATAGCGAGACCTGGTTCGAACGCCTGGAGGTGCCGACCGAATGAGCCAAGGGGTACGTATGGCTGGAAAGCGGCCAACGACCTGCTAGACTGGCCACAACGCTTGACGGGGTGCCGGTGGAACCGGCTGAGATCGCCATACGATATTCTGAATCAGAGTGTCGTCACGGCGGGGCCCGTTGAACCTGATCCGGCTCGTACCGGCGTAGGAATCAAGCGGTGACCAGGGCGCCAGTATTCCCTTCTCAGCCCTGTCCCACTCTTCTCCCCTTCGCCCGCACTCCGGATCCTTTCACACCGGAGGCCAGATGGGCTATCGCTTTACCGACCTGACCGACGCCTGCCACGACGACTGGCGCGCCTACATCGAGCACGGCTTCGTGCGCCGGCTGGGCAGCGGCACCCTCGACGAAGGCGCCTTTCGCCACTACCTGCAGCAGGACTACCTGTTCCTGATCCACTTCGCCCGCGCCTACGCCCTGGCCGCCTACAAGAGCCGCACCCTGAGTGATCTGCGCCAGGCCCATGAGGGGCTCAAGGCGATTCTCGACGTGGAGCTCGAGCTCCACGTGGGCTACTGCCGCGAGTGGGGCATCACCGAGGCGGAGCTGGCCGCGCTGCCCGAGGCCAGGGCCACCCTGGCCTATACCCGCTACGTACTCGATACCGGCAACCGTGGCGACCTGCTCGACCTCCACGTGGCGCTGGCCCCCTGCCTGGTGGGCTACGGCGAGATCGCCAACTGGCTGAACGCCCAGCCGGATACCGTGCGCGGCGACGCCAATCCCTATGACGCCTGGATCGCCATGTACGCAAGCGACGACTTCCAGGTCGCCATGCGTGCCGAGCTCGAGTGGCTCGACGCCCGCCTGGCCGACGTCACCCCGGCGCGCTTCGCCGAGCTGGCCGAGGTGTTCCGCGATGCCACCCGGCTCGAGATCGATTTCTGGCAGATGGGGCTCGACCACAGCCTCTGACGCCCCCTGACCGACAACAACCATCAAGGATCCTAACCCATGAGCAAGACCGCCCACTTCCTCGCCGAGACCGCCAAGGTCGACGAAGCCGCCATCCAGCCGCTGCCCGGCTCGCGCAAGGTCTACGTCGAAGGCTCGCGACCCGACATCCGCGTGCCCTTCCGCGAGATCAGCCTGTCGCCGACCAAGACCTCCGGTGCAGACGAGGAGAACCCACCGCTGCTGGTCTACGATACCTCCGGCCCCTACACCGACCCGGCGGCCAGCAATGATTTGCGCCGCGGCCTGCCCGAGCTGCGCCGCGCCTGGATCGAGGAGCGCGGCGACACCGAGTTCCTCGACGGCCCCACCTCCGAGTACGGCAAGCGCCGCGCCAGCGACCCCATGCTCGCCCCGCTGCGCTTCGACCTGACCCGCACGCCCAGGCGCGCCAAAGCGGGGAAGAACGTCACCCAGCTGCACTACGCCCGCCAGGGCATCGTCACGCCGGAGATGGAGTTCATCGCCATTCGCGAGAACCAGCGTCGGCAGGCGTTGGGTACGGCAGAAGTGGAGCGCATCCTCGGCCATCAGCATGCCGGCCAGGGTTTCGGCGCCAGGCTACCCGAAGAGATCACGCCGGAGTTTGTGCGCGCCGAGGTAGCCGCCGGCCGGGCAATCATCCCCTGCAACATCAACCACCCCGAGTCCGAGCCGATGATCATCGGCCGCAACTTTCTGGTGAAGATCAACGGCAACCTGGGCAATTCGGCGGTGACCTCCTCCATCGAGGAGGAAGTCGATAAGATGACCTGGGGCATCCGCTGGGGGGCGGACACCATCATGGACCTCTCCACCGGCCAGAACATCCACGAGACCCGCGAGTGGATCATCCGCAACTCGCCGGTGCCGATCGGCACGGTGCCGATCTACCAGGCCCTGGAGAAGGTCAACGGCGTGGCCGAGAATCTTACCTGGGAGGTGTTCCGCGACACCCTGATCGAGCAGGCCGAGCAGGGCGTGGACTACTTCACCATCCACGCCGGGGTGCTGCTGCGCTACGTGCCGCTGACCGCCAAGCGCGTCACCGGCATCGTCTCCCGTGGCGGCTCGATCATGGCCAAGTGGTGCCTGTTCCACCACCAGGAGAGCTTCCTCTACACCCACTTCGAGGAGATCTGCGAGATCTGCAAGCAGTACGATGTCGCCTTCTCGCTGGGCGACGGCCTGCGCCCGGGCTCGGTGGCCGACGCCAACGACGAGGCGCAGATGGCCGAGCTCAAGACCCTGGGCGAACTGACCCGCATCGCCTGGAAGCACGACGTGCAGGTGATGATCGAGGGCCCCGGCCACGTGCCCATGCACCTGGTCAAGGAGAACATGGACAAGCAGCTGGAGTACTGCGACGAGGCGCCGTTCTACACCCTCGGCCCGCTGGTCACCGACATCGCCCCGGGCTACGATCACATCACCTCCGGCATCGGCGCGGCGATGATCGGCTGGTACGGCTGCGCCATGCTCTGCTACGTGACGCCCAAGGAGCACCTCGGGCTGCCCAACAAGGACGACGTCAAGACCGGCATCATCACCTACAAGATCGCCGCCCATGCCGCCGACCTGGCCAAGGGTCACCCGGCCGCCCAGCGCCGCGACAATGCCCTGTCCAAGGCGCGCTTCGAGTTCCGTTGGGAGGATCAATTCAACCTCGGCCTCGACCCGGATACCGCGCGCGAGTACCACGACGAGACCCTGCCCAAGGACTCCGCCAAGGTCGCCCACTTCTGCTCCATGTGCGGACCCAAGTTCTGCTCCATGAAGATCACCCAGGAGGTGCGCGACTACGCCGCCGAGCACGGCCTCGACGGCGACGCGGACGCGGTGATGAAGGGCATGGAGGAACAGGCGGAGAAGTTCCGCCGGCAAGGTGCGGAACTCTACAAGGAGGTGTGAGCACCGCGACCTTGTCGCAAGACGATCACGCCGGCCAAGCGCCGGCGTGTTTTTTTGTCGCCACAGGCGACAGCATGGAGCGCTCGGATGTAGCCTGTAGAAATATGCAAGGAGAAGTGCGGAGGGAGCGAGCCCATGTCACACCTGCACGTCGCGCTGGTGACCGAGCGCCCCGAGGTAAGCCTCATTCCCATTCTGCAGTTGCGCCCACAGCGGATCGTGCTGATACCCTGCCAATCCCCCCCCCAGGCGACCGAGCGGCTGGCGATCCTGCTGCGTCACGAGCTGCCCCCCGGCACCGCGATCGAGACACACCCCAGACTTCCCGCCGACGAACCCGATCGCTGTGCCCGCTATGCCGACGAACTGGCCGAGACCCTGTATCGCCAGCAGTTCGACACGCCCACCCTCTCGGTGACCCTGGATGCCGGCGGCTGCAGCACGCTCATCGCCCTGCTGTTCCAGCAGGCCATGCGGCGCTGTTCCGCCGACTGGCTATACGTGGACATTCAGGCCGGTGCGCTCTACCGCATGGCCTGTGACGGCCCGGACTCCGCTCCCGAGGTCATGGCCATCGAGCCGGTGCTGGACGTCGACCGTTACCTGCAGGCCAACGGCCGCAAGCGTGTCCGGGCACTCTCCGACAGCGACGACTGGCGCCAGGCCTGCGCCCAGCGCAAGTCTCTCACCCGCTATCTCGCCCACCATGCCGATCGCCTGGCCGTCCTGCTCGGTGAACTGCACGACATGGTCCACGGCGAGGGAGGCGTGCTGGAGAGCGTCAACCGACAATCGGGGGCCCGGCTCCGGCCCGGCGCCGAGCGGCAATGGCTCAAGGCCGCGCCGAACTTTCCCGCCACCGATGCGCTGAAGGCCCTGCATGAGGCCGGCCTGCTGCGCTGGTCAAGCGACGCGCCGGAGGTCGTCGACATCGATTCCGTGGAGGCTGGACGCTACCTGGGCGGGGGCTGGCTGACGGAGTATACCTGGCTCAGCGCCCGGGAGGCCGGGCTGTCGCGCGTCTGCAGCGAGGCCCACATTCTCGACCTGAGCGGCCAGCACAACGGCGAACCCGTGGTATCGGACTGCCTGGCCGTGGAACGCAACCAGTTGCTGTTCATCGAATCCCTCATCGCCCGGCCCGGGACCAGAACCTGTGTCGAGCAGGGTCTGAAGCGGTTGCACGGCATGCTCAACCATTCGGCAGGGCTTGCCGCCACCCGGGTGCTGCTGGCCTGCGGTGAGTTCGATACCTCCCGGCAGCGGCTCACCGAGCTGCAGCGCCTGCAGGGCCTGCAGGTCGAAGTCGTCGAAAACCGGGAGCTCAAGCATCTCCCCGACCTGCTGGCAGGCTGGAAGGAGCAGGGAAGGTGGCCGGGAAGCGCATCGAGCCGCTAACGACGAAGACGCCCCCATGGCATCGGCCACGGGGGCTGGTCGGGACGTTACGGCAGGCGCCTCAGAAGCGATAGCGAACCCCGACGCTGGCGGCGTCGAAGGTGTAGTCGGACTTGTCCAGGTAGCGCATGTAGTCGGCGCCGACGGCCAGGTTGGGCGCTATGTCGAACTCGGCGCCACCACCGTAGGAGAAACCGCTCTCGCGGTCGGCATCGAAGTCCACCTCGGTGAAGCCCGCCAGGCCGTAGAGGCGAAACTCCTGGGAAACCGGCAGGATACCCTTGGCATAGGCGCCCACCAGATAATCCAGTTCGGTCGAGCCTTCGGAGCCGCCGGTGCCCAGGTGGGCCTCGGCGCCGAAGTAGTCGTTGAACTGCGCGCCGCCGTTGAGGCGCAGGCCCACGGAGTCGGCCGAAGAGCCCTGCTCGGGGTCGAGCTCCCAGAACATGGCATCGGCGCCGGCATAGGCGCGGGGGTACATCGGCATCTGATACTGCTGGGCCTGGGCCGAGGAAGCGAAGGCCGCGGTGAGCAGCGCAGCGGTGGAAACGGCAAGCAGTCTCATATCGTACCTCCATTAAGAAACAGTGTTTCCATACACCGACTCCAAGTCTGGTACAGAGTCGGGATACGCGCAAGACGAATCGTCCCGTACCAGGCTCGGCGCCGACGCTGACTCAGCGCGGCGACAGGCTGAGCACCACGATACCCCCCAGCACGATGGCCCCGCCGACCAGCTGCGTGACCGACAGCATCTGCCCCAGCACCAGGTAGCCCAGCAGCAGCGAAGCGACCGGTTCGACGTTCATTACCGGCGCGTTGCGCGCCATCTCCAGCCGCGGCACGCTGATGAACAGCACCGAAAAAGCCACGCTGTAGAGTAGCGCCAGTGCCACCAGCGCTGCCCAGCCGCTGCCGCTGCCGGGCAGCGCCATGCCGCCCGGTACCAGTTGCAGAGTGCCGGCTACGAGCATCACGACGAATACCGTGAGCATGGTCAGCAGGCTGCGCAGGGTACTGCCCACCTGGCCCAGGTGATGTTCGGTGACCCACAGAGCGACCGAAAAGGCCGTGGCCGCCCCCAGCCCGAACGCCACGCCGGGCAGCCACGCCGGCCCGAGCGTCGCGGGGCTCGCCAGCCAGGTCGGGACGTCGAGCACCACCACCAGGCCCACCAGGATCGCCGCCATGATCAGCGCCGCGCGCAGTGTCGGGCGCGGCCCGCCCAGCGCCCAGGTGATCAAAGCCAGCTGAATGGGAAAGGTGTTCATCAACAACAGCGCCACGACGACCGGGATCCGCGCCACCGCCGAATAGAGACACAGGCTCTGAATCGCGACCATCAGCCCCGCCAGCAGCTGCCAGGGGCGCGAGCCGGCCGGAAGCGCCAGGCGCTTGCCCTGCCACAGGAAGAGCGCCATCAGCACGACGAGCGCCGCGGCCGAGCGCACCAGCACGGCGAGCAGCAGCCCGGTGCCCTCGTCGAAGGCCAGGCGGGCCGCGACATGATTACCGGCGAACAGGGTGGCAACGGTGGCCAGCAGTAATACGGCGAGATGGCGCGGCAGCAGCGATGCGCTGCCAAGCGCCGCGGTGTCAGTCGACATGGCGGTTTCCTGCGGTCGGGAGCCGTCAGCATGCCAGCATTTTCGATAGACGACTAATAAAGGCCGCCTTGACCTGAAGCAGCACCGCGGACACCACCTGGATGATAGACTAAAGTCTTACGTCTATCCTGCCTCTACACCCATCTCATGCGGAGCCCCGATGAACGCCCCGGTCCTGGTCATCAATTGCGGTTCGTCGTCGATCAAATATGCCCTGGTGCCGTCCGTGCCGGATCAGCCGCGCCTGGCCGGGCTGGCGGAGCGCCTGGGCAGCGGTGACGCCCGGCTCACGGGCATCGACAGCCGTGGCGACGCCTTTGCGCAGGCTCTCGGCGATGCGGGGCATACCCATGCGCTGGAAGCCATTCTCGAGCGCCTGGAGGGGCACCGGCCGGTCGCGGTGGGACACCGCATCGTTCACGGCGGAGAGCGCTTCACTCGCGCCGTCCTGATCGATGACGACGTGGTCGAGGCGATCGAGCGCACTTCGGCGCTGGCGCCGCTGCACAACCCGGCCAACCTGGCGGGGGTGGTCGCCACGCGCCGGCTGTTCCCCGACCTGCCCCAGGTGGCGGTGTTCGACACCGCCTTCCACCAGAGCCTGCCGGAGCGGGCCTACCGCTATGCGCTGCCGGACGCGCTCTACCGTGACCACGCCATTCGCCGCTACGGCTTTCACGGCACCAGTCACGCCTACGTCAGCCGGCGTGCCGACCGGCTCGGCGGGCTCGAGGGTGGCGGCTGGCTCACCGCCCACCTGGGCAACGGCTGCTCCACTTGTGCCGTGTGGCAGGGCGAGAGCCTCGACACCAGCATGGGACTGACCCCGCTGGAGGGCGTGGCGATGGGCACGCGCAGCGGCGACGTCGACCCCGGCCTGCACGCGCATCTGTCGCGCCAGCTCGGCTGGTCGCTCGAGCGCATCGACGAGGTGCTCAACCGCAACAGCGGCCTGCTGGGGCTCTCGGGGCTGACCAACGACATGCGTGAGCTGGAGACGGCCGAGGCGCATGGGCATGCCGGCGCGGCGCTGGCCATCGAGGTGTTCTGCTACCGCATCGCCAAGTCGCTGGCCGCCCTCTCCTGCGCCCTGCCGCGCCTCGACGGCCTGGTCTTCACTGGCGGCATCGGCGAGAACTCCGCCCGTGTGCGCGAGCGGATCATCGGCCTGCTGCCCCACTTCGGCCTGCAGCTCAACCGCACCGTCAACAGCGAGACGACCCGCGGACGCGAGGGGCGTATCGATGCCGGGGGGCGCCAGCTGTGGGTCATACCCACCGACGAGGAGGGACAGATCGCCACCGAAACCCGCCAGCGACTGGATGAGGCCAACGCATGACACCGCACGACACCCGCCCACAGACCCAGGTTCTTTTGATGGTGCCGACCGGTGTCGGCGTCGGCCTGACTTCGGCCAGCCTCGGCCTGATGCAGGCCCTCGACACCATCGGCCTCAAGACCGGCTTCTTCAAGCCGTTCCGTCAGGACGAGCTCAACGGCCCCGGTCCCGACCGCTCCACGGCGCTGGTCGGTAGCACTCTCGGACTGCGCCCACCGGCGCCCATCGCCCAGGCCGACATGGAGCGCCTGCTGCGTCAGGATCGTCTCGACGTGCTGATGGAAGAGGTCATCGAGCTGTTCGACGAGGTCGCAGGCAGCCACGACGGCATCACACCGGACCTGATCGTAGTGGAGGGCGTGGTGCCCACCGCCCACGGCACCTACGCCACCCAGCTCAATGCCCACCTTGCCCATGCGCTCAACGCACGCACCATCCTGGTCGGCAGCGGTGACGCCGCCGCTCCCGAGGCGCTGGCGGAGCAGCTCGACATGCACGCCCGCGCCTTCGGCGGCGTGGGCTCGGCGCGCACCCTGGGCTGCATCCTGATGCGCATGCAGAACCTGCCCGGCGCCGAGGAGCCGGCGCTCGCCCCCGGCACCAGCAGTGTCGCCCTCGACGATGCCTTTCTCGCCGAGCTGCGCCGCCACTCGCCGGCACTGGCCACCGACCGCTTCCACCTGATCGGCGTGGTGCCCTACAACCCGGCGCTGACCGCGCCGCGGGTGGTCGACGTGGCGCGAGCCCTCGACGCGCGCTTCCTCAACGAGGGCGACGCCGCCAACCGGCGGGTGCTCTCCACCAGCCTGTGTGCCCGCAGCGCCGCCAACGCCCTGCACGTGTTCCGCCCCGGCAGCCTGATCGTCACCTCCGGCGACCGCGACGATATCGTGCTGGCCTCGGCGCTGGCCACCATGAACGGGGTGCCCATGGCCGGCGTGCTGCTGACCAACGGCTTCATGCCCAACGACAACATGATCGAGATGTGCCGGCCGGCGCTGAAGACCGGCATGCCGGTGCTGGCGGTGGATACCGACAGCTTCACCACGGCCAAGAACCTGGGCCGCATGGGCAACGACATTCCCATGGACGACCTGGAGCGTGCCGAGCAGGTGACGCGCTTCGTCGCCGGCCACCTGGACCTGCAGTGGCTCAAGGATCACCTGAGCCGCGGCTTCACCCGCCGCCTGTCGCCCTCGGCGTTTCGTCACCAGCTGGTCAAGCTGGCCCAGCGCGCCAGCCGGCGCATCATCCTGCCCGAGGGCAACGAGCCTCGCACCGTGGAAGCCGCGGCGATCTGCCAGCGTCGCGGCATCGCCCACTGCGTACTGCTGGCCCGTCGCGAGGAGGTCGAGGAGGTGGCGCGCAACCGCGGGATCGAGCTGCCGGAAGGGCTCGAGATCCTCGACCCCGAGCAGATCCGCAGCCGCTACGTGGCCGCCATGGTGGAACGCCGTCGCGGCAAGGTGAATGAGCTGACCGCGGAGGACCAGCTGCAGGACAACGTGGTGCTCGGCACCATGATGCTGCAGCTCGACGAGGTCGACGGGCTGGTGTCCGGGGCCATCCATACCACCGCCAACACCGTGCGCCCCGCCTTCCAGCTGATCAAGACCTCCCCCGGCTATCGCCAGGTGTCGTCGATCTTCTTCATGCTGCTGCCGGAACAGGTGGTGGTCTACGGCGATTGCGCGGTCAATCCCGATCCCGATGCCGAGGCACTGGCCGAGATCGCCATCCAGAGCGCCCGCTCCGCCCAGGCCTTCGGCATCGAGCCGCGGGTGGCGATGATCAGCTACTCCACCGGCGAGTCGGGCAGCGGCGCCGACGTCGACAAGGTGCGCCAGGCCACGCGCCTGGCCCGCGAGCTGGCGCCGGACCTCTTGATCGACGGCCCGCTGCAGTACGACGCCGCCGCCATCGAGAGCGTCGGCCGGCAGAAGGCGCCGGACTCTCCCGTGGCCGGCCGTGCCACGGTGTTCGTCTTTCCCGACCTCAACACCGGCAACACCACCTACAAGGCGGTGCAGCGCAGCGCCCGGGTGGTCAGCGTGGGCCCGATGCTGCAGGGCCTCAACAAGCCGGTCAATGACCTCTCACGCGGTGCCCTGGTCGACGACATCGTCTACACCATCGCCCTGACCGCGATCCAGGCCGCACAGCGCAGCTGAACGCGCCCGGCGCCGGCCCGGGCGATAGGGCGAGGGGTCGACGAGCGGGTCGCGCTCCAGCAGCAGATCGACGAGCAGCCGGGTCGCCGCCGGCGCCAGCACCAGACCGTTGCGGTAGTGCCCCGCGTTGACGTAGAGCCCCTCGAGGCCGGGCACGGCGCCAATGAACGGAATGCCGTCCGGCGCCCCCGGGCGCAGTCCGGCCCAGTGGTGTTCGACCTCGCACTCGGCCAGGGCCGGCAACATGGCCACGGCGCTCTGCCACAGCGAATCGCGCGCCTCCTCGGTGGTGCGCTTGTCGAAGTCGACCTGCTCCAGCGTCGAACCGACCAGCACCCGGCCGTCGCCGCGGGGAATCAGGTAGCGCCCGTCGGCCAGCACCACGCGTTCGAGCAGCTGGCGGCCGCCCGGCATCGGCGGCGTGGTGAAGAGCATCATCTGACCCTTGACCGGCCGCACCGGCAGCGCCACGTCGTGCTCGGCGAGCAGCGCCCCGCTCCAGGCCCCGCCGCACAGTATCACCCGACCGGCAGCGATGCGCCCCTGCACGGTCTCGACACCGCAGGCACGCCCGCGCTCGACGACGAGCCGCTGCACCGCGGCCTGCTCCACCACCTCGACATTGGGCAGTGCTTCCAGCCGTGCGCGCAGCGCTCGGCACAGCCGCGGGTTGCGCACGCTGCCCAGGGTCGGCATCCACAGGCCGTCGTGAATCCCTTCGCCCAGCCAGGGCTCCTTGGCATAGATGAAAGACGCCTCCACTCGCTCCAGCGGCCAGCCCTGTCGCTGCGCCCAGGCGAATGCCCGCTCTCCGTCGTCCACGCGGAGGTAGAGCAGCCCCTTCTGGCGATACTCGATGTCGATCCCGGTGGTGTCGAACAGGTGCGCTGCCAGCACGCCGTATTCACGCTCGGCATGACGCGCCAGCTGCGATACCGGCTCGCTGTAGCGCCAGGGGTAGAGTGGCGAGACGATGCCGCCGCCGGCCCAGGAGGCTTCCTGGCCACAGCGGCCACGCTCCACCAAGGTGACGCCGTGGCCGGCCTCGGCCAGTTGGCTGGCGGTCAGCATGCCGATGACGCCACCACCGATGATCAGGAAATCGTTCACGCAGGGACTCCGACTCTCACGTGCCCGAGCGCCTTCACCCCCGGGCACCGACACGCCTGCGCCCCGCAGAACGGGGCGCAGTGACAGACGAATGCGGCGAGTGGCTCAGGGATTCCCCTTCAGTCTCTCGCTGCGCCGTCGCAGCAGCTCCATGGTAACCAAAAGCAGCGTCGAGATCAGGATCAGGATGGTGGCCATGGCGGCGATTGCCGGGCTGATGTTCTCGCGAATGCCGGAGAACATCTGGATCGGCAGCGTACGCTCGGTGGGGCTGGCGATGAACAGCGCCACCACCACCTCGTCGAACGAGGTGGCGAAGGCGAACAGCCCGCCCGAGACCACCCCCGGCACGATCTGCGGCAGCACCACGGTGAAGAACACCCGCACCGGGTCGGCGCCGAGGCTCGCCCCGGCGCGCATCTGGTTGAAGTCGAAGCCCTGCAGCGTAGCGTTGACGGTGATCACCACGAAGGGCACGCCCAGCACCGTATGCGCCAGCACCAGGCCGGTATAGGAGTTGAGCAGCCCCACCTGGGCGAAGAAGAAGTACATGCCCACCGCGACGATCACCAGCGGCACCACCATGGGCGAGATGAGCAGCGCCACGATCAGCCCCTTGCCGGGAAACTCGGCGCGGTTGAGCCCCACCGCCGCCAGGGTACCGAAGAGCATGGCCAGCAGCGTGGCCAGCGGCGCCACGATCAGGCTGTTCTTCAGCGCCGCCATCCACGCCGACGACGTGAAAATGGCTTCATACCAGCGCAGCGAGAAGCCCGGCAGCGGGTAGGTGAGGAAGGAGCCGCTGCTGAACGACAGCGGCACGATCACCAGCACCGGCGCAATCAGGAACAGCAGAACCAGGCCGCAGAACAGGCGAAACGTCCAGAACCACACTCTCTCCACCGGCGAGGCATAGGGGGGTAGCGCCATGGTTCAGCTCCTGATCAGTTGCTTGCGGTTCACCAGGCGGTGGTAAACCAGATAGAGCAACAGCGTGATCACCAGCAGCAGGCTGCCCAGCGCCGCGGCCATGCCCCAGTTGTTGGTGGTGTTGGTGTAGTAGGCCACGTAGTAGCTGACCATCTGGTCGGCAGGCCCGCCCACCAGCGCCGGGGTGATGTAGTAACCGAGCGCCATGATGAAGACCAGGATGGTACCCGCCGCCACGCCGGAAATGGTCTGCGGCACGTAGACCTGCCAGAAGGCGGCGAAGGGGTGGGCACCGAGCGATATCGCGGCGCGCTGGTAGCTCGGTGAGATGCCCTTCATCACGCTGTACAGCGGCAGCACCATGAACGGCAGCAGGATGTGCACCATGGCGAAGAAGACCCCGATCCGGTTGAACACCAGCTGCAACGGCGAGTCGATCAGCCCGATGTTGATCAGGCCCTGGTTCACCAGCCCGTTGGATTGCAGCAGGATGATCCAGGAGGCGGTGCGCACCAGCAGCGAGGTCCAGAACGGTAGCAAGACCAGGATCATCAACAGGTTGCTGGTCCTGGCCGGCAGCGTGGCCAGCAGGTAGGCCAGCGGAAAGCCCAATGCCAGGCAGATCAGGGTCACCCCGCCGGCGATCACCATAGTACGCTGGAAAACCGAGAGAAAGACTCGGTCCTGACTGTCGATGCGCTGGATCCCGCCCTCGGCGCCGCGCTCCAGGTCGAGCGAGGCCAGCAGGTAGCGATCGGTCGTGGTGGGCGCGGCACGCTGGATACCAAGCCAGGTGTCGGTCTCGCCCCAGGCGGGGTCGATCTCGCTCAGTATCGCGGCCCAGTCGGTATCGGTGTCGACCTCCCCGGGGGCTGGCAGGCCGCGCAAGGTCGTCATCAGCAGGCCACGGTAGCGGGTATCCTCGTAGTTGAGGCGCCGCCCGATGCGACCCAGGCCGCCTCCCTGGCGGGAATCGCGCAGCTCGGCGGCGAAGGCCGCCAGGGTGGCATTGTCCGGCAACCCGGTGCCATCCCAGTCGCGCAACCCCTGCGCCGTGAGCGGCATCACCGCATCCAGCTCGGTATTGTCGACGCTGCGCCACAGCATGCTGCCGATGGGCACGACGAACACGACGATCAGGAACAGCGCCAGGGGAGCCACCAGGCCGATGGCCTTCAGCTTGCGCAGGCGTTCGGCGCGGCGCAGCTGCGCCTTGAGATTGCCTCCAGGCTTCGTCGACGCCAGGGTGGCCGTCAGGTTCGCGGACATCGCCTTCCCCAAGAATCTCGCGCGGCGGCCCCAGTCCGAGCCGGGACCGCCGACGCACTCAGCATGGCAGCGGCAAGAGCCGCTGCCTCCCCTTCCTCAGCGCGCCGCCCAGGCGCTGAAGCGCTGCTCGAGCTCTTCGCCATGATCGACCCAGAAGCCGGTGTCGATGGCCAGCGCCCCGGCCATGTTCTCCTCGTGGGTCGGCATGCGTCGGGCCTGGGCATCGTCCAACTGCTCGATGGCGGCGGGGTGCACCGGACCGTAGGGAATCTCGCTGGAATAGACCGCCTGGTTCTCGGGCTGGCTGGCGAACTCGATGAACTGGTAGGCCTCGTCGACATGTTCACTGCCGGCCACGATGGCCCAGTAGTCGAGGTCATAGAGGCTCTCGTCCCAGACGATCTCGAGGTTGCTGCCCTCCTCCTGGGCAGCGGCGATGCGCCCGTTGTAGGCCGAGGTCATTGCCACGTCGCCCGCCACCAGCCACTGGGGCGGCTGTGCGCCGGCCTCCCACCACTGGATATGGTCCTTGAGCTCGTCGAGCTTGGCGAAGGCGCGATCGACGCCTTCCGGGGTCCTCAGCACCTCATATACCTCATCGACGGCGACGCCGTCGGCCATCAGCGCGAACTCAAGGGTGTACTTGGCGCCGCGGCGCAGCCCACGGGTGCCCGGAAACCTCTCGACGTCCCAGAAGTCGGCCCAGGAGGTCGGCGCGGCATCAAGCGCATCGGCGTCGTAGGCGAGCACCGTCGACCAGACGAAGGTACCCACGCCGCACTCGTCGAACGCCGCATCGATCAGCTGGTCACCCAGCCCCAGGCGCTGCCAGTCGATGGGCTCGAACAACCCTTCGAAGCAGCCGCGCACCAGTTCGGGCGATTCCATCTCCACCAGGTCCCAGCTCACGTTGCCGGTTTCGACCATGGCGCGAATGCGCGACAGCTCGCCGTTGTAGTCGCCCGGGGTCAGGTCGATGCCGGTCTGCTCGGTGAAGGGGCCGTAGTAGGCCTTCTGCATGGCCTCGCCAGAGGCGCCGCCGAAAGAGATCACGGTCAACGCCTGGGCGCTGGCCGACACCGCCAGGCCGAGGGTGGCGAGGCTGGCGATGGCGGCGCCGCGGCTGATGCGGGACAGTGGAAAGCGATGGTGCGTCATGTATCTTCTCCCGGCCTGGATGGCCTTGTTATTGATATGTTGCGGTCGGCGTGGGCGCCTTCCTGGGTCTCAGGAGGCATCGAGTGCGCGCACGTCCTCGTCTCGCCAGCCGAGCTCCACGAGATCGCCCGGCTGCATGTTGCCATCGAAATCGTCCACCGGCACACGGGCCATGAATTCGTCGTTGCCGGCCAACTCGCAGCGCACCCGCAGGTGGTCACCCAGGTAGATGAACTCACGCACGCGGGCCTGCAGGCGATTGGGCAGCCCCTGGGCGGAGCCGTTGAGCTTGACCCGCTCGGGGCGGATCGACAGCCGCGTGGGGTCTCCCGCCGTCAGGTCGGGAGCGATCAGCGCCCCGGTGCTGTAGCCGTCGCCGAAGCGCGCCCGGCAGCGGCTTCCCTCCACGGTTTCGATGCGCCCCGGCAAGGTGTTGTTCTCGCCGATGAACTGGGCGACGAAAGCGTTGGCGGGATGTTCGTAGAGGTTGCTCGGCGTGTCGATCTGCTGGATGACGCCGTCGTTGAACACCGCCACGCGATCGGACATGGTCAACGCCTCGCTCTGGTCATGGGTGACGAAGACCACGGTGAGACCCAACTGCTCGTGGAGGTGTTTGATCTCCAGCTGCATCTGCTCGCGTAGCTGCTTGTCCAGCGCCCCCAGCGGTTCGTCCATCAGCACCAGCTGCGGCTCGAACACCAGCGAGCGAGCCAGTGCCACGCGCTGCTGCTGGCCCCCGGAGAGCTGGGTGGGACGACGCCTGGCGA
Source organism: Billgrantia sulfidoxydans (assembly GCF_017868775.1). Lineage (NCBI taxonomy): Bacteria > Pseudomonadati > Pseudomonadota > Gammaproteobacteria > Oceanospirillales > Halomonadaceae > Billgrantia > Billgrantia sulfidoxydans. The sequence continues at coordinate 1,264,133 of NZ_CP053381.1, read as the reverse complement.
AATCGCGCAGCTGGATCATGTCGAGAATACGCGCCACCTTGCGGTCAGCTTCCACGGCCGGCATCTTGCGCGTCTTGAGCGGGTAACGGATATTCTCTTCCACCGTCATATGCGGAAACAGCGCATAGTTCTGGAACACCATGCCGAAGTTGCGCTTGTGGGGCGGCACGCTGTTGAGACGCTGATCGCGCAGGAAGATGTCGCCGCTGGTGGGCACCTCGAAGCCGGCCAGCATCATCAGGCAGGTGGTCTTGCCCGAGCCGGAGGGGCCAAGCAGCGTCACGAACTCCCCCTGACGAATCGTCAGGTTGAGGTCCTTGACGACCAGAATCTCGCCATCGTAGGTCTTTTGTACCCCTTCGAAGGTAATCAACGCTTGGGAGGGATGGGCACTCGATTCGCTGATCTTGTTGTGAGGCATCGTTTTACCCGGGGCAAAAGCGTAGAGGTGTGACGCGTCAATTATTATTAGACGTTTACACAAAGTTTCTCCATTCAAGCTAAACATCGCCACCTCGCTCGTCAAGTATATTCCACACCCTTCTTTAGCACTAATTCAACGGAAGGAGACCGCCTGCTCCACCCGCCGGCGGTTCGGTGGGTGGCCGTCGAGGGGACGACGCACCACCCCGCCCTATCCCGTCCTTTCACGCCGGCCCAGGCTGGCCTAGAGTGGAGGCATGTTCAGCAAAAACTGAAGGAGGAATGCCCATGGCGGTCCAAGAGCGACCCTCGGTCGTGGCAGGCCCCGAGCGACGGGCTCAACTGTCGCTATTCGCCCGCAACTTCTTCAAGCATCCCCGCATGCTGGGCTCGATCATTCCCAGTTCCTCCTTTCTCATACGCCGCCTGCTGGAACCGGTCGACTGGGAGCGAGCGCGAGTCATCGTCGAATACGGGCCCGGCGTGGGCACCATCACCCAGGAGATCCTCCACCGCCTGCATCCAGACGCCACGCTAGTGGTCATCGAGACCAATGGCGACTTCGTCGACTACCTCAACCGCACGCTGTCCGATCCACGCTTGAAGGTGATTGCCGGCTCGGCCGAAACGATCGAAGCCGAGCTGGAGCGGTTGGGCCTGCCCGCGGCCGATTACGTGGTGGCAGGCCTTCCGTTCAGCACCATGCCAGCCGCCTGCCGGGCACGTATCCTCGCAGGCAGCCAGGCGGCACTGGCACCCAAGGGGTCCATGCTGATCTACCAGTTCTCGCCCAAGGTCTCCTCCGACCTGCGCCAGACCTTCTCGCGCGTGGAGAGCGCCTTCGAACCCATCAACATCCCGCCGGCAAGAGTCTACTTCTGCCACAAGTGAACCACCGTAGGCGGCGCCGCAGGCCATCTGGCCTGCGGTAGTGGAACCCCGCCCGATTCGTCCCGATGCCATTACCGCCTCGGCCACGCCGTGCACACGCCGGCCAGCCTGCGCTGGTTCGATGCCTGGAAAGGGCATATCCTCATTGGCTTGAAATTTCATTCAGCCATGCACCCCAAGGGAGAAACCCATGCCCGGCCTGTTGCCTGACGTCGACCCCGATGGCCTGCTCGAATACTCGGTGGTCTACACGGACCGTTCGCTCAACCACATGTCCCAGCGCTTCCAGGGCGTGATGCGCGACGTCTCGTCGACGCTCAAGCGGGTCTATCGGGCTCGCAGCGCCGTGATCGTGCCCGGCAGCGGCACCTTCGGCATGGAGGCCGTGGCCCGCCAGTTCGCCACCAACCGGCACTGCCTGATCATCCGCAACGGCCAGTTCAGCTATCGCTGGTCGCAGATCCTGGAGATGGGCGCCATCGCCACCTCGACCACGGTGCTCAAGGCGCGCCGTCCGGACCCGCAGGATCCGCACTCCCCTTTCGCTCCGGCGCCCATCGAGGAGGTCGAGCGCACCATCCGCGAAGAACGGCCAGGGGTCGTATTCGCGCCCCATGTCGAGACCTCCGCCGGCCTGCTGTTGCCCGACGATTACCTGAAGCGGGTCGCGGCGGCGGTGCACGAGGTCGATGGGCTGTTCGTGCTCGACGGCATCGCCTCGGGCACGCTGTGGGTGGACATGGTCGAGCTCGGCATCGACGTGCTGGTCAGCGCCCCCCAGAAAGGCTGGAGCGGTCTGCCCTGCTGCGGCATGGTGATGCTCTCCGAAGCGGCCCGCGAGCGCATCGAGCGGACCGTCAGCACCAGCTTCGCCTGCGATCTGCGCAAGTGGCTCTCGATCATGGAGACCTATGAGAACGGCGGCCACGCCTACCATGCCACGATGCCCACCGACGGCCTGGCGCGGCTGCGGGACATCATGCAAGAGACCGCCGACTACGGCTTCGATCGGGTATGCGAGGAGCAGTGGGCGCTGGGTCGCGGCGCGCGTGAACTGCTGGCGCGCTACGGCTACCGCAGCGTGGCGGCGCCCGGCTTCGAGGCGCCGGGCGTGGTGGTCTGCTACACCGACGACGCCGATATCGTGGCCAAGTTTGCCGCTGCCGGCCTCCAGGTCGCCGGTGGCGTGCCGCTGATGTGCGACGAAGGCGACGATTATCGCGCCTTCCGTATCGGCCTGTTCGGGCTCGACAAGCTGCACGCTCCCGAGCGCAGCCTGGCCAACCTGGAGGCGGCGCTCGAGCGGATCGGCTGAGCTCGCCGCCACGGCACACGACGCAAGCGGGGCGGCCGCCCGGCCGCCCCGCTTGCATTCCACTGCCGGCTTCGCCTCAGAAATGCCCTACGCCGCGGGGCACCATGCCCAGGTTGTTCTCCACCGACTTCACGCCGGGCGTGTTCTCGGCGGCGACCTGGACGGCCATCTTCTCCTCCTGACTCTCGACCAGCCCCCAGACCTGCACCACACCCTCGGTGACGATGACGTTGATGCGATCGACCCAGACCCCGGTGTTCTCGTCCACCTCCTTGAGGATGGCATCGCGAATCTGGCGATCGTCGGTGGTGACCGACGTCTGCGCATCGGGCGCCGTGGCCGAGAAGCCTCGCAGCAGGTTGGCACGGCTGACGATGCCCACCAGCCTGCCGTCACGTACGACCGGCACCCGCTTGATGTGATGCTTCTCCAGCAGCTTGGCCACGCGCTGCAGCGACTCGTCCTCGCCGATGGTGATGGGGTCGCGGGTCATGATCTCGTGCGCCTTGCGGGCGTGGGTCTTGACGTACTCGCTGGCACTGTTGCCCCCGGTGAAGAACGCCTTCAGCCACCAAGACTTGCTCTGCTCGCTGCCGCTCCCGACACGACGCATCAGGTCACCCTCGCTGACGATGCCGAGGACCCTCTCCTCTGCATCCACGACGGGCACGGCGCTGATGTTGTTCTCGAGCAGGAGGCGTGCAATCTCCCGAACGTCGGCGTCGGGCGATACGGTTATCACTTTGGGAGTCATGACATCAACGGCTTGCATGGCAGCACCTCCGTAAAGGGAGCGATCAGGGTTGAGGCCGACCTAACTTGAAATCTAGTTCGACTTGGCGAGTGTCACAATTCGCCGCACCCCTTGACACTAGCAAACCGGCCTTGGCTTCGACTTGACCTGGAACAATGTCGAAGTCATATCGCGTTACACGACATGAGGCTCAACCTGAGCATCGTCCTGCTCCCCGGGCTTGCCTCCCTCCTGGTGCACCTTGACCACGTCGACGACCCGCGAACGGCTCATGACGATCTTCCAGCGCTGCAGCAGGGGTTCGGCATTGGCGCCCTCCTCGCGTATCACCAGGTTGAGCAGGTGTCGCTTCTCCACCGACTCCCGGGTGACCTGACCGTCCTTGAGGCGATAGACGCGGTGGCTGCCCTTGTCCATCAGCCGGGTCAGCTGCGACAGGTCGAGCGAGACGGTCTCGCGGGTCTTCTCGTAACCGCTGAGAAAGCGCGTCGGCGACATGCGCGAGCTGGAACGGTAGTGCAGCACCACCTCCTCGCGCTGAGCCACGTTGCGCATGCGCACCCGCTGGATCTGCTCGTCGAGCTTGCCGAAACGCTTGTAGTCGAACCACTCGAGCTGGCGCCCCACCAGCTCGTTGCTGGTCGCATCGAAGTATTGGCGCCGCCACTTGGGGCGCCCCTTGCGCAACCAGCGCCACAGGGTGTTGCGCAGGTCGTCCTTGAACACCTCGCGCATGGCGTACAGTACCGCCATGGCCAGCACGAACAGGGCAGTGACGTTGCCCACGGTGTCGCGGGCCTGCAGCAGCCCCAGCGAGACGAAGATCATCACCACGCCGGTGGCCAACCCCTTGACCGCCTTCTGCTCCGCGCCGCCCAGCTCCTGGCTCTGCTGCTTGAGGGTGACCGGGTACTCGATGAGCCGCCGCAGCAGGCGCATCTTGTTGGACATGCGCGTGGGGTCGCGCACGACGCGGCTGGCGTTGTATTCGGCCAGCTCGCGGTGAGCGGCCTCGGCCTGGCCGATCTCCAGCAGGCGCTCGCGAATGGTGCGGTAGTCGCGCCCCCGCGGCAAGTGGGCGACCAGCGCCAGCAGGCGCTGCTCGGTGAACCACGACAGGTAGTTGTCGATATTGGCGTAGTACTTGTGCAGGCTCTCCTCGCTCGGCTGGTTGCGGCGCAGGCGCCGCAGGATGCCCTGGGCCAGTTCGCACAGCTCCTCGAGGCGCTCCTGCAAGCCGGCCGCCACGATGCGTTCCTGCGTCTCGCCGCCGCCGGCGCCATTCGTCTCGCCACCCGGCGCCTCGCCTCGCTCGGCCGTTTCGGCATGGCGCTCGGCCTGCTGTACGCGCCTGGCGGTATCCAGCAGCGACTGCGTCGCCCGCTCGAGGGCCACCACATACTGATAGGCATAAAGGCTCAGGCTCAGGCGGTACTGCTCGCTGCTCAGCCGGCCGCGGCTGGCCAGGCGGCTGAGCACCAGCGGCAGGTGGTGCTTGTCGCTGTAATAGGTCCGCTTGACGTGGATCGCACTGTAGTAGAACGCATCCTCGGAGATGACATGTTCGTTGAGACCGAGCTCTCCAGGTACGAACAGGAAGAGATCCAGCCGATGCGAGGTCTCCTCCTGCAGCACGCGGGAGACCTTGAGATGGAAGCTATCCTTGCGTTCGACGGTAATCACGTCGGCGCAGCTCCTTGTACCGGAGGCCATTGACGGACCAAGTAATTTTCATAGTACGGGCAATGCCGCCCTGCTTTCCATCTCGGACCGGCTTCGGGCAACGACACGCGCCTTCGCGCCGCTGTTCACGAGGAGTCCGGCGAGGCTCGCTGCGGGTTGGTCGCGCCTTCGGGATCGGCGATGCCGGCTTCCCCCGGTGCTCGCCCCTTGGCATCGCGTGGGGGCGCCGTATCGCCGCCTTCCGGTTCCCCGTTTGCCATGGCATCGCCAGGCTGGCCCTCCATGCTCACGCTCAGGCGCGGCATGCCGAGGTCCAAGCCCTGCTGTTCCATGCGCTGTTTGAGCAGCAGGTTGAAGGCACGCGCCACGTCCCATTGCATGACCGGCGCGGTGCGAAAACGCATGCGCAGCACGGCGGCGCCTTCGTCGAAACGGTCGACGCCCTGCATCTCCAGCGGCGACCAGATGTAATGTCGCATCATCGGATCCTGGCGCAGCTCTTGCGCGGTCTCCTGCATCAAGGAGATGGCATCGTCGATCTTCATGGTGTGCGGTATGCGGATGCGCATCAGCGCGATACCGAAGTGCCGCGACATGTTGTGGATCGACTGGATGGCGCTGAAGGTAATGATGTGCAGGATGCCGTCCAGGTCGCGCAGGCGCACCGTGCGCAGGGTCAGCCCCTCGACCGTACCCATGTGACCGTTGATCTGGACGAAGTCGTCCACCGCCAGCGAATCCTCGACGATGATGAAGATACCGGTGATCAGGTCCTGCACCAGGGTCTGGGCGCCGAAGCCCACGGCCAGACCGATGACGCCGGCACCGGCCAGCAGCGGCGTGACGTTGACCCCCAGGTTGGCCAACCCGACGATGGCGGCGATCAGCACGATGGTGGCGAATATCACGTTGCGGATCATCGGCGTGATGGTCTGGGCGCGGGCCTGGTTGACGCGCCGTCCCCGCGAACGGGCGGAAGAGACCAGCGCACGCTGGATGGCGGTATCGGCGAAGATCCACGCCAGCCAGGCCAGCAGCACGGTGAAGCCCAGCGCCAGCAGGGCCTGGCCGATACGCACCCCGGCCACGCCCTCGCGGCCCAGGCCGAACAGCGAGCCGCCCCACACCTGCAGCGACAGCTCGGCAAAGACGATCCACGCCACCATATGAGAGAGCGCATAGCCGACGCGCTCGAGGCGGCGACGGTACTCGCTGATGCGGCGGCGCCGGCTGCGTCGCTCGCTGTGGCGCTGGATCAGGCCGGTGACCACCAGGGTCGACACCAGCAGCGCCGCCGAGATGATCGAGCGCGCCAATGCAGTCCCCACATCCCCCACGGTGACGAAGATCGCCAGCAACGAGACCACGACGATCAGCAACGCCGGCACGTGCCAGAGCTCGCCGACGACGCGCGCCAGTTCGATGGCGGTGCCACCTTCGCGGCGCACGCGCCAGGAACGGTTACGGATCAAGTGCTTGATCGGACGCTTGAACCTGAAGATGAAACGGATGCTGAGCAGCGCTGCCAGCATGTTGGCGAACACCGAGCCCAGCGCCGCCGGTTCCTCTCCCACGATCAAGGAGAGCCGCTCTGCATTGAGCGCATCGCCGAGCGCAATCAGCGCGCCGATCACGAACAGCAGGCGCAGACCCCGCTGCTGCAGGATCACGACCGCGGGGAAGCGATGCCCGCGAGTGAACACCGACACCACGCACTCCACGACCACCGACAGGGTACGACCGCACAGCGCCAGGTAGGTGAAGATGAGGGCCAGGGTGCGCCCCGGGCTGGGAGGCAGTACCTGGACCAACCCCATGGTCAGGACGAAGGCGAGCGCCCAGGGCAGCATGCGGCGCAGGAAGTGCAGCGCCAGCAGCCAGCCGCGCGGCTCCCGCGGCAGGTCGAGCGGCAAGCCCTGACGCACGAACAGCAGCCTGCCCAGGGCAACCAGAATGACCAGCGCGCCGGCCCAGATGCCCAGCAGCACCGCACTGTGGACGGCGAAGCGCGCGATCTCGCCGGTGCCGGTCTCCACCACCAGCTCGCTGAGCCCCGCCCAGCCCTGCTCCAGTTGGCGCCGCCAGTCGTCGAGCGGCGACTCGCCGGCCTCGGCCTGGTCGCCCAGCTCGCTGAAGGTCTCGGCCAAGGCGCCGAGCAGCCCCTGGCGCTGAATGGAATCCTCGGCGCTGCCGCCCTCGTGGACCTGGCGAATCTCGCGCAGCTCGTCGAGCAGGGCGCCACGGCGCTCGTCATCCTCCAGCGTGGTGATCACGTCATCGAGCGATTGCTGAAACGTCTCGGCGTCGTGGGGAGTCTCCTGGGTCTGCTCCTCCTGCCCCAGCCCGCCGAGCGAGAGTTGGGCGTTCGCGGGGACCGCCCAGGCCAGCAGCAGCAGCAGCAGCAGCCCGATGCGAATCGCCACTCGCCAGTACGCGGCGCCACTGCGCGGGGGAAAAGCTCCTGGCATCGATCGACACTCCCTCGTTCCGTTTGCCATGTGCCTGGGACAACAGCCGGCCAGCGGTGCTCCCTGCGGTCTTGTCGCCGCACTGTGCTAGGCTGGCGTTCAGACTCTCGAGTCGCACAGGATGCCTTCATGCTGCCGCAATCACCACCCGAGCCTCTGAATGTCCAGGGTAGGACCCGACGGGTTGGCGCCGAAATCGAGTTTGCCGGGCTCCCCCCTCAACAGACCGGTGAGCTGGTACGCAACCTGTTCGGTGGCGAACTGAAGCTGGTCAGCCCCCATCGGCTGCGAGTCGAAGCCACCCGCTGGGGAGACTTCGTCATCGAGCTCGACACCCAGTATGCCCACCCCGATGCCAGGCTGCTGGAGGCATTGCCGCGCCATGACACCGAATGGGAGCGCCAACGCCACCAGATGCGGCTGGACTTTCACAACAAGACCCGCGAACTGATCGGCGACGTCGTGACCGGCCTGGTGCCGACCGAGATCGTCTGCCCACCGGTGCCCTGGAACGAGCTCGCCGAGCTCGACGCGCTGTTCGCGGCTCTTCACGCCCATGGCGCCAAGGGCACCGATGCCAGCCTGCTGTATGGCTTCGGCCTGCACCTCAACCCCGAGGCCGCCAGCCTGGAACCCGAGGCCATCCTTCGACATTTCCGCGCCTTCCTGCTCATGGCGGCCTGGTTGCGCAAGGAGATCGACATCGACATCACGCGGGAAGTACTGCCGCACGCCAACCCCTTCCCCAAGCACTATGCGCTCAAGGTGCTCGACCCCGACTACGCCCCCGATCTCGATACGCTGATCGCCGATTACATCAGCTTCAACCCCACGCGTAACCGCGAACTGGATCTCTACCCGCTGTTCGCCCACCTGTGCCCCGACTACCCGGACGAGCTGTTCCGCAACAACCTGATCAAGCCACGCCCCACGTACCATTACCGCTTGCCCAATGCCCAGCTGTCCCAGCGCGGCTGGGGCGCCGTGGTGGAGTGGAATCGCTGGGTGGCGGTGGAGCGACTCGCCGCCGATCGCAAGGAACTCGACGGACGCGCCAGCCGCTACGTCAATCTGCACACGCAGTCGCTCATGACCCGCATGGTGGGCAGGCTGCGGAACTGGATCAAGGAGGTCCGCTCGCCCTCATGACGCGCCCGCTCATCGGTATCACCACGTCGGATGACAAGAGTCGCATCGCCTGGTGGTTCGACTGGTTCGCCGTGTGGCGACACGGCGGCCGGCCGCTTCGCCTCTCCCCCTTCCCGACCGCTGCCCGAGGCGCTCGACGGTCTGATCATCGGCGGTGGCGATGACATCCAGGCCCACCTCTACGGCGGCGAGGTGCAGCTCGACGTACGCCTCGACCCCCAGCGCGACGAACTCGAACTCGAGCTGATGGAACGCTTCATCCCGCAGGGCAAGCCGGTCCTGGGGATCTGCCGCGGCGCCCAGATGCTCAACGTCCACCTCGGCGGCACCCTGGACCCCGACATCTATACCACTCACGAAGGGCTCAAGCGTCGGCGCACCGTTCTGCCGCGCAAGACGGTGGACATCGCGCCCGATACCCAGCTGCGACGCATCCTCAAGGTGAGCTGGTGCCGCATCAACAGCCTGCACCATCAGGCGGTGCAGGAAGCCGGGCGCGGCATCGACATCGTTGCCCGCGACCGCGATGGCCTGGTCCAGGGCATCGAATCGCGCGAGCACGAGTTCCTGATCGGCGTGCAATGGCACCCGGAGTGGCTGCTCTTCAACCGCCCCCAGCAACGTCTGGTTCGCTCCCTGGTCGAGGCGGCGCGCCAGGCCATGCCCGCGATCTAGGCGCCCGAAACCAGTGCGGCCACCCGAGGGTGGCCGCGCAACGCTGGGGGATTCAGTTTTCCAACGCGGCGTCCAGGGTGATCTCGGCCTTGAACAGCTTGGAGACCGGGCACCCTTCCTTGGCCTTTTCGGCCGCGCCGTGGAAGGCATCGGCATCGGTACCGGGGCTGCGTACCCGGGTGGTGAGATGGATCCTGGTGATGCTGAAGCCGCCGGCGTCCTGCTCGAGGGTCACGGCCGCCTCGGTGGCGATACGCTCGGGGGTCAGGCCGGCCTCGCCCATGATCATCGACAGCGCCATGGAGTAGCAGCTGGCGTGCGCCGCGCCGATCAGTTCCTCGGGATTGGAGCCGGGCTCGCCCTCGAAGCGCTTGCCGAAACTGTAGGGCGCATCCTTGATCGTGCCACTCTCGGTCGAGACCTGACCCTTGCCTTCTTTCAGGCTACCCTCCCAGACAGCGCTACCGGTTTTCTTGATGCTCATGTGGGTCGACTCCTTGTAGAGAACTGGCCATAGGATTGAAGAGCAACGCCGTTGCGCGCTGCCCTCCCTCACCATAGCGCATGGCCTTGTCTTCGCCATCCCCCTTGACGCAACATTATGGAAACTTTTTCCACAAAGGCCGCCATCATGTCTCGACAATCTCCTCATGTCACCCTGACCGCCACCGTCAGTGAGGCCGCCATCCGCCTGCCGGCCATCGGCCAGGGCACCTGGTACATGGGCGAGGGCCTGGCGCCTCGTCGCGACGAGGTGCGGGCCCTGCAGCACGGCCTGGAGCTGGGCCTGACGTTGATCGACACCGCTGAGATGTATGCCGACGGCGGCGCCGAGGAGGTGGTCGGCGAGGCGCTCGCCGGCCGCCGCGACCAGGCCTTTTTGGTCTCCAAGGTCTATCCGTGGAACGCCGGTCGCGACAGTGCCATCGCCGCCTGCGAGCGCAGCCTGACGCGGCTCGGCACCGACCGCCTCGACCTCTACCTGCTCCATTGGCCCGGTGATATTCCGCTCGAGGAGACCCTGGAGGCGTTCGAGCGGCTGCGCGAGCAGGGCAAGATTCGCCGCTTCGGCGTCTCCAATTTCGACGCGGACGAAATCGAGACGCTGCACGCCCTGCCCGGCGGCAGCGACTGCGCCGTCAACCAGGTGCTCTACCATCTGGGCTCGCGCGGCACCGAGTACGCCCTGCGCCCCTTGATGCGGCGCCTCGGCATGCCGCTGATGGCCTACTGCCCGCTGGCGCAGGCCGGCAAGCTGCGCCAGGATCTGTTCGGCCACCCGGTGGTGAGAGAAGTAGCCGACGGGCTCGGCGTCACCCCCGCTCAGCTGCTGCTGGCCTGGACGATCCGCCCCGTGGAGGGCGAGCGCGACGTCATCGCCATTCCCAAGGCGGTCCAGCCGCAGCACGTCGAACAGAATGCCGGGGCGCTGACGGTTGAACTCGATGACGCTACCTTGGCCCGGCTCGACGAAGCCTTTCCGGCGCCGGATCGCAAGGAGCCGCTGGATATCGTCTAGCGCTTGTCGACCCTGGCTTGCAGCGCCGCCAGCGCGGCGGCCAGGCGTTCACTGCCGAGCCGGCGCATCGCCTCGATGTTGCGCTCGGGAATCGCCTCGGGGTCGGGATAGTGGGCCAGGGCGCGCTCCAGGCCCGCTTCGCGCAGCAGGTGCAGCATGGGCCAGGGCGAGCGATTGGTGAAGTTGGCCGGATCGTCCTCCGCCGCGCCTTCGAAGCAGTAGTCGGGATGAAAGCTGGCAAGCTGATAGACCCCCTCGTAGCCTTGCTCGACCAGCAGCCCCTCGGCCACGGCGAGGAAGTCGAGATAGTCGTCGAAATCCTCGAGCCCCGGGCGCAAGATCATCAGCGTGGTCTCGATCCCGGGCGTGGCGTCGAGCCGGCGGCACTCCTCGATCATCGCCTCCAGCGCTGGCTCCCACCCGTTCGCCGCTACCTCGACGAAACGGATGGAATCGCTTACGAACTCCCGCCGGGCAAAGGGGCAAACGTTATGGGCGATGACGAAGCCTTCCACCCAGGCACGGGTGGCGGCGCAGGCGGGCGTCAGGGAGTCAGGCATTGGCAGGCTCGGGTGATGGTGGAGAGCCAGTATACCCGAGCCGATGCCGGGCGCGGCTTCAATCCGCCGGTCGTGGCAAGGGTCCCCGCCGGGAGGCCAGCCGATCGGCCAGCCGGGTCGGCTCCGGCAGCTTGGTTCGGCCCAGGCATTTCACCACCCAGTCGAGCGAGGTCTCGAGGCTGATGCGATGCCCCAGCGAGACGAACAGCGGCTTGACGCCCACCCGCGTGCGCAGCACCGCGCCGATGGTCTCGCCGCGATGGCGCAGCGGTGTCGACTCGCCGCGCGCCTCGGGTACTTCGTCATGTACGCCGCACAGGCGCGACTTGGCCACGCCGATGGTCGGCAGGTCGAGCCACAGCCCCAGGTGGGAGGCGACGCCGAGACGCCGAGGATGGGCGATGCCCTGGCCGTCGACCATCACCAGTTCGGGGCGTGTCACAAGCTGGCCGAAGGCTTCCAGCGCCGCCGGAATCTCGCGGAAGGAGAGCAGCCCGGGAATGTAGGGCATGCGGGTCGGCTCGCGGTGCACCACTTGTTCCACGATCTCCAGTCCGGCAAGCGGGTCGCCGGGCCAGGCCAGCACCACCACCGCCGCCCGGGTGATCTCGCCGCCCTGCTCGAAGCCGATGTCGACGCCGGCGATATGGCGCACCGGCCCCAGCCGATCCTCGCGCTCGATGCGACCGGCCATGCGCTTCTGCAGCGCGATGGCCTCCTCGGGGCTCAGATTCCAGTCGTGAAGCGTCTCTGCGGGCATCCCTGTCCTCCTGTTTCCTCCCTGGGTCTCGCGTAGACTATCGCCTCAGGCCAAAGCCGCAAGGGATACGATGAAAATCCTCCATACCGCCGACTGGCACCTGGGCCAGACTTTCCACGGCCAGGAGCGCCACGCCGAACATCGCGCCTTCCTCGACTGGCTGCTCGAGACCCTCGTCGAACGCGAGGCCGACGCGCTGCTCGTCGCCGGTGACGTCTTCGATGTGGTCAACCCGTCGCTGCAGGCGCAGGCGCTGCTCTACGACTTCATCGTTGCCGCCCACGAGCGCCTGCCGATGCTGGATATCGTGCTGATCGCCGGCAACCATGACAGCGGCAACCGCATCGAGCTGCCGGCGCCGCTGATGCGCCGCCTGCGCACCCATGCCCTGGGCCGGGTGAGCTGGCTCGACGATGGCGCGCTCGATACCGAGCGCCTGCTGGTTCCGCTCACCGATGCCGCTGGCGAAACCTGCGCCTGGTGCCTGGCACTGCCCTTCCTGCGCCCCGCCGAGGTCACCGGTCACGGCCTGGCCCGTGCCGACGTCAGCGAAGGCGAGCCGCACAACGACGCGCCACGCAACGACTACGTCGCCGGTATCTCCCGCGTCCACGAGCAGCTGATCGCGGCCGCCCGCGAGCGTCGCCTACCCGGCCAGGCGCTGGTGGCCATGAGCCACGCCCACCTGTACGGTGCCGCCGTTTCCGAGGCCAGCGAACGTCCCATCGTCATTGGCGGCGAGGAGTCGATCTCCGCCGGCCTCTTTCCCGCCGACATCGCCTATGTGGCCCTGGGCCACCTGCACCGTGCGCAGCAGGTCGGCGAGGCGCGCATCCGCTACAGCGGCAGCCCCCTGCCACTCGACTTCAGCGAGGTAACTTATCCTCATCAGGTGGTGGAGGCGGTGCTTCAGGGCGAAACCCTCGCCGCCACGGAAGCGATCCCCGTGCCGCGCCCGGTGGCCATGCATCGTGTCGGCCCCAATGAACTCGATGCCGTGCTGGCCGAACTCGAGGCACTGCCCGACGACCCGACCCTGCCGCGCGAGCGCTGGCCCTGGCTGGAAGTGCGTGTCGCACTCAGCGCCCCGATGCCCGACCTGCGCGCCCGGGTCGAAGCCGTGCTGGAGGGCAAGGCGCTGCGCCTGCTGCGCCTGGAACGCCGCCTGCCCCAGCACGAGGGCGGACCGGCGTCGGAGCGGGTCGACCTGGAACAGTTGGGGCCACGCAAGTTGTTCGAACGGACCTGGGAAGCGCATTGGGGCGAGACCCCCGAGGCCGAGGTCATGGCCGACTTCGACCGGCTGCTGCAGGACGTGCTCGACGGCAAAACGGAAGACGCAGGCACGGAGGGCCGCCCATGAAGATCCTCGCCCTGCGCCTGGCCAACCTGGCCTCCCTGCCCGGCCCGCTAGAACTCGACTTCACCACGCCGCCGCTCGATGCCGCCGGCCTGTTCGCTATCACCGGTCCCACCGGGGCCGGCAAGAGCACCCTGCTCGACGCCCTGTGCCTGGCGCTCTACGGCAACACCCCGCGGCTGCGCCAGGCGCCGGTACGCGACGCCCCGCTACCCGACGTGGAGGGCGACACGGTGAGCACCGCCGACCCGCGCACTCTGCTGCGCCGGGGTACCGCCAGTGGCCATGCCGAGGTCGACTTCCTCGGCCGCGACGGGCGCCGCTACCGTGCCCGCTGGGCCGTTCGCCGCGCCCGGGACAAGGCCGGCGGACGCCTGCAGACCGCGGAGCAGTCGCTGCGCGATCTCGACGACGATCGCCTGCTCACCGCCCAGAAGCGCGAGTTCGACCGCCTGCTGCCGGAGCGCCTGGGCCTCACCTTCGACCAGTTCACCCGCGCCGTGCTGCTGGCCCAGAGCGAGTTCGCCGCCTTCCTCAAGGCCGACGACAACGAGCGCAGCGACCTGCTGGAGCGCCTGACCGGCACCGCCGAGTATTCGCGGATCTCCATGGCCGCCTATCGCCGTGCCAGCGAAGCGAAGAAGCGCGTCGATGCCCTTCAGGCCCGGCTCGCCGACGACCTGCCCGCCGAGCCTGAGGCCCGCGCCGAGCTCGAGCAGGCCGCCAAACAAGCCGAGACCGAACTGGCCACCCTGCAGCGACAGAACCAAAGCCTGGAAGCTCGCCAGCAGTGGCATGTCAGCGACGACCGGCTGCGCCAGGCTTACGCCGAAGGGCTACGGCAGCAGCGCGATACCGAAGCGCGCTGGCACTCGCTTGCCGACGCTCGAGCCGACCGAGAATGCCGCCGCCTGCTCGCGCCTCAGCGCCACCGCCTGCTGCGTCAGGTCGCACTGCCTCACGAGATCGCTGCACTGGAGGACACCCACCGCCAGACCCTCAAGGCCCTCGAACAGGCCAAGGCCGCCCAAGGGGCTGCCGAACAGGCGCGGGACCAGGCTGCACGACAATTGGAGGTTGCCACTCAGGCACGCCAGCAAGCCGAACCCGCCCTGCGCCAGGCCCGGGAACAGACCCAGTCACTCGTCACTCTGGACCAACAGCTGGACGAACTCGAGTCGCAGCATCGCGACTGCCGGCAACAGGCCGAGCGACTGGCCGAGCAGCGCAGGGAAGCCGACGCCAGGCAGCTCGAACACAAGCGCAAACGCGACGAGTGGCAGGCTGCGCTGCGCCAATTGGTGGGCAGCCATGAACGACTCGACGCGGCACGCCAGGCAGCCCAGCAGGCTCACGACCGAGCCGCTCGGCGAAGCCTGGCGCTGAGCGAGCTGGAAGGGCGATGGCAGGAGGCCTGCCGCGCCGAGCAGGCCCGGCAGCAGCTGGCCAAGCAGACCAGCGACGACGAAGCGCGCCAGGCCGAACTGGTCACCCAAGGCAAGGCCGCCCGGGAACGGCTCGACGAGCGGGAACGTCACTACACCACGCTGCGCGACTTCGTCGAACGCAGCCGCGCCGCCCGCAGCGAGAGCGTGGCACGCCTGCGTGAAACACTCCATGAAGGCGAGCCCTGCCCGGTCTGCGGCGGGCTGGACCACCCCTTCCGCCATCAGCCCCCAGCCACGCCCGAGGCAGCGCAGCTCGCCGCCCAACAGGCGCAGGAAGAGCAGCAGCTGACCGAGGCCAGGCAGGCCTTCGAGCAGGCCCAGTTGGCACGCAACGAACTCGAGGGCGAATACCGCGCCGTCCTGGCAGCGCTGGCCCGCTGTCGCCAGGAACTACAGCAGGCCAATAGTCGCCTGGCTCAGGCACAGCAAGCCCTGATCGAGCACCCGCTCCACGCCGAACTCAATGCCATCGACGCCGCCGAACGCAACGCCTGGCTGGCATACCAGCGCCGGGAGTGCGATGGCGAGCGTGAGCATGGCGAACGCACGCTCCAGGCGCTGACCCGCGCCGAGGCCGAGCTGGTCCCGCTCGAGGATGCCCTGCGCCAGGGCGAGCTCGCCCTCGCCCAGCTCGAGGCCAGGCGGGCCGCGCTCGAAGCGGAGCTGAACAAGCAAGCACAACGGCTGCCTCCCTTGCGCCGCCAGCGCAGCGAGGTGGCCGCTACCCTCCAAGCCCTGCTCGGTGAACAGCCTTCCGTCGATGCCTGGCAGCAGCAGCTGGAGGCGCGCCAGGAGTCGGCCCGTCAGCAGCGCGAACAGGCCATCGAGCGCTGCCATGGTGCCGAGCGGGAACAGGCGCGGCTCTCCCAGCAGGCCATCCACGAGGCCCAGCGCATCGAGCAGCTCGTCCAGGAAGGCGCCTCGCTGGAGCGGGAGCTGGCCGACTGGCGCCAGGCCCATCCACAGCTGGACGATGCCACGCTGGCCCGGCTGCTGGCACAGCCCGAGGCGGAAGCCGAGCGCGAGGAGCGTGAACTGAATGAGGCCGACGAGGCATGCCAGCGCACCGAGGCAAGCCTTGGCGAGCGGCGCCGCGCCCTGCTCGAGCATCGCCACGGGCAGGCGCTGGCCAATGACGACAGCGACGATGCGCTACTGGGTGAAGAGGTCGAAGCGGAGATCGCCAATCGCCGGGAGGCACTCGTCGCCGAACGGCAGGCCCTGGCGCCTAAGGTGGAACACGCCCAGCAGGCGCGTGACGACGCGGTTCATGCCCTGCGCGACGACGACCGCCGCCGCGCGCGCCAGCAGGAGGGCCAGGCCGAGCTGGAAACGGCCCGCACCGAGCATGCGCGCTGGGCGCGTATCAGCGAGCTGATCGGCTCCGCCGACGGCAAGACCTTCCGTCGTATCGCTCAGGCCTACAATCTCGACCAGCTGCTGGAGCACGCCAACGCTCACCTCGGCGGCCTCAGCCGACGCTACCGGCTGACCCGCGGCGGCAGCGAACTCGGCATGCTGGTGGTGGACCACGACATGGGCGACGAGCGCCGCTCGGTGCACTCGCTCTCGGGCGGCGAGACCTTCCTCGTCTCGCTGGCGCTGGCCCTGGGGCTCGCCTCCATGGCTTCGGGCGAGCTCACCATCGAATCGCTGTTCATCGACGAAGGCTTCGGCAGCCTCGACCCGCAGTCACTGGCACTGGCCATGGAAGCTCTCGACGGCCTGCAGGCCCTCGGCCGCCGCGTCGGCGTGATCTCCCACGTTCAGGAAATGCACGAGCGCATTCCGGTACAGATCCAGGTGGAACCGCTGGGCAATGGCACGAGCCGGGCCAGGTTGGTTAGCCTTTGACGTCCGCGCCCTTCACGGCCCATTGCGCCGGCCCATCCCGTGCGCCATCTTCTACCGGACAGCATTCCCAACATGAGGGTCTCTCATGAAGTATCTCTGTCTCGCCTATGAGGAAGAGCGAATATTCAGCGAAATGACGGAGGCCCAGTGGCATGAGCTACTACAGGAAACCCTGGAGTATGTGGCCGACCTGCAGAGACAAGGCAAGCTGGTCCTGACCAACGCCCTGCAGAGCGCCACCAAGGCTCACACCCTGAGAATTCGTGATGACGAACTCATCATGACCGATGGGCCCTTTGCCGAGACCAAGGAGCAGCTAGGCGGCTTCTTCCTGATCGAGGTCGCGTCACAAGAGGAAGCCTTGGAGATTGCTGCCGGCTGGCCGTCAGCGCGACTTGGCACCATCGAGGTGAGGCCCGTCGAGGAGGAATTGAGACCCGAAAGCCGCTACTGAGCGGGTTATCCAGAGGACGTGTCGAAAAAAACGGATTTTTTAAACATGTTTGAGAGACATGTTTATCACATCGACATGTTGGCATGACGTGTCGAAAAAATGCGTTTCGTCAACGAATAAGAACGCCCCGTTGCCGGGGCGCCACTGTCTCATTACGGTGCGTTTCCTGGCTCACGCCAGGTCGAAGCGGTCCACGTTCATCACCTTGTTCCAGGCGGCGACGAAGTCGTTGACGAACTTCTCCTTGGCGTCGTCCTGGGCATAGATCTCGCTGATGGCGCGCAGCTGCGAGTTGGAGCCGAACACCAGGTCGACCCGGGTGCCGGTCCACTTCAGCTCGCCACTCTTGCGGTCGCGTCCCTCGAACACGTCGGCCTCCGCCGTGGCCGGCTGCCACCGGGTGCCCATGTCGACCAGGTTGACGAAGAAGTCGTTGGTCAGGGTGCCGGGGCGATCGGTAAACACGCCGTGGCGCGAGTCGCCGTAGTTGGCCTCGAGCACCCGCAGCCCACCCAGCAGCACGGTCATCTCCGGTGCGCTGAGCCCCAGCAGTTGCGCCTTGTCGATCAGCATTTCCTCGTCGGAGACGGTGAAGCGAGCGCGGCGGTAGTTGCGGAAGCCGTCGGCCTCGGGGCGCAGCCACTCGAACGACTCGGCGTCGGTCTGCTCGGCGCTGGCGTCGGTGCGGCCCGGCGTGAACGGTACTTCGATGGCATGGCCGGCGTCCCTGGCCGCCTTCTCGATGGCGGCGGCACCGCCCAGCACGATCAGGTCGGCCAGCGATACCCGCTTGCCGCCGGACTGGAGCGCATTGAAGTCGCCCTGGATGCTCTCCAGCGTCCTGAGCACCTTGGCCAGCTGCTCGGGCTGGTTGGCTTCCCAATCCTTCTGCGGCGCCAGGCGAATGCGCGCGCCGTTGGCCCCGCCGCGCATGTCGGAGCCGCGGAAGGTGGAGGCGGACGACCAGGCGGTGTAGACCAGCTCGGCGACGCTCAGCCCGGAACCGAGGATCTTGCTCTTGAGGCTGGCGATGTCCCGGGCATCGATCAGCTCATGGTCCACGGCGGGCACCGGGTCCTGCCAGATCAGCTCCTCGGTCGGCACTTCCGGGCCGAGGTAGCGTGCCTTCGGGCCCATGTCGCGGTGGGTCAGCTTGAACCAGGCGCGGGCGAAGGCGTCGGCAAACTCGTCCGGGTGGTTGTGGAAGTGCTCGGCGATCCTGCGGTACTCCGGGTCCTCGCGCATCGCCATGTCGGCGGTGGACATCATGATGCCCACACGCTTCGAGGCATCCTCGGCATCCGGCGCCATGTCCTTCTCGGCCAGGTTCTTGGGCACCCACTGCTTGGCGCCCGCCGGGCTGGTGGTGAGCTCCCACTCGTAGCCGAACAGCACGTCGAAGTAGCTCATGTCCCACTTCGTCGGCGTCGGGGTCCAGGCGCCCTCGAGGCCGCTGGTGATGGTGTCGCGGCCCTTGCCGCTCTTGTAGCGGCTCTTCCATCCGAAGCCCATCTCCTCCATGGGCGCCGCCTCCGGCTCAGGCCCCACGTTGACCGGATCGCCGGCGCCATGGGCCTTGCCGAAGGTGTGGCCGCCGGCGGTCAGGGCCACCGTCTCGTGGTCGTTCATCGCCATGCGAGCGAAGGTGTCGCGGATGTCCCTGGCCGACGCCAGTGGATCCGGATTGCCGTCCGGTCCTTCCGGGTTGACGTAGATGAGACCCATCTGCACCGCGGCCAGCGGGTTCTCCAGCTCGCGTTCACCGGAATAGCGGCTCTTGGCATGGCCGCTGTCGGCCAGCCACTCGTCCTCGGCGCCCCAGTAGATGTCCTCTTCCGGCTGGTAGACGTCCTCGCGGCCACCGGCGAAACCGAAGGTCTTGAAGCCCATGGATTCCAGGGCGACGTTGCCCGCCAGGATGTAGAGATCGGCCCAGGAGAGCTTGTTGCCGTACTTGCGCTTGATCGGCCACAGCAGGCGGCGCGCCTTGTCGAGGTTGCCGTTGTCGGGCCAGCTGTTGAGCGGCGCGAAGCGCTGAGTGCCGGTGCCCGCCCCGCCGCGGCCGTCGCCCACCCGGTAGCTGCCGGCGCTGTGCCAGGCCATGCGGATGAACAGCGGACCGTAGTGGCCATAGTCGGCCGGCCACCACTCCTGGGAGTCGGTCATCAGCGCCTCGAGGTCTTGCTTGACGGCGGGAAGGTCGAGTGACTTGAACGCCTCGGCGTAATCGAAATCCGCCCCCAGCGGGTTGGACTTGGGCGCATGCTGGTGAAGAATGTTCAGATTGAGCTGGTTGGGCCACCAGTCGTGTGTGGCGTTGCCCTTGTCCCCATGTCTTGTGCGTGACCCGTGCATGACGGGGCACTTGCCTGCGCTGCTGTCGACTTTCTGGTCCATGACGCTCTCCCTTTGTGACGTGTTGTCGTGCAATGTGGCTGTCTCGTGAGAACAGGTATATCAGCGCAATCGAAAGAGAGAGACTTGATTTTCCACACCGCAGCAATAGCCAATTTCAATAACACCACCACATTCGATTGAGCCAGCCTTTCGTCATGCCAGGCCGAAGACGACCATCCGTTGCGAGCTGCAGGCGTGTTAGGCTTCAGGCATGCCCCCGAAGGAGAGAATCATGACTGCCGCCGAGATGCTCGAACGCCTGGTAGGCTTTGCCACCGTGTCGCGCGATTCCAACCTCGACCTGATCGCCTTCATCGAGGGCTACCTCGACGAGCACGGCGTGAAGCACTGGCGGGTGGAGAGCGACGACGGCAAGAAGGCCAACCTGCTGGCGCGCATCGGGCCGGCGGTGGAAGGCGGCGTGGTGCTGTCGGGCCACACCGACGTGGTGCCGGTCGACGGACAGCCCTGGTCCACCGACCCGTTCACCCTGGTCGACAAGGGCGACGGCAAGCTCTACGGGCGCGGCACCTGCGACATGAAGGGTTTCATCGCCTGCGCCCTGGCCGAGCTGCCCGAGTGGCTGGAGCGCGGCTTGGACAAGCCGATCTACCTGGCCTTCTCCTACGACGAGGAGGTGGGCTGCATCGGCGCGCCGCGCATGATCGAGCGGCTGATGGCCGACCACCCCCGCCCGGCGGCGGTGATCGTCGGCGAGCCAACCCTGATGCAGCCGGTGGTGGCGCACAAGGGCGCCACCAACCTGCGCACCACGGTGACCGGCCGCGCCTCTCACTCCAGCCAGGTCGATCAGGGCGTGTCGGCGATCCACGTCGCCGCACGGCTGGTGACGAAGATCGAGGACGTGATGGCCGAGCTGCGCGCCGAGGGCCGTGTCGACGAGGCCTTCAACGTCGCCCACTCCAGCCTGCACGTGGGCAAGATCGCCGGCGGCACCGCGATCAACATCATGGCCCGCGAGTGCACCTTCGAATGGGAGATCCGCCACCTCCCCGGCGACCGCGTCGAGGAACTGCTCGGCAGGGTGAACGACTACGCAGCCGAACTCGAGGCCGAGATGCAGCGCCGCGCTCCCGAGACGAGCATCGTCACCGAAGCGCTCAACCTCACCGTGCCGGCGCTGGCCGACGACAACAACGCCGAGGTGCTCGGCCTGTGCCGCGAGCTGCTCGGCGAGCAGCCTAGCGGCGCGGTGGCCTACGCCACCGAGGCCGGTCAGTTCCAGCGCGTGGGGCTACCCACCGTGATCTGCGGCCCCGGCAGCATTCGCCAGGCCCACCAGCCCGACGAATACATCGAGCTCGAGCAGCTCGCGGCGGGCAGCCGCTTCATGCAGGCGCTGGGGCAACGGCTGGCCAGCCGTTAACTGCCGAAGCCGGGCTCGGCAAGCCCCGCCACGCCAGTCCGCATCTGCAGCAGGCTGCCGGCCTGCGGCCAGCGCGCCTTGCCCTCGGCGTCCAGGTGCTGGGTCGCGGTGGTGATGTAGAGCGTGCGCAGATCGGGCCCGCCGAAGGCCACCATGGTCGGGTGCGGGCACGGCACCGGGTGCTCCGCCACCAGTTCGCCCTCGGGCGAGAAGCGCACGATGCGACCGCCGTCGTAGAGCGCACTCCAGTAGCAACCTTCGCTGTCCACCGCCGCGCCGTCGGGCACGCCGGGCAGCCCCAGCGTCTCCAGGTCGACCCAGGTCTCTCCCTCCCCCAGGGTGCCGCTGTCGACGTCGAAGGGGTAGCGCAGGATGCGCCGGCTCGGCGAGTCGGTGTGGTAGAGCCAGCGCCGGTCGGGGCTGAAGGCGAGGCCGTTGGAGATGCGGATGTCCGTTAATCGCGGCGTGAACTCGTCCCGGTCGAGGCAGTAGAGCGCCGCCGTGGGGCTCGCCTCGTCGCTGGCGATAGTGCCCACCCACAGCCGCCCGGCAGCGTCGCAGCGACCGTCGTTGAAGCGGTTGCCCTGCCCCGCCTGCTGCGCTTTCTTCCACTCAGGGTTGGCCACCAGCCGCTCGGGCTCGCCGCTCTCGGGCAGGCGCAGGATGCCCGACGCGGCGGCGGCCACCAGCCCGGAATCGGCAAGCGCCACGCAGCCCACCTTCTCGCCCAGCTCGGTGCGCGTCGGTGTTCCGCCCACCTGCGGTTGCCAGGCGTAGACATGGCCGTTATTGATATCGGCCCAGTAGAGCGTCTGGCGCTCCACCGACCATACCGGGCTCTCGCCCAGGCTCATGTCTAGCTTTACCGCCACTTCAATGCTGCCCTCTGGCATATGACCTCCCTTGCCTGTCACGTCATCCATCGCCTCAATGATTGTCGCGCGGCGGGCTCTGGCGTGCCACGTCGCGGTACTTGGTAGCCCCCGCCAGCGTCATGCCGCGGTCGAGCGGTTCCACCAAGGTGCGCTGGATCTCCTGCCATGGCGTCTGGTGGTCGGGGTAGCGGTAGCCGCCCTGCTTCTCCAGCCGCTCGCGTCGCGCCTGTATCTCGGCGTCCTCGATCAGCAGGCGCACCTCGCCGCGATTCAGGTCGACGCGCAGGCGGTCGCCATCCTCGAGCAGCGCCAGGCCACCGCCGGTGGCCGCCTCGGGGGCGGCGTTGAGGATCGACGGCGAGCCCGAGGTGCCCGACTGCCGCCCGTCGCCCAGGCACGGCAGCGACTCGATGCCGCGCTTGATCAGCGCCTCGGGCGGCTGCATGTTGACCACCTCGGCGCCGCCGGGATGCCCCACCGGCCCGGCACCGCGCATCACCAGGATGGTGTGTTCGTCGATGCCGAGAGCCGGGTCGTCGATACGCGCGTGGTAGTCCTCCGAGCCGTCGAACACCACCACCTTGCCCTCGAAGGCGTTGGGATCATCGGGGTTGGAGAGGAAGCGCGCACGAAAGTCGGCGGAAATCACGCTGGTCTTCATCAGCGCCGAGTCGAACAGGTTGCCCTTGAGATTGAGGAAGCCGGCCTGCTCGACCAGCGGGTTGTCGTAGCGGCGGATCACCTCGGGATCCTGGGTCTCGCAGCCCGCCACATTGTCGGCCAGCGTGCGGCCGTTGACGGTGAGCGCCTCCCCATGCAGCTTGCCGGCGCCGAGCAGCTCGTTGACCACCGCCGGCACGCCGCCGGCGCGATGGAACTCCTCGGAGAGATAGGCCCCGGCAGGCATCACGTTGGCCAGCAGCGGGATGGCATGGCCCAGCGCCTGCCAGTCGTCGTTGGTCAGCTCGACGCCCGAGTGTCGGGCGATGGCGTTGATATGGATCGGCGCGTTGGAGGAGCCGCCCAGCGCCGAGCACACCACGATGGCGTTCTCGAACGCCTCGCGGGTTAGGATGTCGCTGGGGCGCAGGTCCTGCCACACCATGTCGACGATGCGCGTGCCGGTGTCGTAGGCCACGATCGCGCGCTCCTTGTAGGGCGCCGGGATCATCGCCGAGCCGGGCAGGCTCATGCCCAGCGCCTCGGCCATGGAGTTCATGGTCGAGGCGGTGCCCATGGTGTTGCAGTGCCCCACCGATGGGGCCGAATCGGTGGCCCGGGCGAGGAACTCGGCATAGTCGATGTCGCCGGCCGCGAGCCGCTTGCGCAGCTCCCAGATGATGGTGCCGGAGCCGACCCGATCCGGCCCGCGCCAGCCGTTGAGCATTGGCCCGCCGGAAAGCACGATGGCGGGAATGTTGACCGTCGCGGCGGCCATCAGGCTCGCCGGGGTGGTCTTGTCGCAGCCGGTGGTGAGCACCACCCCGTCGAGCGGGTAGCCGTGCAGCACCTCGACCAGGCCCAGGTAGGCCAGGTTGCGGTCGAGCGCGGCGGTGGGCCGCCGCGCGTTTTCGTGGATCGGGTGTAGCGGGAACTCGAACGGCACCCCGCCGGCGGCACGAATGCCGTCCTTGACCCGCTTGACCAGCTCGATGTGGTGGCGGTTGCACGGCGTCAGGTCGGAGCCCGACTGGCAGATGCCGATGATCGGCTTGCCGCTGGCGAGCTCCTCCAGGGTGATGCCGTAGTTCATGTAGCGCTCGATGCACAGCGCCGTGGTGCCCGGCGATTCGGGATTGTCGAACCACCAGCGCGAGCGCAGCTGGTCGGGCGTGATCTTGCGGTCGGTCATGTCGCGATCCTCATGCGAGTCGGCGGTCTTGTCTTGGCCGGATTGTCCTTGGTCGTGGGCATAGTGATACACGACATGGGGCCGTGGCGTCATTCATAGGCCATCTCCTCGAGCTCCTTGCCCCGGGTCTCCCTGACCAGTCGCAGCACGAAAAACACCGACACCACCGCGCACAGGGCGTAGAAGCCGTAGGCGCCGGCCAGACCGATCGAAGCCAGCATGATGGGGAAGGTCATGGTGATGCCGAAGTTGGCCAGCCACTGGAACAACCCCGCGATGGCCAGGCCCGAGCCGCGCATCTGGTTGGGGAACATCTCGCCCAGCATCACCCACATCACCGGCCCCCAGGAGACGTTGAAGAAGAACACATAGGCATTGGCCGAGAGCAGCGCAAAGACGCCCATGTCGTCACCGAGGCGCAGGCTGCCGTCGACCAGGCTCGCCGTGGAGAAGGCATAGGCCATGCTGGCCAGGGTCAGCGCCATGCCTACCGAGCCCGCCCACAGCAGAGGCTTGCGCCCGATCTTGTCGATCAAGGCGATGGCGAGCAGGCAGGCGCCGATGCTCACCGCCCCCGAGATAACGTTGATCAGCAGCGCATCGCCTTCGGAGAAACCCACCGACTGCCACAGCACCGCACCGTAGTAGAACACCACGTTGATGCCCACCAACTGCTGGAACACCGCCAACCCAATGCCTACCCAGACGATGCCGTGCACCTTGCCGGTGGCGCGATCGAGCACGTCGCGCAGGCGCGGCTTGTGATCACGCGACAGGGTCGCGTCGATCTCTGTCAGCTTGGCGCTCACTTCGCCTTCCGGCATGACAAGACCCAGCACGCGCCGCGCCTCGCCCGGCTTGCCGCTGCTGATCAGGTAGCGCGGGCTTTCGGGAATGAACAGCAGCGCCACCAGGAACACCGCCGCCGGCAACAGCTCGATCCAGAACATCCAGCGCCAGGTGGCAAAGCCCAGCCACAGCTCGACCATCGCCGAGCCGGACAGGTGCGCCAGCACGTAGTTGCTGAGAAAGGCCACGAACAGCCCCGAGATGATCGCCACCTGCTGGATGGTGGCTAGCCGGCCGCGATAGGCGGCAGGCGCCACTTCACTGATATAGGCCGGTGTCATCACGCTAGCGGCACCCACCGCCATGCCGCCCAGTACACGATAGATCACGAACTCCAGGGAGCCTGCAGCGATGCCCGAGCCCCAGGCGCTGACGAGGAAGAAGACGGCGGCCACGATCAACAGCGTGCGGCGGCCGAAGCGGTCCGCCAGGCGCCCGGCGAAGAAGGCGCCGACAGCGCAGCCCAGCAGCATCGAGGCGACGTTGAAACCGGTACCCACGCTGTCGGAGCCGAATGCGGCCTGCAGGCCGTCGACGGTACCGTTGATCACGCCGCTATCGAAGCCGAACAGGAAGCCGCCGATGGCGGCGATACAACAGATCATGAAGATATAGGCCGAACGACTCATTATTTTGCGTTGCATGACGAGTACTCCGGAAAAAGGGCGCCCGAGCGGGCGCCAAGGCGAGGAAGCCCCGCGATGAAGGGTTACTCGAACGCTCTCTACCACCACACGTCCATCTGCACGCCGAAGGTGAGACCGTCGTTGTCGTCGATTTCAATGGCATCCCCCGCCGCCCCCGCATCGATGGCGCGGCTGGTGCGATCGGCCTGGAAGGCGTCCCCGTTCCAGTCGGCATAGGTGGCGAAGACACGGATGACCGGGCGCGCGAAGCCGCCCACCCCCGCGGACCATTGCTGGGCCAGGGTCAGCTTGGTCAGGCGACGGCTGTCGTCGCCGTTCTCGGGATCGACATAGTCATGGCCGAGCTCCAGCGCCGTGCTCAGGTGGTTCGTCCAGTAGTAGGTCGGACGTAGGCCCGCTGAGATCCAGGTGGCCCCGGAGTCGTCGTCGAAGCGCTTCTCCTCGACGATGGCCGCATACAGCAGATCGAACCTGTCGGGGGCGAGCCACACATTGCCGTGGTTGATGACGCGCCACATCTCACCGCCGGGCACGTCCGGGGAGACGCCGGCATTCATGCGCCCCTGACCGTTGCCGGCGTTGATGATGCCGTCGGTGGCGTACTGTAGCGCCAGCTTGTTGGAGCCGCCGAACCAGTTGCTCTGCTCGTGCTGGATGGTGAACATGTGGCCCCTTTCGGCCTCGCTATCGCCGTAGTAGGCCTCCTGGGCTTCGCTCAGCTGTGCGCGGCCGTAGTTGTAGCCCAGCACCAGCGTGCCATCGCGGTTGACGGGAATGTCGGACCAACGGATATCGAGGGTGTCGTTGGAGATGCGATTGTCGGCATCGGGGTACTCGGTATCGTCGGTGCCCGTGGCGCGCATCCACGCCAGGTGCAGCTTGCCGGTGCCCACGTCGATGTTCTCGATACCGCCGCCGGGGCCGGTGGAGTCCCAATAGAAGAAGTCGTTGATGTGTACGTCGTGGCGGCGATAGAAGCGCTTGCCCGCCCATAGGCTGGCGCC
This sequence comes from Billgrantia sulfidoxydans, assembly GCF_017868775.1. NCBI lineage: Bacteria > Pseudomonadati > Pseudomonadota > Gammaproteobacteria > Oceanospirillales > Halomonadaceae > Billgrantia > Billgrantia sulfidoxydans. Next base: position 1,237,809 of record NZ_CP053381.1, on the reverse strand, counting down.
GGGCAGGCCATCGATCACATTGTGACCCTGCACGTACAGCTGGCGCAGGGACACCTCGGTGTCCTCGGAGTCGTTCACCTGGTTGGTGAAATAACCCACCATGCTATTGAAGTAGAACGACCTGTCGCCCTCTTCAAACAGCGTGGCGCCCCAGCCCAGCTCGGCATAGGTTTCGCACTCGTTGCCCAGGCGGTACTTGGCCCCGGCGCCATTGGCCCGGAAGCAGGCCTGATCGCCCCCGCCTGCGGTATTGCCGATGCCGGACCGTGCATAGCCGGTGAAGTCGATGCCGGAGAGGAAGTCTTCCTGCGCCTGGGCGGTGCCGAAGGCGAGGCAACCGAGCCCGATCAGCCCCAGACGGGCCAAGGGATGTGCTGCGTGACGTGGCGTTTTCATTATTGTGCTCCTTGTGAATGATGCATCGATGCTACTTATTGTTGGTAATAACTCTGAACTAAGTGATCGAGGTAAGTGATGGGCTCCTTGGTATCAACGAGGTGGATTTAGCTGGCGAGACAGCGGAAACGGCAGCGCATCGAGAGAGACTCCCCTGCGCCCAGCTCGACCAGGCCTTGGCGCTGCGGGTCGCCACCGCGGTGCGCGTCGACCTCGTGGGAAACCGGCTCGAAGCAGAAGAAGTCGGCCTGCTCGCCCGGCGAGAACACCAGGTAGCGCGAGGTGTCGGCGCTTACCTCGAGCACCAAGCCGCGGTCGCGCCAGCGCAGCACGGCCTGCCCGTTCCAGCCGGTGAAGAGATTGTCGATCTTGCCTGTGGGAAGTGCCGCGCCGCGGGAAAAATCCCAGGGCTCACTGGGTAAGAGCCGGCGCCACTCGGTCGGCAGTTGGTCGTCATCGACCTCCCACACGCCCTCGGCGGCGGCCTCGACTCTTGCCCCGGCGCTGCGCGGAAACCAGGGGTGCAGCCCCAGGCCGTAGGGGGCTGGGCTCTCGCCCAGATGGGTCACGGAGAGAGTCACCTCGAGTGCATCGCTCTCCAGGCGATAGGTCAGCTCCGCCCGGTAGTCGAAAGGCGGCTGTTCACACGAACGCAGCGCCAAGCGCAGTTCGTGCTGCGCCTGAGACTCCACCTGCCAGACCTGCTGCCAGCCGTCGCCGTGGATCGGCAGCGGCTCGCCGGGCAGGTTGGTTGCCAGCCGATAATCCTGCCCATGCCAGCGGAAACCGCCCCCACCGATTCGGTTGGACCATGGCACCAGCGGGTACATGGCCAGCCGATTCGGATCGCGTTCGCCAGCGCTGCCGGGGCGCATCAACGGCTCGGGGCCGCCTTCGGTCAGCCTGTCCAAACGCACCACGGCGCCACCGACGTCAGGGTTCACCGTGAGTCGCAGGATTCCGCTGTCGAGAGTGATCGTCATGACGTTTCGCTCCCTACTCAGGCCATACTGGCCTGGGACCGGACCAGGGTCTCCTCCGGCAGGCGCTGGCCATCGGCGTCGTAGCCATGCAGCAACTCATGGCGCGGCGTCAGGTAGAGCACATCCCCGCTGCGAACCTCGGCATCGCCGGGCAGGCGCACGGTCAGCGGGCCGGTGGCGTCGCTGTCGACATAGGCGAAGGCGTCGGCGCCGAGCATCTCGACCACTCTCACACGGCTCTGCCACTCCCCTGCCTCGCGGCTGACCTCGAGATGCTCGGGGCGAATGCCGAGCGTGGTGGCGCCGTAGGCCTCCGCGACCCGACCTTCGATCAGGTTCATCTTGGGCGAGCCGATGAAGCCGGCGACGAACAGCGTCTCGGGGCGCTGATAGAGCGTCATCGGCGTACCCACCTGTTCGATGCGACCGGCATTCATCACCACGATGCAGTCGGCCAAGGTCATCGCCTCGACCTGGTCATGGGTGACGTAGACCATGGTGGCGTCGAGGCGCTGGTGCAGCTCGGCCAGTTCCACGCGCATGCGGTTGCGCAGTGCGGCATCGAGGTTGGAGAGCGGCTCGTCGAACAGGAACACGCCGGGGTTGCGCACGATGGCGCGACCGATGGCCACGCGCTGGCGTTGGCCGCCGGAGAGTTCGGCCGGCTTGCGCTCGAGCAGCTCCTCCAGGTTGAGCAGGCGCGCCGCCTCGGCCACCTTGGCCTTGCGCTCCTCGGCGGGCACCTTGGCCAGGCGCATGCCGAAATCGATGTTGTGCGCCACCGTCATGTGCGGATAGAGCGCGTAGGACTGGAACACCATGGCGATGTTGCGCTCGCTGGGCTCGGCGGTGGTGACGTCGCGCCCGCCGATGGAGATGGCGCCGCGGGTCACCGTCTCGAGCCCGGCGATCATGCGCAGCAGCGTCGACTTGCCGCAGCCGGAGGGACCCACCAGCACGGTGAAGGAGCCGTCCTCGATGTGCAGGTTGAGGTTGGGGATCACCGTGGTCTTGCCACGGAAGGTCTTCTCGATGTCGACCAGGGTTACGTCAGCCATAGTGTGCTCTCGTCTGGGGGAACACTGCACAAATGCCTACGATTTGTTCAGCGGTTCCCTTGGCGCCGGTTGTGTTTGTCGTAGGCGAAAATCGGGTTCAGCAGGCATTGCGGCGATAGCGGAACGCGGCGAAGTCCGCCGGCGCGGCGCGCCCGCTGATGTCATGAGCCGCCATGCCCAGGAAGTTGCCGGTGAAGTAGCCGTGGGCGCGACCGCTGCCTTCGTCCGAGAGCAGCCCGGCGTCCAGCACCGGGCCGATCGGCTGCCACCCGGCGCTGCCCTGGGCGAAGCGGAACTGCAGCTCGCGCTCGCGAATGTCGAGGCCGAGACGCACCGGCAGGTCGGGTTCGAGGGTCACGCCGGCCTCGGCGATGTCGAGCCGCCCGCTGGGCCACTCGTCGTGGCAGCTCATCACGCTCAGCACCTTGTCACCCTCATCGTTCAGGCTCACCGCGAGATAGTGGAACTTGAAGCGGTTGTAGTAAGCGATCAGCCCGGCGAGCTGCTGGATGTCCTCCGGCTCGAACTCGAGTTCGGTCTCGGCGCTGCAGTGCCAGCTGTCCTGACGCCGGGCCACCAAGGCCTGCTCGAACCAGGAGCCCACCGACTCGCGACCGAAAAGGCGCAGGTAGCCGGGCCGCGCGTCCAGGGAGAACAGCCGCTCGGGTTCGGGCGTGCGTAGCCACTGGAAGTCCCCTGGCAGCAAACCAGGCGCGAAGGTGTAGCGCTCCTCCTCGGCTGGGGCCTGCTGCAGCGCGCCGTTCTCGGCACCAGGGACGGCCACTTCCAGCGCAGGCGTGTTGCCGCCCTGGGCCAGACGCAACCAGCCATCTTCGCCCCACTCGACTTTCTGGATGGCCGTCTCGCGCCCCAGCGGCGAGCGCCGCGTACCGGGCAGTGGGCGACTGCACAGGTGCACCATATAGGTCTCGCCCTCCGGCGTATCGACCAGATCGGCATGGCCGGCGCGCTGCAGCGGGTTGTCCGGGTCTTGGCGTGTGGTCAGCACCGGGTTGTCCGGGTGCACCTCATAGGGGCCGGCGATCTCACGGGAGCGCGCCATGGTCACGGCGTGGTCGTAGCCTGTGCCGCCCTCGGCTACCAGCAGGTGGTACCAGCCATCACGGCGGTAGAGGTGCGGCCCCTCGGTGAGCTTCATCTCGGTGCCGGCGAAGATGTTGCGGATCGGGCCGACCAGCCGCCTGCGCTCGACGTCGTACTCCTGCAGCAGGATGCCGCCGAAGCGGTCGCCTCCCTCCTGCTGGCGATAGTCCCACTTGAGGTTGACCAGCCACTTGCGGCCGTCGTCATCGTGAAACAGCGAAGGGTCGAAGCCGCTGGAGTTGAGATACACCGGGTCGCTCCAGGGCCCCTCGATGGCGGGCGCGGTGACCAGATAGTTGTGGCCGTCCTTGAAGTTGCCCTCGTAGCGCTTCATGTCGGTGTAGATCAGCCAGAACTGACCGTCGGCGTAAGACAGGCACGGCGCCCAGATGCCGCAGGAGTCGGGGTTGCCGCGCATGTCGAGCTGGGCGGCGCGGGCCAGCGGCCGGCTCGCCAGCCGCCAGTTGACCAGATCCTGGGAATGGTGGATCTGCACGCCGGGGTACCACTCGAAGGTGGAGGTGGCGATGTAGTAGTCCTCGCCGACCCGGCAGATCGAGGGGTCGGGGTTGAAGCCGGCGAGAATCGGGTTGCGGAGGGTATCGGTCATCGGTGTCATCCCTTGACGGAGCCGCCGGTCAGCCCGGCCACGATGTATTTCTGCGCGGCGAGGAAGAAGATCACCGCCGGCGTGATGGTCAGCGTCACGAACGCCAGGATCATGTTCCACTGGGTCAGGTACTCGCCCTGGAACTGCATCATGCCGAGCGGCCAGGTGTAGATGGAGCGGTCGTTGAGCACCACCAGCGGCAGCAGGAAGTTGTTCCAGCTCTGCACGAAGACGAACACGCCCACCGTGGCCAGGATCGGCGTCGACAGCGGCAGGGTGAACGACCAGAAGAAGCGCAGGTAACTGCAGCCGTCGACGTAGGCGGCCTCGAACAGTTCGCGGGGCAGCTGGTCGAAGAATGCCTTGAACAGCAGGATCGCCAGCGACAGGCCGAAGGCGGTCTGCGGCAGGATCACCGCCCAGTAGGTGTCCAGCAGCCCCAGGTCGCGTACCTTGATGAACAGCGGCAGGATCGCCGCGGCGAAGGGAAACATCAGCCCCAGCAGCAGGTAGGAAAGGATCATCTTCGAGCCGAAGAAGCGAATCTGCGAGAACACGTAGGCCGCCGCCGCGCCCACCACCAGGGTCAGCAATACCGTCATCGACGAGATGAGGAACGAGTTGCCCAGGTAGCGCCAGAAGGTGCCGTCGAGAAAGATCGCGACGTAGTTCTCCGCATTCCAGGTATCCGGCAATCCCAGCGGGTTGGTGCGCAGCTCGGCGTTGCTCTTGAAGCCGCCGAAGAAGGAAGCCAGCAGCGGGCCGATGACCAGGCTGGCCACCAGGATCAGCACGATCACACGCAGCGTGTTGCGGGTAGTAGTAGCGCCGCTCATGCCCGCTCCTCCTTCGCCGTGGCGCGCTGGTAGAACAGCGCGATGCCGATGGCGAGCACGAACAACACCACGGCGGCGGCGCTACCGAAGCCGATGTTGAGTCGCGACAGGCCGAAGGTATAGAGATAGGTGACGATGGTGTGGGTCGAGTTCGAGGGCCCGCCGTTGGTCATGGGAATGATGATGTCGAAGATCTGCAGCGAGCCGATGATGGCGAAGAAGCCGCTCACCACGATGGCGTGCTTGATCAGCGGTATCTGCACGAACAGCGCCACCTGGCGCGGCTTGGCGCCCTCCAGCTTGGCCGCCTCGATCAGGTCCTTGGGCACGCTCTGCAGCGCGGCGATGTAGATCATCATGTGGAAGCCGAAGTACTTCCACACGATCACCGTCATGATTGCCGGGAAGGCCCACTGCCGGTCCGCCAGCACATAGACCGACTCCTGCCCCAGGGCCTGGAACATGAAGGCGGTGATGCCGTAGTCGCCATCGAAGACGAAGCTCCAGATCAGCCCCGCAGCGACTTCGGCGAGAATGTAGGGCAGGAAGAACACCAGGCGGAACAGGGTATTCGTGGGTGTCTTGCGATACACCAGCAGGGCCAGGCCCAGGGCCAGCGGCATCTGGATGATCAGTGAGACGAGAATCAGCTTGGCGGTATTCCACAGCGCGGTATGGAACACCGAATGGTCGAGCAGGCGCGTGTAGTTCTGGGTGCCGACGAAGTTGCTCGGCGTGCCGTAGCCGTTCCACGAGAAGACGCTGTAGTAGGCCGCATCGGCCAGCGGCAGGATGACGAACAGCGAGAACAGGATCAGCGCCGGCGGCAGCAGGATCAGCACGGCGGTGAACTTTCCGCTGGCCAACCCTTGCCGCAAGCGGTCGGCATTGCTTCTCTTGTGCACGGCGGGTCGGGTCATGGTGGTCATGGCATATACCGTTCCAGAGGATATGGCCCGGCGCGGCGTGAGTGCAGCACCGGGCGTACGCATGTTTCAGCGAACCGTTTCAGCGGAACATCCACGCTTCTTCGACCTGGGCGGCCGCCTCCTCGGGCGTGATCTCGCCCTGGGCCAGGTCGCCGCTGATATCGTTGACCGTGGCACCAACCGAGGTGCCCAACGCCTGGTCGAGGAACACCTGGTGGAAGTTCGATTCGCTGAGGATCTCGGCGACCTTGCGCGCATAGGGCGTGTCGAGCTCCTCCTCGGAGCCATTGGCCACCGGCACGAAGATGCCGAGCCGGGCGGCTTCGCGCTGGTTCTCCTCGTTGAGCAGGAAGCGCAGGAAGTCCACCGCTTCGTCGGAGGCGTCGCGGGTCACGGCGAAGCCGTTCATGCCACCGAAGCTGTCGTCGTTGCCCTCCCCGCCCTCGACGCGGGGAAAGCGAATGAATTCGAGATCCTCGTCGGGCACGCCCTCTCCCGTCGCGGAGCGTTCCTTGGAGGGGATGTAGTCCCAGTCGCCCATCAGGTGCAGGGCCGCCTCACCATCACCGAACATGGCGCTGGCCCGCTCGTAGGAGGTCGACATGAAACCCGACTGGAAGGGGTCGAGCTCGACGAACGCCTGGAGCAGCTCGCCGGCCTGTACGAAGGGCTCGCCCTCGAAGCCGCCGTTGTCGCCCTGCTTGGCCGCCTCGATGCCCTCGCCGCCGGCCAGGCGCGTGGCCAGATAGCCCCAGTAGAAGTGCATCGGCCAGCCATCCTTGCCGCCCACCACGGCGGGCGTGATGCCGCTTTCACGCAGGGCGACCACGGCCTGCTCCAGGTCTTCCCAGGTCTCGATGGCCTCGATGTCGACCCCGGCCTGTTCGGTCAGCGCGGTGTTGGCCCAGAAGCCCACCACAGTGGCATAAAGCGGCGCGCCGTAGACGCGATCGTCAAGGGTAAAGGCGCGCACGGCCGACTCGGGATAGAGATCCTGCCAACCGTCCTGCATCGCCTCGGTGAGGTCGCGCACGAAACCCGCCTCGACCTGGTCGCGCAGCCCTTCGCCGCCCCAGCTGTAGAAGATGTCGGGGCGCTGGTCGGACTGCAGCAGGGTCGGCAGGCGCGTCTTGTAGGCCTCGTTGGCGATGTACTCGAACACCACCTCGACGTCCGGGTTCTGCGCTTCGTATTCGGCGACGACATCGTCGTAGTACTGTTTCTCGACATCGCTGATCTCGACGCGCAGGACACGCACGGTGGTGTCGGCCGCTGCGGCGCATGCCGCCAAGCCGGTGGAAAAAGCTACCGCCGCCGCCAACCAGCGCTTGGCGCGCAGCGACCCGGGCAGTTGGTATTGGTAAGTGTGCATGGCGAGCTCCTTGTTGTGTTGTAAGCGCATGAATGCACCTCAGTTGAGTAAATGTTCGCGGCTCAACCCCAGCCGCCGTCGACGACGAGCTCCTGCCCGGTAATCGCCGCGCTCTCGGCGCTGGCCAGGAACAGCACGGGAGGAGCGATATGCTGCGGTTCGAGTCGCAATTTCAGGCACTGGTGAGCCTGGATCGATGCTTCTTCCTCGGGGCCGATCCACTTTTCCAACTGGCGCTCGGTTAGCACCGAACCGGGCACCAAGGTATTGACGCGGATGTTGTAGCCTCCGAGGTCACGTGCCAGGCTGCGGGTCAGCCCGTGCACGGCGGCCTTGGCCGTGACGTAGGCAGAAAGGTCGGCAATGGCCATCTGCACACTGATCGAGCCGAAGTTGACGATGCTGCCGCCGCCGGCCTCGATCATCTGGTGTGCTGCCGCTTGGGCGGCGAAGAACATTGGCCGCAGGTTGAGCGACATGCGCTCGTCCCAGTAGGCCACATCGACCTCCTGCCAGGTGTGGCGATCGTCGTTGGCGGCGTTGTTGACCAGGGTATGGATGGGGCCGAGCTCGCGGCCCACCTCGGCAATGGCCGACTGCAGGGCCTCGACATCGCGAATGTCGCAGCGGCGATAGCGCGGCGCCCTTCCCGTCTCCGCCTGCAGCGCCTCCACCAGCGCCTGGCTGGCGGCATCGTCGATGTCGACAAAAGCGACTCGGGCCCCCTGCAGATGAAATGCCCGGGTCAGCGCCGCACCGATGCCGCTACCGCCACCGGTAATGAAGACCACTCGCTGATCGAGACTGGGATAACGCGCCGCGTCGTTGTTCATGCCTTCTCCACTTAGTTTTTTCTATTTACTAACTAGAGAGTGGACACCTCATCAGAATGCGACAATGAGACGTTAGTCGATGGCGCCGCTTTTTCCTTCTAAATCATCTTCATCTGCCTTTGTCGCCAGAACCAGGGACGTACTTCCGGCGTGGCCGAGGCAGAGCAATTCGTTTAGGCTTGGAACCAACTCTCGACACAGATGCCAGGAATGCCGAGGCGAAGCCCTCGCGCGCCCCATCGCCGAATGGCATTATCGGGGCACGACATCAAGGCGTCCGGCTTCATCCGTTTTCCTCCGCTGCGCCCTTCGGTGTGCGGACTGCAAGGCCTCGTTCATCTATGTCAACCAGCTACCAGCAGCAGCACAAGGCGGGCGACCTCCATTTTCTCAAGCGGCTCAATCGCAGTGCCATCCTCGAGCTGGTGCGCCGCACCCCGGGGCTGACCCGCGCCGACATTGCCACCCAGGCCCAGTTGACCAAGGCCACCGTGGGCGCCGGCGTGCAGTCGCTGCTGCACCAGGGCTGGCTGCGCGAGGGCGAACTGCAGAAGAGCAGTGGCGGCCGCCCGGGCCGCGCCTTGCACCTCAACGAGGAGCGCCACGTGCTGTTCGGCGCCGAGGTGGGGGTACACGGCCTGCGCCTGGTGGCCTGCACTCTCTCCGGCCGAGTGCTCGAGTCGCACCACGAGCACATCGTGCCGACCACGCCGGAAGCCACTGCTGAACTGCTCGCGGAGTTGTTGCAAAGGCTGATGCGCCCACACCTGAATGGCAACCGACGCTGCCTGGGGCTGGGAGTCGCTCTACCCGGCCCCATCGCACCCGGCAAGCCCGTGCTGCGCCTGGCGCCCAACCTGGGCTGGCGCGACATCCGCTTCCTCGACCTGCTGCGCCCCCACCTCTCGCGGCTGGAGGGCACCTGGCTGATGGACAACGAGGCCAAGGCGGCCGCCTTCGGCGAGCTCTACTTCCGCACCGGCAACATTCCCGAATCGCTGATGTACGTCAGCGCCGGTACCGGGATAGGCAGCGGCATGGTCGAAGGCAGCCACCTGCCCCTGGTCGCACGCGGCATCCAGGGGCTGGCCGGCGAGATCGGCCACACCGTGTTGCAGCCCGGCGGGCTCTACTGCCACTGCGGCAACCGCGGCTGTGCCGAGACCCTGGTCAGCGGCTGGTCGATCCGCGCTGCGCTGGGCATCGCCGAGGAGGAGGATCTCATCGAGGCTCTGCTGCCGCGCCTGAATGAGCCCGACGTACAGGTCACACTGCGCCGGGCCGGCGAGGCGCTGGGCATCCTGTTGCTCAACCTGCACCACACCCAGAACCCCTCCGAGATCGTGCTCGGCGGCTCGCTGACCCAGCTCGGCGCCCCACTGCTTGACCCTGCTCTCGACTACTTCAAGGCCAACCAGAGCCGTCTGCTCGGCACGACCCAGCAGGTGCCGCTGCGGGTGATCCAGGACTCCACCTTCGTCGCCGCACGTGGCGCGGCGTCCCAGGTCCTGGCCAGCATCATCCATGGCCCCAGCGACCTGGATTAGCCCGGATCGCCACTGCCCACCTTACCGACCAAAGTCGACATCCACAGGTAAGTAAAGAGATTGAACTTAGTGAACGCCTCACGCAGGATGTCCCACGGGCGTCCTGGAAATGCGCCCGTCGGTCCGAGTCCATTATCGACAACCACCGCAGGAGCCCCACATGACACTCGAAGGCAAGATGCTGATCGGCCATGAGGCCGCAAGCGGCAGTTCAAAGCCCATCCACGCCGTCAATCCCGCCACCGGCGAGCGCCTGGAGCCCACCTACGTCGGCGGCACCCGGCCCGAGGTCGAGCGCGCCTGTGAGCTGGCCGAGGCGGCCTTCACCACCTACCGAGAGACGACGCTCGAAGCGCGCGCCGCCTTTCTCGAGACGGCGGCCTCCGAGATCGAGGCCATCGGCGACGAGCTGATCGAACGCGCCATCGCCGAGACCGGCCTGCCCCGGGCGCGGCTCGAGGGCGAGCGCGGCCGCACCTGCGGCCAGCTGCGCCTGTTCGCTTCCGTGGTGCGCGCCGGCGAGTGGCTCGACCTGCGCCTCGACCCGGCCCTGCCCGAGCGCGAGCCGATGCCCCGCGCCGACCTGCGCCAGCGCCACATTCCGCTGGGCCCCGTCGCCGTGTTCGGCGCCAGTAACTTCCCGCTGGCCTTCTCCGTGGCCGGCGGCGACACCGCCTCGGCGCTGGCCGCCGGCTGCCCGGTGATCGTCAAGGGCCACTCCGCCCACCCCGGCACCTCCGAGCTGGTCGGGCGTGCCGTGCAGCGCGCCGTCGAGAAGCGCGACCTGCCGGAAGGCACCTTCTCGCTGCTGTTCGGCTCGGGCAGCGAGATCGGCCAGGCGCTGGTCGCCGACCCGCGCATCCAGGCGGTGGGCTTCACCGGCTCCCGCGGCGGCGGCACGGCCTTGATGAAGACCGCCCAGGCCCGCCCCCAGCCGATCCCGGTCTACGCCGAGATGAGTTCGATCAACCCGGTGTTCCTGCTGCCCGAGGCGCTGCGTGCCCGTGGGGCCAAGATCGCCGAGGGCTTCGTCGCCTCGCTCAACATGGGCGCCGGGCAGTTCTGCACCAACCCGGGCCTGGTCATCGCGGTGAAGGGCCCCGAGCTTTCCGCCTTCGTCGAGGCCGCGGGCGATGCCGTGAAGGCCAGCGCCGCCCAGACCATGCTCACTCCGGGCATCCACGCGGCCTACGAGCAGGGCGTGGGCCGGCTTTCGAGCAACGACAAGGTCAGGGAAGTGGCCCGCGGCCAGGTGGGCGAATCGGCCCACCCGTGCCAGGCGGGGCTTTACGTCACCGCGGCCGGGGACTTCCTCGCGGATACCGAGCTGCAGGAGGAGGTGTTCGGCGCCACCTCGCTGGTGATCGAGTGCGCCGACCTGGAAGAAGTGAAGCGCGTGGCCGGCGAGCTCGAGGGCCAGCTCACCGCCACCCTGCAGATGGACGACGGCGACCTCGACGCCGCAAAGGCGCTGCTGCCGATCCTCGAGCGCAAGGCGGGGCGGATCCTGGCCAACGGCTGGCCGACCGGGGTCGAGGTATGCCACGCCATGGTCCACGGCGGGCCCTACCCGGCGACCTCCGACTCGCGCACCACCTCGGTGGGCAGTGCGGCGATCTTCCGCTTCCTGCGTCCGGTGTGCTACCAGGCGCTGCCGCAAGGGCTCTTGCCCGAGGTGCTGCGTGACGGCAACCCCTGGGGTGTGGCACGGTTGGTCGATGGCAAACGCGAGGCATGAGACGTGAACAACGCTAACGAGACTACCCTTTACCTTCCCCAGGATGTGGAGCAGGCCCTGCTGGTGGGCCGCGTATGGCGTGACGACGGCCCGGCCCTGGTCGTGGTGCGCCGAGGGGAGGTGATCGACATCTCCGCCCAGTGCGACTGCATGGCCGACCTGCTCGACCGCGACGATGCCGTTACCTTCGCGCATGACGCCGAAGGCGAGTCGCTGGGCCCTGTCGCCACCCTGCTGAAGAACTCCCTGGCCGAACCGCAGCAAGCGCCCTACCTGCTCGCCCCCTGCGACGTGCAGGCGATCAAGGCCTGCGGCGTGACCTTCGCCGTGAGCCTGCTGGAGCGGGTGATCGAGGAGCAGGCTGGCGGCGATGCCGCCAAGGCCAGCCAGCTGCGCAGCGAGCTCAACGAGATGATCGGCCAGGACCTGTCGCGCATCGCCCCGGGCTCCGACGAGGCCATGGCACTCAAGGCGGCGCTGCAGGCGCGCGGTGCCTGGTCCCAGTACATGGAGGTGGGCCTCGGCCCCGACGCCGAGGTGTTCACCAAGGCGCAGCCGCTCTCCTCGGTGGGCTTCGGTGCCCGGGTCGGCCTGCATCCGGCATCAAAATGGAACAATCCCGAGCCGGAAATCGTGCTGGCGGTGGATGCCAAGGGCGAAGCCAAGGGCGCCACGCTGGGCAATGACGTCAACCTGCGTGACATCGAGGGCCGCAGCGCCCTGCTGCTGGGCAAGGCCAAGGACAACAATGCCTCCTGCGCCATCGGCCCGTTCATCCGCCTGTTCGACGAGCGCTTCACGCTGGATAGCGTACGTCAGGCCCATGTGACGCTGCGCATCGAGGGCGAGGACGACGGCTTCCTGCTCGAAGGCGAGAGCGACATGCGCGAGATCAGCCGCGACCCGCTCGACCTGGTGCGCCAGACCGTCGGCGCCCACCACCAGTACCCGGACGGCTTCATGCTGTTCCTCGGCACCATGTTCTCGCCGATCCAGGACCGCGACGGCGAGGGCCAGGGCTTCACCCATCACATCGGCGACAGCGTCACCATCGCCACGCCGGCGCTGGGTGCGCTGGTCAATCGCGTCGACCGCTCCGACAGGCTGCCGCCGTGGACCTTCGGTATACGCCAGTGGCGAGCCCATCGCCGCTAGGCTTGTCCGAAAAGAGGCTGCGCAACGACAGGGCGACACTCCCGCCCTGTCGTTGCGACCTAGGCCGCATTGCCTATATGTTGAACATATGGCACTTTGCGTGGCAAATCATCGACATGAGCTGCCATGACCGCCAACCCGCCCAAGCGCAACGCCAAGCCTGCCCGCCCCAGCGTGGTGGAATACCTCGCCGAAGCCATCTTTTCCGGGCGCTACCAGCCCGGCGACTTCGTTCCCAAGGAGATCGATCTCTGCGAGCAGTTCGCCATCAACCGCTCGGCGGTGAGGAGCGACCTGCGCCAGTTGGTCGACGTCGGCATCATCGCGCGAATCTCGGGCCACGGCTCCAAGGTGCGCGACTACGAGGCGTGGAACATTCTCGATCCTTCGGTGACCGAGTGGATGACCCGCTACGCCTCGCCCAACCCGCGCATCCAGCGCGAGATCCTGGCCTTCCGGCTCGACGTCGAACCCTACGTGGCGATGACGGCGGCGCGGCGAGCCAAGGCCGTCGACCTGGTGGCCATCGAGGAAGCGCTGGAGGGCATGAGCCGCCATCTCCATGCCGAAACCAAAGAGGAGCGGCAGCGCTACAGCGACCACGACGTCGCCTTCCACGTGGCCATCTTCAAGGCCAGCCACAACATCGTCTGGGCGCAGCTCTCGCACATCCTGCGCCCCTCGATCCATTTGCTGGTGGAGACCTCCAACGACAGCACCGCCGACCCCGTGGCCAGCTTCGAGCGCCATCGCCGGGTGATGGAGGCGATTCGCACCCGCCAGCCCCGCGAGGCCTTCCTGGCCGCCCGGGACGTGCTTCAGGGAACGGCCGACGCGCTAGGCATCGAGCCGGGCGACGGCACGCTGGGCAGCTGGCTCGACCCCGCCTAGGCACTGCTCGAAAAATGGCTAGGGGATAAACATTGACGAGGCCAGGCCCCGGACTCCTGGATCAACACGGAACAGGCCGCCTGCCAGCGCTTCCTGGTCGCGGCCGTCGGCGGCGGTGGTGATGTAGAGCTGGTTCAGCTCGGGTCCGCCGAAGGTGCAGGAGGTGACTCGCGAGGCGGGCAGGAGCAGGGTCTCGTCCAGCGTGCCGTCGGGCAGGAAACGGCTGACGCGCCCGCCGCCCCAGTGGGCGACCCACAGGCCGCCCTCGGCGTCGCAGGTCATGCCGTCCGGATAGCCCTGGGTACCGTGGAAGCGCAGGTGCTCGCGCCTGCCGGACAGCTCGCCGTCCGGCGAAAGGTCGAAGGCGTAGACGATGCCGGCTGCCGTATCGCTGTGGTAGAGCGTCCTGCCGTCGGGGCTCACGGCGGGCCCGTTGGCCACACCATAGCCATGGTCGACCCGGCGCAGGCCCGCGCCATCGAGGCAGTAGAGGGAGCCCCGTCCGGGCTCGCCACTCTTGCTCGCGTCCTCCTTCATCGAGCCGAACCAGAGCCGCCCCCGGGCGTCCACCGCCGCGTCGTTGAAGCGATTGCCCGCCGGCTCGTCGGGGGTGGCCCAGTCACCGACGATACGCGCCCCGCTCTCGTCGAGACGCAGGTGCACCAGCCGCGAGGCGAACCCGGCGATGAAGCCGTCGCCGTCGGCCCGCGGCACCAGCCAGCAGCACGCCTCCTCGAGCGGCCAGCCGCGTGTCGTGCCACTGGCGACGTCGTGCGCATGCAGGGAGCGCCGGATGATGTCGACGAACAGCAGTTGACCGGCTTCGCCCCGCCCGGGGCACCATAGCGGCCCTTCGCCCAGTTGCGCCCTGCCCCGCCATACGCATTGCACCACCGCCCCTTCGACCATGCTTCGCGCTCCTGCCAGCCGGCTCAATGGGAATGCCTTGGCACTTCGGCCCCGCGCGAGCCGCGCAGGAAGTCGAAGTCGCAGCCCTCGTCGGCCTGCAGCACCCGCTCGATATAGAGCTGGCGATAACCGCCGTCGCTGGCGATCCGGCGCGACTCGGCGGTAGGGTCGCGCTGGGCCAGGCGCGCCTCGAGTTCGGCATCGTCGATCTCCAGGTGCAGCGTGCCGGCATCGCAGTCGAGCGCGATCCAGTCACCGTCGCGCACCGCAGCGAGCGGCCCGCCGGCGGCGGATTCGGGGGCCACGTGCAGCACCACGGTGCCGTAGGCGGTGCCGCTCATGCGCGCGTCGGAGATGCGCACCATGTCGGTCACACCCTGTTCGAGCAGCTTCGCCGGCAGGCCCATGTTGCCGACCTCGGCCATGCCGTGATAGCCGCGCGGCCCACAGTTCTTCATTACCAGCACGCTGCTGGCATCGACCTCCAGCTCGGGGTCGTTGATGCGCGCCTTGTAGTCGTCGAAATCCTCGAACACCACCGCCCGGCCGCGATGGGTCATCAGCTCGGGGCTCGCCGCCGAGGGCTTGAGCACCGCCCCGCGCGGCGCCAGGTTGCCGCGCAGCACGCACATGCCGCCATCCTCGCGCAGGGGCTTGTCCAGCGGGCGGATGACCTCGTCGCTGTAGAGCGGGGCGTCCTTGACGTTGTCCCACAATGTCCGGCCGTTGACCGTCAGCGCCTTCTTGTGCGGCAGGCGGTCGGCCTCGCCCAGCCGGCGCAGCACCGCGGGCAGCCCGCCGGCGTAGTAGAACTCCTCCATCAGGAAGCGCCCCGAGGGCTGCAGGTCGACGATGGTCGGCGTGCCGCGGCCGACGCGGCTCCAGTCGTCGAGGTCGAGCTCGACGCCGATGCGTCCGGCGATCGCCTTGAGGTGAATCACGGCGTTGGTCGAGCCGCCGATGGCGGCATTGGTGCGAATGGCGTTTTCGAAGGCCTGTCTGGTGAGGACCTTCGACAGCCGCAGGTCTTCATGGACCATCTCGACGATGCGATTGCCGGAGAGGTGCGCCAGCACGTAGCGCCGCGAATCCACCGCGGGGATCGCCGCGTTGTGCGGCAACGAGGTGCCCAGGGATTCCGCCATGCAGGCCATGGTCGAGGCCGTACCCATGGTGTTGCAGGTGCCCGCCGAGCGCGACATGCCGGCCTCGGCGGCCATGAACTCGTGGATCGAGATCTTGCCCGCCTTGACCTGCTCGGAGAGTTGCCAGACCACGGTACCCGAACCGATATCCTTGCCCTCGTGCTTGCCGTTGAGCATCGGCCCGCCGCTGACCACGATGGTAGGGATGTCGCAGCTCGCCGCCCCCATCAACAGCGCCGGCGTGGTCTTGTCGCAGCCCACCAGCAGCACCACCGCATCCAGCGGGTTGCCGCGGATCGACTCCTCCACGTCCATGCTGGCCAGGTTGCGGGTGAACATCGCCGTGGGCCGCAGCAGCGACTCGCCGTTGGAAAACACCGGGAACTCCACCGGGTAGCCGCCCGCTTCCAGCACCCCCTTCTTGACGTGCTCGGCCAGCTTGCGGAAATGCGCATTGCAGGGCGTGAGCTCCGACCAGGTGTTGCAGATGCCGATGATCGGCTTGCCCTGGAACTCATGGTCCGGAATGCCCTGGTTCTTCATCCAGCTGCGGTACATGAAGCCGTTCTTGTCGGCGGTGCCGAACCACTGGGCGCTGCGCAAGGGACGCTTGCGGTCGGTCATACGAGGTCTCCTGAAACCGAAGGATCATGCACGCTGACGTCGGGTCTGCTTCCAGCGGTCGAACATCACCGCCAGCAGCAGGATCGCGCCGCGTACCAGGTACTGATAGAAGGTGGGAACGTTGAGCAGGCCCATGGCGTTCTGCACGCAGCCCATGATCAACACACCCACCAGCACGCCGGTGATGGTGGCCACGCCGCCGGAGAGAGCCACGCCGCCCAGCACGCAGGCAGAAATGACGGCCAGCTCCAGGCCCATCGAGGTATTGGGATCGCCGAGCCCCATGCGCGAGGTGAGCAGCACGCCGGCGATGCCCGCCACCACGCCCTGCAGGCCGAAGACGATGACCTTGAGCCGGCGCACGTTGACCCCGGCCAGCGCCGCCGCCTCGGGGTTGCCGCCGGTGGCCAGCACGTTGCGCCCGAAGGCGGTCATGTTGAGCAGCACGCCGAAGATCACGAAGCAGGCGATCATGGTCCACACCGGCAGCGTCAGGCCGAGGAAGGAGGCGCTGCCGAGGTCGAAGAACTCGGGTACGGTGATCATCACCGCATCGCCACCGGAGGTGATGTAGGCCAGGCCGCGCACGAACTCCATGGCGGCAAGCGTGGCGATCAACGAGTTGATGCCGAACTTCGCCACCACGAAGCCGTTGAAGGCGCCCACCGCGCCCCCGGCGAGCACGCCGCCGAGCACGCCGATCGTCACGCTGCCGGAGGTCGAGGTGACCACGGCGGCAACGACGCCGGCGAAAGCGACGATGGAGGCCACCGAGAGATCGACCTCACCCAGCGCCAGCACCATCATCATGGTGGTGGCGATGGTGCCGATCAGGGTGATGGAGAGCAGCAGGCCCACCATGTTGCGCCCGGTGAGGAAGCCCGGGATGAATACGGCCAGCGCCACGAACAGGATCACGAAGATGGCGATCAGGCCGGAGGTGTCGAGCAGGGTGCGCAGGGGCTTGGGCAGGCCCCGGCGCGGGGGCGCCGCCGTCGTGCCGGCATCAGCCCCGGTGAGTTTTTGGGTTGTCATGTCATGTCCCTCGGATGGCTCTTGTCGAAGTACTTACGATGTCCGTGGCGATCGGCTCAAGCGGGCAGCGCCAGCCCCAGCAGGCGCTCCTGGGTGGCCTCCCGGCGCGGCACGATGTCGATCAGCGCGCCGTCGCGCATCACGCCGATGCGGTCGCAGATGGAGCTCACTTCGGCCAGGTCGCTGGAGATCACGATCACGCTCTTGCCCTGCTCGGCCAGCTCGTAGAGCAGGGTGTAGATGTCGCGGCGAGCCCCGACGTCGATGCCGCGGGTCGGCTCGTCGACCACGAACAGGTCGATCTTCTCGGCCAGCCAGCGCGCCAGGATCACCTTCTGCTGGTTGCCGCCGGAGAGCGTGCCGATGGGCGTGCGCGGCCCCGGCGTCTTGATGCTCAGCCGCCGGATATACGCCTCGGCGTTGGCACGCTCGCGCCGCGGGTCGCGCAGCAGCCCCCAGCGCTTGAAGAAGCGCCGGCAGCTGATGTTGAGGTTGTCGGCCACGCTGGCCACCGGAAAGATGCCCTGCGACTTGCGATCCTCGGGGCACATGGCGATGCCCTGGCGAATGGCTTCGCCGGTACTGGCGAAGCGGCGCGCCACTCCCTGGAAGCGCACTTCGCCCGCCCTGGCGGTCTCGGCGCCGCACACCAGCCGCATCAGTTCGCTGCGCCCGGCCCCTACCAGGCCGAACAGGCCGAACACCTCGCCGCGCTTCACCTCGAAGCTGATCGGCGCCTTGAGCCCCCGGCCTTCGATGGCGTCGATCTCCAGCACCACCTCGCCCTGCTCGCGCTCGCGGTAGCCGTAGACGTCCTCGATATCGCGACCGACCATCTCGCTGACCAGGGTGTCGTGATCGAGCGCGTCGAGGCTGTCGTGGGTGCGGATGTGCCTGCCGTCACGGAACACGGTGACCGCATCGCACATCTTGAAGACCTCCTCCATGCGGTGGGTGACGTAGAGCACCACCCGGCCCTCGTCGCGCAGCCGGGCGACGATGCGCTCGAGCTGACGCGTCTCCTGCACCGACAGGCTGCTGGTCGGCTCGTCGAAGGCGATGATGCGGGCATCGCGCAGCAGCGCACGGCCGATCTCGATCATCTGCTGCTGGCCGATGGAGAGGTCGCGCACCTTGGTCGAGGGGTGAATGCCACCTTCGCCGAGTTCCTCGAGGATGCGCATCGCCCGATCGCGCAGCCGCCGCCGGTCGATGAAGCCGAGGCTGGCCGGCAGCTGGCCGAGCAGCAGGTTCTCGGCCACCGACATGTTGGGCGCCAGCGTCAGCTCCTGATAGATGATGGCGATGCCCTGGCCGAGCGCCTCGCGGGCATTGGCGAACACATGGCGCTCGCCGTCGATCCACAGCGCTCCTTCGCTGGCACGGTTGACGCCGCTGAGCACCTTGAGCAGCGTCGACTTGCCGGCGCCGTTCTCGCCCATCAGTGCATGAACCTGGCCGGCATGGACCCCGAAGCTGACCTGGTCGAGCGCGCGCACGCCGGGGAAGACCACGCTGATGCCGTCGAAGCGGAGAAAGGGTTCCGTCATGGTGCACTCCCGGTCATCGTGATCCGTCACGTTCACAGCCCGAGTTCGGCGCGCACATCCTGCCAGTTGTCGCGCGTCATCAGGGTGCCGGAGGTTTCGGTGTTGGCCGGCGGCTCCTCGCCCTCGGTGATCCAGCGATAGAGATTCTCCGCGGTTTGCTGCCCATGCTGGGTGGAACTCACCGCCACCGTGCCGTGGAAGCCGGTCGGATTGCTGCGCGAGAACTCGGCGAAGGCCGCGCCGGAACCGTTGATGCCCACGCCGATCACGTCTTCGGGAGCCAGGCCGTACTGCTCGGTGGCGCGCACGCCGCCCAGCACGCTCTCCTCGTTGAGGGCGTAGATGATCCAGTGCTCGAAGTCCCCGCGCTGGGAGATCACCGGCGAAGCGGCCGAGAAGGCGCTGCTGGTATCGGTGTTCTGCTGGGGCGCGTCGAAGATGTTGTCTTCCGGGAACCCCCACTCCAGCAGCACGTCGGTGGCACCGTCGGTGCGCTCCTTGGCGGTGGGCAACTCGTAGTTGGTGATGCGCAGCGCGGCGACCTCCTGCGGGTCCCAGCCGCGCGCCTCCATCTCGGCGGCCAGCGCCTCGCCGACCTGCTGGCCAATCTTGTAGCCGGACATGCCCAGGTGCGGCACTTCCTCCATGGGCTCGCCGTCGCCGCCCACGAAGCGGTCGTCCACCGTCACTACCTTCATGCCATACTGCTCGGCGCGGTTCATGATGGCCGGCCCCAGGCGCACGTCGGGCGGGCAGATGACGAAGCCCTGGGCGCCCTGGGAGTTGAGGTTGTCGATGGCGCTGAGCACCTCCTGGCCGTCCTCGCCGCCCAGCCGGACGACGCGGAAGCCCAGCTCCTCGCCCACCTGGGTCGCCGCTTCCTGCTCGTTGATGAACCAGGCCTGCTCGGGTTTCTTGACGATGAAGCCGATACGTACGTCATCCTGCGCCTGGACAGCGCCCAGTGCGGTGAGTGTCAGAGCGCCACCCAGCGCCAAACGGGAAAGTGTGGTTGCGATTGGCATGTCGTCCTCCTGGAGTCTCTACGGGGTGTTGTTGTTGGTGTTCGAACTCATGCCTCACGAGTCCGGGGTCTCCTGGGCGGAGAATCGATAGATCGTGCGCGAGCGATAGGTCTCCCCCGGCTCGAGAACAGTGCTGGGAAAAGCTTCCTGATTGGGCGAGTCGGGGAAGTGCTGGGTCTCCAGCGCGAACCCCGAGCGATGCTCGTAGGCCTGCCCCTTTTTGCCCGTCAGGTCGCCGGCGAGGAAATTGCCCGAGTAGAACTGGATGCCCGGCTCGGTGGTGAGAATCTCCAGCAGCCGTCCGCTGTCCGGCTCCCAGACCCTGGCGGCCAGCACGGGCTCACTGGAAGAAGCGCCCTGCTCGGCGAGCACGAAGTTGTGGTCGTACCCCTTGCCGAACGCCAGCTGCTCGTTGTCCTGCCCGATGCGCTCGCCGATCGGCGTCGGCTGGGTGAAGTCGAACGGTGTGCCTTCGACCGAGCGGATTTCGCCGGTGGGGATCAGCGTGTCGTCCACCGGGGTAAAGGCGTCGGCGTTGATCATCAGCCGGTGGTCGAGAATGCTGTCGCCGCCCTCTCCCTCGAGATTGAAGTAGCTGTGCTGGGTGAGGTTGACCGGCGTCGCCTTGTCGGTCGTGGCCCGGTAGTCGATGATCAACTCGTCGGCGTCGGTCAGGGTGTAGGTCACCTCCGTCTCGAGCCTGCCCGGATAGCCCTCCTCGCCGTCCTCGCTGGTATAGCGAAGTGTCAGGCCGGCACCTTCGTTGCTCTCGAACGGCTCGGCCTGCCATAGCACCCTGTCGAACCCCTGCTGGCCACCGTGCAGATGGTTGGCCCCGTCGTTGGTCGCCAGGGAGTGGGTTTCGCCGTCGAGAGAGAACTGGCCACCGGCGATGCGGTTGCCGTAGCGGCCGATCAGCGCGCCGAAGTAGGGATTGGCCTGACGATAAGTATCGGAGAGATACTCCTCCAGCGAATCGAAGCCCAGCACGATATCGTCGAAGTCGCCGTCGACATCCGGCGTCTTCAGCGAAAGGATGATGCCGCCATAGTTGATGACACGCATCTCGATGCCATTGGCGTTGGTCATGCGGTAAACGTCGACCTGGCGGCCGTCGGGCAGCTGGCCGAACGATGACTTGTCGAGGCTACGCGAGGTGGTGCCGTTGGTCGTCGACTCGGCGCTGCCATGGGCCTCGGCCACGCCCAGCATCAGCATGACGGCGCCGGCACTCAGCAACAGGGGCGAACCGGCACCGCGCATCGAGGCGTAGGTGAGTGACATGATCTGTCTCCTTGATCTTGGAATTGTTGTTGTCGGTACGACATGTCGTCGCGGATACCGTCGCTACAGTAGACAGCCATGACATAACCAACCAATATGCAGTGGTCGATAAATCGATATCAAAATTATTATTTCCAGAAGAGGCGGAGGGGCGCCATGCGCACGCTGGGTGACGACTGGTTCCTGCAAGCACGACTAAAGTTGCGCCATCTCCAGCTCTTTCTGGCCCTCGACGAGCAGCGCAACCTGCATCGCGCGGCATCACAGCTGGGCATCAGCCAGCCGGCGGCCTCGAAGCTGCTGGGCGATATCGAGGCCCAACTGGGCGTCAAGCTGTTCGACCGTCATCCACGTGGGCTCGAGCCGAACTGGTACGGAGAGGTCATGGTCCGGCATGCCCAGGCCATGCTCTCTGAGCTGCATAACACCGGCGAGGAACTCAATGCCCTGTTCGAAGGCAATGCCGGCAAGGTGGCCATCGGCACGGTGATGGCGCCGGCGGTGACGCTGCTGGCCAGCGCCATCGAGCGGGTGCACCGAAGCCACCCCAGGCTCAAGGTCAGCGTCGAGGTCGACGTCAGCAAGCGGCTGGTGCCGCGGCTGCTGGAAGGGGAACTCGATTTCGCCATTACCCGGATACCGGCCGGCTTCTCGTCCGAGCCGTTCGTGTTCGAGGAGATCGGCGAGGAGGAGATCTGCTTCGTGTGTCGCGAAGGACACCCGCTCTCGGGAGCCGATCCGCTGACGCTAGCGGCCATGGCCGCCTACCCGTGGGCGCTACAGCCCCAGGGGGCGCTGATGCGCCAGCGGGTCGACGCGCTGTTTCTCCACTGTGCCGTCGAGCCGCCAGCACAGGTCGTCGATACCACCGACATCCTGGTGGCGCTGGCGTTGATCGATCGCTCGGACACGATCACCGCCACCACGCGTCAGGTGGCCGACCTGCTGTGCGCCCCGACGCGCTTTCGCATCCTGCCTTTCCACCAGCGGCTCAGCGTGCAGCCATTCGGCCTGGTGAGCCTGAGACGACGCCGGCCCTCCCCGGGGGCGGCAACGCTGATGGGCATGGTGCGTGAACTGGTGGCTCATCAGCGCCAGCAGGGGCTTATCTAGTTCACTCGATAAAGGGCTCGGTCGGCTCGCGCCAGGCGGCGAGGCAGGCATCCGCCACGTGCCGCAGCGGGGCCAGGTCCACGTCGCTGCGTCGCTGCCGGATCAGTTCGGCGAAGCGGGCGTAGAGGCCCGGATACTCACGCTCCTCGGCGTCGAGCAGGCACTGGCCGTCGAGCTCCAGCCGGCAGCCGCCCCGCAGCAGGCTGAGCCGCCCCGCCTCGGTCTCGACGTGTATGCTCCAGATCGGCGGGCTCGGCTGGCGGAAATCGAAGTCGGCTACGATCGGCGTGCCCTCGGTATCGCCGAAGGTCAGCGCCGCGGCGATCGGCGCCTGGCAGTTGCTTGGCACCCACAGCCGCGCCTCGCGCAGGAAGAAGGCGCGAGGCAGGATCTCGGTGATGATCGACAGTGCGTTGATCCCTGGGTCGAACACCCCCATGCCGGCCGGCTCCCAGATCCACGCCTGACCGGGATGCCACACCCGCACGTCTTCGCGCCAGTCGATCTCGACCCGCCTTATACGGCGATCCCGCAACCAGTCGCGCGCCTGCTCCACGCCCGGGGCAAAGCGCGAATGCCAGGCGGCGAACAGGGTGCAACCCTGCCGCTCGGCCAGCTCGACCAGATCCTCCACCTCGCTCAGGGTCGCCCCGGGCGGCTTCTCCAGCAGCACGCTCCTGCCCTGTTCCAGGGCGAGGCGCGCCTGGGAGTAGCGCAGGTGCGTCGGCGTGCAGATGGCCACTGCTTCCAGTTCGGGATGCGCCTCGAGCATTTCACCCAAGGCGGTGTAGCCGGGTACCGGCGCGTGGCGGGCGTGGGGATCCGCGGTCGCCACCAGCTCGTAACCCCGGCTCCCGGCCAGCGCCGGCAGGTGCTGGTCGCGGGCGATCTTGCCCACCCCGACCAGGCCGATCTTGATGCTTTGCATTGCCAAATCCTTTGGTTCATGACGAGAAATTCGTTCACGCCAGTGTAGATGACACGACTAAAGTTTATGTTGAACATGGATTCTATATGTTCAACATATAAGCGGCCCACCACAACAAACAACCCCTGGAGCCCGTATGTCTCATTTCACATCTCGCCTTTCGCACGCCGGCATCGTTGGCTCGGCTCTGCTGCTGGGTCTCTCTACGGCTCATGCCGCCGAATACGAATGGTCCTTCCAGGCCTCGGAGACCTCCGGCGAGCCCAGCTTCAAGATCAAGCAGGAGTGGGCCGAACGTATCTCCCGCATGACCGATGGACGTATCGAGATCGAGGTCATGCCGATCAACGCCGTGGTCGGCCCCACCGAGACCCTGGATGCGGTGAGTTCCGGCATCCTGCAGGGCCATATGACCGACCCCAGCTACTTCTCGGGCCAGGACCCGGCGTTCGGCATGCTGGGCAACCTGGTCGGCGCCTGGCAGAACCCCTACGACTTCCTCGAATACATGAAGCACGGCGGCGGCGAGGAGCTCTACAACGAGCTGGTCGAGCCCTACGGCGTGCACCTGATCGGTGCGGCCACCTTCCCGCTCGAGTCGGTGCCCTCCACCGTGCCGATCGAGACGCTCGATGACTTCGAGGGCCTCAAGATCCGCGCCCCGCAGGGCATGGTATACAACGTCTTCGAGCGCATCGGGGCCAGCCCCGTCAACCTGCCCGGCTCCGAAGTCTATACCGCGCTGGAGAAGAAGGTCATCGACGCCGCCGACTCCACCGTGCTCTCCAACAACGACGCCATGGGCCTGCACGCCTTCGCCCCCTACCCGCTGTACCCGGGGTTCCATTCGATGCCGATGATCGCCGTGTCGATCAACAAGCAGATCTGGGACGACCTGCCCGAGGACCTGCAGGCGACTCTCGAGACCGCCTTCGACGGCATGGCCTACGACCTGATCGCCCGGCTCAAGGCCCAGGACATCGAGACCCTGCAACGCCTGCAGGAGGACCCGGACGTCCATCCCTTCGACCTGCCCGCCGAAGAGCGTCGCAAGTTCAGTGCCGCCGCGGAACAGGAATGGCAGGAGTGGGCCGGCGAGAACGAGATGACGCAGAAGATCTACGACTCGGCCACCGCCTTCCTGCGCTCGCGCAACCTGCTCTGACCCAAGCACCGGCAACCGACGCGGGCCGCCAGCTTCTGGCGGCCCGCAACGCCTATCGAGACTCGCCATGTCGCAGCCACAACATGACCCCAAGCCCCTGCCCGAACAGGAACTCGCCGACATCGTGGAGCAGGTCGAGGACGCCTCGCCCGAGCGCAATGCCCTCGACCGCCTGGTATCGCGGGGCGCACGGGGCGCCGCCTGGATGATCCTGCTGGCCATGGCCATCAGCGTGGTCGAGGTCTTCCTGCGCTATGGATTCGGCTCCCCCACCTCCTGGGTGCACGAAAGCGTGGTGTTCCTGATCGCCATCAGCTTCGCCCTGGGCGGCCCCGCCGCCTTGGCGCGCAACAGCCACATTCGGGTCAGGGTCCTCTACGACAACGTCGGCCCCCGTCTCAGGGGCTGGATGGATCGCTTCAACGACCTGGTGACCCTGGGCTTCTGTCTGGCCATGAGCTATGCCGCCTTCACCATGTTCTGGAAAGCCTCGCATAACCCGCTCGGCGAGTGGCGCCTCGAGCGCTCCGGCACCTCGTGGAACCCGCCCTTTCCGGCCCTGGTCAAGGGCGCGATCCTGTTCGCCCTGGCCCTGATGACGCTGCAGGCGCTGCTGCACCTGGCCCAGTCGTTGCGGGCCCGCCCCGGTCGGGAGGTGCGCTGATGGACATCTCGACCGCGACCCTGCTGATGGTCGGCGCCATCTTCGCGTTGCTGGTGACCGGCCTGCCGCTGGCTTTCATCACCGGCCTGGTGGCAATGGCCTTCACCTTCGGCTGGTTCGGCGAGACCGCCCTGCCGCTGGTCACCAGCCGGGTCTACGGCTTCATCACCGAATACTCGCTGGTGGCGGTGCCGATGTTCGTGCTGATGGCGTCGCTGCTCGACCGTTCCGGCATCGCCAAGGACCTGTTCAACGCCATGCGCGTGTTCGCCGGCCGCCTGCCCGGCGGCGTGGCGGTGCAGACCATCGTGGTGGCGTTCTTCCTGGCGGCGCTCTCGGGCATCATCGGCGGCGAGATCGTGCTGCTGGGCATCCTGGCGCTGCCGCAGATGCTGCGCCTGGGCTACGACAAGCGCCTGTCGATCGGCGTGGTATGCGCCGGCGGCGCGCTGGGTACCATGATGCCGCCGTCGATCGTGCTGATCATCTACGGCCTGATCGCCAGCGTTTCCATCGCCGAGCTGTTCACCGCCGCCGTCACTCCCGCCGTGATCCTGATGGGCTCCTATATCGCCTACGTGCTGGTGCGCTGCCTCAAGAACCCCGACATGGGGCCGCCGCTGACCGAAGAGAGCCAGGACAACCCCTTCGACAACAGGCTCGACGCCGCCAAGGCGATCCTGCTCCCCGGGCTGATCGCCTTCCTGGTGCTCGGCACCATCTACGGCGGCATCGCCTCGGTCACCGAGGCGGCGGCCATGGGCGTGTTCGGCGTGATGCTGGCGATCGTGGTGCGCCGGGAATTCTCGCTGGCCATGCTGCACCACAGCCTGGGCCAGACGCTGAATACCTGCGGCATGATCATCTGGATCGGCATCGGCGCCGCCGCTTTGGTCGGGGTCTACAATCTGATGGGCGGCAACCGCTTCGTCTCGGGCCTGATCCTCGGCCTCGAAGTGGCGCCGATCGTCGTCATCCTGGTAATGATGGGCATCATGTTGGTGCTCGGCCTGTTCCTCGACTGGATCGGCATCGCCATGCTGGCCCTGCCGATATTCCTGCCCATCGTCACCGAGCTGGGCTTCGATCCGATCTGGTTCGGCATCCTGTTCGCCGTGAACATGCAGGTCTCGTTCCTGTCACCACCGTTCGGCCCGGCAGCGTTCTATCTCAAGAGCGTGGCCCCCCCGGAAGTCTCTCTCAAGGACATCTACCTTTCGGTATTGCCGTTCATGCTCATCCAGCTCTGCGTGCTGGCCGCCCTGCTGCTGTGGCCACAGTTGGCGATCTGGCCGCTCTGAACATCGTCCAACACGAGGAAACCGCCATATGCGCCTGATGCAATGCGAGTACCAAGGCCAGGCCCGTGCCGCCCGGGTCGAGAGCGACCGTGAGGTTCGCCTGCTCGACGTTGACACCTATACGCTGTCCCGCCGCGCCATCGCCGCGGGACAGTCGCTGGCCGACGCCGTCGAGGCAGCACTGACCGAGACCCGCCTCGACTACCAGCGACTGGTCGACGAGAAACGCCTGCTGCCGCCGCTGACCCATCCCGACCCGGCCCACTGCCTGGTCACCGGCACCGGCCTCACCCACCTGGGCAGTGCCGATACGCGCTCGGCCATGCACGCCAAGACCCAGGTCAGTGAGGCCGAGCTCACCGACTCCATGCGCATGTTCAAGCTCGGCGTGGAGGGCGGCAAACCACAGGCCGGTGGCGTCGGCGCCCAGCCGGAGTGGTTCTACAAGGGCGACGGCAGCTGCGTCGTCGCCCCCGAGGCGGAAATGCCCGTGCCGCCCTTCGCCGAGGACGCCGGCGAGGAGCCGGAGCTGGCCGGGCTCTATGTGATCGGCGACGACGGCGCTCCCTGGCGGGTCGGCTACGCCATCGGAAACGAGTTCTCCGACCACGTGACCGAGCGCTTCAACTACCTGTGGCTGGCCCACTCCAAGCTGCGCGCCTGCAGCTTCGGCCCGGAACTTTTGGTCGGTGAGTTGCCCAAGCATCTGGAAGGCACCAGCCGAATCGTGCGCGGCAGCGACACCCTGTGGGAAAAGCCCTTCCTCACCGGCGAGGCCAACATGGCCCATAGCCTGGCCAACCTGGAGCACCACCATTTCAAGTACCCGGGCTTCCGCCGCCCCGGCGACGTGCACGTGCACTTCTTCGGCACCGCCACCCTGAGCTTCGCCGACGGTATCCAGACCCGGGATGGCGACCGCTTCGAGATCGCACTGAGCGAATTCGGCCGCCCCCTGCGCAATCCACTACGCTTCGAGGCAGACAAGCCAACCATCGAAGTGAAATCGCTCTGAGCAGCAAGGAGTTCGTTATGCCCCTGGAAGGCAAGATGCTGATCGGCCGCGAGGCCGCAAGCGGCAGTTCCACGCCCATCCACGCCGTCAATCCCGCCACCGGCGAGCGCCTGGAGCCCACCTACGTCGGCGGCACCCGGCCCGAGGTCGAGCGCGCCTGTGAGCTGGCCGAGGCGGCCTTCACCACCTACCGAGAGACGACGCTCGAAGCGCGCGCCGCCTTTCTCGAGACGGCGGCCTCCGAGATCGAGGCCATCGGCGACGAGCTGATCGAACGCGCCATCGCCGAGACCGGCCTGCCCCGGGCGCGGCTCGAGGGCGAGCGCGGCCGCACCTGCGGCCAGCTGCGCCTGTTCGCTTCCGTGGTGCGCGCCGGCGAGTGGCTCGACCTGCGCCTCGACCCGGCCCTGCCCGAGCGCGAGCCGATGCCCCGCGCCGACCTGCGCCAGCGCCACATTCCGCTGGGCCCCGTCGCCGTGTTCGGCGCCAGTAACTTCCCGCTGGCCTTCTCCGTGGCCGGTGGCGACACCGCCTCGGCCCTGGCCGCCGGCTGTCCGGTGATCGTCAAGGGCCACTCCGCCCACCCCGGCACCTCCGAGCTGGTCGGCCGTGCGGTACAGAAGGCCGTCGAGAAGCGCGACCTGCCGGAAGGCGTGTTCTCGCTGCTGTTCGGTTCGGGCCGCGAGATCGGCCAGGCGCTGGTCAGTGACCCGCGCATCCAGGCGGTGGGCTTCACCGGCTCCCGCGGCGGCGGCACGGCCTTGATGAAGACGGCACAGGCCCGCCCCCAGCCGATCCCGGTCTACGCCGAGATGAGCTCGATCAACCCGGTGTTCCTGCTGCCGGAAGCCCTCAAGGCGCGCGGCGACAAGATCGCCGAGGGCTTCGTCGCCTCGCTCAACATGGGCGCCGGGCAGTTCTGCACCAACCCGGGCCTGGTCATCGCGGTGAAGGGCCCCGAGCTTTCCGCCTTCGTCGAGGCCGCGGGCGATGCCGTGAAGGCCAGCGCTGCCCAGACCATGCTCACTCCGGGTATTCATGACGCCTATCAGCAGGGCGTGGGCCGGCTTTCGTGCAACGGTAAGGTCAGGGAAGTCGCCCGCGGCCAGGTGGGCGAATCGGCCCACCCGTGCCAGGCGGGGCTTTACGTCACCGCGGCCGGGGACTTCCTCGCGGATACCGAGCTGCAGGAGGAGGTGTTCGGCGCCACCTCGCTGGTGATCGAATGCGCCGATCAGCACGAGATGCGCCAGGTCGCCTCCCAGCTCGAAGGCCAGCTCACCGCCACCCTGCAGATGGAC
This sequence comes from Billgrantia sulfidoxydans, assembly GCF_017868775.1. Classification (NCBI taxonomy): domain Bacteria; kingdom Pseudomonadati; phylum Pseudomonadota; class Gammaproteobacteria; order Oceanospirillales; family Halomonadaceae; genus Billgrantia; species Billgrantia sulfidoxydans. The sequence goes on along the minus strand of NZ_CP053381.1, from coordinate 1,209,298 downwards.
GACGCCGACCTGGACGCGGCGAAGGCGCTGCTGCCGATCCTCGAGCGCAAGGCGGGGCGGATCCTGGCCAACGGCTGGCCGACCGGGGTCGAGGTCTGCCACGCCATGGTCCACGGCGGGCCCTACCCGGCGACCTCCGACTCGCGCACCACCTCGGTGGGCAGCGCGGCGATCTTCCGCTTCCTGCGCCCGGTATGCTACCAGGCGCTGCCGCAGGGGCTCTTGCCCGAGGTGCTGCGTGACGGCAACCCCTGGGGGGTGTCTCGGTTGGTCGATGGCAAACGCGAGGCATGAGAAACGCAGCGTCCCAAGGCGGCTAGAAGCAGGTTGCCAGGCTGTCCTGGACCTCCAGCGCCTCGTTCACCAGCAGCAGGTGACGCCACTTGTCGAAGGTGAGGCATGGATGGGAGGCGCCGAAGGCAACGATATCGCCCACGGCGATATCGTCGGCGTCTCCGGGCAGGTGCACGAAGGTGTGCTGGTCCATCAGCTTGGCCACCTGCCACCCCGTCACGGAGAGCGTTGCGTCCGGCGCGCCCCCTTCGCGGTAGCGACGCAGGGGCACCGGCAGCTGGTCGTGGCCGATGTCACGCTTGCCCAGGGCAACGATCGCCAGGCCCGGCTCGGGCAGCGATTGCACCTGGGCGAAGACTTCCAATGCCGGCTCGAGCCCGTGGTGCAGATCGGGGCGCCGCATCAGCACATCGCGCTGGGCCTCGCGGTAGAGGCCGTGATCGTGTACCACATAGCAGCCCGGGCGCAGCACCGGCACGTCGGCAGGCCAGGTCGCCGCTCCCGGCCAGTAAAACGCTCCTCCATATGACAAGGCCCACCGGCTGCTGCTCGGTGGGCCTTGTCGTTTCACCCGGTAGGCTTCAGCTCGTCAACTGCCTTACTGCCAGCTCCACGCCGCGCAGCTCAGCGAGCCCCTTCATGCGCCCGTAGAGCGGATAGCCGGGGCGGGTGTCGCGGCGCTGGTCGTCGAGAATATGGTGGCCATGATCCGGCCGCAGCGGCAGGCGCGGCCCACCCTCTCGCTCGCGGCGCCGCTCCTCCTCCACCAGGGCGGCGATCACTGCCACCATGTCGACGTCGCCGCCGAGGTGATGCGCCTCGTGGAAGGTGCGCGGATCGGCGGCCTCGCGCCGAGTCGAGCGCAGGTGGGCGAAGTAGATGCGCGGGCCGAAGCGGCGCGCCATGGCGGCCAGGTCAATGTCCTCGCGCACACCATAGGAGCCGGTGCACAGCGTCAGGCCATTGGCCTCGCTCGGTGCGGCATCGAGCAGCCACTGGGCGTCCTCGGGGGTGGAGACCACCCGCGGCAGGCCGAACAGCGGACGCGGCGGGTCGTCCGGGTGGATGGCGAGCCGAACGCCGGCTTCCTCGGCGACCGGCACGATGGCACGCAGGAAATGGCCGAGATTTTCACGCAGGCGCTCGGCATCAATGCCGTCGTACTCGGCCAGCACCTCGCGGAACCGTGCCAGGGTGTAGTGTTCCTCGGCCCCGGGCAGGCCGGCAATGACATTGTTGACCAGTCGCTGGCGCGACACCTCGTCCAGCCCCTCCAGGTAGCGCCTGGCCTCAGCTTGTTCGGCCTCACTGTATTCCGCCTTGGTGCCACGCCGCCCAAGCAGGAAGAGGTCGAAGGCAGCCAGCGCAGCCTGGTCGAAGCGCAGCGCCAGGCCGCCGTCCGGCAGGCGCCAGGCGAGATCGGTGCGGGTCCAGTCGAGCACCGGCATGAAGTTGTAGCAGACGGTGTCGATGCCGCAGTCGCCCAGGTGGCGCAGGGTCTCCTGGTAGGCGGCGATGTAACGCTCGCGTTCGGGCGTGCCCTGCTTGATCGCCTCGTGCACCGGCACGCTCTCGACCACCGACCACGAGAGCCCCGCGGCCTCGATCGTTGCCTTGCGCTCGGCGATGGCCTCGAGCGGCCAGGCCGTGCCGTTGGGTATCTCGTGCAGCGCCGTGACGATGCCGGTGGCACCGGTCTGGCGAATCTCGTCGAGGGTGATCGGATCGTTGGGGCCGAACCAGCGCCAGGTATGTTCCATGACGAACCTCTCGCTATCAGGTGGGTGCATCGAGCCGCGCAAGCGCGGCGTCGAGACCAAGCGTCGTCAGGCAGCGGTAGGCCGACACCACCTCCGCCGCGAAGCCGGCGTGCTCGGCCAACGCCGGGGGTACCACGGCATCGAATTCGAGGAAGGCCAGCACCAGACTCTCATGATCCTCGCCATGGGCTTCGTGCAGCAAGGCGAACGTGCCCGCCATGGGATCGTCAACGGCATGGACATTGCCGTGCAGATCGCTTCCGGCGGTGTAGCGAATCCACGCCGCTACGCCCAGTGCCGTACAAGGCACCTCGCCTCCCGCTTCTAGCCTGGCCAGGGCGCCGTGCAGCCAGCGCTGGGGCAGCTTCTGCGAGCCATCCATGGCGATCTGCTGCAGGCGATGGCGCAGGCTGTCGTTGGCGAAGCGGTAAAGGAGTTGCTCGGCATAGCGCTCCAGGTCGGTGCCGGCAGGCATCGCCAGGGTCGGCGCCGCCTCACGCAGCATGTAGCGATGCAGCAGCGCCACCAGGTCGTCGCGACTCACCGCATCGAAGACGGTCTCGATATCGTCCAGCGCCCCCAGGTAAGCCAGCAGCGAATGGCTGCCGTTGAGCATACGCAGCTTCATGGTCTCGAACGGCGCCACGTCGGCGACCATCTCCACGCCCTCGGCCTCCCAGGCCGGTCGGCCGAGGGGGAAGTCGTCCTCCACCACCCATTGCGAGAACGCCTCGCCCACCACGGCGCTGGGGTCGTCGACGCCCAGCTCGGCCAGGCGGGCGAAGTCGGCCTCGGTCATGGCCGGTACGATGCGGTCGACCATGCTGCATGGGAACGCCACCTCGCGCTCGATCCAGGCGGCCAGCTCGCCGTCGCGACAGGCGGCAAGTTGCACCGCCGCCGCCCGTGTGCGCTGGCCGTTGTTGGGCATGTTGTCGCAGCACAGTACCGTGAATGGAGGGATTCCCGCTTCACGTCGCCGAGCCAACACCTCGACCAAGATGCCCGGTGCGCTGCGCGGTGCCTGGGGATGCTCGATATCGTGGGCGATGAGCGGGTCGTCGCGCAGCAAGGCGCCCTCGGCGGGGCTCAGGAAGTAGCCCTTCTCGGTCACCGTCAGGGTGACGAGTCGCGTGTCGGGCGACGCCAGGCGCGCCAGCAGCGCCGCGAGGTCGCGCCCCCACTGGCCCGAAGGGTCCCGGCCAGTGAACAGGGCCTCCTCGATCACGCCGATCTCGCGCAGGGTGACATGGTCGCGGTCGGCGTATTCGGCGACATGGTAGTGATAGTCGGCGTCGCGCAGGGCATCCACCAGCGCCACGCCGCCGCGCAGGTTGGCGCTGCTCACGCCCCAGGCACCATCGCCGCTGCGCTGGCGATAGCGCTCGAGGTAGACCGCCTGATGAGCGCGGTGGAAAGCACCGAGCCCCAGGTGGACGATGCCGATATGCCCGGTCGGCTCGGCGGCGGGTAGGCGGGTCACGTCTGGCATGAGCTGACTCCTCACCAGTGCCACAGGGTGCCGTCCTCCAGCCGGTTGACCGGCAGGCTGGCGCGCTTGTAGGGGTACTGCTTGGCCAGGGTCTCGTCGATGTCGACGCCGTGCCCCGGCGCCTCGCCGACCAGGAAGTGGCCATCCTCGAAGCGGTAGTCGTGGAGGAAGACGGCGTCGGTCTCCGGCGTGTGGGGCATGTGCTCCTGGATGCCGAAGTTGGGCACCCAGGTGTCGAAATGGACCGCCGCGCCCAGGCACACCGGCGACAGGTCCGTCGGTCCGTGGAAGCCGGTACGCACGTGGTAGAGCCCGGCCAGGTCGGCGATGCGCCGCAGGTGGGTGATGCCGCCGCCATGCGTGAGGGGCGTGCGGATGTAGTCGATCCACTGGTTCTCGATCAGCTCGCGGTAGTCGTGGATCGAGTTGAACACCTCCCCCACCGCCAGCGGTGTGGTGGTGTGCTGGCGAATCAGGCGGAAGCTCTCCTGGTTCTCCGCCGGCACGCAGTCCTCGAGCCAGAACAGGTGATAGGGCTCTACCGCCTTGCCCAGGCGCGCCGCCTCGATGGGCGTGAGGCGATGATGCACGTCGTGCAGCACGTGCAGCTCGTCGCCGAAGCGCTCGCGCACCGCGGCGAACAGCTTGGGCACGTGGTTGAGGTATTTCTCGGTACTCCACACGTGCTCGGCGGGAAGCTCGGCGTCCGCCGGCTCGTAGCGCTCGCCCTCGCGCTTGGCCACGCCGTAGATGGTGGGAATGCCGGGCACCCCGGCCTGCACCCGCACGGCGCGATAGCCGAGCTTGACGTGTTTCTCGACCTCGGCGAGGCAGCCCTCGATGTCGCGTCCGGTGCAGTGGGCGTAGGTCATCACCCGCTCGCGGCTCTTGCCGCCGAGGAGCTGGTAGAGCGGCATGCCCGCCGCCTTGGCCTTGATGTCCCACAGCGCCAGGTCCACCGCCGACACCGCCGCCATGGTCACCGGCCCCCGGCGCCAGTAGGCCCCGCGGTAGAGGTAGTGCCAGATATCCTCGATGCGGCTGGCGTCGCGCCCGATCAGGGCGGGGATCACGTGCTCCTCGAGATAGGCCACCACGGCCATCTCGCGGCCGTTGAGGGTAGCGTCGCCGATGCCGTAGGTACCCGACTCGGTAACGATCTTGAGGGTGACGAAGTTGCGCCCCGGCGAGGTGACGATCACATAGGCGTCGCTGATTTTCATGAGTGTTCCATCGCTCTGATATGGAAGAATTCCTATCGCTCGAAGAGGTAGCGCTGCACGTTGTCGTAGCACACCGCCCGCACCAGCTCGCCGATGCGGTCGAGATCGTTCGGCAACTCGCCGCGCTGGATCTGCGCGCCGAGCATCTGGCAGAAGATGCGGCGGAAGTAGTCGTGACGGGAGAAGGACAGCAGGCTGCGCGAATCGGTGAGCATGCCGACGAAGTGGCGCAGCAGGCCGAAGTTCATCTGGGTGACGAGCTGGCGCTCGATGCCGTCACGCTGGTCGTTGAACCACCAGGCGGCACCGAACTGCAGCTTGCCGGGGATACCGTCGCTGGCGAACGAGCCGACCAGGCTTGCCAGCATCTCGTTGTCGCGGGGGTTGAGGTTGTAGACCACGGTGCGCGGCAGTGCCCGCTCGCGGTCCAGCGCATCGAGAATCGCCGCCAGCGGTTCGGCGTAGGTGACGTCGCCGATGGCGTCGAAGCCGCTGTTGGCGCCGATCTCGGCCAGACCGCGCTGGCTCAGGCTACGCAGCGCGCCGAGGTGCAGCTGCATCACCCAGCCGCGGCGGGCGTACTCGCGTCCCAGCCACAGCAGCAGCGCGGTGGTGAAGGCGGCATTCTCGTCGCCAGAGAGGGTTCTGCCCTGGCGGCGGCGCTCGATCATCCGGTCGAGTTCGGCCGTGCTCGGCGGGGAAACGAACACTGGCTTCTCCAGGCTGTGATCGGAGAGGCAGCAGCCGTGGGCGGCGAAGTGCTCGAGGCGCTGATACAGGGCCGCCAGCAGATCGTCGTAGCCGCGGATAGCCACGCCGCTGGCACGCTCCAGCTCGCCGAGATAGTCGGCGAAGCCGGGTGCTTCGATCTTGAGCACGGCGTCGGCGCGGAAGGTCGGCAGCATGGCGGGCATCGTCCCGCTCTCGACATGCCGCCGGTGCAGGCCGAGATCGTCCACCGGGTCGTCGGTGGTACATACGGTGCGCACGTGGAAGCGCTCGAGGATGCCTTGGGCGCTCAGCTGTGGCATCGCCAGCCGCTCGCGTGCGGTGGTCCAGATCTCCTCGGCGGTAGCCGGCGAGAGCAGCGTGTTCTCGATGCCCAGCGGGTGGCGCAGCTCCAGGTGGGTCCAGTGGTAGAGCGGATTGCCGAGGCAGTCCGGCACCGTTTCGGCCCAGGCCTGGAAGCGCTCGCGGTCGCTCGCTTCACCGGTGATGCGCCGCTCGTCGATGCCGGCGATGCGCATCGCCCGCCACTTGTAGTGATCGCCCTTGAGCCACAGCTCGGTGAGGTTGTCGAAGCGAACGTCGCCGGCGATCTCTTCCGGGCTCAGGTGCGAGTGGTAATCGCAGATCGGCATGGCCGCGGCATGCTCGTGGTAGAGCCGGCGCGCCGGCTCGTTCTCGAGCAGGAAATCGGGGCCCATGAAGGCGATCTTGTCGGAGTGAGTCATAGAATCCTCCATGATTGACGCGCGGCCAGCCTCAGCCCATCAGCAGGTTGGGCAGGAACAGCACGATGTCGGGGAAGAAGATGATGCCCAGTACCACCACGAACACCGCCAGGGCGAAGGGCACCAGCTCGCGGCTGTAGTCGAAGAAGGAGCAGCGCAGGATGCCGCATACGGTGTACATCGAGATGCCCACCGGTGGGGTCATGCCACCGAAGGTCACCAGGGTCATCATCAGCAGCCCGAAGTGCACCGGATCGACCCCGGCCGCCTTGACCACCGGCACCAGGATCGGCGTCAGCAGCATCACCACCACGGTGGCCTCGAGCAGCATGCCGAGCAGCACCAGCAGCACGGCCAGGGTGAGCAGCAGCGTGGCGTGGCTGGAGAACACGCCCAGCGTCAGCTCGGCAATGGTCTGCGGCACCCGCTCGAAGGAGACCACGTAGCCGATGATTCCCGAGAACATGATGATCAGCATGATCATGCCGATGTCGCGCACGCTGGCGTGCATCGCCGCGAGGATCTCGCGCCATCCCATCTCGCGATGGATCACGCAGCCCACCAGCAGCGCATAGGCCACGGCGAAGGCCCCCGCCTCGGTGGGCGTGAACAGGCCATAGCGGATGCCCACCAGCAGCCACACCGGGAACAGCAACGCCCAGAGGCTGCTGCGTGCGGCCGAGAGCACCTCGCGGCCGGCAGGCAGCCCCTCGCGTACCGGCGTGTAGCCGCGCCGCCGGGCCACGAAGTAGGTGGTCACCATCAGCGCCACCATCAGCAGGAAGCCGGGCACCACGCCGGCGATGAACAGCCGCCCGATGGAGACCTCGCCCAGATAGCCATAGAGGATCAGGCCGATGCTCGGCGGGATGGTGGCGGTGACGAGCCCGCCGATGGAGAGCACCGCCCCGGTGAAGCCCGGGCTGTAGCCCTGCTGCACCATGCCCTGCCCCAGCACCCGCGACTGCATGGCAGCATCGGCCACCGCCGAGCCCGACACCCCGCCCATCAGCGTGCTGAGCACGATGCTGGCCTGGGCCAGGCCGCCGCTCATCCAGCCGGCCAGCAGCGTGGAGAGCCGCATCAGCCGCGGGGTGATACCGCTGGCGTTCATCAGATGGCCGATGAAGATGAACAGCGGCACCGCCAGCAGCGGAAAGGATTGCGTCGCCGAGACGATACGCTGCGGCCCGATATTGGTCGGCAGGAAAGTCTCGGGCAGGAAGAAGTAGGTGAACCCGGCGATACCGATGGCGAAGGCCACGGGCATGCCGATGGCCATCAGCACCAGGCCAAGGCCCAACAGCAGTGCGGCCGTCATAGTGTCTCCTCCACGACATCGTCTTCCGGCATCAGGCTCGCCACGATGCCCTTGGCCACGATGCGCCGCACGAGCGAGACGATCATCAGCGCAGCACCCACCGGCAGCGCCAGGGTGATGTAGCCATAGCTCAGCCCGGCCACGCCCATTGGTCGCTGCCAGTTGGACAGCGCCAGGGGAAAGCCGTACCACACGAGCAAAGCCAGGAAGCCCAGCATCAGCGCCAGGCACAGCCCCGTGACCAGGCGCTGCAGCGGCAGCGGCAGGCGCACCGTCAGGGCGTCGATGCGTACCTGTCCCCCGTGGCGCAAGGTGATGTCGGCACCCAGCACGGCAGTCCAGATGAACAGCAGTTGGGCCAGCTCGGCGCCGCCGGCGAAGGGCTGGCCGATGGCGCGCGCCGTCGAGCTCGCCAGCAGGGTCAGCGAAGTGCCACCCAGCAGCGCGACGGCAAGCCACGCCTCGAATCGGTCGTACCAGTACCACATAAGGGAAAATCCTCGAACCCGGATGTAGCCAGGCCCCCGCCGCGTACGCGACGGGGGCGGGCCGGCTCACTATTCCGCGGTCAGCTGGTCGCGGTACTGGTCGTAGCCGAGCTCTTCGTAGACGCCGGAGACGCGCTCGCGGAACCGTTCGACGTCCACTTCGGTGAAGGTCACGCCTTCCGCTTCCATGCGCTCGCGCACGGCGTCCTGGGCGTCGACGGTCGCCTGGCTGGCCGCCTCCCCCGCGCTGCGCAGCTCCTCGTCGAGGATGGTGCGCAGCTCTTCCGGCAGTGACTGGTACCACTGCTCGGACGTGGCGAGACCGGTCATCAGGTGGATATGGCCGGTCAGGGCGATGTGCGTGATCACCTCGTGCAGGTTCTGGCCTTCGGCGGCGGTGAGCTGCGCCTCGGCGCCGTCGATCGAGCCGAGCTGCAGCGCGGAGTAGACCTCCGACCAGGGCAGCGGCGTGGGGGTGGCCCCCATCGCCTCGATGGTCTTGACCCACACCGGCGAGTTGATGGTGCGCACGCGAACGCCGCTGAGATCTTCGGGCGTCTCGACGAGCTTCTGGGTCAGCATGTGGCGCGAGCCCTGGAACCAATTGTAGTTGAGCAGACGCAGGCCGCTGTTCTCGGCCAGGCTCTCGACCCACTCCCGATAGAGCTCCGATGAAGTGATGCGTTCGTAGTCCGTGTGGGACTCCACCAGGTAGGGCGCGCTGAGGATGCCCAGCTCCGGCTGGTACTCCGAGAGGCGCCCGGCATCGATCAGGACGGCGATGTTGGCCCCGCTGCGGATCTGCTCGACCACGTCCTCGTCGGAGCCGAGCTGGCTGTTGGGAAAGACCTGCACGGTAAGCTCGCCATCGGAACGTTCCGCAATCGTCTGGCTGGCCTCCTCCATGGCCTGCACGATGGGGTCCTGGGCGCTGAGCGCCGAGGAGAGATTCAACTGGTAGGCCGCGTGGGCCAGGTTGGCGCCGGCGGCCAGTGCCACGGCGGATACGAGTGCGATTGTCTTCATGTGAGCCTCCTGACGTGTGTTGTGATTGTTGCGTCTCGTGCTTGGCGTCTTGCTGCGTGATGGCTACCTGCTGCCAACGGCGACCGCACTGGGCGCACCGTCGAACATCTCGGGGAAGCGGCGCATGAGCTCCGGCAGGGAGTGCAGGATTTCGCGCTGATGCACGCTCATGGCCTGCCCCGCCGCCTCGGGGTCGCGTCGACCGATGGCCTCGACGATCATCGAGTGCTGGTCGGTCAGCTTGGCGATCGGCGTCGAATCGGGAATGCTCAGGTAGCGCACCCGGTCGAGCTGTGCCTTGACCTCCTCCGTCACGCGCCAGGCGGCGGTATGCCCCACCCCCAGCGACAGCGCCCGATGGAAGGCCTCGTCGAGCTGGAAGAAACGGTCGTAATCGCTGGAAACGCTGCAGCGCCGCTGGCGTTCGATCAGCTCGCGCAGCTCATCGAGGGTGCGCTCGGCCACGCCCAGCGTGGCGGCCTCACGCGCCACTGCCACTTCGATCGCCTCACGCACGAAGCGGGCCTCGAGCACGGCCTGCTGCGAGATCCTCACCACGTAGGTGCCGCGCTGCGGGCGCACCTCGACCAGCCCCGCCTCCGACAGACGGATGAAGGCCTCGCGCACCGGCTGCCGGCTCACCGAGAAGGCGTCGGCCAGCTCCTTCTCGGACAGCGCCTGCCCGGGGGCCAGCACCATGCGGATGATCGCCTGGCGCAGCACGCGGTAGAGCCGCTCGCGAACCGAGCCGTCGTCCTGCGCTTCCTGCCACATGGCCTGCAGGGGAGTTGTCATGGGCACCGTTCTCCGTTTTCTCATTGTTCACTGAGCGTCGCCGCCCTGAACAGACTAGTATGGTAGTATGGCAATTGGCAAGCCGACATGAAAAAGCCCAGGCCGGTTTCCCGGTCTGGGCCTTGTTCTTCCGCGTTCGCCGCTAGCGGCGAACGCTGCGCTCAGGCGCTGGTGCGGCGGCGCACCGGTGCATCACCGTCTTCGCGACGACGACGCGGGGCGCGCTCGGGGGCACCGCCATCCTCGCTGATCTCCAGCGGGCGGCCGGCGACGCGGGCGCGGGCCATCTTGGCCAGGATGCTCGGCGGCAGCGAGCTGGGCAGCTCCACCACCGAGAAGGCGTTGCGGATATCGATACGGCCGATCCGCGAACCCTCGATGCCGCCCTCGTTGGCCAGAGCGCCGACCAGCTGACCCGGCTTGACGCCGTCCTTGTGACCGACGGCAACGCGGTAGCGGGTCATGCCCTCGCTCGGGCCACGCTCGCGACGCGGCGGCTTGCCATCGCGCGGGGCGCGCTCGGTGCGCTCCTTGCGCGGCGCCTGCAGGCGGCCAATGGGCGCCTCGTCGGCACGCGCCAGGGCGGCGAAGGCACAGGCCAGCTCGACCGGGTCATGGCCTTCCGCCACCAGCCGCTCGACCAAAGCACGCTGCTCGTCGGCCCCAGCGGTCAGCATGCCGATGACGCGCTGATGGAACACCTCGTCGCGATGAGCGCGGATGGCGGCCTCGTCGGGCAGCGCCATCTCGGTCATGCGCTGACCGGTGGCCTGCTCCAGCCAGCCGATCTTGCGGCCTTCGCGGAAGCCGGCGAAGGTGATCGCCACACCTTCGCGACCGGCACGGCCGGTACGACCGATACGGTGGGTATAGGCCTCACTGTCCTGGGGCAGGTCGTAGTTGATCACGTGGGTGATGCGCGGCACGTCGAGGCCACGGGCGGCCACGTCGGTGGCGATCAGCACGTCGATCTTGCCGCGCTTGAGGCGCTGGATGGTGCGCTCGCGCAGGCTCTGGTCCAGGTCGCCGGAGAGGCTGGCCACGTTCACGCCGCGGGCGGAGAGTTGCTCCATCAGCGTGGTACAGGCAGCCCGGGTACGCACGAAGACGATCGCGGCGTCCACCGGCTCGACCTCGAGGATGCGCGCCAGCGCCTCCAGCTTGGCGCCGCCGTCGACCCGCACCAGGCGCTGTTCGATGCTCTCGGCGGTGGTGGTGCGCGATTCGATCGCCACCTTGACCGGATCGACCAGATAGCGGTTGACGATACGCTCGATCTCGGCCGGCAGGGTGGCGGAGAAGAACACCCGCTGGGCGTCCTGCGGGGTGTCGGCGACCACGCGCTTGACGTCGTCGATGAAGCCCATGCGCAGCATCTCGTCGGCTTCGTCCAGCACCAGCGCAGAGAGGCCATCGAGCTTGAGGCTGCCGCGGTCGAGGTGGTCGATCACCCGGCCCGGCGTGCCCACCACCACCTGGGCGCCACGCTTGAGCGCACCCAGCTGTTCACGATATTCCTGGCCACCGCACAGGGTGGCCACTTCCAGCCCCTGCAGGTTCTGGCCGTACTTGGTAAAGGAAACGGCCACCTGCTGGGCCAGCTCACGGGTCGGCGCCAGCACCAGCACCTGGGGCTCGCGCCGGGTCATCTCGAGACGCGACAGCAGCGGCAGGGCAAAGGCCGCGGTCTTGCCGGTGCCGGTCTGGGCCTGGCCCAGCATGTCACGCCCTTCCAGCAACGCCGGAATGGTCTGCGCCTGAATCGGTGAAGGAATTTCGTAACCCAGTGTTTCTACAGCGGCAAGAACGGCAGGCAGCAGCGCAAGATCGCCGAAGCTCGGCGAGGCGACAGAAGTCGAGGTCATCAATCACACCTTGGTAGGCCGGCACTCGCCGGCAATCACATTGAGGCATCCCCGACGCAGCCATGTGGCATGGTCGGTGGCCCTGTCATGCGGCCGTTTCGGCCTGGACAGAGCGGATCACGTTTTACGTGGGACGCCGGTCGCACCTGGCATCCGGCTCGTCTCCCTGGACACGAACCGCTGTGGCGACCTTTTTGCGCCGATGTCGCCCGGTTGGCGGCATCCTGTAGCGCTCCATCTTCACATCTCGGACGTTGCAGCAGATCGCTGCCGGTCTCGGTGATTGCCTCTCACACTTCGTCGTGTGGAGCGAATCGTCATGATGGCGGGGTCAACACATGCGAGGAGCGCGCATGCTACCATCGACACTGGTTCCATGACCAGTACTTTCAACGCTACGATCACCCAAACCTTGCTTTTTCTTCTTCGAGGAGCCTTGCCGAATGCCCACGCTCTGGGTCGATGCCGACGCCTGCCCCAAGGTCGCGCGCGACATCATCGTCCGCGCCGCCGAGCGCACCACCACCCCGGCCTGGTTCGTGGCCAACCACTCGATCCCCCTGCCGCCCTCGAAATGGGTCAAGTCGCTGTCGGTGAGCCATGGCTTCGATGCCGCCGACAACGAGATCGTGGCCCGCCTCGAGCAAGGCGATCTGCTGATCAGCTCCGACCTGCCGCTGGCCCTGGAGGCCATCGACAAGGGCGCGGCGGTGATGACCACCCGCGGCGAGATCCTCGACAAGAACAACATACGTGCGCGGGTGCAGATGAGGGATTTCATGGAGACGTTGCGCTCCAGCGGTGAGCACACCGGCGGACCCAAGGGCTACAGCGACGCCGACCGGCGCGAGTTCGCCAACGCGCTGGACCGGTGGCTGGCGAAGCACGCCAGGAAGCCGTGAAGTCGCGGGCTTCGGGCTTCGGGCTTCGGGCTTCGGGCTTCGGGCTTCGGGCTTCGGGCTTCGGGCTTCGGGCTTCGGGCTTCGGGCTTCGGGCTTCGGGCTTCGGGCTTCGGGCTTCGGCAGCAAGCTTAACCTATGGCTCGCAGCTCGTTGCCCGTCGCTAGTAGCTTACCCCTTCTGGCGAATTCCCTGCCCCGGCAGCCGCTCACGATCGTGGGGACGCTCGAAATCGAGCAATGGTCCCTTGGGCACGATGCGGGTCGGGTTGATGGTGTCGTGGCTGTAATAGTAGTGGCGCTTGATGTGATCGAGGCTGACCGTCTCGGCCACCCCCGGCCACTGATAGAGCTCGCGCAGGTAGTGGGAGAGGTTGGGGTAGTCTTCGATGCGCCGGAAGTTGCACTTGAAGTGGCCATAGTAGACGGCGTCGAAGCGCACCAGGGTGGTGAACAGGCGGATGTCGGCCTCGGTGAGCCACTCCCCGGCCAGATAGCGGTGCTCGGCCAGACGCGCCTCGATGCGGTCGAGCGCCTCGAACAAGGCCGTCACGTGCTTCTCGTAGACGCTCTGCTCGGTGGCAAAGCCCGACTTGTAGACCCCGTTGTTGATGTGTTCGTAGACGTCCTCGTTGATCGCGTCGATGGTCTCGCGCAGATCCGCGGGGTAGAAGTCGAGCCGGTTGTCGGCGAGCTCGTCGAAGGCATCGTTGAAGATGCGCACCAACTCGGCGGACTCGTTGTTGACGATGCGCCCTTCCCGCTTGTCCCACAGTACCGGCACCGTCACCCGGCCGGTGTAGTGCGGGTCGGTCAGTGTGTAGAGTTCGCGATGGTACTCGACGCCGTTGACCGGATCGCCGCTCGCGCCCTCGCCTTCGTGGTAGGTCCAGCCCTGGTCGAGCATCAGCGGGCTGACGTAGGAGACGCCGATCAGCTCGTCCAATCCCTTGAGCTTGCGCATGATCAGGGTGCGATGCGCCCAAGGGCAGGCCAGCGACACGTAGAGATGAAAGCGCCCCGCCTCCGCCGGTACAGCCCGCTGGCCTTGAGGCCCCGGCTCGCCGTCGCGGGTGACCCAGTCGCGCAGCTTGGCCGACTCGCGCACGAACTCGCCGCCGTGCTTCCTGGTGTCGTACCACTGGTCGTGCCATTTGCCGTCGATCAACAGGCCCATCATGTCCTCCGGGTTTGGAAATGTCTGACTAAGGAAGCTCTGAACAAATCGACGAGCGAGATGAAGCGGCTAGGTTCGTTCCCGACGAACCAACGCACTTCCCACATCCATGTGGGTCGCAAGGCGCACGGAGCACAGAACCGAGCGAAGCGACAAACAGCCGTAGGCTGGCCCCGGAGGGGCGAGAAGCCGAAGGCTGCGAGTCAACCGGAGCCTATGGGGTATATCTGAGGATCCGCCGGTCCGACGCTTCGGCACCGCGCAACGCAGCGATTCGCTCGCGCAGGCATTTGTGCAGTGTTTCCGTAGCAGGTTAAACCGATTTGCTTGATGCTCAAGCGCAGTTTTTCCGCCCTTCACATCGAAAAAAACGAAAGGTCATGCCTCGCTCGGGCACTCGCTCGCCACCGCTTCCTTCAGCGCCCGGGCCATGTCATGGGTCGCGGGCCCCGCCCGGTCGCGATCGCGGAAGATCATCTGCATCGGCACCTCACGGATCCCGCCGGCCGAGAGCGGCAACGGACGCAGCACACCGCTTTCCAGGTCGCCACGGATGCGCGTCTCGGGCAGCCAGGCGAACCCCAGGCAACGCCGTACCATGTCGATGGAGGTCTCGAGATGGCTGACCGTCCAGCGCTGCTCCGCCTTGAGCCAGCCGGCATCCATCGACTGGCGCAGCGCCGAGTCGCGCACCACCAGCTGACGATGGCGCTGCAGGTCGCGCAGGTCTAGCTCGCGCTCCAGCGCGTGGAGCTCATGGTCGCGATGGGCCACGGCAACGAAGCGGATCGTCACCAGCGGCTCGCCGAGAAACCCCTGCGCCGCCAGGCCCGAAACGGCCAGGTCGGCGCGGCCATCGTAGAGCATCTCGATGCCGCCGTTGAGCACGGTCTCGTGGAGCTGCACGCGCACGTAGGGGTAAGCGGCGGAGAAGCGGCTCAACGCCACGGCCAAGGCGCCGGTGGGAAAGATCTGGTCGACCGACAGCACCACTTCGGCCTCGAGCCCCTCCGCGAGACGGCCGGCGACGTCCTCCAGCGCCTCGGCGCCCTCGATCAGCTGGCGTGCCCGGCGCAGCAGCATCTCGCCGGCCTCGGTCAGGCGCACCTGGCGCCCTACCGGTTCCAGCACCTTCACGCCGAGCTGCTGCTCCAACTTGTGCACGGCGTGATTGAGCGTAGAGGGGCTCTTGTGCACCGCCTCGGCGGCACGCGCGAAGCCGCCATGGTCGACCACCGCCGCAAGCATCTGCCACTGGGCCAGGGTGACACGGGACATATTCGACTTCCTCGAATGAAAGCTGCGAAACGTTGCGCTTAATCTTCGAAAAAAGCGGCCTAGAATGCCAGGCATATCTACCATTCCGAACTTCATCGAAGGACGCAGATCATGGTCGCCAGCCCCAGCTTTCGCCGCATCGAACGCCTGATCCAGAGCCATCCCAGCCAGGATGGCGACGGCGTGCACATCCAGCGGATCCATCGCTTCGACGGAGAGCTCGACCCCTTCCTGATGCTCGACGAGCTCGGCTCCGACCGGCCCGACGACTACATCGGCGGCTTCCCGCCCCATCCGCACCGCGGCATTCAGACGCTGACCTACATCATCCATGGCGGCATCACCCATGAGGATCACCTGGGCCACAGCAGCGCCATCCAGGCCGGCGGCGCCCAGTGGATGCATACCGGCCGTGGCATCGTGCATTCCGAGATGCCGCTGACCGATAGCCAGGGCCTGCATGGCTTTCAGCTGTGGCTCAACCTGCCGGCGCGGGAGAAGATGAGCGAGCCACGCTACCGCGACGTGCGCAGCGGTGAAATGCCGCGCCTGAAAGCAGACAAGGCGGAGTTGATCGCCCTGGGTGGACACTGGACGTCCATGGCGGGCGACAGCATCGCTGGCCCGCTGGAGAGCCTGGCGGGCGACGGCGCCGTGGCCCATGCCCAGTTGAAGGGCGGCGGCGAGCTGACCCTCGCCGCTCACAGCGAGACGCTGGCCGTCTACGTCTTCGAGGGGACGCTGCAGATCGGTGAGGAGACCGTGGCAGCCGGCCAGCTGGCCCGGCTGGGCGCCGGCGATACCCTGGCCCTCGCCAGCCGCGAGGGTGCGCAATGCCTGCTGCTCGCGGGCACTCCCCATCGCGAGCCGATCGCGCACTACGGTCCCTTCGTGATGAACCACATGCACGAGATCGACCAGGCGCTACGCGACTACCGCAACGGTAGCTTCACCGACTGATCGACTCGAGTTCATTTACCGAATAGGGGTTGTTTCCTGCCTTTTATTCACGTTCAATGACTTTGTTGAACAGTGTTCGACTCTATGCCAGCGGCCTGGAGCCTCAGTCGAGGGACTCCGGGCGTGTTTTGCTGTATGCACGTACAGTCTAGGCAGGCCATATATCATGGGTTAAGGTTCCCGTGGCTTTTTATATTCTTGTCATCTTTTTTTATGGCCAAAACACATGTTGCGAATCCTTCATTCGCTGCCCCGCACGCATAAGTTACTGCTGTTACCCGTCGCCACCATGGTGACCGTGCTGGGCGCGCAAAAGATCGTCACCCTCGTCGAGAACACCCAGCGCGAGGGGCTGGTGCCCGAGACCGTTCTCTTCCCCCTGTCGCCCGAGGCCCAGCCCGGCCTCCCCGCTCTCAACAGCGAGCGCTACTCCGTCGCCGATGCCATCGAGATCGCCACCCAGGCCATCGACGCCTCCCGTGACTACATTCCGCTCTCCCAACTGCAGCCCAGCGAGATCGTCGACCTGTCCGGGGTCGCCGTAGCCCGGGCGCAGCCACAGGCCGCTCCGGCCGCTGCCGAGCTCGATGCCGCTACCGCTGGTCTTCCCGGCGATACCGGCGGCATCGAACTGGCAACGGAGCTGGATTCCGGCGCGCTGCACATGGCCATGGTGATCGGCACCCTGGCCAGCGGCATGCTCGACGACATGCATACCGACGACGAGGCGCTGGCCGCCGACGCGACCTCCTACGAGGACTATCCGGACGAGGAGCTGGCGCTGTTCGAGGAAGGCCCGATCCACTTCGACCACGAGGTCGCCGCCACCGAACCCCACGTGCCGGAATGGCGTACCTATACCGTACAGCAGGGCGACACCTTCGCCGTGCTGGCCCAGAACGAACTCGGCCTTGGCTACAGCGAGGCCATGCGCCTGCTCGAAGACATGCCGGACCAGCGCCTGCTGACCCACTGGCGGGTCGGCAACACCTTCGAATACCAGCTCGACGAGCAGGAGCGTCTGCTGGCCCTGCGCATCATGAAGAATGCCCGCGAAGGTTTCATGCTCGAGCGCGACGAGGACGGTTTCGACGTCGCCACCATCGAGCGTGCCGGCGAGGCCACTCAGCGACTGTTTGCCGGCAGCGTCAGCGGCAGCTTCGCCCGTTCCGCCCAGGCCACCGGCCTCTCCAGCACCGAAGTGGCCCAGATATCGCGTCTGTTGGAGAAGAAGCTCGACTTCCGCCGCGACACCCGTCGCGGCGATGAATTCCAGGTGCTGATCGAGTCCGACATCATCGACGGCAGCAGCTTCGACTCCCGCGTGCTGGCCATCGAGTACCAGGGCGCGCGCATGAACCTGACGCTGGTGCGCAACAGCGACGACAACAACTTCTATACGCCGGACGGCCAGAGCCTCGACCCCGCCTTCAGCCGCTACCCGTTCGAGGGTAGCTATCGCATGAGCTCCAGCTTCAATCCGCGCCGCACGCATCCGGTGACCGGTCGCGTCAGTCCGCACCGCGGCACCGACTGGGCGATGCCCATCGGCACGCCGGTCACCGCCCCGGCCGACGGTCGCGTCGAGAAGGTCGGCAACCATCCCATGGCGGGTCGCTACATCGTGGTGCGCCATGACAACGGCTACCGCACCCGCTACCTGCACCTCTCGCGGGCGCTGGTCAATCGCGGTGACCGCGTCTCGATGGGGGAGCGCATCGCGCTGTCGGGCAACACCGGCCGCAGCACCGGCCCTCATCTGCACTACGAAGTCATCGTCGACAACAATGCGGTCGACGCCATGAAGGTCGAGCTGCCGGAGAGCCAGAGTCTCGACGGCGAGCGCCTGGTGGCCTTCCAGCGTGAGGCGGAGCCCTTGCTTGCCGCGCTGCGTTCCGGACAGACCGGCCCGGTGGTGGCCCAGGCCGATACCGAAGAAGACGACGACTGATCGCGTCTCGATCAGCCGCCAGCATGACATGCGACGCCCTGCCCTCGAGCAGGGCGTCGTTTCTTGAATCGGAGCTCTCTCCTCACACAGCCCATGCGCCGCACTTCACCCGCCCCACCGCCTCCCAACGGCAACCGCCTGGCCGCCTTCTTCGGCGTGTTCCGTTACAGCCGACGCGCCTTGACGCTGGTGTGGCAGACCTCGCGCGCCCTCACCCTGGGGCTCGCGGCCTGCACCCTGATCGCCGGCGTGCTGCCGGCGGTGGCCGCCTGGATCGGCCAGTTGATCGTCGATGCCGTGGTCGCCGCCATGGCCCACCATCAACAGACAGGCGCCTCCCTGACCCTTGAATCCACCTGGCCGGTGCTGCGCTACGTGCTGGCGGAAGCCGGGGTGATCGCCGCCATCGCTCTGGCCCAGCGGGGGCTCGCGGCACAGCAGTCGCTGCTGCGCGCGCTGCTCGGCCAGAAGGTCAACGTCATGATCCTGGAGAAGGCCGGCACGCTATCGCTCGCCCAGTTCGAGGACTCCGAGTTCTACGACAAACTGACCCGCGCCCGCCGCGAAGCCTCGACCCGGCCACTGGGGCTGGTCAACAAAACCTTCGCGCTGCTGCAGAACGGCATCTCGCTGGCCAGCTTCGGCGTGCTGCTGGTGCAGTTCTCGCTCTGGGCGATCGGCATCCTGGTGCTCGGCGCCCTGCCGGTGTTCGTCTCCGAGGCCAAGTTCTCCGGCGATGCCTTCCGCCTGTTCCGCTGGCGCTCGCCCCAGACCCGCATGCAGATGTATCTGGAAACCGTGCTGGCCCGGGAGGACAGCATCAAGGAGGTCAAGCTGTTCGGCCTGGAGCCGCTGCTGCTCGAGCGCTACCGCCGGATCTTCGATACCCTCTACGGCGAAGACCGGCGCCTGACCCTTCGCCGCGAGAGCTGGGGTTTCCTGCTCGGTCTGCTGGGCACGCTGGCGTTCTACGGCGCCTACGCCTGGGTGGTGGTGGAAACCGTATCGGGCACCCTGACCCTGGGCGAGATGACCATGTACCTGATGGTGTTCAAGCAGGGCCAGGCGGCGCTGTCGGCCAGCCTCACCTCGATCAGCGGCATGTACGAGGACAACCTCTACCTGTCGAACCTCTACGAGTACCTGGAGCAACCGGTGGCACCGCAGGGCGGCAGCTTGACCCAGGGCGCGAAGCCGGGCGACGGCATCCGCTTCGAGCGGGTCGGCTTCACCTACCCCGGCGCCGACGCACCGGCGCTGCGCGACGTCTCGCTGCACCTGGCACCGGGCCATAGCCTGGCGCTGGTGGGCGCCAACGGCTCCGGCAAGACCACCCTGATCAAGCTGCTCACGCGCCTCTATGAGCCCAGCGAGGGCCGTATCCTGCTCGACGGCAGCGACCTGCGCGAGTGGGACGTCCATACCCTGCGCCGGCGCATCGGCGTGATCTTCCAGGACTTCGTGCGCTACCAGCTCAAGGTGGGCGAGAACCTCGGTGCCGGCGACGTCGAGGCGTTCGCCGACGAGGCGCGCTGGCAGGAGGCCGCCGAGCGCGGCCTCGCCGACACGTTCATCCGCACCATGCCCGGCGGCTACCACACCCAGCTCGGCCGCTGGTTCAAGGGCGGCCAGGAGCTCTCCAGCGGCCAGTGGCAGAAGATCGCCCTGGCCCGGGCCTACATGCGCGAGAGCGCCGACATCCTGGTGCTCGACGAACCCACCGCGGCCATGGACGCCGCCGCCGAAGCGGCCGTTTATGCCGACTTCCGCGAGCACCGCCGCGACAAGATGACCCTCCTCATCTCGCACCGCTTCTCCACCGTGCGCGCCGCCGACCAGATTCTCGTGATCGACGGCGGCGAGGTCATCGAGCGCGGCGACCACGCAAGCCTGATGGCACAGAACGGCCGCTACGCCCGGCTGTTCCGCCTCCAGGCAGAAGGCTATCGATAGCCTGCTTTTCGGATCATCGGTTGACGCTTGTTGAGCGAATGTCTATAAGAAAAGAGTCGTATCGTCGATGCGGCACAATCCCAACCAATCCCTCAATCGAGACGCGTTCCTCATGCGGCTACTTCCAGGCAAAAAGGCAAATTGGCAACATCGCGTATGCATTAACGCGATGCGTACCTGTTTGCTGCTGCCGTGGGCCGGCCGTCGAAACGACGACACTTGAAGGACGCTGGCCGCGGCACTTGTCGCGGCCAAGCCTGGATAGCACTTTTCCCACCCGTCGCGCACAAGTTCCCGGCCTCCACTCAAGGAGACCGAGATCATGGCAGTACTACGCACCACCCGTCGCCTGCTTCGCGCCGTACGCAGCTACTACGCCAACCGCCGCCGCGATGCCCTGCTGCGCGATTGCGACCCACGCATGCTCAAGGACGTCGGCCTGCGCTGGGAGCGCGGCAAGCTGGTACCGATCAACCCGGAACGTTTCGCTCCCAGGAGTGGAGCCGTTGCGGCTTCCAGCGCCGCCCCCGGTGCCGGCGAAAGTCCCGGCGAGGTCTGTCCGCGCTGCGGAGCCAGCCTGGCTTAGCCATGGCCCCGGCCGCAGGACGTGGCCGGGGCCTTTTCCCCGCCCGCCGGCTCACAGCGCCAGCGGGCGATCCAGTTCACGCAGCAGGGCGTCGTCGCGCTCGTAGATGTCGGGGCGGAACGAGAGTTCGCCGTCGTCGCCGGGGTTGACCGTCCAGTAGTGGATGATGACCGGCATGCGGTTGGCGAGCGAGACGTTACGCGTTTCACCGCTGTCGATGCGCGCTTCGATGTCGTGTTCGCTGTGGGTGTCGTCCATCAATAGCTGGGCCAGCTCGCGAATGTTCTCGACGCGAATGCAGCCAGAGCTGAAGGCACGCTGCTCGCGCGAAAAGAGGTCCTGGGACGGCGTGTCGTGAAGGTAGACCATATGGTCGTTGGGAAACCGAATGACCAGCTGGCCCAGGGCATTCTGCGGCCCCGGCGCCTGGCGCAGCACGATGTTACCGGGATTGTCCCAGTCGATTTCCCAGGGGTCGAGGGGTGTGCCCGAGGGGCTCAGCACCTGGATCCGCTCGCGCCACAGATAGCCAAGATCCTGCCGCACCCGGGGCAACACGTCCTCGCGTTTGATGGTGGGCGGTATCGTCCAGGTGGGGTTGACGGTCACGTGGGTGATTTCCGAACGTAGAGAAGGCGTACGCCGATAGGGCCGGCCCACCACGATACGCGAGCGCCATATCTGGCCGTTGGGGCGGAAATAGCTGAGCCGATAGCCGGCGATGTCGACCAGCACGAAGGACTCCGGCAAGCCGTGCAACAGCCAGCGGGCACGCTCCATGTTGAGGCGGATCTGGTCGATGCGACGCTCCACCGGAACGTTGAGTGCCGCCAGGGTCTGGCGCCCGACGACCCCATCCGGTTCCAGCAGGTGCCGGCGCTGGAAGCGCTTGACCGCGGCCTCGAGCCCGCCATCGTAGCGCCGTGGATCGAATGCCTCGAGCCCGGCGCCCGGGAACGCGTCGCTATCGACAGCGACCAATTCCAGCTCCCCTATCCTCGTCAAGCGCTCGCGCAACAGCGCGACATCGTCGTCGACATCACCCGGGCGCAGCGATTGCTCACGTGGGGGCAAGCGAGGCCAGCCGCCGAGCCGCTCGATGTTGCGATAGCGCGCCAGCCCCGAACGCAACCGCTGGTAGGGAACGAAATCCGGACGTACTTCATTGATCAACGCTTCGAATCTCAGCTGGTCGATCGCGCCGGACACCGCCGCAAGGGAGAAGTCAGGCTTCGACACCGGCACTTCCCACCCGGTGCCGAGCGACCCGGGATCGACCTTGCCACGCTGCAGATGCCCCAGCGCCGTGAGCAGCGTGCGGGTAGCGAACAGATCGTATTGCACCTGCGCTTCGATATCGGCGCCCTGTTCATAGACCTCACGATGCCGAGCTCTCAGCTCATCCGGACGATAATCCTGCGGGTGTAACCCATCGCTTTCGAGGGTATGCAGCGCCGAGGTGAATGCCGCCACGGTATCGGCATCCTGCCAGGCGGGGCGATGGTCACGCAGGGCATAGAAGTCCCGCAACCGCTGATCCTGCGAGGCCACCTGACGCACCAGCTCGGCGACAACGCCGCTTGCATCGTCGCCCTGCCACGCCGCTTCCGGCTCTGCCCAGGCCAGTGGCCCGAGGCCAAGCAACAACGCCCATAAACCCATCCATGTAATAACCCGCATCTATGGCTCCTGCTCCGTTGATGGCTGGTCTGGCCTTCCTGGCCACTCCCCCCATAATAGTGCCTGGTACTTGGCTGCAAGCCAGCCGGGTCCATACCTTATTTACCTTATTCACCTTTTTGCGTTTCCGCATGCTCGGCATGAGGAATCCACGTCATAGGCATGTACGATGCGTCTTCACCCGACCCTGCGACTCCCGCTACCGATCCTGACCGCTGCCCTGCTGGCCACCCTGCCCACGGCCCAGGCCGGCGACTTCCTTGCTCAAGCCGGGCTCTCCTCCCCCGGTTCCTCGCTGCGCCAGACGCTGACCCGCCTGGCGCCGGGCGCCGACCCCCGGGTGCTGGAGCTGGCCGCCAGCGCCCTGGCCTGCGCCGAGCCCGATGCCGAGCGGCTGGCGGTGATCGACTTCTCGCGTCCCTCGAGCGAACCGCGCCTGTGGGTGTTCGACCTGGCCGAGGAGGCACTGCTGTTCGAGGAACTGGTCTCCCACGGTCGCGGCTCGGGTGATGCCGAAGCCACGCTGTTCTCCAACACCCCCGAGAGCCACCAGTCGAGCCTGGGGCTGTTTCGCACCATGAACAGCTACTACGGCAGCAACGGCTACTCGCTGCGCCTGGAGGGATTGGAAGCCGGCGTCAACGACCTGGCCTACCAGCGTGCCATCGTCATTCATGGCGCCGACTACGTCAGCGAGGCGTTCATCCAGAAGACCGGCCGGCTGGGCCGCAGCCACGGCTGCCCCGCGGTGCGCCAGGAAGTGGCCTATCCGCTGATCGACAGCATCAAGGAGGATCACTACCTGTTCGCCTATTACCCCGACCCCGAGTGGCTGGAAAACTCCGCCTTCCTCGGCTGCGACCGCGTGCCCACGCAGCTGGCCATGTACTGAATCAGCGTGAACGGAGAGAGCCCCCTATTGGCACCAGCAGGGGGCATCGTGTGCGGCACTGCACCACTCTTATCACGGCGACACGCGCTCCCGGCCACTCTCTTCTGCTCCTATCAAATCACAACCCAGTGTTTTAAAAGAACAAGCCAATGATGTGGCAAACAGGTTGCTTGACATAAGTCAATGCCGGGTAGGCGTGGACCAGGCTTCCTGAAGGAAGCACGAGTGCGTCAGACCTGACCTTCAACGGAGAAGGGCGAACACATGTATCGGCAATCCGTACGAGGTCAAAGCCCATGGAAATTCGCAACAAGGCGAACCGCATTCGCCTCCTGACCCTGCGCACGCCCCAGATGCGCGCCTTCCACTTCTCCTGGTTCGCCTTCCACCTCTGCTTCTTCGGCTGGTTCGGCATCGCTCCGCTGATGGCCGTCGTGCGTGACGACCTGGGGCTGACCAAGACCCAGATCGGCAACACCATCATCGCCTCGGTGGCGATCACCATCCTGGTGCGCCTGGTCATGGGCCTGCTCTGCGACCGCATCGGGCCGCGCAAGGCCTATACCTGGCTGCTGTGCCTGGGGTCACTGCCGGTGATGGGGATCGGCCTGGCCTCGAGCTTCGAGACCTTCTTCCTGGCGCGCCTGGCGATCGGCGCCATCGGCGCCTCCTTCGTGATCACCCAGTACCACACCTCGGTGATGTTCGCACCCAACGTGGTCGGTACCGCCAATGCCACCTCGGCCGGCTGGGGTAACCTCGGCGGCGGTACCACCCAGATCCTGATGCCGCTGATCTTCTCCGGCATCCTGATGCTCGGCGTCAACGAGGCGCTGGGCTGGCGCCTGGCGATGATCGTCCCCGGCGTGGTGCTGTTCTTCGCCGGCATCGGCTACTACCTGTTCACCCAGGACGCCCCCGACGGCAACTTCAGCGACCTGCGCGCTCGCGGCGAGCTCCCCGAGGCCAATGGCGAACACGGCATGGGCGCGAGCTTCAAGGCCGCGGCCAAGGATATCCGCGTGTGGGCGCTGTTCGTGGTCTACGCAGCCTGCTTCGGCGTCGAGCTGACGATCAACAACATCGCCGCCATCTACTTCTTCGACAACTTCGACCTGACCCTGGCCACCGCAGGCATGATCGCCGGCCTGTTCGGGCTGATGAACATCTTCGCGCGCACCCTGGGCGGCGTCTTCTCCGACCTCTTCGCCCGCAACGGCGGGCTCAAGGGGCGCGTGCGCTGGCTGTTCATCGCCATGCTCTGCGAGGGCGTTGCGCTGATGTTCTTCTCGCAGATGCACGTGCTGACGCTGGCCATCGGTATCATGCTGGTGTTCAGCCTGTTCGTGCAGATGGCCGAGGGCGCCACCTTCGGCGTGGTGCCCTTCATCAACAAGAAGGCGCTGGGGGCGGTGGCCGGCATCGTCGGCGCCGGTGGCAACGCCGGTGCCGTGGCGGCCGGCTTCCTGTTCCGCTCGGAGTCGCTCTCCTACCAGCAGGGCCTGTTCTACCTCGGCATTGCCGTGGTGATCGCCTCGCTGTGCGCCCTGGTGGTGCGCTTCTCGCCCGAGGTCGAGGCCGAGGAGGCCAAGGCCTACACCGACGCCGTGGGCGAAGACACTGGCGCCGGGGCGTTGTCGCTGCGCTGAGCGCAGCTCGCCTGGGCTACCCGGCCCAGCCTTGAGGGCCATCGCCAGACAACGGCGCCTGCCCGGGCTCCCATGACGATGTCATGCGAACCCGGGCAGGCGCCGTTCTTTTCAGTAGCGCGTCAGGTCTTCCCGACCACCACATCCATGCTCAACAGCAGGAACGACAGCGTCTTGCCGTGACCGTCCAGGTTGAGGGCGCCGTTGACGCCACCCTGCAGCACGTCGTCGATCACCAGGTTCATGCCGGCCAGGCCCGGCATCAGGTAGCGGCGCACGCGGCTCGCTCCGCGATGGGCGAACAGCGCCAGCACCCGCTCCTCGGTGACCTGCGCCACCAGCGTCTCGTAGCGGCATGGATCATAGGCGAATAACGCCAGGTTGAGCCGGTCGCCCTTGTCGCCGGCACGGGCGTGGGCCAGACGGTGCAGCGGTACGGCGTGTCCCTCGGCTAGGCTTGCGGTCACGTTCGCTTCAGCGTGCGCCATGGGCGGCCCTCCTCTGGTTGACCGGGCTTGCCTCGAACAGCGTGGCGAAGGCCTCCACGTCGCTACGCTTGAC
Organism: Billgrantia sulfidoxydans; assembly: GCF_017868775.1. Taxonomy (NCBI): domain Bacteria; kingdom Pseudomonadati; phylum Pseudomonadota; class Gammaproteobacteria; order Oceanospirillales; family Halomonadaceae; genus Billgrantia; species Billgrantia sulfidoxydans. The sequence continues at coordinate 1,183,995 of NZ_CP053381.1, read as the reverse complement.
CAGGTAGGACGCCGTGCACACGCGCCGCTGGAACTGGCGGCGCACCCCGCCACCGCCGGCCGGACCGGCACAGTAGAGCGCCAGCAGCTCCTGGGTGGCACGCTCCACCCAGCGCCGCTCGGCGTGCTCGGCGGCCAGCCGCAGGCGGTAGTCGCCGCTGTCTGATGCCGGCAGCCTGCGCTGCAGGTCGCCGGCATCGCTGTCGAACACGCTGGCGTGGCCGACGATGTCCAGTCGCGAACGCAGCTCCGGCGGAGCCCGAAACGTCAGCCGCTCGCGCAGCACCTCGGCAGCGAGCCGTGCCCGGGCCAGGGCATTGGGTCCGGCGTAGGAGATCTCCGCCTCGCCCTGCCAGCCACCCTCGTAGCAGACGGTGGTCTTGAGCCGCTGCGGCGCCGGCTTTCCGCGAATGCCGCTCACCGCCACCCGGTTGGGTCCGAGCTCCTCCACCCGCACCGTGGAGAGGTCCACCACCACGTCGGGCGTCAGGTAGTTGGCCGGGTCGTGTACCTCGTAGAGCAGCTGCTCCTTGACCGTGCGCGCGGTGACCATGCCGCCGGTGCCAGCGGGCTTGGTCACCACCAGGCGGCCATCCTCCTCCACCTCGATGATGGGATAGCCCACCGTGGCCAGGCCGGGAACCTCCTTGAAGCCGGGGTCGGCGAAGTAGCCCCCGGTGACCTGGGCACCGCACTCGCCGAGATGGCCCGCCATCATGCCGGCGGCCAGGCGGTCCCAGTCGTCCCAGGCCCAGCCGAAATGATGCATCAGCGGCGCCAGGAACAGCGCCGGATCGGCCACCCGGCCGGAGACCACCACCTCGGCGCCGAGCCCGAGCGCCTCCACCAGGGGCGCCGCGCCGAGATAGACGTTGGCCGAGATCAGCGCCTCCTCGCCGGGCAGCTCGCGGCTCTCGGCCTCCCAGCGCTGAAGATCCAGCTCCGCCAGCCGCGCGCGGATGTCGTCGCCATGCACTCGCCCGATGCTCGCCTCGCCCCGCGCCGTGCCGGCGGCCAGTTCGGCCACCACGCGGCAGGCACCGTCGGGGTTGGCCGCACCAAAGTTGCCGAGAATGGCGATGCCGTGCGTCAGGCAGTCGTCGAGCACCGGCGCGAGCAGCTCCTCCAGCAGCGGTTCGTAGCCCGCCGCCGGGTCGTCGCGCAGGGCGCGGTGGGCCGCCGCCAGGGTGCGCTCGCCCAAGGTCTCGAAGACCAGCGCGGCAGGCTGGCCGCGGCGGATCAGCTCCGCCACCACCGGGATGGCGGCATCGGTGCGGTCGCCGGAGAAGCCGGCCCCGCTGCCCAGCAGGAAGGTCATGAGTGGGTCTCCTTGGCCGCCACGCCCGGGGTGCCGGGCCTCTGCCCGTCAGGTCTCCTGCCGCCGGGCGAGGCCGCGGCCAGGCGTTGCCGACGCCGGGCGAAGAGCCCCACCAGCAGCACCAGCGCCGCGCTCGTCGTCAGCCAGCCGGGAATCAACGCCAGGCCCACTACCAGCACGAGCCCAGCCACATCCAGCAGCCGATTGCCGGTCATGGCCACCCGCGACATCAGCGAGGCGAAGGCGAGCACGAACACCACGCCCTGGGAGCTGGCCAGCAGGATATCCAGGGCGTTGCCGAAGCCAGCCAGCGCGGGATAGATCAGTAGCAGAAAGGGAATCACGTAGATCGCCGCCGCCAGGCGTACCGCCTCGCCCGCCGCCGGCAGCCAGTTGGTGCCGGCAATGCCCGCAGCGACGAACACCGCCACGCACACCGGCGGCGTGATCACCGACAGGGTGGCGAAGTAGAACACGAACAGGTGGGCGATCAGCGGCTCGACGCCGATGGTGGTGAGCGCCGGGGCCAGCACCGAGGCCACCAGCACGTAGGCCGCCGTGGTGGGAATGCCCATGCCCAGGATCAGGCACACGCCGCCGACGATGAAGGCCACCAGGAACAGAGACTCCCCGCCCACGTTGACGATCAGGCTGGCCAGCGTCACGCCGATGCCGGTCATGCCGATCATCGCCACCAGCATCTGCGCCCCGGCCAGCAGCACGCCGATGATCACCATGCCCTTGCCGGCATCGATCAGGCCCGCGAACAGCTTGGCGGCGATCTCACGCAGCGACATGCGCGCCAGCAGGGCGAAGGGCACGAAGGTCAACACCGTCATCAGGATGCCGAAGAAGGCCGCGGTCTGGATCGAGCGCCCCGACAGCACGCCGTAGAAGAGCCCGCCCAGCGCCGCCAGGATCGGCACGATGCGCTGCGGACGCAGCACCTCCGGCCAGCTCGGCAGCTCCTCGTCGGGCACCACCTGCAGATTGCGCCGGCGCGCCACCAGGTGAATGGTCATGAACACGCCGAGGTAGAACAGGATGGCCGGCAGCAGCGCGGCAAGCGCGATGCGCAGGTAACTCTCGCCGAGGATCTCGGCCATGATGAAGGCCGCCGCCCCCAGGATCGGCGGGGCGATCTGGCCGCCGGTGGAAGCCACCGCCTCCACCCCCGAGGCGAAGGGCGCCGGATACTTGAGCCGCTTCATCATGGGGATGGTGAAGTTGCCGGTGGTCGCCACGTTGGCCACGGCGCTGCCGCTGACCATGCCGAACAACCCCGAAGCTACGGTGGCCACCTTGGCGGCGCCGCCCGGCGAGCGCCCGCTGATGCGCAGCGCCAGGTCCATGAAGGTCTGACCGCCGCCGGTGTGCAGCAGCAGGCAGCCGAACAGCACGAAGGCGGCGATGGTGGTGGCGGCCACGCCGACCAGCATGCCCCACACGCCGAGGTCGCCGAGATAGAGCGTCTCGGTGATGTAGTAGAGGTCGAAGCCGCGATGCCCCAGCGGCCCCGGGATCGCCGCCCCGAGCCAGGCATAGGCCAGCCCCGCCAGCACCAGCAGCGGGAAGATCGCACCGATGGCGCGCCGCGACAGCTCCAGCACCGCCACCAGCAGTACGCCGGTGAACAGCATGTCCCGCGGCGTGGCCCAGGGCAGCTCGACGAGGATCCGCTCGTGGTTCGCCACCACGTAGCCGCAAGCGAGCACCGTGCCCACCGCCAGCGTCAGGTCGAGGGCCAGCCCCAGCGGTCGCCAGCGCCGCCCCTCCCCCAGCGGATAGAGCGTCAACCCGAGCAGGATCACCAGCGCAAGAAAGATGCCTCGCTGGATCAGGCTCTCGAAGGGGCCGGTCGCCGAGGTGTAGAGGATCAGCCCGCCCAGCATGAGGGCCAGCAGCTTGGTCAGGTTCTCGCGCATGACGATCGTCTCCCCTCGCCGTTATTCGGCGGGCCGCAAGGCGTCGGGAATCGCCATCCCCTGCTCCTCGAAGTAGCGCGCCGCGCCGGCATGCAGCGGCACGGTGCCCACCTCGAGGGTCATCTTCGCCAGATCCTCGTCACGTACCGCCGAGAAGGCGTTGGCCTGGGGCTCGGGGTTCTCCATCACCGCCTTGACGATCTGGTAGGCAGTCTCCTCGTCGAGGTCCGGGTGGGCGTGCACGGCCACGCCGAAGGCCCAGGTGGTGTAGGCCGGAACGCCCTCCCCCGCGCCCTCGGGAATGTCGACCACGGCGAGGTCTGGCATCTCGCTGCGCAGGGTGTCGGCCTGCTCGCCCGTGAGCGAGAGCACGTTGATCGGCGTGAAGGTGGCAATGTCCATGGTCGAGCCGTCGAGCTTGTTGCCCACCCCGGACTTGACGTAGCCCATGATGCGACCGTCCTTGATGGAGTCGACCACGTCGGTAGTGGAGCCGCGCACGTAGTCCGGCGCGATGCCGAGCGTCTCGAGCACGGCCTCGGTGGTGCTCTCGGTGGCCGAGCCGGTGATGCCCGGGTTGAAGCGCACCCCCTCGAGTTCCTCGAGCGTGGTCACGCCGGCGTCTTCGCGAATCACCACGTTCTGGGGCGCCACGGTATAGACCCACAGCAGGCGGCTGTCGACCGGGCGGCCGTCGAAGTCCTCCTGGCCGGCGTAGGCATGGTAGCCGGTGTTGGTGGTCACCAGCCCCATGTCGATCTGGTTGCGGCTCAGGCGGCGCAGGTTGTCGACGGTGGCGCCGGTTTCCGCCACCGAGGCGCTCACGCCCTCGACCTGGCTGTTGATGATCTGGTTGACGGCGACGAAGTAGCCATAGTGGCTCGACGAACTGGAGGTCGAGCCGATCAGCAGGCGCTCTTCGGCCTGAGCGGTGGCGGCAGCGGCAACAAACGCGGCGCTGGCCGTCATGGCGGCCAGCAGGGTCTTCATCTTTGGCGTTGGCTTCATGAGTGGCTCCTTTGGGCCCGGCCTGGCGGGCTTGTTGTTGTCAGGTGGCGGATGGGGTCATCCCACTCGATCAGCATGGTGCGCCCCCTATGTTTTGTATATTGAATAGTTTTTAACTTGTGTTTTACTTTCCAAATGAATCCCAGCATCAAGCAGCTGCGCGCCTTCGTCGCCGTGGCCCAGTCGAGCAGCCTCGCCGAAGCCAGCGAGCGTATCCATCTCTCCCAGCCGGCGATCTCCATCGCCCTGCGCAAGCTCGAGGAGACGGTGGGCGGCGCGCTATTTTCGCGCGCCACACGCCAGCTCAGCCTGACCCCCGAGGGCGAGGCCTTCCTGCCGGTGGCGGTACGCCTGCTGCATGACTGGTCCGAGGCCTTCGAGGATCTCGGCGAGCGCTTCTCCAAGCAGCGCGGCAAGGTCACCGTGGCCGCCCTGCCCACCCTAGCGGCGGGGCTGCTGCCAGGCATCATCGCCACCTTTCACGCCCGCTACCCGCGCATCAACCTGAGCCTGCACGACGTGCTGGCCGAGCAGGTCAGCCAGCTGGTGCGCGAGGGGCGCGCCGACCTGGGGTTGTCGGTGGCCCCCCACGACACCGAGGAGCTCGCCTTCGAGCCGGTGCTGGTGGATCGCTACGTGGCGGTCTGCCCCAGCGGTCATCCGCTGCTCGAGCAAGCGAGCGTGCACTGGCGGCAGCTGGCCGGACACCCCTTCATCGGCATCAGTCGCCTCTCCAGCTCGCGCCAGGACATCGACCGCATCATGGCCGAGGTGGGCGCGCCGCTTTCGATCCTGTGCGACGCCAGCCAGATCGCCACCGTGGGCCGCATGGTCGCCGCCGGGCTCGGCATCAGCGTGCTGCCGCGACTGAGCTTTCGCCAGATCGCCACCGACGGCATCGACTACCGACCGCTGACGACACCCGACGTCGAGCGCCCGCTGGGCATCGTCATTCGCCATCGCCACCCGCTCTCGGCCGCCGCCGCGGCGCTGCGCGCAATGATTCAGGAGTCGCCCCTGGATCCAGCCGGCTAGCGTTTTACAAGCGGCTATGCTGTGGGAAAACGACACCTTTCCTGCAGGAGCTGCACGTGGCCGAGCCCAACAGCGTCATCGCCTTTTATGACGAGCGCGTCCTGTCTCACCAGCCGGATACCGACGCGCCTTTCCTGCCCAACCGCATGGAGCGGCGCATCCGCCAGCTCCTTGCGTCGCTCAATGTCCCCTGGAAATATCCGGAACACGCCGGACGACTGAGCGCCATCCTCAACCTCCTCGAACTCGAACCGGTCCCCGGCCTGCGCTTCGAGAGCGGCAAGCCGGCGACCAGGGAGCAGCTGGGACGCGTCCACACCAGTTCCTATCTCAGCCATATCTTCGATCTACGCGGCAAGAATGCCTGGCTCGACGTGGATACCACGGCGGTGTCCAGCGGCAGTATCGAGGCCGCCGAAGTGGCCGCCGGCACCGCCATCGCCGCGGTCGAAGCGGTACTCGACGGTCGCGCGGAGAGCGCCTTTGCCCTGGTCCGCCCGCCAGGTCACCACGCCGAGCCGGTCCGCGCCAGGGGCTTCTGCCTGTTCAACAACGTGGCGGTCGCCGCTGCGCATGCGCGGGAGGCCCTCGGCTGTCGTCGCGTGATGATCGTCGACTGGGACGCTCATCACGGCAACGGTACCCAGGACATCTTCTGGGCGGATCCCGATGTGCTGTTCTGCGACATCCACCGGGCCTCGCCCTTCTACCCGGGGACCGGGAAACTGGAGGAGATCGGTGCCGGCCTGGGAGAGGGCACCACCGTCAACGTGCCCATGCCGGCGGGCGCCGGCGACCAGGCCTATATCAAGGCCTTCAAGGAGATCCTCGTCCCCGCCGCCGATTGGTTCCAGCCGGAGCTGATCCTGGTGTCGGCCGGGTTCGACCCGCACCCCTTCGACCTCGCGCTGAACGTCTCCTACGAGGGTTTCGCCGCCATGACCGGCATCCTTCAGGACCTGGCGAGGCGTCACTGCCAAGGTCGCCTGGTCCTTGTCCTGGAGGGGGGTTATCACCTCGTCTCCCTGGCACGCGGCGTGAGGGTGGTGCTGAGCGTGCTGGCCGGTGGCGCCATCCCCGAGCCCGGCATTACCGGCATTGCCGAGGTCGAGGCTGCGGCCGCCTTTCACCGTCAAGCCTTCCAGTCCGACTAACCGATCAGGGAGACGCGGGCATGCGGGTCGACCCGGGTGCGCGCCCACGGCATGTGGGGACGGTCAGAGGAGTACGGTAAATGCCCGCGATCAGCGGCTACACTGGTGACTTGGGCGACGTCGCGCCCACGGCTTACACGACGAGAGGAGGAGCGACATGAAGGACGGGATGAATGCACGCGGCAGCTGCCTGTGCGGCGCGGTCAGGGTCGCCGTGGCCGTCAACAAGCAGAACGTCGGCGCCTGCCACTGCAGCATGTGCCGCACCTGGGGCGGCGGCCCGCTGCTGGCGCTGGAGTCGGTCAGCGACGTCGAGATCGAAGGCGAGGAGAACGTCACCGTCTATGCCTCGTCGGATTGGGCCGAACGCGGCTTCTGCCGACGCTGCGGCACCCATCTCTTCTACCGCCTCAAGACCGGCAACCACTATGCCGTTCCGGTGGGCCTGGTCGACGGCGGCGAAGCGTGGAATTTCGACAGCCAGATCTTCATCGACCAGAAACCCGAGTACTACCGCTTCGCCAACGAGACCCACGACATGACCGGCCAGGAAGTCTTCGACGCCTATCAGGGCAGTTGACCGCCGCTACACTCGGCAACGCACCCGGGTGCCGATTTGCACTACAGTGTTCCCACCGAATAGATGAACAGGAGCTGTCCATGCCCATTTCCGTAGGCGACAAGATTCCCGACGTCACCATCAAGACCAACGGCCCCGACGGGCCCGAGGACATCTCCACCGGCGAGCTGTTCGCCGGCAAGCGGGTGGTGCTGTTCGGGGTGCCCGGCGCCTTCACCCCCGGCTGTTCCAACACCCACATGCCCGGCTTCGTGATCAAGGCCGACAAGGTGCTGGAGAAGGTCGACACCCTGGCCTGCATGGCGGTCAACGACGCCTTCGTGATGCGCGCCTGGCAGAAGGACCAGAACGCCGAGGCGATCCTGATGCTGGCCGATGGCAACGCCGAATTCACCCGCGCCCTGGGCATGGAGAAGGATGCCAGTGGCGCCTGCATGGGCATTCGCTGCCTGCGCTTCGCACTGATCGCCGAGGATGGCGTGGTGTCGTACGTCGGCATTGACACCGAACGCGGTGTGGTCGACAAGAGCAGCGTCGATACTGTGTTGGCGCATCTGTCGAACTGAAACGCAGCATTCCCTAAAGCTTCTCCCAATGTGGCCGATATCGCAGTTAAAGCCGAATTCGGCTCACTGCTTCAATGGTTGGGGGGAGCAGCATGGAAGGCGAAGCGATTCACGACGAACAACGGCAGCCAGGCCAGATGCCGGCTCAGGCAGATCCCGAGCCGGTAACGCTGTTGCTGGTACTCGAGGACACCGAAACCCTGTCGTCTCTCTCCGACATAGGGGAGCAGGAGGGCTTACGCGTCCTGCATGCTGAAAGCGCGCAGGATGCCCTGGCGATCCTGGAACTCGAGCCCGTCGACATGGTGCTATGCGACGCGCTCACGCCAGGCCTGGATGGCCACGAAGTGCTGGAGCTCATCCAGGAGCGTTGGCCGGACTGTATTCGCCTGCTCATGACCGATGTTTCCTCCGGCCTAGAAGAGGCACTTCGCGCTATCGACGAAGGGCACGTCTACGGCTTTATCCCCAAACCGTGGCACGAAGAGAGACTTCGCCTGCTGCTTCGCCGATCGCGGGAGCATCTCGGCACTCAGCGCGAGTGGATGCAGCGCGAGATGGCGCTGCTCGAACAGAACCAGGATCTGATCGCGCTCAATGCTGCGCTGGAGCAACGGATCGAGGCAACTCAGCAAGAGCTCAAGCAAACCGCCGAAATGCTGGATAAGACGTACGATGAGCTGCTGCACATGCATGTGACGACAGCACGCGTAATCGGCGATCTTCTCCATCATCGCCTGCCTCGCCATCTTCAGACAAACGAACAGGTATATGCCCTGGTCACTGCGTTCTGCGAGACACACGCGCTGGACCATACGTTACAGCAAGACCTGCAGCTGGCTGCCGCACTCTACAACATCGGCAAACTCACCTGGGACGATCATTTACTTGCCACCCCGTCCGAGCAGCTGTCGGCCAATGAACGGACTGCCTACCAGCATTACCCGGTCAGCGGCGAGAACCATCTCATGGCAATGCCTCAGCTGAAGAGAGCGGCAAAATTCGTTCGCCACCATCGCGAACGCTGGAACGGCAACGGTTTTCCCGATCGACTCGAAGGCAGTGACATTCCCTATGGTTCACGCCTGCTGGGGCTGGCCGTGGACTTCATCGAACTCCAGCGTGGCATGGTCCTGCCACGTGAAGTGCCACGCCCGCAGGCATTGGCTCTGCTGCGCAAGTTTGCGGGACGCATCTACGACCCCGAGCTGTGCCATGATTTCGTCAAGCTGTGTGTCGAAAAAGCTCCGGACCTGCAGACCAGTGGCAAAGCGGTCATTTCCCTAGAAACGAGCCAGGTAAAGCCGGGCATGATTCTGGCCCAGGACATTTACTCCGCCAGCGGCATGCTACTGCTGCATGAAGGCAAGCGGCTCGATCAGCACCTGATGGACAAGCTCAAGAACTTCGAGGAAATCGAGGGACGCAACTACACGGTGCTGGTCTATCGACCATGAGCGCTCGTTCCGCCTAGGGCTCTCCCAGCACCTCGACATCGTCGCCCAGCACGTCCTCCACATAGAGCATCTGCACCGCCACTGCGATCGCCACCGCGAGCGGCGTGGCAAGCATCACGCCGGCGACCCCCGCCACGACCCCGCCGGCGAGCTGCACCACCACGGTGTAGGCTGGGGGCAAGCGCACCATGCCCTTGGCCGCCAGGGGCGTCACGACGTTGGACTCCAACGTCTCGATGAACAAGTAGAGAAGCACGGCGTAAAGCCCCAGTTGCGGCGCCTGGAGGAAGGCGATCAGCACGGTGGGAATCACGCCCAGGATCGGCCCCAGGTAGGGGATGAAGGTGAGGAGCCCCGCGATCAGTCCCAGGGCCCCGGCCATCGGAACCCCCATGACGGCGAGGCCCAGCGCCACGAACACCCCGATGAACACCATCGAGATCAGCCGGCTGATCAGCCACAGCCGTAGCGCCTGCCCCTGCATGCCCAGCACCTGCCCCAGCCGCTCGCGTCGAGCCGGCGGGCACAGCATCAGCAGGTTGCGGGCATATTCGGCCGGGTCGACCACGAGATAGACGCCAACCAACAGGGCCAGCAGAAAGCTGGTCAGCGCATCGAAGGTGGTCGACAAGACGCTCGTCGCGCGATTCAGCACCGGCTGTGCCAGCGAGCGGGCCGGGTCCTCGACCCCACCCAGCGCCTGCTCGACCCCGGGCAATTCGCGAGCCATGCCGACGAGCTGCTGAAACGCCTGCGGCAATTCCTGGGTCAGCTGCGAGAGCTGCTCCATCAGCGGCGGCCCGACCAGCGCCCCCAGCCCCACCAGGACCAGCAGGATCAGAACGGCGGCCAGCACCAGCGCCCAGGGTCGCGACAGCGGCAGGTAGCGCTGGCACAGCCGCACCATTCCGTCGATGGCCACCGCGACCAGAACGCTGGCAAACACCAGCAGCAGCACACCCAGCAGCCGGTTGGCGAAATAGAGCAGCACCGACACCAGGCCGACGAGCCCGATGACGATCAATGCACGGCGGGTGAAAGACGAGATCGCGTCGGTGGCACTCTCCCTATCGGACATATCGGCTCCTTGCCGGTTGCAGCGGCATCCGCCCGCGCCCTTCCAGGCGCCTGTGGGCTCAGCCTAGCAGATGCCGCCGCGCGAACCGATCACGGGAAACCCTATCGGCTATGCTGCCTCTATGAAGCAGACGCCCATATCGAACGCCACCAGGGAGGACAGCGACGATGGCTGATGACGAACGCAGGCCACAGGGCTATGACCGCCTCAAGCAGCACGGAGGCCAGGGCTATTCGGGAATGCAAGTCGGCCGCTCGCACAAGTGGTACTACGACCAGGGCGAGTGGCGCGAGCGCAAGATCACCCCCGACGAGTGGGAGATCTACTACCAGACCACCAAGCGGCGGGCGGCTCGCGCCCCTGAGGAGTCCGGCGCCCCCGTCGGCACGGAGTACAACTGGTTGATCGTCTCCCACCAGCGCGTCGACAAGCTCGACGCCAACAACTACATGACCTGCCTGGAGGGCAGGAAATTCAAGGTCGCCCACAAGCGGGCCAGCAGCCATGCCTGGAACGTCAGCGAAAAAGCCCAGCGTAAGAAGGTGATCGAGTATCTCGAGCAGATGATAGAGACGCTCAAGGCGGCCGACGAAGCCGAACCGCTCCCCTTCAGCGTGGGCGAGCATGAGCACGCGTACGGGCTCAACCTGCGCACCAAGGCCGAGCTGCTCGACATGGCGAGGAAGTATGGAATCTCCGGCACGTCGAAGATGAAACGCGAGGAGCTGCTGGATGCGGTGAAGGCATGTATGGAGCTGGCAGGGAGGCCCCAACCTGAGAAAACGGCCGAGCAGCCGAAGCCCGACGGGCACGCCGAGCGCAAGCCGGACGGTGAGGCGACGAAGCTCGAAGCGAAGAGCAAGGACGAGCTATACCGGCTGGCCAGCGAGCGGGGCATCGGCGGCCGCTCGAGCATGAACAAGCGACAGCTCGTGCACGCCCTCGCCGCTCGCCGTCAGCGCCCCGGCAAGAGTTCGCGGGCCTAGCAGCGAATGTAAAGCACCCCGCAGCCTCACTCGAGCAGCAGCACGAGAACGAGCAGCGCCAGCAGTGCGGCCACGCCTTTCCAGAACAGTACGGGGTCGCGTTCGATCAGCGGCGGGCGGGCCCGGGCGAGGAACTCGCGGCTCGGCTGGCGCAGCTCGTGGACGAACTCCGACAGTGCATCGAAGCGCTTCTCGGGCATGGGGTGCAGCGCCTTCCTGAGTACCTCGTCGACCCAGGCCGGGAGTTCGCGATTGCTGGCCAGCGCGGGGCGATAGCTCAGCCGCCGCTGCGCCGCGCGGGTACGCGCCTGGGCCACCTGGGTCCCGTAGGGCAGCTCCCCGGTGAGCAGCTGATAGGCGATCACGGCCAGCGAGTACAGGTCCGAGCGTGGCGTGGCCGGCTCGCCCAGAAAGCACTCCGGCGCAGTGTACGCCAGCGTACCCAGCGGTACCTCCCCCGCTTGCGCCGAAGCGGTCTCAACCAGCCCACCCACGCGCACCGACCCCAGGTCGATGATCTTCACCGTGCCGGTGGCATCGATCATCACGTTAAGCGGCCGAAGGTCCTGGTGCACCATCTCCAGGCGATGGAAGGCACGCAGGCCGCAGGCCAGCTGTTCGACGAGGCCGCGCACCGTCTCCAGGGCCGGGTGCGGATGGTCGCGCAACCACTGGGCCAGGGTCTGTCCCTCGATGTATTCCGTCACGCTGTAGAGATATTGGCGCCGACGCTCCGAGCGGTGCGGCTTGACGACATGCGCGCTGTCGATGCGCCGGCCGATCCACTCCTCCATCAGGAAGCGTTCCACCTGGGCGGGATCCTGCTGAAGCTCGGTAGAGAGCATCTTGATCACCACCTGCTCGCCGCTGGCTTCGTCCACCGCCAGGTAGGCGTGACTGCGGTGGCTGGCATGGAGCTGCCTGACGATGCGATACCCCTCCAGCACCATGCGCGGCGCGAGGGCTGGCGGAAACGGCAGCGACACCGCTCCCGGGGCGATCTCGCCGGCCCCTGGCGGAGGTACTTCCTCGACCCGCACCACCTGCACCGTCAGATTGTCGTCGCTGCCCTGGGCATAAGCCTCCTGCACGATGGCGGCGGCAGCGGCGTCCAGGTCGCCTTCGTGCTCGGCCAGCGCCGCCAGCATCGCCGCCTCGCCGACGTGCTCGTGAATGCCGTCGGTCATCAGCAGGAAGGTTTCCCCTGCCGCGACGGGCAGCGCGAGGTAATCGATCTCGAGCTGCTCGCTGACGCCCATCGCCCGGCTGAGGTAGCTTCTGTCGGGTGCCACCCAGGCGCGGTGCTCGCGGGTCAGCGGCTCCAGGCGGCCAGCGGCAAGCCGATAGAGCCGCGCATCGCCGACGTGGAAAACGTGCGCCGTGGCGGACTTGAGCACCAGTGCGGTGAAGGTGCAGACGTAGCCCCGGTCCTTATCCCAGCGGTATTCGCTGCGCCGGCTCTGGGCGTGCAGCCAGGAGTTGGTCGCCACCAGCACCCGCTGCGCCGAGGTCTTCACCGTCCAGCTTTCGGCGGTGGAGTAGTAGTCCTCGATGAACCCCTTCACCGCCGCCTCGCTGGCAACCCGGCTCACTTCGCTGCTGCTGATGCCATCGGCCAGCGCCACCACGATGCCCTTGCTCGAAAGCTGCGGTTCGCGGGGCACGTAGGCGCCGTGGAAGTCCTGGTTGACCGCCTTGCGCCCTGCCTCCGAGCACTGGCCCAGCGACACCCGCAGCATCCGGCCGGGTTCGAAAGCCGACATCTCAGATATCGCGCAGCGGCGCCGTGCGCACGTGGGTGGTGTAGAGCGTCAGCCCGGTCAGCGAGAGCCCGCCGATCAGGTTGCCTACCACCACGGGGATCTCGTTCCAGATCAGGTAATCCGCGATCGAAAAGTCGCCGCCCATCATCAGCGCCGAGGGGAACAGGAACATGTTGACGATGGAGTGCTCGAAGCCCATGAAGAAGAACACCATGATCGGCATCCACATGGCGATCACCTTGCCGCCCACCGTGGTCGAGATCATCGCCCCGACGACACCGAGCGAGACCATCCAGTTGCACAGGATGCCGCGAATCAGGATGGTCAGCATGCCCGCCGCGCCAAACTCCTTGTAGCCCACGGTACGGGCATGGCCGATACCGGCGATCTTCTGCCCCACCTCGTCCGGCGGCGTGGCGAAGCCGTAAGTGAAGACGATCGCCATCAGCACCGCCACGGTCAGGGCGCCGGCCAGGTTGCCGCAGAAGACCTTGCCCCAGTGGATCAGGATCCTCTCGATGGTGACGCCGGGGCGCCGGTCCAGCCAGGCCAGCGGCGTCAGTACGAAGACCCCGGTCAGCAGGTCGAAGCCCATCAGGTAGTGCATGCAGAAGCCGACCGGGAACAGCGCGGCCCCGAGGATGGCCGAACCGGTCTGGACCGTGATGGTCACCGCGAACACCGCGGCCAGGGCCAGGATGGCCCCCGCCATGAAGGCGCGGATCAGGACGTCCCGGGTGGCCATGTGGAGCTTGGACTCGCCGGCATCCACCATCTTGGTCGCGAACTCGGAAGGAAGCAGATAGGACATAACGTTCTTACGCGCGTGGCGCCTCTCGTCTCGTGGCTGACGTGACAAACGCAAAGGCGCCTGAAGCTCTTAAGCTTCAGGCGCCTTTGCCTGTGTTCGTCGCGTTGTCGTGGGCCTGCGAAGAAAGGCAGCGGCGATCGTCGTTGATCCCGCCGGCCCGCCTGCATTGGCAGCAGAGCCCTGCCATGAACAAGCACGTTGCGTGCCAACTCATTGGCAACTGCGACAAGGAAGCCAGCGGAAGGCAACCGCGGGGGGCTCAAGCGATGCCGCCAGCCACGGGGATTCGACGACCGGCGGTCAGAGAGGCGCTATGCCCCGGGCGAGATCGGCCACGCCGGTGCATCCCGGCGTGTCGTCGCTCACTCTTGGTGCATGTGGCCCTTGGTCTGGGCAGACGGGGCAGCGGCCGGGCTGGTCGCGACCATGCGCACCACGCTGCCGACCACAATCAGGCAGGGTGAAGGCAGCGGCGAGGCGGCCAGCTTGCCCGGCATGTCGGCCAGGGTGCCCACCAGCGACGCCTGCTCGGGCAGGCTGGCGTTGGCCACCAGCATGATCGGCCAGTCGTCGGGCAGCCCATTGCGGCGCAGCCCGGCACAGATGGCCTCGACCTTGGTCAGGCCCATGTAGAAGATCAGCGTCTCGTCCTGGCGCGCCAGGGTGGCCCAGTCGGGCTCGCCGTCCTTGCGGCACAGCTGGGCGGTGACGAAGCGCAGCTGCTGGGCGTGGGCGCGGTCGGTGAGCGGGATGCCCATGCCGGCCGCGGCCGCCGAGGCAGCAGTGATGCCCGGCACGATCTCGGCCTCGACGCCGGCCTCGGCCAGTGCGGCGAGCTCCTCGCCCATGCGCCCGAATACGCCGGGGTCGCCGCCCTTGAGCCGCACCACCGACTTGCCCTCCCGCGCCAGCCTCACCAGCAAAGCGCCGATCTCGGCCTGGGGCACGCTGTGGTGGCCACGCTCCTTGCCCACGTAGTAGCGCTCGTGGCCGGCGGGAATCAGCGCCAGCACGTCGTCGCCCACCAGGCGGTCGTAGACCACCGCCTCGGCCTGCTGCAGCAGGCGCGCCGCCTTGAGCGTGAGCAGCTCGACGTCGCCGCTGCCCGCCCCCACCAGGTAGACCCGGCCGGCACGGCACTCGCCGTCCAGCGTCAGGGTGGGCGCCTCGACGCGCGTGGAACGGCCGAACGGCGAACGCACGATATGGCCCAGGCCGTGCAGACGCGAGAACGCCGCCTGCCCCAGCGCCCGGGGCCGCTGCGCCAGGCGCGACAGCTCAGGCGACAGCAGTGACTTCAATTGGCTCAGCGCTCGCATGGGCCTTCTCCTCTTCGATCAGCGCTTTCAGCTCGGGAACGCAACTTCCGCACTGGGTGCCGCAGGCCAGCCTGGCGCCCAACGCCTCGACGCTGTCGTCGCCTTCACGGATGGCCTCTAGGATAGCGCGTTGGCCCACCTGATGGCAGCTGCACACCACCGGCCCCTGGTTGGCGGCGCCGTCGTCGCAACCGGCCAGCAGGCGGCGGCGGTGCTGCGCCGAGAGCCCCGCGCCGGCGCTGGCCTCCTCGAAGCGCGCATCGAGCCAGGCCAGGTTGGGCAGCTCCAGCGGCGGCCCCGCCATCAGCCACCAGCGCAGGCGCCCTGCGGCATCCACCCCGGCGGCACGCAGCCTTCCGGTAGCCGGATCGGTGCACCACAGCGTCGGCGCCACCGGCAGCGTTGCCTCGAGCCAGGTCAGCCAGTCGCGCTGCGCCGTTTTTTTCGCAACCCCGCCGCAGGCGCTCTCGCCGCCAGCCAACTGCCATCGCTGGCAGCCGTGCAGCGGAATGCGTGCCCAGTAGCGGCTCTCGTCGCACCAGCTCGATTCCGCCACGCCCAGGTCGTCGGCCACCAGCAGGGTGGCCTCCCATTCCACCGCCAGCGGCGCCAGCGCCACCGCGCCGTGCTTCGATTCCGGCTGGCCGGAGAAGGGGTCGAGGTGCGCCTCGAGCAGCGCCCCCATGCGCGCCGTGCCGCTGAAGTAGCCGCTCCAGTGCATCGGCACGAACACCTCGCCGCGACGCTGCCCACGCGACACCCGCACCCGGCCGACATAGTCGCCGCCCGCTCCCGCCAGGCGCGCCAGGCCATGCTCCGCCACGCCCCACTCGGCGGCGTCTTCCGGGGTGAGCTCGATGAACGGCTCGGCGCGGTGATTCATCAGCCGCGGTGCACGGCCGGTGCGGGTCATGGTGTGCCATTGGTCGCGCACGCGCCCGGTGTTGAGCCGCAGCGGCCGCGCGGCGTCGAGCGCCTGTGCCGGCGGGCGCGGGCGCACCGGCAGCATCCGCGCGAGGCCGTCCGGCGTGGCGAAGCGGCCATCGGTGAACAGCCGGGCGGTGCCGTGGGGGGCAGCGGCGTTCACCGGCCACTGGATCGGCGCCAGGGCCTCGTAAGCGGCCCGGTCGAGCCCGACCAGGCCGGAAATGTCGAACAGCCTGCGCCCCTCCCCCGCATTCTCGAAGCCCGAGAGCCGGGCGTGCTCGTCGAAGATCTCGCCGGGATGGCTGTAGTCGAAGGCCTCGCCGAAACCCAGCCGCTTGGCCACCTCGCAGACGATCCACCAGTCGTGGCGCGCCTCCCCCGGTGGCGGCAGGATGCCGCGCTGGCGCGATATGCGCCGCTCGGAGTTGGTCACGGTGCCGTCCTTCTCCGACCAGCTCGAGGCCGGCAGCACGATGTCGGCATAGGCCAGCAGGTCGGCGTCGGCCATGCACTCGGAAACGATCACCAACGGGCATTTCTCCAGCGCCGCGCGCACCCGGTCGGCCCGCGGCAGGCTCACGGCCGGGTTGGTGGCCATGATCCACAGCGCCTGCACCTCGCCGCGCTCGATCGCCTCGAACAGCGCCACCGCCTTGTGGCCGGGGCCATCGGGCAGCGACGGCACCAGCCGTTCGGTGGCCCAGAAACGCGTGACGCGATCCCGCGCGCCGGGGGTGTCGTAGTCCATGTGGGCGGCCAACTGGTTGGCCAGCCCGCCCACCTCGCGCCCGCCCATGGCGTTGGGCTGGCCGGTGATCGAGAACGGCCCCGCCCCGGGCAGGCCGATCTTGCCGCCGGCCAGGTGGCAGTTGATGATGGCGTTGCCCTTGTCGGTGCCGCTGCTCGACTGGTTCACCCCCTGGGAGAACAGCGTGACCACGTGCAGGTGGGTGGCGAACCAGTAGAAAAAGGTCTCCAGGCGCTCGGCATCGACGTCGCAGTCGGCGGCGATGGCCTCCACCGAGGCGTCCTGCTCGCGCGCCGCGGCGAGCGCCTCCTCGATGCCCTGGGCATGCGCCTCCAGGTAGACCCGGTCGAGCCTGTTGCGCTCGGCCATCCACGCCAGCAGCCCGGTGAACAGGCGCGCATCGCTGCCCGGCGCGAGCCCCAGGTAGAGGTCGGCGATCTCGCAGGTATCGGTGACCCGCGGGTCGATTACCACCACCCGCAGCAGCGGGTTGCGCTGCTTGGCCACCTTGAGGCGCTGGTAGAGCACCGGATGGTTCCAGGCCAGGTTGGAGCCCACCAGCACCACCAGCTCGGCCTCTTCGAGATCCTCGTAGCTGCACGGCACGGCGTCGGCGCCGAAGGCACGCTTGTGGGCCGCCACCGCCGAGGCCATGCACAGCCGCGAGTTGGTATCCAGGTGCGGCGTGCCGAGAAATCCCTTGAACAGCTTGTTGGCGACGTAATAGTCCTCGGTGAGCAGTTGCCCCGAAAGATAGGCGGCGACGGCCTGCGCACCGTGGCGGTCGCGCACCGCCGTGAGCCGCTCGGCGACGGCGTCCAGCGCCGTGTCCCAGTCGGTCTCGACACCGTCGACCCTGGGCCGGGTCAGGCGGCCATGGTGCCCCAGCGTCTCGTGCAGCGCCGAGCCCTTCACGCACAGCCGGCCGAAGTTGGCCGGGTGCGCCGGGTCGCCCTGTACGTCGACGATCTCGCCATCCTCGACGCTGGCCAGCACGCCACAGCCGACGCCGCAGTATGGGCAAGTGGTTCGGGCCTCGCGCATGTCGATCTCCTGTCTGTTCCTGGCGAAACGACGACGCCCGCCAACGACCAACCCCGAAGGGCGGCGTTGGCGGGCGTCGTTGCCGCTCGGGGCGCCGCATGGCGCCCTCGGTAGAGTATTGACCCGCATCAAGCAGGAAGCGTGCCATCCACCGAAGACCGAACGGCTATCAGCTAGATGCCTCTTTTCCCGCGCCCCTCCCGCATGCTGCCCTGCACCATTTCCCCACGACCGGCTCCGCCCTTGCACCAGGCTAGTGCCGAGCGGGCACGCCGGATGACTTGGCTGCCCGCCGCCAGCGCCGGCTGAGGCGCCACCCGCCTGCGACGAAGCGAAACATGGAATGTTTCTTGCTTGGAGACAGGAAAAGACCACCTAGGCATGCCATTCACGAGCGAGACCCTATGCCACCACCCCTGAACATTCTGCTGGTCGACGACGAGGTGGTACGTGCCGCCATGGTTGAGGAGGCGCTGATGGCCGAGGGACACCGGGTCATCTGCCGGCTCTCGAACCCGGCCAGCCTCAACGAGATGGTCGCGCGCCATCAGCCCGACGTGGTGATCATCGATATGGAGAGCCCCGACCGCGACACGCTGGAGAGCATGGCGCTGCTCAACCGCGAGAACCCGCGCCCGGTGGTGTTCTTTGCCGACCAGCACGATTCCGACACGCTGCAGGCCGCGCTCAAGGCCGGCGTCAGCGCCTACGTCGTCGACGGCCTGGTGCCGGAGCGCGTGGAGGCCATCGTCGAGGTGGCTATCGCCCGCTTCGACGCCTTCCACAGCATGCGCCAGGAGCTGGACAAGGCGCGCAACCAGCTGGCCGAGCGCAAGCGTATCGAGCGCGCCAAGGGCCTGTTGATGAAGCATCAGGGCTGCGACGAGGAGCAGGCCTACCGCATGCTGCGCAAGCTCGCCATGGACCGCGGCCAGCGTATCGCCGAGGTCGCCGACAGCGTCGTCGACATTCTCGGCCGCCTGAACCCGCTATTGCCCCAGGGGCACGCCGCCGACAAACGGGGAACCCGCTCATGAGCCAACCGCCACTTCACGCCGCCAGCCCGGAACTCGCGCGCCTCACCCTCGGCTTCGTGCCGCTGCTCGATGCCGCCCTGCTGATCGTCGCCCGCGAACGGGGCTGCTTCGCCGCCCAGGGGCTGGACGTCAGCCTGTCGCGGGAGAACGCCTGGGCCACCCTGCGCGACAAGGTCGCCGCCGGCCTGCTCGACGGTGCGCAGATGCTCGCCCCCATGCCGCTGGCCATGAGCCTGGGCCTGGGCCGCGCGCCCTGCGAAACGCTGGCTCCGCTGCTGCTCTCGCGCAACGGCAATACCATCACGCTCTCCACGTCGCTGTGTCAGGCCAGCGGTGCCGCCCTCGACGCAGACCCGGGCAGCAGCGCCCTGGCGCTGGGCAACTGGCTGCGCGGCTCGGGCAGCAGCAGGCGCCCGCGCCTGGCCATGGTGTATCCCTACTCCTGCCAGCACTACCAGCTGCGCGAATGGTTGTCCCTGGGCGACATCGCCCCCGACCGCGACGTCGAGCTGGTCGCCCTGCCGCCGCCGCGCATGGTGGAAGCCCTGCGCGACGGCCAGATCGACGGCTTCTGCGCCGGCGAGCCCTGGGGCACCCTGGCCCGCCACTGCGGCGCGGGCCAACTGGTCGCCACCGGCGCCCAGCTGTGGCCCGGCCACCCGGAGAAGGTACTCGGCGTGACCCGCTCCTGGGCGCAGCGCTACCCGGCCACACTGGCCGCCCTGCTGCGCGCCCTGGTAGCAGCCGGCGAGTGGCTGGCCGCCTCGCCGGATCATCGCCGTCAGGCACATGAATGGCTGGCCCTGCCGCCCTACCTCGATCGCTCGATTCGCCACCTCGACACCCTCGACAGCGATGCAGCGCCCATCCATCAGCAGCTCTGCGGGGGGGACCTGCTGCGCCCGACGCCGCAGGCCGCCCTGCACTTCGCCGAACCCATCGTGCGTCAACTGGAAGCCCAGGGTGGCCGCTTCGACCCCGCGCTGCTGGCGGCGTGCTACAGCCCTGTGCATTTCGATGCCGCAACGCACCACTGATGTGCACGGCCGGCCAAGCTGAGCGCTGACCGGCCTGCACCGAGACCTTCGACCTCCTCCCCAAGACACTGGCACAAAAGGAAAAAGATCACGCACCTGTTACCTTGGCCGGAATCTTGATACCTGCAGGACAGAGCGGCGATCAAAGGCGATCGCCCACATGAAAGCGACAACGACGTCTCTGTGCTCCCCGGTTCGATCCTCGAATCGACAGGGGAAGCGCCGAGGCGTCGTTGCGTTATAGGCCCGTCATTCTGACAAGCGCAGCGAGAGGAGGTGTTCGCATGCCAAGGCGACATCCCGAGACATCCACCGTCGAGCACCTGGTCATCGTCGGCAATGGCATGGCCGGCCACCGGCTGGCCGAGGCACTCCTCGCCCGGACCGAGCGCCCCGCCAGGATCACGGTCATCGGGGCCGAGCAGACGCCGGCCTACAACCGCATCCTGCTCTCGCCGCTGCTGGCCGGCGAAATGCAGCGCGAGGCCCTCACCCTGCGCAGCGCCGAATGGTATGCCGAGCAGGGCATCGAACTCATCCTCGGCGAGCGGGTGGAGGCCATCGACCGCGACGCACGCACCCTCACCACCGATGCCGGGCGTGAACTCGACTACGACCGCCTGGTGCTGGCCACCGGTTCGAACCCGGCCCGCCCGCCGGTGCCGGGGCTCGAGCTTCCCTGCGTGCACGTGTTCCGAGACCTGCACGACGCCGACGCCCTCGCACGCGCCGCCGAAACCGGCCGCAACGCCGTAGTGATCGGCGGCGGCCTGCTCGGCCTGGAAGCTGCCGAGGGGCTGCGCAAACGCGGCATGCGGGTGAGCCTGCTGCAGCGCGACGACCGGCTGATGAACCGCCAGCTCGATCTCACCGCCGCCCGCCTGCTGGAAAACGAGCTGCGCGGTCGCGGCCTCGACATCCATACCGACGCCCAGCTCGAGCGCCTGGAAGCCGACGCCGAGGGCCAGGTGTGCGCCGCGCATCTGAGCGACGGCACCCGGCTCGCCGCCGACTGCGTGGTGGTGGCCATCGGCATCGTGCCCAATGCCGAACTGGCCCGCGCCGCCGGGCTCGAGAGCAACCGTGGCGTGATCGTCGACGAGTGGCTGACCACCAGCGACCCGGCGATCCACGCCCTGGGCGAGTGCTGCGAACACCGCGGCAACCTCTACGGCCTGGTCGAGCCGATCTGGCGCCAGGTCGAGGTGCTGGCCGAGCGGCTCTGCCGCCCCAATGCCGAAGGTGTACCGGGCTACGTCGAACAGCCCACCGCCACCAAGCTCAAGGTCAGCGGCATCTCGCTCTACGCCTTCGGCCCCACCGAAGCCGAACCCGATCACGAAGTACTCAGCTACCGCGATCCCCAGCAGGGCGACTACCGCCGCCTGCTGCTGAGAGGCGGCCGTCTGGAGGGCGTCGTGCTTTACGGCGACACCGCCTCCGGACCCTGGTACTTCGAGCAGGCCTTGGCTGGCCGCGACCTCACCGCCTGCCGCGCCGCGCTGTTGCTCGGCGCCGCCGACGCCCAGGCCCTGCTCGACGACGCCTCGAACGAATCACCGCAACGCCCCGCCAAGGAGGCCGCATGAACACGCCCGCGAAACCGCAACTGATCGTCATCGGCAACGGCATGGTCGGCCACCACCTGGTCGAGCAACTGGTCGAACAGGGCGCCACCGAGCGCTACGCCGTCACCGTGTTCGGCGAGGAGCGCCACCTGGCCTACGACCGCGTGCACCTCTCCGAGTACTTCAGCGGCCGCGATGCCGCCTCACTGGCGCTCTCCACCAGCGAGTACTACGCCGAGCACGGCATCGAACTGCGCCTGCACGAGGCGGTCACCGCCATCGACCGCGACAAGGGCGAGGTCGTCACGCCCCAGGGCCGCTACCGCTACGACCGCCTGGTGCTGGCCACCGGCTCCTACCCCTTCGTGCCGCCGATTCCCGGCAACGACCGCGAAGGCTGCCTGGTCTACCGCACCCTGGAGGACCTCGACGCCATTCGTGCCGCCGCCGAAACCGCCACCACCGGCGTGGTGGTGGGCGGTGGCCTGCTCGGCCTGGAAGCCGCCAACGCCCTGCGCGGGCTCAACCTGGACACCGCCGTGGTGGAGTTCGCTCCGCGGCTGATGCCAATGCAGGTGGACAGCGAAGGCGGCGAACTGCTGCGCGAGAAGATCGAAGCGCTGGGCGTGCAGGTGCTCACCGGCCGCGCCACCCAGGAGATCGTCGACGGCGAGGCCAGCCGCCACCGCATGGTGTTCCAGGACGACAAGGTGCTGGAAACCGACCTCATCGTCTTCTCCGCCGGCATACGCCCCCGCGACGAGCTGGCCCGCGACTGCGGCCTGGAGATCGGCGAGCGCGGCGGCGTGGTGATCGACGACAGCTGCCTGACCAGCGACCCGGCCATCCTCGCCGTTGGCGAAGTGGCGCTGTGGAACAACAGCATCTTCGGCCTGGTCGCCCCCGGTTACCAGATGGCCAAGGTCGCGGCCTCAACGCTCCTCGAAGGTGGCGAAACCTTCCGCGGCGCCGACATGAGCACCAAGCTCAAGCTGATGGGCGTCGACGTGGGCTCCATCGGCGACGCCCACGGCGACCGCACCCCCGGCGCACGGCAGTACCGTTTCCTCGACCCCATCAAGCAGCAGTACCGCAAGCTGGTGGTTTCCAGCGACGGCAAGCGCGTGGTGGGCGCCATGCTGGTGGGGGATAACAGCTACTACGACACCCTGCACCAGTACTACGCCAACCGCATCGAGCTGCCCGAGGACCCGGCTGCGCTGATCCTGCCCGCCGGTGGCGAAGCCGCCCCCGCGCTGGGGCCGGACGCCCTGCCGGCCACCGCCACCATCTGCTCGTGCCACAACGTCACCAAGGGTGACGTGTGCGCCTCGATCGACGCCGGCGCCGTGGATCTCGGCGCGGTGAAGGGCGCCACCAAGGCCAGCACCGGCTGCGGCGGCTGCGCCGCCCTGCTCAAGAACCTGGTGGACCATGAGCTCGAGAGCCGCGGCGTGGAGGTCGACAAGTCGATCTGCGAGCACTTCGCCCATACCCGCCAGGAGCTCTACGACATCGTACGGGTGGAGGGCATCAAGACCTTCAGCGAGCTGATGGAGAAGCACGGCAACCCCGAGACCCACAAACTCGGCTGCGATATCTGCAAGCCGGCAGTGGCCTCGATCCTGGCTTCCTGCTTCAACGAGCCGATCACCGACGCGGCCCACATCCCGCTGCAGGATACCAACGACACCTTCATGGCCAATATGCAGAAGAACGGCACCTACTCCGTCGTTCCCCGCGTGCCTGGCGGGGAGATCACCCCCGACAAGCTGGTGGTGCTGGGCCAGGTGGCGCAGAAGTACGCGCTCTACACCAAAGTGACCGGCGGCCAGCGCATCGACCTGTTCGGCGCCCGCCTGGAGGACCTGCCGGCGATCTGGGGCGAACTGATCGAGGCCGGCTTCGAGACCGGCCACGCCTACGGCAAGTCGACCCGCACGGTGAAGTCCTGCGTGGGCAGCACCTGGTGCCGCTACGGCGTGCAGGACAGCGTGGGCATGGCGATCCAGTTGGAGAACCGCTACAAGGGCCTGCGCGCCCCGCACAAGCTCAAGTTCGCCGTTTCCGGCTGCACCCGCGAGTGCGCCGAAGCCCAGAGCAAGGACATCGGCGTAATCGCCACCGAGAACGGCTGGAACCTGTACGTATGCGGCAACGGCGGCATGCGCCCGCGCCACGCCGAACTGTTCGCCACCGACCTCAGCGACGAGGAGCTCTACCGCATCATCGACCGCTTCCTGATGTTCTACATCCGCACCGCCGACCGCCTGCAGCGCACCTCGGTGTGGCGCGAGAACCTGGAAGGCGGGCTGGATTACCTCAAGCAGGTGATCCTCGAGGACAGCCTCGGCATCGGCGAAGAGCTCGACCGGCAGATGCAGGCCGTGATCGATACCTACGAGTGCGAATGGGCCAACGCCATCAGCGACCCGGAGAAGCTCAAGCGCTTCCGCAGCTTCGTCAACGACGCGCGCCCCGATCCGGACATCATCTATACCACCGAGCGCGGGCAATTAAGGCCTGCGTGATGGAAATGGCGGCGCCCAGCGCGCCGCCCGCTTCATCTCGCTCGGCAGTGATCAGATAAAAAGTGGAGAAGACCTGAATGAGTTCAGCAATTGCGGCGAAGACCATGACCCAGACCTGGCAAACCCTCTGCACCCGCGCCGACCTGGTGCCCTACTCCGGCGTCGCCGCCTGGATGGAAACCCCGGAAGGCCCGGCCCAAGTGGCGATTTTCTATCTTCCCGGCCAGGCGCAGGAACTCTACGCCATCGACCACCACGATCCCTTCTCCGGCGCCAACGTCATCGCCCGCGGCATCGTCGGCGACCTCAAGGGCCAACTCGTCGTCGCCTCGCCGATCTACAAGCAGCACTTCCGCCTGGAAGACGGCCAATGCCTGGAAGACGACAGCGTGCGGCTTCGCACCTGGAAGGTGAGCTTCAAGGGCGACGAGGTGTGGATCGAGGCGTGAGAGATTCCGGCCCTTCAGGCAATTACATCATCCTCCCTGGAAGGCCAGATGAATGTCGCCGCCATAGCGCCGGATAATGTCGAGCTTCATCGCACGGTGCGCTTCCATGTCGTTCTCATGCCTGGATTTCGCGATCGAGCGCCGGGCCAACTCGTCGGAAATGACGTCCATGAGCAGCTCCGCAAGCAGCAGGCGAGCCGAGTCGCGGAAATGACCGCGCCCATCGACATAAAGCTGGACCGTCGGGGCAGCTGTATTGATGAGAATCCGCCGCTCTGAGGGACTGTAGATGGCGCGCGCCGGTTCGCTCTCGAGTCTGCGCAGCTCGTAGCCGGTGAACATGGCTTCACCGTGGTCGTGGGGAACCCGACGCTTGACCACGCGTCGCGGTGAATGGTGCGGATGGTGCGAATGTCCCACCCCGTGCTCGGCCACGACCAGCTCGCACCAGGCCAGATGACTGCCGGCCCGAGCCATGATCTCGCCGCGCTCACTCGGCACGTCACCAGTGACGGTCCACTCGACGCGGCCGTCCGTGGCGAGATCGCGCAGCGTCCCATTCTGCAATGCCGGATCGATGCGCATGGTTTCCGGCAGCCGACTATCGAAACTCAGGACCACATCAGGGTCGAGTTGCCTCGCGTCGACCAGCAGCCTGACGTGGAACGGATGCCCCGCTTGCCGGTAATAGAATGGCGTTGAGAAGCGCAGGGCCGCGGGATGCTCCACATCCTCGACGAACCCCTGTTCCTCGCCTGCCGCGGCCGTCGATACCACGATGCCGAGATCCTCGATAGCCGCCCGGTTCATGCGTCGGAGGATCTGCTCGATCATGAGTGCCGTGCGACCAGACGTTGTCACGTACTCCAGTTGCCTGAGCTGATCCTTTTCCGCCTGCACGCACGGCGCAATCAGCCGGCTAACGGCGCGAGAAAACGCAGCGACGAACGGATCCTTGGGATTCAGCCCCTCGCGTTCGTCGCTGATGATCGCACCGCCCTGGCCGAGCCGCTCAATGAGCCCTGAACAGCGGACGGTGCCGAAGAGGTACTCCGTGCCGGTCTGGTTCTCGTAGTCGAAAAGCTGGCAGTCGAGCACCGCCGTACCCGAGATCACCACCAGCCCGTTGGCGCGCTCGTCCCCCCGCTGCGCAAGCTCCGCGTTTACCGCACGCTTTAACGTCAGGGTGAGCGGATAGGATCGTCGCTCGAACTCGAAGTGTTCTTCCAGGTCGGGGCCGAGCAATACCCGTGCGGGCGGCTCTGCGAAACGCACCGGACCTTCGATCTCCATGACTTGGCCGGACTGCACATGGGCAACCTCGATGTGACGCCGTGCCACCACGTCGCGCAGATAGACATTGTTCGCCACGGCCCGCACGACGGATCGGTAACGCGGAATGTTTACCAGCGGGTTCTCGATGACGATCGCGACTCGCGTACCATTGCCGGTGACGTCGAGCCGCGCATAGTCACGCGGCGTCGCGGGGCGGTCACCGCCGCCATCGTCGTAGAGATAGCCGCCGTTCTCGCCTCGGAACAGTTCGATGCGGGTGAAGCGACCATCGCGGATCGTCTCCAGCCAGCCGTGACCGAGCCCGTAGATCCCCTGCTTCAGCCCCCGGCCAAAGTAACCTCGCCCACCGCCCTCGCCACGCGACAACGGGCTATGGGCCCCGCCGTAGGTGAGGCTATAGCATGCATGTTCGAACGACATGCCCTCGGCCTGGTCCGCGACGATCAGGAGCGCGCCCGCCCGGTGCGGCTCGTAGAGCACGCGGATCCGGCCTGAAGCCGGCTGGCTGGCTTCTTCCAGCCGCGTGTAGCTATCGTCGCTGTTGGTGATCAGCTCGACCAGCGCCTTGCCGATAGAGGCGAATCGACGCGAGTCGATGTCGATGACGCGCTGATCAACCGGGATTGGGTTTACGGCCATGACCATTGTCCTCGGCAAGGTGCAATCATTGAATCACTACTCGCGGGCTGAGCAGTTGGCCAACCCGCTTCCACACTTAGGAGCATATCTCACCCACCGGAGAACTACCTGCAAGACGGCCAGTGAGGTTTTCGCCTTGGAAAAGAAAAAGCCGCCGACGCTGGGGAAGCGTCGGCGGCTTTGGGTAAACCCCTTCTCATCTCAACCGCGAAAGGCGGCCTCGATCTTGGCGATGTCGATCTTCTGCATCGTCATCATGGCGTCGAACGCCCGTTTGGCGGCGGCGCGGTCGGGGCTGGTGAAGGCTCTCGTCAGCGCAATCGGCGTGATCTGCCAAGAGATACCCCACTTGTCCTTGCACCACCCGCATTCGCTCTCCTGGCCGCCATTGTCGACGATGGCATTCCAGTAGCGATCCGTCTCCTCCTGGTCTTCGGTCGCCACCTGGAATGAGAACGCCTCGCTGTGCTTGAACATAGGTCCGCCGTTCAGCCCGAGGCACGCCACGCCCAACACGGTGAACTCGACCGTCAGGACGCTCCCCTCCTTCCCCGCTGGGTAATCCCCAGGCGCGCGGTGCACCGCATCGAGCGAGGAATCGGGGAAGGTCTCGGCATAGAATTTTGCGGCTTCTTCAGCGGCGCCATCGTACCAAAGGCATATCGTGTTCTTTGCTATGTGCTTCATGACCAGCTCCGTTCTGTGGGTGATTGCTATGGGTGGCAATCTAACGTCGAATGGAGCTGGCTGAAATCGACAGGGGTGGTGCCTAACGCTTTTGTAAAAGGCGCGACGTCAGGAGCGTCCCTTGCCTGCACTTGTTAGCATCACTCTCAGCTCCACTCATAGCGGAGGTGATTGATTTTTTGAGATTATCAACCAACTCGGGGAAATACTGCCAGTCGCAAACAATGTATTGCGTAAAATAACTTTTAAGCTCACTGACTCTTCCGGAAAGCAGTGACTCAATGATGTTCAAAGGTAGAAGGTGCTCATACTCACCCTTCGACAGGCGGTAATTTCCAATGTCATTCAGATGCTCGACATCGAAGACTAAATTATCTGAAAACTCTCTAACACAGTGCCTAATAAAATCTGGACTAACATCATGATAGGTAACCAAGTAAGGAACTCGATCGGCGATTTCCTCGATATCGCTTGATGCTTTCAATAAATCTATAGACAAGCTATTTTTAGCCAGATAAACAGGGGCGGTCGTCAATAATACAGGGCAAATAAAAAAAGGCTGGGACGGGTCGGGAGAATCCCATGAAGAGCTACTGATCTCACTCGCAAGCATTGACGGCAAAGCATAATGCAATTGATTTAGGCCATGCTTTATTTCCTTGTCATGCGCAGATGCGTTAAATAGATCTACCTCGACGCCCTTAAAACAGAATGGAAGATTCTCGTCGAACGAAACTACGCTATTTGGGACTAATATATCCTTTGAAAAACTATCCACAGCCCTAATTGTTCGACCTAGCGTAAACGGTGAAAATCCTGGATCATTGGGGTCAGGCAAAAACAGCCAACTAGTACCATCCTTTCGATATTTACACTCTACGAGTAAATGTACCGTTCCTGTCAGGTTATTTTCCTCACCGAAAGGGGTGAAAGCCATCGCCTCCACATCAACAGAAAAGTCTTTTTGGATGTCTCCGTCCAATCTAGAATATGAAAACTCAGAGGAGACGGAAAAGCCCTTATCGGCAAGGCATCTCATTGCTTCAAACTCAAGAGGGAAGCTTGATGATAGCAACTTGTCCTTCCATTTTTGGTTATTGGCCATGCTTTCTCGCTTTTATGGATACTTAACGCCTCAATAACCGGCAGCCTAAATGAAGCGAAGCGGAATGTAGGCTGTCCGGCGCCGTAGGCGCGTAGTTGATTGACTTGTTATAAGGCATTTTTAGAACACCGTTTTTATAACCTTTTGCACGCCCTCTACTAGCTCTAGCACGTCCTCTTTAGTCGGCTCCCTATCCTTGTTGTGGTCGCACAAGTTTCTTAAATCACCCAAATGCTGGATAAAACGCCATTTTGGAGTATCAATAATGTCGTTTTCTTTAAGCATCTGATAGAAATCAGAAATTGAAGGATGTTTCTTCCGGGTTTTAAGCCCATGTATTTCACACACATGGCCAAGATGCTTTTCAAGCACTACACCGGCGATTGCTCCACCGCCACGAACAAATCCTTTTTTGGCTAGCTCTTGGGCTACGTCAAGCTCAGAATCAAATAAATCGGCTTGTAAGATTTCTTGGATGTCGAAAAGTGAGCTATCGAGACGCTTTTCGACCGCAACTAATATAGAGTTTTGTACTTGCATCTTCCCAACAGCAGCCGTTTTGTCTGCAACTACGTCTTCTTGCCACCCTCTTGTGGTCCTGAGGCCGTACAGGTAATCAGATATACCATAAGTGAGAAAAGATATTTCCTTTCGCTTTTCATCTTTGTATTGGCGCTTAAAATCCTCTAGTCGATCAGGCAAAAGCTGCTTAATCAAAACAAGAGCTTCGGAGTACCAAGAGTCATATTCGTTGACGAACGTAGGGAGCTTAATCTTATTGTCTTTTAACTGCTTCTGTATCTCGTCAGGTAGTCCAGATACATCCTCAATCATCGCCAAATACAGATGATTTCCCTTGACAATAAGATTTTTTACTTCCTTTTTAATGGTCTCAGTTTTTGACGGCACTACGTTCTCCTATGCCTTATAACGCCCTGAATAAGCCGCCAATTTGGAGCGGCAGCGGAAAATTGGTCGGCTTGATTCACTTGTTATGAGCTACTTGTACTGAGCACCGTCGCATAACTATTCCAGTCGACTGCAGGCACGGTGCCCATTGACTGTAACTGTTGAAGCAAACGAAACACGAAATAAATAAATGAATTTTCCCCATTCTTTAAAATTAGATCTCCGGAAAATGAGTCAAACGCCCCAGACATTAATCCAACCCCACAATCGATTGCCTCCTTATCCTTCAAGGCCTCAAGCGCACTGCGAAAAGCTTTAGCGTCGAGACCACCTCGCCAATCTACAGTTGGAGCGACAATACCAGCCACTATTGGGAAGTGAGCTTTCGGAGGGTATTCCCCTCCAGCATGTCGAATAGGTACTGAGGTCCTACGCAAAGTTCGAACTGACTTAGCTTTGCCTGCTGCGTACTCTAGGTACGCCTTATCGATTTTCGGTTTTACTTCTAATACTGCGTACACAGCTTCGGCGGGTACGAACCTATGGTTTTTCTGGTCTAGTAAAGTAGGCGTATATTGGTTATCAAAGATTACGACATCTATTTGATCACTAGTCTTGCCTTCACTATCAATCACAGTAGCGGAGTCGACTTCGTAACGTTTTGGAAGGTACCTTTTCAGCAAGTCAATGAAGTGCCTTTCATTTATGGAACCTGCAGTAGCACTATGCGGAATAGAAGATGCGGCTAAGCTGATTTCAAGTGAGAGGACTTGCTCTTCCGCTGCGAATGCCTTTCTTAGAAATGACGCGCCGTCAGCCATCGATTCTCTTTTCGCAGGATTGTTTGTCATTACCAAATAACCTGATCATATGTTGATTTTGCACGAGATAGTGCAGCTTGTTGCGCTATCGCTTGTTTTTGAGTCAAGTTAAGATCATCTGAGATGATATTATTTGTGTTTGCTGGATCGACGAATCGAGCACCCACGAAACTATCTCTTAAATAATCCAAGACCAGGCTCAAGTTGCTCGCGACATTTCCAACCCTAGCGTTACGGAGAGCCTCAATCACTGCTAATTCAAGATAGATGGAGGGGAATTCAAGCCCATGGAGGCTACGCCATATTTTTAACGCGCGAATTTCTTCCGTTCGTCCGCTGTTCGCTACTAGACCTATATGAGTACGAATATTGGTTTTTGTCCAAGTTTTTGACCGATCTTTCCATAAACTATGATCATTCCCGTTGGACGATTGCCTGCGCCCAGGAACCAGGTCAATTTTATAGCCGTTTACGTTGGTCCCCAGAGATACGTTCTGCCGTTTTACTGGGTAGCCAGCCGATGCCACAGCAGTAGCGAGAGTATTGTAGATATTTGCAAGAGTGTCTGGAGTGGCAGAAGAAAGAGAAATGAAAATGTCCGCATCCGTACTAAGCGTAACCGCAGTCCCTTTGCTTAAGGAGCCGGAAAATTCAGCGCGGACCAAGAACTGTCCAGCCCAATGCTGCAATACGGGATATAAGAGGTTTCCTGCAGTTTCAGCACCCGAAACATTAACTGCGTATTTGGCGAGCACACGTCTTACATAATCATCTGCTGACATCCATTCCTCTCAGAATAAGCTTGTCTTTGCTCATAACGCCAGCAATAAACGGCGCCCTGACAAGGGCGTCCGGTGGAGGCCCATCGGGCCGGAACGAATTTAATTGCCTTGTTAGCTGGGGGTAACGAAGAAGACCAATCCCTGGCTAACAATTTGACGGCATGCTCCGCTGCCCTGGCACCGCCATACGCCGATGCACCGTGATTAAAACCACCGCCCTTGATGCGGTGAACGAACCTGAACTTCAGAATAGCAGGTACGCAAGGAACCAGGTTTCGGCGGACCGCCCCGCGCGGCAAACACCTACCTTTATACCAGCACCATAATCCGCTAAGCTACCAGCAAGGCGACGAACTTTGACGGCCTTGGCAGAACACTATTGATTCGGATTTTGCTGACAATTCTTGGCCAAGGCCCAATGGCACCCAGTCACCCCAAAAAACCTAGGCACTACCAGCTAACGCCAGCCATAAGCGGCGCCCTGACAAGGGCGTCCGGTGGAGGCCGAAGGCCGGAACGTACTTAAGCGACTGGTTAGCTGGGGGTAACTTTGAAGACCATTCCCTGGCAACCAACATGACGACCTGCACCGCAGCCCTGGCACCAACACCTGCCGATGCACCGTGATTAAAACCACCTCAAACGATGCGGTGAACGAACCTGAACTTCAGAGTAGCAGAGCCGGACGGAATTTTCGGCGGATTGCCCCGCACGGCAAACACTGAATTTTATACCTACCTAATATTCCGATTGAGCTGCCAGCAAGACTGCGAGTTTTGACGGCCTTGGCGAAACCCCAAAAATCTCGGTTTTGCTGTTAGTTTTCGGCCAAGGCCCGATGGCACAAAACCACCCAAAAGGACCCAAGGCACTACCAGCTAACGCCAGCCATAAGCGGCGCCCTGACAAGGGCGTCCGGTGGAGGGCCTTCGGCCCGGAGCAACCTTAATGGCCTTGTTAGGCATTTGGTTTTCTCAGCATGATACCCGCCCCTACAAACCCAAACTGCTTATACCAACTAACCAAGTCTGTCCCTACCGGCGTGTCCTTATCCGTGAACTGGGCCTCTGCCTGGAGATATATGCTCGCTTTGTGTTTGTCAGCCAACTCACAAAGGTGCCGCATGATCAACGCTCCATGACCCTTCCCGACCTTAAATGAACTCACATGATAGAGCTGTACAACCGAAGGATCGTCTTGCGTCGAAGCGGCCGCAACTAGACCGATTGGAATCTCGTTTTGGTCCTCGTAGACAACCGGATAAACCTTTTTGAAATTCGCATCTATACCAGCGGGGAAAGGCACACGGCCCTCGAAAGTTTGGTATAGCTCTTGGACGAACAGTTCTGCCGGATTCATGTGTGCCTAATGCTGAGGTAACCGGGCGCATTGAAGCAACAGCGGAAATGCGGTCCGGTTGACCGACTGGTTAGCGATAGATTGCCAGTTCCCGTGCACTCCTTTCAGCATTTGGGTCGGCAACCGACTCAATAATTTCAATAGATTCGATATATTCTTTAGGAAGGTGATTTTCCTTCGCCCCGATGAGCACATGCTTTTTATACCAATGGTATGGTTTCCTGGTGCCATCGATATTCGTTGCAAAGTACATAGTGGGGCGCATTGTTTCACCGTCCACTGAAACAACCTCTACTTCCTTTTCATCGTAGCCACGCCCCAGACCTTCTTTTTTATCAAGAGCTGGCTTTTCGCTCGCCGCTAGCTCAATTACCACACCATACACCAGATCACTCGGGTCTTTAGTGGCTTCAGCATCGCATTTACCTGAACCGTCTGTACTTATCTTGTGAAAGCGAAGCCGGTGACCACTCAATGTTGCTACAGCAACAAACTGAGCTGATGGGACTCGTTGTCGGAGCCGAGCAAGCGACATATTTGATCCATAAGAAAAACAGAGCACGATTTCTCCTTATCGCTAACGCTGAGCGAAGCGGCGCGTTTCACGCGTCCGCCTTCCGTGACTTGTTAGCACTTCAGTTTACGCCGCCCAAGCATGACGAACTGTTGATGCAATTTATAGCATTCTTTACTTTTCTCATTAAGCTCCTTAATTCGTGTATCTACGTGCTCTGGCCAGTCCCAAGCGCCACGGTACGCGTCTGGTACTGCTGATAGCATAGGTCCAGCATGAACATATCCAGAATTTTGAGCTAATCTATATATAAATTCATACATTTTGGCATATAGCTCTTTACGAGCTGCTTCAAGTTCTGGGTCTAAAAACTCTGTTTCTGATGTATTCCATGAATCTACGAAGTTATCAATTTCGTCTGTATTATTATCGTGATAGGAGTTACCAAAGTCATGCTCTTTTAGAAGAGTTACTGATCTTGAGTTGGATGGAAATTCCGCCAAAAATCTATTAAATAAATTACGATCAACCGCTTCTAGCTCTTTTGCTTCAGAGGCCGCAATATCGCCAGTTTTATAAATAAAATACCTGTTTGCTATATTATGAAGTAATGCCAGTGCAATCAGAGAAAAACCAAGCATATAATCGGCATTGCTCGATTCCAACTCTGCGAACGTTAACTTAACCCCAGAATTTAGGTTAAAAGTTGCAACGAGCCAATTATATATAATCTGTTTGAAAGCAGTTGGGGTCAGGATGATCGTCCCACCGACTGTAACAACAAACCAAGTAAGCTTATTCGTGAAATCTGGGAACAGGTACTTCTTTCCTAGAGCAATTGCTAGTTCTTTAAGTTCTTTTTTCGAGATCACCCATTACTCCTTGAGTGCTAACAGTGATTGGACTGCGCGTCCTGATATTGAATGAACAGCCTGCGCGTTCAACAATATTATCTGACGCGCTTCCTTTATTCTAACTCATTGATTTTTCTTCAACCTAAGTATAGCTCGGCCACCTATGCAGAATTCGCGCGCTTGCGCGTTTTGCCAGAACCAATAACACTGTATGCATATCCAGATCATGAGGGGGCTGCTCTATGGATACGCACATCAGACCGCCGAAGCTGATGGACCGTGTGAAGGCCACCATGCGGGTGAAGCGCTACAGCCCGCGTACCGAGAAAACCTACTGCTATTGGATACGCTACTTCATTCGCTTCCATGGCGTGCGCCACCCTGCCAGCATGGGTGGTTCCGAGGTGCGTGCCTTCCTGGAGCAGCTTGCGGTGGAGCGTCAAGTGGCAGCTGCCACACAAAACCAGGCGCTGAATGCATAGCTCTCTTGGGCAACTAGACATTCGGGCACGCTACCGCCAGGGGATGCTGCACATCAGCCCCCTTCCTGGCGGACATAAAACCCCGACATGCTCCATTGGGAGATGAATACCCGCTTCGAAGCATGTGATTTTGATTACTTCCTGCTACCTAAATGAACCATCGGCATGTATCGCCGCATCTTGAGGAATGGAGTCGTGCGATGCAGGTCGCCGTCTCCACCGTGCGTATTGCCAGGCGCCATCTCAGATCCGGAGCAGCTCAAACGCTTCCCAAGTTTCGTCAATGACGCCCGGCCTCCTCAGGACAGCCTCAACACCTTCAAGCGAGGCATGCCGCGGCCAACCAACAACCCCTTATCTACCGCCTTTTGGCGGAGCATTACCGCGATCGCCACCAGATGGATTACCCGAAGTGGATGGCCAGTTTCCACCCGGCCCAGGATGACTGGAAGGCCCACGTCCTGCGCCTTTGCCACCACCACCTTTGCTGCCACTTGCGCCGGCACCTTTTCCACCACTGCTGCCTTTAGACATGACATGCTCCTTATGGAGTGGCCGGAATCACGAACATTGAAGTATCAACTTCCGGCATGCATTGATACTCCCCTCGCCTGTTACCCAGCCCTACGCCGCATCCTCCACCTCCCTGCACTTGGGATAGGCCGAGCATCCCCAGAATTGGTTGCTGGCGTTTGCGCCGCGTTTTGAGGTGCGTAGCACCATGGCGCTGCCGCACTTCGGGCAGGTTCGGTCGGAACTCGACTCGAAGCTGGCCTTGAGCTGCTTGACGTGCTGACGGTGCGTTTCCCGGTTGGGTGCAAGCCGGCCGGTTTCGATTCTTTCCAACGCTTCCTGAACCTGAAAATCGTTCAGCACAGGCTCGCGGAACGATTTGATGTAGCGCACGTAGCCGCCGCCGATGGTGACGTTCTCCGGCATGCTGGTCTTGAATACGGCGCTGCCGGAGAAGACCACCACGGAGTGGATGGCTTGCAGGGGTACGTCGAGCAGGGCTTCCAACGCTTTCACGTGCTTGTAGTTCTGGCGCAGCGGGTTCTGGAACTTGAAAGTCTTGCGGTAGAGCTTCTGGGTCCACTGCGCCTGCTTCTCGCTGCCGAAGATCCAGCCCGTCATGTGCTTGGTTTCGATGACGAAGATGCCGTAGCGGGAGACCAAGATGTGATCGATCTGAGTGGTGCCGTCGGGCGTGGGGAGCGTGACGTTGTGGATGCCTCGGTACTCATCCGCCGGCAGCCGCACCTTGGCGATCAGTTTGACGAAGGCCTCGCCGAACAGGCCCTTGAACCAGCGAGACTTGAGGAGGCCGAGCGACAGAGCGACGAGGAGGAGCCACCACAGGGGGCGCACGGCGTCAAAGATGATTGAGGTGTAGTTCAAGGCGCTTCCCGCTCTGGTCTGGCTCAAGGCTGTTGGTTCACCCCGCTTAGCCCAACGCTAACGCCTTCATTCCTGTAAATCTACGTAACGGGCCTGAATTTTGACCTTGGTCGTGTCGGCGTAGCAGGACGCTTACAGCGTGTAGGAAATGGCTTACGTCTTATGGACTTGCCAGAGAACGCCACCGTTGAGGTAAGGCTGGTAAGTGCGACAGCTCGTAGGGGTAAGAGCTGGATGAGGACATCAGGAAGGCGATAGCTGCGCCTCGATGGCCGCCTTGTCGATGACGGACCACACCTGCCCGATTTTCTTGTCACGGAACTCATAGAAGACGTTCTCGGCAAAAGAGACCCTTCTTCCATCAACATTTAGACCAAGAAAGCTTCCCTTGGGTGTGCAATCGAAGCGGAGTCGGCTGGCAATGTAGGGCGGGTCGGAGACCAGCAGCTCGATATTGAAAGACAGATCGGGAATGTCGGAGAAATCTCTCTCCAGCATGCTTCGGTAGCCTGATAGCCCGAGCCGCTCGCCATTATGCATGACGTCTTCGTGCACGAAGCGTCCCAACGCTGACCAGTCCCGCCTGTTCAGACAGGCGATATAGTCTCGATAGATGTTCGACAGCTCGGACTTGTTCATCTATGTCTCTTGGTCTGGATTTATTGGGGGGCTGCGTCGACGCCCTTTCTGGCCACGATGAATACCGTCGCTTTACCAGGCTGCCACTCCCGTTCGATGGAGAACCCAGCGCCAGTCAGCTTATCGACCAGCGTCTGCTTGTCGAAGCGATTCACATAGGGAGCAAGCCCCAGCATCTGCATGGGGGGAATCGCCATACGAAACAGGATGTTGATGTCGCCTACCAGAACGGTGCTGGAAACGAACACGCCGCCGGGCTTGAGCAGGCCATGCACTCTGGCCAGCGTCGCCTCAAGGTCTTCGAGCAGGTGCAGGATATTGAGCCCCAGGATGGCATCGAAGCTCGCCTCTTCCAGCTCTACCCCGTCCAAGGTGCCTTGTTTGAAGGTGATGTTCTCGACGCCCGCATCACGGGCCTTCTGCTCGGCGATCTCCAGCATCTGATCGGAGATATCGATGGCGACGATATGCTTGACGTGGGGCGCATGAATGATCGCCGTACTTCCCGTGCCACAGCCGAACTCCAGCACGGTCGAATCCGGGCGAAAGTACTCCTGGGTAATGGCGAGCTTCTGCTGGTACGCGCTCTCGTCGCGAATCGGGCGCTTGGCGTAGCGCACAGCACTTTTGTTCCAGAACGCTCTGGCGTTTTTCATCGATTACTTCCTAAGTCAGCGAACCCGGTAGAAGGAGTGCATTGTTCCGTCGCCTGCGTGCAAGAGAATACCCTCGGGCACTCCTTGCGAGGCCAGGCTGGCTCCGAGCGTCTCGTAGGAAGTATCGCGTCGATTTCGCGACAGCATAGCGAAGCGAGCCCCACCCCTCCAGTCAGTGCTTACTTACTTGGCATCTGCTGCTGGAGCTTTCTGTGGCTCTAGACATAGCTGCCACCGTAACGGGCAGAGGCTACGGTCGTGGCCCCACCCAGCGCCACTGTGCTCCTCCCAGGCCTCGTAAAAAAAGCTCGAGTCTGGTGTGGGCAAGCCAATGGACCTTTACTAGACTATTCGTAACTGAACGTTACCAAAAGACTCTGAATGTATCATTGCAGCGCCATCGACAGTGCCTCGCAGTTACAGAGGTAGCCCCATGCGGTACTGTCGGGGCGGTTGCCAGCAGGGGTATCTGCACGATCGACAAGCTCAAGGCGGCGCTGCGTGAAGCCCGCCAAGCAAAGGTGATCAACGCCGAGCGCAAGCGCGCTGTGGCGAATTGAAGAATCCTGGCGCTGATGCGCCAGTGGAGGTGACGCCATGAACTGGACCAAATTTCCTGATGACTGGTGGTGCAACGAGTTCGGCGACCAGATCCACCGCTACGAGATCCTGGACGACGAGGACCGATGCCAGATCGAGTATCACCTTCACCACGCAGGCGATCGTCTGCCCTGGAGTGGCAAAACCCACACGCTGGCCGAAGCCCAGCGTCAGTTGGAGCACAGCCGAACGTTGACGACATGAGGCCTTCATGCTGGCGGCTCCTATGGAAGCGCTCAAGCAACGTGAGCGAGCGCCAAACCGACGCTGTTTCGTCGCACGTCGGGCCCACCAGTCAGTGCTTACCTGGCAACGCAACGACACGAACCGCATTCGTCCACTGACGGCGAGTTAGCCGGCCGACCACGGTGTTCCGCCTGCCTTTTCATGGCCTTGTCTCGTCGTGAACGATACGCCCGTCCACCAGTTCGATGACCCGATCGCAGCGCGCCGAAATTCGCGGATCGTGGCTGACGATCAGCACTGCACAGTCGTGCTCGGCATTGAAGCGACGGAACAGCTCGAACACTTCGTCGGCACTGGCGGTGTCGAGGTTGCCGGTGGGTTCGTCGGCGAGCAGCAGCACCGGCTCGCTGACCAGGGCGCGAGCGATTGCCACGCGCTGCTGCTGACCTCCCGAGAGTTCGTTGGGCCGCCGGGACGCAAGGGCAGCGAGCCCTACCGCGGCCAGCAGCTCCCTGGCCCTGTCGATCATCGCGGCAGTCGGCCGACCTTGCCGGATCATCAGCGGCATCAGCACGTTGTCCAGCACGCTGAAGGCCTGGATCAGGTGATGAAACTGGAAGACCAGGCCGATCGTGCCGCCCCGCAGGTCGGTGCGTTCCTGGTCATCCATGGCGCTGGTCGGCCGCTCGAGGACGAACAGCTCCCCCGATGTCGGCGT
Organism: Billgrantia sulfidoxydans; assembly: GCF_017868775.1. Classification (NCBI taxonomy): domain Bacteria; kingdom Pseudomonadati; phylum Pseudomonadota; class Gammaproteobacteria; order Oceanospirillales; family Halomonadaceae; genus Billgrantia; species Billgrantia sulfidoxydans. The sequence continues at coordinate 1,146,010 of NZ_CP053381.1, read as the reverse complement.
GTCGAGCAGGCCGATGAGGTTGAGCAGCGTGCTCTTTCCCGAGCCGGAGGGTCCGGTGAGGCTGGCGAAGGTGCCGCGATCGAGGCGCAGGTCGATCGCATGCAGCACTTCGTTCTCCACCGGGGTGTCTACGTCATAGGCCTTGCACACGCCGGCCAACCGCAGCACCTCGTTGCCCTGAACCTCGTGGCTCTCAATCTCATGGCTCTCAGACATGGCGAATGGCCACTGCAGGGTCGAGTCGGGCCGCACGGCTGGCGGGCCAGGCGGCAGCAGCGAGGCCCGCCATACCGGCCAGCGCCATGGCCGCCGGAATGAGCCAGGGGTTGAAGCCGATCACGAACAGGCGGGGACCGAACACGTCGAAGGCCAGCACCAGCAGCGAGCCTAACAGCGCCCCCAGTCCCCCGCCGGCCAGTCCCAGCAATGCCCCCTGGATCAGAAACACGCGCAGGATTCGCCCCCGGCCGAGGCCCATTGCCCGCAGGATGCCGATCTCACGGGTTCGCTGCACCACGCTGACCGCCAGTACGCTGGCGATGCCGAATGCCACCGAAAGGCTGACGAAGCTGCGAATCATGGTCGTGGAGAGGGTCTGGGAGCGCAGTGCATTGAGCAGCTGTGCATTCGTCTCCATCCAGCTCTCCGCGCGCTGTCCGGTCAGCGCTCCGAGGCGAAGCGCCAGCCGGTCGGCAGCGAACACCTCCGCTACGGTGAGTTCGAGCGCCGTCACGCCCCCGGGCAGGTCGAGGAGGCTGCGAGCCTCGTCCAGGTCGAGGTACATGAGCCGATTGTCGATCTCGCGTACCCCCAGCTCGAAGATACCTGCCACGGTCATGACCACGGTACGCTCCCCGGCGGTGTCGAGACGCATCCGGTTACCGCTCTGAAGGCCCAGGTCATCGGCCAGCTCCCGGCCGATCAGGATCTCTCCGGGACGCAGCCGGAACACGCCTTCGACCATGTGTTCGGCAATGGGCAGTATGGCCCGCAGCCGCTCCGCGTCGGCCCCGATGATCGAGACCGAGCGATTGGCGCTGCCGCGCACCGCCAGGGCCGGACCGCTGATCGTCGGCGATACCGCGGTCACGCCCGGCCAGCGGTCGAGCACGGGCACCAGCGCCTGCCAGTTGTCGATGGAGCGCAAGCGCTGCGGTCTGCTGTCCTCCAGCACCAGGGCGATCGGCGCCGGCTCCTGCAGCGGCAGTACGCGATTGAACTCCTCGGGCGGCAGCAGGCGAATGTGGGCCTGCGTGCCCAGGGTGCGCTCGATGATGTTGGCCTGCAGCCCGGTAATGAGGGCACTGATGAAGACCACCACGGCTGCCCCCACCATGATGCCGACCAGCATCAGGGCGGTCTGGGCGCGGCCATCACGCAACAGGCTCCAGGCGATGAACCCTTCGATCCACATGAGCGTCACCGAATGAAGGAAAAAGGCTCCCGGGACGGGGCGGACGCCCCCTGCACCGGGTGGTCGGTGATGCGGGGCCGGATACGCTGCCCCGGGCTGAGACCAGGGTCGGCCAGCACGATCTCTCTCGCCGTCAGCCCAGCAGTGATCTCGGTGTGGAGCAACCCCTTCAGCCCCAGGGTCACGCTGCGAGGTGAAACACGGCCCGCCTCGACCCCGTACACTCGGGCAGAGGCGCCCTCGACCCCGAATAGGGCATCGTTGGGCACGACCAGCGCCCGCTCAAGGTGCGCAGTTTCCACATTGACCGAGACGGTCATGTCCTCGCGCAGGAACCAGGGTTCCTCCTCCATGACCAGCCTTACGTCCACGGTGCCGCGGGCGGCGTCGACGATCGGTGCGATCAGGCTGATCGTGGCGTCGAACGGCTGGTCGGGATAGGCGTCGGTGACGCAGCGGGCACGCTGCCCCACGGCGAGCTGGCCAAGGTGTCGCTCGTCGAACGGCACCCGCAGTTCACGCTGCCCGGTGCTAGCGATCTCCAGCAGTACCCTGCCGGGCTGCACCACATCCCCCGGCTCCACGTTACGGGTCAACACCGTGCCGGTGACCGGAGAGTGGATGACGGCACGCTCCAGGGCGGCCTCGGCGGCGGCCAGCCGTGCCCGCAGCAGCGCCTCCTCCGCACCGCCCGGCGCCAGCGTTTCCACGTCGAGGCGCGAACGCTCCAGGGCGGCCCGGGCCGCGGCTTCGCGCTCTTCGGCCTGCTCTACCGCCTGGCGAGAGACCATGTTGCTCTCCACCAGGCGGCGCGCACGCTCATGTTCGCGCCGGGCCTGCTCGAAATGCGCCCTGGCGTCGGCAAGTCCGGCCTCGGCCTGGGGCCGCCGTGCGCTCTCCAACTGGCGGAGTGCCGCACGGGTCTCCTGCACGCGCTCGGCAAGTTCCGATGAATCGAGCACCACCAGGATGTCGCCGGGCTCGACCTGCTGCCCTTCGCGTACCAGGCGCTCGGTCACCCGGCCCACGATCTCGCTGCCGATCTGCGCCCGCGACGAAGCCACCACCCGGCCGCTGGCCACCACCTGCTGGGTCAATGCGCCCTCTTTCACTTCATACGCCGTGGCAGCGACAGGCATCCGCCAGTAGACGAGCCCCGCGGCCAGCAGGGCGACCAGCGCAGCGAGGAGAACGATCCATCGGCTCATGGGCATCTCACGTACTGCCGCCATCCATCGCGTAACGTCAGGAAGAGAGCACCGTCCCGGACGGTTTCATGGCGGGGAATTCATCGGCGGTCAGCGTCTCGCGCTCCAGCAGCTTGGTGGCGCCGGCGGTCAGCTCATCTCGGCGCCGTTCCAGTATCTGGGATGCCTGGGTATAGGCATCTGCCACCAGGTCGCGCACCGCGAGATCGATCTCGCGCCCGGTCGCTTCGGCATAGTCCTTGGGGTGCGCCGTGCCGTAGAAATCGTTTCCCAGGAAGGCTTGTCGGTCTTCTTCATAAACTACCTGACCGACGGAGTCCGCCATGCCGAAGCGGGTCACCATGCGCCGTGCGATGTCGGTGACCTTGGCCAGGTCATCGGCTGCTCCGGTGGAAATTTCGCCGAAAATGAGCTGCTCGGCGGCCCGTCCGCCCATGAGCACGACCATTCGGTTCCTGAGCTCGCTGGTGGTCTGCAGGAAGCGATCCTCGGTCGGCCGCTGGATCGTATAGCCGAGTGCCCCCACGCCGCGCGGTATGATCGAAACCTTGTGGACGGGATCCATGCCGGGTAGCGCCGCCGCCACCAGGGCATGCCCCATTTCATGATGCGCCACCACCGCACGCTCATGCGGATTCAACAAGCGGCTTTTCTTCTCGAGCCCCGCGACGATGCGCTCGATGGCATTGATGAAGTCCGCCATGGCCACGGCGTCGGCCTCCCGCCGGGTCGCCAGCAGCGCCGCCTCGTTCACCAGGTTGGCAAGATCGGCCCCGGTAAAGCCGGGGGTCAGCGCCGCCAGATGGTCGAGATCGACATCGGCGCCCAGCTGCCAGATCTTCTTGATATGCACCTCGAGAATGGCGAGGCGCCCGCTGCGCTCGGGCCGGTCGACCAGCACCTGGCGGTCGAAGCGCCCGGCACGTAGCAGAGCAGGATCCAGGATCTCCGGCCGGTTGGTCGCCGCCAACAGCACGATGCCTTCGGAAGGGTCGAACCCATCGAGCTCGGAGAGCAACTGGTTCAGGGTCTGTTCCTTCTCATCGTACCCACCCGTAATACCGGGGCCGCGTGCCCTGCCGAGCGCATCCAGCTCATCGATGAAGATGATGCAGGGCTTGGTGCTGGCCGCCTGTGCGAACAGATCCCGCACCCTGGCGGCTCCGACACCGACGAACATTTCCACGAACTCCGAGCCGGAGATGGAGAAGAACGGCACCCCGGCCTCGCCGGCAACGGCCCGCGCCAGCAGGGTCTTGCCGGTGCCGGGCGGGCCGACCAGCAGAATGCCCTTGGGAATATGGGCGCCCAGGCGGCCATAAGTCTTGGGATCGCGCAGGAAGGCGACGATCTCCTTGAGCTCCTCCTTGGCCTCATCGACACCGGCAACGTCGTCGAAGGTGACCTTGGTGTCGGTTTCTACATAGACCTTGGCCTTGGACTTGCCAACGGACATCAGCCCGCCCAGGCCCTGCTTCTCGGCGAAGCGGCGGAAAAAGAACATCCAGATCAGGTAGAAGATGCCGATGGGCAGCACCCAGGACATCAGATTTCTGAAAAAGGTGCTTTCGACTTCGCCATCGTATTGGATGCCGTGCTGGGTCAGCATGTCCGCGAGCGGCGGGTCTACCCGATAGGTGATGAAAGAAGTACGCCCATCGGGCTGCGGTTGAGTGAACTGGCCAACGATGCGCTCAGGTCCCACCACGACGTCAGTGATCTTGCCTTCATCCAGCAGCCGTACGAATTCCGAATACGGTATTGGTTCCACATGACGCCAGTTCTCGAACCAGTTTAGAAAAGCCAGCCAAAGCAGGACCGCGGCGACCGCATACGCGAGATTGATCCGCTGCTTCTTGTCCATCTCAAGCCACCGCCCAAGCGCTCAATGAGATTCACCTGATCATAGCCCACGAGGCCAGAATAGAACGGAGGTAGGCCGAGGATCTTGATCCCAGGCAAGTTTGATGAATGTCAATGGCCGAAGCGACGAAGCCTGCAATACTGGTGCTTGAGCTTACCGGACCACCGCGACGGCGATCGCCCGCGGCCACCCCGCCTCGATCATGGAGGCCATGCCATGTCGCCCATTTCACCCAACCCGCCCAATCCCGATGTCGCTCCCTGTGAACGACTTCCCGCTACCACGGAGCGCCCCAATCCGGGGTTCTACTCCACCCATGCGCTGGATCGCGCCTTCAAGGCCAACCTGGCCAGGCTGACCGCCGGCATCACCCCGGCCGGCCTGGCCAGCGTCTATTTCGAGTGGCTGGTCCATCTGATGCTCTCCCCGGGCAAGCAACTGGAGCTGGGCGAGAAGTACGCTCGCAAGCTGACGCGCTTCGGCCACTACATCAATCGTCAGGCTCTCGAACCCAGCGCCTGCGCCTGTATCGAGCCCCTGGAGCAGGATCAACGTTTCAGGGGCGAGGCGTGGCAGCGCTTGCCCTACAACCTAATCTACCAGTCCTTTCTCTTGACGCAGCAGTGGTGGCACAACGCCACCAGCGACATCGACGGCCTCTCGCCCGACAGCGAACGGGTAGTGAACTTCATCACCCGTCAGATCCTCGATCGTTATTCCCCCTCCAACTCCCCGTGGCTGAACCCGGAGGTCGTCGCTGCCACCCTTTCGACCAGCGGGCAGAATCTGGTGGTCGGCTGGCAGCACTTCACCGAGGACTGGGAGCGGGCCGTGTCCGGCAAGCCGCCGGTCGGCGCCGAAGCATTCCGTGTGGGGAAGAACCTGGCGATCACTCCCGGCAAGGTGGTCTACCGAAACCGACTCATCGAGCTGATCCAGTACGCACCGACGACGAAACAGGTCTACGCCGAGCCGGTGCTGATCGTGCCCGCCTGGATCATGAAGTACTACATTCTCGACCTCACGCCTGCCCAATCCCTGGTCAAGTACCTGGTGGATCAGGGTCATACCGTGTTCATGATCTCGTGGCGCAACCCGGGCTCGGAGGAACACAACCTGGGCATGGAGGACTACCGCCGGCTGGGGCCGATGGCGGCGCTGGACGTGGTCTCCGCCATCACGTGCGGCAGCAAGGTGCACGGCGTGGGTTACTGCCTGGGAGGCACGCTGCTCTCCATCGCCGCGGCCGCCATGGCGCGGGACGATGACGACAGGCTGGCGTCGCTTACTACCCTGGCCACCCAGGTGGACTTCACCGAGGCCGGTGAACTGATGCTGTTCATCGGCGAAAGCCAGGTGGCATACCTGGAAAACATGATGTGGGATCAGGGCTATCTCGACGGCAACCAGATGGCCGGTGCGTTCCAGATCCTGCGCTCCAACGACCTGATCTGGTCGCGCATCGTGCACGACTATCTACTGGGCGGACGTCAGCCCATGAACGCCCTCATGGCCTGGAATGCGGACCTGACCCGCATGCCCTACCGCATGCACTCCGAGTACCTGCGCCAGCTGTTCCTCAACAACGACCTGGCCAACGGCCACTATCGGGTAGACGATCGGCCCGTCGTGATCCAGGACATCAAGGCGCCGCTGTTCGTCGTCAGCACCACCACCGATCACGTGGCCCCCTGGAAATCCGTCTACAAGATCCATCTGCTGGCGGACACCGACGAGGTGACGTTTTTATTAACCAGCGGAGGCCACAACGCGGGGATCGTCAGCGAGCCGGGGCACCCCGGGCGCCGTTATCGGATGGCTACGCAATATCATGGCAAGGCGTACCTGGACCCGGAGACCTGGCAACAGATCACGCCCGAGCAGGACGGCTCCTGGTGGCCGGCCTGGCATCAGTGGCTGGCGGCCCACTCCACGGAACGGGTGGCGCCGCCCGCCATGGGCGGCGAACAGCACCCTCCCCTCGCCGATGCGCCGGGAAACTACGTGCTGGCGCCATGAGCGGAGGACGACTTGGGCGATTCAGCTATCGCTCCCCGAGGGCGATGCATGCCCTCAGCTCTGCAGGATGAGGTCGCCCTGCTCGAGCGCGTTGACCCCCAGCACGGCAAGCTGCAGATCGACGACTCCGTCGCCGTTGACGTCCGCCTGCAGGGTATTCCCCGAATTGCGCAGCTCGCCGCCGTCGCCGCTGAAACCTTCTTCGCCGCGCCAGGTAAACGCTTGGGGGCCCTCCAGTTCGCTGTTGGCGTCGATCGCGGAGAGGTCGATTCGGTCGCCTTCGAGGCGGTTGAAATCGAGCAAGGTGTCCTGGCGTTGTGGGGTTGAATCCCACGTGGAAAGGTACGTGAAGACATCGGCACCCGCCCCGCCGGTCAGCGTATCGGCACCGCTGCCGCCCACCAGGCGGTCGTTGCCTGCACCGCCGGTGAGGTAGTCGTCGCCGCGCAGGCCGTTCAGGGTGTCGTCGCCGTCAGTGCCAGTCAGGGTACTGCCGGGTTGCCCCGTAACGGGGTTGCCGTCGCTATCCACCACCTGCTCGATCTCCGATGGGTCGAGCTTGGCGGGCTCGGCCTGACCCTCCACCACGATGTCATCCGGTAGGTGCTGCTGCTCGTCGTAGACACGGTAGCTGAAGCGCCACACCTCGCCGGGTTGAAGCACGGTGGCGTCGTCATTCGAGACACGGTAGCGCTCGCCGTCACGCTCCAGCACGCCGTTCCACAGCGTGTCGACGTCGGTGGGCAGCGCGAAGTCTACGACGGGATCGGCGATGGCATCGGTAGAGGTGTTCTCGACCAGTACCTCGGTCGTATAGCCGCCCGACCACTCGCTGATAATGTTGCTGGTCACGGCGGTCGGCTCGTTCGCCGGCACCTGGGGCGTGCCCTCCACCACGGCATTCGCCGGCAGCGCCTGGCTGGTGTCGTAGGCCTTGTAGGAGAAACGCCAGCTTTCGCCGGGTTGCAGCGTGGTCGGGTTGTCGTCGGAGACGGTATAGCGATTGCCGTCGCGCGTCGCCGTGCCGTTCCATAGCGTGTCGATCTCGCCGGGCAGGTCGAAGCTGATCGAGGGGCTGTCGATGGCCAGGTTGGAGCTGTTCTCGACGATCACCTCGGCGGTGTAGCCGCTCGACCAGGTACTCGTGAGGTTGCTGGTAATACTCGTCTCGGTGCCGAGCTCGGATTCGCTCTCCCTCCCGGCGACGAGCTGATCCAGGTCCACCTCGAGTTCCTGCCCATCAAGACGCAGCCTCTGTGGCAGGTGGCTCTCGGGTGCATAGGCCTTGAAGGAGAAGCGCTGAGTCTCGCCCGGCGTCAGTGTATCGTCCCCGGACAGCGCCAGGGAGTATGTATCGCCCTCATGCGCGAGCAGGTTTGCCCCATAGAACTGGGTGATCTCGGCGGGTAGTTCGAAGTCGATTCGCGGGTCCTCGATGTTCGAGTCGGTTTCGTTGGTGATCTCGACGGCCATCACGTAGCCGCTCGCCCAGCGGCTGACGCTCTCGAAGTGCACCGCCGCGGCGATATCGTCCGCCGGCGGTTCGCCCGGCGTTTCCGGTGGTGCCTCGTCGTCTGGAAAGCGAATGATATCGTCGGCGAGGATTTCATCGGCGGTGGGTATCTCCGGCGCCGCACCGGACGTGACCGTGCGCGATTCGATGTCGAGCACGGTGCCGTCGGCGAACACCGCACGCTCTACGTCGACCAGCAGGTCGTCGTCGCCCCAGCCATCCAGGAACAGGCCACCATCCGGCGTGGGCTGCAGGTCATAGGCCGCATAGTCGCCCATCATCAGCGCCGTGTCGTTGCCTGGCCCGCCCTCCAGACGGTCATTGCCCGGGCCTCCGCGCAGGATGTCGTCGCCGGCGCCGCCGAGCAGGGTGTCGTGGCCCCTGGCCCCGTCCAGATAGACACCATCGTCGGAGCCCGGCACCACGTCGTTGCGCCGTGACCCGACCACGTAGTCGAACATTACCTGGTTGGCGGTGGGATCGGTCGGCGCACCAAAGCTCTCCCCGCCCTGGTTGATCCACAGGGTAGGCGACATGTTATCGCTCGCCGGGTCGCGCACGGATTGCGAAACCCGCACCGTGTTGTCATGATCCTGGCCGCCATGGAAGTTGATGTCGCGGTCGGTGTACTCGACGTGGATGTCGTTGCCCACGGAGGAGCGCCAGGAGGCGAACAGCGCGCTGTGGCGCATGCCGCTGTCGCTCAGGTCGGTGAAGGTGCCATCGTAGCTTTCGAACAGCTCGTAGGCGTAGCCGTTGCCGCCACTCCCCTTGTTGAAGGCACCCTCGGCATGCAGGTTCTCGGCCTGCAGGTCGACGGAGCGATTGGCAACGAAGGCGACCGAAGGGCCGTTGGCCACCTCGACATCGGCGACCCTCGCGTCCACGGTGCCGTTGAACTCGACGGCGTGATAGTCCAGCAGCGACGGCAGCGTATTGTTGAACGCGCCCGCATCGGGCGTGCCGAGCGGATAGTTGATGGAGACCCCTTCCAGGGCAACGTTCTCAAGGGCATCGACGCGCTGGATCCTGGCCTCGCCGCCGTCGAAATCGAAGTGTACGCCCCGGTCGAGGGTGACCGTGCTGCCGTCGCGCTCGAGGACTCGCGCCATGCTGGTGCGCAGCGGCGCGTACTGGCTTCCCTGCCAGGAGGTGTTGCCGATCTCCTCGAAGTACTCGGCATCGTTGTCCTGCCAGATGCGCACCATGTCACCGGTGGCCAGGCCATGGCCACTCTCGAGGGTCAGCGTGTCGTTGCCCTCCGCGGCATCCGCCTGCAGCCGGCCGGCGCTGGCCGTGCCTTTCCCCTCGAACAGCAGACCATGGGCATCGTCGCGCTCCAGCGCCGTGTCGCTGAAGGTGATGGTCGTCTTGCCGCTGCCGGCACCGATCAGCGAGACATCCGAGCGTGTGACGCTCACCGAATCGTCGTAGACGTACTCGCCCTCGGCCAGGCGCACGCTGGCTCCCTTCGGTGCTCCGTTGAGCAGGGTTTCCAGTTCCGCCGCGGAGACGCCGGGCTCGACCGTGGCCACGCCGTCGATGAACGCCTCGTCGACGCTGTCGGGTTCGTCGACCTCGGGAGATTCGACGATCATCGGTTGATCGTTGACGCTGAAGCGGGTCGGCATCTGCGAACTGCCATCGACGCTCTTGACCTTGAAGCTGACCGCCTGCCCCGGCGCGATGTCGTTGTCCGCATCATCGGCCATGATCTCGTAGCGCTGGCCTTCGTGAGCGCTTATTCGGCCACCCCAGACATCCGTTACCGAGCCTGGCAGGTCGAACCCCACCCGATAATCGTCGATGGGCAGCGTACCCTCGTTAGTCACCGTGACCTCGAAGACGAAACCACTATTCCACTGGCTCGTCACCGTATAACCGACGCGCGCCGACATGCCACCCTCCCTGTGCAATGGAACGAGTTTCCTAATAAAAAAGTACCAGGCTTTCTAATGCTTCAGGCTAGATACGCAGCGAAGCCCCGGCAAGCGAGGCGAAGCGCTAGCGCAGTAGGCCAGCACCGCGCCGATCGGGAAGGTCAGCGCCCATTCAATCCCTGCCCGAAAGGTTGCTTGGGATGCACTTCTCAATTCGAGATACACGGGTGCTGGACTGCTTGGCGCTGCTGAAGTGCAGAAGGTAGCCTCTTTTCCGTCCCGGCGTGAGTGCTCCGAAGGCGGCCTTCAGTTCAGGGTCTCTTTCCAAGGCCGATTGGAGCTCTTCCGGATATGACAGCTCATGCTTCTCGCTGAAATCCGCCTTGGCGCCGGCCTTCTCCAGCTCTATGGCCTCATGGAGATTGGCGCTCAATGTGGCAGCCTGTGCATCGGTGGCTGGCGGCCCACTCCACGGAACGGGTGGCGCCGCCCGCCATGGGCGGCGAACAGCACCCTCCCCTCGCCGATGCGCCGGGAAACTACGTGCTGGCGCCATGAGCGGAGGACTCAGAAATGCTTGCTCATCACCACCACACGGGGCTCATAACCCAGCGCTTCGTAAAAGCGAATGGCCTGTTCGTTCCGTGCCAGCACCTTTAACTCGATCTTGTAGGTGCCACATTGGGCAACATAGCGTTCCGCTTGCTCCACGAGTAAGCGCCCCACTCCGAGATGGCGGCTCTCTGGCCGCACGAAGAGTTCCGCCATGAAGCTGAATGGGTCCGGCCTCTCGTCCGGGTCATCGGGGGAAACGTAACCCCAAAGGCACACGTATCCGACCAACCCGCTGCCATCCTCGGCAACGAATACCGCGCCGTTCGTGCTTTCTACCTTTGCCATCAGCTCTTGGAAATAGCCTTCGATGATCTCATCCCCGGGTGCAAGGTCGGCATCGAACGACCGCAGGGTCTCATGCAGGTAGAGGACCAGGCTGCGGAGTACAGCGCAGTCCGCCTGGCGGTAGAGTCGAATCGTCACCATCAGTGTCGCCCTCATGCCCCTCAGGGCGATTTGTTGCACAGGATAAAGCCGGAGCAGGGCATACAGTGAACGCCTCCTTTCCGTTACACCAAGGTTTCGTACAGAAGAAGAGTTCGCCCATCATGCTCGGTTTTTCCAAAGCATGAGTAACCCACCTTTTCGTACACATGCCTGGCACGATGGTTGGTTTCGAAGACGTCCAGCCAGATTCGCTTTCTTCCTAACTCACTACGGCACAGCTCTCGTATACCCTCCAAGACTCGCACACCAATGCCACGCCCTGGAGCTGACACGACGATTCGGCGAAGCTCAACGCTCACACCATCCGGGTCTAGCGCCAGCATGACAAAGCCAACCAGGACTTTCCCGTTACGAACAGCCTTGTAGATTACAGCGGACTTCGCATATTCCTGCTGGTGCTTTTCCAGGCTATACGGAATGATGTAGTCGCGCGCCTCTCCGGCTTCCATTGCACCTATAATTTTCAGCTCTTCGAAGAGCACATCCTCCAAAGTCAACGCTTCGACCTGCATCGCACTTCCCCTCAGCACGCTAGCGCCCCCGCCAGTCAGGGCGCTTACGGACTCGCCTTGCCCTGCCGCGGACTAGCCCCATCATAGGCTTCAAAAATGGCATTCAGCTCATCGAAGCTTGCCGCGCTGACCAGGCCTTCGAAGCTTCCTTCCTCCGCCATCATCCTGGCAGCCCGCACGAAGGCGCCCCAGGCGGTACGGGCTAGCGCCGAGCCGACGCTGATTCGTCGCACGCCGAGCTCGGCCAAATCCTGCACGGTCAGCCCCATATTGCCCATCACGATGGCATTGACCGGCTTGGGTGCGACGGCACTGACGATGGCGCCAAGCTCCTTCGGCGTTCGCGGCCCCGGCGCAAAGAGCACGTCTGCGCCGGCCTCGGCGTATGCCGTCAAACGCTGCAGTACGTCCTTCAGCGGTTCGTGGTGGCCCACCAGGTAGCTTTCCGCCCGTGCGGTCAGCAGCACCTGCGCGCCCGTGCCGTCGATGGCGGCCCGGGCAGCGCGAATGCGCTCCACGGCGAGCGCCAGGTCGTATAGCTGCCCGGGTTCTCCGGTGGCATCTTCGATGGAGAGCCCGGCCACGCCGGTATCGACGCAGCGGGCCACATTGGCCGCCACGCCTTCGGGGTCGTGTGCATAGCCCGTTTGGAAATCCGCACTGACCGGCAGGTCGGTGGCGTTCACCATTTCGGCAATATGAGCAAGTGCCGCTTCGCAAGAGAGGCCCAGCACACTGTCGATCTGGCCCTGGCTGTATTGAAAACCCGCGCTGGTGGTTGCCAGCGCGCGAAAACCGCAGTGCTGGAGAAAACGCGCCGTACCGATGTCCCAAGGATTGGGAATGACGAAGCATCCCGATTCGTGAAGCCTGGCAAATTCCGCGCGGCGCTGCTCAAGATCGATCATGACACCTCCTATCGTGCAACCATCCCCAGTGAGTGCTTACTAACCCTTCATGTCAGATTTCAGCGACCATTCAGACCTTTTCCAGCAAGAATATCGGGCGTGCATTTTTCTATCCGCGACACTCGGGTGCTGGATCGCTTGGCCCCGGAGAAGTGCAGGATGTAGCCTCTCTGCCGACCAAGAGTGAGCGCCTCGAAGGCGGCTTTTAGCCCAGCATTTTCGTCAAGAGCCGCCTGGAGTTCTTCGGGGTAAGTCAGCTCATGCTTCTCGATGAAGTCCACCTTGGTGCCGGCCTTCTCCAGCTCTATGGCCTCATGGAGATAGGCGCTCAACGTGGCAGCCTGTGCATCGATCTCTTCCTCCCGAGTGAAGCGGGCTTGGCGCATCGCCTGAGAATGCTCCCCGGGAGCGACGAGGATTCTCGCCGGATCCTTTAACAGGCTACCCTTGAAAAAGCCGAGTGTGCAGTAGTCCTTCATACCGAAGATCATGGCCACGTTTCCATTCTGAAACGAGTAGCAGAGTTTGCCCCACTTGACGCTTTCGCTCAGTTGGCAAGCAAGCGCTATCGCTCTCAGCTTTTTCCGCTCTTCATGCCATTGCGGCTGGCTCAGCAAGGCTTCCACTTTCGGATTCGTATCGTTCATTGTCGTTGTTCTCACAATCGGTGATGCAGCCTACCCAGTCAGTACTTACTTACCTCTAAAGGCCGTTAAACGTACCACCCCACCCCTTCATGGAGCTTTTCTCTGAGTTCCGCCAGCCGGCTTTGAAAGTCGCCGTCCGTGTCGAGGGATTGCGTTGTTTCAGCGGGACGCATCATCCCCGAGCGGGCGAATCACGCGGCAGGGGTTGCCGGCGGCGAACACATCCTCGGGGATGTCCTTGGTCACCACGCTGCCGGCACCGATGACCGAGCGGGCGCCGATGGTAACGCCGGGGCAGAGAATCGCGCCGCCGCCGATCCAGACATCATCGCCGATAGTAATGGGCTTGGCGGCTTCCAGGCCGCTGCGGCGCTCTTTGACGTCGAGCGGGTGGGTGGCGGTATAGACCTGTACGCTCGGGCCGAACATGGTGTGGTTGCCAATGGTGACTTCCGCCACGTCGAGGATCACGCAGTTGAAGTTCATGAAGACCCGCTCGCCCAGCGTGATGTTGCCGCCGTAGTCGCAGTGGAAAGGCGGCTCGATGAAGGTGCCCTTGCCCATGGCGCCGAACAGCTCGCTCAGAAGCCGCTTGCGCTCTCGGCCCTGATCGTCGCTCGTATCGTTGAAGGCCTTGGTCAGCAGGCGGGCGCGATGGCGCTCGTGCAGCAGTTGGGCATCCCGCGGATCGTAGAGCTCCCCGGCCAGCATCTTCTCTTTTTCCGTGCGCATCGCTTCCTCATCCCGTTGATGTCTTGCGCTCTACATCAAGGAGTTACCCGCCGAAGATTGCCGCCAACTTCGCTCTCGTGACACTTCGGCGGCTCTGGTTCGTCCCCGGTGGCAAGCGAGGCGTTTCGTGTCATGATGCCATGGCAGGCTGCGGTTGGCGGCGTTACAGGAGAATAGAATGGACGAGCTTCCTGGTTCCAGCGACAAGCGTTTACCAAGACGGCACCTGTACCATGATGAACTGCCCAAGGAGCATGAGGATCCACTGATCCGCAATCTGCACCGAGTCATACGGCTGGCCGTCAAGGTTCTCTCGGTGCTGATGGTGATGGTCATCATCTGGGGCGTGATCGACGTGGTGTACATGCTCTACACCCGCCTGATGAGTCCCCCCTTCCTGCTCTTCGAGGTGAGCGACATCTTCGCGATATTCAGTGCCTTCATGGTGGTACTGATCGCGATCGAGATATTCATCAACATTCGCCTTTACCTGGGCACCAACATGCTGCCCATCCAACTGGTCATTGCCACAGCCCTGATGGCAATCGCCCGTAAGGTCATCATCATGGATACCGAGACGGTCACGGCCATGGAGATCTTGGCTATCGCTGCCGTGGTTCTCGCGCTCGGCGTCACCCATTGGCTGGTTGCCAAACGAACCTGATGCCGCAAAGCGAACCAGCCCCTCTCAACCAGGATGAGGCAGGTGTGCGAGAGGCAAGGCCGAAGGGTCCTTGACCGTCGAGATTGCGAAGTTGCTGCGTATGTCTCCGACACCCGGTAGTTTCAGCAGTTTGTCCAGCAGCAGCGTCTCGTAGGCGGCCAGATCCGGTACTACCACCTGCAGCAGGAAGTCCGCCTCGCCCGAGACCAGATGGCAGGCAACGACTTCCGGCAGCTTGACCACCTCCTCTCGGAACGCCCGGGCCATTTCGTCATGGTGCTGCCTCACCTTGATCCCGACGAATACCGTGAGCCCCAACCCCACCCCACCCCGATCCAGCGCGGCGTGATAGCCCTGGATGATGCCCTTCTCCTCGAGCAGGCGCACACGACGCAGGCAAGGTGAGGGAGACAGGCCCACCTCTTCGGCCAGTTGCACGTTGGTCAATCGCGCATCGCGCTGCAGAGCCGAGAGGATCCGACGGTCCAGGTTGTCAAGTTTCATTCTTGGCATGATAGATAAGTCCGCAGCACATTTTCGTTAGTAATATGCCAAGAATACCCTCTAAACAGTCCCACTACGCAACACGCCTCGACACGACTTTCCTTATGCTTTAGTCATCTGAAATCGATCAGGAGGTCGTGGCATGGAACACCTGGGCCTGTTCGTGGCCGCGCTGGCCATTGCCTACCTGGTGCCAGGGCCGGACATGGTACTGGTCATGCAGACTGCCAGCCGCCAGGGCCGAGGGCTTGCCTTGGCCACGGCATGCGGACTGGGGTTGGCGCGGGGTGCCCAAGTGGCCCTGGCTGCGATGGGCCTGGCCGCCTTGCTGAAGGCTTCGCCGCTGCTGTTCGATTTCATGCGGGGAATAGGCGCCGCGTACCTGGTTTGGCTGGGCGCTCGGCTCGCCCGCGCCGATATATGGGAAGGCACCGCAAACCCTGCGCAGTCGCCACCACTTCCGCGCTCCTACCGCCTGGCATTCCAGCGCGGGCTGCTGACCAACATCGCCAATCCCAAGGCGCTGCTGTTCTGCTCGGTGCTGTTGCCGCAGTTCTTGCATGCCGACTCCGGCATGGTGACGTTGCAGTTTGCACTGCTCGGTATCGTGCTGGTGGGCGTCGGGCTGATCTTCGACCTGTGCTATACGGCGGTTGGCATGGCGCTGGGCCGCTGGATGGCACGTCATCCCCTGGCGCAACGCTTCCAGCGCTGGCTGTTCGCCATCTTGCTGATGGGGTTCGGCACCAAGCTGGCGTTGAGCAGTTGAAAGAGGGTGGCACGACATAGCCCCGATGTACCCGATCCACGCCCAGCCAGGCTGCTGCCCGGCGCACCGTCGCGATCAGGGCATCATCAATCAACCGAAGAGCCGCCACACCAGCGGCAGGAGCACCGCGGTGAAAATACCCGTGAGGCTCATGCCGAGCGAGGCGAAGGCGCCGGCGGTGGGGCCGAGTTCGAAGGCGCGCACGATGCCGATGGCATGGCCGTTGACGCCGAGGGCAAAGCCGAGCAGCCGCTTGTCATCGATCCTGAGCCACTTGGCCAGCAGCGAGACGAAGATGGTCGACATCACTCCGGTGATCAGCAGGCCGCCCAGCATCAGCGAGAGCGAGCCGCCGATCTGTTCGTTGATGCCCATGGCAATGGGCGCGGTGACCGACTTGGGCGCCAGCGAAGCCAGCACCATGGGCGGCGCTCCCAGCAGCCAGGCGATCAGCACGGCGTAGAGCGCCGCCAGGGCCGCGGCGAGAGGCACGCAGCACAGGATCGGCCTCCACAGGGCGAAGATGTGGTGGCGCTGCTGGTAGAGCGGCACCGCGAGCGCCACGGTGGCAGGGCCCAACAGCAGGGTCAGCCAGGCCACGTTGCGCCGATAGTCGACGTACTCGTAGCGCAGCAGCCACAGCGAAGCCGCCGTCAGCACGGCGCCGATCAGCACCGCCGGGCACCAGCTCGGCCGGCCGAGCCGCTCGAACAGACGTACGCCGCCGAGGTAGGCCGCCAACGTCAGGGCGGCGGCCAGGATGGGGCTATCCAACAGCGATGCGTGCAGTTCGCTCATCCCTGGCGGCCCCGCGTATCGCTGTCCGTGGCCTCTCGCGGCATGAAGCGGCGCATCAGCCACAGCGTGGTCAGCACGCTGAGGAAGGTCCCGACCACCAGGGCCAGCATGATCGCCGTCCAGTGGCCGGCGAACTCGTCGATCACGAAGAACACGCCCACCACGCCGGGCATGATCAGCATGGCGAGCAGCGGTATCAGCGCCTGGCTGGCCGTGGCCACGCTCTCGTTGAGCCTGCGCCTCGCCAATAGCCAGGTCAGCAGCAACAGCAGCCCCGCCAGGGCATGGGAGACCGGCAGCGAGAGCAGCTCGACGATGGCATGGCCGAACAGTTGGAAGACGAGCAGCCACAGGAACCCGCGCAACAGCTTCATGCCATCTCCATTCGGCCCGGAAAGGTGTGTCCGCTGGTGGCTTGCGAAACGCCATGCAGTCAGGACAGGTACGTTGGGAAAGATTACCACGCTACCATTTGTACGGGGATGCCCCGGAGCTGCCCCCTTCCCACTCCTGGCATGCCCCGCCCCAGTAAGCGTTTACCTACCTGTCAGCCCCGTCACTGGGCGATGAACGTATGCCGTCGCCCCATCACCCTCCCGTATGAGGCCTGGCATCAGACAAGGCTCGCTCGGCGAATATCCAGCCAGGCAACTGGGCGTGCTTCAGCCAGGGCAGCCTGGCCAGCAAGGCGATAAACGCCAGCGCGAAGCCAAGCCGAGCCCACAGCAGGCCAGAGAGGTCCGCCCCCATCAGCATGATCAGCAACGTATCCTCGATCAGGCTGTGGCAGAGGCCGAGGAAGCAGAGCGTGAGCAGGATGTCACGTGGGGTCAGGCGGCCCGAGCGCGCCTCGCGCAGCAGCAGCCCGGCGCCAAAGGTGAGGCCCAGGGTAATGCCGATCACGGTGATGTTGGCGCCTGCCGGGCCGATGCCCAGGAGTCGCAGCAGGGGGTAGAGCAGCTTGTGGATCAGCCGCTCGACGCCCAGCCAGTGCAGCAGCCTGAGCAAGCTCATCAGCGCGAAGATCACCACGAAGATGGTCGCCAGCGTCGTGGCCTGGCCCTGCAGCCAGGCAGTCAAAGTCGGCTCCTGGGCGGAAGGCTGCCACACCACGCGGTTGGCGTGCTGAAGCCAGTCGCCGAGCGAATAGCTCAGATGCAGCAACCAGCCCAGCAGCCAGGCGCCACCCACGCGCAGCAGCACGGTCAGCCACCAGGGCACGCCGGCCATGCGCGCCACCGCCCCTTCTATCGGCAGCGAGTGGCCCACGGCCATCAGCGCCCCCAGCACCGTCACCTGCGCCACGCTCAAGGGGGTGTCCCGCGTGACCTCGAAGAAGATCACCAGGCCGGTGTAGATGTTGGTCAACAGCGTGGCGGCCCATACCAGGCTCAGCGGCTCGGGCAGCCCCAGCGGTGCCATCAATGGCGCGAGCCAGTGGCCGAGCAGCTCGGTCATGCCCAGCATTTCGAGCGCCTTCACGATCAGCAGTGCCGGCACCATCACCTTGAGCAGGGTCCAGTAGACCTTCCATGCTTCGCGCAGCAAACTGCCCACCGTGCCGAGGAGTGAGGCAGGGCGTCGTTGTGTCATGGGTGATTCCATCAGTGGAGCAGCTGCCTAGTTTATCGCCAGGCACGTGCAATTGCTTGCCTAGCGCTACTCGTCCTTGGGTCCGATCCAGACGAAGGGGTTGTGGGCCACCTCCCAGAGATAGCCGTCCGGGTCGGCGAAGTAACCCGAGTAGCCGCCCCAGAACACCTTCTGGCCGGGCTTGACCAGCCTGGCGCCGGCGGCGACCGCCTGCTCCAGCAGCTCGTCGACTTCCGCCTCGGAGGCCAGGTTGTGCGCCAGGGCGATGCCGGTAAAGCCGCTGCCCTCTGGCGAGACACCGGCATCCTCGGCCAGCGCCTCGCGGCCATAGAGCGCAAGCCAGGTACCGTCGAGGGTGAAGAAGGCGACCTCCGGCGGCGACTCCATGCGCGGCAGGCCTAGCCCCTCCTCGTAGAACCGGATCGACGCCGCAAGGTCGCGGACGCCGAGCGTGATCATGCTGATCCGTGGCTTCATGTCTCTCCTCCCCTGTCGTCTCCTGAGCAATACACGCCGCGCGTGGAGACAGCTAAGCTCTTAGCGTTCTCACCCGCAAGGATGCCGCATGGCCATGTCACACCACCGACTGACCTCCGCCAAGGACTGGCTCGACCGCCTGGACCGCTCGCGCCATGCCTTGACGCTGCTGTTCGCCCTGTCGATGCTCGAGACCCTGCTGATCCCGATCCCCATCGAGGTCATCCTGATCCCCTGGATGCTCTGCCATCCCAAGCGCAAGTGGGCGATCGCCGGCGTGGCACTGGCCGGCAACCTGACCGCCGCCACGCTCGGTTACCTGCTGGGCGTCTCCGTCATGGAGCAATGGGGCGATCAGCTGATCGGCCTGTTCGGCAGCCAGGAGAGCTACGAGGCCTTTCGCTCACGGCTGCAGGAGGAGGGGTTCGTGGCCATTGCCACCATCGGGGTGGTGCCGGTGCCCTTCCAGATCGCCATGCTGGGCGCCGGCGCCAGCGGCTACCCCTTCCCGCTGTTCCTGCTGGCGGCCATGCTCGGCCGCGGGGTTCGCTACTTCGGCCTGGCGGCCCTGGTCGCCATCACCGGCGATGCCGCGCTGCGCCTGTGGCGGCGCCACTCCCGCTCGCTCGGCGTACTGGGCCTGGCGCTGTTCGGCCTGTGGGTATGGTACGAGGTAACGACCTAGCGGCCACGATCTCACTCCCGCCGAGCGACCAGCAACCCGACGCCGGCGCTGGCCAGCAAGGTGGCGCAGCTGCGGTTGAACAGTTGCCGCATGGCTGGACGGGAGAACCACTGGCGCAGGAAGGCACCGACATAGGCATAACCGGCAATGGCGATCCACTCGAGCAGCAGGAACAACGCGCCGAGGATAGTAAATTGCAGGGCAATGTGACCGGCCGGGTCGACGAACTGCGGCAGAAAGGCGGTGAAGATCAATATCGCCTTGGGGTTGCCGGCGGCCAACAGGAACTCCTGACGCGCCAATCCCAGCAGGCTGCGCTGCCGGCCTTCGATCGCCTGCTCCTCGCCAGGCGCGGCGAACCACAACTGATAGGCCAGCCAGAACAGGTAAACTGCCCCCAGCAGCTTGACGGCAAGGAACAGCCTCTCCGAAGCGTACAGCAGCGTGGCAAGCCCGGAAGCCGCCAGCGCAATCATCATCATGAAAGCGACCAGACGACCGATGCCCGCCAGGCAGGCCACGTTCACGCCGTAGCGCTTGGCATTGCTCATGGAAAGCAGATTGTTGGGTCCCGGTGCCAGGTTCAGCGCGAAGCATGCCGGGATGAAGAGCCAGAGCGTCGTCAGATTCATGCCGCTTCCTCGTGTTGAGTCAGTCCATGCCTGCTGTGCCTGCCTCGGCAGCCAAGCGCTGCTGCCACTGCGCTCGCCGCATTCGCGACAGGCACACCGGCCGCTGGTGAAACTCGCACGTTTCGAAGCGTTCGAAGCCGACCTTCTCCGCCACCCGCAGCGAGGCCTTGTGCGCCGGTTCGACGATGGCGACCACCGAGTTGAAGCGGCGATCGTCGAAGGCATGGCCGAGCACCGCGATCGCGGCCTCGGTCGCCAGCCCCTGCCCCCAGTAACGCCGGGCAAGCCGGTAGCCCAGGCTCAACTCCGCAGTGCCCTTGACGCGTTCAGGGGATACGCCACAGAAGCCGACGAAATTCCGCTCGTCCTTGTCCACCAGCGCCAATGGCCCCGTGCGATGGTTGATGTAGCAGTCGAAGCACCAGTCGAGAAAGATCCGGGTCGCCGTCTGGTCGCAAACGCCGCGCAGCGAGTAGCGCATCACCTCGGGGTCGGCCAGCATCGCGGACAGCTCCGGCAAATCGCCGGTCGCCAGGGGGCGCAGCCGTAGACGCAGCGTTTCCAACTCGAACATCGTGCCCTCCCTGGCAGCATCACGGCTCGCAAACGGCTCTGGCGGAGATAGCCTGTCAGTTTAGACCAGGACCGGGCGACACGCGCCGGCCGCTTGGGGTTGCCGGCCTCATGAGGGATGCCGGACTCTCGTCGCGGCCGCCTGTGACGCCTGCGCATGCTGTCGCAGCAGCTCGAACTCCTCGTTGCTGACGACATTGCGCTCGGCGTCGAGAATGTGGCCGCCAAGGGAGGCGATCGTCTGGGTGATCTGGATCAGCGTTTCGGGGTTGCGCGCCACGCTGCGCTTGCTGACGAAGTGGATCAGGATGGAGACACCGGGCACGGTGGGCTGGTCGTCGCCCTCGTGGATGGGTGGCAGAGTCCCGGGCGGCGACGAGTTGGCAATGGTCAGCTTGTAGCCGGCAAGGGAGTCGCGAATCTTGTAGACGCCCAGTTTGGCGTCATAGTTGGCGTTGTACTCCTTGAGCAGGCGAGCGAGGCGGCGGTTGGTGTCCAGCCCCGGCCAGTCGAGGATCACGAACAGGCACTGCTTGATGTCCTTGCCCGAGGCAATCTTGAAACGGTGCATCGGCTCCGGCACATCCGGCTCGGGCAGGGTTCCGGCTTCCGGCCGAGGCGCCTCCACCGCGCGGGAATCGGGGGCGGCCTCCGCCACGCGGCGCGTTGTCAGCGGCGCTTCCTCGAGCTCGCTGCGAGCACCGCGGCTCTTCACGAAGGCCACCATGCATACCATCGAGAGCAGCAACGCCACTCCCGCCACGATCAGTACCGCTACGACCGGATCCATCCTGCGTACCTCTGCCTTTAGCTGGCCCACGAGGCATTTCCCAAGCACCGCGCCCTCTTCCGATCGCACGCGTCTACGTTCGTCCAGGCAACGCCGTGTCGGGCCATTTGTTATTGGCTCTACCTTACGCCGTTGCGTTTCGTATCGCTATATGCGCAATCAACGTTAACTCGCCCCTCCCCTCGTTCGGCCCGCCATGGGCTCCCCCACGGCGGCGATGGAGCGGTATCGCCGGCAGAGCGCAATGTGCCGTAGCAGGCGTTCCAGCGGCTTGCGTTGAAGAATTTCGATGGCAACCGCGGGTGGAAAACTCCATGCTCTAGGAAACGAAGCCACAGAGGAGCCACGCCCGCGAAGTGACACTGGCCGCCAGTGAGCCGGGACTGTCATACCACGGAACGATGTGAAGGCCAGTGTTGTAGGTGCCGTCAACTCAGGAGCGCTGCCCCGATGGTACGACTCGACAAGAAAGCCAAGCGGCTGTACGTGCTGGATACCAACGTCCTGCTCCACGACCCCGCTGCGCTGTATCAGTTCGAGGAACACGAGGTGGTCATTCCCATGACCGTGCTCGAGGAACTCGACAAGCACAAGAATGGCCTGCGCGAGATCGCTCGCACCGCCCGCCAGGTCAGCCGTACCCTCTCCGACCTCACCAACCAGGTCACCTTCGACGAAATTCAGCAAGGCATACCGATACCCCGCGCCGATGGCACCACCCTCGGCAAGCTACGTTTCCTCTGCTACCCCGAACTCGAACCGCTCGAGCATCTGGCGGAGAGCCCCGACAACGTACTGCTGGCCGAGACCTGCCGGCTACGCGACGAGCGCCCCGATGCCTCGGTGATCCTGGTCACCAAGGACATCAACCTGCGGGTGAAGGCCGCCGCCCTGCACGTGCCGGTGGAGGACTACCTGACCGATCGCGCCTTCAGCGACAGCGACGTCATGCTGGAGGGGGTACGCATCTATCCCGAAGCGGAGGGCGGCAGCGGCCCCTGGGATCAGATGGATGTCAATGTCGAGGTGGAGCGAGTCGACCACCACACCTTCTACCGGCTGCAGGGCGAGATACCCGGCGGCTGGCACCTGGGCATGCTGGTGTCCGACAGCGAGAACGGAGCCAGCTTCGAAGCTATCGTGCGCGAACTGGGGCCCAACCAGGCGCGGCTCCAGCTGTTGACCAACTACCGCCACAGGGACGGCGTCTGGGGTGTCCACGCCCACGACAGCCGCCAGAACTTCGCCCTCAACCTGCTGATGGATGACGATATCGACCTCGTCACCATTGCCGGCAGCGCCGGCACCGGCAAGACCTTCATGACGCTGGCGGCGGCCTTTCAGCAGACGCTCGACGCCAAGCGCTTCGAGCGCATCGTCTTCACCCGGGCGCCAATCTCGATGAGCGAGGACATCGGCTTTTTGCCCGGCACCGAGGAGGAGAAGATGTCGCCGTGGATGGGTGCCTTCCACGACAATATGGACAACCTGCTGCGCGACGAGCACGACGGCAGCACCAGTTGGAGCCAGGACGCCACGCGCACCCTGATCGGCTCACGCGTGCAGATCCGCGCCCCCGGCTTCATGCGCGGGCGCACCCTGAACGATACCTTCCTGATCATCGACGAGGCGCAGAACTTCACGCCCAAGCAGCTCAAGACCCTGCTCACCCGGGCCGGGCGCAACACCAAGATCGTCTGCCTGGGCAACGTCGGCCAGATCGACACGCCCTACCTCACCGCCAACACCTGCGGCATGGCGGCGGTGGTGCAGCGCTTCAGCAACTGGCCGCATGCCGGCCACGTGACGCTGCGCAGCGTCGAGCGCTCGCGACTGGCGCTGGCCGGCGAAGAACTGCTGTAGCTCGAGGCGGCCAGGCCCGGCAGCCGCCGGGCCTAGCCCAGCCAGAACCCCAGCAGCAGCAGCACCGCCACCCCCACCATCAGCGGCACGGCCAGGCGGGTAAAGACCCGCTCGGCGTGGGTCAGGCCGTCGAGCCAGTCGATGGCGCGATGCTCCCGCTCCACCAGGCGCGCGCGTAACCGCTGCCCGCTGGCCACAAGCCCGGCGCCTGCTCGCGTCAGCCCCGCCACCACTCGCCGCGCCAGGGCCGTGTAGCCCCACCACAGGTCGCCCGCGGGCAGGCGAGCCGCGACACCCCACTCGCCCGACCTGGCCCTGGCCGCCAGCAGCACCAGGCCCGCCAGGCCAAGCCCCAGGGCCACCGGCCACAGCAGCCCCGGCAGATCCTTCAGCGGTGGCCACTTGGCGCCGTCGATGGGAAGCCATAGCGGCACCGAGACCGCCGCCAGCACGGCGCCCAGCCAGGCCAGCGACATGGGCGCACGCCAGGGAAGGGAAGGCTCGCCCCGTCCCCGCCATTGGCGCCACAGCGCACGTGCCATGAGCAGGGTGCTGCCCACCGCTGCCAGGCTGAGCCAGCTCGTCAGCGCCGCGTACTCGCTCCCGTAGAGCGCCTCCTTGATGAACCCCTTGGCGACCAGCCCCGAGGTCAGCGCACCGCCCAGGGAGAGCGCCGGCACCGACAGCAGCGTCACGATCAGCCAGGCCGGCAGCCGCGGCGGATGCTCGCTGATGCCCACGCCGAGGAACAGGGCACCCTTGGTCATGCCGTGGTGAGCGGCGAAGAGCGTGACCGGCACCAGCAGCGCCGGCCACAGCGCTGGCGCCGCCAGCCCCACGCCCACCAGGCTGGCTAGCATGCCCAGTTGGCTGACGCTGGAGTAGGCCAGCACCGCCTTGGGTTGGCGTTGGGTCACACCCAGCAGGGCGGCGACGAAGGCCCCCGCCAGCCCGGCCAGGACGATCGCCTCGCCGAGCCGGACCAGCCCCGCCTCGGGGACGCCCAGCGGCAGCGTGCTCAGCCAGCCCAGCACGCCGGCCTTGACCATCACCCCGCTGAGCACGGCGCTGGCCGGCGTTGGCGCCACCGGGTGCGCCAACGGCAGCCAGACGTGGAGCCCGATCACGCCGGCCTTGACGCCGAACCCCAGCCACAGCAGGGTGGCCATCCACGGCCCCCGTTCGGCCTCGACGATGGCCGCCCGCAGCTCACTCAGGGTCAGCGCCTCCGCACTGCCCGCCGACCACAGCAGGCCGGCCAGGATGAGCCCCTCGCCGACGAGCGCCATGACGATGTAGGCCAGTCCACCGAGCCTGGCGTCGCGGTCGCGGGCGTGCACCACCAGGCCGTAGGCGGCCAGGGTCATGGTGACGAAGCCCAGATAGAAACTGGGAATGTCCTCGGCCAGGATCAGCAGCAGGTTGCCGGCCAGCGTCAGCGGCCACAGCAGCGTGAAGCCCAGCAGGCGGCCAACGGCATCCGCGTCGCCCTCCCCGGCCTGGCGCCGCTCGTGGGCCAGGTAGCCACGCGCATACCAGCCGGCCAGCAGCCACAGCAGGGCGCCGAACAGCAGCCACGGCCGGCGCGCCCCGTCGAGCTGCCATAGGCCGCCCAGCATCCAGCTCTGCATAGACAGTGCCAGCTCGCCGGGCCACAGCGCCAGCAGCAGGGCTGGCAGCGGTGCCGACAGCCACACCGCATCGAAAAGTTCCAGCCGCGGCCGGCCGCGGCGCGAGCCAAGCCGGGCCAGGGCCAGCCGCAGCCCGGCATAAAGCATCACCAGCAGCGGCCAGAGCGGCACCACAGCAAGCAGCAGGCTCATGGCAGGTACTCCTGCGTCGCCATGAAGGTCGCCAGGTCCAGCGGGCTGAAGGAAACCCCCGCCAGCAGCCCCACCAGGATGCTGAACAGCGCCGTGGCGGCAGTCGGCAGCAGCAGCCAGGCGCTGGTCTCGTAGCGCCCCAGGCGGCGCTCTTCCGGCCAGCGACCGAGCCCCTGCCGGAACCACAGCCGGTAAAGGATGGGCAGGAAGTAGGCGGCGTTCAGCAGGCTGCTAGTGACGATCACGCCGATCACCCAGGGCATGCCGGCCTGGACCGCCCCCAGCCCCAGGTACCATTTGGTGATGAAGCCAGCGACCGGCGGCAGGCCGATCATACCCAGCGCCCCCACGGTGAAGGCCAAGCTGGTGAGCGGCATGCGCCGCCCGGCGCCGTCGAGTTCGTCGATACGATGAACGCCGAGTTCCTCGGCGTAGTTGCCGGCACAGTAGAACAGGGTGACCTTCATCAGCCCCTGGTGCATCAGGTGGACGAGCCCGGCGATGGTGCCGAAGGGGCCGAACAGGCTGATGCCGAGCACGATATAGGAGACCTGGCTGACCGTGGAGTAGGCCAGCCGCGGCTTGAGCTCCTGCTGCGACAGGGCGCGCACCGAACCGTAGAGGATGGTGACGCAGGCAATCACGCCGAGCAGCATCAGCAGGCCGAGTTCGTGGACCAGCGAAATGCCGAAGACGTCGTACACCAGCCGCACGATGCCGAACGCCCCGGCCTTGACCACCGCCACCGCATGCAGCAGCGCGCTGACCGGCGCAGGCGCCACCATGGCCCGCGGCAGCCAGCCGTGCAGCGGTACCAGCGCCGCCTTGACCCCGAGGCCGACGAGCAGCACCAGGAACAGGACGGTCAGCATGGGATGGGCCTCGGGCCCCAGGTCGGCGAGCCTCTCGCGTTGCCCGAAGGCGACATCGCCCACCAGGGCGTGCAGCGCCACCACGCCGAGCAGCAACACCAGCCCGCCGGTCAGGGTGTAGCGCAGATAGACCTTGCCCGCGGCCAGCGCCTTGGCGTGGCCGCGGTGCACCACCAGCGGATAGGTGGAGAGCGTGAGCAGCTCGTAGAACAGCAGGAAGGTGAACAGGTTGCCGGCCAGGGCGATGCCGACGGTACTGGCCACGCAGAGGCTGAAGAAGCCGAAGAAGCGCTTGCGGTTGGGCGAATCCTCGAGATAGCCGATGGCGTAGACCGTGGTGGCCAGCCACAGCAACGACGAGAGGCCGGCGAACATCAACCCCAGGGCATCGACCTGGAGCAGGAAGCTGGCGCCCTCCACCACCGTGAAGCCGAAACTGTAGTCACGCCCCTGATAGAACCCCAGCACCAGCAGCGCGACCAGCAGCAGCTTGAGCACGGCGGCCGCCAGGTTGACTGCCGCGCGCGCCCGCCAGGCCCGCTCCGGCAGGGCGAAGATCAGCGGTGCCACCAGCAGCGAGGTGGCCAGGGTGAAGACCGGCAGCCAGCCCTGGCTCATGGCTCGCCTCCCGCGCCGCGCAGCAGCGACAGCGGCCAGTCGGCCGCCAATCCCAGCAGCAGCGCCGCCAGCGCCAGCAGCAGGGCAATGAGTTCCATGCCCCAGGGCACCCGGCGATACTCGTATTCCGGGGCGTCCTCGATGAAGGAGTAGCGAAAGATACGGAAGACATAGGCGGCGCTGAGCAGCGTGCCGATGGCCAGCACCGCCATCCAGGCCCAATGGCCGCCCGCCAACGCGGCATGCAGCAGCAGCCATTTGGCGGTGAAGCCCATGCTCGGCGGCAGCCCGACCAGGCTGATCGCCGCCATGCCGAAGCTGAGCAGGGAGATCGGGAAGCGGCGGCTGGCACCGGCCAGCCCCTCCACCCGGGCTTCGCCAGTGGCGAGAATCAGGTTGCCCGCGGCCAGGAACATGGCCGCCTTGGCCAGGCCATGGGCGGCCAGCTGCAGCCAGGTGCCGTCCCAGGCCAGCGCGGCGACAGCCTTTCCGCTGCCGACCAGCAGCGGAAACGCCAGCAGCAGGTAACCCAGCTGCGACACGGTCGACCAGGCCACCACCTCCTTGAGCGTCGCCGCGCGCCAGGCCATCACACCGCCCCAGGTCACCGCCCCGGCCGCCATCACGCCTATCAGCGCAGCCGCCGACGCCGCTGCCGGCACCAGCACCAGCCACAGCTGCAGTGCGATGAAGAAGGAAGCCTTGACCACCAGGCCCGCGTGCAGCGCACTGATGGGGATCCAGGCCGCACCATGCACTGGCACCAACCAGGCGTGCAGGGGAAACACGGCGGCCTTGAGCAGCAAGCCCGCACTGAGCAGGGCCACGGCCACCCACGGCAAGGCGCCGGGTTCGGCCGCCTCGGCCAGGCCCGCCAGGTCCAGCCGCCCCCAGGCGCCCAGCAGCAGCGCACTGCCCAGCAGGTAAGCCAGCGACCCCACCAACGCCAGCAGCAGGTAGCGCAGCCCCGCCACCAGGGCGTCGGCCTTGCCCGGCAGCAGCAGCAGCCCCACCACGGCCAGCCCCATCACTTCCAGGCCGATGTACAGCAACAGCAGGTCTGCCGCCACCCAGATCAATGAGAGGCTGGCGGCCAGGACGCCCAGCAGCGGCCAGAACCCGGCCTGGCCGCGACGGCTGGCCTGGGCCATCTCGCGCAGGTAGGACGGCGCATAGAGCGCACTGGCCAGGACGATCGCCTGGGTGAGCAGCAGCAGGACGAGCGTAAGGCCGTTGAGGCGCCAATGCAGCATCAGCGAGCCGACCTCGAACGTTCCCGACTGCCCCGGCCCGCCGGCCGATGCGGCTGTCAGCCAGCCCAGGGCCGACAGCGGCAGCAGCCCCACCAGGGCGACGGGCCAACCACGTGCGGGCCGCAGCACGCCGCCCAGCAGCCCGAGCAGCAGCGGCAGGCCGAGCACGGCGTAGAGCATCAGCGGAGCGTCGGCCTGCCCAGACAGGTCGGTGGCCAAGCCCAGGCGCTCGATCATGGCGCCCCGTCGCCGTGCGCCGATGCCGCCGCGCCGGGTGGCTCCAGGTCCTCGAGACGGCGGATCAGCAGCGCCCCTAGGGCCGTGCCCAGCAGCGCCACCAGCAGGCCGGAGATGACCAGCCCATGGGCAGCCGCTCTGGCCCCGTCCCCGGCCAGGGACATGAGGAGCAGGAAAATTCCCGTGCCGATGACGTTGAAGGCCAGCAGGCGCCGCAGCAAGTGGCGATGCAGCGAGAAGGCCCACAGCCCAGCCCCGAGCAGGCCAAGCCCGGCGGGACGCAGCGCGTCCAGGAGGCTCACCTCCTGGGCAACGAGGGCCACGCCGATCAGGGTAGGAACCGCCGCGGCCGGCAGCAGGCATGCCAGGGCAGGCCGACAGGCCAGCGGTTCGGGGTCATACCGGCGGCCCCCGCGGGGCCTGGCCTGCAGCGACACCCCCAGGGCATGGAACAGGAAGGCTCCGGTCAGCACGGCTCCCAGCACCAGCTCGAGCAGCGCCAGCCACACCAGCCCAAGCCGGGCCCAGGCCAGCGCCACCGTCAGCGCAAAGAGCACGAACCCTATGCAGGCTCGCACCAGGCGACGTTCGAGCAGCGTCACCACCGCCAGCAGCAGCAAGGCCACGGCCAGCAGCGACTCACCGAATGGCGGCATACGCGACGCGCGCCTTAGTGGTGGTTTCGGTTGACGACCTCTTCGATCATGGCCTCGAGCTCATCGCCCGGCCCCTTGTCCAGCATGCCCTGCGCTTCATGGTAGAGACACAGGAAACGCTTGCAGGAGGCACAGAACACCTTGTCGTCGGGGTTATGAACCTTCGAGACACGATAGAGGTGGCTGCCGCAGTTCGGGCAGGCCACCGGCAGACGCAGCTCCTCGGAAATATCGGGCATCATCACGGTCTCCTTGTGCTGACTGGCCAGGTACCACCTGTACACCTTGGGATCGATCCCGCTCGACTCAACCCCGGGCTACGCCCGGGGAGCAGGACCCTGCTACCCCAAGCCTGTCAGAGTCCGAGCTCGTCTGCCACTTGGAATCCCTCTCCGCCGCGCAGGATGGCGCGTCACCGGGCTTCGGCGCACCTCAACCCGCCAGCCATAGCCCGACGTTGAGCAGCGCCAGGCTCGCCAGCAGCAGCACGACGTTGAGTCCCATCAAGGGCAGCAGCGGCGCCAGCTCGCCCTGCGCCACGCCCGCCGGCAAGCGCCACAGGCCACGCAGCAGCCACGCCAGGACCGGCAGCGCCAGCCACATCAGCCAGGCCGTGGTGGGCAACGCCCCGGCCCACCAGGCCAGGGGCACCACCGCGAAGGCGGCCGCCAGCAGCAGCGCCACCAGCCGGGCGGCCCGCAGCGGCCCCAGGCGGATCGCCAGATGATCGCGCCCCACCCGGCGGTCGGCGTCGATGTCGGGCACCTGGTTGATCAGCAACAGTGCGCTGACCATCAGCGTGGGCACCAGCGCTGCCGCCACCACCGTGGCCGACAGCGTGCCGGTCAGCGCCTGATGGGCGCCCGGTACCATCAGCAGGCCGAAACCCGCCCCCGGGGCGAGCAGGCAGAGCCAGGGCCGGCGCGTCAGCCAACCGGTGTAGGCCAGCACCAGGCCGAGCCCCGCCAGGCCATACAGCAGCATCACCGGCCCCGCCCGCCACAGGAACCAGGCACCGATCAGCATCACCCCCGCCAGGCAGGCCCAGGCCGCCACCCGCACGGCACGGGCGGCCTCGGGCCGCTCGGGCAGCGCGCCGCTGCCGCCGGAGAACGGTGTGCGCTCGGTCAGCGCATCGAGGCCGGAGTGAAAGTCGTGGTGCTCATTGAACAGGTTCACCGCGGCATGGGCCAGCAGCGCGCCGAACAGTACCAGCAGCGCATCGAGCGGGGCGAACGCCAGGCCTTCTGCCCAGGCCGCGGTCATCGCCAGGCCCGCGCACAGCGGCGCCAGGACCAGGAAGTTCGGCCGGCTGCTGCGCAGGCAGGTCCGTATCAGGGAGGCCTCGGCCGTGGCGTCGCTCACCGCATTCAGCCCAGCCGTGCGTTCAGCCAGTCGGCGATGTCACCCACCTGCTGCGGGCACACCGCGTGGGCCATGGGATAGGTCTGGTAGTGCACCGCGTAACCCAACGCCTGCAGGCGCTGGTAGGCCGCCTTGCCCAGCGACTCGGGTACCACCGGGTCGAAGGTGCCGTGGTGAATTTCGATCGGCAGTTCGCGGTTGGCCTCGGCCAGCGCGACGGTCTCGGCGGTGGCGAAGTAGGTGGACATGGCCAGCAGC
This sequence comes from Billgrantia sulfidoxydans, assembly GCF_017868775.1. NCBI lineage: Bacteria > Pseudomonadati > Pseudomonadota > Gammaproteobacteria > Oceanospirillales > Halomonadaceae > Billgrantia > Billgrantia sulfidoxydans. The sequence goes on along the minus strand of NZ_CP053381.1, from coordinate 1,115,821 downwards.
CCGCCCAGCGGGGCGTCGAACGAAAGCGCGGCCTGATAGGCCACCGCCCCACCCTGGGAGAAACCGGCGAGGATGATACGCCGGCTGTCGATGCCGTGGCCGATCTGCTCCTGCATCAGCGCCTGGATGCGCTCGGCGGAGGCCACCAGCTGCGCCGTGTCGACGCGCCGGTCGAGGCTCATCTCGTGGATGTCGTACCACGCTGGCATCACCATGCCGCCGTTGATCGTCACCGGCAGCCGCGGCGCATGGGGCAGGATGAAGCGAACGTCGAGTCCTGCTCTCAGCGGCAGCGCCGGCACCAGGGGCTCGAAGTCATGCCCATCGGCGCCCAGGCCGTGCAGGATGAAGACACAGGCATCGGCCGCGCGACCGCTCTTCGGCTCGATGATCAGTTCGCCGGGGTGGCTCATGGCTGGCTTCCTTCGTCGCAGTCTGCAAAGCCGACACCCTACCGCAAAGCCATGACGACGGCGAGAGCGACGCGCCTCAGAAAGGCCACACCAGGGGAATCAGCACCAGCGCCACCGCCGCGGTGGTCAGGTTGAGCAGCCCTCCCACGCGCAGGAAGTCGCCGAAGCGGTAGCCGCCGGGGCCGAGCACCATCAGGTTGGTCTGGTAGCCGATCGGCGTGAGGAAGCTGGCCGAGGCGGCAAACATCACCGCCACCACGTAGGGCATCGGATTGACGCCGAGCGCCTCGGCGCCGGCCATGACCACCGGGAAGGTGATGACCGCCGCGGCATTATTGGTAATGACCGAGGTGAGCAGGCTCACCAGCACGTAGACCGCCACCAGCAGCGCCCAGGGGGAACTGCCCGCCAGCCCCAACACGCCGCTGGCCAGGGCCTGCGCCGCGCCGGAGTGCTCCAGCGCGGCACCCAGGCCGAAGGAGGCGGCGATGGTCAGCAATACCTGGGTATCGAGTCCCCGCTTGGCCGCACCCACCGAGCAGCAGCCGGTGATGAGCGCCGCTGCCGCGCCCAGCATGGCGGCGTTCATCATGCTCATCACGCCGAGGGTGGCGAGCGCGACCACTGCGGCGAGAATGCTCCAGGCGAGCCAGGCCTTCTCGTGGTTGGGACGCGCCTGGCCGTTGACCTGGCTGATCAGCAGGAAATCGCGAGACTGCCGATGGCGCTCGATGAACGGGGGGCGCACCTCCAGCAGCAACACGTCGGCGGGCTGCAGGCGCACCTGCCCCAGGTTGCCGGCGACCCGCTCGCCGCCGCGACATACCGCCAGCACGGCAGCGCCGTAGAGGGTGCGGAAGTGGCCGTCGCGAATGCGCTGGCCGACAAACTGGCATTGATCCGACACCACCGCCTCCACCAGGCGGCGCTCCTTGAACTCCTTCTCCAGGCTCGACTCGCCATGCCGCGACGGCACCAGGCCACGCATCTGCTGCAGCTCCACCGCTCCTTCGCTGGTCCCGGCGAACACCAGCCGGTCGCCACCCTTGAGTCGCTCCCCGGGGCCCACCACGCTGACCACGTTGCCGTCGCGCTCGATCTCTACCAGGAACAGTTCCTGCAGGTGGCGCAGCCCGGCCTCCTCCACGCTGCGGTTGACCAGCGGCCCGGCGGGATCGACCTCCATCTCGATGGTGTACTCGCGCGGGTTGGCGAAGGGGCTGGCCACGTCGCGTCGCGCCGGTAGCAGGCGCGGCGCCATCAGCAGCAGGTAGAGCAACCCGGCCACCGCCACCGGCACCCCGACCCAGGCGATGTCGAACAGCCCCATGTCCAGGTCGGGGCGGCGTTCGACCAGTAACCCATGCACCACCAGGTTGGTGCTGGTACCGAACAGGGTAATGGTGCCACCTAGAATGGAAGCGAAGCTGAGCGGCATCAGCAGGCGATGGGCAGACAGCTGCAGGCGTCGGCTCCAGCTCAGCACCGCGGGGATGAAGGTGGCGACCACGGGCGTGTTGTTGAGGAAACCGCTCAGGCTCGCCACTGGCAGCAGCAGCCGCGCCATGGCGCGACCCTCGCTACGGGGCCGGCCGAGCACGTGACGAATGATCAGGTCGATGCCGCCGGTCTCGCGGATACTGGCCACCAGCACGTACATGAAGGCCACGGTGAACAGGCCGGTGCTGGAGAAGCCGCCCAGGGCCTGGGCCGGATCGATCACGCCGAGGGTCAGCAGCAGGATGACCGCCCCCAGCAGGACGATGTCGGGGCCGAGGCGGGAGAAGGCCATCAGGGGGAAAACGACAAGGACGACGGCGAGGGAGATCCAGGCATCCAGCGGCATGGTCGAGGGTTCCGTTCACAGGGAGCTGAGTCCATTGTGACGGCAGCCTCATATTCTAAAAAGTTATTTTTAGAAATCCATTAAGATCCAAATTGAATATGACCCAGGCGTGCAGAAATGCAAAAGGCCCGCTTGCGCGGGCCTTTTCGCCACCGAGGTGGCACATCAGATCAGGGCAAGCTGAAGCTTAGCCGATGACCTTGATGTTGGAAGCCTGGAGGCCTTTCTTGCCCTGAGTGACGTCGAAGGAGACCTTCTGACCGTCCTGCAGAGTCTTGAAGCCGTCAGCCTGGATCTCGGAGAAGTGAGCGAACAGGTCGTCGCCGTTGTCGTCCGGAGAGATGAAGCCGAAGCCCTTGGTGTCGTTGAACCACTTGACAGTACCGGTAGCCATTATCGAATTCCTCTAATAGCATTGATTTTCCGGGAAATACCCGAGTTGCAGTGGGTAAAACAAGAAACTTTTCACCGGGAAATCAAGACGCCATGAGCGTTTCGATGACCACCTGCGATGTTCGACTTGCTAACCAACTGCACGCATCTTGCTCTGTTCAGGCACCCACGTCAAATACTATTTTGCGTCGATGACGTAATTTTTACCTACCCCCTTCCTCACCCGCCCGTGAGAATCCAGCCCGCTGCCTTCTCGGCAATCATCAGTGTCGGCGAGTTGGTGTTGCCGCTGGTGATGGTGGGCATGATGCTGGCATCCACCACCCGCAGCCCCTCGATGCCGCGCACGCGCAGGTGCGAGTCCACCACCGCCATGGGGTCGTCGTCGCGCCCCATCCTGGCCGTGCCCACCGGATGAAAGATGGTGGTGCCGATGTCGCCGGCCAGCCGTGCCAGCTCGTCGTCGCTCTGGTATTGCACGCCGGGCTTGACCTCCTCGGGGCGGTACTTGGCGAAGGCCGGCTGCTCGGCGATGCGCCGGGTGACCCGCAGCGAGTCTGCCGCCACCTTGCGATCCTCTTCGGTACTGAGGTAGTTGGGCGCGATGGCCGGGGCCTGGCGCGGGTCGCGGCTCTTGATGCGCACGCTGCCGCGGCTGGTGGGGTTGAGGTTGCACACGCTGGCGGTGATCGCCGGGTAGTCGTGCAGCGGCTGGCCGAAGGCCTCCAGGCTCAACGGCTGGACGTGGTACTCGATGTTGGGGTGTGTGTACTCGTCGCTGCTGCGGGTGAAGATGCACAACTGCGAGGGCGCCATGCTCATGGGCCCGGTGCGGCGCAGCAGGTATTCGACGCCGATGGCCGCCTTGCCCAGCCACGAGGCGGCCAGGGTGTTGAGGGTCTTGGCGCCGGTGACCCTGTAGACCGAGCGGATCTGCAGGTGATCCTGCAGGTTCTCGCCGACGCCGGGAAGCTCGTGCACCAGCGGGATGTCGTGCTCGGCGAGCAGCCCCGCCGGGCCGATGCCGGAGAGCTGCAGCAGCTGAGGCGAGCCGATGGCGCCGGCGGCCAGGATCACCTCGCGCCTGGCCTTGACCTGGGTAACGGCACCGTCACGTTCGAGCTCGACCCCGCTGGCGCGGGGCTTGCCGCCGCTGCCTTCCTCGAACAGCAGTCGATGCACCTGGGCGGAGTGCCATAGCGTGAAGTTGCTGCGCTTCTCGCACACCGGGCGCAAGAAGGCCTTGGCCGCGTTCCAGCGCCAGCCCGAGCGCTGGTTGACCTCGAAATAGTCGACGCCCTCGTTGTCGCCGCGGTTGAAGTCTCGCGTACGCGGGATGCCCGCCTGCACCGCGGCTTCGGCGAAGTCGTCGAGCACTTCCCACTTGAGACGCTGCTTCTCGATGCGCCATTCGCCGCCGTGGCCGTGAAAGTCGCGGTGGGCGGCATCGGCGTCGCCGCCCTCGTCCAGGCGGTAGTGGTCCTCGTGCTTCATGAAGTCGGGCAGGCAGTTCTCCCAGCGCCAGTCGTCGTCGCCCACCTGCTCGGCCCAGCCGTCGTAGTCGCGGGCCTGGCCGCGCATGTAAAGCATGCCGTTGATGCTGGAGCAGCCGCCCAGGGTCTTGCCGCGCGGGTAGATCAGCGAGCGCCCGTTGAGCCCCTCGTCGGGCTCGGTCTTGAAGCACCAGTCGATGCGCGGGTTGTTGATGCAGTAGAGGTAGCCCACCGGGATGTGCACCCAGTGGTAGTTGTCGCGCCCGCCCGCCTCGATCAGCAGCACCCGGTTGGCCGGGTCGGCGCTGAGGCGGTTGGCCAGCAGGCAGCCGGCAGTGCCGGCGCCCACCACGATGTAGTCGAATTCCTGCTCTGCCATGAGGATTCTCCCGACCGGCTCACTTATGGGTCGGCATGGCGAACTCGGCGCCGGCGTTGATCGAGTCGGACCAGCGCTGCATGATCGATTTCTGCTTGGTATAGAAGCGCACGCCCTCCTCTCCATAGGCGTGGGTGTCGCCGAACAGCGAGCGCTTCCAGCCGCCGAAGCCGTGCCACGCCATGGGCACCGGGATCGGTACGTTGATGCCGACCATGCCGACCTGGATGCGGCGGCCGAACTCGCGCGCCACGCTGCCGCTCTCGGTGAAGCAGCTCACGCCATTGCCGAATTCGTGATCGTTGATCAGTTGGATGGCGGTGGCCACGTCGGGCACCCGCACGCAGGCCAGCACCGGGCCGAAGATCTCCTCCTTGTAGATCGTCATCTCCGGGGTGACGTGGTCGAACAGCGAACCGCCCATCCAGAAGCCTTCGCTGCAGCCGTCGCCTGTCGTGGTGGCGTCGAACTCGCGGCCGTCGATCACCAGCTCGGCGCCTTCGGCCACGCCCTTCTCGATGTAGCCGGTGATGCGCTGGTGGGCCTGGGCGGTGACGATGGGGCCCATCTCGGCGTCGAGTTCGAGGCCGTTCTTGACCTTCAGCGCCCTGGCACGCTCGGCCAGGCGTGGGACGATCTTGTCGGCCACGTCGCCCACCAGCACCGCCACGCTGATCGCCATGCAGCGCTCGCCGGCACTGCCGTAGGCGGCGCCGATCAGGGCATCGACGGCCTTGTCCAGGTCGGCGTCGGGCATGACGACCATATGGTTCTTGGCCCCGCCCAGGGCCTGCACGCGCTTGCCGTGGCGTGCACCGTTTTCGTAGATGCGGTTGGCGATGGGCGTGGAGCCGACGAAGGAGAGTGCCTGCACGTCGGGGTGCTCGATCAGCGCCTCGACCGACTCCTTGTCGCCCTGCACCACGTTGAACACGCCGTCGGGCAGGCCGGCCTGCTTGAGCAGATCGGCGATCAGCAGCGAGGCGCTGGGGTCGGTGGGGCTGGGTTTGAGGATGAAGGTGTTGCCCGCGGCGATGGCCACCGGGAACATCCACATCGGCACCATGGCCGGGAAGTTGAACGGCGTGATGCCGGCCACCACGCCCAGCGGCTGGCGCACGGTCCAGTTGTCGATGCCGCCGCTCACCTGCTCGGTGTAGTCGCCCTTGAGCAGCTGCGGGATGCCGCAGGCGAACTCGACGATGTCGATGCCGCGGGCCACCTCGCCCTGGGCATCGGTGAAGACCTTGCCGTGCTCCAGCGTGATGGCGCGGGCCAGCTCGTCCTTGTGGGCGTTGAGCAGCTCGAGGAACTTGAACAGTACCCGCGCGCGGCGGATCGGCGGCGTGTCGGCCCAGGCCGGGAAGGCGGCCTTGGCCGCGGCCACGGCGGTCGCCACATCGCCGCGGGAGGCCAGCGCCACCCGACCCGAGACCTGGCCGGTGGCCGGGTTGTAGACGTCCTGATGGCGACCCGCTTCGCCGGCCGTCATTTGCCCGTTGATATAATGCGTGATCGTGTGCTGCGTCATGAGGGTTCTCGTCTTGTCGTTGGCTGATGTCGCTGGCTGTCGCGTCGTGCGCGGCTTTCATTCAGCACAGGCGGTACTTTGATCATCAAGCCTACCGTGTCGTGCGCCACAATCAATTGAGAAATCCAAAAGCCAGATATAAGCTCTACTTATATTCTCAGCGGCAGCCGCCATGCACGATCTTCCCACCCTGCGCGCCTTCGTCACCGTGGCCCGAGAAGGCAGCGTCTCCCGCGCCGCCGAGCGCCTGCACCTGACCCAGCCCGCCGTCAGTCTCAAGCTCAAGCACCTGCAGGAGGCGCTGGGGCTGACGCTGTTTCGTCGCCGCCCCCAGGGCCTGGCGCTGACCGCCGACGGCCACGCCCTGCTGCCCGCGGCGGAGCGGGCACTGGCGGCCATGGCCGCCTTCGAGCAGAGCGCCCGCGCCCTGCACAGCACCCTTCACGGCAGGCTGCGCATCGGCACCATCGTCGATCCTGAGTTCATTCGTCTGGGTGCCTTCCTGCATCGCCTGGTGGAGCGCGCCCCACAGCTCGAGACCGAGCTGCAGCACGGCATGAGCGGCAGCGTGCTGGAGTGGATTCGCCGCGAGGAACTCGATGTGGGCTTCTTCCTCGCGCCGCCCGGTGAAGGCCCCGGCCCGGAGGCGCCGGAGATCGATTATCGTGAGCTGACCCACTTCGATTATCACTTGGTGGCACCGCCCGGCTGGGGCAGCCGAGTGGCCGCCAGCAACTGGGCGAGCCTGGCCGCCCTGCCGTGGATCGTCACACCGACGCTTTCGGCCCATTACCGGCTGCTGCATGGCGTGCTCGACCCGCTCGGCGTCACGCCCAACGGCGTGGCCCAGGTGGACCAGGAGGCGTGCATGCTCGACCTGGTGCGCGCCGGCGTGGGCCTGAGCCTGGCCCGCGACGCCTTGGCCATGGCCGAGCGCCAGGAACGCGGCCTGGTGGTGGTCGAGGGGCTGCGCCTGCCCTGTGCGCTGTGCTTCGTGTGGCGACGCGAGCGCAGCGAGGAACCGGCCATCGCCGCCGCACTCGAGGTGCTGGAGAGTGTCTGGGGCGGTCAGCGCTGAGCGCTGGCGCCGGATGAACGCGACATGAACGAAGCCTTAAGGCTCCCGCAAGGTAGCGCCGGGTAAAACGGTCACGTACCCCTTCAAGGAGTGACCCGATGAACTGGCTCGATACCGAAAACCGCTATGGTCTCGTCTCCCGCGTCCTGCACTGGTCCATGGCCGTGCTGGTGCTGTTCCTGCTTGCCAGCGACTGGTGGATGGAAGCGCTTGAGGAACTCGGCAAGGCCAACCTGATGGGCCTGCACAAGAGCCTCGGCATAGCGCTGCTCGTGCTGCTCGTCTTCCGCCTGGCCTGGCGCTGGCATAACCACGGCCGGGTGGCGCCACCGGCGCACTGGCGCCGTGCCGCCCGCCTCGGCCACCTGGCGCTCTATCTGCTCCTGCTGGCGATTCCGGTGAGCGGCGTGCTCACCGCCTGGGGCAGCGGCCACGGCGTGGCCTTCTTCGGCCTGCCGCTGATTCCGGCTGGCCCAGAGATCGAGTGGATCGAAGAGGCCTTCGAGGAAACTCATGAAGTACTCGCCAACTTGATGTGGCTGCTGATCGGCGGGCATGTGATCGCCGCCCTCGCCCATCAGTGGTGGCTAGGCGAGCGAAGCCTCAAGCGCATGGCCTGAGTGGCGATCGCTTAAGGCTGCGATAAGACCGAGCGGGGAAAGTGCAGGCGTCACCCCATCAAGGAGCGCCTGCATGTTCCTGCTGACTTCGATCCGCCGCCACCCGGCCATGCGCAAGCTGGGAAAGCGCCTGGAGCGTGGCGCCAAGGCCTGGCTCTACCGAGCATTGACGAAACATGCCCGAGCCGGACGGCCCGCCACACCCGAAACCCTGCTGGGAGCACGGCGAATCCTGCTGGTGCGTCCCAACTTTCGGATCGGCAATGCCGTCATCGGTGCTCGCCTGATCCAGGCGTTGACACAGCAGCGGTCTGAGATCGAGCTCGACTACCTGGGGACGGACGCGACCCAGACGCTGTTCGTCGGTATGCCGCTGGCGCATTACTACTCCCTGAGCCGCAGCATGGTACTGCGCCCCTGGCGTCTGTGGCGGCTGCTGATCGAACTGCGGCGGCGTGAGTACGACCTGGCCGTTCAGGTCGGCGAGGGCTCCCTCACCAGTTGGCTATTCGTCCAGCTTTGCGGCGCACGGCAGACGATGGGGCAATGCGGTCGGCTGCAAGCCACCTATGACTGGGTGGCGGGGCCTGCCCCGGCCCGCGCCCATGCACTGGCCAACAGCCTGGCGGCGCCCCTGGGCCTGGCCTGCGAGCCGCGCCCCTGGCTGGTGCTGTCCCCGCAGGAGCATGACGCCGCACTGGCGCTGCTGGCGAGGCAGTCGCTGCCGCCCAGCGCCATCGGCATCTTCGTTGGCGGCCACCTCGACAAGCGCCTGCCTCTCCCCTTCTGGCAGGCCCTGTTGCGGGCGCTCGAGGCACGCTGCCAGCCCTATCTGGTCCTGCTGGGGCCAGAGGAGGCACGCCACCTTCCCGCCCTGGCATCTGCCTGCGGCGTTCACGGCCGCCTCCTGCCGCCACTGCCACTGCGCGAGTTCGCGGCCGTGCTCTCTCAGCTCCCACGGCTCGTCACGCCGGATACGGGCCCCATGCACATGGCAGCCGCCCTGGCGGTGCCCGTGGTGGCACTGCTCAACGTGCCTGGGTCACGCAGATTCGCTCCCGAGGGCCCCGCGGATCTGGTACTTTTCCAACCAGACCCGGAGACGGTGGCCGAGCGTGTGTCGCATCGCCAGGAAGCCGCGCGACCCGCGCCGCAGCCGAGCCGCGAAGCGCATGGACATGCAGCCCCGGCACACCCGGGCCACGACGACCGAAGACGAGATCGCCTGCATGCGCATCCTGCTGGTGGAGGATGACCCGAGCCTGGCCTCGGGCATCCGCCTGGCTCTCAAGCCCGAGCACTACACCGTCGATCATCTGGCCGACGGTACCGCGGCCCTGAACGCGCTGCACGGCGACGAACCGTTCGATGCCGTGATTCTCGACCTGGGCCTGCCCGGGCTGGACGGTATGCGGGTACTGGAGAGCGCTCGCCGACGGGGCAACCGGGTGCCAGTGCTGGTGCTCACCGCCCGGGATGCCGTCGACGACCGCATCGCCGGCCTGGACGCCGGCGCTGACGATTATCTGATCAAGCCCTTCGAGGTAGCCGAGCTCAAGGCGCGCCTGCGCGCGCTGCTGCGCCGCAGCCAGGGCCAGGCGAGCCCCGTGCTGGAGTGTCGCGACATCCGCCTCGATCCGGCCACCCTCGGTGTCAGCTACCGCGGCCGGCCGGTGGTGCTGTCGCGTCGCGAGTTCACCCTGCTGCACGAGTTCATGAGCCACCCGGGGCGCGTCTTCACCCGCGATACCCTGACCCGGCTGGTCTACGGCTGGGAAGCGGACGTCGAGAGCAATGCCATCGAGGTTCATGTCCACCACCTGCGCCGTAAGCTGTTCCCGGACCTGATCCGCACGGTGCGGGGGATCGGCTACGTGCTGGATGAGGCCGACGCCCCATGACCTCGATCCGCCGCCGCACCCTGGTTCTGGTTTTGCTGGTGTTCTCCACCAGCATGCTGGCTATCGGGCTGGTCAGCTATCGCTACGCCGCCCACGAGATCGAGGAGCTCTACGACGCCAGCCTGGCGCAGAATGCCCGCCTGCTGGAGGGCCTGGCCCAGTCACCGCTGCCGAGCGGAGAGCGTGAAGCTCTGCTCGAAAGCCTCGAGAGCGCACTGCTGCGTGCCGAGCAGTCGGACAAGCGCCTCGCCGGGCACCGCTACGAGAGCAAGCTGGCCTTCCAGCTGTGGGAGGGGGAGCGCCTGCTGCTGCGCTCCGCCAGCGCCCCGGAGCAGCCGTTCACCGACCGCCCACCGGGCTACACCGACAACCGCATGGCCGGGCATGACTGGCGCATTTACGTGCTTGACGTGACCGATTCGCCGCGCCGGGTGATGGTCGCCGAGCGCAGCGACGTGCGCGGCGAGCTGACCCGCGCCGTCGCCCTGCGCACCCTGCTGCCGGACCTGTTCGGCCTGCCGCTGTTGGCGCTGCTGCTGTGGTGGGCTACCGGCCGGGGGCTGCGCCCGCTGTCGCGCCTGGCCGAGGCGATCCGTCACCGCGACCCGCACACCCTGCAGCCGCTGGCGCTGCAGCCGCTGCCGCGTGAGCTGGCGACCATCGTCGGCGCGCTGAACCGCCTGCTCGAGCGGATCCGCGAGCTCCGGGTGCGCGAGAAGCGCTTCATCGCTGACGCCGCCCACGAGCTGCGCACCCCGCTGGCAGTGCTCGATCTGCATGCCCAGAATGCCCTCGCCGCGGAGAGCCCCGAAGATCGTCGCGAAGCGCTCGAGGAGCTGCGCACCGGCGTGGCACGGACCACCCGCCTGGTGGCGCAGCTGCTGACGCTCGCCCGCCTGGACCCGGAGGAGGCAGAACCCAAGCGGCACGAGATCGACCTGCTCCTCGAAGTGCGTGAGGCGTTGGCCGAGCTGACGCCGCTCGCCGCCGAGCGACGCCAGAGGCTGGACCTCGAGGCCGACGAGGCTACCGATTGGACGCTGCGAACCGAACCCGGAGCCATCGCGACGCTGCTACAGAACCTGGTCGGCAATGCACTGCGCCACTCCCCTGACGGCAGTGTCATCACCGTCGCGCTGGACGCGGACGATGACCGAATGACACTGCGCGTTGACGACCAAGGGCCTGGCATTCCCGCCGCCGAGCGCCAGCGCGTTACCGAGCGCTTCCATCGCGCCGGCCCGGGCGCCGGCGCTGGCCTGGGCCTATCCATCGTCGAGCGCCTGCTGGCCCGTCACGGCGGGCGGCTGCAGCTGCAGGAGGCGCCCGGAGGGGGGCTGCGTGCCCTGGCTACACTGCCACGCACCAAGTGATGGCGCCATAAGCGAGCGTTAAGGTTGCCAAGCAAGGCTGGGTGAATCGACTTCCCGTGACGATTCATCCATGCCAGAACGCCCCCCACTCGTCCACACCGAGCGCCGATGCCGACCTTGGCGGCTCCCTGCCCTGTCGCCCCAGGCGCTTACCTTGATGGTCTGCCTGGCCTTCACCTTCTTCTACAACCAGCGGTTCTGGGCGGAGACGCTCGCCGCCGAGCCACCCGGCAGTCTGGTTGAGTGGGGCCATATGATCGGCTACGGCGTGATCCTGACCCTGCTGCACTGCGTGGTCTTTCTGCCGTTCATCAACCGCGTCACCGCCAAGCCTTTGCTCTCGGCGCTGCTGCTGCTGGCCGCCGGCGTCAGCTATTTCACCGGTCACTACGGGGTCTACTTCGACACCCACATGATCGACAATGTCGTCCAGACCGATACCCGCGAGGCCACCGAACTGCTGACCCCGGGTCTTGCCAGATACCTGGTGCTCTACGCGGCGCTGCCGCTTGCGCTGCTGTGGCTCTGGCCATTGCGCCACCGCTCCTGGCGACGCGGCCTGGGCATGTCGCTGCTGTGGCTGGCCGGTGCCGTCGTCGTCTTGGTCGTGGCACTGCTGCTCTCGTTCCAGAGCTTGTCTCCGTTGATGCGCAACCATCATGAGCTGCGCTTCCTGGTTACGCCGGGCAACGCCATCGTCTCAACCGGGCAGGTTCTCGCAGCCGACGACCCGCTGCCCAGCGAGCGTCTTCCCATCGGCGAGGACGCCCGCCGCCAGCCAAGCGCGACCGGGGCGCCGCGTCTGATGGTGCTAGTGGTAGGCGAGACCGTGCGTGCGGCCAACTGGGGGCTCTCCGGCTATGCTCGCCAGACCACCCCGAAGCTGGCAGAGCGCGAGCTGGTCAACTTCCCGCGGGTTTCGAGCTGCGGCACCAGCACGGCGGTATCGCTGCCCTGCATGTTCGCCCGACGCGGCCGGCGCGATTACGACGAGCGCGATATTCTCAGCCACGAGTCGCTGCTGGACGTGCTGCGCCATGCCGGCTTCCGCGTGTTGTGGATCGACAACCAGTCGGGGTGCAAGGGGGTCTGCGACGGCGTGGAACGCCGCACGCTCTCTCCCAAGGATTATCCCGAGAAATGTCGCGACGGTACCTGCCTGGACGAGGTTCTCGTCGATGAACTCGAGCGCCAGGCGGCCAGCATCGAGGAGGACACGGTGGTCGTGCTACACATGCTCGGCAACCATGGTCCGAGCTACTCCCAACGCTACCCTGAGGCGCAACGCGTCTTCACACCGACCTGCGAGGAGGCCGACCTGGCGAGATGCACGCGAGAATCCATCGTGAACAGCTACGACAATGCCGTGCGCTACACGGACAACGTACTGGATGCCATGATCGAGGCGCTCGAGCGCCGGCCCTCACTGGACGCGGCGCTGCTCTACGTTTCGGATCACGGCGAGTCGCTCGGTGAGGGTGGGATCTTTCTGCATGGCCTGCCGTACGCCATCGCACCGGACGAGCAGACTCGCGTCCCCATGATCTGGTGGTCGTCACCAAGCTTCGACCGCGGCGCCGGGCTCGACAGCGACTGCCTGGCGCGCCAGTCCGAGCGTACCGTGAGCCATGATCATCTGTTTCATACCCTGCTCGGCGTACTGGGGGTGGAGAGCTCCGTGATCGACGTTCGCCTGGACATCACCCAGCACTGCCGACGCCTCGAGCCGAGCCTCATGGCCCAGCTCGATGCCCACGACGGCGATCGTTGAGCCTTACCGTGCGCTGGTCAAGCGTAAGGCCCGCCGCGCAGGGCGCGGCGGGCCTTACAATGGGCGGACAGGCGAAGGGCTTGAGGTGAATTCGCTGGCTGCTCAGTCGCGTTCCACGTCGGTCGCCCCGCTCTCTCCCTGGCGAGTCCGCACCTCGATCTCGCGGCCGTCGGCGTCGCGGCCCTCGATCTCGATGCGTCCGTCGCGGTCGACCTGGATCTCCTCGAACTCGGCCAGTCCCTCGGCCACGGCGGCTTCCATGGCCAGGCGGATGTCCTCTTCGCTCATGCCCCAGGCCCCGCCGTCGCGGCGCTTGCGCTCCTCTTCGAGGGATTCGCCGTTCTCCAGCGACAGGCGCACCTCGGCCTGCCATTCGTCGTCGAGCCAGCCTTCGACCTCGACGCTGTCGCGCCCCTTGGCCTCGATCTCCTGGATGTGCTGAAAGCCGAAGGCCGTGACCTGCTCCAGCACCTCGTCGAGGCGATCCGTCGCCAGGCGACCGTCGGAAGCCTGTGCCGAGGTGAAGGCGAGCATCAGGGTAGCCAGCGAACCGGCTGCGAGTATGTTGCGTTTCATGGGTCTTTCCTCTGTGGCTTGTGGCAAGTGTCACGTTTCTGGACACAGATCAGGTTTTAGCACCGGCCACCTTGCCCCATGCTGACAGCCCCGTTCATGCTGTATTCATGTCGGGCCCGGCACTCTTGCTTCATGAAGCCTTCACTCCCGTCTCCACGCAAATACCTGTCGCGCCGCGCCTTCGCCCGCCGCGCCCTGGCGGCCCTGTGGCTGTCGCTGCTGGCCGCCGCCCCGGCGTTCGCCGACAGGCACTGGCACGACCTGCACGAGGCCGTCCGCAGCGGCCGGCTGGTCGCGCTGCCGCAGATCCTCGACTGGCTCGAGGCGCGCTACGAGGGCCAGGTGCTCGAAGTCGAGCTGGAGCGCGATGATGGCCGGACAATCTACGAGGTGGAGATGCTCGGCCCCCAGGGTCAGGTAGTGGAGTTCGAGTTCGATGCCGCGAGCGGCGAGCTGATCGGCATGGAGGGCGTCAACATCGACGGCATGCGGCGCAAGGAGGAGGCGCGATGAAGGTGCTCCTGGTGGAAGATGACGACGCACTGGCCACGGCGCTGGCGGAGGCACTGCACGAGGCCGGGGTGCTGGTCGAGCGGACCGGCTGCGGCGGCGAGGCCGATTTCCTGGTGCGCACGGAGGTGTACGACGCCGTGATCCTCGACCTCGGGCTGCCCGATGGCGACGGCAGCCGTTGGCTCGCCGAGTGGCGCAAGGACGCCATCGAATTGCCGGTGCTGGTGCTGACCGCGCGTACCCGCTGGGCCGACAAGGCCACCGGCTTCTCCGCCGGCGCCGACGACTACGTCACCAAGCCGTTCGAGACCGCCGAGGTGCTGTTCCGCCTGCGCGCCCTGGTGCGCCGCAGCCACGGCCACGCCCATCCGGTGCTGCGCATCGGCGAGCTGGCCTTCGACACCCATACCGGCAGCGTCACCCTGGCCGGTCGCCCGGTGAGCCTCACCGCCCAGGAGTCGCGCCTGCTCGCCTACTTGGCCCACGCCGCCCCGCGGGTGGTCAGCCGTAGCGAGCTGGCCGAGCATGTCTACGATCGCGACCACGAACCCGACTCCAACGTCATCGACGTCCAGATCAGCCGCCTGAGGCGCAAGCTGGGCGCCGAGCGCATCGAAACCCGCCGCGGCCAGGGTTACCGCCTCATCGGCAGCACCGAGGCCTCATGAAACGACTGCAGCGGCTGTCGCTGGCCAGCCGGCTGATACTGGCCACCCTGCTGATGCTGGCGCTTACCCTGCCGCTGGCCGGCCTCGGCCTCGCCCAGCACTTTCGCGCCACCGCCACCGGCGCCTTCGACCGCCAGTTGGAGGCGCTGCTCAACGTGGTGATCGCCGGTGTCGCCTGGGACGACGTGGCGCAGCAGCTGGTACAGGAGCGCGACCTCGGCGACCCGCGCTTCGAACGGGTCTTCTCCGGCTGGTACTGGCAGGTCAGCGACGGCGGCGAGCGGGTGCTCACCTCACGCTCGCTGTGGGACCAGCGCCTGCCCGTACAGGAGAGACCCGAGGTGACCCGGCGTGACCTGGCGGGACCTCGCGACACCCCGCTGCGGGTCGTCGAGCGGGACATCCACCTGGCCCCGCTGGAGTCGCCGCTGCACGTCAGCGTGGCGGCACCGCGGGAGACGCTGGAGCTCGAGCTGGACCGCTTCACCCGGCTGGTGGCGCTGTCGCTCGCCGGCCTGGGCCTGCTGGTGTTGGTCATGCTGGCGCTGCAGGTGCGCTGGGGCCTGGCGCCGCTGCGGCGATTGCAGGGCGACCTGGCGCAGGTCGAGAACGGCGACGCCGAACGCCTCGATGCCCGCCTGCCCGCCGAGCTGGCACGCCTGGCCGAAGCCATGAACGCCGTGCTGGCCCGCGACCGGCGGCTGATGGAGCACGCCCGCCACGCCGCCGGGAACCTGGCGCATGCATTGAAGACCCCGGTGAGCGTGCTGACCACCCTGGCCGATGGTGTCGAGGAGCCGCGCCGCAGCCGGATTCGCGACGAGCTCGCCCGCATCGACACCGCCGTGCGTCACCACCTGGCCCGGGCCACCGCGGCGGGCGACGCCGGCCTGGCTCCCCGGATCGACGCCGCCGAGGCCCTCGCGCCCATCCTCGAGGGCCTGGGGCGGCTCGCCGGGCGCCGCGGCGTGGCCCTGGAGCATGAGCTGGAGGCCGGCCTGCACGTGCGCATGGCGCCCCAGGACCTGCAGGAACTCGTCGGCAACCTGCTGGACAACGCCCTGCGCTGGGCGAATGGCCGAGTCCGCCTGCACGGACACAGCGGGGACGACGGGGCCTGGCTCTGCGTGGAGGACGACGGACCCGGCATGAACGCAGCCCAGCGCGAGACCGCCATGGCGCGCGGCGCCCGCCTGGACGAGCAGCGCTCCGGCAACGGGCTGGGGCTGGCCATCGTCGCCGACCTGGTGGCCTTGCACGGCGGCCGGCTGGCGCTGGAAGCCTCTACCCTCGGCGGCCTGTGCGCCCGGGTCTGGCTGCCGGCGCGGCCGCTTGCCGGAGTGCCGTCAGGCCAGGACTAGACGCCTTTCACCACCCGCGCCGCCTCCCGCCGCCGCTTGAGCTCGTAGACCACTGCGAACGCCACCGTGACGAGAATCAGGACCAGCCCCAGGGCGTTCACCGCCGGGGTGAGCCCGGTGCGCACCTTGGAGGCGATGTAGACCGTCAGCGTGGTGTCGTAGCCGACCACGAACAGGGTGGTGTTGTAGTTCTCGAAGGACTGCAGGAAGGCGATCACGGCCGCCGAGTAGAGCGCCGGCTTGAGGTAGGGCAGCAGAATGCGGCGGAATGCCTGCCAGGGGCTGGCGCCGAGGTCCAGCGCCGCGCGCTCCAGGGTGCGATCGAAGCGCTGCAGCCGTGCGGTGACCATCAGCATGACGTAGGCGGCGATGAAGGTCGCCTGCCCCAGCACGGTGAGGAAGATGCCGCCGCTGACGCCGAACTGGCGCCAGAAGATCAGCGTCGAGATACCGATGATCACCCCGGGGGTGAGCAGCGGCGACAGGATCAGCGCATAGAGGAACGGCTTGGCGCGGCTCGACACGGTGTTGAGGAACAGCGCGGTGGCGATGCCGATGGGCACGGCGACGACCAGCACGCCGGCCGCCACGACCAGGCTGTTGCCGAGCGCCTGCCACATCCCGCCGTCCGCCGCCAGCTCGCCGAACCAGCGCAGCGTGGTGCCGTCCCACGGCGTCACCGTGGGAAAGCGGCTGTCGTTGAAGGTGGCGGCCGCCATGACGAGCAGCGGCAGGAACAGGTAGGCGAAGAAGACCACCACGTAGAAGCGCAGGCCGAGGGCCAGGAAGCGTTGCGAGTTCATCGCCCGATGTCCCCCAGGCCCACCTTGAAGATTTTCATGACCAGCGACATGAAGCCGATGCACAGCACCAGCAGCAGGAAGGCGTAGGCCGCGCCCTGGTTCCAGTTGCCGCCCTCGAAGAACCAGTTGTAGATGATCTGGGTGAACCAGCGGCTGCCCGGCGAGCCGAGCAGCGCCGGCACCGCGTAGCTGCCCGCGGCGAGCATGAAGGTCATGATGCAGCCGGTGGCGATGCCCGGCTTGGCGTGGGGAATGACGATGCGCCGATGGGTGCGCAGGGTGCCGGCGCCGAGATCCCGGGCCGCGCGCACCTGATTGTCGTCGAGGCTCTCGATGGCGTTGTAGACCGGGAACACCATGAACAGGATGTAGGCATAGACCATGCCGACCATCACCCCGCCGTTGCCGCTGAGGAAGCGAATCGGCCGCTCGATCAGCCCCAGCATCATCAGCACTTCATTGAGCGGGCCGCGAAACGCCAGGATGATGAACCAGGAGTAGGTGCGCAGGATCTCGTTGATCCAGAACGGTACGATCAGCAACAGGATGCACAGCGCCGCCTGGCGCGGGGTGGCGACCTTGGCCAGGTACCAGGCCAGCGGGTAGCTCACCGCGAGCGTGAGCAGCGTGACCAGCACGCTCGACCAGATGGTCTTGAAGAAGATTCCACGGTGGATGTCGTTGTTGAACAGGGTGGCATAGTTGGCCAGGGTCAGCCGGTCGTCGGGCCCGCCGACCTGGGCCGGCAGCAGGTTGGGCTTGAGCGAATACTCGATCATCTGCAGCTGCGGCAGGGTGACCATCACGATCAGCCAGATCCCCAGCAGGGTGACGATGGCCATCGCCAGCGGCCCGCCGAAGCGCGCCTGCAGCTGCCTAAACATGGGCGCCTCCCGCCTGCGCGCGATCGCCCTCCACCACCTCGCCGGTCTCCTCGTCCACCACCGGGCTGCCGTCGTCGGGCAGTACCACGGCGTCGCCGGGGTCGTAGGCAAAGGCCATGCGCTGGCCCGCGGCGAGCGCCTCGCCCTGGCCGCGCGAGACCTCGTGGCCGAGCTGCACGCGCAGCTTCTCGCCCGAGGCCATCAGCCGAGTCTCGAGCATCACCCAGGCGCCCTCGAAGTGCACCGCCTCGATCTCGGTGTCGAAACGGGGGCCCGCGGCCCCTGCCGCTACCGGGCGCAGGTGCTCGGGGCGCACGTAAAGCGCCGCGGCCTCGCCGTTGGCCAGGCGCACACCGGGCCCGGCCCGGCCGGCCAGCTCGCCCAGGGCACCGCCATCGAGGCGAACCCGCTCGTTCTCGCGGTCGATCACCCGCGCCTCGAGGCGGTTGTTCTCGCCGACGAAGGCGGCAACGAAGCCGGTGGCCGGCTCGCGGTAGAGCGTCATGGGGTCGGCGACCTGCTGAATACGCCCCGCCGACATCACCGCGACCCGGTCGGACATGGTCAGCGCCTCGCCCTGGTCGTGGGTGATATAGATAAAAGTAATACCGGTCTTGCGCTGGATCGCCTTGAGCTCGGCGCGCATGTGCTGGCGCAGCTTGAGGTCGAGTGCCGAAAGCGGCTCGTCGAGCAGCAGCACCCGCGGCTCCACCGCCAGCGCCCGGGCGATGGCCACGCGCTGCTTCTGCCCGCCCGAGAGCTCGGTCACCCTCTTCGGGCCGCTGCCCTCCAGCGCCACTAGCGCCAGCAGCCGTTCGGACACCTCGCGGCGCTTGCGCTTGTCGACGCCGCGCACTTCGAGGCCGAACTCGATGTTCTCGAATACCGTCATCAAGGGAAACAGCGCCAGGTTCTGGAAGATCATCGCCGTGGGCCTGCGGTTGACCGGCACGCCCGCCATGGGCTCGCCGCCGATGAACACCTGCCCCTCGCTGGGCACCAGGAAGCCACTGATGAGGTTGAGCAGGGTGGTCTTGCCGCAGCCCGAGGGGCCGAGAAAGCTGAAGAATTCGCCCGAGCCTATCGCAAGCGAGGTCTTCTCGATGGCGGTGAAGTCGCCGAAGCGCATCACCACCTCGTCCAGTCTGACGCTACCGTCCATCAAAACCTCATACGCAAGATCGCCGCTACGCGGCTAAAACGAAGCGGGAAGAGCGGCGCTGCGCGCCCCTCTTCCCTCTTATTCTCTTTATCCGTCGCTTTATGCCGATAGGTAGCGATCCTGGTATTCATTGCGTAGCGCCACGTACCACGGCTCCTGGATCGGCCACCACCACAGGTTAGCCAGGTCTTCCTCGGTGTAGGAGTCGGTGAAGAACTGGCGCGTCTCGTCGGGCAGCAGTTCGGTAGCGCCCTTGGAGGTGGAGTTGTAGCCGGTCGCCTTGACGAACAGGGCACCCGCCTCCGGCGTGTAGTACCAGTTGATCAGCTCGTAGACGGCGTCCGGGTTCTGAGCGTTCTTGGGGATCACGAAGCCCTCCATCCACGCCAGGGCGCCCTCCTTGGGTGCGCCGTAGGCGATGTCCTCGCCCTCCTGCTGCAGGCGGAAGGCGGTGGAATCCCAGGTCTGGCCGATGATGGCGCCGTTGGTGCGGAAGGCCGCCTGGGCGTCGTTCTCGGTGTCCCAGAACTGCACCAGCATGTGCTTGTGCTTGATCGCCTCCTCGAGGATGACGTCGAAGTTGGCGCGCATGGCCTCCTCGCTCTTGTAGGAGTCGAGCAGCGGATGCGGCAGCCGGCCCTCGCGCTCGAGCCACAGGCCGATACCCACCAGCGCCGAGTGCCCGCGCACCGTCACGCCCTGGCCGTGCTCGGGGTTCCACAGGTCGGCGTAGCTGAGGTTGGCGCGGTCGACCTTGGCGTCGCGACGGTGCCAGGTGATCGCCTCGGTGCCCCAGTCGCTGGGGGCAAAGTAGCGCTTGCCGTCGACCACGCCGCCCACCTCGGAGCCCTCGATGGCGCTGTCGAGCGCGCCGGACCAGTTGATGCGCGACTCGTCGAGCGGCTGCACCAGGTCGTAGTCCAGGTAGCCCGGCACCCGGTCCACGGTAGGCATGATCACGTCAAAGCCGGTGCCGTCGGTGGCCCGCAGCGAGTTCATCAGCTCGTCGTTGGTGCCGTAGGGGGTAAAGGTCGCGCGGATGCCGGTCTTCTCGGTGAAGTCGGCCAGCATCTCGTCGGTGAAATAGCCCGCCCACGCATAGATGCGCAGGGTCTGCTCCTGGGCCAGTACCTTGTTGATGTAGAACGACGGCACGCTGGCGGCGGCGCCGGCAGCCAGGGTGCCCTTGAGGAAACGGCGACGTGTGAACGACATGAGGGGTTCTCCATGAGGGTCCTGCACAAGGTGACAGGGGCCAGCGGGACCTGGCCCCCGACCCTTATCGCGCGACTCCATGACGAAGGGATGAACATTGAATGACCGTTCAATCCCTGTGTAACAAAGAGTAGCAGCCTGTCAGGAAAAATCCGCACGCCGTTTCAACGCTGTTTCGCCCCTGCTGGCGCGGCGCGATGCGCCCTCAGCTCGCCTGGATCGCCACCTTCAGCACGCCGTCGCGCTGGTGCGAGAAGAGGTCGTACGCCTCGACGATGTTCTCCAGCGCGTAGCGATGCGTGACCATGGGGCCGAGGTCCAGCCGCCCGGTCTCGATCACCTGCATCAGCCGGCGCATACGCTCCTTGCCGCCGGGGCACAGCGAGGTGACGATCTTGTGATCGCCGAGGCCGGCGCAGAACGCCCCGAGCGGGATCGTCAGGTCGCCGGAGTAGACCCCCAGGCTCGACAGGGTGCCGCCCGGCTTGATCACCCGCAGCGCCGCCTCGAAGGTGGACTGCAACCCCAGCGCCTCGATGGAGGCGTCCACGCCGCGCCCGCCGGTCAGGCGCAGGATCTCCTCGACCACGTCGACCTTGCGGAAGTCGAGGGTGACGTCCGCGCCCATCTGCCGCGCCATGGCCAGGCGCTCATCGACGCCGTCCACGGCGATGATCAACCCAGCACCGCGCAGCCGGGCCCCGGCCGTGGCGCACAGACCGATCGGCCCCTGGGCGAACACCGCCACGCTGTCGCCGATCTTGATGCCGGCGGACTCGGCGCCGGCGAAGCCGGTCGACATGATGTCGGGACACATCAGCACCTGCTCGTCGGTCAGGCCGTCGGGCACCGGCGCCAGGTTGGCCTGGGCGTCGGGCACCCTCAGGTACTCGGCCTGGGCGCCGTCGATGGTGTTGCCGAAGCGCCAGCCGCCCATCGGCTTGTAGCCGTGGGCGTGGTGGCCGCCGTCCTGGGCGCTGCAGCCGTCCTGGCAGGCGTAGGAGGTGAAGCTCGGGCAGATGGCGCCGGCGATGACCCGCTGGCCCTCGCGGTAGCCCTGTACGTTGGCGCCCAGCTTCTCGATCACGCCGACCGGCTCGTGGCCGATGGTGAGCCCCTTTTCGACCGGGTACTCGCCCTTGAGGATGTGCACGTCGGTGCCGCAGATGGTGGTGGTGGTGACACGGATCAGGGCGTCGTTGGGGCCGATGTCCGGGATGGGCTTGTCGTCGATCTCGATGCGCCCCGGCTCGACGAAGATCGCGGCTTTCATCATGGCAGGCATGGGGTTTCCTCATGGTCGTGATGCCGGTGGCCGGCAACGTCCCATCAGGGTCGATCAATATCGCCGGCAGCGCCTTGACCCATGTCAATGCCGCCGGGCGCCAGCCGCTACATCACCGGTACACCGGTGACCCACACATGCAGATGGAAGGCGAACAGGTAGTACGCGACCAGCCCGACGCCCAGCGTGATGAGGGTGCCGGAGGCGCGCGGGCTCACGGCCGGGGCGGGCTGGCGCCGCCGGGCAGAACGGAAGTCGAGCACGGCCCAGAGCAGGAAGGCACCGAAGAAGACGATGTCGCCGAGGCGCCCGTTGGCCAGCAGGTGGGCAAACGCCCACACCTTGACCGCCAGTACCATGGGATGGCCCAGTTTGGCCTTGATGTGGTTATGGGGAACGTAGGCCGCCACCAGCAGGAGGAAGGCGGGGAGCATCAGCAGCGCCACCGCGTGGCGCATTCCCACCGGCGGGAACCAGACCCAGGTGGGATCGAGGCGCATGCGCCCGAAGCCCCAGATGGCCAGTGCCAGCCCCACGATGGAGACGAGCGAGAACAAGCCCTTCCAGCGCATCTCGCCCAGGCGCTGGATCTGCTTGCTGCGCCAGTCGTCGGCGAAGATGCGTACGGAGTGGGTGCCCAGGAAGAGCACAAGCCCCAGAATCATGACGAGCATGTTGCCGTCTCCATCAGCAGGAATTGAACGAATCGCAGCCCAGCCTACTCACTTGGAGTGTCATGCGCCAGCGATGGCGCGAGCGCCGCCAGACAGGAGAGCCCGATGACCGACGACGCCCCGCCCCTGCCCGACGTCCTGGCCGGCCCCTTGCTGCGACGCCTGTCGGCCGAGCGCCTGGTGCTGTGGCTGGTGGCCACGCGGCCGCTCGAACTCACGCTCATGCTGCACCCCGAGAGCCACCCGCCGCGTCGCCTGCGGCTGGGCGACGAGCGGCTCGAGCGCATCCCGGTCGGTCAGCATGCCTGGCTGCACCTGATCGACGTTCCCCTCGCCACGCCGCTGCCCACCGGCACGCTCGTCGACTATGACCTGAAGGTGCGCAGCGAAGCCGAGGAGCGCGGCATCGCCGACTGGGCACCGCACCTGCTCCACGCGGGCACGCACTACCCGAGCTTCGTGCTGGCCGAACGCCACCACCGCCTGCTGCACGGCTCCTGCCGCAAGCCCCACCATGACGGCCCCGACGGCCTGGTGGGCGCCGATGCCTGGCTCGCCGAGCGGCGCCGGGCGCCACAGGAGTGGCCGGCCTGGCTGCTGATGACGGGCGACCAGGTCTACGCCGACGACGTGGCCGGCCCCACGCTGGTGGCGATCCACGCCCTGATCGCACGGCTGGGCCTGTTCGACGAGGCGCTGGAGGGCGCCACGGTGCCCGACAGCCAGGCACTCTATCGCGACGCGGCCACCTATTACCGGCGCGAGGCGCTGCTGCCGGACACCGAGAGCGGCAGCGCCCTGCGCGAACGCTTCTTCGGCGGCGTACGCAAGCCGGTGTTCACCACGGCCAATGCACACAATCACCTGATCACCTTCGCCGAGGTGATGGCCATGTACCTGCTGGTCTGGTCGCCGGTGCCGTGGCGGCTGATCGAAATCTCCCCTCCTGCGCTGGACGCCGAATGGCCCCAGCGCTTCCTGGCCGAACAGGCCATCCTCGAGCGCTTCGTCGAAGGCTTGCCCGCCTGCTCCCGCCTGCTGGCCCACCTGCCCAGCCTGATGATCTTCGACGATCACGACGTGACCGACGACTGGAACCTGACCGCCGACTGGGAGCAGGTCGCCTACGGCCACCCCTTCTCGCGACGCATCATCGGCAATGCCCTGCTGGCCTACCTGCTCTGCCAAGGCTGGGGCAACGATCCCGAGCGCCTGGATGGCCTGTGCGCACAGGCGGCGGAACTGATGACCGAGGCGCAGCGGCAGGAGGGCCAGCTGCCAAGACAGGCGCACGACGCCCTGCTGCAGCGGCTGCAGCGCTTCCAGGGCTGGGAGTACCGCATCCCCGGGCCGCCTCCCCTGATCGTGCTGGATACCCGCACGCGGCGCTGGCGCAGCGAGCGCCACCCGACCCGCCCCTCGGGCCTGATGGACTGGGAGGCGCTGATCGAACTGCAGGAGGCCATGCTCGACGCGCCCGCGGCCATCATCGTCTCGCCGGCCCCCATGTTCGGCGTCAAGCTCATCGAGGCGGTGCAGCGGCTCTTCGCCCTGGCGGGCAAGCCCCTGCTGGTGGATGCCGAGAACTGGATGGCCCATCGCGGCGCCGCCAGCGTCATGCTCAACATCTTTCGCCACTCGCGCACGCCGGGCAACTACGTGATTCTCTCCGGCGACGTGCACTACTCGTTCGCCTACGACATCCACCTGCGGCACCGCGAGCAAGGCCCACGGCTGTGGCAGATCACCGCCAGCGGCATCAAGAACGCCTTTCCCGTCACCCTGCTGGACTGGTTCGACCGGCTCAACCGCTGGCTCTACGCCCCGCGCTCGCCGCTCAACTGGTTCACCAAGCGCCGCCGCCTGGCGATTCACCCCCGCGACCCCGATCGCGCCCGGGCCGGCGAGCGGCTGTGGAACGGCTGCGGCCTCGGCCTGGTCGACTTCGACGAGGCGGGGCGACCCCGCGACATTCGCTACCTCGATGCGCGCGGATTCGAGGTCGGCTTCCCGCCCGCCAGGGAGTGAAGTCGGCGGGCGGTTTGTCTTTATGCCAGTGCGGGCCTAGCTTGAGGGCAGACCCACCAGAGCACGGATGCCATGACCTCACCCCGCCCCACCCCGGCCGCCGCACAGGATTCACGCCGAACACTCTGGCTTGCCGCGATGGCCGGCGCCGGCGTGATGGCCGCCGTCGACGAGATCGTCTTCCACCAGTTGCTGCAGTGGCATCACTTCTTCGACCGCGCGACGCCGGCCGTCGGCATTCTGTCGGACGGCCTGCTACACGCGGCCGAGCTGCTCGCCATCGCGATCGGCGCCTTCCTGCTGATCGAGCAGACCCAGCGCCGCCGGCTGGTGGCGCGCTGGGCCTGGGCCGGCGCCTTCCTCGGCATGGGCGGCTTCCAGCTGTTCGACGGCATCGTCAGCCACAAGCTGCTGGGCATCCACCAGATCCGCTACGGCGTCGACCTGCTCGCCTATGACCTGAGCTGGAACCTCTCCGCCCTGGCGCTGCTGCTGGTGGGCCTGGCCCTCTACCGCCGAGCCAGGCGGCTAGAGCGGGGCTGAGCCATGCACGGCAGCGTTGCCGCTGGCGGCGCCTCGGCGCTGTTGGCATGGTTCCCGCTTGGCCTGCTCGGCCTGGCGACCCTGGGCTATCTTGGCGCGGCCGGACGCCAGCAGCGTCGCGGCAACGGCTGGAGCGGCTGGCGCTGCGCCCTCTTCGCTCTGGGCAGCCTGCTGCTCGCCGTGGCCGTGGCCCCGCCGGTCACGGCCTGGGCGCATCACGACCTGCGCGGCCACATGGCCCAGCACCTGCTGATCGGCATGCTGGCGCCGCTGGCCTGGGCACTGGCCGCCCCGGTGACGCTGACCCTCAGGAGCCTGCCGACCGCCGCGGCGCGCCGGCTCGTTGGCGCTCTCCGGAGCCTGCCGCTGCGGATCGTGTCGCACCCGATTGCCGCCTTGCTGCTCAACGTCGGCGGCATGGCCCTGCTCTACTTCACCCCGCTGTATGCCGCCTCGCGGCACAGCGGCCTGCTGCATGGCTGGGTCCATCTGCACTTCCTGGCGGCGGGCTACCTGTTCTGCTGGGCCGTACTGGCGGGCCCGGACGCCTCGCCGCACCGGCTCGGCCTGCGCTTGCGCCTGGGCGTGCTGTTCGTTTCCATGGCCGCCCACGCCTTGCTGGGCAAGCTCATGTACGGCTACCTGTGGCCGCGCGGTGCCGGCCACCCCGCGGAAGAGATCCAAGCCGCCGCCCAGCTCATGTACTACGGCGGCGACCTGGCCGAGCTGCTGCTGGCGGTGGCATTGCTGTGGCTGGCCTCAGCCGCGCGACGGGAATCGCTGCTGACATTTCCGCCTCTTCGCTAGTAGCCCGGGCTGCCCCCCCGCCTGCGCCCTAGCGGTGTCCTTCGAGCTTGGCCAATGGATGGAGGGAAGGACCTTCGATCACCTCGCCTTCGGTGTCGAATCGGCTACCGTGGCAGGGGCAGTCCCAGGTCGATTCGCTGGCGTTCCAGTGCACGATGCACTTCATGTGCGGACACACCGCGGAGAGCACCTTGAGTTCGCCGGCCTCGGTACGATGGATGGCGAGCTTCTCGCCTTCCACGGTGGCAACCCGGCCGTGCCCCGGCGCGATGGCGTCGAAGCCATCGAGTTTCTCGGTGCCCAGGTAGTCCTTGACCATGTGCTTGGTGACGGTGGCATTTTCCTTGGCATACTGCAGCGCCGATTTTCCCGGGGTGATGCGCCGCGCGCCGAAGCGTGCCTGCCAGGGGTTGTCGCGGTCGAGAATCTGGTCGGCGATGAGCGTGCCGGCCACGGTGCCCCACACCAGGCCGTCGGCGGCGAAGCCGGTGGCCATGTAGAGATTGCCGTGGCCATGCATGCGGCCGATGTAAGGCAATCCGTCCGGAGAGGTGTACTGCTGGGCCGACCAGTGGTGGGTGAAAGCCGCCACGTCGAAGCGTGCCGCCAGGTATTCGCGCAACAACTGGTAATGGTCGCCGCGGTGCTCGCCGGTCGGGTGCTTCTCGCCAATGACCATCAGGTAGCGATCGTCGCCGTGACGGTAGCTGCGCAGCGAGTGGAAGGGGTCGAGCACCCAGTGGATGCCCTCGGGGTACTCGCCGCTTCTCAGTCGCGCGCTGACCGCGTACTCACGCGATACCGGCATGCCCGCCTGGACCAGGCTGATGCCCTTGGGCGTATGGGTCGCCTGCACGATGTGCTTAGCGGTGACGCTGGCCTCATCGGTTCGCACCACCCCCCTGCCAGGGTCGATCTCGCGCACGGGGGCATGTTGGTGAATCACCACGCCTTCGCCGAGCAGCGCGCAGGCCAGCCCCTGGACATAGTGCAGCGGGTTGAACTGGGCCTGCTGGGCGATACGGATGCCCCAACTGTCGAAGGGCAGGCCGGCGCTGTCCACCATCTCGACGTCGAGCCCGGCGCTGATCAGCGCATCGAGCTCTTCGTTCAGGTCGTGATCGGCATGCTGGCGCTCGTCGCTTACCAGGCGATAGGCCGGCTGGCGCCGGAACTGGCAGTCGATGGCGAAGCGCTGCACCAGCGCCTCGACGTGGTCGACCGCCTCGGCCCTGGCCCGCACCACGTCGGCGGCCACGTCATCGCCCCATTTATGGCGCAACGGCGCCTGCCCCGAGGCCAGCGTGGCGTAGAGATTGCCGGTGGAGCCGCCCGTGGCGCCGCCCCCCACCCTCCCCGCCTCGAGCACCATGACCCTGAGACCGGCCTCGGCCAGCGGCAGCGCCGCGGTGAGCCCGGTGATGCCCGCCCCGACGATGGCAACATCCACCTCGGCATCCTCTGCCAGGGAAGGATGCTCGGCCACGCCGCGGCTACCCAGTGTCCAGATCGCTTCCATAACGACTCCTTTCGCCACCAAATCATCCGTCTTGCCACAGTTATAGAAGCCAGGAGGAGGCTGCGCTATCGCTCATGACGGCCACGCAACGCGATACCGGCCGGATTCGAGCGGCGGGGCGCATGCCAACAGGAGCGCTCGCTTTCACTCCTACACATATCGTCGCCATCCTGCAAAGAACGGACGGGCGGGTGACTGCTACGTTAGAGAAGCCGTGAAGGTAGATGGATCTGGAACCCAGCTAGGAGGAGGAACCTCATCATGGTCATCAAGAACGCCCAGGAACTGTTCGTGCGCCTGCTTTCCGAAACCAACAGCGCCGAGAAGCAGATCACCCGCGCGCTGCCCAAGATGGCTCGCGCCGCCGACAACGAGAAGCTGGTCGAGGCCTTCCAGCATCACCTCGAAGAGACACAGGGCCAGTTGGAGCGCATCGAGCAGGCCGCTGACTCCATCCCCGACATTCGCGTCAAGCGCATCAAGAGCCATGCGATGGAGAGCCTGATCCAGGAGGGCGAGGAACTGATCGACGCCACGGAGAAGGGCCCGGTTCGCGATGCCGGCCTGATCGCCGCGGCCCAGAAGGTAGAGCATTTCGAGATCGCCGCCTACGGCACCCTCTGCGAACTGGCCGAGCAACTGGGCCACACCAAGGCCAAGGAGATCCTCGCCGAGACGCTGAAGGAGGAGAAATCCACCGACGACAAGCTGAGCAAGCTGGCCAAGCAGGACGTCAACAAGCGGGCCGGCTGACGTCCGCTCCGCTCGGGCAGGTCGGTCTGCGGCCTGCCTCCCTTCCCTCTGACGCGCTTCGCCCCGGCCCCGAGGCGTCGTTACCCCTTCACGCCGAAGACGTGCTTGAGATAGCTCACGTAGCTCTCGTCGCGCGACATGGTCTTGCCCGGCGAATCCGAGATCTTGGCCACCGGCTGGCCGTTGCACGAGACCATCTTGATCACGATATTCATCGGCTTCACTCCCGGCACGTCGCAGGTCAGGTGGGTGCCGATGCCGAAGCTGGTGCGGATCCGCCCCTCCAGCGCCGTCTTGATGTGCATGGCCTTGTCGAAGGTCAGGCTGTCGCTGAAGATCAGCGTCTTGGTCATCGGATCGATGCCCAACGACTCATAGTGGCGAATGCACTTCTCGGCGAACCACAGCGGGTCGCCGCTGTCGTGGCGTAGCCCATCGAAGAGCTTGGCGAAGTAGAGGTCGAAATCGCGCAGGAAGGCATCGAGGGTGACGGTATCGGTCAGCGCGATGCCGAGATAACCGCGATACTCCTGCACCCAGGCCTCCAGCGCGGCACGCTGGCTGTCCACCAGGCGGCTCCCCAACTGCTGATGCGCCATCACCCACTCGTGGGCCATGGTGCCCATCGGGCTGATATCGTGGCGACGCGCGATGTCGACGTTGCTGGTGCCGACGAAGTGGCCCGGGAACTCCGCCTCCATGACTTCGACGATCGCCTCCTGCACCGGTTGGGAGAGCCGCCGTCGCGTACCGAAGTCGGCCAGGTTGAAGCCGGCCAGCTGTTCGGGCGTATAGGCCTCGCGCAGCGCCGCGAGCTTGTGGCGTAGCTGCGCCACGGCCTGATCGATCTCGACCTCGGGATAGAGGGTTCGATTGCGCACCTCGCTGATGATGGCGAGGATCACGATCTCGAACAGGATGCTGTGCGACCAGGGCCCGTCGATGACGATGCACAGCTCGCTGCCCTGCATGCCGACCTTCACGTACTCCGGGCGGAAGCGGAACAGCTCCAGGAAGCGGATGAAGTCGGGCGACATGTAAGGGAAGCTCGCCAGGTAGGCCGACTCCTCACGGGACAGCTGCAACGTGGCCAGGCGGTCGATCTGCTCGCGGATCTCGGGGATGTAGCGCTCCAGGGGCTCGGCGTCCCGACAGCGGAACTCCCAGGTGACGCTGGCGTTCGGGTACTGGTGATGCACGCCCTGCATCATGGTCAGCTTGTACCAGTCGGTATCCAGCAGCGAGCGGATGATCGGCCCGTCGCGGTAGGTCTCGCCCATGTCGCCTTCCGTTTGCTTGGTCGATGTGCTTGCGTCTCCTGTCAGGCTAGCGCTCGCGGCGGCCCGCGACCACCCGCCCCGGCTCTTCCCGCTCGCCGGAGGCCGCTGCCAGGAAGGCCTCCGTCGCCGCATGAGGCGGCCGGCTCGCCAGGCTGACGCCGAGGAAGACCAGGCTGGCCACGACGATTCCCCACACCCCCGCCGGCAGCCCCAGGAAGCGGTTGCCGCCGGCATAGACGAACAGCACGAAGGCACTGGCGACGATGACGCTGGCCAGCACGCCGGCCGCCGTGCCCCGGCGCCAGTAGAAGGCGCCGACGATGGCCGGCACCACGGCGACCAGCCCCGCCGACGCCGCCACCGAAAGCACCGCGATCAGGCTCAGCTGCAGCTCGGCAAAGCCCAGTGCCAGCAGCGCGATGACCGGAATGACCCACTTGCCGACCGCGAGCTGGCGCGCCTCGCTGCTGCCCGGCCTGAGGTTGCCGTAGACGTCGCGGGCCACCATCGAGGAGAGCGTCAGCATGATCGAATCGATGGTCGAGACGGCCGCTGCCAGGATGCCGATCATCACCATCGCCCCCAGCAGCGGCGGCACGTGGCCGGAGGTGAGCAGCGCAGGCGTGGCCAGGTCGGCGTTGTCCAGCCCCGGGAAGGCGACCACGGCGGAGAGCCCCCACAGCACCGAGACCAGGGTGTAGACGAAGCCGAAGACCAGGAAGCCGAGCAGCATCCGGCGCATCGCCGCGAGCGAGGCCGGCATGAACAGGCGCTGGCTGACCTGGGGGTTGGAGAGACTGAAGAAGAACCAGGGAATGGTCAGGCCGAGGAAGGTGGTGAAGGTGAACAGCCCCTCGCCCGGCACCACCAGCATCTCGGGACGCTCCGTGGCCAGCGTATCGAACAGCACACGAAAGCCGCCCAGCCCCTGGATGACCAGGTAGGTCACCAGGGTGGCGGCGACGATCATCATGATCGCCTGCAGCGAGTCGGTCCACATGACCGAGCGGATGCCGGCGACGTAGGAGAAGAACAGCGCCAGCGCCGTGGCCAGCACCACCCCGGCGGTGAACGGCACCGCGCCGTCGGTGGTGCCCTGCAGCAGGTAGCCGATGCCGGCGAGCTGCACCGCCGCATAGGGAATGAGGAACAGGCAGTTGGAGAGTGCCACCACGATCGCCACGGCCCGGCTGTCGTAGCGCCGGCCCAGCATCTCGCTCGGCGTGACGACGCCGAACGCCTTGCCCACGGCCCAGAAGCGCGGCCCGAACACCGCCACCAGCGAGACCCCGGCGAAATAGACGATCTCGAACCCCAGCGCGCCGACGCCGCCGGCGTAGGTCAGCCCCGCCAGCCCCACCATCATGAAGGCGCTGTAGGTGGTGGCGCTGTAGCTGAGCGCGGAGACGAAGCCGCTCATCTGGCGGTTGCCGAGAAAGTAGCCCGACATGTCCTGCGTCCTGCCCTGGCGCGACAGGATGGCGATGACGATGGCGATCGCCAGGTAGCCCGCAATCGCCCACCACACGAGGGAAACGGTCATTTCAGCGGTCCTTGAAGTCGCGGGTGAGAAAGACGTTCAGCGCGATCACGGCGAGCCCTGCCAACGCCCAGAACAGGAAGCTGCCGTACCACCGCGTCACGCCGGCGAGCAGCGTGTAGGGCACTGCATAGCACAGCGCGACCACCACCCAGAGCAGCCAGATCCCCTTTCCCTGCCCACGCTTGTCCTTCCGCATATGCCTCCCTTGACTTCGAAATGACCCGACACGCCTACAGCCTAGATGATGCGGCCCGGTGGCGTTGGGCGGGCGCTCATGAGCACTGCCAACTATTATTAATGTAAATGATATTGATTCTGTTTTACCATTTGCTCTAGCATGTCCCCCGCCGGCCCATGAGGACGCTCTGCTCCCGACAGGGCCAGGCGCTGCGCTATCGACCCTCGCGTTACAAGGAACCGACGCCATGCCACAACCCATCGTCTTCGTGGCCCACGTGGTCACGGAGGTCCTCAACGAGGGCTTCCTGCCTGCGGCACGGGAACTGGGTCTCGACCCGGTGATCGTCACCGACCTGCCCAACGACCACCGTCGCCACTTCGCCCAGGAAAACCTCGCCGCTTACCCCGAAGCGGTGCTCGGCTGTGACGTGTTCAGCCCCATTGCCATTCTCGAAGCGCTGCAGGAGGCCGGCATCGCGCCGCTGGCGGTGTTCTCCCACAGCGATCACCTGCAGGCCGCCACGGCCCTGGTGGCGGACTACTTCGGCTTGCCGGGCAAGGATTGGCGAGTCTGCTTCGCGGCCAAGAACAAGGCGGCGATGCGCCAGCGTCTCGACGAACTGGCGCTGTCCTCCTGCTGGCACCGCCTGGTGACCACGCCGGAGGAGCTCGGCGAGATCCTTCCGAGCTGCCCCCTACCCTGCGTGGTCAAGCCGCGCGAGGGCGTGGCAAGCCTGGACGTCAGCCGGGCCGACACCCGCGAGGCGCTGATCGCCTGCTGCGAAGGCCTGTGGCAGCGCCAGCCCGGCCAGGCACTGCTGGTCGAGGAGTACCTGGAGGGCGAACTCTATACCCTGGAAACCCTGGGCGACGGCGAGCGCCTCGAGGTCCTCGGCGGCTTTCGTGTCGAGCTGTCGCCACCGCCGCATTTCATCGAGCTGGCCGCCCACTGGGGGCCCGACCTCGCCCCCTCGGTGATCGACGACGTCACCGATCAGATTCGTCGCTTCGGCATCGGCTTCGGCTCCTGCCATAGCGAGTTCGTGCTGACCCCGACGGGCCCGCGACTGATCGAGATCAACTACCGCACCATCGGCGATGGCCGCGAATTCCTCCTCGATGAAGCGCTTGGCATCGAGCTGTTCCGCACCATCCTGCGCCTCCACCTGGGTGAGGCCCTGCCCCGGCTCGATATCGCCAGCAAGGGGTTGCACATCGAGTACGTCAGGGCCACCCGCTCCGGTCAACTGGTGCAGGTCCCCGAAGCGTTTCGCCGCCGCTGGGAGGACGGCTTCGTCGACTTCCACCCCCTGCGCCAGGCCGGCGAGCGGCTGACCCTGAGCCACTCCAACAAGGACTATCTCGGCGTGCTGCGCGCCGCCGGTGACAGCGCCATTCAGCTCAAGGAGCGCGTGGCGGCGACGCTGGCCTCGCTGAGCTGGGAGGTTCAGCCATGACCCGCGAAGCGAGCCCGGCGACCGAGACCGACGAGGCGCGCGGCTACCTCCTGGCCCGTGTCATCGACGCCCTGCTGCGCGAGGACGTTCAAGGCATCACGCGACAGGCACGGGTGCTGGACGGGGTGCCTCCGGCGCTGTCCCGCCTGGATATCGGCCCCCTCACGCCGGGGCCCTGGCTCGAAGTCACGACGCTGGCCTCGGGCACCCTGTGGTTGCCGGTGGCGCCGGAACGCTTCATGCAGCCGTGGCGCTATCGCCCGGGGCCGGTGGTGGCGGCCAGCGCGATGTCCGAGGCTGGGGCGGCGAGGGAGCTGACGGATGCGGCGAGTCTTGTCACCTGGCTCGGCGAGGGCCTGGCGCCGGAGGCGCGCGACTACTACTTCGCCTTCGCCGACGAATGCCGCCAGGCCGAGATCCACCGGCTCGCCTGCCGCGAGGCCCAGGGTGACTACTTTGCCCGCTGCGCGGCCCAGGATGCGAACGGCAGCCACCCCGCCGAGTGGTCGGCCCGCTTCGCCCACTACGACCGCCTGGCATCGTTCCAGGATCACCCCTACTACCCCACCGCCAGGGCCAAGCTGGGCTTCGATGGGGCGGCGCTCCGGCGCTTCGCTCCCGAATTCCAGCCGCGCTTCGCGCTGCGCTGGCTGGCGGTGCCGAAGGCACTCTTCCACCTGAGCGATACGGCGCTGCCCGACTGGTGGCCGAGCGTCGAGCGGGTGGGGCTCGACACTCGCCTGGCCCATGACTATCGGCTGTTGCCCGTGCACCCCTTCCTGTGGGCATCGGGGCTCGACGCCATGCTCGAGGAGGCGGGCCTGGCCGAGACCGTGATCAAGGCCCCCCTGGCAGCCGTCGAGGTCCAACCCACCCTCTCGGTGCGCAGCCTGATGCTCACCGCGCGGCCCGCTACCCATATCAAGCTGCCGCTGACCATCCGCACCCTGGGCAGCCGCAACATCCGCACCATCAAGCCCAGCACCATCGGCGACGGCCACCGCGTCCAGCGTCTACTCGGCGCCATCGCCGAGCAGGATGAGCGGCTCGCCGGGCGCCTGCTTCTCACCGATGAGCACCAGGGCGGCCATGTCGCGGGTCGCCCCTTCCTCGGCTTCATCCTGCGCCGCTACCCGCCGGCGGTCGAGGACGCCACCCTGGTCTCGGTGGCGGGGCTCGTCGCGGCCTGCCCCAGCGGTGCCGTGGTCTACGAGGAGCTGGCCGAGCGTTTCTTCGACGCCGATGTCCGCGCCTTCCTGTGGGCCTACCTGCGGCTCACCTTCGACATCCATCTGCCCCTGTGGCTGCGCTATGGCGTGGCACTGGAGTCCAATCAGCAGAACTCGATGCTGCTGCTGCGCCAGGGCGGCGAGATGCGCCTGTTGCTCAAGGATAACGACGCGCCGCGCCTGGACCGCGCCAGGCTCGAAACCCGCTGGCCGGCGCTGTATCGCCTGGTGGAGACGCTCGAGGACCCGCGCATCTGGTGCGAGTCGCCCCAGGCGCTCGAGCAGATGTTCGTCACCATCACCCTGCAACTCAACGTCGCGCCGCTGATCGAGCACCTGGCCGCGCGCGGCCACGGCGAACGAGCCGAGCTGTATGGCGAAGTGCGCCGAGCCATGGCCCAGAGCCTGGCCGCCATGCCGGAAGAAGACGGATCGCCCGTGATGCAGTTGATGGAACGCGATTTCCTCGACGCCAAGTACCTGCTGACCGCCGGCACCCTGGCCAGCAAGGCGAGCACCGGAGCCTCGGACATCAACAAGTTCTACGGCAGGACGGCGCCGAACTTCCTGAAACAGGTGAGCCTCGGCACCGAGTTCGAGCAGGCATCGTCGGTTGCCCGGCTCGAGGCGACGCCATGAGTCGGGACGAAAGACGGCGGGTGCGGGGCGTCATGCTGTGCCACTTCGTGGCGTCCCTGGCGGCACTGGGCATGCCGCCCTTCTTCGCCATCCTGTTGAGCGAGGAGTTCGCCTCCACGCAGCTTCATCTGGTCGGCTGGCTGTATGTGCTGCCGACGGTGTTTTCCGCCCTGGCGGCGCCCTGGTGGGGGCGCTTCGCCGACCGCTACGGCGCCCGACGCTCCCTGCTGCGCGCCCAGGTCGGCCTGGCCCTGGGCTTCCTGCTGGCGAGCCAGGCCACCTCGGTGGGCGGCTTTGCCCTGGCCCTGACCGTGCAGGGGCTGCTCGGCGGCACCTTTGCCGCCTCCAATACCTGGCTCGCCGGCGAACTCCAGGGGGAGCGCCTGGCCCGGGCGCTCACCGCCATGCAGGCCTCGGCACGGGCCGCCCTGGTCGTCGCCCCGATCCTGTTCGGCTACCTGATCGGCGGGATTTCCCCGCTGACCCTGTACGCCTGGCTCACCCTGCTGCCGCTGGCGGCGGCGGCCCTGGTGGCCACCGTCCCGGCCTCCGGCTCGCCCCGTGAGGCGGTGCAGGCCGCGGATTCGGCGAGCGGCGACAGGCACCACGAGCCGCCGAGCGCCAGCGAAGCGGTGCATCCCGGGCTCCTGTTGTGGCTGCAATTCGGCTTCTCCTTCGCCTGCGTGGTCACCTACCCCTACTTCATCGCCGACCTCCAGGGCCGCTTCGCCGGGCTCTCCACGGTTACGCTGGCCACCCTGTTCAGCCTGCCTCACCTGGTGTACCTCGCGTTCTCCGCGCCGCTGGGCAAGGCGCTGGCCGGCCACTGCCCGCGGCGCACCCTGACGCTCGCCTTCGCCGTCATGGCGCTCGCCTGCTGGGCGCAGTACGGCCTCGCGGGCAGCGACTGGCAGGCCCAGGCCGGCATGTGGCTGGCACGGCTGGCGATGGGGCTCGCCATGACCGCCGCCTTCGTCGCGCTCCATCGGCTGATGAGCGGCGCGAGCCGGCAGCGGGCCGGCCGCCTGTTCGGGCGCCTCGACGCCGCCGCCAAGTGGGCCGGCGTCGCGGCCGGCCTCGGCGCCGGCGTCCTGGCCTCGCGCTTCGGCCTGGCCAGCCCGCTGCTGGCCTCGGCCTGGGTGCTGGCCGCACTCGGCCTGAGCCTGGCGCCGGGCCTCACCCACTCTCTCTCCACTTCCTCGCAAAGGACGCGAACATGACCCTTGGTTCTTCCGCCATCGCCCTGCACCGGGCCTTCAAGCTCCAGGACAGGCACGACCAGGCCAGCACCCGCTCGATCTGGGCGCTGCTCAACGCCTACTGCCGCGAGGTCGCCGCGCCGGCCGGCGAGCTCACCTGGGACAGCCCCTTCGGTGCCCGCGCCTGGCCGCAGGTGATCCAGCAACACCGGCGCCTCAGGGGCGGCCATGTGCTGCAGGTCTCGCTGCCGCTCAGCGGCCAGCTGCTGCTGATCGCGGTCGAGCGCCCCTCGATCACCCTCAACCATGCCTACCGCTCCGAGCCCTTCGGCGCCTGCTTCGGCAAGCCCTGGCAGGCACTGGACTGGCAGCACCTGGCACGGATGCTGCTCTGCGAGCTGGCCCTGCGCTTCGATCAGCCGTTCAACGAGGAGCTGCTGGCCCAGATCGGCAACAGCGTCGAGCTGATGGGGGAGTTCATCGCCGCCGCCAGTGACGACGACTGGGGCCAGGGCGAGGTGGCGTACCTGCGTTCGGAGCAGTCGCTGACCTTCGGCCACGCCTTTCACCCCACCCCCAAGAGCCGCGAGGGGGTCGCGCTCGACGCCATCCGGCGCTACTCGCCCGAGCTCGGCGCAGCCTTCCCGCTGCACTACTTCGCCGCGGCGGCAAGCGATCTCGCCCAGGCCTCCCATCTCGCTGAAGACGCTTATGCGCAGCTGGAGCGTCAGCTACCCGACCTTCCCTTGCCGCCCGGTTATCGGGCGCTGCCGGTGCACCCCTGGCAGGTGGAGCATATTCGCAGCCTGGACGTGGTGCGCCAGGCGCTCGACAGCGGCCGCCTGCTCGACCTGGGGCCGGCCGGCGAGCCCTGGTATCCCACCGCCTCGGTGCGCACCCTGTTCCAGCCCGGCCGCGATCGCTTCCTGAAGTGCTCGCTGCACGTACGCCTGACCAACTGCGTGCGCAAGAATGCCTGGTACGAACTCGAGAGCGCCGTCGGCTTGAGCCGCCTGCTCGATGCCGAGGCCGGCGCCTTGGGCGAGACCTTCCCGGCGCTGACGTTGATGACCGAGCCCGGTTTCGTCACCGCCGACTTCCGCGACCAGCCGCGGGAGGCGCGCATCGCCTTGCAGGAGGCCTTTGGCCTGATCCTGCGCCAGACCCCGGCCTGGGGGGAGGGCGAGACACCGCTGCTGGCAGCGGCGCTGTTCGCCGATACCGCCTCGGGAGGTTCACCGCTGGAGCGCGAGGTCATGCGCCTGGCCCGTCATCGCGGCCTGTCGCGGGAAGAGGCGGCACTGCACTGGTTCGAGGCCTACGTCGAGCACCTGGTCCACCCCATGCTGTTCGCCCTGTGCCGGCTCGGCGTGGTGTTCGAGCCGCATCTGCAGAACGTCGTGGTGGGGCTGCGCCACGGCTTGCCCAGCCATATCTATATCCGCGACCTGGAAGGCACCAAGCTGCTGCCCGAGCCGTGGCCCGATGAGCGTCTGACCAGCCTCACCGAGCGCGCCAGGGCCTCGGTACGCTACCCCGAGGAGCTGGGGATCAAGCGCATCGGCTACTGCCTGCTGATCAACAACCTCGCCCAGGCGGTGTTTTTCCTGGCGCGCGACGATGCCGGGCTCGAGCCGCGGCTATGGCGCTGCCTCGAGTCGAGCCTGGTGCGCTACCAGCAGCGTCACGGCAACGCCTTCTCTGCACGGCTGATCGAGCGATGGCTCGAGGGCGAGCCCTGGCCCAACAAGACCAACCTGCTCAACCGGGTCCTCAAGCGCGCCGACCGCGCTTCCGAGTACGTGCCGCTGGCCAGCCCTTTCGCTCAACCACGCGACACCCAGTGACCCGGGACTCCCTGCTTCAGGAGCAAGCAATGCAACTCCGACTCGACTCCATGGCCCGGGAAGCGGCTCGCCTGCAGGCGGCGAGCGTCGATCCCCTGTGCGCCTATCTGTACGACCTTCCGGCCTTGCGTCGCCACGTCGAGCGTGTGGTGGCGGCACTGCCCGAGCGCTGCGAGATGTTCTACGCCGTCAAGGCCAATGCCGAGGCACCGATCCTGGACGCCCTGGCGGGCCGGGTGGCCGGCTTCGAAGCCGCTTCCGGCGGTGAGCTGGCGCTGATCCGCGAGCGCTTCCCCGAGGCCCCCCTGCTGTTCGGCGGCCCGGGCAAGCTGGTCTCGGAACTCTCTCTCGCCCTCGAGCTCGGCGTCGAACTCATCCACGTGGAGAGCTTGACCGAGCTCGAGCGCCTGGCCCACCTGCTGGAACGGAGCGAGCGACGCCAGGGGGTGCTGCTGCGCATGAACCTGGCGACCGACAACCTGCCCTCCACGCCCCTGACCATGGGTGGCGTGCCCACCCCCTTCGGCATCGATCCCGAGGACCTGGAGACCTGTCTCGCCTTCCTCGCCCGCCATCCCAGGATCGAACTGCGCGGCTTCCATTTCCATCTGATCTCCCACCAGCTCGATGCCGACGCCCAGCTCAGGCTCCTCGGCGACCTGTTTCGCCAGGTCGAGCACTGGCGCGAGCAGCACCGCCTGGACATCGACCAGATCAACGTCGGCGGCGGCATCGGCATCAACTACCGCGAGCCCGGCCGGCAATTCGACTGGGAGGGCTTCTGCCGCGGGCTCGCGCGGCGTCTCGCCGAGCCGCGCCTGCAGCGCTATCGCATCCGCTTCGAATGTGGCCGCTACCTGACCGCCCCCTGCGGCTACTACCTGATGGAGGTGATGGACCTGAAGCGCAACCACGGCCAGTGGTTCGCGGTGTGCCGTGGCGGCACCCATCATTTCCGCACCCCGGCGGCACAGAACCACGACCACCCCTTCGTGCGCCTGCCCGGACTCGACGGCGCGGAGGGGCTGACCAACGCCAAAGTCAGCGTCGTCGGCCAGCTGTGCACGCCCAAGGACGTGCTGGCGCGCCAGGTCGAGGTCGAGCGCCTGGCCATTGGCGACATGCTGCTGTTCACTCTGGCCGGCGCCTACGCCTGGAACATCTCCCACCAGCACTTCCTGTGCCATCCGGCACCGATCATGCGCTTTATCGACGATGAATCGATCGACGACGAGGAGGGCGCGTGATGCTCGGCGCCAATCCGCTCAAGCGTCGTCTCGAACAAGGGGAGTGCGTCTACGGCATGCTCAACTCGGTGCCGACGCCCTGGCTCGTCGAGATGCTGGGCTACGCGGGCTATGACTTCGTGGTGCTCGACATGGAGCACCTGAGCGTCAATCCGGAGTCCGTGGAGCATATGATCCGTGCCGCCGAGTGTGCCGGCATCACGCCGCTGGTGCGGGTGCCCGGGGTCGACGCGGGGGCGATCCAGCGCGCCCTGGACGCCGGCGCCATGGGGGTGGTGGTGCCGCGGGTCGAGAGCGCCGACCAGGCCCGCGAGGCGGTCGCGGCGGCCCGCTTTCAGCCCCTCGGCCGACGCGGCGTCACCGGGGGCAGAACCACCGGCTTCGGGCGGCTGCCGCTCGGCGACTACCTGAAGCGTGCCAACGACGAGATCCTGGTGGTGGTGATGATCGAATCGACCCCCGGAGTGGAGAACATCGATGCCATCGTCGAGGTAGCCGGGGTGGACTGGGTGCTCGAGGGGGCCATGGACCTGGCCCACGATCTGGGGGTGGCCCCGGATACGGGGCACGACAGTGTGCGCCAGGCACTGGATAGGGTGGCCCGGGCCTGCGCTCGCGCGCAGCGCCGGTTCTGTGCGATTCCCCGGGCAGAGGGCCAGCACCGCTACTGGCGGGAACGGGGAGTGGCGAGCTTCCTGGTCGGCGAGGACCGCGG
Organism: Billgrantia sulfidoxydans; assembly: GCF_017868775.1. Classification (NCBI taxonomy): domain Bacteria; kingdom Pseudomonadati; phylum Pseudomonadota; class Gammaproteobacteria; order Oceanospirillales; family Halomonadaceae; genus Billgrantia; species Billgrantia sulfidoxydans. Next base: position 1,076,896 of record NZ_CP053381.1, on the reverse strand, counting down.
CATCCTGTTCCGGCGCCTACGCGACCTGCGCCGCTCCTTCGACCCCGACCCAGCGGCGCCGGCCGCGGCCATCGGGAGCCCGCCGATGGACGACAAGCCCTGACGGCAGCCAGTCCCATTCGTCACGCTCTGTCCCGGGTCGCAGGCATGTGGCCGGGGATTTTACAAATACCAATGCAAACCATTCATGTTTGAATTACAATTCCCCGCCATATTGCGCTCCATGCTCCATGCCTGTTGGAAGGAAGACGACGCATGCCCTGCGAGTTTCTCTCCCGCCTGTGTCGCGTGCGGCTCGGGGTCGTCATCGCCCTGGGGCTCGCCGTGGCCATCGGCACGGGTCAAGCGGCCCTGGCCGAGGAACAGCCGGCGCCCGCTGCTTCCGATGCCCTGCACGACGACCGGGGTACCCCGATCGACACCATGTCGGTCGAGCGGGTGGCGGCCATCTCGACGTTCGCCGCCGATACCCTGGTGGCGCTCGGCATCTCGCCGGTCGGCGCCTCGACCTTCGGCAGCGAACCGCTGCCCAGCTATCTTGGCGCCCCGCTGGACGGCGCTTCAGAGGATCCGCTGGCCGGCACTCCTGACAACCCGCTGGCCGGCACTCGAAGCCTCGGCCAGCGCGCCAGCACCAACCTGGAGCTGCTCGCCGAGCTCGACCCCGACCTGATCGTCGGCATTCACCGCTACACCGAGCCCCACGCCCGCCAGCTCGAGGCCATCGCCCCGTTCTACGCCTTCGACGTGGTCGGCCTGGAGGACAGCCGGCGAGCGGTGGCGGGCATCGCCGCCGTACTCGGCATGCGAGCCGAGGGCGATGCGCTGAACCAGGCCTTCGACGCGCGCCTCGCCGAGCTCGGCGAGCAGGCCCCCGGGGGCGTCAGTGCCATCCTGCTGGCCGGCGCCGGCGAGTCACCCTTCGCCTACTACGATCACTTCCTGAGCGCCGCGCTGCTCGAACGCCTGAAGGCGACCAACGCCGCCGGCCCGTCGCCGACGCCGGGCCAGACCATCCCCTTCGGCTATGCGATAAACCTGGAGCAGCTGCTGGCCCTGGATCCCGACGTCATCTTCCTGTTCAACACCGGCAGCGAGCGGGCCTTCGCCAACAATCCGGTGTGGCCCTATCTCGAGGCGGTGAAGAACGATCGGGTCTACGAGGTCGGCCCTCACTGGAAGGAGGGCGGCGGTCCCATCGCTCGCCGCCTGATTCTCGACGAGATGGCCTGGCGGCTCTATCCCGAGGCCTTCGAGCGCCCCGAGCTCCCCCCCTCCATTGCCAGTCGCCCCTATCCATGAGCACCGCCCCACTGCCCTCGCCCAGTACGGGCTTGGCCCCGGGGCCAAGCCGCCCGAGCCTCGCCCTTGGCTGCACCCTGCTCGGCGTGGCCATCGCCGCTACCGGGGCGCTGGCCTTGTCGGTCGGCGGCGTGCCGCTGTCGCCCCACGAACTGCTCGAGGTGCTGGCCGGCCGGGTCGATGGCATGGCCGCGGTCCTGGTCATGGAGCTGCGCCTGCCCCGCTTCGTCGCCGGCCTGCTGGTAGGCGCGAGCCTGGGTCTCGCCGGCCAGCTGATGCAGACGGTGACCCGCAATCCCCTGGCGTCACCCGGTATCACCGGCGTCGTTGCCGGGGCCTCGATGGCGGTGGTCATGGCACAAGTCGGCTGGCGGGTGGACGCCACCTGGCTCCCCGCCATCGGCATGCTCGGCGGCGCGGGCGCCGCCGCCCTGACCTTCCTGCTGGCGGCACGCAGCGGCTTCTCGCCGCTGATGCTGGCCCTGGCCGGCATGGCGGTCACCGCCCTGGCGTCGGCCCTGGTCACGGCCTTCCTGTTGTTCTCCGGTGCCCAGGCACAGCAGCTCTACGGCTGGCTGGCCGGTGGCCTGCAGGGGCGCGGCTGGGCCCATGTCGGCCAGATCCTGCCCTGGGCCGCTGGCGGCCTCGTGCTGTCGCTCGCCACCGGCCGCTGGCTCAACCTGATGCACCTGGAAGATAGCGTGGCGCGCTCCCTGGGCGGCGCCGTCACCCTGCTGCGCCTGGGCTTCGTAACGCTCGCCGTGGCGCTGACCGCAGCCTCGGTGGCGGTCGCCGGCCCGGTGGGATTCATCGGCCTGATCGCCCCCCACCTGGTGCGCCTGGTGGCCGGAGTCGACCAGCGCCAGGCGCTGCCCCTGGTGGCCTTGACCGGCGCCTTGCTGGTCACCCTGAGCGATCTGCTCGCCCGCACCCTGGCGGCGCCACAGGAACTGCCGCTGGGACTGTTCACCGCGCTGATCGGTGGCCCCCTGTTCATCGCCCTGATTCGCTCGAGAACGCCATGACCCTCTCCGCTCATGCCGGGACACCTCCGCAGCCCTACCACACCGCCGACTCGCCCGCACGGGACCGCCTGGGGCTTCTGGTCGTCGTGCTGATGGGCCTGGTGATCCTGGGGGCACTCGCCAACCTGCTGTTCGGCGCCGTCACCCTGTCGCCCGGCCGCGTGTGGCTGGCGCTGATCGGCGCCAGCGGCCCGGCGGCCGGCGACCCGGTGGCCCAGGACATCATCTGGAACCTGCGCCTACCGCGCCTGTTGCTGGGGGCGCTGATCGGGGTGCACTTCGCCATTGCCGGGTCACTGCTCCAGGCCGTCATGCGCAATCCCCTGGCCGATTCGGGAGTGATGGGCATCAATGCCGGCGCGAGCCTCGCGGCGGTGCTGGCCTTCGCCGCCGCGGAGCGCCTCGCCGGCGACGGCAATCCCTATCTGCGGGCGGCCCTGAGCCTCGACTGGCTGCCGCTGATCGCTTGCGGCGGCGGGCTGGCGGCGGCGGCGGCGGTCTACCGCCTGAGCTGGAACCGCGGCTCGACCCCGGTGCGGCTGGTCCTGTGCGGCATCGCCGTGGCGGGCCTGCTGAGCGCCCTGACCACCGGGGTCCTGGCCGGCTGGGCCCAGGCCACCACCGAGACGGTACTGGCCTGGCTCTCGGGCAGCCTGTATGGCCGCGACTGGGAGCATCTCGCCGCGCTGCTGCCGTGGACGGCGGTCAGCCTCATCCTGCTACCGCCGCTGGTGCGGGGCGGCAACCTGCTACAGCTCGGCGACGACGTCGCCGCCACCCGCGGGCTCGGCGTCGAGCGTTCGCGCTTCGCGCTGCTGCTGGTGGCGGTGCTGTTCGCCGCCAGCGCCGTCGGCATCGCCGGCCCCGTGGGCTTCGTCGGCCTGATCGTCGCGCACGTGGCGCGGCTGCTGGTCGGCCCCTCGCTCGGGCGCCAGCTGATCGTCAGCCCCTTGTGCGGTGCCCTGCTGGTGCTCGCCTCCGACCTGATCGGACGCGTCGTGCTGGTGCCCGCCGAACTGCCCATCGGCGTGGTCACCTCGCTGCTCGGCGTGCCCTTCTTCCTCGCTCTGCTGGCCAGGAGGCCCTAGACGATGACGCTCCGTACCGACGCCGAGGCCCCGCGGCTCGCGACGCGCAACCTGCGCCTGGGCTACGCCGACAAGGTCATCGTGCCGGACATGACGCTGGATTTCGAACCGGCGCGCATTCACTGCCTGATCGGCCCCAACGGCTGTGGCAAGAGTACCCTGCTGCGTGCGCTTGCCGGGCTGATGCGCCCCCAGGCCGGTGAGGCGCTGCTCGACGGTCGCCCGGTCACGGCCTGGCCACGCCGCCACCTGGCCCGGCGCCTGGCCATGCTGCCCCAGCATCCCCAGGCCCCGGAGGGGCTCAGCGTCGAACAGTTGGTTCGCTACGGCCGCTTTCCCCACCAGCGCCTGTTTGCCCCGCTCACCGAGCATGACCACGCCCAGGTACGCTGGGCGATACGGGTCACGGGCCTGGCCGGTTACGAGGCTCGCCCGCTGTCGGCCCTGTCCGGCGGCGAGCGCCAGCGTGCCTGGATTGCCCTGTGCCTGGCCCAGCAGTCCGACCTGCTGATCCTGGACGAACCCACCACCTACCTGGACCTGGGCCACCAGTTGGAGATCCTGGAGCTGCTGCAGGCACTCAACCGCGAGCAGGGGCTCACGGTGATCATGTCGCTGCACGACCTCAACCAGGCGGCCCAGGTGGGCCACCGCCTGGTCGCCATGCGCTCGGGCCAGCTGGTTCAGGCGGGGCCGCCCGCCGAGGTGCTGACCGAACGCCTGCTGCTCGACGTCTTCCGCATCCGGGCGCGTATCGTCGATGACGCCTCAGCGACCCTGGGCAATGCGGCGGCATCCTCCGCGCCCTACTTCGTGGCGCTCTCCTCACTCGCCCCGCCGACGCTGTAGCGAAGGCCGAGACGCCCACGCGAGTCTGTACAACATGCTTTGCCTCATATAGTATTGAGACGCTTTTTCATTTAGATTTCTAAAAAACGGACTCGACATGACAGACTCCCGCTTCGTCAGCTCCTCCCGCGCAGGCTTTTCCCGCAGGACTCCCCTTGCCGCCGCCGTTGGCCTTGCCTCCGCCCTGGTCGGCGCCGGCGCCCTGGCCCAGGATGCCGCCGAGCTCGACACGCTGGTCGTCCAGGGCGACTGGCTCGGCAACCCCACCGAAGACGCAGTGCGCGTCTACCCAGGTGCCCGCACCGTCATCGAACCGGAACAACTTCACGACAGCGGCGCCCTGAACCTCGAGGACGCGATGCGCTCGGTGCCTGGCGTTCAGGTACTCGACGAGACCGGCACCGGCGTGCTGCCCAACATCGGCCTGCGCGGCCTCAATCCGCTGCGCAGCGAGCGTCTCAAGATGATGCTGGACGGCTACCCGATCGCCATCGGCCCCTACAGCAACGTGGGGGTCTCGCTGTTCCCGGTGACGCTGCAGAGCATCGACACCATCGACGTGGTGCGGGGCGGGGCGGCGGTCCACTACGGCCCCAACAACGTCGGCGGGGTGGTCAACTTCCTGACCAAGCCGATCCCAGGGGAAGTCACGCAGACCCTGTCGGAGCGGGTGACCATTGCCGAGGAGACCGGCAACGTCTTCCATGACACCTATTACCGCGTCGGCGGCTTCGTCAGCAACGACCTGGCGCTGCAGTTCCAGGCCAACCTCCAGGGTGGCGAAGGCTTCCGCGAGCACGCCGATACCGACGTCCAGAACTTCCAGCTCGACGCCGAGTACTACATCGACGACCGCCACACGCTGGACGCGAGCCTGCAGTACTACGAGGTGGACGCCGACCTGCCCGGCGCGCTCAGCCCCCAGGCCTATGAGCGCGACCGCACCGACTCCCAGCGCCCCTACGAAGCCTATGAAGCGGACATGCTGCGCGGCACGCTGGCGTGGACGTTCAACCCCAGCGACGACGTCGAGTTCACCTGGCGCAACTTCGCCCACCGCGCGGATCGCACCTTCTTCTTCGGTCAGGACCTGGTCAGCGGCGGCGCCTGGTCCGACCCCGAGGCCGAATCGAGCCACGTGGCCGATTCACCGCGGATCTTCCGCGTCTGGGGCACCGAGCCGCGCCTGACCGTGCGCGAGGGCATCCACACCGTAACCCTGGGCGCCCGCTACGTGAACGAGGACGTCGATTTCGACGTCAATCGCCGCAACCTGAGCGACGACAGCTACACCGAGGTGCGCCGCTGGGACCTGGAAACCGACGCCGTGGCGCTCTACGCCAGCGATACCCTGAGCCTGATGGATGGCCGTCTGGAGATCACCCCCGGGGTACGCTACGAAGACGTGCGCATGGACTTCCGGGACGAAGTGAACGATACCGCCTCGACCAACGATACCGACGAGATCCTGCCGGGCCTGACGGTGGGCTTCGCCGCCACCGACGAGCTCTTCCTGTTCGCCAACGCCCAGAAATCGCTGGTGCCGGTGCAGATCGCCCAGGCCACGCTGGAGGGCGACGTGGCCAACGAGACCGCCTGGAACTACGAGCTGGGTGCACGCGTCGACGTGACGCCGCGCCTGACCACCTCGGCGACCCTGTTCCGCATCGATTACGAAGACCAGATCCAGTTCAACAAGGCAGGCGATCGCTTCGTCAACCTGGGTGAGACACGCCACCAGGGGATCGAGCTGGGTACCGACTGGCAGGCCACCGACCGCCTGTCGCTGGGCCTTGGCTACACCTACCTCGCGACCGAGCAGCTCACCGGGGACAACGCCGGCAACGATCTGCCCAACGCGCCGAGGCACCACGTCAGCGCCAATGCCCGCTACGAGATGGAGCAGTGGCTGGCGAGCGTGAGCGTCAACCGGGTCAGCGAGAGCTACAGCGACGCCCTCAATACCCGGGACGAAACCGTCAACGGCGATGCCGGCGAGCTGCCCGCCTACACCCTGGTCAACGCCCGCATCGGTCGCGATTTCCGCCTGGATGCCGACACCACCCTGAACCTGGGCCTCGCGGCCACCAACCTGCTCGATGACGACGCCTACTTCCGCGGCACCGACGTCAGTCCGGTGGGCCGTGTCCCGATGCCGGGGCGCGCCTACATGCTGGAGGCCCGCCTCGAGTTCTGATCCGGCAGGACAGCCAACCCCTCGACACGGCGGCCTGCGGGCCGCCGTGTCGTTTCTGGCCGACCGGAAGGCACGCTAGCACTCTGCTGCTGCAAGTGACGCGGCGCTCGCCAAGCCGGCGCCGTGTTGCTATGGGTAAGGGAGGCAGCTTTCCGGGAGGATAACGCCATGACCCAGCGCGAGAGGACCGTGATGGCCTTCGACGACCAGGGCCGCGAGTACATGATCGACATCTTCACCAGCGCCCGCGAGCTCAGCGAAATGCAGCATGCCGGCGCCACCGGTGGCGCGTCCGCCTTTCGTACCCATGACGGCCACGACGCTACCTACCTCGGCAACGGCGAGTTCATGATCATGGTGCCCGGCGAGGAGGGTGGCGTGACCGTGAGAACCGACGATTCGGAGTTCGTCTGACGGTTCCGCACGACACCAGAGCCGAGCGACCTGTGCTAAGCGACAAGAGCCGAGCGTGAGGGTTGACAGCCAGTCGTTCCTTTTATAGAACGTTCATTAAAAGGAACAGCTGGAGACCACCTCCCTTGGACAAGCTCTCGCTCGGCACCCTGGGCCGCCATCTTCAGGACCTGCGCCAGGCGCAAGGTTGGTCGCTGTCGCAATTGGCCGCCGCCGCCGGCATCGCCAAGTCGAACCTGTGCCGCCTCGAGCAGGGCAACGGCAACCCCACCCTGGATACCATCTGGCGCCTGGCGGTGCAGTTGAAGGTGCCCTTCGGCACCCTGGTGGCGCCCATCGCCGTGCCCCTGGGCGAGGATGGCGTGGAGGTCCGCCTGCTCGACCAGGGCAAGGATCGCCCTCAGGTCGACGCCTACTGGATGCGCTGCGCGCCGCATACCCTGCGTCTTGCCGAGCCCCACACCCCCGGTGCCCGGGAGTCGCTGACCCTGATCAGCGGCACGCTGGAGGCCGGCCCGGAAGGCGAGACCCGCACCCTGTCGGCCGGCGAGACTTTCACCTTCGCCGCGGACCGCCCCCACCTCTACCGCACCGGAGACACCTGGGCCACGCTGCTGCTCAGCGTCGTCTACCACGAGGAATCCACGTCATGAGCCTGCAAGCCGCCTCTTCGCCCACCCGCCCCTGGCTGACCGGCATGAGCGAGGCCATCCCGCTGCTCGGCGGCTATGTCCCGGTGGCCATCTCCTTCGGCCTGATCGCGACCCAGGCCGGCTTCAGCGCCTGGGAAGCCGTGGCGATTTCGACGCTGATCTATGCCGGTGCCTCGCAGTTCCTGTTCGTCGGCATGGTGGCCGCCGGCGCGCCGCTATGGCTGGTGGTGGCCATGACCCTGCTGATCAACCTGCGCCATGTGGTCTACGCCCCCAACCTGGCCCCCTGGCTGACGCCCAGCCGCCTGTGGCCCTGGCTGATGCACGGCCTCACCGACCAGATCTTCGCCCTGGCCCATGCCCGCCTGCCGCAACTGCCCGCCGCCCAGCGCCTTGGCTGGTACACCGGCGCCGCCCTGCTGGCCTGGCTCAGTTGGATCGGCGGCACGGCGCTGGGCGCCCTGGCCGGCGGTGAACTGGTCGCCCGCTGGGCCCTGATGGGTGAGATCCTGCCCTTCGCCCTGCCCGCGCTCTTCCTGGTCCTGGTGGCGCCGCGCTTCACCTCGCGGCGCTGGAGCCTGGCCCTGAGCCTGACCATCCTCAGCGCCCTGCTGCTGACGTTCCTCGGCCTGACCAACGTGGCGATTCCCCTCGCCGCCGTCTGTGGCGCGCTGTGCTTCCAGCTCGTCAAGTTCGGCCACGGCGAAAAAACAGAGCACGCAGCGCAAGGAGAGCGGCATGAGTAGCGCCCTGTGGATCGCCGTCCTGGCCTCGGCGCTGGGTACCCTGTTGATACGCCTGCTGCCACTGCTGTGGATGCAGCGCCGTCTCGAGCGCCAGGGCGGCGACGACGGCCTCGAGGCCATGCCCCAATGGCTGAGCCTGCTCGGCCCACTGATGATCGCCGCCCTCTTCGGTGTGTCGCTGATGCCGGTGACGCCCGGCGCCACCTCCTGGCTGGCCACCGCCATCGGCGTACTGGCGACCCTGGCCGTGTGGTGGTACAAGCGCACCCTGGGCTGGCCGGTGGCCGCGGGCGTGGCCGCCTATGGCGTGGTGCTGATGCTGCTCGGGTGAGGAATGAACGCATGACCTTCGCCGCCCCGCCGCGCACTCCCGGCACGCGCCGACACCCTGGCGTGACCCGCCAGGCAGGCCCACTGACCCTGCTGCTGGCGCTGCTGCTGGCCGCACCGGCGGCAGCCAGTTGCCCCGATCCCTCCAGCACCGACCTCGCCGCCATCAAGGGTATTGGTGAACGCACGGCCCTGCCCGCCGACCGTGAGGTGATCGTCGACGGCGTGGTGACCGGCGAGTTTCTCGGCCGCGAACGGCTGAACGGTTTCTACTTGCAGCAGGCAACGAAGCATGGCCCCGTTGGCCTGTTCGTCTATATGCCTGGCGCCACGCCGAGCGACGGGGCGCTCATCGCTCCCGGCACACACCTGCAACTCCACGCCCGCACCGGCGAGTACCGCGGCCAGATCCAACTGCAGCGGGTCGAGCGGATAGAGACCTGTGCCCACGACCAACTGCCCGAGCCGCTTGCGGTCGACTGGCCGCTCAGCGAGGAGCAGCTGTCACGCAAGGAGGGACTGCTTCTGACGTTTCCGCAGGCGCTGACCGTCACCGGCAACGACGAGCTGGCCCGCTACGGCTCCCTGAGGCTGGCCGCCACCCGCCTGTTTCGGCCCACGAACACACCCGGCGAGACCCAGCAGCGGGATACCCTCGCGCTGGACGACGGCAGCTACCGCACCTTTCCGGACCCAATTCCCTACCTGGATGCCAATGGCACTCGCCGTGTCGGCAGCACCGTTGAGGGGCTGACCGGGATACTGACTCACGCCTTCGACGCCTACCGCCTGCACCCGACCCTAGAGCCGCGCTTCGAGGACGCCAACCCGCGCCCGGGGCCGCTGCCGGCGCCGGGAGCGCGGCTACGGGTGGCGACCTTCAACGTCGAGAACTATTTCATCAGCCTGGGCCAGCGCGGTGCTGCCAACGCTACCGAGCTGGAGCGCCAGCGGGCCAAGCTCGCCGCTGCGGTCGAGGGCCTGCAGGCCGACATCCTGGCCCTGGTGGAGGTCGAGAACGACCCGCGCGCCCTGGCCGACCTGGTCGAGCAGCTCGGCGAACGGACCGGCATCCGCTATCGTGCGGTGGACGGTAACGCCGACCGCGGCAGCGATGCCATCAAGCTCGCCCTGCTCTACCGGCCGGACCGGTTAGAGGCCATGAGCGAGCTCTATACCGACAACGACCCCGCCCATCACCGCCCGCCGCTGGCGGCCTTCTTCCGCAGCATGGACGGCGGCCCGGCCTTCGGCGTCGTTACCGCCCACTTCAAGTCCAAGTCCGGCTGCCCGCCCCGGGGCGATGTCGACCGCGGCCAGGGCTGCTGGAACCAGCGCCGGGTGGAACAATCCGAGGCCATGAGTGCCTTCCTCGCCCGCCTGGCGGAAGCCGAGGGGCACGAACGCCTACTGCTGACCGGCGACCTCAACGCCTACGGCGCCGAAGACCCGGTCCGCACCCTGGCCCACGCGGGCCTGGTCGACCTGATAGCCCGCGAGCTGCCGCCAGAGCGCCGCTACAGCTACGTGTTCCGTGGTGAGTCGGGCTATCTCGACCATGCCCTGGCAAGCCCCGAGCTGGCCGCGGCAGTGGAAGAAGTGCGCCCGTGGCCCATCAATGCCGACGAGCCCGCATTCCTCGGCTACGACGGGCCGGACAACGCAGCGCCCCACTTCCGTCCCGACTCCTTCCGCTCCTCGGACCATGATCCCATCGCGGTGGACCTGGAGTGGCGTTAGCAGAAGCAAGGCAGCTGACGCATCCGGCAATTATGGAATGAGGCTTTCGGTTCCGGGGAAGCGCTCCTACTCGTCAATCAGCGACGCCAGCGTTCCAGGTCGATGTCGTCGCGGTTGGTGGCCGCGCCGACGGCAGCGCCCAGGCCACCACCAATCACCGCCCCCCTGGTCACGCTGCCGCCTGTCATGACCGCGGTGCCGGCACCGGCAGCTGCCCCCAGGCCGGCGCCACTCAGCGCTCGCTCGCCGGTGGTGGTACCGCAGCCAGTGAGTCCCAGGGCCAGCACACCGGTCAACAGCCCGATAGATAGCATTCGCATGTCATCTCCCTCCTTGCAGGGTCAATTACGACCAATCATCCAGTTTGATTTCGTTGGCAACCAGGCAATCGCGCCCGGCCTCGGTATCCACTCGATGCCTTGGCGAACCGCAAGTCGGCGAAACCGCGCAGCGCAGCATCAATCGCATGTCATGGGGGCCACTGGTTGCCGATGCGCTGTATCCCTTATACAGCTTCGGGAGGACGAGGGTTCATGGACCGGGTAACGATCCACACTCTTTGAGAATTTCAGGCACTTGAGTATCAAAATGACGACAGCTGATGGCATCCGGTGGCGAGCTGGGAGGATGGTGGCGAAACGGCTCGGGCGAGCCGTCAACCCGCAATTGGACGCTGGACGAACCCGCAATTGGACGGTGCTGAATGCTGGCCAGACGGGCTGCGAGCGCCTGGCTGAGGCCACCGTCGACTCACCAACGCTTAAGGCCGAAGTGTCAGGCTGTGACACCGTGCCTACCGACATGCGGATGGCGAATAGCCCGGTCAGTCAATTTCCAGCGAGACCATATTTCAGGCGCTGACCGACCAGGACCAGTGAACTCAGCAGCAGAGAAGAGCGGAAGGTAACTAAAGATGGTGGGCCCAGCTTCACTCGAGAAAAATGGCTTTAAATTTTTCATAAATATAGCCTTCTTGAAATTTGACTGTTTATCATGCCCCCGCTTATGCCCCCATAGGAGCGCTTCTGCTATACCCGGGAAGCTACGCTCCATCATGCTACCAAGCATCTCAACCAAAGCTGCGTGCGCTTTAGCCAGAGTCGCACTACGGTTCTTCCGGCAGGGGCCGATAGAGACATCGAAGCGCACTAAGACCAGATATATCATATCGTCTCGTCGTGCTTGGCCAACTGTAATCGCCCGTTGCGTTCCTGGATCGAACCACGTTCGTGCAGGTCATGGAGTACTGCTTCGACCCGCTGGCGGATCGGCTGGGTCAGGCGTTTGAAGCCGAGCAGGTTGATAGCGGCCCCCATGGCATCCATTGGCTCGATCGAGAAACTGTCTCTTACTGTGAGCAGGATGGCTTGCTCCAGTTCGCTAGGTGGCACTAGCTCGAACTTGCGCTGGCTGGCTGGTAGGTTGCTCCAGTCACGCTGGGGCGGCACCTCCCGCTCCGGGGTATCCAGAAATTCGCCGTGACGGTGCAGGCGTCCCTGGCGCTCCAGGGTACGGCTCTCGGCTTCAACACGCCGTTGGATACGTGCGCCGGCGCGTTGCAACCCAGTGGCATCGGTCAGCCGTGATAACAGCATCTTGAGGTGCATTGGCCCTTCATGAGCGACTGCCTGGTGAATGGCTTCCTGAAGTCTATGGCTCGGGATCTCTTCAAACTGCCAATCGGCTGATGAAAGCCCTAATGTACTCGTGTCTACAGGAGAGTACATCGGGATGCTGGGCAGCTCTTGTGAGGGCGCATCTCTCTCGATGTTGGCCGAGGCCGGCTCCAAAGTTACGCTTGCGACCTCTGACTCTCCTATGCCTTGGCGGGTGACCTCTACAGCTTCCTGCTCGGCTGCCTCCAGCCGCCCCGCTTCAAGAGCCTTGTGGTGGCGGCGGGCAGCTTCGATCGCCTCCTTCAGGCGCTGCGTCTCGGCCGGCGCGTTTCGGAACCATTCTGTGCTCCAAATCCTATGGAATCGCCAGCCAAGACCCTCCAGAACCGCTTGTCGCAGCCGGTCGCGATCCCTGGCCACCGCACTGCTATGATAGCTGGCGCCGTCGCATTCCACAGCCAGCAGGAAACGGCCCGGCGCTTCCGGGTCCCTTACCGCCAGGTCGATATAGAATCCTTGGCTGCCGACTTGGGGCTGCACTTCATAGCCCAGATCCTGGATGGCGCGCATGACCTCGATTTCGAAGGGGGAATCTGGCTCCTTAGCGGTAAATTCATAGGCTGGCAGCTCACCCGTCTCGGCGTACTTCAGGAATGCCTGGAAGGCACGCACACCAAAAGGGGAATCCTCGGACACACGGAGATCATCAGCTTGGAAGTTGGCGAATACTTCCATAGCCAGACGCGCACGGGAGATCAACACGTTGAGTCTTCGCTCACCGCCAGGCTTGTTGAGAGGGCCGAAGTTCTGGCTCAGGCGGCCCGCCACGGTGCGTCCATAGCCAACACTAATGAAGATTACGTCGCGCTCATCGCCCTGAACGTTCTCTAGGTTCTTGATGAAAAACTCGTCTGCGCCATCGTGATGACGGAAGAATTCCTCTAACTCATCATGCTCGCGCCGTAAGCGCTCTACCTCGAGCAGGATGGCCTCGCGCTGAGCGGTGCTGAAGGCCACAACGCCTAGCGACAACTCAGGATGACGCTGCGCATGCTCAATGACAGCCTCGGCCACTGCCCTGGCCTCGCCCCCGTTGGTACGCGACCCGCCACGATCATAATGAGTATCAGATAGGTGGCGGAATCCTAGCCCGCGGGCATGAGGGTGCACGCCGGGGCTGGGAAAGATCAGCAACTGGTTATCATAGAATTGCGCATTGGAGACCGCGATGAGCGAATGATGTCGGCTGCGATAATGCCAGCGCAGCATACGTTCCGGCATGCCGCGGGCCTTCATCATGCCAAGAATGCTCTCAACATCGGCGGTAGCGCTCTCGTCAGCCTCCTCGTCGGTGAGCTCTACCGACTGCCCAAAGAAATTAGTAGGTGGCATCTGCTTGCTGTCACCAACCACCACCACCTGTCGACTACGCAGGATTGCCCCCAAAGCTTCAGGGGCTGGGATCTGGCTGGCCTCGTCGAAGATCACGAGGTCGAATTCAAGGTTGCCTTGGGCGAGGTAACCGGCTACCGACATCGGACTCATCATGAAGACGGGCTTGGCCTGCTGGATGACCGTGCCAGCCTCACGCAATAAGCGCCTAATCGGCAGGTGACGTCGCTTCTTGGTGAATTCCCGGCGTAGTATTTCCATCTCTCCGGCCGCATGGTAGGACGGAAGGGTATCGTGCAATCGCTCGACCAGCGATTCCTGCGCATAGCGAAAGCAGGCTTCGTCCAACTGATTGAACTCCTGGATTAGGCGTTCATGGCTCAGTCGATCGAAGCGCCCAAGGCGCGGGCGTTCGACATAGGCATGATCGACTAGGCCGCCGTAGTAGCTCAGCGCCAGCCAAGAGGTGAGCACACGTGGAGCGTGCGGCCAGCCGGCCAGAGTCTCGACCAGGTGCCCCAGCCCGGCTTTCTCGAGGTCTTCTTTGAGTTGATTGAAACGCACCACCGAGTACAGCTGCTCGGTATTTCGCCATTCGTTCAAGCGGCGATGCCAGGTGCCCAGAGCCATCGACAATGCCTCCTCCTGCCATTGGATATGATGGCACAATTCCTGGAGTAATCCCTGGACACTCTCGGATTGGGCCTGCAGGGCCTCGACCTGCTCGCTGTGTTCGCGAAGATCGGGGTTGCCATCCAGAAAGGCCGCCAGCCCCGCCGGCAGCTCGCCTTTTCCGATTGCCTCGTACAGATCAATGATCCAGTCGGCGAGCTGCGCGAGAACGGGCCAGTCGCTCTCCTCGCCCTGCCACTGTGCGCCGAACAAGGTATGGCAGGTCAGTGAGAGACGCTTCAGGGTCTGACGGTGCTGCTGGGCTTCCAGCAGCTCGTCCACCCAGGCTAGCCACTCCACCGGAGTCCCCGTCAGCCGATGACGGGCGTAACCTTTCAGGGCTCCCGTAGCCCGTCGGTACTCGCCTGAAAAGACCCGCCACCACTTGTCGGCTCGCCCAGCGAGACCCGTACGGACCGGCAGCAGGTCGGCGTCATACACGGCGTCAATGAAGCGTGACTGCATGGCATCACGCGTACGCGCCAGAGCCTGACCAGCGGCAATCGCATGGCGTACTTCGTCCCGTCTTGCCTGCCACTCCTCGGTGTTGACCCGCACGCCGGCAAGGTGGGGGGCCTGCAGTGCCCGTGTACCGGCACGCTGCAGGATGGCGATGTCGTCAAAGTCTTTGGGAATTGGAAGCTGCATGACCGTGGCCAAGGCGACCGCGTTGTCGGTCAGCGCCGTTAGCCGATCAGATGCCCGATGTACAAGCTTGCGTAGCTCCTGCTCTTCCCCCGGCGACAAGGCATGACGACGGGAAAGATGGAAAGGGTTTTCAGAAGGGGGACCATACTCTGCGAGGTAGTCACTTATGGCGTCCATGACACGTTGCCCCAGGGCCAGGTCCTGAGGTCCCCAGTTGCGAAGATGCTCAAAGTCGATCCGTGACAATGCCTGCAGGCGCTCATCGCGCTGGAGCTCTAGCATTCGCCCCAGGGCGGTCACGTAGTCGGTTTGTGAGGACAGGATAGGGGTGCGGAGGTCCTCCACATAGGCATCCAGAGATTCACGGACCTCGCCAAGGCGTTGATATTCGTGGGTACGGTCCGGAATCTTGGGGCGCCCATTCTCGAATACCCGCCGTAGCGAGTCGAGGACCGCCTTCTTGTTGCTCTTGTGGCTATGCAGCTCGAGAACCGCATCGCCGAGATGGCATTCGTCTAGGCGTGATTTGACGACCTCCAGGGCGGCCATCTTCTGCGCCACGAACAGGACCTTCTGGCCGCGCGCCAAGGCTTCGCCGACCAGGTTGGTAATAGTCTGTGACTTGCCGGTCCCCGGCGGCCCCTGTACCACCAGGCTGGCGCCCTCCATCACCGCCAGTATTGCCTCGAGCTGGCTGGAGTCGGCATCTTTGACCAGGTGTAGCGACTCGGGTGCCTTGAGCAGATCATGGTCGGAAGACGCCGCAAGGCGTTCGGCATCCTCTCGGTATCCCGTCTCGAATAGTTTTTCGAGTTGGGGATGCGTCAGTAGAGCGTGGGATTCCGGCCAATTGGCCGGGTCAAGATCGGTGTACATCTGGAACTTGCCGAACGAGAAGAGCCCCAGTCGAATCTGGTCGGCATGGACTCGCCAGCGCGGGCGATCGGCAATCATCTCATCTACACGGCCGAAATAGTCGATGAGCGGTGTGGCATCATCGAAGTCGGGAAGGATCAGCCGGAAGTCCTGCTTCAACCGGGCGGTCAAGGCCAGGTTGCCGCCCATGTCGGCGTCGGTGAACGACAAGGTAAAACCGGCGCGGGCAGATTCCCGTTGCAGCTCCACGGGTACAAGGACCAAGGGCGCAAAGCGTGGGGTATTTGCGTTTTCATCCTCGTACCACTCCAGGAACCCCAGTGCCAGATAGAGCACTTCGATGCCCTGCTCCTGCAGCAGGGTATGGGCCTCGTTCTCCAACTTGATCAGCCGCGTGTCGAGCTCTCGGGCCGGCAGACGGGTCTGCAAGTAGAGGTCACTGAAACGGTCTTCGCCTTTATCCTGTTCGAGATATTCCTCCAGGGGTGGGAGGGGTTCCGTAGCAGCATCTTCTCCCTCGGCTTCTGCATCCTCCCCTTCCTCGTCCCGCGTGTAGGCCTCCGGCAGGGCAAGGAAGCGCATGGCCTTGCGCTCCTCGACCAGAATGTTGGCGACCTCGGTCGATCGCTCATCGACGATTTCCAGAAAGCGTTTGTTGCTGGGTACATGAAGCAGTGGATTACCCCGCAGGCCCATGTCAAGGAGCTCATGGCGAGCGAGCTCAAGCTTGGTTGTCAAACGATTTCCCTGCATAATAAGGTCACCAACAAAAAGCGTGAAAAGCTACTGTTAATTTGTCACCTGGCACACATCATTTTAATTACCCTGAAAGCATGGATTAAAGAGCTCCATCTTCAACTTCTTCAACCTCTCTCTCACCTTGCTCATGATTATCAAACTCATACTCAATAATCATATAACCAGTGTTCGAACTTTTTGCATTTATTGCAAAATAAATATTACCTAAACCGCTAGGTAGTTCATGCGCCTCCTTCGACCAGCTAGCCCCATAGTGAATTTCATTGCAAGCCATTCCCATCATAAAATCTTCAGACTCTCCCCATATTGTACCTGGGTTGAAAAATAAAATTCTCTCCGGAGGTCCATATACCTTTGCCAGTCTCTCAATCATATTATCTGCCCTTGACTTTAGCATAGTCCCAGCACTATCCGTTTCAATATCACCACTTATCCCTTTGACCCAGTACAGGCCTGACTGAGGAGCAATTCTAAGGACATAGCTAGAAAAACTTGAGTGAGGTTTTGGGGGCTGACTAGTTACATAAATTCCAAAATTAATTTCTTCTATATCGCAAGTAACTTCTTCGACCTTAAGGCCTTTTTCGAAGCCAAAAGGTGTTGCCGACTTAGCTGTAGAATTAGACATGCTTCCATCCTCTTGTTTATTTAAGCCTTTCAGCGGAAGAGTGATCCACCCTTCCCTCCAACAACTTGAGTATCAACAGCGCAAATTGCCTGCCCGTCTCCTCATCCTCCAGCAGCGGCATGCTGAGTTTCTCGTGGTCACTAAGCGCATCGAGCACTGCGTCGGTGACCTTCTTCGGGAAAAGGCCGTGCATCACCTGGTCTTCGCTGTGGCCGCGTACCTGGGCCATCACCGCCTCGTCACGTTCGATACGGTCGGCGATGCCGTTTGCAAAATGCAGCTTGTCGTCGTCACTGACCTCGGCTCCGTAGAGGTCGTTGAGCCGATCGATGATCTCGGCCAAGCGCTGCTTCTCGGGGTCGTGGGGCTTGCCTGAACCCACGTCGCTGACCGGGGTGAGGCCGTAGTCGCCCTCGGCCTCTTCCAGGCGCAGGCGCTTCTCCTCGCGCTTGGTGAGGCGGTAGTGGGTCAGCTCCAGCTCGCTGACGTCGATGCTCTCTTCCTCTAACAACCGGTCGGTGCGCAGCAGCGGATAGAGATGGCGGGCGTAGACGCACAGCTGCTCCAGCTCGGGGTCGTCGAAGTGGACTATCTGACTGAGGAACTCGTAGGTGCGCACGAAGCTCTGCAGGTTCTTGCGGAACAGGTCGAGCTCGTCGCGGGTGGTGCCGGCCTCCTTGAGCTCCTGCTCGGCGCGCTTGAGCCCCTTGTCGTCGCCGCTCTGCTCGGCAATGCGGCGGGCCTCCTTCCAGGTTTGCAGCTGTTCGAGAGTCAGCTTGTAGCGATGCTTGAAGCGATCCTGGGCGGGTCGGCAGTAGTAACTGAGGCTCGATGCCGGTGCCTTGGGGTCGAAGAAGGCCTTGGCGAAGGCCTTCACCTCCGGCCAATGGTAGATGCCGCTGGCGTCCAGGCTTCGCTGCAGGTCGTAGACCACGTTGGGATCGGAGACGTCAGCCAGCTCCGCCTTGCGGTAGTAGGGGGCGAAGGCGTCGAGGATGTCCTGCTCGTCGTTGTAGAAGTCGAGGATGAAAGTCTGCTTGCCGGGGAACAGCCGGTTGAGCCGCGAGAGGGTCTGCACGCAGTCCACTCCCTGGAGCTTCTTGTCCACGTACATGGCGCAGAGCTTGGGCTGGTCAAAGCCGGTCTGGAACTTGTTGGCGGCGATCATCACGTTGAAGTCGTCGGTGTCGAATGCCTCGGCCAGGTCGCGCCCCTGGAGCCCGGGGTTGAGCCGCTGGCTGGTCTCGGTGACCTCCTCGGGGATCACCTCGTCGGCAGGCACGCTGCCGGAGAAGGCGACCATAGGGTGCACGTCGCCGTAGCCCTTGTTTTTGATGTAGCCCTGCATGGCCAGCTGATAGCGCACCGCCTCCTGGCGGCTGGCGGTGACCACCATGGCCTTGGCCTGGCCGTCGAGCAGGTGACGAACGTTGTCGCGGTAGTGCTCGACGATCACCTCCACCCGCTGGGCGATGTTATAGGGGTGCAGCCGCACCCACTTGGCCAGGGTGCGCGAGGCCTTCTTGGTATCGACCTCCTGGTCCTCGCCATCCGGGTGGGCGAGCTTCCAGGCGGTGCTGTAGGTGACGTAGTTCTTAAGCACATCGAGGATGAAGCCCTCCTCGATGGCCTGGCGCATGGAGTAGAGATGGAACGGCTCGGGCTTGTTGTCGGCGCAGGCCGGCAGATCGGGATCCGACGGACGACCGAACAGCTCCATGGTCTTGGCCTTAGGGGTGGCGGTGAAGGCGTAGTAGCTGATCCGCTCGCTGGGGCGCCGGGAGGCCACGGCAGCGTCCAGCATGGCCTCCGCACTGATCTCGTCGTCATCGCCCTCTGTGGTCTCTCCCGCGGCCGCCAGCAGCGCCTTGAGCTTGCTGGCTGAGCTGCCGGTTTGCGAGGAGTGGGCCTCGTCGGCGATCACCGCATAGTTACCTTCGGCGAGCTGGGGCCGCTTATCCAAGGCGTCGAAGAGCGCCGGGAAGGTCTGGATGGTGACGATGATGATACGGGTGTTGCTGGCTAGGGCCTCGGCGAGCTGCTCGGACTTGCTTTGGTTGCCGATGTCTCGGGTGATGGGCCTCACCACGCCGTGGGCGTGCTCGAACTGATAGATGGTGTCCTGCAGCTGGCTGTCGAGCACCGTACGGTCGGTGACCACGATCACCGAATTGAAGAGCTTCTTGCCGTCATCGCCGTAAAGATTGGCCAGCTGATGGGCGCACCAGGCGATGGAATTGGACTTGCCCGAGCCGGCGCTGTGCTGCACCAGGTAGCGGCGCCCGGGCCCCTCGGCCAGGGTGGCCTGCACCAGGCGATTGACCACTTCCCACTGGTGATAGCGCGGGAAGGTCAGCGTTTTCTTGGTGGTGCGACGGCCGTGGAAGTCCTCGACGGTCTTCTGCTCCAGATGCAGGAAGCGGCCGAGCACCTTCAGCCAGGCGTCCGGGGCGAACACCTCCTCCCACAGGTAGGCGGTGGCGTAGCTCTGCTCGTCCGGTGCGGGCGGGTTGCCAGCCCCGCCCTCCTCGGCGCCGCGGTTAAAGGGCAGAAAGTACGTATCCTTGCCGGCCAGCTTGGTGGTCATGGCCACCTCGTCCTGGCTCACTGCGAAGTGGACCAGGGCGCCGCGATTGAAAGTCAGCAGCGGCTCCGGCTTGCGGGTGATGGGGTCCTTGATCGGGCGGTCCTGGCGATATTGTCGCTTGGCGTTTTCCACCGTCTGCTTGA
Organism: Billgrantia sulfidoxydans; assembly: GCF_017868775.1. Taxonomy (NCBI): domain Bacteria; kingdom Pseudomonadati; phylum Pseudomonadota; class Gammaproteobacteria; order Oceanospirillales; family Halomonadaceae; genus Billgrantia; species Billgrantia sulfidoxydans. Next base: position 1,057,231 of record NZ_CP053381.1, on the reverse strand, counting down.
ACTGGCTCTTGAGCTCCAGAGTGGCGGTGGGGATGCCGTTAACGAACAGCACCAGGTCGAGGCGGGGATTGTAGTTTTGGCCGGTGCTCTCGCCGCCCTTGCCCTGCTCCCTGGCGTGAGGCGAATAGGAGACCTCCGGTACCACCCGCAGTCGGTTGGCGCGATAGCGGGCCAGGGAATCGGGGTTCATGCCGTGATCCGGCTGGAAGCTGCAAAGGTCGAACTTCACCCCCGGCACCTTGAAGCCATGGCGCAGCACCTCCAGGGTGCCGGCCCGCTCCAACTCGCGAACCACCTTCTGCACGAATCCCTGCTCGGGGGCCTGAGGGTTGGCCTTGCAGAACTTCTCCCAGCGCTCGGGCCAGGCCTCGCGCACATAGCCGAGCAGGTCCTCGGTGTAGAGTGCCGAAGTACGGTCGTAGCCGCTGGCAGTGCCAGTCTTCCAGCCGCCGGCCACCATGGCCTTGATGATGTCCTGCTGGAATTGGCCTTCCCTGCTGTCCGCCATGTGATCCCCTGCGCCTGGCGTAATTATACGTAACAGCCTAGCGCTTTAGGGTTAGAAGGAGAAGCCTACTTAGGCTGAGACATTCCACAGAGGGCGTTGCCGCCAGTCATCAGGGAAGCCCTCTCCCATGCTATCGACTCCCTCTGGATCACCCGGCAGCGCTGACCAGAAAAAAGTGCCCCCAAGGTGCGCTTCCATGAGAGGCGTGGGGGGTGTTGTTACCCATGAGCATAAAGAGGTGGACGGCCGCTACCAAGTCTTGCCGATCACTACTGCTCAGCCTCCCCGGCATACGCAGCTGCAGCGCTGACCTGCTGATCTTGCCAATCAGCATAGGTTTGTCCGGTCGTCTCAACCTTCCAGTCCACGCGACCGTTAGCGGCACGCCCAGCGACTATGGCCGCTGCTGGACTCGGACTGGTGAAGGCATAGTCATGCGTAAACTTCTTGAATCCGTTCCCATCGTCCAATAGCACCTTTTCATCACAGAGCTGCTTATAGAGATGCCGGTAGTTATGCTTCAAGTCTATCCATTCTCCCCGGGCGAGAGAACCTTCAAGAACGATGAATTCACCATCTACTTCTTGGGCGAAGGCGACAATATTTTGCCTTTTCACTTCCATCTTCAGCCTAGGGCTTACTGAACTTCCGCCCTGGCTTGTCTCTAGCTCTGTGTGCAGTTTATGCTCAAGCCCAGGGCTTAGGGATATTTTTGTAGTACTGCGTAGGAAATCCATACCAAGAACGGGAAGTACTGTACGAACCTGTTCGATAAAAAAAGCCATATCGGCACGATCGGACTCCGGCAATCCCACATAATCATGTGCTGTGCCATTAGCTAGCTTACAACGCCCCACGGCACTAGCTTTCTGTATCAGTAAGCTTTCTAGGTACTTCACATGGGCCTTGGTCAGGTTCAGGTCTTTGCTCGTGACGAGGCACACCTTCTCCCAGAAATCCTTGCCGCCCTTGTCTTCCGGTCGATTGTGTTGTTTAAGCCGCGTAGCGACATCATCACTTTCTCCGATGTATACCAGAGGGCGTAAATCACCATCAGGATCCGTACCGACCAGGAAGTAGATCCCGGTGCGGCCGCACTCGGGGCGCTGGATCAGTTCGCTGAGCTTGCTGCGCGGCCCGGTGAGCACGTGGCCGGTCCAGTTCATGATCTCGGCGGTAAGCAGGCCGTTGGGCGTGCCATCCACCAAGAAAAGCCGTATGCTGCGTCCTTGGGTCATACCATCTCCGTTTGTGTAGCTTTGGGGACCGATGAGCCCGCTGGTGGCTGCCAGCCACGCACGTCGATCTTGCCGGTAACGGCCGCAGAAACCAGGGCGGAGCGGCGCTCTTGCAGCAATTCGACAGTAACGACAGCTAAGTCCACCTGCTCCTTCAGACCATTCAATACCATTGCTGTTTCTGAGACAATTTGGCGCTGTTCCGATATTGGCGGGAGCGTAATTTTGAGATTTTTTATTGCAGCTTGAGAGAGGTTGTTTGCAAGTCCCTCAGCCCCGTTAATTGACAGTCCGATCTGACGACGAAGCGGTATACTGCCAAAAGAAAGAGCAACAAACTCGGGGAGCACTTCTTGACTTGCTACAAGTCTAAAAAGCTTGTCAGACAGCATTAACATTGGCCTTGTTGATTCCACATAGGCCGCTGAACCTATTAGTTCAGACGAGCCACTGGCTCGACACATCAGCAGGTCACCAGGCATAACCTCAATATTATTCCTTGGCTCAGCTCCTTCTGGCAAAGCTTTATTCTCGCCCTCTCGATAAACCCCATTATTTACAGCTCCAGCTTTAAGAACACCCCATGTGCCTTCATCCGCTGGAAAGCTAAAGCATTCAGGACTCCAGCCTTGTTCAATTCGCTGTAGAACTCGGCGTAAAGCCACAACACCCCAATGCGACGGTATTTCGCCCAGCCACTCCACCCCAGAATCCTTCATCGCTACATTGGGGTCCAACCCCTTGGTGACGGCATGGGAGATCACCGCCTGGCGCTTCTCCTTGAGCAGCTCGATCAGGCGCTGCTGCTGCTCCACCAAAGCGTCGATGCGGGCGGTTTCGTGGTCAAGGAAGGCAGTGATGGCTTCTTGTTCGTCCTGCGGCGGCACAGGAAGCAGGGTTGAGTTGACGAGTTCAGAATCCAGGCTTTCTACCGTTGCACCCTGTTTTGACCACTCCGGAAGAAGTTCGCGATTCAAGCCCTGGATCAGCCTCAAGAAAAAATCAGGTGAAAGGCGAGGCCTAACATTATACGCCCTAACATCCTGGTTTACTGTCACTGGCACTTTATTAATGGCAGCCGGAATTCTGTGGCGTAATATGCCAGATCTGAAAACGATCAAAACGTGGCCTGGTTCAACCATGCTGACCGGAGAAGCGTGGAGCGCCGCCTCGGCAAGTGTATCAATGGTCGAGGAAATCCACTGTCGCTTCATATCCTTGGGGGTAACCCACGGAATGCTTCCATTCCAATACTGGAGTTCGTCCTTAGGAGGGGTTCCACCACCCTTCGATATAGCGAGGTAGCTAAGTTTTACGACCTCCCAATGCGCCGGTACCTCCCCCAGCCAATCAACACCGGAGTCCTTGTACACGGAATACTTAGGGAATGTCATGCCGACAGCCCCTCGATCATCTGCTTGATCCGGTCGGTGCAGGCCTTGAGGTCGGCGTCGATCTCCTCCAGCGGGCGCGGAGGGGTGAACTTGTAAAAGTGCCGGTTGAAGGGGATCTCGAAGCCGACGATGCCGATGCGGCCGTCCAGCGGGTCGCGCTTCTCCTCGTCGATCCAGGCGTCGGGGACGTGGGGTTTCACCTCGAGCTCGAAGTAGTCGAATACCGATTCACCCAGCGGCACGTTCTCGTTGTCGCGCAGGCCGGCGTCGGGCTCGGGGTTGCCCTTCTTGTCGAGGCAGATGTCTGCCTCGGGGTCGCGCTCGGAGAGGGCGTTGAGAATCGCCTTTTGCGCTGGGGCGCCGACCTTTAGGCCCGCCTCCTTCAGGGCGGCCTTCAGCGCCTTTGTAAAGGCGTCGCGATTGGTGAAGCGCTGTTCCGGGTCCAGGCTGGCGCAGGCGGCCTTGATCGCCTCGCGCTCGCCCTCCGCGAGCTTCTGGATCGGCTTCTCGTCGTCGAGCTTGGCCAGGCGCTCGAGGCTAGCCTGGAAGTTGAGACGCAGCGGGCGCTCCACGGTGATGCGCCGGTAGCCGAAGGCCTCCACCGGGAAGAGCTTGCTCTCCTCGCTCTCCTGGCAGGCGCCGTAGAGACGCACGATCTCCTCGATGTCGCGGTCGGCGATGAACTGGCGCTTGCTGCCCAGCGACTTGCGCATCTTGCTGGCCCTGCCGGCGGCATTGATCAGCTGCACCTGGCCGCGACGCTCGACGGGCTTGTGGTTGGAGAGGATCCACACATAGGTGGCGATGCCGGTGTTGTAGAACATGTCGGTGGGCAGGCCGACGATGGCCTCCACCAGGTCGTGCTGCAACAGGTAGCGGCGGATCTCGGACTCGCCGCTGCCGGCGCCACCGGTGAACAGCGGCGAGCCGTTAAGAATGATGCCGATGCGCGAGCCGCCCTCCTGGCGGGAGCGCATCTTGCTCACCAAGTGCATAAGGAACAGCAGCGAACCGTCGGAGACCCGCGGCAGGCCGGGGCCGAAGCGGCCGTCGTAGCCCTTCTGCTTGTGCTCATTGGTGATCGGCGTCTGGACCTTCTTCCACTCAACGCCGAAGGGCGGGTTGGAGAGCATGAAGTCGAAGCACTCGCCAGCCAACTGGTCGTCGGAGAGGGTGTTACCGAGCTTAATCTGTTCCACCGCCTGGCCTTTGATCAGCATGTCGGCCTTGCAGATGGCATAGGACTCGGGGTTGAGCTCCTGGCCGTGCAGCGAGACGGTGACGTCGCGGCTGATCTGCTGGATGTACTCGTCGCTCTCGGAGAGGAAGCCGCCAGTGCCCGCAGTGGGGTCGTAGACGGTGACGATGCCATGGGGGCGCAGCTTCTCCTCCTGGCCGGTGAGCACGAGCGACGTGGTCAGGTGGACGATGTCGCGCGGTGTGAAGTGCTCCCCCGCCGTCTCGTTGGAGCTCTCGGCGAACTTGCGGATCAGCTCCTCGAACACCAGGCCCATACCGAAGTTGGAGAGCCGCTGGGGACTCAGGTCGATGGAGGCGAAGCGCTGCACCACTTGGTAGAGCAGGTTGTTGGCATTGAGCTGCTGAACGAAGCTCTCGAACTCGAAGTGCTCGAAGATCTCTCGGGCGTGCTGGCTGAATGACTGCACGTAGCTCATCAAGTCATCGCCGGTCTGGGTGTCGGAGAGCTTGCCCAGGGTCAGCGACGAGGCGTTGAAGAAGGGCTGAGCGGCAGCGCGCAGCAGCAGCTTCTCGCGTACGGCGTCGGGCTTGGTCTGGTGCTCCCGCGCGGCGTCCAGTACCTCGGCCTTGGTGGGCTCCAGCACGCACTCCAGGCGCCGTAGCAGGGTGAAGGGCAGGATGATGCGGCCGTACTGAGACTGCTTGAAATCGCCGCGTAGCAGGTCCGCCACAGACCAGATGAAGGCTGCGAGTTGAGAATGACTTTCCGTGTTCACGATTGTCCCCGCGTAGGTACCTGATAGGTGACTGTTGTCGGCCATCAAACCCAGCAAGGAGGAGCGAGGGGCAGTGCATCTCAAACTGGGGAAAGCACTGTTGTAATGGTGGGCCCAGCTGGACTCGAACCAGCGACCAAGGGATTATGAGTCCCCTGCTCTAACCAACTGAGCTATAGGCCCTGCATTGCGCCGCCGTATGATAGCGAATGCGGCTGGGCGAGGCCAGAGCCCCGGGAAGGGCTTTTTCCATACCGGCGCTTCGGGCACTTCTCGGCGTTTGGCGTGTCTTCTGGGGGAGCCTTCCGCTCCAGGAGACGCCCGCTGATGAAACGCCTTTTTTCCTCCTTCCCACTGATGGCCCTGGGCGCCTCCGCCCTGCTGTTCGCCCTGCCGCTGGCGGCCTGGGAGCTGGATCCCGAGCGCTCGCGGGTCTCCGCCACGGTGATGCAGATCGGCCCCGATGGCCCCGTGCCGCGCCAACACGAGGTGCGCCGACTCTCCGGCAGCGCGGATACCGATGGCACCCTGCAGCTGCCGCTGCGGCTCAACCAGAGCGACGTGGTGGAGCGTCTCGGCCCGTTGCCGCCGTGGCTTGCCGGCATCACCGAGCGCCCCATGGCCACGCTGACCACGCAGTTCCCGCCCGGACGGCTGGATCGGTTGGAGGTGGGCGATTCCCTGGTGGAGGAACTGACGATGACGGTGCGTTCGGGCAATGCCGTGCGCGAGGAGTCGCTGCCGGTACGTTTCACCAAGACCGGACGCGACCAAGTGCAGGTCACCAACGCCGAGCGGGTGGCGCTGGACGGGCAGGCGCTGATGGCCGACCCCACCCTGCGCTCGGTGCTGCTGCTGCTCGGTTACGAGCAGATCGGCGACGAGGTGCCGGTCAGCCTCGATGCCCTGCTGGTCAAGACAGGCGACTCATGATGTCCTGGTCTCCTGGTTCGGGCATACCGCAGTCCATGTGATTATCTCTCGGCGGCTTGCCTCCGCCCTAGCCTTTGCCCTTTTTCCGTCGACAGCGCCTTGTTAAGGAAGACAAATGCCAAGGGTGCTAGGCTGTGTTGGGCTGCAATAGTGAAAAACTTCCTGTCATGTATCTGGAAGGCGAGTATGATAAGGTAAAATTAGGATCAAAAAACAAGCAGAGACACTGTCGCATTGACTTGCTTCATTCCTGCATAGGTATGGAGCACAAGCATGGATGTAAGCCCTTCTTATCTCAGCCTTTTGCTGATCCGGAAATGGGAAAGCGTTTTCTCCTTGAGCGAAGAAGAGACGCAGGCAATACGCGACTTGCCAGTACACACCATGGTGTTTGAGTCCAACCAGGACATAGTGCGTATCGGTGACTGCCCGCTTCACTCCTTCCTGGTTCTGAAGGGCTTCGCCAGCAGTTACAAGCTGACCACGGTTGGCGATCGACAAATCATGGCTTTGCACATTCCCGGTGACATACCAGATTTGCAAAACCTTTATCTGAAACGTATTGACTGCAGTATCGTCTCGATAACTCCTTGCACGATCGGGTTCTTTCAGCTCGAAGACCTTCGCCATATATGCGAGCGCTTCCCGCGAATTTCCGCCGCCTTTTGGCGCGAAACGCTGGTGGACGCCTCGATCTTGCGGGAGTGGGTCGTCAATATCGGACGCCGCGACGCCTACACTCGGATTGCACATCTCCTCTGCGAGTTTCTGGTGCGCCTGCAGGCAGTGGGGCTCGTCGAGAACGGCACCTTCCATTTTCCGATTACGCAAGCCAACTTGGCGGATGCAACAGGCATCAGCGCGGTCCACATGAGCCGGGCCCTCAAGGCGCTTCGAGAAAATGGCCTGATCCAGACCAGCAGAATGCACCTCGCCGTCCCTGATCTGGAGAGGTTGAAGGAAGCCGGCGAGTTCGACCCTCACTACCTCCATCTGGAAGAAAACGCTGCAGCAGGCTTCTTCTCCGCTGCTGGTTCAAAGGCTACGACGGTCATCGATGATTGCAGGGCCAACGCCTTCCGGGGCTAGCGGTCGCCCTTCTCGCGCAGCGCTCTGTGTAGCGTTCGTTGCTGCCCGGCAACCGCTGGACTACGGTTTGAGGGGCAGGCTGCGAAGGCATTTACCTTGGCTCGAGGCAGCCTACGCAGCCACTTCATGGATGACCCAAGGGCTGAGGAGGGAGCCGTGCCCGAGTTCGAACTGGCGACTATCGATCTGCTGATCGTCGGCCTGTACGTGGCCATGATCCTCGGCATCGGTTTCTGGGCGGGACGCAAGCAGCAGGATTCGGAGAGCTACTTCCTTGCCGGCCGCGGCACCCTCTGGCCCCTGGTCGGGCTCAGCCTGGTTTCCGCCAACCTCTCTGGCACCTCCTACATCGGCCTGGCAGGCGCGGGCTATCACGATGGCATCGCGGTGTGGAACTACGAGTGGATGGCCACCCTGGTACTGGTGTTCTTCGTGCTCTTCATCCTGCCGTTCTACCTGCGCTCGCGTGTCAGCACCATGCCGGAGTTCCTAGCCCGCCGCTACGACCAGCGCTCGCGCTATGCCTTTTCGCTGTTCTCGATCTTCACCGCCATCCTGATCGACAGCGCCGGCGCGCTGTTTGCCGGCGGCATCACCCTGCAGTTACTGTTCCCCGACGTGCCGCTGGGCGTGCTGATTGGCGCCATGGCGCTGCTCGGCGGCGGCTATGTGATTCTCGGTGGGCTGCGGGCGGTCATCATCACCGACACCATCCAGTGCGTGCTGCTCTACGTCGCGGGTGGCGTCATCTTCTTCATGGTCTTTCGCGAGCTGGGCTCCTGGAGCGCCGTGCAGGACGCAGCGCCGGAGGACGGTTTCAGCGTGATCAAGCCGGCCGACGACGACTTCCTGCCCTGGCCGGGGATTTTCACCGGGGTGCTGTGGTTGGGCTTCTACTACTGGACGACCAACCACATCGTGATGCAGAAGGTGCTCTCCGCCAAGAGTGTCGACCACGGCCGCTGGGGGGCACTGCTGGCGGGTTTTCTCCAGTTGCCATTGCTGTTCCTGCTGATCCTGCCCGGCACCATGGGCCGCGCCATCTACCCGGACCTGGCCGAGGCGGACCTGATCTGGCCCACGCTGGCCTTCGATCTCCTGCCTATCGGCCTACGCGGCCTGGTGCTGGCGGCGCTGGTCGCGGCGCTCATGTCGACGCTCGACTCGGTGCTCAACGGGGCGTCTTCGCTGGTGGTGAACGATTTCATCAGGACACGCAAGAAGGAGCGCAGCGCGAAGCAATTGCTGCTGATCAGCCGCGCCATGGTCGGCGTGTTCATGGTGCTTGCGGGGCTATGGGCGCCGGTGATCCTCACCTTCGAGGGCATCGTCGAGTACTTCCAGTCGTTCCTGGGCTACGTCACGATGCCGGCCGTGGTGATCTTTCTCGGCGGACTGTTCTGGCGGCGGGCCACCGCGGCAGCGGGGTTCTGGACCCTGGTCATCGGCGCGCCGATCGGCATGGTCGGTTTCCTGGCCGGCGAGATCTTCGAACTCTACCGGCTGCAGTTCCTCTACGGCACCGGCCTCATGCTGCTGCTCTGCGTGTCGATCTTCGTCGGCGTCACGCTGAGCACCGAAGCACCAAAGGAGGAGGAGCTCAAGGATTGCGTCTGGTCGCGGGCGGCCTGGCGCGAGGAGTCCCGAGACCTCGCCGGCAAGCCGTGGTGGCAGAACTATCGCGTGCTGGCGGGCCTGCTGGTGGTGGTGACGGTGATCTGGGTATCCCTGTTCATCTAGCGACATGACGGTGGCAGGCGAAGCCGCCACCGTCGGCCTGGTCGAGGGGGTTCAGCCGAGCGCCTCGCTCGCCTCCAGCGCGCCGGTCTGCACCCGCCACTGGGCGGCGTAGCGCCCGTCCCGTGCCAGCAGCCCGGCATGGGTGCCCTGCTCCACGACCCGCCCACCGTCGATCACCACGATCTCGTCGGCATGCACGATGGTCGAGAGGCGGTGGGCGATCATGATCACCGTGCGGCCATGTCCGATCTTGGCCAGCGAGCGCTGGATGGCCGCCTCGGTCTCGTTGTCCACCGCGCTGGTGGCCTCGTCGAGCACGAGGATCGGCGGGTCCTTGAGCAGGGCGCGCGCCAGCGAGAGCCGCTGGCGCTGTCCTCCGGAGAGGCGCACGCCGCGCTCGCCCACGGCGGTATCGAGCCCCTGGGGCAGGGCCTGGATAAACGACCACGCTTCCGCCGTCCTCGCGGCTTCCACTATCGCTGCCTCGTCGGCCTCCGGTCGCCCATAGGCGATGTTGTCGCGAATCGAGCCCTCGAACAGGTAGACGTCCTGGCTGACCAGGCCGATGGCCTGGCGCAGCGAGGCCAGGCTCACCTCGCCGATCGGCTGGCCGTCGATGCAGACCCGGCCGGCGGCGGGATCGTAGAAGCGCAGCAGCAGCTTCATCAGGGTCGACTTGCCGGAACCGGTGGCGCCCACCAGCGCCAGGGTGTTGCCGGCAGGCACGTGCAGGCTGACGCCGTCCACGCCCACGCCGCTGGCGTCATAGCGGAAGCTCACCGCTTCGAAGCTCACCTCGCCGCGCACCGGCTCGGCCAGCGACTGGCCTTCGTTGTCCTTCACCGTGATCGGCACCGCCAGCAGGTCGAGGATGCGCCGGGTGCTGGCCATGGCGCGCTCGAACAGGTCGATCACCTCGGCGAGCCCCGTCAGCGGCCACAGCAGGCGCTGGGTGAGGAACACCAGCACGCCGTAGGCGCCAACGTTGAGATCGCCGCGCAGTGCCATCATGCCGCCCACGGTGAAGGTGGCGAGGAAACCGGCCAGGATCGCCATGCGGATCACCGGGATGAAGGCGGAGCTGACCTGGATGGCGCGGCGGTTGGCCTCGACATAGGCCTCGCTGACCTGGCGCAGTCGCTCGGCCTCGCGCGCCTCGCTGGTGAAGCTCTTGATGGTGGCAATGCCGGAGAGGTTGTTGGAGAGCCGGCTGGCCAGGTCGCCAACCTTCTCGCGCACCTCCGCGTAGAGCGGGCCGGCCTTGCGCTGGAAGAAGAAGGCGCCCCAGATGATCAGCGGGATCGGCGTGAAGGCGAGCAGCGCGATCAGCGGCGAGATGACGAAGAACACCGCCCCTACCGCCACCACGGTGACGCCGACCTGGATCAGCGAATTGGCGCCGCCGTCGAGGAAACGCTCGAGCTGGTTGACGTCGTCGTTCATGGTCGCCACCAGTTGCCCCGAACTCTTCGACTCGAAGTAGGCCATGTCGAGGCGCTGGGCGTGCTCGTAGGTGTCCAGGCGCATGTCGGCCTGAAGCCGCTGGGCCAGATTGCGCCACAGGATCTTGTAGAGGTACTCGAAGATCGATTCGCCGGCCCAGATGAAGAAGGTGAGCACGGCGAGCACCACGATCTGCTGCTGGGCCGTCTCGAAGCCGACCCGCGCGACGAAGCTGCGCTCCTGGTTGACCACCACGTCGATGGCTACGCCGATGAGGATCTCGGGGGCGATGTCGAAGATCTTGTTGATGACCGAACAGATGGTGGCGGCGACGATGCGGCGCCGGTAGCCGCGCGCATAGCGCAGCAGGCGCACCAAGGCCTGGAAGCTGTTGGCGGAAGCATTGGCTGGCATTTGAGAATTCCTTGCGAACAAGAGTCGCAGCTTACCGGGAGAAGGCCACCGACACCAAGGTGAAACCGGCTCGCGTGCCCCAGCCTTGCCTGGGCAGCACGCTCTCCCTGCGGCGCTTGCAACGAACCGCCACTCTTCACGACAATGTTTCGCTTGCTCACTACCCTGGACGCCCGATGCTCGCCGACCTTTTTGCCGTGATGGCTCCCGTGCTGGCCGGTGCCGGCCTGGGCTTCACCTGGATTCGCCTGGGCCAGCCCTACCCCGTGGATTTCGTCACGCGCCTGGTGTTCAACATCGGCACCCCGGCGCTGGTGATCGCCTCGCTCACCGGCGCCGAGATCGACGCCGGCAGTTTCGGGCGCACCATGCTCGCCACCGCCCTGGTAATGGTCTGCATGGGCCTGGCCACCTTCGCCATGGCACGCCTGCTGCGCCGCGACTGGCGGGTGCTGCTGGCACCGATGATGTACCCCAACACGGGCAACATGGGGCTGCCGGTGGTGCTCTACGCTTTCGGCAGCGCCGGCTTTGCCTTCGGCATCACGGTGATGGTCACGGTCTCGCTGTTCCAGTTCACCATCGGGGCCGTGATCGCCAGCACCGGCAACCCGCTGAGAACCCTGGTCAGGACACCCACGGTTTACGCTATCCTGATAGCGTTGGCCCTGTTGCTGAGCGACACCGAGCTGCCGCGCTGGCTGGCCAACAGCGTGGGGCTGATCTCGGGCTTCACCGTGCCGCTGATGCTGATCACGCTGGGCGTGTCGCTGGCCAGCATCAAGGTCAAGAACCTCCGCTCTGGGATCGGCTTCAGCCTGCTGCGCATCCCGGTCGCGGCGCTGCTGGCCTGGGGCATCGGCACGCTGCTGGGCCTGTCGCCGCTGGCACTCAGCATCCTGGTGCTGCAGATGAGCATGCCGGTGGCCGTGTTCAACTACCTGTTCGCCCAGCGTGCCAAGCGTGAACCGGAATACGTGGCCAGCCTGGTGTTCTGCTCGACGCTGCTGGCCCTGCTCTACCTGCCGATCCTGCTGGCGATCCTGATGTAGGCTAGCCAACGGCACCACGCGGGTGATGGGAACACCCAGGCCGCCCCAGGGTCTCTATCTATCGGGGCGGTAGCGAAATGCAAGGGAGAGAATCATGCATGAAGCAAGCAGACGGCTGGCGGTTCCACTGCTGGCCGGCCTCGTCGCCGGCTGCGGTTCGGCCCAGGCCGTCGAGGTCGTCGCCGACAGCATCGCGACCGAGCAGCTCGAGCTGCGCCTCGAACGTATCGCCACCGGGTTCGAGCATCCCTGGGCGGTGATAATGCTGCCCGATGGCCGCTTTTTGATCAGCGAGCGCCCGGGGCGCCTGGCACGGGTCGAGGAGGACGGCAGCATTGCTCATCTGGATGGCCTGCCCGAGGTCAGCGCCCGCACCCAGGGCGGGCTGCTCGACCTGGCGCTGCACCCCCGCTACGGCGACGGCGAGCACGACTGGCTCTACTTCACCTGGAGCAAGCCCGGCGACGACGGCACCGTCACCGCCCTGAGCCGGGCACGGCTCGACGATACCGCGCTGAGCGACGTCGAACTGCTGTTTGAACAGGGCCGCCCTGCCGACCCCGGCCGCCACTACGGCTCCCGGCTCGCCTGGCTGCCCGACGGCACCCTGCTGATGTCCGTCGGCGAGCGCGGCAGCCCATCGCGGGCTCAGGATCGAAGCGACCATGCCGGCAGCGTGCTGCGCCTGACCGAAACCGGTAGGGTTCCCGACGACAACCCCTTCGTCGATGACGACGAGACCCTCGACGAGATCTTCACTTTCGGCAATCGCAACCCCCAGGGCCTGGTGGTCACCCAGTCGGGCGAGGCCTGGGCCACCGAGCATGGCCCGCTGGGCGGCGACGAACTGAACCTGCTGCAGGGCGGCGAGAACTACGGCTGGCCCGAGGTGAGCCTGGGCAAGACTTACGTCTCCCGACGCCCCGTCGGCGAGGACTCCCTGCCCGGCATGCGCGATCCCGTGCACGTCTTCGCCGATCGCTTCGCCCCCTCCGGCCTGGCCGAGGTCACCTCGGAGATGTTCGAGGCATGGCGAGGCAACCTGCTGGCCGGCGGGCTGCACAGCGAGCAACTCTACCGCCTGGTGCTGGAGAACGAACGGGTCAGCCACACGGAGTTGATACTCGACGGGCAGATCGGGCGCATCCGCGATGTCCACCAGGGGCACGATGGCGCCATCTACCTGATCGACGACGATCCACAGGGCAGTCTCTACCGGCTGAGGCCGGTGGATTGAACTCAATCGCGGCGCCGGGCTTGAGCACCGGCACTGCCGCATTCGCCGACCACCGTTCGCGAGCTGCCATGCGCCTACGCAACCTCATACTCCTGACCGTCATCGCACCGCTCTTTCTCGCCCTGCTGATCTTCAGTCTGGTGGCCATCAAGTCGCTCGAGGACAACGTGCGCAACCGCCTGGAACGGGAGGTTCAGGTCATCACCAACGTGATCGGCACCACCCTGAGCCAGGCGTTGACGCGCAACGCCACCGAACCGCTCGAGGAGTCGCTCTACTCCGCCTTTTCGTTTCACCGCATCTATGGTGCCTACGTGTTCGACGCCAGTGGCCGGGAGATCTACGGCCTGGGGCTGGGCCAGGCGCTGTTCAGCCCCGAGACCATACGCGAGGTGGCCGAGGAGGGTGAGATGCGGGCCGCCTACCGCGAACACGAAGGCTGGCACTACTACTCGGCGCTGAAGCCGCTGGTGTCCGCCACCGGCGAGGTGCAGGGCGTGCTTCAGGTCAACCGGCTCAATACCGGCATCGAGAACTACACCGGGTTTCTCAGCCAGCTGGCGCTGCTGGCCTTCGTCATCGGTGCGGCCGGTATCGTGCTGGGCATCTGGTGGGGGTTTCGCCGCCATATCGAGCGGCCGCTGGAGCGCCTGCTTGCGGTGATGCAGCGCGTCGAGGCCGGGGACCGCGGCCAGCGTGCCGAAGCCGAGGGCCCGCAGGAGTACGAGCGGCTCGCCGTGGCGCTCAACGGCATGCTGGACGCCATGGCCGAAAAGGATGCCGACATCGAGGCGCGCCGCCGCAAGGAGATCGAGCTCGAGAAACGCCTGCGCAAGTCGAAGAAGCTCGCCGAGCTGGGCGTGCTGGCGGCCGGGGTGGCGCACGAGATCGGCGCGCCGCTCACGGTGATCAATGGCCAGGCCCAGCGCCTGGCCCGACGCGACACGCTCGACGAGGCGGACCGGGCCAAGCTCGGGCGCATTCGCTGCGAGGTGGAGCGCATCGTCGAGATCGTACGCCAGCTGATGGAGCTCGGCCGCCGTCACAACGTCGAGAAGGAGCCGCTGGACCTGACCGAACTCCTGGCGACGGCGCGCGAGCTGGTCGAGGAGGACTTCGAGCGAAGTGACATTCGGCTCGAGCTCGACCTTGTCCCGTCTTCTTCTCCGCTGCTGGCAAACGGCCAGCAACTGATCCAGGTCTTGACCAACCTGTTGCGCAATGCCGCCCAGGCCAAGGAAGTCAGCCGGGTTCGCATCGTCTCGCGGGAGAAGGAGGGCTGGCTGACGCTGTGGGTGGAAGACGATGGCGCCGGCATCGCCGACAAGGACAAATCGAAGGTCTTCGATCCATTTTTCACCACCAAGCCCGTAGGCCAGGGTAGCGGCCTCGGGCTTTCCATGGTGCACCGAATCATCAACGACCACGGCGGTACCGTCGGGGTGTTCGACAGCGAACTGGGGGGAGCCGGCTTCGAGATCGGACTGCCACTGAACGATACCGATGAAGGAGGAACAGCACGTGACTGGGAGCCACAGCCATACCGACCTTCCGATACTGATCGTCGAGGATGATGCTGCCATTCTCGAGCTCCTGGAGGAGGAACTCCAGGAGGCCGGTTACCGGACGCTGGGCGTCGGCAGCGCCGAGGAAGCCGTCGTCACCCTGAGCCACAGCGAAGTGGCCCTGGTCATCAGCGACGTGCGCCTTCCCGGCATGAGCGGCATGCAGCTGCTCGAGCAGTTGCGCCATGAGGGCAGCCGCGTGGGATTCATCGTCATTACCGCCTTCGGCACCATCGACCAGGCCGTCGAGGCACTCAAGATCGGTGCCGATGACTTCCTCACCAAGCCGCTGGACCTGGAGAGCGTGGGGGAGGCGATCTTTCGGGTCCTGGAGAACCAGCGCCTGGCCGAGCGCCTGGCCCAGGACGAGCCGAGCGGCCATTTCCACGGCATCGTGGGCGAAAGCGAGACCATGCAATCGCTCTTCCACGATGCGGCCCGCCTGGCCAAGAGCGATGCGCCCATCCTGATCCTCGGGGAGAGCGGCACCGGCAAGGAGCTGCTGGCCCGCGCCATCCATGCCGAGAGTCCGCGGGCCGAAGCGCCTTTCGTGGCCATCAACTGTGCCAGCATTCCCTCGGAACTGATGGAGAGCGAGTTCTTCGGCCATGTGAAGGGGGCCTTCACCGGTGCCAACGAGTCGCGCCAGGGCCTGTTCCAGGCGGCCAACGGCGGCAGTCTCTTCCTCGACGAGATCGGTGAAATGTCGCCCGGCCTGCAGGCCAAGCTGCTGCGGGCGCTGCAGGAGAAGATGATCAAGGCGGTGGGCGCCGAAAAAGAGGAGGCGGTCGACGTGCGCATCATCGCCGCCACCCACCGCGACCTGGAGCAGGAGATCGAAAGCGGCAACTTCCGCAGCGACCTGTTCTACCGCCTGGAGACCTTCTCGCTGCGAATCCCCCCCCTGCGCGAACGCCAGGGCGATATCGAGCGACTGATCTCGGCCATGATCGACAAGCACGCCGGCGCCCAGGGCAAGAGCATCGAGCGCATCGAGCCGCTGGCCCTGCAGACCCTGCTGGACTACCCCTATCCTGGCAACGTTCGCGAGCTCGAGAATGCCGTCATGCGCGCCGTGACCCTGGCGGAAAACGGCCTGCTCAGCCATACCGACCTGCCGGAGCGCATCCGCCTGCATGGCCAGGAGCAGCGCGGAGCCGCCCGCCAGATCGAGACGGGAAAAGCGCTGATATCCAGCGGCAAGCAGAGCTGGCCCAGCCTGGAAGAGGTCGAGAAGCGCTACATTCAGAAAGTGCTCGAGGCGACGGGGGGCAACAAGCGACGCACCGCCGATATCCTTGGCATCGCCCGGCGCACCCTCTACCGCCGCCTGGAGGAAGAGTAGCACCGCAGCGTTTCGATGCATTGCCGTCAAGACACAAAAAAGCCCCCGTGGGAGCTCGGGGGCGAAGCACGCCATGCAATCCGGCTGACGGTGCAAGGGGGGAGGGTGGCGGGCCGCCAGCGGATTGCGCCGCGTCATGCTTGGGTGACGCCTCCTTGCGTCGGTCTTGCTCCTCCGGCCCCAGCCACTCGGCCGGGGCCGTAACCTTGAGGATCAGTGGTTCTCGTGCTCCTCGTCATCCTCCGGATAGTCCCACTCTTCCTCCTCGTTCTCGTACTCGTACTCGGGCTCTTCGCCCGGCACCGCCTCGGCGCCTTCGCCGAAGCCGGGGTCATCCTGCACGCCGGGCGCAGCCGGGTCGGCTTCGCTACCCGGCATGGCCGGATCCTGCTGCATGCCCGGATTCTGCTCCATGCCTGGCTCCTGCTGCATGCCCGGCTCCTGCTGCATGCCCGGGTCCTGCTGCATGCCCGGGTCCTGCTGCATGCCCGGGTCCTGCTGCATGCCCGGATCCTGCTCCATGCCTGGCTCCGGCTGCATGCTCGGGTCTTGCTGCATGCCCGGATCCTGCTGCATGCCCGGATCCTGCTGCATGCCCGGATCCTGCTGCATGCCTGGTTCTGCCTCGCTACCCGGCATGGCCGGATCCTGTCCCGGTGCCTCGTCGGTGGCCGGATAAGGGGGCTGCTCGGCGCCTTGCTGCGTCTGGAATTCGTCCTGCTGTGTCTGCTGCGCCATGGCCAGCGGGCTGGCCGTCAGTCCCATGGTCACACCGAGAATGCCTAGCTTCTTCAGAAATTCCTTGGACATCATGCTTCCACCTCCTGGAGATCGCCTTCACGACGAATGAAATGGGCTTCCTGCCCTGCCCTCACCGGCTCGGTGAGGGCTCGTGTTCGACTGGCGCCAGATCAGTTGCTGCCGCCCTGCTCTTCCTCGGGCTCCTCTTCCTGCCCCTCATCCATGGTGGCCTGCTGACCCTCGGGCTGCTCATCGGGCGCCGTTTCCTGCTCGGCCTCGGGGAGCGGATCCTGTTCGGGAGCCACGTCGTCGGAAGCCCCCGGATTCGAACCCTCCGGGCTCTCCTCGACACCGGTCACGGGCTCCGCGGCACCATCGCCAGAAGCCGTACCGGTCTGGTCGATGCCCGGATCAGACGTCGCATCCTCCATGGGTGAACCTTGCTCCTCCATGGCGGGACGCTCCTCCTCAACGGGGGGAAGCTCATCCTCGTCGTTGCCGCAGCCTGCAAGAGACAACGTCCCCAGCGCTACTGCCACAGCCGAGGCCAAGGCGGTCATGCGCCTGGCAGATCTGCTTGCACGCTTGTCATGGCTCATGTGGATCTCTCCCTGTTTGACTTCGTCCTCGTTTCTTCTGCAGCAGGGGCCATGCCAGCTTCCCCAGATACATTGTTTTATTCTTTTATGACAGCAAGTTAACGACGCCACGGGCACCTCGCCCCGGTTCACCATCGGCCGCTTCCCGGTGGTACAAACTGGCACATGGGCAGGTCTGCCACAGGCGCCTCCCGGGGTTTCGCTCGGTCGTGCCGAGAACGAAAAAGGGCACCTCTCGGTGCCCCTGCGGACGGGATCGGTTGCTGCGCCGATTCGCTACTCCGGCGCGATGCCCCGCAGTCGCTCGCTGCGTCGCCGCAACAGTTCCAGCGTCGTCAGCAGCAGCATGGAGAGCAGCACCAGCAGCGTCGCCACGGCCAGAATCGTCGGGCTGATGTGCTCGCGGATACCGGACCACATCTGGATCGGCATGGTGCGCTGCCCCGGCCCCGAGACGAACAGTACCACCACCACCTCGTCGAAGGAGGTGATGAAGGCGAACAGGGCCCCCGACACGACACCCGGCGTCACCAGCGGCAGCACCACCTTGAAGAAGGTGCGCGTGGGATTGGCCCCCAAACTGTGTGCCGCCCGTATCAGGGTGGTGTCGAAGCTCGACAGCGTGGCCGTCACGGTGATGACGACGAACGGTATGCCGAGCGCGGTATGCGCCAGGATCACGCCGAGGTAGGTCTGGGCCAGGTTGATCTTCGAGAAGAAGAAGAACATCGCCGCCGCGGAGATGATCAGCGGCACGATCATCGGCGAGATCAGCAGTGCCATGATCGCTCCGCGTGCCGGCATGTGCCGGTTGGAGAGGCCCAGCGCCGCGATCGTTCCCAGGATCGTCGCCAGAATCGTCGAGGCGATACCGATGATGAAGCTGTTCTTGATCGCGCCGAGCCAGGCGCTGGAGGTGAAGAAATCCTCATACCAGCGCAGCGAATAACCTGCCGGGTCGAGCTTGAGCATCGCCTCCGAGAAGGAGAAGTAGGGCTGTGCGTTGAACGACAGCGGGATGATGATCAGCAGCGGCCCCACCAGGAACAGGAAGATCAGCGCACAGAGGCCCAGGAAGACGTAATGCCAGATGCGCTCGCCGCGCGTCGCGTAGGAAGGAATGGCCATCGGATTACCCCAGCTTGACCTTGTCGACGCCGATCAGGCGATTGAAGACCATGTAGAAGACGATCACCACGAACAACAGGATCGAGGCAATAGCCGCGGCCAGCCCCCAGTTGAGCGAGGTCTGCATGTGGTAGGCGATGTAGTTGGTAATGAAGCGCCCCGACTGTCCGCCCACCAGCGCCGGCGTGATGTAGTAGCCGATCGAGAGGATGAACACCAGGATGCCGCCGGCGGCGATGCCCGGGATGGTCAACGGGAAATAGACCCGCCGAAAGCTCAGGAACGGCTTGCCGCCCAGCGAGCGGGCCGCGCGCATGTAGCTCGGTGGTATGGTCTTCATCACCGAATAGAGCGGCAGGATCATGAACGGCAGCAGGATGTGGGTCATGGCCACGATGGTGCCGGTCTTGTTGTGAATCATCTGCCAGCGCGCCTCGTCGGCGATCACGCCGAGCGCGACCAGAACGTCGTTGAGCACCCCCTGGGACTGCAGGATGGCGATCCAGGTCGTGGTGCGTACCAGCAGCGAGGTCCAGAATGGCAGCAGCACCAGAATCATCAGCAGGTTCGAATGGCGCAGCGGCAGGCTGGCCAGCAGGAACGCGATCGGGTAGCCCAACAGCAGCGTCAGGCCGGTGATCGCCGCGCTCATCCAGAAGGTGCGCCAGAACAGCGAGACGTGCACCTTGAGGTGGTCGGGCACCTGGACGATCTCGCCCGTCGGCGTCAGCTGGCGGTCCACCGCCGCCAGGTAGTAGGTGAGCGTGTAGGGCGTCGATTCGCGCTGGATCAGCTTCCAGGTATCGAGTTCGCCCCAGGTGTCGTTGAGCTCGATCAGCGCTTCACGGTAGGGCGGCTCAATGGTGCGCAATTGACGCGCCGTGCGGTTGATCGCCGAGCGCATGCCCGATTTCTCGTAGTTCAGGCGGCTCGACAGCAGCCCCAGGTTGCGTGCGGCCTGCCCTTCGCGCAGGTCCTCCACCAGGGCGGCAAAGACCGGCTCGCCGGGGAGGGACTCCTCGTCCCAGCCCTCCAGGGCGGCGACGGTACGCGACAGGTGGGTGGTGACTTCGGGATTGTCGACGCTGCGCCACAGCATTTCGATGATCGGCATGACGAAAGCGATGCCGAGGAATAGCAGCAAAGGCGATACCAGCAGGAAGGCCTTGATTTTCGAACGTCGCACGGCGCGGCGCAGGCTGACCTTGAGCGGCACGCCATCGGCGGTAGTCAAGGGGGAAGCGGGAGATTCGGACACTCTGGCCACTCCAGGAAAAACGACATCACGACATGAGAATCGGCGGTACCCCACCCGGCCAGGCGGCCGGGTGGGAGTCTCGGCTTACTGGGCCAGCCAGGCGTCGAAGCGCTGGGTCAGCTCGTCGTTGTAGTCGGCCCAGAACTCGTCGTCCTTCTGGATCGCCGTGGCGAAGTTGGGCGGGAACGTCGGCATGTGCGGCATCATGTCGATACCGGTTTCGGCATGCACCGAGACCATGTCCGAGGAGGAGTAGCGCGCCGGGCCGTAGGAGATGTACTGGGCCTGGTCGGCGAGCCGCTGGGTGTCGGTGGCGAAGTAGAGGTAATCCTTGACCTTGTCGAGCTTGCCGACGGGCACCACCCAGCCGTCCAGCTCGAACACCTGGGCATCCCAGATGATCTCGAAGGGCTGGTCCTCGGAGACCATGGCATCGAAGATCCGGCCGTTGTAGGCGGAACCGAAGGCCACCTCCTTGTCGGCGAGCAGCTGCGGCGGCTGGGCGCCCTCCTCCCACCAGATCACGTGGTCCTTGATGGTGTCGAGCTTGGCGAAGGCGCGCTGGATGCCCTCCTCCGTCTCGAGCACATCGTAGACGTCCTCCGGTGCCACGCCATCGGCCACCAGCGCCCACTCGAGGTTATTGATCGGCTTGCGCAGCAGGGTGCGCTTGCCGGGGAACTGCTCCAGGTCGAAGACATCGGCGATGGTGCTGGGCTGGTTGTCCTCGGGGAACATCTCGGTGTTGAAGGCGACGATGTTGGAGTAGACGATCGAGGCGACGAAGCACTCGCCCAGGGCACCGTCAACGAAGTCCTCGCTCGGCGGCGTACCGTCCGGCGCGTCGGCCAGCAGCTCGTCGTGATCCAGCGGCTCGATCAGCCCCTCGGCACAGGCGATCATCGCGTCGGCCGGCAGCATGTCGACCAGGTCCCAGGTCACGTTACCCGCCTGGGACTGGGCCCGCAGGCCGGCCAAGGCATTACCGCTGCGGTCGATGTTGATGATCTCGTCGCCGGTCTGCTCCATCCACGGCTCGTGGTAGGCCTTCTGCTGGCTCATGGTGTAGGCGCCACCCCAGGAGACGATGTTGAGCGTCTGCTGCGCCTGCGCCAGGCTTGCCAAGCCCATGGCCGAGGCGCCCGCCACGGCGCACGTCATCAGCTTGAGCGTCATTTTCCCTGCTTGCTTGTCGTGGAATTTCATCGTCGATCTCCGCTTGTTGTACTTGTTGCACTGCTCAGGGTTGAGCGCATTCAGGCATCGAGAGCCCGACAGTCGCTACTGGACCAGCCGATGTCGATCGACTGGCCCGGCCTCAGCGAAGTAAATCCCTTCGCGTTGGGAGTCTTGAGAATGAATTCATCGTTACCGCAGACACTGACGCGGGTGCGCAGGTGATCGCCGAGGTAGATCACTTCCTTGACCTCGGCGCGGAAGCGGTTATCGAACGCCTGATCGGTCTCGCCCGAGACGATGGCGACGCGCTCCGGACGCAGGGAAAGCGTCGTGCGCGCCCCGATCCCTCCCGCCGCGACGGCCTTGGCCACTACCGTCTCGCCGCTGTCGAGACGCACCTGACAGTTGTCACCGAGGGTCTCGGTCACCTCCCCGTAGAGCCGGTTGTTCTCGCCGATGAAATTGGCGACGAAGGCGTTCTCGGGCGCTTCGTAGAGCGTTTCGGGTGAGGCGAGCTGCTGGACCACGCCGTCATTGAACACGGCGATGCGATCGGACATGGTCAGTGCTTCGGTCTGATCGTGGGTCACGTAGATCATGGTGACGCCCAGATCGGCATGGATGCGCTTGATCTCGTACTGCATCTCCTCGCGCAGGTTCTTGTCGAGCGCGCCGAGCGGTTCGTCCATCAGGACCAGTTCGGGTTCGAAGACCAGCGCGCGGGCCAGGGCCACGCGCTGCTGCTGGCCACCCGACAGCTGTGCCGGGCGCCGGTCGCCGAAATGCTCGAGGCGCACCATGGCCAGCGCGCGCTCGACCTTGCGCTTGACCTCGGCCCGGGACAGGTGGCGAACCTCCAGCGGGAAGGCGAGGTTCTCGGCAACCGTCATGTGCGGGAAGAGAGCGTAGTTCTGGAAGACCATGCCGATGCCCCGCTTGTGCGGCGGCAGGTCGTTGATCGGGTCGCCCTTGAGCAGTATCTGGCCGTGAGTCGGGGTCTCGAAGCCCGCCATCATCATCAGGCAGGTGGTCTTGCCCGACCCCGAAGGGCCCAGCAGCGTGACGAACTCGCCACGCCGGATGTCGAGGTTGAAGCCCTTGACGACCAGCTCGACCCCGTCGTAGCTCTTCTGCACGTTGATGAAACGGACGAAGTTGGTGTCCGCCTCGTGATCGGCTTCCCTTGCGCTGTGGTTGCGTTCTTGTTGCAGGCTTTCGTTCATGCAGAGTTTCCACTCATGGCCAGGCACTGGCGGAGACGCGGCCTCCGGAGGCTGGCCCTTGTTCTTGTCGGTATTGCCATGACCCTATTCCCTTCCGGGCGATGGCTGCAATCCCCACAGGGTCCAAATAGCGTTGAACGGGGACTGGGGACACCCGCCAGGATATCGGTTAACTCGCCGTTACCCAAAGAAAACCTTGCGTTACGCAAAGGCGGCGGACAGCATGCGCCATGACGCCGGTTCGGCAACGTCGTGCCTTTCATGTATCATTCTTGTCTCAATAATAGTCGCTTGGACGCGTCTCGCATGCCGGTTCTTGAACTGACACCACGCGCCAAAGCCGCCACACTTGACGTTGTGTAACGTCCCCAACGTGCACCCGCGTACGTCTCGTCGGAGAGCCGACACCACGTAAACCAGGAGAGCACGACATGTACAGCAAAATCATGGTCCCGGTCGATCTTGCCCATCTGCAAGTGCTCGAGCCTTCCCTGCAGGCCGTGGCCGACCTGGCCCGGCATTACCAGGCCGAAGTCTGCTATGTCGGGGTGACGTCCACCGCCCCGAGCAGCGTGGCCAGGACGCCAGAGGAGTACCAGCAGAAGCTGGAGGCCTTTGCCCAGCAACAGGCGGCACTGCATGGCCAGCCGGTCAGTGTCCACACCATCAGCAGCGCAGACCCGGTCGCCGATCTCGACGACCTCCTGATCCAGGCGATTGATGATGTGGGCACCGACCTCGTGGTCATGCCGACCCACCCGCCGAAGCATCTCGACGTCATCATGCCGTCCCACGGTGGCAAGATCGCCACCCACACCGATGTCTCGGTCTTCCTGGTCAGACCCTCACGCGCCTGACCCGATCCGTTCATCGCCATTACAACTTAGACCTTTCATTGGGAGAGCGTAACGTGAATAACGATTCTCGCGCCGACCGTGCCAGGGAACCTGAGCCCTCGGAGGGCGTGCCAGCGCCGGAAGGGCCGGCCAACCTGATCGATACCGACTACGTCATCGGGCAGGACAACCTGGCCACCGACAAGCTCGGCTTCAGCATCGACCTCCACGGCAAGGTCTTCACCATCTCGGCACTGGTCACGGTGTTCTTCGTGGTCCTCACCCTTGCCCTGCAGGACCAGGTCGAACCGCTGTTCACCGCCCTGCGCGACTGGCTCACCGGCAACCTGGACTGGTTCTTTCTGCTTGCCGGGAACGTCTTCGTGCTGCTGTGCCTGGCCCTGATCGTGTCGCCATTGGGCAAGGTGCGCATCGGCGGCATGCATGCCAAACCAGACTTCACCTACCTAGGCTGGTTCGCCATGCTGTTCGCCGCGGGGATGGGCATCGGCCTGATGTTCTACGGCGTTTCCGAGCCGATGTCGCACTTCGGCGCGGCCCTCGGCGGCACCACCGCGGAGGACGGCGTGCGCACCGACTGGGCGCCGCTGGGGGCGGCCGCGGACGATCCTGCAGGCGCCGCTCGCCTGAGCATGGCCGCGACGATCTATCATTGGGGCCTGCACCCTTGGGCGATCTATGCCGTAGTGGCGCTGGCGCTGGCCATCTTCTCGTTCAACAAGGGCCTGCCACTGACCATGCGCTCGATCTTTTACCCGCTGCTGGGCGAGCGGGTATGGGGCTGGCCGGGCCATATCGTCGACATCCTGGCAGTCTTCGCCACCCTGTTCGGGCTCGCCACTTCGCTGGGGCTTGGCGCGTCACAGGCATCAGCGGGCCTCAGCTACCTGTTCAACATACCTGAATCGGACGCCACCATGGTGCTGCTGATCCTCGGCATCACCGCCATCGCCATCGTGTCGATCCTCGCCGGGGTGGACAAGGGCGTACGCCGGCTGTCGGAAATCAACATGGGGCTGGCCGTACTGCTGCTGCTGTTCGTCATCCTGGTCGGGCCGACCCTGCTGATCCTGAGCGGCTTCTTCCAGAACCTGGGAGCCTACGTCGTCAACCTGCCGGCACTGTCGAACCCGTTCGGCCGCGAGGATGCCAACTTCAGCCAGGGCTGGACCGCTTTCTACTGGGCCTGGTGGATCTCCTGGTCGCCCTTCGTCGGCATGTTCATCGCCCGCGTCAGCCGTGGTCGCAGCGTGCGCGAGTTCCTGATCGCCGTGCTGCTGGTGCCCTCGCTGGTCTCGGTGCTGTGGATGACCGCCTTCGGCGGTACGGCCATCGACCAACTGGTCGGTGACGGTTTCGAGGGTGTCCGCGACGCGGCCCTCGAGCTGCAGCTGTTCGTCATGCTGGGCGAACTGCCCCTGACGGCCATCACCTCCTTCGTGGGTATCGTGCTGGTGGTGGTGTTCTTCATCACCTCGTCGGATTCCGGCTCGCTGGTGATCGATACCATCACCGCCGGCGGCAAGGTCGACGCGCCCAAGCCGCAGCGCGTGTTCTGGGCCATCATCGAGGGCGTCATCGCCATCGCCCTGCTGCTGGGCGGCGGGCTGACCGCCCTGCAGGCGATGGCCGTCTCGACGGGCCTGCCCTTCACGCTGGTGCTGCTGGCAGGCTGCTACGCCATCATCAAGGGCCTGATGAGCGAGCCGCGCAGCTGACCGGCGCTTGCCGGCGGCAGGCGCCCACCGGGCCGCCTGCCGCCGGCGGCTTCGCTCTTCGAGCCTGGCCCGACTGCTGCGGCCGCCGGCCGCCCGCCTAGACGGGGTTCTCCCTGCCAGGACGAAAAAGCCTCATTCGTCAACCCTTTCATGCGGCTATCGGCCACTAGCAACGTGCTGTCGCTTCGGGCATATTTCGAGTAGATCATTACAACGATGCCTAAGGAGCCGCTCTCGCCCATGATGGCACCCGAAGACGCCTTTCGTCTGCTCGCCGATGGCTTGGGCAAGGCCGGCACTCCCCAGGCGTTCGATCACCTGGTCGAGCGCATCTCCACGATCCTCGATGGGGAGCACGTGCTCATCGGAAAGCTGCTTTCCGACAGCGCCTCCATCCGTACCGTCGCCTTCTGGTCGAAGGGAGCGTTCCAGCCGACATCGGTCTATGCCCTGACCGGCACGCCCTGCGAACACGTGCTGGACGGCGAAGTCTGCGAATTTGCCGACGGCGTCCGTCAACGCTTTCCTGACGATACGATGCTCGAGGAGCTTGGCGTCGAGAGCTACGTGGGCATTCCGCTGCGCGCACCGCAAGGGCACCTCGTCGGCCTGCTCGCGGTGCTCTCCAGCCGCCCTCTCGAGCTCGCGGCCTATGCCCCGGAAGTGCTGCGCATCGCCGCGGCCCAGGCGGGCGCCGAGATGGCACGCCGGGCCGAGGAGGAGAAACGCCGCAGCAGCGACTACCGTATCCAGCAGCTCATCTACTGGGACAGCGTCACCGGCCTGCCCAATCGGCGCTATTTCATGGAACGGCTGGAAGAGGCCTGCGAACAGGCCCGCTTGCGTGACAACTGCCTGGGCCTGCTCTATCTCGACCTGCAGCGCTTCCGCCAGATCAACGATACCCAGGGGCACGAACTGGGCGACCTCATCCTGGCCGAGATCGCCGGCCGTTTCGGCGCCCAGACCGAACCCGGGGAGTTCGTCGCCCGCCTGGGGGGCGACGAGTTCATGGTCCTGCTCACCGACACCCGACCGGCCGCCATGGCGCACGCCATCGAGCGGTACCGCAACAGTCTCACGGCACCGATCCAGCTGTCGGAACGCAGCTTCTCGATTTCCGCCAGTGTCGGTGCGGCACTGTTCCCTCGCGATGCCGATACGGCCCAGTCGCTGTTCCAGCATGCCAGCATCGCGCTCAACCATGCCAAGCGGGACAGCAGCCGCACCCGCTTCTTCACCGCCACCATGGCGGACGAACTGCATCAGTACGAGCTGCTGCAGCTACGCTTCAGCGAGGCCTTGGCCAAGGGCAAGCTATCGCTCGCCTTCCAGCCGCAGTTCAGCCTCAAGACGGGCAAGCTGACCGGGGCGGAAGCGCTGTGCCGCTGGCACGACGAGATCCTCGGGCATGTCAGCCCGGGCACCTTCATTCCGCTGGCGGAAGAGCAGGGCCTGATCTGTGCCCTGGGCGAATGGGTGCTGGAGGCCGCCTGCCAGCAGTTGATGGCCTGGGAACGCCAGGGCAAGCCGTTTCCCGGACGCCTGTGCGTCAACGTCTCGGCCCAGCAGATGGACGACCCGCGCCTGGCCGAGCACATCCAGCGCATCGCGATGCGCGTGCCTCCCGGCAAGCTGGGGCTGGAGCTGACCGAGAGCGGCCTGATGCGCAACCCCGAGCAGACGGTGCGCATCACCCGAGCCCTGTGCAAGGCCGGCTTCAGCATGGCGATCGACGACTTCGGCACGGGCTATTCGTCGCTCTCCTATCTCAAGCGTTTCGCCGCCGACACCCTGAAGATCGACATGTCCTTCGTCCAGGACATGCTCAAGAGCAGCCACGACCACGCCATCGTCGCCACCATCATCGCCATGGCCCAGACCCTGGGCATGCTGACGGTGGCGGAAGGCGTCGAGGCCGCCGAGCAGGCCGAAGCCCTGCGTGCGCTGGGTTGTACCGGCGTGCAGGGCTTTCACTTCGGCCGTCCCGTGGATGGGGCCACCTTCGCCGAACTCTGGCTCTGAGCCGCCGCCAGCCTGGATAACGTCTAGGTCCATAGCGCGCTGACGGGCAGCGCGGGGTCGTAGTGTCGCGCCACCTGGGCCTGGAGCAGCTCCGCCGTCGCCAGCGCATCGACCATGGCGTGATGCCCCTGGTAATCGGGCAGCCCGTAGCGCCGCCGGCTGTCGCCCAGGCGTATCGACACGGGCGGACGCCGCATCCAGCGCCGCAGGCGCGACCACAGCGAAAGCCGGTGGAGCCGCGCTTCCAGCGACATGGTGTCGATCATCGGAAAGCGGATCCCCTCTCCCAGCCGCGCCTTGACCGCCTCGTCGAGAAAGGGCCGCTCGATGTGGCGGAAGTGCACCACGACGACCCGCCCCGCCAATGCCTCGAGCAGCTCGGGCAGGATCGATTCCAGGTCGGGCGCCCCGGCCACTTCCGAGTGGGTGATGTGATGATAGGCGACCGAGGCCCCGGACAGCGGACGGCTGGGGCGCACGACCCAGTAGCGGCGCTCGGCCAGGGGGATTCGCTGCAGGCTGAAGGGCACCAGGCCGATGCTGACGATGGCATGGCGCTGCACGTCGAGGCCGGTGGTCTCCAGGTCCAGGGCCACCAGCGGTGCCTCGCCGATGGGCGTTTCGGGCGCCGGCCAGTCCGCCGCGAAGAACGCCTTCAGCACCGGCGCTCGGGCTTCGGCCGCCCGACGCTGCAGGTAAGAGGGCCACTCATGCCCTTGCGAACGCGCGGTCAAGCGATGAGACAGCATGGCTCAGCGCGCCCGGCCGGCGTGTGGCGGCACCGGGTAGCGATACTTGAGGAACTTCTGGGCATGGCTCAGGACCTGGAAGGCATCCTTCAGGTGGTGGCGCTCGCTGTCGGCGACGTTCTCCGGTTCGATGTTGTTGTCCGGTTCATGCTCATGCTGCAGGTCGAGGACCTGGTGACGAATCCGCACCACGGAGAGCAGCTCCATGGCGTAGCGCAGCTTGTCGCCCACGCCCGGGGCCAGCAGCTGCGTGGCGGCAATGTCGTCCAGCCGCTCGAAGCTGTTCTGGGCACGCGAGCCGCACGCCAGCGCATGCACGCGGATCAGGTCGACCAGCGGCGCGGTGCCGCGGCGCTTTAGGTTGATCGAGTTGTTGTGCTTGCCATCCTTTTCCATCACGAAGGTGCGGAAGAAGCCCAGCGGCGGCTTGCGGTTCAATGCATTGCGTGCCATGGCGGCGAGGAACCGGGGGCTGTTCGGTGCCTGCCGCGCGATCAGGTCCTGCAGCTGCTCGACGTAGGCCTCCTCGCCGTAGGCGCTGTCGAGGTCGAAGAAGATCGAGCAGTGCAGCAACCGCTCCGGGGTGGGCGACGCTATCCACTCGCTGAAATAGCGCTTCCATACCGACACGGGCTGGCGCCACTGGGGATTGGTCGCCATTACCTCCCCTTTGCAGTAGGTGTAGCCACAGGCCGCCAGGCCGTCGCTGACGAACTGCGCCAGGCTGAGGAAGTAGGCATCGTGCCGGGCCGGGTCGAAATCGTCGGCGAGTATCAGGGCATTGTCCTGGTCGGTGACGATGGTCTGCTCGTTGCGGGCCATGGAGCCGTTGACCATGAAGCAGTACGCCACCGGCGGTGGCCCCAGCGCCTCCTCGGCCAGCTCCAGCAGACGCCGCACGAAGCTGCGCCCGATGGTGGACAGCGCGCTGCCGACCATCTGCGAGCTGGCGCCCTCCTCCACCATGCGCACGAAGGCGGCACGCACGTCGGGCGCCAGGCGGGCCAGCCCGTCGATGCTGGACTGGTGGAAGATGTTGCTGACGAGATAGAGGCTACTGTGGGTCTCGTAGCGAATGATGTCGGAGAGATGGACGATGCCCACCGGCCGGCGCCGGTAGAGTACCGGCAGGTGATGGATATTGTTGCGCAGCATGCACAGCATGGCCTCGTGCACCGACTCGTCCGACTGGATGGTGATCAGCCGCCCGCTCGCCAGGTCGCCCACCGGCGTATCGGGTGACACCCCCTCGGCCACGATACGGGTACGAAAGTCACTGTCGGTCAGGATGCCGCGCAGCCGCCAGGGGCGATCCTCGCTGTCGGTAAAGGTATGCCGCGGGTCGCCGTCGGGTGCGTCGAGAATCAGTGCCGCCGAGGCCTGGGCCTCGGTGATCTGGCGTGCCGCCTCCTGTACCGAGGCCCCCGCCTCGACCATCACCGGATAGCGCGTCAGCAGCTTGCGCACCCGGGTGATCATCATGTCGTTGGCCTTCTTGTGCTCCTCCACCGCGGCTTCCAGTCGTGGGCGCTCCAATTCCACGAAATCGGCGAAATGCTCGTCGGCCTCGCACAGGCGCAGGAATACCGCCTCGGGGATGTAGTAGATCAGCGTGTCTTCCAGGGCTCGCGCCGGGAAGCGCACGCGATGGTTCCTCAGTAGGCTGAACTGACCGAAGATGTCGCCCTCGCCCAGGCGATTGTAGAGATCCCCCGTGCGCCGTCGAACCTCCACCGCGCCGCTGCGGATATAGCACAACTCGTGCAGCGCCTGATCGAGCCGGAGGATGTCGGAGCCGGCCTTGAAATAGGCGACCTCGACCTGCCCGGCCACGCTGTCGAGCAATTCATCGTCGAGGGCATCGAAGGGCGGAAAGCGCCCCATGTGCTGCCGGATTTCGAGTAGTTCCGCTTCCATGTCGGTAGGGCTCCCAGGTCGATGCCAGACGTCATGCCGCTCGCCCTGAGCATAAAGGTGCGCTTGCGCCGGACACAAGAAAGGCCACCCGCGGGTGGCCTTTCTAGCTCGGTGGAGGGGACCGGCTTACGACTGCTCGGCCATCTCCTGTACGCGCTGCATCAGCTCGGGATCCTGCTGAATGGCATGGCCGATGGCATTGAAGGTGTCGACGTCGAGGCCGTTCTGCTCGACCACTTCGACCATCTTGTCGTTGGCCTCCATACGCACTTCCTGCTGGGACTGCTCGTCTTCGGCCGCGTGCAGACGCTCGGTGTATTCCTGTGAAATCACAGCGATTTCCTGGGAGGCATCGGCAAACTGCTGGAGCTGGTCGTCTGAGAAGTCCTGTGCGGGTGCCTGCGCTTGCGGCTGGCCGGCCGGATCCTGGGCGGGGTCCTGCTGAGCATGCGCCTGTACGGTCATCAGCCCGGCGGTGAGCAGGGCGGCCGAGAACAGTGCAGTCATCCGTTGCATTGAATACCTCCAAGGGTGTTGCTGTGAATGTAAGAAGTCTGACGGAGGGGAGCGAACAGAGTTCAGATTTTTAAGTTACATAATGTAATCATTGCGCCAGGCACTTCTTCTCATCCCATCGCCTCGGACGAAAAAGTTAACCTGCTAGCTTTCGCTCGCACCGGCAACCCAGTATCGTCGACCCTTGGTTTGTCGTGTAACAAGGACCTTCCCCGCGATGACGTCGCCCGCCAACTCTCGTCTCGATGCCGCCCTGCTGGCAGGCATGCCGGTACTGTTCGTGGCCCTGTGGAGTACCGGATTCATTGGTGCCAAGTTCGGCCTCCCCCATGCCGAACCCTTCACCTTCCTGTCCATCCGCTTCGTGCTGACCCTCGCCCTGCTGATTCCGTTGGTGAAAGTGATGGGAGGAACCTGGCCGAGCAGCTGGCGGCTGCGGGGACACATCGCCGTATCGGGGCTGTTGGTGCACGCGGCTTACCTCGGCGGGGTGTTCTACGGCATCTACCTGGGCATGCCGGCGGGCCTCACGGCACTGCTGGTCGGCCTGCAGCCGCTGTTGACGGCAACGTTGGCCGGGCCGCTGCTGGGCGAGCGCATCAGCGCCGTGCAGTGGCTCGGGCTCGCCCTGGGGCTGGCCGGGATCACCCTGGTGCTGGGCAGCAAGCTCGACCCGAGTACGGCCTCGTTCCAGGGCTTCGGTCTCGCTGCGCTGGCCTGCGTGCTGGTCGCGCTGGCGGGCATCACCCTGGGCACGCTGTACCAGAAGCGCTTCTGCACCGGCATGCCACTGCTCTCGGGGACGGTGGTGCAGTATCTCGCCGCCGGTATGTTGCTCGGCCTCGGTGCGCTGCTGCTGGAGGAGCGCCATGTCGAATGGACGCCCACCTTCATTCTGACCCTGGGCTGGCTGGTGCTGGTGCTCTCCATTGCCGCCATCCTGCTGCTGATGGCGCTGATCCGGCGCGGCGAGGCCTCGCGCGTGGCCAGCCTGTTCTACCTGGTGCCGCCGGTCACGGCGCTGCAGGCCTGGTGGCTGTTCGACGAGCGCCTGCCACCGGCGGCACTGGTCGGCATGGCCATCACCATCGTGGGCGTGGTACTCGCGGCGCGCGGCCAGGCGCGTCGCTAGGCTCGGTCATTGCGGCAGGCGAAGGGCAGCTCAATCGGCCGACAGCCGCTCGAGGTAGCCTGGCCCGAGGTTGCGCATCTGCTGGCGAATCCACTGGCTGCGACGTTCGACGTGAGGGCCCGGGCGGGTCGCGTCCCAGTGGCGCGGGTTGGGCAGGATCGCCGCCAGGCGGCTGGCCTGGGTCTCGCTGAGGCGCGCGGCGGAGACCCCGAAGTAGTGCTGGCCGGCCGCCTCCAGGCCGAACACGCCATGATCCCACTCGACGACATTGAGGTAGACCTCGAGGATGCGCTGCTTGGGCCATAGCGCCTCGATCAGCACGGTGAACCAGGCCTCGAAGCCCTTGCGCACCCAGTTGCGCCCCGTCCACAGGAACAGGTTCTTGGCGGTCTGCTGGCTGATGGTGCTGGCCCCGCGCAGCCGCGCCCCGTTGCGGCTCGCTTCCCAGGCCCGGCGCATCTCGTCCACGTCGAACCCGCGGTGGACGGCGAAGCGCTGATCCTCGGCAGCGATCACCGCCAGCTTGGCGTGGACGGAGAGCTCCTCCCAGGGCCGCCACTGGTGGCGGATGGGGAGCGACTCACCTGCCGTCCATGCTTCGATCTTGCGCTCCAGCATCACCATGGAGCCATAGACGGGCACAAACCTGAGCATCAGCACCAGGACGATGGATAGGACGACGAAGGCGGCCCCGACGAGGGCCGCCCAACGTAGCGTGCGAGAGAGCCAGTTCCGGATCATGACCCACCCTGGCGGGCGGTTTGCTCACTGCTTGTGAAGATGCTCGGCATGGTAGCGCAGGTGGTCCTCGATGAAGGTGGCGATGAAGAAATAGCTGTGATCATACCCCGGCTGACGACGCAGCGTCAGGGGGTGATCCTGCTCTTCGCACACCGCCTCGAGGCGCTCCGGCCTGAGCTGCTCCTCCAGGAACTGGTCGGCCTCCCCCTGGTCGATGAAGAGGTGCTGGCTCGAAGCGCCCTTGGCCACCAGCTCGCAGGCATCGTACTGCGTCCAGGCACCGGGATCGTCGCCCAGGTACTCGCGAAAGGCCTTGCGCCCCCAGGGGCACTGGGAGGGGTTGACGATTGGCGAGAAGGCCGACACCGAGCGGTAGTGACCGGGGCGGCGCAGGGCCAGGATGAGCGCTCCGTGGCCGCCCATCGAGTGGCCGCTGATCGCTTCCCGGCCGTTGAGCGGGAAGTGCTGGCGCACCACCGACGGCAGCTCTTCCGCCACGTAGTCGTACATGCGGTAGTGCTGCTTCCAGGGCTCCTGGGTGGCATTGACGTAGAAGCCCGCACCCGAGCCGAAGTCGTAGCTGTCGTGCTCGCCCGGCAGGTCGGTACCTCGCGGGCTGGTATCGGGGCAGACGATGGCGATGCCCAGCTCCGCGGCCACGCGATGCGCGCCCGCCTTCTGCATGAAATTCTCGTCGGTGCAGGTCAGCCCCGACAGCCACCACAGCAGCGGTACGCGCTCCGTCTCGGCCTGCGGCGGCAGGTAGATGGCAAACTCCATCTCGCAATCCAGCGCTCGCGAGCGGTGCCGGTAGCGCTTGTGCCAGCCACCGAAGCTCTTGTTGCTCGATATCGGCTCGAGGTTCTCGGTCATGGTCATGGTGCAGTCTCCTTGCGGTCGCTACCCAAGGATAGCGACCGGAACGGCAATTTCTAGGCAGCTCCCTGTGCGCAGCCGCCATCACGCCTCATCGTTAGGCACCGGACGCCGGTCATGGGCGCGGCACCGGGCGCCTGTTAAAAGTGCAGCACCGTACGAATGCTCTTGCCCGCATGCAGCAGCTCGAACGCCTCGTTGATCTGCTCGAACGGCATGTCGTGGGTGATGAACTCGTCGATCTTGATCTCGCCGTCCATGTAGCGCTGCACGTAGCCGGGCAGCTCGCTGCGCCCCTTCACCCCGCCGAACGCCGAGCCGCGCCACACCCGGCCCGTCACCAGCTGGAACGGCCGCGTCGAGATCTCCTCGCCGGCCCCGGCCACGCCGATGATCACCGACTCGCCCCAGCCCTTGTGGCAGCACTCCAGCGCCGAGCGCATCACGTTGACGTTGCCGATGCACTCGAAGGAGTAGTCGACCCCGCCGTCGGTCAGGTCGACGATCACCTGCTGGATCGGGTCGGCGTGCTCCTTGGGATTGACGAAGTCGGTGGCGCCGAACTGCTTGGCCAGCGCGAACTTGTCCGGGTTGACGTCGATGGCGATGATGCGGCTGGCCTTGGCCATCTGGGCGCCCTGGATCACCGCCAGGCCGATGGCGCCGAGGCCGAACACGGCGACGGTGGAACCCGGCTCGACCTTGGCGGTGTTGAGCACCGCGCCGATGCCGGTGGTCACCCCGCAGCCGAGCAGGCAGATCTTGTCCAGCGGTGCCTCCTTGGAGACCTTGGCCAGCGAGACCTCGGGCAGCACGGTGTACTCGCTGAAGGTGGAGCAGCCCATGTAGTGGTGCAGCATCTGGCCGTCGAGCGAGAAGCGCGAGGTGCCGTCGGGCATCAGCCCCTGGCCCTGGGTGGCGCGCACCGCCTGGCACAGGTTGGTCTTGCCCGAGCGGCAGAACTTGCACTGGCCGCACTCGGCGGTGTAGAGCGGGATGACGTGATCGCCGGGCTGGACGCTGGTGACGCCCGGCCCCACCGCCTCGACGATGCCGGCCCCCTCGTGGCCCAGCACCGAGGGGAACAGCCCCTCCGGGTCGGCGCCCGACAGCGTGAAGGCGTCGGTGTGGCAGACGCTGGTCGCGGCGATGCGCACCAGCACCTCCCCGGCCTTGGGATCCTGGACATCGATTTCGGTGAGCTCGAGGGGCTTGCCCGCTTCAAGAGCAACGGCGGCACGCGACTTCATTCGGATCTCCTGATGGTGAGTAACTACCCCTATCAGTCTAGGTGTGGCCAAGGTTATGATGATATAGAAACAACGACACAACATTATTCCAATTGAGCAATAATGGAGTGCCCATGGCTCACTGGGACGGCATCGAGGCCTTCGTCGAAGTGGTCCGCCTCGGCACCTTTGCCGCTGCGGCACGCCAGCTTCACGTCTCCAACTCGCACATCAGCCGGCAGGTGGCGCAGCTCGAGCAGGAGCTGGGGTTGCCGTTGCTCTACCGCACCACGCGCCAGATCCACCTCACCGATGCCGGCGAACGTTACTATGCGCGCTGCCGCGAACTGCTCGACGGCTTTCGCGAGGCCGAGAGCGACCTGCAGAGCCTGCAGGAGCGCCCCCACGGCGTGCTCCAGATCAGCTGTGCCACCACCTTCGGCGAGCGTTTCCTCGCCCCACTGGTCAATGATTTCCTGCGCCTGCACCCTCAGCTCGAGATGCGCCTGCACCTGACCAACCGCCAGGTGGACGTGATCGACGAAGGCTACGACGTGGTCATACGCATGGGGACCCTGCAGGACTCCTCGCTGGTGGCGCGCCGCCTGTGCGAGCGGCACGAATTCGTCGTCGCCTCCCCCGCCTACTTCCAGGGCATCTCGCATCCGCACTCGGTGGCGGAACTCGCCCATCACCGCTGCCTGATCGGCTCGCGCGATGTCTGGCGTTTCGATATCGAAGGGCTACACCGCGAGGTACGCGTACAGGGCCCCTGGCAGGCCAATTCGGGGATTGCGCTGCTGGATGCGGCGCTCAAGGGGTTGGGGCTGGCACAGCTGCCCGACTACTACGTCACGCCCTATCTCGCCAGCGGCGAGCTGGTCGAAGTGCTGTCCCGCTTCCAGTGCCGCGATGCCGGGGTCTGGGCGGTGATGCCGCGACACCGCCAGCACGCCGCCAAGGTGCGCCAGTTCGTCGATTACCTGGTCGAGCACCTGCCCGCCAGCCTGGAGCGGGCCTGCACGGCGACGGAATAAAAAAGGCGCCCCGCAGGGCGCCAGGAAGAGGCTTGCCGACAATCCTCACTTGAAGTTCTTGCGATACATCTTGAGCGCCTCGCCCACGATACCGCTGCGGAAACTGAGCACGCAGAGCACGAAGATTCCCCCCAGGATCGGACCGACCCAGTTGCCCAGCGGCGACTGCGCCAGCAGATGCTGGAGGCTTACCACGAGCCCCGCCCCCACCACCGGACCGAACAGCGTGCCCACGCCGCCGAGCAAGGTCATCAGGATTACTTCGCCGGACATGTGCCAGTGGGCATCGGTCAGCGAGGCGAGCTGGAACACTATCGTCTTGGTGGAGCCGGCCAGGCCGGCCAGGCCGGCGGAGAGGATGAACGCCACCAGCTTATAGGCATCGACGTTGTAGCCGAGCGACACCGCCCGCGGCTCGTTCTCGCGGATCGCCTTGAGCACCTGGCCGAACGGCGAGTGCACGGCGCGCTGGATCAGGGCAAAACCGAACAGGAAGACCGCGAAGACGAAGTAGTACATGGCCAGGCTGCTGCGCAGGCTGATGAAGCCGAACAGGTCGCCACGCGGCACGCCGTGCAGGCCATCCTCGCCGCCGGTGAAGGGCGCCTGAATGTAGAAGAAGAACATCAGCTGCGCCAGGGCCAGGGTGACCATGGCGAAGTAGATGCCCTGGCGCCGGATCGACAGGATGCCAAACACAGTGCCCAGCACCACGGCGGCGGCTGTGCCACTCAGGATGCCCAGTTCGGGAGTCAGTGCCGGGTAGCTCGACAGCAGGTAGCCGGTCACGTAGCCGCCGGTGGCCAGGAAGGCCGCGTGGCCGAACGAGAGCAGGCCGGCATAGCCCAGCAGCAGGTTGAAGGCACAGGCAAACAGGGCGAAGCACAGCACCTTCATCAGGAACACCGGGTAGGCGACGAAGGGCGCCACCAGGCCGATCGCGACCAGTACCGCATAGAAGGCGTTGCGGCGCAGGGTGGCGCGACGCTCGCGCTTCATGGAAGGCGTCATGGTTTGGGTCGTGGCCATGTCGTCATGCCTCCTTGCCGAAGAGTCCGGTGGGTCTGAGCAGCAGCACCAGAATCATCACCAGGAAGATTACGGTATTGGCCGCCTCGGGGTAGTACACCTTGGTCAGGCCCTCGATCAGGCCCATCGCCAGCCCGGTGACGACGGCACCCAGGATGGAGCCCATGCCGCCGATGACCACCACCGCAAAGACCACGATCAGCAGGTTGGAACCCATGGTCGGCGACACCGGATAGAGCGGTGCGGCCAGCACACCGGCGAAGGCGGCGAGTGCCACGCCGAAGCCATAGGTCAGCGTGACCAGCAGCGGCACGTTGACACCGAAGGCCTGCATCAGCGCCGGGTTCTCGGTGCCGGCGCGCAAGTAGGCACCGAGGCGCGTGCGCTCGATGATGAACCAGGTGGCGAAGCACACGACGACGGCCGCCAGCAGCACCCAGGCGCGGTACTTGGGCAGGAACATGAAGCCCAGCTGGTAGCCGCCGGCGAGCGACTCGGGTGTCGGGTAGCGGGCGCCCGAGACGCCGAACAGGTTGATCAGCGAGCCCTCGAAGATCAGCGCCAGGCCGAAGGTCAGCAGCAGGCCGTAGAGGTGGTCGAGATGGCCGATGCGGCGCAGCAGGACTCGCTCGATCAGCATGCCGAACAGCCCCACCGCCAACGGCGCCAGCAGCAGCGCGGCCCAGTAGTTGATGCCCAGGTAGCGCAGGCCGAGCAGCGTGGCGAAGGCTCCCAGCATGTACATGGCCCCATGGGCGAAGTTGACGATCTTCAGCAGGCCGAAGATCACCGCCAGGCCCAGGCTCAGCAGGGCGTAGAAGGCGCCATTGATCAGGCCCAGCAGAAGCTGGCCCATGAACACCGCCAACGGCACGCCGAATATCATCGTCATGTCAGGTTCTCCTCGCCGTCAGACGGGCGGCGGCCGCAGCCGCCGCCGACTTGCCATGCTTCAGTTCTGCACCAGGTCGCACTGGCTCTCCGACAGCGGGCGGTAGGCCTCCTCGGCGGGAATGGAGGTGAGGATCTCGTAGAGGTCCCACTCGTGGGTGGACTCTGCCGGCGACTTCACGCGGGCCAGGTACATGTCGTGCACCATGCGGCCATCCTCGCGGATACGCCCGTTGCGCGCGAAGAAGTCGTGGATCGGCTGCTTCATCATGTACTCGCGCACCGTCTGGGTATCGTCGCTGCCGGTGGCCTGCACGGCCTGCAGGTAGTGCATGGTGCTGGAATAGATACCGGCCTGGACCATGGTCGGCATGCTGCCCACGCGCTCGTAGTAGCGCTCGGCCCATTCGCGCGACTCGTCGTCCATGTTCCAGTACCAGCCGGTGGTCAGCAGCAGGCCCTGGGTGGCATCGAGACCCATGGCGTAGACGTCGTTGAGGAACACCAGCAGGCCGGCAAGCTGCTGGCCCGCCTCGACCACGCCGAACTGGCTCGCGGTGTTGATGGCGTTGACGGTATCGGAACCGGCATTGGCCAGGCCGATGATCTTGGCCCCGGAGCCCTGGGCCTGGAGGATGTAGGAGGAGAAGTCGTCGGTGGGGAACGGATGGCGCACACCACCGATGACCTCGCCGCCGTTCTCCTCCACCACCTTGGTGACGTCTGCCTCGAGCGCATGGCCGAAGGCGTAGTCGGCGGTGAGCATGAACCAGGTGTCCCCGCCCTGCTCGACCACCGCACGGGCGGTGCCGTTGGCCAGCGGGTAGGTGTCGTAGACCCAGTGGATATGGTTCGGCGTGCAGTGCTCGTTGGTGATGCTCGAGGCCGCCGAGCCGGATACGATGCCCAGCTTGTCGTTGGCTTCCAGCACGTTGGTCACGGCGATGGTCACCGATGAGGCGACCATGCCGGCCACCAGGTCGACATTGCGCTGGTCGACCCACTCGCGCACGGTGTTGGCGCCCACGTCGGCGCTGTTGCGGTCGTCGGCGCTGAACACCTCGATCGGCGCGCCGTCGACGCTGCCGCCGAAATCCTCGATCGCCATCTCCAGGGCCTCGAGGCCGCCCGGACCGGCCAGATCGCGATAGGTGCCGGACATGTCGGCGAGATAGCCGATGCGCACCGTCCCGTCGCTGATCTCCGCCTGGGCGGCGGTCGCCATGGCGGCGGTGGCGGCGATGGCGATACTGCTGGCGAGGGTCTTCTTGATGAAGGTCATTTTCGTCTCCAAAGCCCGGTTGGGCGGGTTGTTGTTGTCACGCGCACGCGGGAAAGTCGCGATTCGTTGTGGTGACGATCAGTGGTGAAACCCGGTTGTTGTGGTTCTATGTGGCCTGAAAGGCGCGGCTTGCGAATGGCCCGCCGGCCTGGGCACGGCGAGCCGGGCTTGCTCCGTCGGGTGGCTAGACTCCTAGCAGGGCATTGAGATGATCACGCTTCGATGGCAGCTGGGACGCGCTGATCTCCTCGACGATACGGCCGTGCTCCATGACGTAGTGGCGATCCGCCAATGGCGCGGCGAAGCGGAAGTTCTGCTCCACCAGCACGATGGTCATGCCGCGGTCACGCAGCTTGATCAACACCTCGCCCAGTTTCTGCACGATGACCGGTGCCAGCCCCTCGGTGATCTCGTCGAGCAGCAGCATGCGGGCGCCGGTGCGCAGGATGCGCGCCATGGCCAGCATCTGCTGCTCGCCGCCCGAAAGGCGTGTGCCCTGGCTGCGGCGGCGCTCGTAGAGATTGGGAAACATCTCGTAGATCTCGTCGATCGACATGCCTCCCGAGCGCACCGTGGGCGGCAGCAGCAGGTTCTCTTCCACGTCGAGGCTGGCGAAGATGCCGCGCTCCTCGGGGCAGTAACCGACCCCCAGCCGCGGAATGCGATGCGCCTTCATGCCGATGGTTTCGGTGCCGTTGATCGTGATCGAGCCGGTACGCCGGCCGACCATGCTCATGATCGCCTTGAGCGTGGTGCTGCGGCCTGCGCCGTTGCGACCCAGCAGGGTGACCAGCTCGCCGCGACGCACCTCCATGTCGACCCCATGCAGAATGTGGGACTCACCGTAGAAAGCGTGCAGGTCACGGATGCGCAGCATCTCGGCACCGTCGTGATCGCGGTAGTCGCTGCGAGTCGGCTGTTCGACGACCTGGTTCATGCGCTGGCCTCCTCGGCCGCAGCCTCGCTGCCCATGTAGGCTTCCCTCACCCGCGGATCGGCGGACACCGTCTCGTAGTCGCCCTCCGCCAGCACCGCGCCGCGCGCCAGCACGGTGATCCGGTCGCAAAGACGGCTCACCACGCTGAGGTTGTGTTCGACCATCAATACCGTGCGACCCTGGGCCACCCGGCGAATCAGCTCGACGATGCGATCGACGTCCTCCGCCCCCATGCCCTGAGTCGGCTCGTCGAGCAGCATCAGGGTCGGGTTCATCGCCAGCGTGGTGGCAACCTCCAGGGCCCGCTTGCGCCCGTAGGGCATCTCCACGGTCAGCACGTCGGCATAGTCGCGCAGGCCGACCTCGTCGAGCAGCTCGATCGCCCGCTCGTCGAGGTGCTCGAGGGTTCGCTCGGACTTCCAGAAGTGAAACGAGGTGCCGATTGGTCGCTGCAGCGCCACGCGCACGTTCTCCAGCGCAGTCATGTGGGCGAACACCGCGGATATCTGGAACGAGCGCACCATGCCCATGCGTGCGATCTCGTTGGCCTTCATGCCGGTGATCGCCTTGCCGCGGTAGAGGATCTCGCCCCGTGTCGGTGGCAGGAACTTGGTAAGAAGATTGAAGACGGTCGTCTTGCCGGCGCCATTGGGGCCGATCAAGGCGTGAATATGCCCCTCCCGGACCTGCAGGTTGACGTCATCCACGGCGGTAAAGCCGCGGAACTGTTTGGTCAACCCGCGAGTTTCCAGTATGAACTCCTGGGTCATGAGACGTCCTCTCTGGATCGTCGCGGCGATCCATGCTGATTGTTGTCGTTGTGGTGAAGGCGAAGACTGGCTTGGCCTCGCCCGGACTTCTAACCTTTACGTTAACGTAAGCTAGAGGAGAGACTCCCGCGGGGCAATAGCCGAAGGGTCGAACTCGACCAATGGCGTAGAGGTACCGGCACTTCAGTAGCTTGCGAACGAAAAACGCGATGCCGCCGGGACATCGCGTCGAGAGACAGGGCTCGACAGGGCGGCTAGCGCCACCCTGCCGCTTTCAGCATTCGATGGCGTTGACCGCCAGGCCGCCGCGTGAGGTTTCCTTGTACTTGTCCTGCATGTCGCGGCCGGTGTCGCGCATGGTGCGAATCGCCTTGTCGAGCGAGATGAAGTGCTCGCCATCGCCACGCAACGCCATCTGGGCGGCGTTGATCGCCTTGACCGAGGCGATGGCGTTACGTTCGATGCAAGGCACCTGCACCAGCCCGCCCACCGGGTCGCAGGTCAGACCGAGGTTGTGCTCCAGGCCGATCTCGGCGGCATTTTCCACCTGGCCGACGCTCCCCCCCATGACTTCCGCCAGTCCCGCTGCGGCCATGGCGCACGCCGAGCCCACCTCGCCCTGGCAGCCGACCTCGGCACCGGAGATGGAAGCGTTCTTCTTGCACAGGATGCCTACCGCACCGGCCGCGAGCAGGAAATCGACCACGTCGCGCTCGCAGGCGCCGGACTGAAACTTCATGTAGTAGTGCAGCACGGCGGGAATGATACCGGCCGCGCCGTTGGTCGGCGCGGTCACCATGCGACCACCGGCGGCGTTCTCCTCGTTCACCGCCAGGGCGAAGACGTTGACCCAATCCATCGCCCCGAAGGTCGAGGCGATCAGGCTCTGGTCGTCCCGCGCCGCCAGCAGCCGACGGTGCAGCGCCGCGGCACGCCGCTTGACGTTGAGCCCTCCGGGCAGCACGCCCTCGTGTTCGAGCCCGGCATCGACACAGGCCCGCATGGCCTGCCAGATCTGCCACAGCCCGTCACGCACCTCGGCTTCGCTGCGCCAGGCCTTCTCGTTCTCCAGCATCAGCTCACTGATGCGCATGTCGTGCATGCGGCACAGGGCCAGCAGTTCGGCCGCCGAGTTGAAGTCGTAAGGCAGCGCAGTGGTGTCCTGGTCCAGCTCGCCGCGCTCGGCCTGCGCCTCGTCGACGACGAAACCGCCGCCGATCGAATAGTAGGTGTTGTGCCACTGTTCGCCGCCGTGGCCGTGGGCAATCAGTGTCATGGCATTGGGGTGATAGGGCAGGCACTCCTCGTGCCACTGCATGTCGCGCGCCCACAGGAAGGGGATCGCCAGGCGGCCGTCGAGCATCAGTGTGTTCGCTTCGAGCAGCTCCTCGATGCAGGGCGTGACGATGGCCGGATCGATCTGGTCGGGGCGCTCACCCATCAGGCCCATGACCACGGCACGGTCGGTACCGTGCCCCTTGCCGGTGGCGCACAGCGAACCGTACAAGCGGATCTCGATTCGCGCCACCCGCTCGAGGCGGTCCTCGTCGCGCAGCGCCTGAACGAAATCGTAGGCGGCCCGCATCGGCCCCACCGTATGGGAACTGGAAGGACCGATCCCGATCTTGAACAGGTCGAAGACACTGATTGCCATATGCCACCTCGTCTGCTGCCGGCCGATCGCCTCTTGTGCGAC
The DNA here is from genome assembly GCF_017868775.1 of Billgrantia sulfidoxydans. Classification (NCBI taxonomy): domain Bacteria; kingdom Pseudomonadati; phylum Pseudomonadota; class Gammaproteobacteria; order Oceanospirillales; family Halomonadaceae; genus Billgrantia; species Billgrantia sulfidoxydans. The sequence continues at coordinate 1,015,767 of NZ_CP053381.1, read as the reverse complement.
TCATGCATCAGCCTGGCTAAAACATATTTGCCTTCACGGCACGGTTGACCTTATGTTGGTGGCGAAAGCGCCCCTCGGCAAACGAGAATATCTGCTAGGAGCTATAGCAAAACTAAACGATGAGCCGACTCCTGCATGCCCAGACCCACGCCTGGCTGAAGGTCTTCGCCGTCAGTGCCCGCCACCTCTCCTTCACTCGCGCGGCGGAAGAGCTCCACGTCACCACCGGTGCGGTGAGCCAGCAGATCAAGCAGCTCGAGGAGCGGCTGGGCTTCCGCCTGTTCCGTCGCCTGCCGCGGCGCCTGGAGCTCACCGAGGAGGGCAAGCGACTGGCCGCCGTGGTCGACGAGGCCTACCAGTCTGTCGGCCTCGAGGTAAAGCGCCTGCGCAGTGGCGTAATGAGCGGCGTGATCCGCCTGCGCAGCGTGCCGGCGTTTCTCAGCAAATGGCTGATGCCGAGGCTGCCGCGACTGCAGGCGCGCTTCCCCGACATCGAACTGCAGGTCATCGCCGAGGATAGCAGTCTGTCGCTACGCGAGGGCGAGTTCGACCTCGCCATCGACCTCAACGACGGCTACTACCCGGGACTCGCCATCACGCCGCTGATGGAAGAGGTGATCTTTCCCGTTTGTGCCCCCGCACTGATGCGCCGTCGCCCCGCCCTGTCCCGCCCCGAGGAGCTGGCCTGGTACCCGCTGCTGCACGACATCACCGCCTGGCGCGGCGGGCACCCTTACGCCGAGTGGGAACACTACCTGCATGCCATCGAGGCGCCGCCGCTCAACGTGCGCCGCGGCTACACGTTCAATCGCCACCGGCTGGCAATGGAGGCGGCGGTGGCGGGCATGGGGGTCGCCATTGCGCGGCAGGCCCTGCTCACCGACGAACTGCAGACCGGCCGCCTGATCGCGCCCTTTCCCCAGCGCATCCCGACCGGCAAGCGCTACGGCATCGTGCACACTAGCGGCGCCTTGGACGACCGCCGGGTCGCCGCGGTACACGACTGGATCGTGGAGGAGGCGCAACGCAGCCAGGGCCTGCCCATGGCGGTCCCGTCGCGATGACGCTACACTCTGCGCGAATCTTGTTTGTCCTGCCCCAGCGGAACCTCCATGCATCGAACTCCCCTGTCGCCGCCGCCCACGGCGCCTATCAGCTTTGCTGCGGCTTGCCTTCGGGCCGTGTGCTATATCCTGCTCGTCGCTGCGTTCTTGCAAGGCATCTACTACGAGGCGCTGTATCTTCCCGCCAGGCGCTCCTTCGCCGAACTGGGCTTCACCGAGCTGTGCCAGAGCGCCGTGCTGTCAGCCAGTGCACTACTGCTGTGGACGCCTTCGGTCAGGCGCGAACTCCCCACCGTCTCGCTGCTGATGCTGGCGCTGATCGTCGCCTCGCTGATTCGCGAGCAGGATTATTACCTGGACCGGCACCTTTTCGACGGCGCCTGGCAGACGCTCGTCACCCTGGTACTGCTTCCCTGTCTCACCCTCGCCCTGTGGCGGCGCCGACGCTTCCTGGACGAGTTCGTCGCCTACGGCAACAGCTTCTCGTTCGGCCTCTTCGCCGCCGGCTTTCTCGTCACCTACGTCTTCTCCCGCCTGTACGGGCGCAGCGCAATGTGGATGGCCATTCTCGAGGAGCACTATCTGCGCACCTTCAAGGAGGCCGCCGAAGAGATCACCGAACTGCTCGGCTACAGCCTGCTGCTGATCGCCGTTATCGAGCTGGTTCTGCTCACCCGGCGTTGGCAGCAGGCTCGCGCCCTGCCCTGAGGCCCGACGACTCCCTCGGTTGCCGCCTTGCCAACGCCCGAAAGCAGGACGCCCACAGCCATGCGGCCGTGGGCGTCCTGTCATCCCGGGCTGTCGGGGCTTTAAATCACTCGTCGAGGAACGAGCGCAGCGGCTCAGAACGGCTCGGATGGCGCAGCTTGCGCAGCGCCTTGGCCTCGATCTGGCGAATTCGCTCGCGGGTCACGTCGAACTGCTTGCCGACCTCCTCCAGGGTGTGGTCGGTGTTCATGTCGATCCCGAAGCGCATGCGCAGCACCTTGGCCTCGCGGGCGGTGAGTCCGCCCAGCACGTTGCGGGTGGCCTCGATCAGACCCTCGCCGGTGGCCAGGTCGACCGGTAGCTGCATGGTGCTGTCCTCGATGAAGTCACCCAGGTGCGAGTCGTCATCGTCGCCGATGGGCGTCTCCATGGAGATCGGCTCCTTGGCGATCTTGAGCACCTTGCGCACCTTGTCCTCGGGCATCTCGAGGCGTTCGCCCAGCTCTTCCGGCGTCGGTTCGCGACCCATCTCCTGCAGCATCTGGCGCGACACGCGGTTGAGCTTGTTGATGGTCTCGATCATGTGCACCGGAATGCGGATGGTGCGCGCCTGGTCGGCGATCGAGCGGGTGATCGCCTGGCGAATCCACCAGGTGGCATAGGTCGAGAACTTGTAGCCGCGGCGGTATTCGAACTTGTCGACCGCTTTCATCAGGCCGATGTTGCCCTCCTGGATCAGGTCCAGGAACTGCAGCCCGCGGTTGGTGTACTTCTTGGCGATGGAGATCACCAGACGCAGGTTGGCCTCGACCATCTCCTTCTTGGCACGGCGCGCCTTGGCCTCGCCGATGGAGAGCCGGCGGTTGATCTCCTTGAGTTCGGCCACCGCCAGCTGGACCATCTCCTCCTCGAAGGCGATCCGGCGCTGGGCGCGCTGGATATCGGCACGCAGGGGCTCCAGACGCTCAGCGAACTTGGCATTCTCGGCGATGAACTCGTCGACCCACTCCTGGCGCGACTCGTTGCCCGGAAACGCCTTGATGAAGTTCTTGCGCGGTACCTTCGCCTTCTTGACGAACAGCTGCATCACCGTCTTTTCCTGGGCGCGGACCTGCTCGACGCTGATCCGCACCTGACCGACGAGGCGCTCGAAGTGCTTGGGCACCAGCTTGATCGGGGAGAACAGCTCGGCCAGGCGCTCCATCTCGGCCTGGGCCTGCGCGCTGCCCCGCCCATGCTGGGCGATCGCCTCGCGCACCAGCTCGTTCTGCTCGCGGATCTGCTCGAAGCGGGCCTTGGCTTCCTCGGGGTCGGGGCCGCCGGTGCTCTCCTCTTCCGCCTCGTCGTTATCGTCGTCGTCTTCGTCGTCGGCGTCGTCGTCTTCGTCGTCGCTCGCGCGGATCTCCTCCTCGGGAAGCTCGGCCTCGGCCACGCCGGGGATGCCTTCGTCAGGGTCGATGAAGCCGGAAAAGAGGTCGGAGAGGCGGCCGGGTGCCTCCTCGTCCTGGGTCGCATCGTAGGCCTCGAGAATCGAGTCCACCGCACCGGGCAGCCAGGCCAGGGCCGACATCACCTCGCGCGTCCCCTCCTCGATGCGCTTGGCGATCTCGATCTCGCCCTCGCGGGTCAAGAGCTCCACGGTGCCCATCTCGCGCATGTACATGCGCACGGGGTCGGTGGTGCGACCCACGTCGCTTTCCACCGCCGCCAGGGCAGCCACGGCTTCTTCGGCAGCCGACTCGTCGGCGGAGTGATCGGACATCATCAGGGTATCTTCGTCGGGAGCCTCCTCGACGACGCTGATACCCATGTCGTTGATCATGCCGATGATGTCTTCCACCTGATCGGGATCGGCAATATCCTCGGGGAGGTGGTCGTTGACCTCGGCGTAGGTCAGGTAGCCCTGTTCCTTGCCACGCGCGATCAACTCCTTCAGACGTGACTGCTGCTGCGCATTTCCAGCCATAGAAACCCTATCTCGACGAAGAAGAATGAAGCACCTGAAGCGCTGGGGTGGAGAAAACTCATGAAGCCCAATAGTATAGCGGGAAACCTCGCGACCCCGCCAGTGCGACCCATTTGCTCGAACACTCAGGTGTGTTAGTTTAAACGGTTATGCCGTCTGCGCCTTGACCGCCATACTCCTGTGTGGGGGTGAAGCGCGGGGAAAACAACCCCACCGCTCAGCGCGCCAGCTCGACCAGCAACTCCTGCAGGCGCCGCCTCGCCTCCAGCGAGAGCCGCTCGCCCCCGCGCTCCCTCGCCAGCAGTGCCTCGAACTCCTCCTGCGGCGACTGGCGCTGGCGATGACGCACGAGATAGTCGACCAGCCCCTCCAGCTCCTTGCCTCGCGCCTCGCGGGGAATCAGCATCTCGCGCCGCGCCAGGCGAGCCAACCGCTCGCCCTGAGCGCTGCCCTGGAAATGGGCCAGCACCACCTGGGGGCTGCGGTAGCGTCCGGCACGCAACAGCCGGACCAGCTCGCGGCATAGCGCGGCATCTCCCTCTCCCTCGGGGCACCAGTCGTCCTCGGCGGGCAGGCGGTCGACCAGCGCCGGCTCGTGCACCAGCAGCTGCAGCACGCGCGCCACCAGTCCCAGCGAGCCCTCCCTGGCCGGCGCATCGCCCGGCATCCCCTGCCCGACAGGAGCGGCCGCAGGCGCGACATTCGGCTCGACCGGCGCCCCCTCGTCCACCGCCAGGAGCGCTTCGAAGCGAGACGGATCGACACCGGTGCGCCGCGCGAGTTCCCCCAGCAGCACCGTCTGCAGCATGCCCCGCGGCAGGCGGCTCGCGGCCTTGAGCACCTGGCTGGCGAAACGCTCGCGCTCCTCGACTCGCCCCAGGTCCCGGCCCCGCGCCGCCTGGTCGAACAGGAACTCCGACAACGGGCTGGCACAGGTGATCCGATCTTCGAAGGCCTCCGGTCCTTCGCGGCGCACCAGCGTGTCCGGATCCTCGCCTTCGGGCAGGAACAGGAAGCGCGCCTCGCGCCCGTCGATCATCTGCGGCAGCACGGTTTCCAGCGCGCGACTGGCCGCCTGGCGCCCGGCCTTGTCACCGTCGAAGCAGAACACCACTTCATCGACCATGCGAAACAGCCGTGACAGGTGCTCCTCGCTGGTGGAGGTGCCGAGGGTGGCCACGGCGTTGCGGATGCCGAACTGGGCCAGCGCCACCACGTCCATGTAGCCCTCGACGATGACCACCCGCTCCAGCCGCGGGTTGGCCTGCCTGGCCTCGAATAGCCCGTAGAGTTCACGCCCCTTGTGGAACACCGGCGTCTCGGGGGAATTGAGGTACTTGGGCTTGGCATCACCCAGCACCCGGCCGCCAAAGGCGATGGTACGCCCGCGCACGTCGCGGATCGGGAACATGACCCGGTCGCGAAAGCGGTCGTAGGTCCGCCCGCTCTCCTCACGCTGCACCAGCAGGCCGTACTCGACCTGCACCGCCTCTGCAATGTCGCGGGCGCTCAGGTGGCGCTTGAGCGCCTCCCAGTCGTCCGGGGCATAGCCAATGCCGAAGTCGCGCTGCACCTCCTCGGAGAGACCGCGCCGGGCCAGGTAGTCCCGCGCCGCCTGCCCCTCGGCCATCTTCAGCCGCTCGCGATAGAAGCTGGCCGCGAGCTCGAGCAGGTTGACCCCTTCCTGACGCTTGCGTTCCCGCGCCTGGGCACGTGGATCGTCGTCGCCTTCGCGCGGCACCTCGAGCCCCAGCCGCGACGCCAGCTGCTCCACCGCCTCGGGGAAGCGCAGCTTGTCGTACTCCATCAGGAAGCGCAGGGCGTTGCCATGGGCACCACAGCCGAAGCAGTGGTAGAACTGCTTGTCGGCGCTGACGGTGAAGGAGGGCGTCTTTTCCTGATGGAAAGGGCACAGGCCGGAATAGTTGCGCCCGGCCTTTTTCAGCTGTACCCGCTCGCCCACCACTTCGACCACGTCGACGCGCGCCAGCAGGTCATCGATGAAACGCTGAGGGATCTGGCCGGCCATGCAGGTCTCGCCACCTCCCGTCGGGGTGATGGAAACAGGGAGAGGAACGGGTCGTGAAAGACAAGCGGCCACCTGACGGCAGCCGCTTGGTCATCCTTCCGGAAGCACCGATGCCCAGGGCGTCGGCACTCCCCGAGTACGGATCAATAGAGCCGTTCGAAACGCTTGCGCTCACGCTGAAGCTTCTTGGCGTGACGCTTCACCGCGGCGGCCGCCTTGCGCTTGCGCTCTGCAGTCGGCTTCTCGTAGTGCTCGCGACGACGCACCTCGGAGAGAATGCCGGCTTTTTCACAGGAACGCTTGAAGCGACGCAGCGCGACGTCAAACGGCTCGTTATCACGTACTTTGACAGAAGGCATTAAGCACTCACCTACCTTAGAATCTTGAGTTCGGTTAGAACGCACGCCCTCTAACACACCACACCGCCGTTGGCGACAGGCCTGCCGGGCGCACGACCCAATTGTACAGCGCACGATAGTTTAGTCGGCGCTGCCAAGCATTGCAAATTCCAGCGACCGAAAGCGGGATGGCGGCGCCCCGATTTGTTAGAATGCCGGCTTTCACGCCTCACGAGCCTGCACCATGCGAGTCCTTGGCATCGAGACCTCCTGCGACGAGACCGGCGTCGCGATCTACGACACCGACCGCGGCCTGCTGGCCGACGCCCTCTACAGCCAGATCGCCATGCATGCCGAGTACGGCGGCGTGGTGCCTGAACTCGCCTCCCGCGACCATACCCGGCGCCTGCTGCCGCTGATCCAGCAGGTACTCGATGATGCCGGCCTGGCCCGCGGCGAGCTGGACGCCATCGCCTATACCGCCGGGCCGGGGTTGGTCGGGGCGCTGATGGTCGGCGCCAGCACCGCGCACGGAATGGCCCGCGCGCTGGACATCCCGGTACTCGGGGTGCATCACATGGAGGGCCATCTGATGGCGCCCATGCTCGAGGCGTCGCCGCCCGACTTTCCCTTCGTCGCGCTGCTGGTCTCCGGCGGCCATACCCAGCTGGTCGAGGTCCGGGGCCAGGGCCGCTATCGCCTGCTGGGCGAGTCGGTCGACGACGCCGCCGGCGAGGCCTTCGACAAGACCGCCAAGATGCTCGGCCTGGCCTACCCCGGCGGCCCGCAGGTGGCCGGGCTGGCCGAATCGGGCGATCCGAAGCGCTTTCGCTTCCCGCGACCGATGACCGATCGCCCGGGTCTCGACTTCAGCTTCTCGGGGCTCAAGACCCATACCTTGACCACCCTGCGCCAGCTCGACCAGGCCGGCGAGCTCGACGAGCAGGCGCGCGCCGACGTGGCCCGGGCCTTCGAGGAAGCGGTAGTGGATACCCTGGTGATCAAGTGCCGCCGGGCGCTGGACGACACCGGCCTCAAGCGGCTGGTGATGGCCGGCGGGGTGAGCGCCAACGCGCGCCTGCGCGAGCGCCTGGCCCACGAGGCCGAGAAGCGCGGCGTACGGGTCTACTACCCCCGCGGCCGCTTCTGCACCGACAACGGCGCCATGATCGCCCTGGCCGGCGCCCGCCGCCTGCTGGCCGGGGAGCGCGACGCACTCGGCCAGATGAAAGCGGTGCCGCGCTGGCCGATGGAGACCCTCGCGGCACCGACCGGCACCTAGAGCCCCGGCTCGTCACCGTGGCGCAGCCGATGGATGTTGAGCAGGTGCCGCACCAGCACCAGAGCGGTGAAGGCCATCACGACCCACACGTAGTCCGGCGCCAGCCACAGGCTGGCCAGCGGGGCGATCCCGGCACTGGCCAGGGATGCCACGGCGGCCGTACGCACTCGCCAGGCCAGCAACGTCCACAGCGCAGCGCAGCACAGCGCCACCCAAGGCGTCAGCACCAGCAGTACACCGAAGGCGCTGGCCACCGCCTTGCCGCCGCGGAAGCGATGCCAGGGCGGGTAGCTGTGCCCCAGCAGCACCGCCAGCCCCACCGCCCCCTGGGCCCATGGCGCCAGGCCCAGCCCCATGGCCAGCCACAGCACAGGCATGCCCTTCACGGCGTCGAGCAGCAGGGTCGCCGCCGCCAGCCGCCGCCCATGCAGGCGCAGCACATTGGAGAAGCCCGGGTTGCCCGAGCCCTCCCGGCGAGGATCGCCGACGCCCGCCAGGCGGCAGATCCACAGCGCCCCCAAGCAGGAACCGCTGACGTAGCCCAGCAACGCCAGCCCCAACAGCAGCAGTAGCCCTTCGACCGTCACCCGGTCCCGCCTCCCTCATGCGCCCATCGCTGCATGATGCCAGCCCCGGCGCCCCGGGGACAGCGCCATGGACCTGTCATTCCCCCACAGCGCTCAGTACAATCGGGCCTTCGTTTTTTCCGATGGGAGCCGCGCATGGACCGCATACTGATCGAGTCTCTCGAGATCGAGACGGTCATCGGCGTTTATGACTGGGAGCGCACCATCCGCCAGCGGCTGACGCTCGACCTGGAACTGGCCACCGACATCCGCCCGGCAGCGGCCGACGACGACCTGGCAAAGACGCTCGATTACGCCGCCGTCAGCCAGCGCATCGCCGGCTTCGCCGACGAGCACGACTACGCCCTGGTCGAGACCTTCGCCGAACGCCTCGCACAGCTGTTGATGCAAGAATTTGGCGTGCCCTGGCTGCGGCTGACGCTGCGCAAGCCGGGCGCGGTGCCAGCCGCCGCGGCCGTGGGCGTGCGCATCGAACGGGGTACTTGCCAGGGGAGCGCGCGATGACCCGCGTCAGCGTCAGCATCGGCAGTAACATCGACCGCGAGCACCATGTCCGCTGCTGCCTGGACCTCCTCGATGCCACCTTTACCGGTCTCGTCGTCTCGCGCGTCTACGAGAGCGAGCCCGTGGGCTTCGAGGATGGCCACAACTTCTACAACCTGGTGGCAGCGTTCGACAGCGACTGGTCGGTCGGAGAGCTGCAGGCCTGGTGCAAGCGTATCGAGCGGGACCACGGCCGACGCGAGGGCACGCCCAAGTTCAGCCCGCGCACGCTGGATATCGATCTGCTCACGGTAGGCGACCTCGTCGGCGAGCATGACGGCGTCATGCTCCCGCGCGGCGAGATCCTGCATCACGCCTTCGTGCTGCGGCCGCTATCCGAACTGCTGCCGGACACACCGCACCCCGTCGATGGGCGAACCTACGCCGAACTATGGTCGGCCTTCGACCCCGGCCAGCAGCGGCTGTGGCCGATCGCGTTCGATTGGCCGCGCGCGGCGCCGCGTTAACCGGCGCCAGCCCCACCGGCACGGCTCAGTCGCCCGACAGCTCCCGCACGAGGATGGCCCGGCGCCGGCGGGCCAGCTCCCGGCCCAGCTCACCGCCGTGAAAGCCCTCCGCCACCAGGCGCCTCGCCTCCAGTTGCGACACCGCCCGCCAGGCCCGCGCGAGCCGCTCGGCCAGGCCCGGGGCGTCCAGTGCCACCAGCGCGATCAGAGGTGGCACACGTTCGTCGCGCCGCCAGGCATCAATGCCGTCCAACCACGCTTTCACGTCGTCCGCGCCGGGCGCCGCCTGCTGGCGCAGCTGGCGGGTGAGCGCAGCCTGGCGCCCCAGGTCGCGATAGCGACGCGGCAGGCGCAGGCGCTCGGCCAGCGCCGCCTGGCGGGCATCACTAAGGTGTTCCACCAACCGCGCCCAGCGCCAGCGGGGGCGCTCCTCCTCGGACAGGTCGCCGGGCAACCTGGCGAGCCTCGCCAGCGCTCGCTCGAACGCCGCCTCCTCCTCGACGAGCTCCGGCATCAGGGGCGTCAGCGCGCCGCATTCGTGCAGGGTACGGAAGTAGACCGCCGGGTCCGCCTCCGCCAGGGCCTTCTCGGTCTCGGTCCAGACCCGCTCGGCAACCAGATGGGTGAGTTCGCCGCTCGTCGCGAGCTCGCCCATCAGCGCCCGTGTCTCGCCGGCAATGACGAAGCCGAGCCGGGCGTAGCGCGCTAGAAAACGCGCGGTGCGCAGCACCCGCAGCGGATCCTCGACGAAGGCCGGCGAGACATGGCGCAGCACCTTGGCACTGAGATCCTGCTGGCCGCCGTAGGGGTCGACCAGCTCCCCCTCCGGGGTCTCGGCCATGGCATTGATGGTCAGGTCGCGGCGGGCCAGGTCCTCCTCCAGCGTCACATCGGGGCTGGCGTGGACCTCGAAGCCCGTGTAGCCATGGCCGGACTTGCGCTCGGTACGCGCCAAGGCGTACTCCTCGTGAGTCTCGGGATGCAGGAACACGGGAAAGTCGCGCCCCACCGGGCGGAAGCCGCGGCGTTGCATCTCTGCGGGGGTCGCCCCCACCACCACCCAGTCGGTGTCGGCGGTGGGCCAGCCCAGCCGGGCATCGCGCACGGCGCCACCCACGCGGTAGACCTCGAGCCCTTCGGTCGAACGGTCGCGCGCTGCGCTCATGGGCCGCCACGCTCCACCCGTCCGGGCAGGCGATACTCCCACTCGCTGAAGCCGCCGTCGAGGCTGTAGACCTCGCTGAAGCCCTGCCCCGCCAGCCAGGCCGCCGCCTGCTGGCTGGAGTGGCCGTGATAGCACACCACCACCAGCGGACGTTCGCGGGGGGCCGCCTCGAACAGCGCGGCGACGCTGTCATTGTCGAGGTGGCGGCTACCGGGGATATGGCCGCCGGCGAAGCTCGTCGGATCGCGGATGTCGACCAGGGTGAGCGAGGTGTCGTTCTCGAGCCAGCGCTCGAGGGTGTCGATCGTCAGATGCTGGAATGGGGTTGCCATCGGGCCTCCCGAATTCGGTGGTGAGCGTGATCAGCGGCGCCGGCGACCGGGCACGCCGATGCGTTCGCCGGTGGTGAGGTTCAGCGCGGTGAGGCAGCCGCCCCAGACGCAGCCGGTATCCAGCGCCTCGGTGCGTACCCGGGCGCCCTCGGCACGCCCCTCCAGGGCCGCCCAGTGGCCGAACAGCAGCCGTACGTCATCGCGGCGAGGGTAGCGGAACCAGGGGGCGAAGCCCGCCGGGGCGCTGTCGAGCCCCTCCTTAGCGCGGAAATCGAGGCAACCGTCGGCATCGATGAAGCGCATGCGTGTCAGCACGTTGACGATGACGCGCAGGCGATCGATGCCGTCGAGGGAGGCCTGCCAGCATGACGGTTCGTTGCCGTACATGCGCTCGAGGAAGGCCCCGCTGCTTTCGCTGGCGAGCCGCGCCTCGACCTCCGCGGCCAGTGCGGCCGCCTCGTCCGCGGACCAGCGGGGAAGAAGCCCCGCATGGGTCATCAGCGTATCTTCATGGTCCGCAAAATCCTGGCGCACCAGCAACGGGCGCGACTGCAACCAGTCGAGCAGCGGCTCGCGGTCGGGGGCGGAGAGGATCTCGTCGAGGGTATCCTTGCGATTGAGCCGCGCCCCGCCGCGCGCCACCGCCAGCAGATGCAGGTCGTGATTGCCGAGCACGGTCGACGCCGCATCGCCCAGCGCCCGTACCTCACGCAGGCAGGCGAGCGACTCGGGGCCGCGGTTGACCAGGTCGCCGGCCAGCCACAGCCGGTCGCGGGCGGGGTCGAAGTCGATCCGCTCCAGCAGTTCGACGAACTCGGCGTGACAGCCCTGCAGGTCGCCGACGGCATAGACGGTCATGGCACTTTCCCTTGCGTCGCGTTGGATATCCGGCGGCCGAGAGCCCTCAGGCCGCCGACGTCAGTGTACCTGGTTGGGACCGGCCAGGCGGAAGGGGGCGATGGCGACCTCGAAGGGGCGCTGGCTGGCGGTGTCGACGCAGGTGTAGGCCCCCTCCATCACGCCGACCGGCCCGTCGAGAATGGCCCTGCTGGTGTAGCGGAAGGTCTGGCCGGGGCCGATCAGCGGCTGTTGCCCCACCACCCCCTTGCCGCGCACCTCCTGCACCTTGCCGCTGCCCTGGGTGATGCGCCAGTGGCGAGCCAACAGCTGGACGCTATGCTTCGAATGATTGTGTATCGTCACGGTATAGCTGAACACGTAGCGCGACTCGTCGCGAGAGGACTCGTCGTCGCGAAAGGCGGGCTCCACGTCGACCAGCACTTCCCGTTCCAAAGGCGTCTCCGGTACCTGGGTCATGGTGTCGTCTCCGTAGCGGCCAGATGATTGGCGATGCGGACGAATTCCTCCACCGCGAGGGTCTGGGGTCGCCGGGCGGGGTCGATGCCGAGTTCCGTCAGGGCCTCGTGCCCGACCAGCCCCTTGAGATTGTTGCGCAGGGTCTTGCGCCGTTGAGCGAACGCCTGGCGCACGACGCGGAACAATAGCGCCTCGTCCGCGGCCGGCCACGGCGGCTCGGCAAAGGGGGTCAGCCGCACGATGGCCGAGTCGACCTTGGGCCGTGGCACGAACGCCTCCGGCGGCACCGTGAACAGGTCATCGACGCGGCAGCGGTACTGGGCCATGACCGACAGCCGGCCCCAGTCGGCGCCGCCCGGCTTGGCAGCCAGGCGCTCGACCACTTCCTTCTGCAGCATGAAGTGCATGTCGGCGATGGCATCGCCGGCCTCGAGCAGATGGCCGATCAGCGGGGTCGAGATGTTGTAGGGCAGATTGCCCACCACCCGCAACGGCTCGCCATCGCCGCGCAGCGCCCGAAAGTCGAACTTCAGCGCATCGCCCTCGTGGACGACGAAACCGGGGTAGTTGAAGAACTGCACGCGCAGCCCCGGGACCAGGTCCCGGTCCAGCTCGATCACCTCGAGGTGGCCGCCCGCCGCCTCGATCAGCGGCTCGGTCAGGGCGCCCTGGCCGGGGCCGATCTCGACCAGCCGGTCGCCGGGACGCGGGGCGATGGCGCGCACGATGCGCGAAATGATGCCGGGGTCACGCAGGAAGTTCTGGCCGAAGCGCTTGCGAGCGCGATGAACCGGCGGGCGCGATGCCATGCAAGTGTCCTTGTCTGTCGTTCGTCAGGAAGCGGCCGCGATCGAGCCGCGGCGGGCCATCTCGGCGGCCAGCGCCACGGCGACCCGCAGGCTGCCCGCATCGGCCAGGCCACGGCCGGCCAGATCCAGCGCGGTGCCGTGATCCACCGAGGTGCGTATGATCGGCAATCCCAGGGTGACGTTGGCGGCTCGGCCGAAGCCGGCATACTTGAGCACCGGCAGGCCCTGGTCATGATACATCGCCAGCACGGCATCGACGCCGACGAGATGTCGCGGCGTGAACAGGGTATCGGCCGGCAATGGTCCGTCAAGCGCGAAGCCTTCATGGCGCAGGCGTTCGAGGCAGGGGGCGATCACCTCGATCTCCTCGCGGCCCAAGTGGCCGCCCTCCCCCGCGTGTGGATTGAGGCCGCACACGGCGATGCGCGGGGCCGTGACGCCGAACCAGCGCACCAGGTCCGCGTGCAGGATGCGCAGGATGCGTTCGAGGCTCGTTGCAGTGATCGCGTCGGCCACCTCGCGCAGCGGCAGGTGCGTGGTGGCCAGGGCCACCCGCAGCGCCGCGTTGCCTTGCCAGCCGGGCTGTCCGGCATGCAGGGCGCTGTCGCTGGCCAGCATCATCACCACCTCGTCGGCGCCGCAGGCGTCGCGCAGGTACTCGGTGTGGCCGCGGAAACCGGCGTGACCGGCATCAAGGATCACCCCCTTGTGCAGCGGCGCGGTGACCATGGCATCGGCCTGCCGCTCGCGGCAGGCCGCGATCGCCACGTCGAGGGTCTCGAGCACGTAGCCGGCGTTGGCCACGGCGAGCTCGCCCGGCCGGCTCGGCTCACGCAGCGCCACCGGCCATACCGGTAGCACGCCCAGGCGCGCTGCCGGCACCGGCTCGCCCGGCGCCAACGCGTGCAGCTCGACGTCGAGGCCGAGCCGCTCGGCACGCTCGCCCAGCAGTGCCGGATCGCCCACCGCCACGATCCTGGCCGAAGGAGCTTTCTCCAGCGCCAGCTGCAGGGTCAACTCGGGGCCGATACCGGCGGGCTCACCGCTGGTCACGGCCAATACGGGAGCGGGAAGCCGCATGGCGCTCAGCCGCCGCTGGCGAGTCGGTTGTCGACGAAGGCCTCGGCACGGATCTCCTGGAGCCAGGCGTCCAGGGCCTCGTTGGCCTTGCGCTGGAATACCATCTGGCGCGCCTGCTCGCGGCTCACGTTGCCGCCCTGCTGCTCAATGAAGCGCTCGACCTCGCGGTTGCTGACGTTGACCCGGCCGCCCACCTGGCGCTGGTGCAGCTCGCGCAGCAGCATCTCGCGCCGAATCTCCTCGCGCACGGTCGACATGCTCAGGCCGTCGGCTTCCAGCGCATCGGCGAACTGGTCGAGGGTCATGCCGTTGCTCTCGGCAATTTCGCGGATCTGACGGTTGAGGGCGGTATCGTCGACGCTGAGCCCGGCATCCGCCGCCATCTGCAGCTGGATCTCCTCGAGGATGACCTGCTCGAGCACGTGCTCACGCAGCATCGCTTCGGGCGGCAGTCCCTGTCCCTGGGCGGCAAGCTGGCTGCGCGCCTGCGCCATGCGCTCCTCGAGCTGGCTCTGCATGATGGCCTGCTGATTCACCACGGCCACGATGCGATCCAGTGACTGCCGCTGCACCGGCTGGAAGTCCTGCTCCTGGGCCAGTGCCGCCAGCGGCACGGCGCCCAGGCACAGGGCCAGGCCCAGGGCGCCCAGAATGGCGATAGGCGTTTTCCGCATGTCTCTCTTTCCTCTCATGATATCTCACTAGTGTGGCGTCCCGATCCCGTCAGAACGCCGTGCTGCGGTAGCCCGGGATGGCACGCTCGAAATAGTCGCCGGCATCGCCGCCGACCCCGCCCAGTCCCTTGAACACGAAGCGCAGGAAGATGCCGCGTTCGGTGGTGTCGTCCTCGATGGTGTTGGCGGTGTCGCTGTCCTCGACCCACTCGCGCCATACCAGCTGCACGCCATAGCAGCAATCGTTCCACTGCACGCCGGCCACCTGGTCCAGGCTGCGGCGGTTGGTGTGGTCGTACAGGAAGCGGCCGATGAGATCGATCCTCGGGTTGACCCGATAGGCGAAGGAGAGATCATACTCCTCGCGATCGTAGCCCAGGCGATCCTCGTCTTCTCCCGAAGGGTCGAACCCTTCGAGTTGCCAGCGATAGGCAAGGTTCAATACGTGCCCACGCGGATCGCGATAGGCGACGCCTACGCTGCTCCGCTCGGTGCGGCTGCGCTGCTCGTCGTAGAGCCACTCGTAGCGCGTGCTCCAGCGATCGGAAAGGCGCCAGTCGAGCCGCGTGACCACCGGCGAGCGATCCCGCGTCGCCTGGTAGAGGCGCTCCCCGCCGTCGGCACCCGGCGGAGGCAGGGTGTCGGGGTCGCCGGCCATGTCGATGGTGCGGTCGTCGAAATAGACCGCCTGCCCCATGCCGAGCGAGAAGCGCTCGCGGCCGCCGGCGTCCTCGAGGAAGCGGCTGCTGACCCCATAGGAGAGGCGGTTGAGGTCGCCGACGCGATCGGACCCCGAGAAGCGATGGGGCGACCAGAGCTGATTCCACGAGAAGGCGCGCTCGTCGCTGTCGAACTCGGGAAACTCGCTCTGGTCGCGGGCCGGCACATAGGCGTAGTTGAGCCGCGGCTCGAGGGTCTGGCGATACTCGCGCCCGCCGAGCTCGAGTTCGCGCTCGAACACCAGGCTGCCATCCACCGAGGCGACCGGTACCGCACGCTGCAGCGCGGTGTCGCGCTCGGTCTGGCGCTCGCCGTAGTCGAGGTCGTAGGCGGTATAGAGCCACTCCACCCGCGGCTCCAGGTGCCCCCATGTCTCGTCGAAGCGCCAGCCGGTGACCGGCGAGAGGTGCAGGCGGGACCCGACCGCCGCTTCGCGCAGCGGGACCCGGTTGCGATCCACATCGCGCCAGAAGTAGGTGACGTTGGAGCGCCACTGCTGGTACCACCCGCCCGACTGCGACCAGCGTGCGTTGGCAGCCAGGCTGGGCAGGCGATAGAAGGGTTTCTTGCGATCGAGCAGCGGATCGTCCAGCTTCTGGTAGCCTTGGGCACGCGCGTCGAGGTTCCAGACATCACCCCGATAATCGATCTGTGCCAGGCGGGGCATGTTGTTGGGGTCGTCGCCGAAGACACTGCCGAAATCGTCGAAGTAGCGTCCGTCGCTGGCTGCACCGTAGCGCAGGGCGTAGTTCGTGCGCGCGTCGAAGCGTCCGCTGTGGCGGTAATCGACGTACCAGCGCTCCTCCCCCTCGTAGCGACGCGTGCCCCCATCGGCACCGCCGCCGTCGCTGCCGAGATAGGCGCCTTCGATCTGCCCGGCATCGCTAGGAAAGAGGTAGCGATACTCGCCGGCGAGCAGCAGGCCGTGGTCGCTGATCCAGCGCGGCGTGATGGTGGCGTCATGGTTGGGCGCGATGTTCCAGTAGAACGGCTGGGCGTAATCGAGACTGTCGCTGGACAACCCCAGTGCCGGCCACAGGAAGCCGGTGTGGCGGCGATCGTCGATGGGAAAACGCACCCAGGGCCAGTAGAACACCGGGACGTTGCCCATCTCGAGGCGGGCGTGACGCGCGGTGCCGAAGCCGCTCTCGCGGTCGAGCACCAGGTCGCCGGTGACCAGCTGCCACAGGTTGCTGCCCGGGTCGCAGGTGGTGAAGCTCGCCGAGGTGAGCCGGTAACGGCCATCCTCGAGCCGTTCCAGCTGCAGCGCATCGCCGCGCAGATGCTGGTCGTGCACCACGAAGTGGGCCGCATCGATGCTGGCGGCATCGCTGTTCAGCGACACCTCGCCGGCCTCGCCGCGTACCAGCAGGTTGAGATCGCGCAGCGCCAGGGGACCCTCGGCGTAGGCCCGGTCACGCGCGGCCGGCACGTTCACGCGCGGCGATTCGAGCTGGCTGTCGCCGCGCCGCAGGATCACCTCGCCACCGAGGATGGTCTCGCCCTCTTCGCCGTAGTAGGCGCTGTCGGATTCGGAGCGAACCTGGCCGGGTTCGTCGGTAGCGGGCAGGCGGTATGCCGGCATCACGTAGACGCCGCGGCACAGCGCCTCGGCGGGACGGTCGTCGGCCCATGGTCGCCAGTCGAGCTGCCAGGCCGGCAGCGGCTCGAGCGCCATCGCCTGTGGCACGCCAAACGTCAGGCCGGATGTGATCAGGCCGGCCAACGCCGCGCCTGCATGTCGCTTGCCCATGGTCCCTCGATGTCCTTGGCGAAGAGAATCGGTATTATACAGACCGCACCCAGCCTGTCGTATGCGACTGACCGCTCAGCATGCGGCGGCGCCCCACGAGCGTCAACCGGCAAC
Source organism: Billgrantia sulfidoxydans (assembly GCF_017868775.1). Lineage (NCBI taxonomy): Bacteria > Pseudomonadati > Pseudomonadota > Gammaproteobacteria > Oceanospirillales > Halomonadaceae > Billgrantia > Billgrantia sulfidoxydans. The sequence goes on along the minus strand of NZ_CP053381.1, from coordinate 998,819 downwards.
GCCCGGCACAACAAGGAGCCAGCATGACCTCGGCCGACACCGCGACGCGATTCGACGCCCTGCGCCGCTGGGCGGCAGCCCAGCACTGCCTGCCCGACGCGGCGCTCGACCTGCGCCTGGCCGCGGGCGACGCCAGCTTTCGCCGTTACTTCCGCCTGCGCCTGCCCGACGGCCGCACGCGCATGCTGATGGACGCCCCCCCTGCCCAGGAGGACAGCCGCCCCTTCGTCGAGATCGCCCGGCGTTGGCGGGCCGGCGGGCTGCCGGTGCCGGCGCTGCATGCAGTGGATCTGGAGGCGGGCTTCCTCGAGCTCGACGACCTCGGCGATACGCCGCTGCAGGAGCGCTTCGCCGGTAACGCGCACGCCGACACCCTGGCCTGGCACGAGCGCGCCATGGATCTGATCCATGAATTGCAGAACCGCGCCGCTCCCGACGCGCTGCCGGCCTACGATGCCGCCCTGCTTGGCCGCGAGCTGGACCTATTCCCCGAGTGGTGCCTCGGGCGCTGGCTCGGCCTGGCCCCGCCGCCCGGCTGGCTCGAACTGCGAAGGGCATTGATCGACTCCGCCCTGGCCCAGCCGGTGGTTGCGGTGCACCGCGACTTCGACGCCATGAACCTGATGGTGCAGGACGAGCGGCTCTACCTGATCGACTTCCAGGACGCCGTGGCCGGCCCCCTCAGCTACGACCTGATCTCGCTGCTGCGCGGCCGCTACTGCCGCTTCCCGGCGCCGCGCTTCGCCGCCTGGGTCGAGGCCTTCCGCCAGCGGGCGATTGCCGACGGCCGGCTGCCCGGTGCCACCACGAGCGGGACCTTCCAGCGCCAGGTGCAGGCCATGGCCGCCCAGCGTGCCCTCAAGGTGCTCGGCATCTTCTGCCGCCTGACCCTGCGCGATGGCCGCACCGGCTACCTCGAGCGCCTACCGCACTTCCTCGCCCACCTCGAGGCAAGCCTCGTCGCGCTGCCTGAGCACGAGCCCTTCCAGCGCTGGCTCGCCGACACCTTCCGCCCCGCCCTGGAGCGCCGTCTGGCGGGCCGTGCCGATCCGGAGACGACATGAAGGCGATGATTCTCGCCGCCGGCCTTGGCAAGCGCATGCGGCCGTTGACCGACCACTGCCCCAAGCCGCTACTGCCGGTGGCCGGCAAGCCGCTGATCGCGCACCACCTGGAGCGACTGGCGGCCGCGGGTATTCGCGAGGTGGTGATCAACGTCAGCTATCGCGCCGAACAGATCGTCGAGGCGCTGGGCGACGGCGACGCCTACGGCGTCCGCATCGCCTGGAGCCGCGAGGCGACCCCGCTGGAGACCGGCGGCGGCATCCGCCAGGCGCTGCCGCTGCTGGGCGGCGCCCCCTTCCTGCTGGTCAACGGCGACGTCTGGTGCGCCTTCGATCCCGCTGTCCTGCCGCCGCTCGGCGACGACCTGGCCCACCTGGTGCTGGTCGCCAACCCGCCGCATCATCCGGAGGGGGATTTTCACCTCGATTCCGCCGGCCGGGTACACGCCAGCGGCGAGCCGCGCCTGACCTTCTCCGGCCTCAGCCTGATCGACCCGGCGCTGGTAGCCGAACGACCGCCTGGCGAGTTTCCCCTGGCCCCGCTGCTGCGCGAGGCGATGAACGCCGGACGCGTCGGGGGTACCCATCACCGCGGCCGCTGGGTCGACGTGGGCACGCCCGAGCGTCTGGTCGAGCTGGATCGGGAACTGCGCCAAGGCTGAGTCACGCGCCGCACAGTGGTAAGCTGCCCGCATGAACGCTTCGATAAGGAAACCCTGCTCATGAAAGCCAGCGTCAAGTGGACCGATGGCCGCCAGTTCGTCGCCGAATCCGGAAGTGGTCACAGCGTGGTGATCGACGGCCCGCCCGATCACGGCGGACGCAATACCGGGCCGCGCCCGATGGAGATGCTGCTGATGGGCATGGGCGCCTGCACCTCCTTCGACGTGCTGGAGATCCTCGAGAAGTCGCGCGCCGGGGTGACCGACTGCGTGGCCACCGTCGAGGCCGAGCGCGCCGACGCGGTGCCGTCCGTATTCACCCGCATCCACGTCCACTTCACCGTCAGCGGGCACAATCTCAAGGAGAGCCAGGTCAAGCGCGCGGTGGAACTCTCGGCGGAGAAATACTGCAGCGCCTCGATCATGCTGGCCAAGGGCGGCGTCGAGGTCACCCACTCCTACAGCATCGTCGACGACTGACCTGTCGGACTCACCGCCCCGAACAGAAAAGGCCCGCGCATGCGGGCCTTTTGCGTCTCGTCGCAGCGGCTACACGGGCGGCGCATCGACGTGGCGCCACAGGTAGAGCGCCAGGTGCGAGCGGTAGGGAGCGAAGCGTGCCGCGGTGCGCAGCGTCTTGCGCCGAGGGCTGGTGAGGCGCGCGAGGGTCTTGCGCGCCGCCACGTCGCCCTCGGGCCAGACGTCGGGCTCGCCGAAGTAGAAGATGGAGATCATGTCGGCGGTCCACTGGCCCACCCCCCAGAGCGCGGTCAACCGCCGTGAGCGCTCGGCATGGTCCAGACGGCGCAACTCATCGGCCTCGAGCCGCCCGGCCCTGGCTTCCTCGGCGATCAGGCACAGCGCCCGCGTCTTGGCAGCGGAGAGGCCACAGCCGCGCAGCGTGTCCTGGTTCGGCTCGCTGAGGAACGCCATCAGCGGCGCGTCGCCGGCGGCATCGACGACTCGCGTCCAGATCGAGCGCGCCGCCTTCACCGACAGCTGCTGCCCCGCGATCGAGCGACACAGGCGCTCGGCCAGCGGTCGGCTGTCGTCGGCCCGGAGCGTGACCGGCCCTCCGCGCTCGAAGGCATCGGCCAGACCGGGGCTCAGCTCGCGAGCGACTTCGACGAAACGCAGATGGATCTCCTCGGACATGCCCGTCACTCAGATCCGATAGACGCTCTTGGTCATCACCTTCGACATCAGCGACATGCCGAACTTGACCGGCGCCGGGAAGCGCGCCCCGCCGGCTTCGAGCGCCAGCTGGGCGTGGTGCGCCTCGTCGATGGCCATCTGGCGCAGCACGGCACGCGAGCGGCGGTCACCCGCGGGCAGCTTGACCATGTGCTCCTCCAGGTGCTTGCCCACCTGCTCCTCGGTGGCGGCGACGAAGCCCAGGCTGATGCGGTCGCCGATGGCGCCGGCCACCGCCCCGAGGCCGAAGGAGGCGGCATAGAACAGCGGATTGAGCACGCTGGTGTGGCTGTCGAGCTCCTGCAGCCGATCGTCGCACCACGCCAGGTGGTCGATCTCCTCCTGTGCTGAGTGCTCCATCTGGCTGCGCACCTCGGGCAGCTTGGCGGTGCAGCCTTGGCCCTGGTAGAGCGCCTGGGCACACACCTCGCCAGTGTGGTTGACCCGCATCAGCCCCGCGGCGTGACGCCGTTCGTCGGCGGTCATGTCCTCGTCCCGGACATCCGCGGTGGCCGGCGAGGGGCGCGAGGCAACGGCCGCATGCGGCACCAGGGTACGCAATACCGTATCGAACTGATGGACCAGGTTGTCGGCATGGGAGTAGTGGCGGTTCATCTCACCCTCTTCCTGTTCGCGGCAAGCCGGAAGCGGCCGGCAGTCACGGCAACGCCACCCGCACTGGGGTGGCGTCGGTCATTGGGTGCACCTGATGCGTCGCACGCCTCGACGCGCGCGGCTTGCTCCGCATAGCGCCGGCTAGCCAGCCGGCCAAGTAAAGCGTCGACCGCCCATCAGGTGCATATGAATATGATAGACCGTCTGGCCGCCCTGGTCATTGCAGTTCATCACCACGCGATAGCCGGCCTCGGCGAAGCCGTGCTCCTCGGCCAACCTCGCGGCGACACGCGGCAACTTGCCGACCAGGGCCTGATCGTGTTCCTCGATGTCGTTGAGCGTGGCGATGTGCTGCTTGGGAATGATCAGGATATGCGTCGGGGCCTGGGGGTTGATGTCGTTGAACGCCAGCACCTGATCGTCCTCGTAGACGATGTCGGCCGGGATCTCGCGCTTGACGATCTTGCAGAACAGGCAGTCTTGCATCGGCTCGAACTCCTATCGATCAGCGGGTCGAATCCTGCGCTCCCTCAGCGGAAGCGGCGCTGGGCCAGCAGGTGGCGCACCAGCGGGGCCAGGATCAGCTCGATGGCCAGCGACATGCGCGCCCCCGGTACCACCAGCGTATGCGGGCGACTCATGAACGAATCCTGGATCATCGCCAGCAGCCACGGGAAGTCCACCGTCGAGGGGTCGCGGAAGCGGATCACCACGAACGACTCGGCGTCGTTGGGGATGTCCTGCACCTCGAAGGGGTTGGAGGTGTCCACCGTGGGCACGCGCTGAAAGTTGATGTGGGTGCGCGAGAACTGCGGCTGGATGTAGCGCACGTAGTCGTTCATGCGGCCCAGGATGGTGTCGATCACCGCCTCCTGGGAGTAGCCGCGCAGCTTGATATCGCGGTCGATCTTCTGGATCCACTCGAGGTTCATGGTCGGCGCCACGCCCACCAGCAGGTCGACATGGCGGGCGATGTCGTGCTCCGCCGTCACCAGCCCACCGTGCAGCCCCTCGTAGAACAGCAGGTCGGTGCCGCAGGGCAGCGGCTGCCATTCGGTGAAGGTGCCGACCTGGTGGCCGGCCTCGATCATCTGCTTGTCCTCGGCGTGGATATAGTGCCGGTAGGTGCCGGTGCCGTGCTCGCCGTACTCCTGGAACAGTACCTCGAGGCGGTCGAGCAGGTTGGCCTCCACGGCGAAGTGGGAGAGCTGGTCCTTGCGCTCGGGCTCCTCACGGAAGATGCGCGCCAGCTCCTCGCGGGTATAGCGATGAAAGGCATCGCCGTCGACGAAGGCGGCATGCACGTCCTCGCGGGCGAACATGCGCTCGAAGGTACGCTTCACCGTGGTGGTACCGGCGCCTGAGGAGCCGGTCACGGCGATGATCGGATATTCGCGCGACATCAGGCGTTCTCCGCTCCGGCGATGGCCTGCTGCACGGCGGCGGGAATGGCCACGCTGCGGCCCTGGGCCGGATCGATCAGGACGACGTTGAGGCGCGCCGTCGCCACCGGCCGGCCGCCCTCGGCGTGGCGCACCCGGTGATAGACGGCGATCGCCTTGCCGGTGGGCGCCGGCAAGGCGGTCTCCACCACCAGGGCATCCGGCCAGCGCGCCTCGGACTGGTACTGCACGGCGAGGTCGGCCACCACGCTGGGGTAGCCCCCCATATCCCATTCGCTCAGGCCGAGCGCGCCGAATGCCTGGGTGCGCGCCTCGTGGAGCAGCGACACCAGGGTATCGTGGCCCAGGTGCCGGCCGTAGTTCATGTCGGTGATGCGCACCGACAGCGGCTGCCGGTGCACGATAGCGGACTCGGGAAACTCCAGCTTGACTCGCTCCATGCCCACTCCCTGACGCTTGTTATCGTGTGATGCGGCCGCCTGGCTGTGGCTCAACCGGCCTGGCGCTCCCGGGCGATCGCCCGATAGGCGATGTCGCGACGGCACTGGGCGCCTTCCCAGCGGATCTCCGCCACGCCCTGATAGGCCAGGTCACGGGCCTGGGACACCCCCTGGCCCAGCGCGGTGACGCACAGCACCCGGCCACCGCTGGTCACCACCCGCCCCTGGGCGTCCTCGGCGGTGCCGGCATGGAACACCTTGCAGCCGGTCGCAGCAGCGGCATCGAGCCCCTCGATGACGTCGCCCTTGCGGTAGCTACCGGGGTAGCCGCCCGCGGCCATCACCACGCCGACGGCGGCATGGGAATCCCATTCGCAGGTGTGGCCGGCCAGCTCGCCGCGTGCGCCGGCCAGGCACAGCTCGGCCAGGTCGGACTGCAGGCGCAGCATGATCGGCTGGGTCTCGGGATCGCCGAAGCGGCAATTGTATTCGATGACCTTGGGATTGCCCTCGGCGTCGATCATCAGCCCGGCGTAGAGGAAGCCGCTGTAAGGGAGACCCTCGGCCGCCATGCCGTGCACGGTTGGCATGATCACCTGCTGCATGATGCGTTCGTGCACGCTCTCGGTGACCACCGGCGCGGGCGAGTAGGCCCCCATGCCGCCGGTGTTGGGGCCTGCATCCCCGTCCAGGGCACGCTTGTGGTCCTGGCTGGTGGCCATCGGCAGCACCGTGGTGCCATCGACCATGACAATGAAGCTGGCCTCTTCGCCCTCGAGAAACTCCTCGATCACCACGCGGGCCCCGGCATCGCCGAAGGCGTTGGCCTCGAGCATGTCGCGCACCGCCGCCTCGGCCTCGGCCAGGGTCATGGCCACTATCACGCCCTTGCCGGCGGCCAGGCCGTCGGCCTTGATCACGATCGGCGCGCCCTGCTCGGCGAGATAGGCCAGCGCCGGCTCGACCTCGGTGAAGGTGCGGTAGGCGGCCGTGGGGATGGCGTGACGCGCCAGGAAATCCTTGGTGAAGGACTTCGATCCCTCGAGCTGGGCGGCGCCCCGGGTGGGGCCGAAGATGGCCAGGCCGGCCTCGCGGAAGCGGTCGACCACGCCCTCGACCAGCGGCGCCTCGGGACCGACGATGGTCAGCGCGACATCCTCGTCGCGGGCGAACGCCAGCAGACGCTCCAGCTCGGTCGCCTCGATGGCCACGTTGGTCAGGCCCGGCTCACGGGCCGTGCCGGCGTTACCGGGTGCCACGAAGACCCGCTCGACGCGGGACGACTGGCCGACCTTCCAGGCCAGGGCGTGTTCGCGGCCACCGCCGCCGATGATCAGAACCTTCATCCGCTTGCTTTTCCTGTCTCTTGCTGCGCAGGCCCGCGAGTGGACGGGCCTGGTGTTCTGCTGGGAAGACGTCGCGGCATTATGGCAGAAAGCCGCCTGCTACGCTGCTTCGCTCGGAATGGGTGGCAAAATGCCCTTACTTGTCGCTGTCGTCGTTCTTGCCGGTCTTCTCCTTCGGCTCCGGCTTGCCGGGCTGGTTCTGGCCGATCGCCTGCTGCCAGAAACGCATGTTTTCCTCGGCCATCTCGCGCATCAGTTCCATCGGCGAGTGGCGCATGGCCTGCTGCCACTGGTCCTGCATGCGCTTCTGCTGCTCGAGCATCAGTTGGGTGCCCTGCTCGAGGTAGCGGGCCAGCGGCAGCGGCTGTGCCATGTCGTAGACGCGGATGAACTGGGCCAACAGGTCGTTGGAGAACACCTCGGCCTCGCCATCGGCCTGCTCCTGCTCGATGATGATCGACAGCAGGATGGTGCGGGTCAGGTCCTCCCCGCTCTTGGCATCCTCGACCCGGAACGGCTCCTCGTCGAGAACCAGGCGTCGCAGATCCTCGAGCGTCACATAGCGGCTCTGTTGGGTATCATAGAGCCTACGGTTGGCATACTTGCGAATCACGCGCACGATGGCACTCCTTGTTGGAAAGGCAAAACTGCCCTTGGCTGCTATTGTGCACCGCGCCACCGCCCTTGCAAATCGAAGCGACCAACGAGGCCCGATGAACCTGATCCTGCTGACCCCCGAGGAGATCCGCGACGAGCGCCTGGCGTGCCTGCGCGATCCGCGCCGCCTGCGCCACCTGAAGGAGGTGCACCGCGCCCGCGTGGGGGACCGCCTGACCCTTGGCGTGGCGGGGGGCGGCATCGGCCGCGGTGAGCTCACGCGGCTCAACGATGACGAGGCCCGCTTCACCCTCGACGGGCTCGACACGCCTCCCCCGCCGGCGCTGCCGGTACATCTCGTGCTCGCCCTGCCGCGCCCGCGCATGCTGGCCCGCAGCCTCGAGCACGTGACGGCCATGGGCGTTAAGCAGATCACGCTGCTGCATACCCGGCGGGTGGAGAAGAGCTACTGGCAGTCGCCCGAGCTCGATCCGGTCAAGATCCACGAGCATCTGGTGCTGGGGCTCGAACAGGCACGGGATACGGTGATGCCCGAGGTGAACCTGGCCAAGGGCTTTCGCCCCTTCGTCGAGGAGAACCTGCCGATCCTGCTCGAGGGCCGGCGTGGCCTGGTGGCGCACCCCGGCATGCCACAGGCGTGCCCGACGGGGCTGGGCGAGCCCGTCGCGCTGCTGATCGGCCCCGAGGGTGGCTTCATTCCCTACGAAGTGGAGCGCCTGCTCGACGCCGGCTGCGAGGGAATCCACCTGGGGCCGCGTATCCTGCGGGTGGAGACGGCGGTCGTCGCCCTGTTGGCACGCCTCTTCTAGCGGCGAAGTTCGTCACTCGGTCATGGCGACCTGATCGGTGGCGTCGTCCTCGTCGGGATCATGCTCCACCACCGGGGCGTCCTCGCCGCACTCCGGCTCGTTCAGGAAGGTTTCGCGCACGTCCAGCAGCCCGAGATGTCCGATGGTGCGCCGCCCGAGCAGCAGCGGATAGTTCATGTCGCCACGATCGCGCAGGCTGAACTGCTCTTCAAAGACGGTGTCGCCCATGCAGATCTTCATCAGCACCACGGGGCGACGATCGACGCCGCCGGCGCCGCGCAGCTTGAGGCTGCGGTAGAGCGGCAGCTCCAGCCATTCGGTGAAGGTCTCGCCATTCGCTTCGTCCTCCAGCTTGAGCCGGAAGCGCACCCACTCCTCGCCCTCCTTGTCGAAGCGCTCGATGTCGCGGGCATCGAGCGAGGAGGTCAGCGCGCCGCTGTCCAGCTTGGCCTTGACCTCCACGCCCCAGGGCTCGAGGGTACTCTTCTCGACCCAGCCGAAGACCGCCCCTTCCTCGGCCACGGCCGGCATCGACACGGCCACGATCAGCGCCGCTGTCATGGCCATACCGCGCAGGGGAAAACGACACGCCTGGCGGTACACAGCCGGCCACTTGATGGTCATGATCATACCTCCCTTCTCGGTCAACCCTTCATGGACCCCGGTTCGCCACGCCGGTTCCACGTGCCTGAACCCAGCCGTTACGTTTACTACACTACCCGTGTCACCAAGGATAAGGAGGGCAAAACGATGACACAGACACGCACTGCAAGGACGATCCTGGCCGCCTCGGCCGGCCTGTTCCTCGCCGGGCTCGGTACCGGCGCTCAGGCCCAGTTCGACCCTCAGGGTCTCTACTCGACCCGTGACATCCTCGATGCCGAGGTGCATTTCGAGAGCGCCCCGGCCAGCGAGCCCAGCGAAGTGGTCGATATCCTCCTCGGTGACGACAGGAAGGTGCAAGCCATCGTGGTCGACACCCACGACTCGGTGGGTCTGGACGGCGACACCGTGGTCATCACCAACCAGCACTATCGCCTGGTCAACTTCAACGAGAATGGCGAGACCCAGCACGACATTATCGTCGAGACCGACACCGAGGCACTCGACGCCATGCCTCGCTACGACCGGGAGTGGATGAACACCGCCCGAGAGCGCGCCCGCGAGGCCTGGGACAGTACCGGCGAGGGGGCCGAGAGCGCCTGGCACCGTACCCGACAGGGGCTTGACCGCATCGGCGAAGGCGCCGAGAACGCCTGGGAGCGTACCCAAGAGGGCGCCGAGCGGGCCGGCCGGCGCATCAGCGAGACCCTCGACGAGTGGACCCGCGATAGCGACGGCTGACCCTCGCTGCCGGGCTCCGCGCCGAGCCCGGCCGATGTATCAGCGGCGCTGGAGCCGCTCGAGCAAGCTCAGGGTGGCGAAACCATCCGGCGTGACACCGATGCTGCGCTGGAATTCGCGCAGCCCGCGCCGCGTGTTCGGCCCCATGACGCCATCCGGGGCGCCGACGTCGAAGCCGCGCGCGTTCAGGGCCTGCTGCAGCTCGCGCACCTGGCTGCGCGACAGCGGCTGCACGTCGCGCGGCCACTCGGCCCGAACCCCCTCGCGCCCGGCGATCCTGTCGGATAACGTGCCCACCGCCAGGGCATAGCTGGTGGCATTGTTGTAGCGCAGGATGGCGCGATAGTTGGGACCCACCAGGAAGGCCGGCCCGTGCGCCCCCGCCGGCGCGATCACCGCCGCCTGCGCGAAGTCGGGCAGGCTGCCACCACCGCGGCGACTCACGCCCTGCTGCGCCCACTCGCGGCTCGAACGCTGCGTGGTGAGCTCGGTCTGGGCATAGTCGAAGCCGTCCGGCAGGCGCACCTCCACCCCCCAGGGCTGGCCGGACTGCCAGCCGGCGCGTGCCAGGTAGTTGGCGGTGGAGGCCATCACGTCCGGGATACTGCCCCAGATGTCGCGACGCCCGTCGCCGTCGCCATCCACGGCATAGGACTCGAAGCTGGAGGGAATGAACTGGGTATGACCCATGGCACCGGCCCAGGAGCCGATCATGCGCTCCGGAGAAATGTCGCCGGCCTCGAGGATGCGCAGCGCGGCCAGCAGCTCGCCGCGGGCGAAGTCGCGCCGGCGCCCGTCGAAGGCCAGGGTCGCCAGCGCCTCGAGCGTGGAAAAGTCGCCGAAGTTGCCGCCGTAGTTGCTCTCGATGCCCCAGATCGCCACCACGACCTCGGCCGGCACCTCGTAGCGCTGTTCCATCCGGCGGGCCGTTTCGCGATGCTCGGCGAGCCTGGCCCGCCCTTCGCTGACGCGGGCCTGGGAGACGGCGCTGTCCAGATATTGCCAGATGGGGCGCACGAATTCCGGCTGCGAACGGTCGAGCTCGATCACGCGGGGCCGATAGCGCAGGCCGTCCAACGCCCGTGCCAGGGTCGCCTCACCGATCCCCTCGGCGCGGGCCTGACGGCGGAAATCGCGCAGCCAGGCCTGGAAGTCCGCCGGGGGGCGCTCGGCCTCGCTGGGGGCCAGCTCGGGTGGGGCAGTCTCGCTCGCGGCAGCCTCCGGCTGGCGCTCGTCGGCCGCCACGTCCTGTACCGGGCCGGACTGGCAGCCGGCCAGCAGCAGAAGCAGGGCGGTGGCGGGAAAGAGAGAACGGATCATGACGGTGTATTCCTTTACTTCGATGGCCAACGATCATCGCCCAGAAGCGCCCGCCAGCCAACCCCGTGGCGCCCGGGAAGCGTCGTCCCGGTAACGGACCACGGCCCAGGTCACTTGGGGTCGTTCTCGCGCGGCTGGTGCACGGCGTTGGCCTCCGTTTCCAGGCCGCTCTTGAGCTCGTGGGTGAGCGGATCGTAGTTGGGCCGCAGCTCGTCCTTGACCGTACCGTGCCACAGCCTGGAGCCAACGAAGTAGCCGGCACGGCCGATCACGTGGGCCGCCACCGGCGCCGTCATCATGATGAACAGGATCACCCCGAGCGCCCGCGCCACCACCGCCACCTCGCCGAAGTGCAGCGCCACCGCCAGCATGATCAGCGAGGCGCCGAGGGTAGCCGCCTTGGTGGTGGCATGCATGCGCGTGAGCAGGTCGGGCAGGCGTACCAGACCGAGTGCGGCCAGGAACATGAAGATGGCGCCGACCAGGATCAGGCTGCCCTTGAGCATCTCAATCATCGCGCGGCCCCCCGCGCTCGAGGAAGCGCGCGAAACCGATGGCCGCCATGAACGCCATCAGTGCCATGACGATGGCCACGTCCAGCAGGCTCGGCACGTCGGTGGCAATCGCCACCACCCCGATGATGCCGACGATCATCGACGAGAAGAGCTCCAGCGCCACCACCCGATCCGGCAGGCTGGGGCCGAGATAGAGGCGCACGAAGGCCAGGCACAGCGCCAGGGTCATGAGTACCAGACTCGCCAGGATCACGATCGACACGGTTCTCCTCCTCGGCTCAGTGGAACAGTTCCAGCGCGCGGCGCTCGAGCTCCGCCAGGTTGCGGCGCAGCTCGGCCTCGTCGTCGAGGAACATGGCGTGGATGTAGAGCACCCGGCGGTCATCGGAGACGTCCAGGCTCAGGGTACCCGGCGTCAGCGAGATCAGGTTGGCCACCAGGGCGATCTCGAACTCGCTGCGTGCCTTGAGCGGCATGGCGATCACGCCGGGCCGCATGTACCAGGGCGGCGTGACGACATCGAAGGCGACCTTGAGGTTGGCCAGCAGCAGCTCCTTGAAGAAGAACCCGACGAAGCGGATCAGCCGCGGCAGGCGCTGGGCATATCCCGCCAGCGCCGGCACCTGGGGCTGGATCAGCGCCAGCACCAGGTAGCCGAAGGTCAGACCCGCGAGCAGGTTGCGGCCGCTGAAGTCGCCGGTCAGCACCACCCAGGCGACACCCAGCAGCAGGTTCCAGGCGGCCCCGATCATGGCCCGCCCTCCCCGCGCGGCCCCAGCACCGCTTCGATGTAGCGCTCGGGGGCGAGCAATTCTCCCGCCGAGGCCTCGGCCAGGGCATACAGGGGGCCGGCGTTCAGGCCGATCAACAGCGTGCACAGCGCCAGGCCCACCGCCGGCAGCGACATCAGCCACAGCTCACGCTGGCCCACCGCCGCCTGGGCGTCGGCCTCGTCGCCGTCGGGCGCCGTCTTCCAGAACACCTCGGACCAGATCTTGATCATCGAGTAGAGCGTGAGCAGCCCCACCAGCAGGGCGATGGCGGTCACGCCGTAGGCTTCGGCCTCGATGCCGGCGCGGATCACGATGAACTTGGCGAAGAAGCCCGACAGCGGCGGCATCCCCGCCAGCGACAGCGCCGGGATCAGGAACAGCACGGCGAGCCAGGGGTGGCTGCGATAGAGCCCGCCCAGGCGCTTGAGGCGGTAGCTGCCCTGCAGGCGATGGACGATGCCGCTGACCAGGAACAGGTTGGTCTTCACCAGGATGTGGTGGGCGATGTAGAACACGCCGCCGAGGATGGCCAGCGGCGTGAACAGCGCCAGGCCCAGGATCATGTAGCCGATCTGGCTGACGATGTGGAACGACAGGATGCGGCGGAACTCGAACTGGGCCGCCGCCCCCAGCACCCCCGAGAGCATGGTGAGCCCCGCGCCCCACAGCAGGATCTCGTGGGTATAGCCCGGGCTGTGGTGGAAGATCAGCGTGAACACCCGGAACAGCGCATAGACGCCGACCTTGGTCAGCAGCCCGGCGAACAGCGCCGACACCGCCACCGGCGGCGTGTGGTAGGAGGCCGGCAGCCAGAAGAACAGCGGGAAGGCGGCCGCCTTGATGCCGAAGGCGACCATGAACATCATCGCCAGCACATCGACCATGCCGGTATCCTCCAGGCTCGCCAGGCGCCGGGCGATATCGGCCATGTTGAGCGTGCCGACCATGCCGTAGAGTAGCCCCACGGCCACCAGGAAGATCACCGACGACAGCAGGTTGAGGGTGACGTACTTGATCGCCCCCTCCATCTGCGCCTTCTCGCTGCCCAGTATCAGCAGCGCGAAGGAGGCCACCAGCATCACCTCGAACCAGACGTAGAGGTTGAAGATGTCGCCGGTGAGAAAGGCGCCCGCCACCCCGGCCAGCAGCAGGTGCATCAGCGGGAAGTAGCCGTAGGCCTCGTGGCCGCGGCCGGTGGTGGCCAGCGAGTAGAGCGCCACCGCGAAGCCGATGATACCGGTCAGCACCACCATGATGGCGCCGAGCAGATCGGCCACCAGGCTGATGCCGAAGGGTGCCGGCCAGTTGCCCACTTGCAGCACCAGGATGCCGCCCCGACTGACCGACGCCAGCAACCACACGCTGGCCACCAGCAGCAGCCCGGTACCGGCCACGGCGATCATCCGCTGCATCAGGCGTGAGCGCCAGAACAGCAGCGACACCGCCCCGGCGAGCAGCGGGATCAGGATCGGGAGCGCGAGCTGAAGGTTCACGTGTCGGTATCCCTCATGCGGTCGAGGTCGTCGGCGCGCACGATCTCCCAGGCGCGGCGCACCAGCACCACGGCAAACGACAGCACGCCGAAGGCGATCACGATGGCGGTGAGCACCAGTGCCTGCGGCAGCGGGTCGGCCACGGCTGCCGGCGGCGCATCCAGGCCCTGCGGTACCAGCGGCGGCCCGCCGCGGGTCAGGCCCGCGGAGACGAAGATCAGCAGGTTGGCAGCATTGGAGAGCAGCATCAGCCCGATCACCAGCTTGACGATGGAACGGCGCAGCATCATGTAGATCGCCGCGGCGAACAGGATACCGATGGCAACGGCTAGCAGGGGTTCCATGGCGCCTCCTCGATGTCAGGCATCGTCTTCGCGGTCGTTGTCCACCAGGGCGGTGATGGCGGTCAGCACGGAGCCGAGCACCACCAGATAGACCCCGATGTCGAACAGCAGCGGCGTCGATGCCTTGAAGTCGATCAGCGGAATCGTCCACCACTGGGCGGTGAAGAATGGCTCGCCCTGCCACAGCGCCGGCAGGGTCGAGAGCACGCCGAGCGTCAAACCGACGCCGATCAGGTCGCGCGGTGAGACCTTGAGCATGGCGTGCATGGCCCGTCCGCCGTAGGCGAACAGATAGAGCGCGAAGGCACCGGACGCCACCAGCCCGGCGATGAAGCCGCCACCCGGCTCGTCGTGGCCGCGCAGCAGCAGGAACAGCGAGAACAGCAGCTGCAGCGGCAGCAGCAGGCGGGCCGCCACGCTGAGGATCAGGGTACCGGATCTAACCATCGCCATGCTCCCGCGTCGAGCTGCGCCCAACCTCGTGATCGCCGGCGTGGAAGCGCAGCATGGCCAGCACGCCGATGGCCGCCAGGGCCAGCACGAACATCTCGCCCAGGGTATCCAGGGCGCGGAAGTCGACCAGGATGACGTTGACGATGTTGTGGCCGTGGCCCTGCGGCTGGCTGTTGGCGATCAGGTAGTCGGAGATGCGCGGCAGCCGCTCGCCGGCCAGCACCGAGAGCATCAGCAGCGTGATCATCAGCCCGCTCAGCCCCGCCACGACGACGTCGCGGGCGCGCTCGGTGGGCGTCGACAGGGTGGCGAAGCGCGGCAGCCGGAACAGTACCAGCACCAGCAGGATCACCGTCAGGGTCTCGACCAGCAGTTGGGTGATGGCCAGGTCCGGGGCGCTGAACAGGACGAACACCAGGGCGATGGAGAAGCCCATGATGCCCACCGCGGCGACCGCCGCCAGGCGCGAGCGCATCACGCAGGCGGCTACCGCCCCGGCCACCATCAGGCCGGCGACCACGGCCTCGTGCAGGTAGGCCTCGACGGGCACGTCGAGGCTCGGCGCATGGCGGAAGAACAGCGCGTGGCCGACCAGCCCGAGCAGCGTCAGCAGCGTCACGACCAGGTAGTTGCGGATATGGCCGTTCTGCAGCATGCGGGTCTGCCACTCGGCGCCCGCCACCAGGCCCGCCATCAGCGCCTCATAGCCGGCTTCGGGCCCACGCGCCATGAGCGGCCTGAGGCGGGCCAGACGGGCTCGCAGGCGATCCCAGCGGTGCCACACCGCCAGCCCCAGCGCCAGGCTGGCCAACGACAGCAGCAGTGGCAGGTTGATGCCGTGCCAGAGCGCCAGGTGCACCTCGTGATCGACGGCGCCGAGCCCGGCGACCGTCGAGGCGACTAGCGCGTCGAGCCGCCCCGGCACCAGGCCAAGCAGCAGCGACAGCGCGGCCAGCAGGGCCGGCCCCACCAGCATGCCCGGCGGCGCCTCGTGGGGTGAGCGCGGCGTGCGCCGCCAGGCGCCATGGAACGGTCGCAGGGCGACGATGGCCGCCACCGCCAAGGTCAGGAAGGCGGCCACGAACGTCAGCCCGACGATGATCACACGGAAGTGCGTGGCGGCCAGCGCCGACTCGAGCATCAGCTCCTTGCCGACGAAGCCCAGCAGCGGCGGCATGCCGGCCAGCGACAGCGCGGCCACGGCGGCGACCACGGCGGTGCGCGGCATCACCCGGCGCAGCCCGCCCATGTGGGTGACATCCTTGGTGCCGGTCTCGTGATCGAGGATGCCGGCCACCATGAACAGCGCCCCCTTGTACAGCGAATGCGCCAGCAGGAAGGTCACGAACGCCACCAGCGCCGCAGGCGTACCCAGCCCCAGCAGCATGGTCAGGGTGCCCAGCGCCATGACCGTCGAGTAGGCCAGCAGCTTCTTGAGGTTGGTGTGGTGGATCGCCAGGAAGGCACCCGTGGCCATGGTGAAGGCACCCACCAGCGACAGGCTGAGCGTCCAGGCGTCGGTACCGCCGAGGGCCGGATGCAGCCGGGCCAACAGATAGACCCCCGCCTTGACCATGGTGGCGGAGTGCAGGTAGGCCGAGACCGGCGTCGGCGCGGCCATCGCGCTGGGCAGCCAGAAGTGAAACGGGAACTGGGCCGACTTGGTGAAGGCGCCGATCAGCAGGCACGCCAGCAACGGCGGATAGAGGGCATGGTCGCGCAGCTCATCGCCCCGGGTCGTCAGCTCGGCCAGCGACCAGCTGCCCCCGGCCATGGCCAGCATGACGAAGCCGGCGAGCAGCGCCAACCCGCCGCCGACGGTGACGTAGAGCCCCTGCTGGGCCGCCTTGCGCGCCGACAGGTCGCCGTGGTTGAAGCCGATCAGCAGGAAGGAAGTGATGCTGGTGAGCTCCCAGAAAACGAACAGGGTCACCAGGTTGTCGGCCAGCACCAGGCCGAGCATCGACATCATGAAGGCGGTGAGCACGACCAGGAAGCGTGGCAGGTCGCGATGACCGCGCAGATAGTCGCCGGTGTAGACCAGCACCAGCGCACCGATTCCCGTGATCAGCAGGGCGAACAGCCAGGCCAGGCCGTCGATGAGGAAACTCAGCGAGATGTCGAGCCCGGGGACCCAGGCCCATTCGAGCAGCAACACCTCGCCCGCTGCGATGGCCGGCCACTGCCCGAGCAGCCAGGCCGCCAGGGAGGCCGGCAGCAGCGCCATCACCAGCGGCGTTCGATCGCCGAACCAGCGGTGCAGCAGCGGGGCCATCCCCGCCACCACGAAGCCACCCAGCACGGCCAGCTGCATACGGCGCCCTCCCAGTCAGTGGACGGAGCCACGCGCAGGCATCGCTCCCATCGGTTCGACGCAACCACTTTATAGAGACAAGGTATTGAATGGCAAGGAGCCGCGGACGCACCCGCTTTGCTTTGACGTAGCGGGAGGCGGCATTATAGGGACGTTCTGGCCCAAGGACGGGAAACAAACGCTTGATGCTTGCGTCCTCCCGTCCCGTAGGCAAACTATGCCCCTCTCCTCACGGACCCGCGCAGGACGAGCAAACGATGACACTGTTGTGGATACCCCTGCTACCGCTGCTGGGCATGCTGATGCCCATGCTCAGCGCGCACCGAGGCCGCCGCTTCTGTACGCTGGCCACCGCCGTGCCACCGGCCATCGCCCTCCTTCTGGCGCTGGGCCACTGGCCGGCGCTGGCGGCTGACGAACCGCTGCGCTTCGCGCTGGAGTGGCTGCCCGCGCTGGGCCTCGAGCTGGCCTTCCGGCTGGATGGGCTGTCGCTGCTGTTCAACCTGCTGATCCTCGGCATCGGCCTGCTGATCCTGCTCTATGCGCACTTCTACCTCGCGCCCGAGGAACCCTTCGGGCGCTTCTACGCCTATCTGATCCTGTTCATGGCCTCGATGGTCGGCATCGTCATGGCCGACAACCTGATCCTGCTGTGGCTCTACTGGGAGCTGACCAGCATCTCCTCGTTTCTGCTGATCGGCTACTGGTCCCACCAGAGCGAGGCGCGCAAGGGCGCGCGAATGGCGCTGACCGTGACCGGCGCCGGCGGCCTCGCCCTGCTCGCCGGGCTGCTGCTGCTCGGCGACATGGCCGGCGGCTTCTCCATGGACCTCGTGCTCGCCAGCGGCGACGTCATCGTCGCCGATCCGCGCTACCCACTGATGCTCGTGCTGGTGCTGCTGGGGGCGTTCACCAAGTCGGCCCAGTTCCCGTTCCAGTTCTGGCTGCCCCACGCCATGGCCGCGCCGACGCCGGTCTCGGCCTACCTGCACTCCGCCACCATGGTCAAGGCGGGCATCTTCCTGATGGCACGCCTGCACCCGGCCATCGCCGACAGCGGCCTGTGGTCGGTGACGGTATCACTGGTGGGTGCCGCCACCCTGCTCTACGGGGCCTGGTTTGCGTTGCTCAAGACCGATCTCAAGGGGATCCTGGCCTTCTCCACCGTGAGCCACCTGGGCCTGATCACCATGCTGCTGGGTATCGGCAGCCCCATGGCCGTGCTCGCGGCGCTGTTCCATATCATCAACCACGCCACCTTCAAGGCGGCGCTGTTCATGAGTGCCGGCATCGTCGACCACGAGACCGGCACCCGAGAACTCGGCCGCCTGGGCGGACTGCGCCGTGCCATGCCGGTGACCACCCTGCTGACCACCCTGGCCGCCGCCGCCATGGCCGGCGTCCCGCTGCTCAACGGCTTTCTCTCCAAGGAGATGTTCTTCACCGAGACCCTGGCCACCCCCGTTCTCGGCGGGCTGAGCTGGCTGCTGCCGGCGCTGGCCACGCTGGGCGGCATTCTCTCGGTCGCCTACTCCCTGCGTCTGGTCCATGCGGTCTTCTTCAAGCCCGCCCAGCAACCGCTGCCCAAGGCCCCCCACGAGCCGCCGCGCCTGATGCGCGCGCCCGTGGAGCTGCTGGTCGTACTGTGCGTGGCGGTGGGGCTCGCCCCGGTGCTGGCCGAAGGCATCCTCGTCCCGGCCGTACAGGCGGCGCTGGGCGAGCCGCTCGAGTTTCATCTGGCGATCTGGCACGGCTTCAACCTGCCGCTGGTCATGAGCCTGGTCGCCCTGGCCGCGGGTGTCGCCACCTACTGGCGCCACGCCGACCTGCAGCGCTTCGTGCGCACCTTTCACCCCATCGACGCCCGCCTGGTGTTCGAAGCCGCGCTGCAGCGCCTGGGCAACGCCGCCGAAGCCGGCCTGGCCTGGTTCGACGGGGCTTCGCTGCAGCGTTATATGAGCTGGCTGCTCCTCGCCACCCTGATCGTCGGTGCGCTGGGGCTCGCCGAAATGACCGGCCTCACCGGGGAGAAGGGCAACCAGCCCCTCGATGGCATTCTGCTGCTGGGCGCCGGCCTGCTGCTGTTCGGCGGTATCGGCACGGCGGTCACGCACCGCTATCGTCTGATCTCGTTGCTGCTGCTGTCGGTGGTGGGCCTGGTGGTGTCGCTGACCTTCGCCCGCTTCTCGGCCCCCGACCTGGCCCTGACCCAGCTCTCGGTGGAAGTGGTCACCATGATCCTGCTGATGCTGGCGCTGTTCTTCCTGCCGCAGAAGACACCGCCGGAGTCCTCGCACCGCCGCAGCCTGCGCGATATCGTCCTGGCCGGCTCCCTCGGCCTGGTGGTGGCCAGCCTCAACTACGCCGTGCTGACCCGCGACAACGCCTCCATTGCCGGCTTCTTTGTCGACAACAGCGTGCCCGGCGGCGGCGGCCACAACGTAGTCAACGTCATCCTGGTCGACTTCCGCGGCTTCGATACCCTGGGCGAGATCACCGTGCTGGCCCTGGCGGGCCTGGCCATCTTCAAGCTGCTCAATCGCCTGCGCCTGTTCATGCCGCACAGCGACGGCGAGGGGCGCGTGTGGTCGCCGGATCGCTACCCGGCGATCCTCACCTCGATCTCCATGGCGCTGCTGCCGCTGGCCCTGCTGGTGTCGGCCTTCATCTTCCTGCGCGGCCACAACCTGCCCGGCGGCGGTTTCATCGCCGGCCTGATCACCGCCGTGGCGTTGATCCTGCTCTACATGGCGCGCGGCGTGGAATGGGCGCAGGAGCGGCTCGACTTCCCCTACCAGCCGGTGGCCGTCGCCGGGGTCGGCATCGCCACGCTGACCGGGCTGGGCAGCTGGCTGTTCGGCTACCCCTTCCTGACCTCGGCCTTCGGCTACTTCAGCCTGCCGCTGGTAGGCAAGTTCGAACTGGCCACGGCACTGCTCTTCGACCTCGGCGTCTATCTCGCCGTGGTCGGCGCCACCCTGATGATCCTCGCCAACCTGGGCAAGGTCACCACGCCCCACCGGCCGGCCAAGGAGCCCGCCGAGAGCTTCACCGACTCCAACCCGCGCCCCAGCAAGGAGACCTCCTGATGGAAAGCCTCTACGCCATCACCACCGGCGTGTTGACCGCCTGCGGGCTCTACCTGACCCTGCGCGGGCGCACCTTTCCGGTGGTCGTCGGCCTGACCCTGCTCTCCTACGCGGTGAACCTCTTCCTGTTCTCGATGGGCGGGCTGACCACCGACGGCGCCGCCATCGTCGATGGCGCGGGGGACTACGCCGACCCGCTGCCGCAGGCGCTGGTACTCACCGCCATCGTCATCGGCTTCGCCATGACCGCCTTCGTGGTGATCCTGGCGATGCGTGCTCGCAGCGAGGTCGGCAACGACCATGTCGACGGCCGCTCGCATGACGATGAGGAGCGCAGCCGATGATGCATCTCATCGTACTGCCCATCGTGCTGCCGCTGGTGGTCGGCATCCTGCTGCTCTATCGCCGCCAGGGCGGCACCCGGCTGAAGCGCCTGGCCGGCGTCGGCAGCACCGCGCTGCTGGTGCTGGTCGGCATCGCCCTGGTCGGCCAGGCCGCGAGCGGCGAAGTGACCTACTACGCGCTGGGCGACTGGCAGCCCCCCTTCGGCATCGTGCTGGTGCTCGATCGCCTGTCGGCGCTGATGGTGCTGCTCACCGCCGTCCTGGCGCTGGGCGCCGTGGTCTTCGCCTGCGATGGCGACGACGAGCGCGGCAGCAACTTTCACGGCCTGTTCCAGTGGCAGTTGATGGGCATCAACGGCGCCTTCCTGACTGGCGACCTGTTCAACCTGTTCGTCTTCTTCGAGGTGCTGCTGCTGGCCTCCTATGCCCTCCTGCTGCACGGCGGCGGCAAGGCGCGCATCCAGGCCGGCGTGCATTACGTGGTGCTCAACCTGGCCGGCTCCGCGCTGTTCCTGATCGCCGTGGGCGTGCTCTACGGCGCTACCGGCACCCTGAACATGGCCGACATGGCGGCGCGCCTTGCCGAGCTGCCCGCCGAGCGGGCCGGCCTGGTCACCGCCGGCGGGCTGATGCTGCTGGTGGTGTTCGGGCTCAAGGCCGCCATGCTGCCGCTCTACTTCTGGCTGCCGCGCACTTATGCCGCCGCCCCGGCACCGGTGGCGGCCCTGTTCGCCATCATGACCAAGGTGGGCGTCTATGCCATCCTGCGCGTCTATTCACTGATCTTCGGCGAGGCCGCGGGGCCCTTGGCCAACCTGGAACAGGCCTGGGTCTGGTGGCTATCGCTGGCGACCCTGGTTGCGGCCGGCGTCGGCGTGCTGGCAGCGCGCGACCTGCGCCTGCTGGTGGCCTACCTGGTGCTGGTCTCGGTGGGTACCCTGCTCGCCGGCATCGGCATGGGCTCGCCGCGGGCGGTCTCCGCACTGCTCTACTACCTGATCCATACCACCCTGATCACCGGCGGGCTGTTCCTGCTGGCCGAGCTGATCGGCCAGCAGCGTGGCAAGGCCGGCACCCGCCTGGTACGCGGCCGCCCGCTGCAGCAGGGTGGCTGGCTCGCCGGGCTGTTCTTCCTCGGTGCCGTCTCTGTGGCCGGCCTGCCGCCGCTCTCCGGCGCCATCGGCAAGGCGCTGCTGCTGGCCGCCGCCGAGGGCGGGCAGCGCCCCTGGCTGTGGCCGACGCTGCTGCTCACCGGGCTGTGCTCGCTGGTCGCGCTCTCCCGCGCCGGCTCCACGCTGTTCTGGCGCAGCCAGGGCGAGCCGTCCGGGGAAGCGCTGACCTGGCGCAAGTGGTTCGGCGTGACCTGGCTGCTGGCCGCCTCGCCGCTGCTGGTGATACTGGCCGGCCCGGTCAGCGACTACACCGAAGCCACCGCCGCCCAGCTCGCCGACCCCCAGCGCGTGATCGATGCGCTGCTGCCCACCGCCGGAGACGCCCCATGATCAAGCCTCGCCCCTGGCTGCCAACGCCGCTGCTGTCGCTGCTGCTGCTCGTGGTCTGGCTGCTGCTGGTACGCAGCCTGGCCTTCGGCCACCTGCTGCTGGGCAGCTTCCTGGCGGTGACGATCCCGCTGGCGACCCACCGCTTCTGGGACGCCCAGCCGCACATCGCCAAGCCCTGGCTGCTGCTGCGCTTCGTGCTGCGCGTGCTGGGCGACATCCTGATCGCCAACATCGAGGTCGCCTGGCTGATCATCAACCCCCGCCGCCGCCTGCATCCGCATTTCGTGGAGTACCCGCTGATGCTGAAGGACCGCTTCACCATCACCCTGCTGGCCAACACCATCAGCCTGACGCCTGGCACGGTCTCGGCCAACCTGCGCATGGACGGCAGGACCCTGCTGATCCATGCCCTGAATGCCAAGGACGAGGCCGCCCTGATCGCCCATATCCGAGAGCGTTACGAGCAGCCGCTGAAGGAGATCTACGAATGCTAGATATCGCGTTGACGATCAGCCTGACACTGGTGGTGCTGGCCCTGCTGCTGAACGTCTACCGGCTCGCCGTGGGGCCGGACATGCCCGACCGGATCCTGGCGCTGGACACCATGTACATCAATTCCATCGCCCTGATCGTACTGATGGGGCTGTGGCTCAATACCAAGACCTACTTCGAGTCGGCACTGCTGATCGCCATGCTCGGCTTCATCAGCACCGTGGCGGTGTGCAAGTACCTGCTGCGCGGCGACATCATCGAATAGGAGGCCCCATGACCCTGTACGTGATCCTCGAAGGCGTGATCGCCTTCTTTCTCGTCGCCGGCGGCGTCTTCGCCTTCATCGGCTCGCTGGGCATGGCCCACCTGCGCGACTTCTACATGCGCCTGCATGGCCCCACCAAGGCCACCACCCTGGGCATCGGCTGCATGCTGATCGCCTCGATGCTCTACTTCTGGGTCACCCAGGGCAAGCCCGACATCCAGGAGATGCTGATCACGCTGTTCCTGTTCATCACCGCCCCGGTGAGCGCCCACCTGCTGGCCAAGACCGGGCTGCACATGCAGCTCAAGCACATCGACGAGACCGGCGGGCGCCCACCCGAGCTGCGCCCCGAGGAGATCGGCGACAAGCCCGTGCCCCACCCCGACCGCGGCCACGGCTGAAGCGGGCCGGCGGCTACAGCCAGCCGGCCAGTTCGTTCTCGGCGATGGCCAGCAGCGCGGCGATATGGTCGTCGCGCTCGTTGAGGCAGGGCACGTAGGTGAAGCGCTCGCCGCCGGCGGCGAGGAAGCTGTCGCGGATCTCCTCGTTAATCTCCTCCAGCGTTTCCACACAGTCGGAGGCGAACGCCGGGGAAACCACTGCGATGTGCTTCCTGCCCTGGCGCGCCAGCTCGGCGACATGGTCGACGGTCTGCGGCCCGACCCACTCCTCGGGGCCGAACTGCGACTGGAAGGCGGTCTGGATCGTCCCCTCGGACCAACCGAGGCGTTCACGCAGCAGCCGCGTGGTCTTCTGGCATTGGCAGTGGTAGGGGTCGCCCTCGAGCAGGAAGCGCTTGGGCACGCCGTGATAGGAGGCCACCAGCACCTCGGGGGGCGAGTCGGCGGCAGCGTACGCCTCGCGCACCGAGCTGGCCAGCGCCTCGAGGTAGGACGGATGCTCGAAGTAGGCCGGCACGGTGCGAATGGCCGGCTGCCACTTCAGCTTCATCAGCGCGCGGAAGGCCTGGTCATTAGCGGTGGCGGTGGTCGGTGAGGCGTACTGCGGATAGAGCGGGAAGAACAGGATGCGCTCGCAGCCCTCGGCCTGCAGCCGATGCAGCACACTCTGCGTCGAGGGGTTGCCGTAGCGCATGCAGAAGTCCACCAGCACCCGGTCGCCATGACGTTGCCGGAACGCCTCGGCCAGCTTGAGGGTCTGCTCCCGGGTGATGGTCAGCAGCGGGCTCTCGTCCTTCTCGTTGTTCCAGATGCTGCGGTAGGCCTCCCCCGATTTGAACGGACGCCGGGTCAGGATGATCAGCTGCAGCAGCGGCTGCCACTTCCAGCTCGGGTAGTCGACGACCCGCTTGTCGGAGAGGAACTCACTGAGGTAGCGACGCATCGACCAGTAGTTGGTCGCGTCCGGCGTGCCCAAGTTTGCCAGCACGACGCCCACCTTGGGTGCGGGAACCGCGGGATGCCCCGCCGGAGCATGCGCAGGGCATTGACGTTGCGTCGAACTCGGTTGCACTTGCGATGCGGCCATGCGCTGCGCTCCTCTGGGTGAGAGAAAAGGAGCGGCCATTGTATCAGGCGAGGAGCGCACGAGGCATGAAGTTATACTATGAAAGCAATTTGTATAACTTGGATTAAGGTAGTGGCCCGCAACGGGCCAGGCGCTAGAACACGAGCGGCATGCGTGAGGTCAACGGATCGCGGTAGTGGGCCCCACGGCCGATCACCTCGTCCTGCGGCACGTGCTGGACCAGAAAGGCGCGATGGATGCCGGCGCGCTGCAGCTCGAGATAGACGTCCTCCAACGAGCGAAACACCGTGGGCTTGCCGCGACGGGTGAGAAGATGACGCCTCCCTTCCACATCCTCGAGTTCCACCTGGTAGCAGTGGCTGCCGGCATGGGTGATGACGCGCACCTCGAAGTTGTCGTGACGGGTGACGAAATGTTTGAGCTGTTCGAATTCCATGGCTCCCTCCATGTTCTGGAATGATCCTCGTGCCTGCGGATATGCGTCGGGCACAGCATGACTGTGCCCGATGTGTTCTGCATGACGCTGGCGTATTGTTTTTATGACAGTGCCGGCCTCGGGAGGGTTCCCGACACCCGCCGCAGCGTCAGCTATCGATAGTCGGAAGGATCGATTGCTTTGGCCAGCGAGTTGCGGTCGACCCATTTGCCCGCCTTGGTCTCCTTGTAGCGAAACACCACGCGGTCGCCCACGGCCACGGCCAGTTCGGCATCCTCGGTCTGGTAGCTGTAGGCCTCGCCGTCGACGACCAGGTGGAAGCGATAGAGGTCCGGCATGCCCAGCCACTCCTTGAAGGGTCCCTCACGCTCCAGCGACTGAAGCTCGCCGCGCGCTTCCAGTTTGGGGGTGCGCTGGCGCTTGCCGCGCCGAAATCCGCCTGCCATGGTCACTCCTCGAAATCGACTGTCGGGGGCTCGGCATTATACGGGGCCGGGGACGAGGCTCAACCGCCGCGAGGTCATTCGCCGAATGCCTCACCGTAACTGTCCGGTGCCAGGTCCTCGAAGCGAGTGTACTTGCCGATGAAGGCCATGTGCACCGTACCGATGGGGCCGTTACGCTGCTTGCCGATGATCAGCTCGGCCAGGCCCTGGTTGTCGGGATTGTCGGGATTGTAGACCTCGTCGCGGTAGACGAAGGCGATCACGTCGGCGTCCTGCTCGATGGCGCCCGACTCACGCAGGTCCGACATCACCGGCCGCTTGTTGGGGCGCTGCTCCAGCGAGCGGTTGAGCTGAGAAAGCGCGATCACCGGACAACCGAACTCCTTGGCCAGCCCCTTGAGCGAGCGCGAGATCTCGGAGATCTCGCCGGTACGGTTCTCGGAGAAGCCGGGTATCTGCATCAGCTGCAGGTAATCGATCATCACCAGCGCCAGGTTGCCGTGCTCGCGCACCAGGCGACGCATCCGCGAACGCATCTCGTTGGGCGACAGCGCCGCGGTGTCGTCGATGAACAGCTGCTTGTCCTTGAGCAGGTTCACCGCCGAGGTCAGCCGCGGCCAGTCCTCGTCCTCGAGCTGGCCGGTCCGCACCCGGGTCTGGTCGATGCGTCCCAGCGACGACAGCATGCGCAGCATCAGCGCATCCGCCGGCATCTCCATGGAGAACACCATGACCGGCTTGTCGCTCGAGATCACCGCATGCTCGACCAGGTTCATGGCGAAGGTGGTCTTGCCCATGGAGGGGCGCCCGGCAATGATCACCAGATCCGAGGGCTGCAGCCCCGAGGTCATCTCGTCGAGGTCGCGGAAGCCGGTGGAGAGCCCCGTCATCTCGCCCTTCATGTTGAACAGCTCGTCGATGCGGTCCACTGCCTTGGCCAGCAGTTCGCTCATGCCGATGGGACCGCCCGACTTGGGTCGCTCCTCGCCGATCTGGAACACCAGCCGCTCGGCCTCGTCGAGCAGTTCGTCGGCCGGCCGGCCCTGGGGGCTGAAGGCACCGTCGGCGATCTGGCTGGCCGCGCGAATCAACTTGCGCAGGGTAGCCCGCTCGCGAACGATGTCGGCGTAGGCGCGGATGTTGCTCGCCGAGGGAGTACTGCGCGCCAACTCGGCCAGAGAGGCGAGCCCGCCGACGGTATCGAGCTGGTCGCGCCTTTCCAGCGCCTCGGAAAGCGTGACCACGTCGAGCGGCTTGCCCGCCTCGGCCAGGCCGATCATGGCGTTGAAGACCAGGCGATGCTCGTAGCGGTAGAAGTCGTCCGCCACCAGCCGGTCGGCCACGTTGTCCCAGGCCTGGTTGTCGAGCATCAGGCCGCCCAGCACCGACTGCTCCGCCTCAAGCGAATGCGGCGGCACCTTGAGCGCAGCGGTTTCCTGATCGAGCTCGAGCGTGTCGTTCATGGTGCGGTAACCTTGATGAGGACGGGCCGTGCCATTCTACCCGATGGCCGGGGTCCACCCTACCTTTCGAAACGACAAAAACCGCGACCGAAAGCGGTCGCGGCAAGGGATCGAAACCGTGCGCGAGCAGTGGCCCGGCCGCGGCCGGGCCGCACTGGGAACCTAGAACCAGACCTCCGTCTGCACGCCGAAGCTCCACTGGCCGCCGGTGAAGCCGTCGCTGCCGAAGGCGTCGTCGCCGCTGTAATCGTTGAGCTCCTCGTCCCAGTCACTCCAGGAAGCGAACAGGCGAATCTCGGGGCGCTGCCAGAAGCCGCCCACCTGGGGCTTGAAGGTCGGCGCGATGGTGAACTTGGTGTAGTCGCCATCCACCGCGCTGTTGCCGCCGCGACCGCGGGGGTCGAGGTCCATCCACTGGTAGCTGGCCTCGTACTGCATCTCGAAGTTCTCGGTCAGCTCGTTGGCCAGGCGCACGTTGACGGTGGCCCAGTCGTACTGGTCGCCCTCGACGTAGCGGTCCTCGCTGGTCTCGGCGAGGATCGCCGGGGCCACACGCCACTTCGGCGCCACGTAGGTGGTCCCATAAAGGGCCAGGCGCGTCGCGGTGGCGTCGTCGGTGAGATCGCCGTCGCTGCCGAGCCCCTTGACCTGAGCGCCCAGCCCCTGGCCGTGCAGTACCGCAGCCTTGAAGTTGCCCTCGCCCAGGCCGAAGAAGCTGTCGCCGTGATAGGCCACCATAGTATGGAAGCCGCTGTCGGCAGCAGTCTGTCCCTCGTCGATGTCACGCTCTTCATTGTCGGCCGCCGACAGGCCGTTGACCATCCACTGCCAGTTGCCGAAGTAGTTATTGGAGGTGACGATCAGGCTATCGGTGGAGCCGGTATCGTCGGGATTCTCGCTATCGACGGGGAAGTCGCTGAAGCTGCGCCCGTAAAGCGAGAAGTGGGAGCGCCAGTTGTCGGCCAACTGCATGTCGTAGATACCGGCGCCGGTACCGGCGAGGAAGATGATGTCACTGTCGAGCCAGTGGATGTCGAAGTTGTCGCGGTCGAAGCGCTTGCCGGCCCAGATCGAGGCGTTCTCGAAGGCCCCGGTGAAGCTCGGCAGGTCGCTGAACTCGGCGAAGACCTGGCGCACGTTGAGGTTGGAGTCGTCGTCCCAGTCGTTGCTGGTCTCGGTGCCGCTGGCCAGCATGGTGCGGTAGAGCGCCTTGGCGCCGTTGTCGAACTGCATGCGATAGTTGAGGATCGCCTCGGCGTAGGTATCCGGCTCGTTGCCCAGGCGCCCCACGGCCCCGCCCAGCCCGCCGGCCGGCGTCACGTAGGGGCCACCCTCGATACTCTTGCGATCCTCGCCCAGCAGCAGCCCCGAGCGGGCGTAGACGTTGAACGAGAAGCCCTCCTCGCCGCTGGCCTGGCGCTCGACCTTGGCCAGGCGCTCCTCCACCTCCTCGGCGGAGAGCCGCCCCTCGGCCTGGGCCTCGGCGAGCTCGGCGCGCTGCTCGGCGGCGCTGGCACGCTGCTCGGCGGCGGCGATGCGATTCTCGAGTTCGAGCAGACGCTGTTCCAGGTCGGCGGTATCGGCGGCGGCATGCCCCACCATGCCGAAGCTGGCCACGGCCACGGCAGCGACGAGTGGGGTTCGTAGCAAGGCGGTCTTCATCGCAGTTGTTCCTTTTATGTTTGTATGTTCGTTTGTTTTCACAAGGAGAACGGGCGAGACACGGCACTATATCGATTCAGACAGGCTTCACGACGCTGCCTGCCAGCCCTGCTCCCCTGGCCTGAAGCGCAACGCTCCCGACCCAGGCAAAACTTAATCGTTTAAGAGTCGTGGCGCAAAGGTAAACCGTAATATTACTACCAATGTCTAAGTCGAAATCCGGGGGCAGCAAAGCCGGGACAAACGAACAAGGGGCGCGGGAAAACTCCCGCGCCCCTTGGCGTCGCTGCTGAGCCAGCTAGAAGCTGACTCGGCGGCTTACTCGGCCACGACGACCACGCGAACGGTGGCGTCGACTTCGGCGTGCAGGTGCAGGTCGATGTCGTATTCGCCGGTCTGGCGAATCGGGCCTTCGGGCATGCGAACTTCGCTCTTGGCGACTTCGATGCCAGCCTGCCCCAGCGCCTCGGCCAGGTCGCGCGGGCCGATGGAGCCGAACAGCTTGCCTTCGTCACCGGCCTTGGCCACCAGCGACAGCTCGATTTCGGCCAGCTGGGCGGCGCGGGACTCGGCGATCGCCTTGCGCTCGGCGGCCTGGGCCTCGAGCTCGGCGCGCTGCGCCTCGAAGGCTTCCACATTGCCCTTGGTGGCCGGCACGGCGAGGCCGTAGGGCACCAGGTAGTTACGACCATAGCCGGGCTTCACGGTCACCTTGTCACCCAGGCCACCCAGCTTGCCAATGTTGTCGAGCAGAATGACTTCCATCTCGTTAACCTCTTGTCAGTCGCTGCGAGGGGCCAGACGGCCGCGGAAATCCACGAACACGTCGATGAAGGCCACCAGCAGCACTATCAGAATCATGGGCCAGGTGGTGATCAGCAGTACGTAGAAGGCGATCAGCCACAGCCCGTTCATACCCTTCATCCCGATGAAGCCGTGCACCAGTGCCATTCCGGCCACCAGCAGCGGCACCCAGACCAGCATGGAGAGCGACGGCAGGTCCAGCACCATGCCCACCACGCCGAACAGTACCAGCAGCGCGAGTTCGCGCGGCGCCAGGCGCAGCGCATGGAACTCCTGGCGAAAGCCGCCGGGGTTGTAGAGCCCCGCCTGCCACGCCCGTGCCAGTGCCAGGCAGCCGATGGCGGCAATCAGCACGACCAGGCCGGTAATGCCACCGATCAGCAGCGACGCCAGCTCTTCGGTGTCGTAGCCCTGTCGCACCAGCTCGGCCAGCATGCGGTCGATCTCGTCCGAGCCCTGGCGCAGCTGCTCCAGCAGCGGCCCGGTGCCGCCCGGCGGCACGAAGACGCCGAGCTGGATCAACGCCGCCGTAGCCAGGGTGCCGACGATCAGCGCCTCGCTCCAGCGCATGCGGGAGCGCAGCACCACCGCCATCAACGCCACCAGCAGCACGCTGGCCAGCGGGATGGCATCGCCCTGGGTCCACCACCAGCCGGTGGGGATGGCTGCCGCCACCAGCACCGGCAACGCCGGCGACAGGCCGCGGCGTAGCGTGACCAGGGCCACGATGGCGCCGCTCAGCCAGAACAGCCAGGGCACGAACGCTGCCAGCGCCGCCCCGCCTGCGGCGTAGGGCGTGCCGCGCATCAGCCATCGGGCAATCGGCAACATCGAGTCGCGGCTTACTGGTGGCTGTCGGTGTAAGGCAGCAGAGCCAGGTAGCGCGCGCGCTTGATGGCGGTAGCCAGCTGACGCTGGTAACGGGCCTTGGTACCGGTGATGCGGCTGGGTACGATCTTGCCGGTTTCGGTGATGTAGGCCTTGAGCGTATCCAGATCCTTGTAGTCGATCTGCTTCACGCCTTCAGCGGTGAAACGGCAGAACTTGCGACGGCGGAAAAAGCGTGCCATGTAAAGACTCCTCGGTACGTGCGATCAGTTGGCTTCGGCAGTTTCTTCGGCGCGCGGCTTCTCTTCGCGACGCGCACGCTTGTCGTCTGCCGGCTTCATCATCGGCGAAGCTTCGGTGATGGCTTCCTTGCAGCGCACCACCAGGCTGCGAATGATGGCGTCGTTGAAGCGGAAGATGTTCTCGATCTCCTCGAGGGTCTCGCCGCTGCACTCGACGTTCATCAGCACGTAGTGAGCCTTGTGGATCTTGTTGATCGGGTAGGCCAGGTGACGACGGCCCCAGTCCTCCAGGCGATGCACGGTGCCACCGCTCTCGGTGACGATGCTGGAGTAACGCTCGACCATGGACGGCACTTGCTCGCTCTGGTCCGGGTGGACCATGAACACGATCTCGTAATGACGCATGGGATCTCCTTTCGGGTTGGCAGCTTCCGCGTGGCGCCCGCTCCATACCGGACCGGCACTCAAGGGAAGCAAGGAGGTGATAGTCGAAAATGGCAATGCCCGCTCACGCAGGAACGGGCGCCTGCATTCTAGTGATCCGAGCCGCCACTTGCAAGACAGGAAGGCGGTTCGCGGCTCAGTCGCCGACACCGCGACGCTGGCGCACCGCCTCGAACAGGCAGATCCCGGTGGCCACCGAGACATTGAGGCTGGTGACGCTGCCGGCCATGGGCAGCTTGACCAGGCCGTCGCAGGCCTCGCGAGTCAGGCGGCGCATGCCCTTGCCCTCGGCGCCCATCACCAGCGCCGTGGGGCCGGTGAACTCGGCCTCGAAGAGCATGGCCTCGGCCTCGCCGGCAGTGCCGGTGATCCATACGCCGAACTCCTTGAGCCGGGCCAGGGCACGAGCCAGGTTGGTCACCTGATAGACCGGCACGCCCTCGGCGGCCCCGCAGGCCACCTTGCGCACCGTGGCGTTGAGCGGCGCCGACTTGTCCTTGGGCACGATCACGCCATGCACGCCGGCGGCATCGGCACTGCGCAGGCAGGCGCCAAAGTTGTGCACGTCGGTGACCCCATCGAGGACCAGCAGCAGCGGCGGTGCCCCGTGAGGCCAGGCCTCGAGCTTGAACCACAGCGCCGCCTCGCTCTCGAAGGCGAGCGGCGCGGCGAAGGCGACGATACCCTGGTGCGACGCCTCCTGGGCCAGGCGGTCCAGTTCCTCGCGCGGGTGCGGCTCGATTCGCGCCCCGCCACGGCGAGCCTGGTCGATCAGCTCGACGAGACGCTGCTGCGCCTCGCCCTCCTGGACCCACAGCACCCGGGGCACTTCGCCGCGCGCCAGCAGGGCACGCACCGCGTGCACGCCAAACACCGCGTCGAGTCCGCCTGGCAGGCTGGATGGGCGGCGCGGCGCTCTCTTGCGGCCGCTGTCGCGCCGCGGCTCCTTGCGTCCCTGCGCCATCAGCTACGCGCCTTCGGCTTGCGCGGGCCACGACGTCGCTTGCCACCCCTGCCCTTGCCACCCTTGTCATCGGCCTGGGCCTTGCCGACGCCGGGCTCAGGGGAAACGGTCGCCTCGCCTGCCCCGCGCCGCTTGCGCGGCTCGCGCCTGGGCCGCGGCTTCTCGTCCTCGAGGGCGAAATCGATCTTGCGATCGTTCAGGTCCACGCGCGCCACCTGGACCGTGACGCCGTCACCCAGGCGGTAGCTCATGCCGGTGCGTTCGCCCTTGAGGCGGTGCTTCTCGGGCTCGTAGTGGTAATAGTCGGAGGGCAGCGAGGTGACGTGCACCAGCCCCTCGACATAGACCTCGTCGAGGCGCACGAAGATACCGAACTGGGTCACCGAGGCGATGGTGCCTTCATAGACCTCGCCGAGCTTGTCGGACATGAACTCGCACTTGAGCCAGTCCTCCACGTCGCGGGTGGCGTCGTCGGCGCGGCGCTCGGTCATCGAGCAGTGCTCGCCGAGCTCGAGCATCTGCTCGAAGGTGTAGGGGCACCACTTGCTGGGTGGCTCCACCGGCCCCCCCTCGGCGCGCAGCACTGTGTTGGTCTGGCGCGGCCCGCGGATCACCGAGCGGATCGCCCGGTGCACCAGCAGGTCGGGGTAGCGGCGAATCGGCGAGGTGAAATGGGCGTAGGCCGGATAAGCCAGGCCGAAGTGCCCTTCGTTGTGCGGCGAATAGACCGCCTGGCTCATCGAGCGCAGCATCACGGTCTGGATCACGTCGGCGTCCGGGCGACCGCGGATCGCCTCGGCCAGGGCCTGGTAGTCCTGCGGCGTGGGCTCGTCGCCGCCGCCCACCGAGAGCCCCAGCTCGTTGAGGAACAGGCGCAGCTTGTCGAGGCGCTCCGGCGCGGGCCGCTCGTGGATGCGGTAGAGCGCCGGCAGGTCGTGCTTGTCGAGGAAGCGCGCGGTGGCCACGTTGGCCGCCAGCATGCACTCCTCGATGAGCTTGTGGGCATCGTTGCGGGTGCGCGGCACGATCTTCTCGATCTTGCGCTCCTCGTTGAAGACGATCGCCGTTTCGGTGGTCTCGAAGTCGATGGCACCCCGCTCCTCGCGAGCCTGGCGCAGCACCTTGTAGAGCTGGTGCAGCTCCTTGAGCGGCTTGACCAGCTCGCGATACTCGAGGCGCAGCGCATCGCCCTCGGGATCGTCGTCGTCGAGAATCGCCGCCACCTTGTTGTAGGTGAGCCGGGCATGCGACTGGAACACCGCCTCGTAGAAGTGATAGCGGCTGATCGTCCCGCTCTTGGAGATATTCATCTCGCAAACCATGGCCAGGCGGTCGACGTGCGGATTGAGCGAGCACAGCCCGTTGGAGAGCAGCTCGGGCAACATCGGCACCACCTGCCCGGGGAAGTAGACCGAGTTGCCGCGGCGTATCGCCTCCTGGTCGAGCGCACTGCCCGGACGCACGTAGTGGGAGACGTCGGCAATAGCGACGAGCAGCTTCCAGCTCCCGGACTTGGTCTTCCAGGCGTATACCGCGTCGTCGAAATCCTTGGCGTCCTCGCCGTCGATGGTCACCAGCGGCAGGTGACGCAAGTCGATGCGATGCTGCTTGTCCTGCTCGGCCACCTCGGCGGACATCCCGGCGATCTGATCGTGGACCTCGGGGGGAAACTCGGCCGGGATCTCGTAGCTGCGGATGGCAATGTCGATTTCCATGCCCGGATCCATGCGCTCGCCGAGCACCTCGACCACCTCTCCCACCGGCTGCACCCGGGTCTCGGGCTGCTGCACGATCCTGGCCGACACCACCTGGCCGTCGCGCGCCCCACCGCAGGCGCTATGCGGGACGATCACTTCCTGGGTGATGCGCGGGTTCTCGGGAATCAGCACGCCGAACTCGGAGGTGTTCTCGCGATAGACCCCGACGATGGTCTGGGTATTGCGCGACAGCACCTCGGCGATGGTCGCCTCGTCACGGCCGCGGCGGTCGCGCCCGCTGATGCGCACCAGCACGTAGTCGCCATGGAAGACCCGGCGCATCTGCCTCGGCGGCAGCACCAGGTCTGGCTTCTTGCCGTCGTCGCGCAGCACGAAACCGAAGCCGTCGCGATGCCCCAGCACCTTGCCCTTGATCAGGTCGAGCTTGTCGATCAAGGCATAGGCGCCGGCGCGGTTGCGCAGCACCTGGCCGTCGCGCTCCATGGCCGCCAGCCGGCGGCGCACCGCCTCCTGCAGCTCCTCGTCCTCGAGGCCCAGCAGGCGACTCATCTTCTCGTGGGTGATCGGCTTGCCATACGCTTCCAGGCGCGCCAGCAGGTACTCGCGGCTTGGCGCCGGCTTGTCGTACTTGTGGGCCTCGCGGCTGGCATGGGGGTCGTCGCTGAGCGTCCAATGGGTCATGCGTGGGGCATCCTTGGCAACGGGGGCAGCGTTCCGGGAAGGGCGCGGGAGAGAGGCCGCGGGCGTAGGGTCTTGCTAATGGAGTCGTTTGTCATGCCCCGCAGTATAGCGCCGGTGCCGGCTCGGCCCAACCATGGCGGCAGCCTCCGGCAACACGACCCACCCGGAGCAGACCCGACGAACGCCGCCCCGACACCGTCCGAACCGCCCGGCGCGGGGCGAATTTCGCCCGTCGCTCTTGCATTGGGCCATAAATTGGGTAAGATACGCGTCGCCTGCCCAGATGGCGGAATTGGTAGACGCGCTAGCTTCAGGTGCTAGTGTCCTTACGGACGTGGAGGTTCAAGTCCTCTTCTGGGCACCATCGCCTTCTTCGGAACGATGGCTGGGCCGGGCAGCCCCGCTCTTTGTCAGCTCGAATCGCTCGTGTTCGCCCAGGTGGCGGAATTGGTAGACGCGCTAGCTTCAGGTGCTAGTGTCCTTACGGACGTGGAGGTTCAAGTCCTCTCCTGGGCACCATCCCAGACACGCGGACACGCGGCGATAACGACAACGGCATGATGCGCCCAGGTGGCGGAATTGGTAGACGCGCTAGCTTCAGGTGCTAGTGTCCTTACGGACGTGGAGGTTCAAGTCCTCTCCTGGGCACCACCGCTCTTACGAGCGGATTGCGTCATGCAGGCTGACACATCGCCAGAGCGAATCGATGAATGAAAAGAACCGCGACCAATCGCGGTTTTTTTGTGCCTGCGATTCGCTCGCGCAGCGACTTTTTAATAACGAGAAGGAAGGCGCGCCACCTCCTCTAATGCCCACCCCTCGGCCACCACCTCTCCCTCCAGCGCTTCGGCGACCGCCTCGGGCAGGCGCGGGAAGAAATTCAACCCCGTGCGCGCCTCCACTTCGTCGATGCTCACAAGGTAGTCGTCCAGCGGTTCGTCGCCACGCACCTCCTGGGGCATGATGAAGGCCAGCGCCCGCGGCGTCTCTGCCGGCACCACGACGATCTTGAAGAAAGCCTCGGGAACCTCGACCAGCCCCACCCGGTTGGTGACGTTGTCGAGGAAGCGCTCGGGGAAGATCGGGCCTGTGATCACCTGCACCACGCCGAAGCGCGGCACGAAGTGGTCGATCACCACCTCCTCGAGGCGCTGCCAGAGCCGCCGATTGAGATCCGGCCGTTGGGGCGAGATATTGCTCATCAGGAACGATTGCTCCTGGGCACGCCGCCCATGCACCGCGGCGATGGCGTAGTTCGGCGCCAGGTGGCCGCGGTCGTAGCCGCTGCCGAAGTAGCTGTCGGCCCCGATCGGCCACAGGGTGCGCCAATCCTGGCGAAACTCGGACCGGGGGCCGGCGCGAGGGTCCTCCACCTCATGCAGCAGGTAGCTCACCCACAGCGGGTTGACCCGCACGTCGGACCAGCCGACCAGGAAGCCGTCGTTGCGCAGCACGCGGTGCACGCTCAGCGGCGTCGGGCTTTCCCAGGCGGGCACCCCCATCCAGCTCAGCTGGTCGCGGTACTCCTGCTCCTGGGCGTACCACAGGCCGCTGCCGACCGCGACAAAGACGAGGGTGACGGCGAACTGGCGGACGCGAGAGCGCCAGCGTGGCAGCGAGGTGCGGCGGCGCCGGCTGCGGGAACGTGCTAGGGCCATGGATCGATCCAAGGGGGCGCCGCTGCCGACACATGGCGGCAGCGGCAGGTTCGGTCAGTATGGGAAAGGCGCCAGGCTACCAACCCAGCGAAAACATGGTCTCAAGGTCGTGCCGGGAGTGCACCTGCATGGCATTGAGGGTCTCGGTGTCGCGAATACCCTCGACGGCATTGAGGCGCTCGGTGACCAGCTCGGCCAGGCTCTCGAAGTCACGGGTGCGGGCGATCGCCACCAGGTCGTAGCGGCCACAGGTGGAGTAGACTTCGCTGATTCCCTCGACATCGGCGAGCCGCTCGGCCACCGCCTTGACCTGGCCCTTGTCGGTATTGATCAGGATCACGGCATTCTGCATCAGGCTCTCCCTCGTCTTGCCCCCAGTCGGGTTCCACCGCGGCAGGCATTCGCCGCGACCTGGCGCGAGTATAGCAGGCCACCGGCGTCGGCTGAATCGCGCCCTGGCCCGGCGCATGCTTCGCGCCGGCTAGACGCAGGGCGGCAGGAAGACCACCGGGTAGCCGACGAACAGGGTGCCGCCCGCCGAGAACAGGAAGACCCCGGCCGACAGATAGGCAAAGTAGCACTCGCGCCGCCGCTCCGCCCTGCGCCCCGCCGCCACGCTGGCCCAGCTCAACCACAGCAGCAGCGCGGTGGTGGCGAGCGTGGCCACCCCGACAGCGAGATTGATGCCGGTCAGCATGTCGCGTCCGGGGTCGGGGGGCGCCACCGAGCAGGCCACCGAGAGCCCGGCGTAGATCGCCACGAACCAGACGGCCCAGATGGTGAGGCCACTGACCAGGTGAATCGGATGAGTCAGTCTCAGCAAGCGCTTCATGACGCCCCTCCCAATACCGTCGGCAGCAGCCAGAGGGCGACGAGCAGGGACCAGTAGACGACCAGGTTGTAGTACCACAGGCGCAGCACCACTACCGGCTCCATGGGGGCCTCGGCGCCAACGTAGCCATAGCCGACCCGCAGCCCCTGCAGCAGGCACAGCAGCGCCCCCAGCAGCGCATGGATCAGGACGTAGACCAGCGCCACCAGCAGAGTGGCATCGTGGGCGGTTTCGCCAGGCGCCAGCGGTGCCTGCCAGATCGCCAGGCCGAGCAGCGCCGACTGCAGTGCACCGAGCCCGGCGGCCAGGTACATGCCACCGCCAAGCCCCGAGTCGTTGCCCCGACGCAGCCGGCGTACCAGCTTGGCTAGCCACACGCCTCCCAGCGTCAGGGCGAGGCCCGCCCCCACCAGCAGCGGCAACGAGAGCGGCGACGTTGCCGGCATCTGCCACTCGGGCGCCACGGTCCACAGGTAGAACCAGCCGAACAGCAGCGAGAGGTAGAACGAGCCGTTGGCCAGGTGCGAGACCGACATGGCCCAGACCCCGGGGCCGTTCATGGTGCGCGAATGCAGCGGCGGCTGACCGGGGGCCACCCTGGCATCGGGAGCGGCCCTGGGGTGAGCCCCGTTCTCCCATGACCAGCGCAGCAGGAACACGCCGGCCACCAGCGTGGCGATACCCGCCAGCGGATAGAGCCTGGCCAGCAGGCAGAGGCAGACCACCGCCAGCGCCAGGGCGGCGAAGAACGGCCACCAGGAGTTGGTGGGTAGATGGACGACCTCGCGCAGCTTGCCGGTCAGGGGGTCGCTGCCCCAGGTCTCGCGCCGGCCGTGGTCGATGGTGCCGAGGCCGTGGCGCCCCTCGACGATGGTACGTGGCAGTGCCGGGTCCTCCCACAGCGGGTGGCGCGTCTCCAGCCGTGGCAGGCTGACGAAGTTGTAGGGTGTCGGCGGCTTGGGCATGGCCCACTCAAGGCCGTCGGCGTTCCAGGGGTTCTGCGGCGCCCTCCTGCCGAAGCGGAAATGCAGCGCCACGTCGAGGATCAGCAGCGCCACGCCGGCGGACATCATGAACCCGCCAACGGAAGAGATCAGGTTGTAAATGTCCCATCCCATGGTGGTGTCGTAGGTGAACACGCGCCGGCGCATGCCCAACAGCCCCGTCCAGTGCATGACCAGGAAGGTGGTGTTGAAGCCGAGGAAGATCAGCCAGAAGCTCCACTTGCCCAGCCGCGCGGAGGGCATCCGCCCCGAGATCAGCGGCAGCCAGTAGTAAAGCCCGGCGATCAGCGGGAACAGCATGCCGCCCACCAGCACGTAGTGCATGTGGGCGACCACGAAGTGGGTGTCGTGGACCTGCCAGTTGAACGGCACCAGCGCCAGCATCACGCCGGTGAGCCCGCCCAGCACGAAGATCACCAGGAAACCGGCGACCCACAGCATCGGCAGTGACATCACCGGCCGCCCCAGCCACAGCGTGGAGAGCCAGACGAAGATCTGGATGCCGGTAGGAATCGCCACCAGCATGCTCGCCGCCGAGAAGAAGGCCAGCGCCAGCTGCGGGATGCCCAGCGTGAACATGTGATGCACCCACAGGCCGAAGCTGACGAAGCCCATGATGGCGATGGCCGCCACCACCCAGCCATAGCCGACGATGGGGCGCCGGGCGAAGACCGGGATCAGGGTCGAGACGATGCCCGCCCCCGGCAGGAAGATGATATAGACCTCGGGGTGGCCGAACAGCCAGAACAGGTGCGCCCACAGCACCGGGTCACCGCCGCCGGCCACATCGAAGAACGGCATGCCGGTGGCGCGCTCCAGTTCGAGCAGGATGCTGCCGAGGATCAGCGGCGGGAAGCCGACCACGATCATCAGCGCCATGGCCAGGATGTACCAGGCGAACAGCGGCATCTTGTGCAGCGCCATGCCTTCGGTGCGCGTGCGCAGGATCGACACCACCAGCTCCACCCCGGCCGAGAGCGCCGAGATCTCGACGAAGGTGATGCCGAGCAGCCAGAAGTCCGAGCCGCGCCCGGGCGAGTAGTCGCCGCTGCTGAGCGGGGTGTACATGAACCAGCCGCTGGCCGGCGCCATCTCGAACAGCAGGCTCGAGACCAGGATGATGCCGCCGAACAGGTAGCAGAAATAGCCGAAGGCGGAGAGCCGCGGGCAGACCAGGTCGCGCGCACCGATCATCTTGGGGATCAGGTAGATCGCCACCCCTTCGAGGATGGGAATGGCGAACAGGAACATCATCACCGTGCCGTGCATGGTGAAGACCTGGTTGTAGATCTCGTGCGACATGAAGTCGTTGTCGGGGAAGGCGAGCTGGGTGCGGATCAACATTGCCAACAGCCCGCCGATCAGGAAGAACGCCGCCCCGGTGACC
Organism: Billgrantia sulfidoxydans; assembly: GCF_017868775.1. Taxonomy (NCBI): domain Bacteria; kingdom Pseudomonadati; phylum Pseudomonadota; class Gammaproteobacteria; order Oceanospirillales; family Halomonadaceae; genus Billgrantia; species Billgrantia sulfidoxydans. The sequence continues at coordinate 960,363 of NZ_CP053381.1, read as the reverse complement.
ATGAAACGCAGCCCGACGCTGGTATGGTTGACCACGGTGAGAGCACCCAGGCCGCGCGGATTGGCCCAGACCTCGGCCATGCCCTTGTGCAGGCGGCGAACCTCGGGAGTCAGGGTAGCGTCCTTGGCATCACTCATGGTTCCAACGTCTCCAGCCAGGCACCGATCGCCTGCAACGTCTCGGTATCGATATGGTCATGGGCCGGCATCCTGTTGCCGGGCTTGAGCGTCTGGTGGTGCTGCAGCCAGTAGGCGATGGCGCCCTCCTCCATGGGCAGCACGCCGGCCCCCAGCGTCGGGCGGGAGCCGATGTCGCTGAGGTCGGGGCCGCGAATGTCGTGCTCCAGGTCGTCGTCGACGAGTTCCTCGGCGAATCCCCCCACCGTGTGACAGGCCGCGCAGTGCTCGCCGAAGGCTTCCTTCGCCTCGGCGAAGCCTTCGCCGGGTCCCGGCGGCGGGCGCCGCTCGGCGAGCCAGGCATCGTAGTCGCCGCGCTCCAGCGCCTCGACGTGAAGCAGCATGTGGGTGTGCTGCGCACCGCAGTATTCGGCGCACTGCGCCCCGAACACCCCAGGCGAGTCGGCCTCGAGGCGAACGCTGCTGTACCGCCCGGGGATCATGTCGCGCTTGCCGCCCAGGCGCGGTATCCAGAAGGCATGGATGACGTCGGTGCTGGTGAGGCGGAAGTCGACGGGCTCGCCGGCCGGCATCACCAGGCGGTTGGCGGTGACCACGTCGCGCTCCCCCTCCTCGCCGGGATAGCGCACCTCCCACCACCACTGGTGGGCGATCACCTCGATGCGCTCGGCGCCGTCATCCGGGAGCGGCAGCATGCCGCGGCCGGTAGGTGCGGCGAACACCAGCAGCGCTATGATGCTGGCCACCGGCAGCGCAATGCCGCCGCCCAGCACCCAGCGCAGCATGATGCGCCGCTCCTCGCGCGGCGTGCGGGGCGGCGGCTCGCGGCGACGGAAGGTGTAGAACCACAGCGCATAGACCCCGAGCGAGACGGCGACGGCGACGCCCAGCATGGCCCACCAGATCCAGAACTGCTGGCGAGCGGCCGACCCCGCGGCGTCCAGGATCGACATCTCGCCGCCGCAGCCGGCCAGCAGGCCTGGCAGCCACAGGGTCCACCAAGGGGGCCGGCCCGGGCAGTTGACCCGATGCCGGCCAGGGCGTTGAATGCCAGGGAGAGCCCTGAACCGATCGCAAAGGACGCGAACATGGCCGACCAACCGATCCGCACCATCAATAGCCGCATTGCCATCTTCGGCCACCCCATGCATCCGACCCTGGTGCACTTTCCCGTCGCCTGCCTGCTGCTGCTGGTCGGCAGCGATGCCGCCTACCTCTATTCCGGAAACCCATTCTGGGCCGAGGCGAGCCTGTGGTTGGCCGGTATCGGCGCACTGAGTGGCTGGATCGCCAGCACCGTGGGCCTGATCGACCTTGTCACGATCTATCGGATCCGACGCAAGCTTCTCGGCTGGTGTCACGCCATCGTGGCGGTGATGATGCTGTCTCTGGCCTCGCTCAACTGGCTGTGGCGCTACCTGGACGCCGCCGACCTGCTGCCCTGGGCCATCGCCCTGTCCCTCCTCACCGCTGTCCTGGTCGGCCTCACCGGCGCCCTTGGCGGCACGCTGGTCTACGAGAAGGCGGTGGGCGTCGAGATCGACGACAAGTGAGGCAGACTGGGTGGGATCCGGCATCGTGACTCTCCTTGTCATGCCTCAGTCGAATGGCTTGCTCAGCACCAGCACCAGCACGGTGAGCATCAGCGCCGCGGAGGTGGCAGCGAGCAGCCCGCTGGCAGGTGCCAGGAATCGATACTGCTCCTGCTCCAGTCGCACGATCAGGGCACCGCACAGGACATGGCACAGCACCATGCCGCTCACCGCCATCAACTTCAGCACCAGCCATCCGCCGGTCAACCGCCCGACGATGAACAGCAGCGTGCCGCTCATGATCGCCAGCAGGGCGAAGGGGGTGGCGACATGGGTGAAGAAGAAGCGCAGCAGAGCCGGAGCAGGCACGTCGAAGGTGGCCTCTCCTCCACGCGCCCTGGCGCTTGCCAGCAGCAGAGCCGGCAGATAGAGCAGCGCCGCACACCAGCACAGCAGCGTGGCGATGTGCAGGATCTTGATCCACGGCATAACGGCATCCTTGCAGCAGCAGTGTGAACCCACCCTAACCAATGTAGGGCAGCGGGGCCAGGTTTACCGCCGCTGATGCGTCCACCTCGACGGGGCCACGCCGCTGGCGCGCCCGGCTTTCCGAAACCGACCGACACCGGACGGCAACGCTGCGATACATTCGGCAATTGCGACCCGGATAGAAAAGGTGTTCCCTGCTTGACACCAGAACTTCAGGCCTCTCACCGGGTCAGATGAGCGGTTGGTGCATGCCGGCAGCAACCCTGGCGCCAGCCTGGCCTGAAACGGGTATTCTTCCTCTCATAGGACCGTGTCGAAGCAGGAGACCTTTCCATGGCCGAAAAACCTTGCATGGCCAAACGACAGAGCCGACGAACGTTTCTTCGCAGTGGGTTGCTGGGTGTCGCTGCCCTGCCGTTGGGGATCGGTGTCCTCTCGCGTCAAGCCTATGCCCAGGACCTGCCGAGGCTCGACCCCAGCGACGAGCAGGCACAGGCGCTGAACTACGTCGAAGCGGCCGAGCAGGCCAGCGATCACCCCGCCTACGAGGAGGGCGAAACCTGCAGTAACTGCATGTTCTTCCAGCGCCGCGGCGAAGGCTGCCAGCTCTTTCCCCAGAACAGCGTCGAACCCGGCGGCTGGTGCCAGTCCTGGGTTACCAGGGAGTGAGCGGGCCCATGGCCCGCCAACCCTCAGGCTACTCCTTGCCTTCCTCGTCGGGTAACGGCCACTGGTAGCGTCTTACCACCGCCCCGTCCTCCGAGAGCGACTCCAGCCGCACCGGGAAGCCCCAGAGCTGGTGCAGGTGGCGGATCACCGGGTAGACGCTGCGGCCCATCGGACGCCGGCTGTCCTGCACATGATGCAGGGTGAGGGAGCGATTGCCACGGATGTTGGCCTCGTAGACCTGGATGTTCGGCTCGCGCAGCGACAGCGCATATTGCTGCGCCAGCGCCTCGCGGATCCGGCGATAGCCTCGCTCGTCGTGGATGGCGGTGACCTCGAGCATCTCCTCCTGGTCGTCGTCGACGATGCTGAACAGCTTGAGGTCGCGCATCACCTTGGGTGACAGGAACTGCTGGATGAAGGATTCGTCCTTGAAGTTGCGCATGGCGAAGTGCACCGCCTCGAGCCAGTCGCTGCCCGCGGTGTCGGGGAACCACTCGCGATCCTCGTCGGTGGGGTTCTCGCACATGCGCCGGATGTCGCTGAACATGGCGAAACCCAGCGCATAGGGGTTGATGCCGCTGTAGAAAGGGCTATCGAAGCCGGGCTGGCTGACCACCGCGGTGTGCGACTGCAGGAACTCCAGCATCAGCCCCTCGTCCACCAGGCCCTCGTCGTAGAGCCGGTTCATCAGGGTGTAGTGCCAGAAGGAGGCCCAGCCCTCGTTCATCACCTGGGTCTGGCGCTGGGGATAGAAGTACTGCGCCAGCTTGCGCACGATCCGCACGATCTCGCGCTGCCAGGGCGCCAGCAGCGGCGCGTTCTTCTCGAGGAAGTAGAGCAGGTTCTCCTGCGGCTCGGGAGGATAGCGCCCTCCCCCATGCAGCCCCAGGGGGTCCTCCTCGCTGTCCAGGTCGCTGGGCAGGGCATCGGCCCGCTGACGCCCGGGAATCGTGCGCCATAGCGTGTTGACCTGAGCCTGGAGGTACTCCTCGCGCTCCGCCTGGCGCCGCACCTCCTCCTCGGCGGAGATCGGCGACGGCCGCTTGTAGCGGTCGACGCCGTAGTTCTGCAGCGCGTGGCAGGCGTCGAGCAGCTGCTCGACGGCGGTCACGCCGTGACGCTCCTCGCACTCGGCCACGTACTTGCGGGCAAAGACCAGGTAATCGACGATCGAGCTGGCGTCGGTCCAGGTGCGGAACAGGTAGTTGCCCTTGAAGAAGGAGTTGTGGCCATAGCAGGCGTGTGCCATCACCAGCACCTGCATCATCAGCGTATTCTCCTCCATGAGATAGGCGATGCAGGGGTCGGAGTTGATCACCAGTTCGTAGGCCAGCCCCATCTGGCCACGCCGGTAGGCCTGCTCGACCGCCAGGAACTGCTTACCGAACGACCAGTGATGATAGCCCACCGGCATCCCCACGCTGGCATAGGCATCCATCATCTGCTCGGTGGTGATGATCTCGATCTGGTTGGGATAGGTGTCCAGCCGATACTCGTCGGCCAGCCTGGCCAGCTCGTGCTCATACGCCTCGAGGATCTCGAAGTTCCAGTCGGAACCGGTGGCGATCGGCTTGCGTCGGGTCATGATGCCTCCTCGTCGCGTCAATGGGCGGCACGGCGCTTGAACAGCTCGCGGAACACCGGATAGATATCGCCCGCCTCGACGATCTGGCGCATGGCGAAGCGGTCGGGGAACTCGGCGGCCACGGTCTCGTACTCCTCCCACAGCGCCTGGTGGGCATGGGGGGTGATCTCCACGTAGGTGTAGTACTGCAGGCGCGGCATCAGCGACTTCATCAGCCGTTCGCGGCAGTTCACCGAGTCGTCGTCCCAGTTGTCGCCGTCCGAGGCCTGGGCCACGTAGAGGTTCCACTGGGTCGGCGGATAGCGCCGGGTGATGATCTCGTCGACCAGGGTCAGGGCACTGGAGACGATGGTGCCGCCGGTCTCCCGGGAGTAGAAGAACTCCTCTTCGTCGACCTCCTTGGCCGCGGTGTGGTGGCGCACGAAGACCAGCTCGACCTTCTCGTAGTTGCGCTCGAGGAACAGGTACAACAGCAGGAAGAAACGCTTGGCGATGTCCTTGTGGGCCTGGGTCATGGAGCCCGAGACGTCCATGACGCAGAACATCACCGCCTTGCTCGAGGGTTGCGGCTGGTTGATCAGGTTGTTGTAGCGCAGGTCGTAGGTGTCGATGAAGGGCACCGCCTCGAGCCGCTTCTCGAGGCGCTCGATCTCGGCCTTGAGTTCGGCGATGCGAGATGGGTTGCGCAGCACCGGGTCCTTGCGCTCCTCCTCGTCCAGCGCCTCCTGTGCAGCGCGCAGCGCGCGGCGCAGGGGCGCGCGCATGGCGATGCGCCGGGCATAGGCCTCGCGCATGGAGCGCACGATGTTGATCCGCGCCGGCACGCCATCGCGGGTCACCCCGGCGCGCACCGGCTTCACTTCGTCCAGGTCCTTGAGCGCCTTGCGCTCCAGGTGCGGCAGTTCCAGGCCATCGAAGACGAAGTCGAGGAACTCTTCTCGGGTCAGGCTGAAGGCGAACTCATCCATGCCCTCGCCCTGGTTGGAGGCCCCGCCCTCGCCGGAGCCATCTCCTCCGCCGCCCCCGCTGGGGCGGCGCAGGCGATCTCCCTCGACGAACTCCTTGTTGCCGGGGCTGACGATGGTGCGCTTGCCGCCCGGGCCGTGCTGGAACACCGGCTCCGAGATGTCGCGAGTCGGAATCGAGACCTTCTCGCCACGCTCCATGTCGGTGATCGAACGGCGGTTGACGGCCTCCTCGACCGAACGCTTGATGTGCGTCCGGTAGCGATCGAGGAAGCGCTGGCGGTTCACGGCGCTCTTGTTCTTGGCGTTGGCGCGTCGATCGATGAAATAGGTCATGCCGACCTCCTGGCTCGCGCCGGTTATTGCGATTTACGCACCCGCAGATACCACTCCGAGAGCAGCCGCACCTGCTTCTCGGTATAGCCACGCTCCTTCATGCGGGCCACGAAGTCCTCGTGCTTCTTCTGGTCGGCCGTGGAGGCCTTGGCGTTGAAGGAGATCACTGGCAGCAGCTCCTCGGTGTTGGCGAACATCTTGTGCTCGATCACGCCGCGCAGCTTCTCGTAGGACTGCCAGCTGGGGTTCATGCCGTTGTTCTGGGCCCGCGCCCGCAGCACGAAGTTGACCACCTCGTGGCGGAAGTCCTTGGGGTTGGAGATGCCGGCCGGCTTTTCGATCTTCTCCAGCTCCTCGTTGAGCGCCTGACGGTTGAACAGCTCGCCGGTCTCCGGATCGCGGTACTCCTGGTCCTGGATCCAGAAGTCGGCGTAGGTGACGTAGCGATCGAAGATGTTCTGACCGTACTCGGAGTAGGATTCGAGATACGCGGTCTGGATCTCCTTGCCGATGAAGTCGACGTAGCGCGGCGCCATGAACTCCTTGATGTAGCGCAGGTAGCGCTCGAAGGTCTCCTTCGGCAGGTGCTCCTGCTCGAGGCGCTGCTCCAGCACGTAGAGCAGGTGGACCGGGTTGGCGGCGATCTCGTGGTTGTCGAAGTTGAACACCTTCGACAGGATCTTGAAGGCGAAGCGGGTGGAGAGCCCGTCCATGCCTTCGTCGACCCCCGCTGCATCGCGATACTCCTGGATCGACTTGGCCTTGGGGTCGGTGTCCTTGAGGTTCTCGCCGTCGTAGACGCGCATCTTCGAATAGATGCTGGAGTTCTCCGGCTCCTTGAGGCGCGACAACACCGAGAACTGTGCCAGCATGCGCAGCGTGTCCGGCGCGCAGGGCGCTTCGGCCAGCGAAGAGTGCTCGAGCAGCTTCTTGTAGATGTTGATCTCCTCGGTCACGCGCAGGCAGTACGGCACCTTGACGATGTAGACGCGATCGAGGAACGCCTCGTTGTTGCGGTTGTTGCGGAACGCCTGCCACTCGCTCTCGTTGGAGTGGGCCAGCACGATGCCGTCGAAGGGGATCGCCCCCATGCCCTCGGTGGGGTTGTAGTTGCCCTCCTGGGTCGCGGTCAGCAGCGGATGCAGCACCTTGATGGGTGCCTTGAACATCTCGATGAACTCCATCAGCCCCTGATTGGCCTTGCACAGCCCCCCGGAGAAGCTGTAGGCATCCGGGTCGTCCTGGGAGTAGAGCTCGAGCTGGCGGATGTCGACCTTGCCCACCAGCGAGGAGATGTCCTGGTTGTTCTCGTCGCCCGGCTCGGTCTTGGAGATGGCGATCTGGTTGAGCCGCGAGGGATACAGGCGCACCACCTTGAACTGCGAGATGTCGCCACCGTACTCCTTGAGCCGCTTGGCCGCCCAGGGCGACATCACGCTCTTCACGTAGCGCCGCGGAATGCCGTACTCCTTCTCGAGCAGCTCACCGTCCTCCTCCGGCGAGAACAGCCCCAGCGGCGACTCGAAGACCGGCGAGCCCTTGATGGCATAGAACGGGATTCGCTCCATCAACAGCTTGAGCCGCTCGGCCAGCGACGACTTGCCGCCGCCCACCGGGCCCAGCAGATAAAGGATCTGCTTGCGCTCCTCGAGCCCCTGCGCGGCGTGGCGGAAGTAGGCCACGATCTGCTCGATCGCCTCCTCCATGCCGTAGAACTCGGAGAAGGCCGGATAGCGGCGAATCACCTTGTTGGAAAAGATTCGGGAGAGCCGCGGATCCTTGGCGGTGTCTATCACCTCGGGTTCGCCGATGGCCTTCAGCATCCGCTCGGCGGCGCTGGCGTAGGCCATGGGGTCCTCACGACACAGCTCCAGGTACTCCTGCAGGCTCATTTCCTCCTGCTGGACACGAGAGAAGCGGTTCTGCACATGATCGAAGATGCTCATCGAAGCCTCCTGTTTGCCTTACCCCCTGGCCATCGATCCGTATGACCACCGTGGGTTACTCATCAGCCTAGACACTTCGGGGCAGAGTGGGTGGCAAAGAATCAACGCAAGGTAAGGATAATCATGAGAACGCAGGGCGTGCCAAGGGTTCGATCAGCGCATGGCGATAATTAAACGCTGCTTGGACGCAGGCAGCGCAGGGCTCCCCGCCGCCCCCGCTCTGCCTCGTCTCGCCAGCCGGATCGCATGAGGAGGACCTCCCTGCGCTCCCATTCTCGCCGCCAGCCCCGCCCCCTGTCTCCGAGGTGTCAGGACGGCAGGGGGAGCATGACTACGCCTGACGCCCCCAGGAGGAGCTCCATGAGCAGGGCTGACGCCACGATTCCCACGCCCCCTGCCAGCATGGCGAGCCTTGAATGCCCCCCCAACACCGCGACGGGCCCGGTTGGGCGCGTAAAGACCATGACGGCAGCCACTCGCAGGTAGTAGTACAGCGAAACCAGGGTATTGAGCGCCGCGACTATGGCCAGCCAGGCATGGTCGGCCGCCAGCGTAGCCTCGAACAGCAGGAACTTGCCGAAGAAACCCACCAGCGGCGGAATGCCCACCAGTGACAGCATGGCAACGATCAGCACCACAGCCGCCAAGGGTTGCGCCCTGGCCAGGCCGCGATAATCGGCAAGGTCGGTGCGTCCGCGCAGATGAGTGACCACGGCGAAGGCGGCCAGGTTGGCCAGCGCATAGGCGACGAGGAAGACAAGCAATGCCGACACGGCACCCTCGGCGCGCCCGATCACGGCCACCGCCATCAACGCATACCCGGACTGGGAGACCGATGACCAGCCCAGCAGCCGGCGAACGTCGACCTGGCGAAGCGCCGCCAGGTTGCCCAGGGTCATGGTGACCGCCGAGACCAGCGCTACCAGCCAGAGCCCCTGCTCTCCCGGCAACAGCGCCACCAGACGCGCCAGCGCCAGCGCCGCTCCTACCTTGGGCGCCACGCTGAGCATCGCCGCAACCGGCGCCGGGGCCGCCTGGGCGACATCCGGCATCCAGGCATGCGCCGGAAACGCCGCCAGCTTGAAGGCAAGCCCCAGGATCACGCAGCCCACGGCCACACTGAGCACCAGCCGGTCGCTCTGGGCAAGAAACGCGGCCAGGACGCGGTAGTCGGTGTCACCGACCAGGCCGAACAGCATGACCACCCCGACACACAGCAGCGCATTGGCCAGAGCGCCGATCAGGAAGTACTTCATGCCCGCTTCCAGCGCCGGCGCGAACCCGCGGTGGTAGGCCACCAGCGGGTAGCTCGCCGCCGAGGAGAGCAGCACGCCGAGCAGCAGCTCCATGCTGTCGCCAGCCGCCGCCATGACCACGGCGCCCAGCAGCGCGAACAGGCACAGCGCATAGTACTCGCCATGCCGCGGGTCGCTGCGCATCCAGTCGGGCGACATCGCCACGGCAAGTGCGCCGCTACCCAGAATGACGAGCTTGGCCAGCGAGGCCGGTGCATCCAGGATCCACACCCCAGAGAACGTTAGCGAAGGCGCTGCCGGCCACTGCACGACGACGGCACCCAGGGCGATCGTCAGCGTCACCAGAGCCGCACCGGCCAGCCAGCCCTGGCGGGCGTGCGGCAGGAAGGCGGCACCCAACACGATCATCACCGCCCCGATCAGCAGCGCCAGTTCGGGGGTCAGGTCCGCCACGGGCATCAGCGTCCTCCGGCCAGCAGGCTCGCCGAGGCCTCAACCACCTCGAGCAGGAAGTGTGGCGCCACACCGATCGCCACGACCCCCAGTGCCAGCACACCGAGCACCCCGATTTCGATCCGGTTGAGGTCGGGGAAATGTGCCAGGTGCTCGGGCAGCCGGCCGAAGAACAGCCGCCACAGCAGGTCGAGGAACAGCGCCGCGGTGATCACGATGCCCAGCACCCCCAGCACCGCCAGCCAGGGATAGACGGCGAAGGTGCCGGTAAACACCTGAAACTCGGCGACGAAGCCGGCCAGCCCCGGCATGCCGAGACTGGCGAAGGCGGCCAGCACGGTCAATGCGGTCAGCTGCGGCGCCCGGCGAGCCAGGCCACCATAACGCGCCATGGCATAATCCCCCGAACGCTGCCACAGCGAGCCGCTGATCAGGAACAGCGAGCCGGTAATCAGGCCGTGGGCAACCATCTCCACCGTGGCACCGGTCAGCGCCAGCCGCCGTGCTTCGTCATGCCCGCCTATCAGCGAAGCGGCCACGGCAATCCCCAGCACGGTGTAGCCCATGTGGTTGATCGAGGTATAGGCGATACGCCGCTTGAGGTTGGTCTGCCCCAGCGCCACCAGGGCACCGTAGAGAATCGCCACCAGCGCCAGCACTGCCACCGGCAGGGCGAAACGGGAGAAGGTCTCGCCGAGCATGGCCAGCGGCAGCCGGATCATGCCGTAGGTACCCATCTTGAGCAGTACCCCGGCAAGAATCGCCGAGGCCGGCCCTGGCGCATCGACGTGGGCCTGGGGCAGCCAGGTATGCACCGGCACCAGCGGGGTCTTGACCGCCAGCCCCACCATCATCGCCAGAAATACCAGGCTGGCATAGGTGCCCCTGCCCGCCAGCGGCTGCTGCTCGATGATGGCGCGCATGTCGAATGTCGGCGTCTCGAGAGCGAGATAGAGCCCGATGATGCCAAGCAGCAGTGCCAGCGAGCCGGCAAAGGTATAGAGGAAGAACTTGAAGGCGGCGAGCTGGGGGTCGCCGTGACCCCAGCGCCCGATCAGAAAGTACATGCCCACCAGAGTGAGATCGAAGCAGACATAGAACATCAGCAGATCGAGGGCCAGGAAGACCCCTAGCGACACGCCGTGCAGGAACAATAGCCAGGCATAGTACTGGCGCGCCTCCCCCCGGGTATCGAAGGGATAGACGACGGCGGCAACGAACAGCACCGCACTCATGGTCGCCACGGCCAGGGCGATACCATCGACGCCAACCCGGTAGGCCATGCCCAGCGACGGCACCCACTGCACCTCGTCGACATGCTGGAACAGCGGACCGGCCGGATCGAACGTCAGCCAGGCCAGCGCCAGCGCCAGCAACGAGGCGCCGGATGCTACCACGGCGATCCAGCGCGCCTGAGCGGCACTCCAGCGCGAATTCAAGGCAAGCGGGAGAGCGCCCAGCAGGGGAGCGAACAGCGCGACGGTCAGCATCACATCGAGGCTCCTATCAGCAGCAGCAGGAAGAACGTACCGAGGCCGGCGGCCATGGCGGTGTAGTAGTGGTGGGTCTGGCCGGACTGCGTCGCCCGGGCCCAGCGCCCGCCGGCCTCTACCCCCTGTGCCAGCGCACTGGGCAGGCCGTCGGCCAGCCATTCGCCGCGCCGAGTGTTGACGTCGGCCAGCCACTGCGCGCAGCGCGCGGTGATCATCAAGCCGGAGTCGACGACCCGATCGTCTCCGCGCGCCAAGCCTCGTGCGGTTGCGTGAATGCCTTTTGCCAGCTGGTTGATAGGCACGGCCAGCAGGGCGTCGTCGCCACGCGCCAGGCCACTTGCACCGGCACTGGCACCTTGCGCCAGGCGGGTCAATGGCAAGTCGAATACCCGATCGTCAAAGCGAGCCAGGGCCCGGGCGAACCGCATGACACCCAATCCCACGCCGCTATGCAACGTCGGCAGGCCGAACCAGTCGGCCAGGACCGGTTGCCAGGCCGGTTCCGCCTCACGCGGGCTCCCACGGGTTAACCACAGCCCCATGCCAATGCCCAGCGCCACCAGCGCCAGCGACACCACCATCAGCCACGCATGCTCCTTGGGCAGCACGACCCCCAAGTTCGCCGCGATCGACTCGGAGAACGGCCGCCACCACAGCAGCGAGAGCATCAGCGTGGCAAGCGCCAGCCCCGCCAGCGAAATTCGCTCCGCCCCGGCCGGCGGCCGGCCCGAGACGAGTCGCCGTGGCGAGCGACCGAAGGCCAGCCGCTGGAAGCGGGTGGCATAGAGCGCACTGAGCCCGCCGGCGATGGCCACAAACAGCGCCAGCCAGGGCGAGATATCGACGGCGGCGGAGGCGATCTGCTCCTTGCTCCAGGCCGCCCCCAGCGGCGCCACGCCGGCCAGCGCCAGGCACAGCACCAGGCTCGCCCCCGCCACGCCCGGCAGCTGTCGCCCCAGTCGCATGTCCGCCAGCCGGTAGCTGTCGACGCGCCGTTCGGCCAGCCCCGCGACCAGGAACAGCCCCGCTTTGAGGCAGGCATGGGTGACGGCGTGCAGCAGTGCCACACCGGGGAAGCCCGCCCCCACGGCGACCCACATCAGCCCATACTGCGCCGACGTGGAAGCGGCCAGCAGCCGCTTGGCGTGGCCCTGGCAGCTCGCCACCAGGCCGCCTGTCAGCGCCGTGGCCAGCCCCAGGAAAATCACCAGGGGCGAAAACCAGGCGGCCTGCTCGAGCTGCGGCGCCAGCCGAGCGAGCAGGAAGGTTCCGGCGGCGACCATGGTCGCCGAATGCAGCAGGGCCGAGGCCGGCACCGGCCCGGCCATGGCGGCAAACAACCAAGCACTGAACGGCAGCTGTGCTGACTTGGCCGCCGCCGCCAGTACGATGCCGGCCACGGCGACGTGCAACAGCCCACCCGAGAGATCGTCGAGGGCGGCATAGCCGAAACCGCCGGTGCCGGCGAACAGCGCCCCTGCGGCAACATACAGCCCCAGGTCGCCCAGCCGGGTGGCGAGGAAGGCGTGCATCGCCTGGCTCGGGATGCCCTCCTCCTGCCAGCGATGCAGGATCAAGCCCCAGGAACAGGCCCCGACCAGCTCCCAGGCTACCAGCAGGGTCAGCAGGTCACTGGCCAGCACCAACAGTTGCATGGCGCCAACAAAGGCCAGCAGCAGGGCCACCAGGCGGTGCGGCGCCTGTCTGACATGGATCGCGGCATAGAGCGTCACCGGCAATGCCACCAGCGGTACCAGCCAGGCGAAAACGTCGCCTGCCAGGGAGCGTTCCAGCCCCAGCGTCAGGGACTCGCTCCAGCGATAGCTCGCCACTACCCCGGCGTTCAGCGAAAGCCCCGTCACGGCAAGAGTCAGCAATAGCGCCACCCCCGCCGAGAGCCCGAGAGCCAGCGGCCCGAATCGCCGCCCGGCCCCGTAAAGCAGCAGCGACAGCAACCACGGCGTCAGCGGTACGGCCCAGAGCGTCATTGCTTCAACTCGCTCAGGGCTTCGGTCGTGTCGGCCTGCTTGGCGCGGAACACCGCCACCACCAGGGCGAAGCCGAGCGCCATCTCGATCGCCATGACTGCCATGATCACGATGGTCAACAGCTGCCCTTCGGGGGCACCGGCGCCGCTATAGGCCCAGAAGGCCACGGCCGCCAACATCGCCCCGTTGAGCATCAGTTCGAGGCCCATCATCAGCATCACGAACGATTGCTGCGACAGCGCCCCATAGAAGCCGATGCCGATCAGCGCCGCTGCAAGAACGAGTAGCGTGGTGAGTGTCATGTCGCCCTCCTGGCCTGTGTTACGCGTCGTTCCACCGCGTCATCGCTAATGGTGGTGTTGGTGGGCGTGGCCGCCCTCTTCTCCTTTTTCCTCTTCGCTCTCCTTTGGCCGGCCTGCCGGCTCGCCGCCGGGCTCGAGCCCGGGCGGTACCGAGCCCTCGTCGGCGCGGCCATAGCGGCCACGTCGGCTCGACAGCACCACCACGCCGACCATGGTGGTCAGCAGCACCACGCCGGCGGTCTCGAAGACCAGCATCGAATCGCCGAGCAGCTCACGGCCCAGCGAGATCACCGGCGCATGCTCCGCCGGCAGCGGCATATCGGGAAAATCGCCGAGCACGGCCACCGCCGAGAGCACGCCGAAGACAGCGACACCGGCGACGATGGCAACTCTCTCCTGGTGCACCATCTTCATCGGATTGAGGCCGGCCGGGTTCATCATGAACATGACCATGAACAGCGCCATGACCATCATCTCGACGGCCATCATGAAGAACATCGCCACCCCCAGGTACTCGGCGGTGAGCAGGATCATGATCCCGCCTACGGCGATGAACGACAGCAACAGGAAGAACGACGCCCGCACCATCGAATCGGTGCAGAACACCCGCCAGCCGCTGAGCACGGCCAGCGCCGCCAGCACCACAAAGGCAATATGCGTAGCGAGACTTGGCGTCATGTCGGCTCCCTGGCCTCACTCAGGCCATCCACAGGGCCACCGCCCCGGCCCAGATCAGGTCGACGAAGGAGAGCGGCAGCAGCACCACCCACATCAGCGTCAGGCAGCGCTCGGGAGCGAGCCTGGGCAGCCGACGCCCCAGCCATAGCAGCACCACCAGTACCGCCAGGCTCTTGAGCAGCAGCCAGGCCGGCCCCGGCAGCCAGGGACCCATCCAGCCACCGAGGAAGGCGGTGGCGGCAATCGCACTGAAGGCCACCAGCATGGCGGCGCGCGCCAGCGCCCACACCAGACGCGGCGGGCCCGAACGCTCGACCGCGGTGCCCGTCGAGAGATCCGTCGAGTCGGCCAGGTCGAGCGGTCCCCAGAAGGTCAGACCCAGCCCCACCACCAGGAACAGCGGCAGCCCCAGCGGCTGGGACACCACGTGCCAGAGCGACTCCTGCGCTGCGACCACCTCGGTCCAGCGCAGCGACTCGGCCGGCAGCGCCACGCCGATCAGCACGAACATGCTGACCAGCAGGTAGGAGATCCCCAAGGCGACGTAGCGGTAGGCGCCGATCAACGCCAGGTGAGAATTGGCCGACCACCCATGCAAAAAGATCACCACCGTGGCCAGCGCCTCCAGGCTGCCCCACAGCACCAGGCTGGTCGCCAGGTCGACCCCGACCAGCGTCGGCGACCACGGCACCAGTGCCAGCCCCGTGGCGGCCAGGGCCAGGTAGAGCGCCGGCGCCAACCGCCAGGCACCTGCGTCCGGTGCCTCGGTGGTCGTGGCCTGCTGCGTCAACAGCCAGGCGGCGCTGGCCAGGGGAGCGAGCCAAACGCTTCCCGCCTGGGTCGAGCCCGTCGCCATCCAACGGTCGAGCACGGCCACGAGATAGGCGCCCAGGCCAGCCATCAGCCAGGCCAGCAGCCACGGCAGGATCAACTGATCGAGGATCATGGACTCCCCTCCCGTTTCGCCTCGGCGAAGCCGGTCCGCCAGTCGTTAGCGAGGGGGAGCGGATCAAGGGCAGCGACGTCCAGGCTGGCCAGGGTCAGCAGCGCTTCGCCCCACTCCAGTTCCGGGAGCACCTCACCCAGCAGGTCGCTCATATCGTGAGGGAAGCCCTCGGCCCAAGGGCCGCGCGGGGTCTCGACGGCAGCGGTCTCGGCGGTCTTCAGGTCGTAACGGGCGGCCCGGCCGGCCAGCGACAGGGACTGCTCGATCTCGTCGAGCCACTGCCGCCAGCGAGCCGCCGTATCGCCCGCTTCTCGGCAGGTCGGTGCAAAACCGAGCCGACGGTAGCTGGCATCCTCGCTGCGCAGGTCCGCATCGATGCCCGCCGCGCGGGCCGCCGGACCACCGAGCTGCCGCGCCTGCGCTTCGTCCAGCACGCCGCGACCAGGCTCGGGCAGCGCCAGCCGCCACAGCCCCCCGCGCTCCAGCTCGCGGCGCAGGCCCGCAACATCGCTGTTCGGACCCAGCTTTTCGGCCAGGCGCAGGGCCCGTTCCGCCATTGTCGGCCAGCCTGCCAACCACAGCCCCCGGTAAAGCCGGTGCAGGTGATGACGGGCGCGAGCGAGCTCGAGCTCGGCGATCGGCACCGACGACTGGCGAGCCGCATGAAAGATCGGTTCGACGACGCCGGCGAAGGGCTTGCGCGTGACCGTCCAGGCCTGCACCAGATCACCCTGCAGGCTGACCTCGGCCTGAAGACCCGGCGGCAACGCGGAATGAAACGGCCCCAGCCGGAAGGTCAGCGTATCCAGCGTCAGGCCATCGCGACGATCGTCCTGCATGTTCATGGCCATGGGCCGACCGTAGGGCGTGCCGCCCATCATGCCCTCGCCGCCATGGCCATCGTCGCCGAGCCCCTCCCAGGGATTCGGCGGCTCGTCCGGTAGCAGCCGGGGCGCACTGTCGCGCTTGCCCAGCATCAGCTCGCGATGCGTCTCGACCACGCCCTGGGGCAACGCCTCGACGACATCGATACGTATGGGGTTGCGCAGTGCCTCGAATGGCTCGCAACGACACCACACGCTGGCGAACGGGGCGGGCAACTGATCGTGGATACGGCGCAGGTCGTCGCGCCAGCCGGTCGGGATAACGCCCGCCACCAGCAGCACGCTGGCATGGCGAGGCGTGTCGACGAGACGAATACCGGGCACGAGCGCAAGCGTTTCGCGCACCGGGCCGATACGCGCCGCCTCGGCAAGGAAGACGGCCGCCGGCGCGCGAGCCGCCAGGCGACGTTGCCAGCTCACTGCCACCGGAACACCCCCTCACGCCAGGCGTAGACGATGCCCACCGCCAGGATGGCCAGGAACATGCCCATTTCCATGACCGCCGTGGCCCCCTTCTCGACGAATACCACCGCCCATGGATACATGAACATCATCTCCATCTCGAAGGCGATCAGCAGCAGCGTCATGGGGTAGTAGCGAATGTGATAGCGGTTCCAGGCATGCGTATCGGGGCTGCCGCCACCGAGAAAAGGTGCCCGCTGGGGGTAGGTCGGCTTTGGCTGTCCACGGGCCGGCAGCCATTGCAGCAGACATCCAAGGCCCAAGGTCGTCAACAGGACGGTTGTCAGGGTGAGCAGCGCCATGCGAATCCCTCGCGTTGCGTTCAAAAGCCCAGTGTGTATACGCGGACCTTGCCTCTCCTTGAGCGAATATCAGGCCCGGGCGCCCCTTGACACAGCGTAGTTGCGGCCACCGGCAGGAACAAACGCCACTCACCCGGTGGTGCGTCCAGGATCGCTGCGAACGTGGTGCCCGCAGACCTATTTCAGCGTCTCCAGATAGGCCGCCATGTCCAGGGCATCCTGCTCCGTCACGTCCAGGTCCGGCATGGCAGTGAGCGGATCCACCTCGGTGGGGTGGCGCAGCCAGTGCACCATGTTCTCGGGCGTGTTGGCCAGCACCCCGGCGATATAGCGACGCCCGCCGATGCCCGCGAGCGGCGGGCCGACGTCAGAATGCGGTCCCACCGTGCCCGGAATACGATGACAGGCGATGCAGGCATAGCCATACAGGGCCAGCTTGCCGCGGGCGGGATCGGGTTCCGCGGCGGCACGTGCCGGAGCGGAGGCGCTCACGGTCGTCACGTCGCGCGGCGGCTCGCGCGCATCACCACCGCGCAGCGCCTGGTAATCGGCCGGGGACATCTCCGGCATCTGCATGATGAAGGCGACGATGGTCCAGATCTGCTCGTCGGTGAACTTGAACTGCCAGCTCGGCATGCCGGTCATCTTGATGCCGTGCTTGATGGGCCAGAAGAGCTCGGCGGCGCTCTTGGCCTTCGCCGTATGCGCCAGGTTGGGCGGCACCGGCGTCATGCCCTTGCCGACATCGTCGCGGCCCACGCCGGGCGCGCCATGGCACTGCACGCAGCGGGCCTGGTAGAGGCGTCGCCCCTCCTCGGCCATGTCCGGCGTCAACGACGGGACCTCGATCTCCTCGGCTCGCTGGCGGATGGAGCGGTCCAGCGCCAGGTTGAGCAGGGTGAAGACGGGCTCGGTATGCTGCTGCAGCGCCGAGACGTTATAAGCGCCCCAATAGACGAAGCCGGCCGCGCCCACTCCCATGGCGACGACCAGCGCCGCGATAGCGAGGCCGACATGGATTTCGATCCGCTTGCGGATCCTACGGACGGAGTCTTGGCGTTCCTGATCGTTCATTTGAGCGTGTACAGGTAGGCGGTGATATTTCGGGCGTCACTCTCGCCGACACCCATGTTCGGCATGGCCGTGCGCGGGTCGACCGCTTCCGGCTCGCGAATCCAGCGCACCATGTCGTCGGGCGTGTTGGGCAATACGCCAGCCAGGTAGACACGCCTGGCGATGCGCTCGAGCGACGGCCCCGTGCGGCCATCTGCTCCGCCGATGCCGGGGATGACATGACAGCTGCCGCAGCCGTACTCACGGATCGCCGCCTGGCCCACTTCCGGGTCGCCCGGCGGTGGCTCGGCTTCGTCACTGCTGCAGCCGCTGGCGATGAGCAGCGGCAGCAAGAGGAGCACAGTTCTCGCTGTCATAGGCACGGCCCCAGAAAGAAGTTGGGCACACCTTCGGCCACGACGAGCAGCGCGGACAACGCGCTGATGAGCAGCCCCATGACCGCCATGAAGCGCATGCGCCCCGCCTCGCCATCGCCGGAGCCCGGCCAGTGCCGCCCGGCGCGGCCCCACTGTCGCCAGGCCATCGCAGCGCCGGCCAGGCTCAGCAACAAGGTGACCAGGGTCGTGGCGTGCAGCATCCACATGACGCCGTTCTCGCAGGCCCGGGCCACCAGCAGGTAACTGCCCAGCAGGTGAAGCGCCCAGGCAGCGGGACCGATCACCCAGCCGAGCCACAACATCAGGGGGTGCAGCAGCACGCCGCGATCCGGTTCACTGGCCATAGACGCGCGGCCCCCAGTACAAGAGTAGATAAAAGGGAATCCAGGCGAAGCAGACGAAATACCAGTAGTTGGTATCCACCACGACGCCGATCTGTCGCTGCCGGGTGAAATAGCCGCGCCAGGCCAGGATGGCGACTACCGCACTGCCGAAGACGATCGACGTCACGTGAACGTAGTGAAAGCCGGAGATGGTCCAGACGATCGAACCGTAGGCGTGATCCTTCCAACTGAACTCGTAGGCCATGAGTTCCAGCGAGCGCAGCACCAGCACCGTCGTCGCCAGCAGCACGCTGGCGGTGACGCCGATGGCCAGCCCGCGCTGGTTGCCGCGCTTGATGGCGCGTCCGGCCAGGTACATGGTGAGGCTGCTCAGCATCAGCAGCCCCAGGTTGATGCTCGGCCACAGCATGGGCGGGGCCGACTCGCCGCGCGGCGGCCAGGTGTCGGCGTAGGCCGCCAAGTACATGTAGCTGACGCAGAAGGTCAGTACCACCGCCGACTCGATCGTGATCAGGCCGAGAATGCCCCACCACAATGGCGCGCGCTGGTCGGGGTTGAAACGGGTCATGTCCGAGACGTCGAACCCCTGCACGACTTTCATCAATCGTCCCTCCAGGGTCGGCGTGGCCAGAACCAGGCCACCAGGGTGAAGGCCACCAGGAAGAAGGCGATCACGAAGAAGATCGGATGGAAGATGATGCCGATGAACCCCATCGAGGCGGCCACGGCCGAGACGAACGGCCAGATGGTCGGGGCGGGCAGCACCTGCACGCCCACGGGTTTGGCATCGAGGACGCTGGTGAGCACCACCTCGCGACGGTCATGACGCAGGCCGGTGACGACGGCACGTTCGCCCGCCTGCTCCCAGTCCCACAGCGGCCAGCGGCTCTCAACCACGGGGATATGGCGAAAATTGTAGGAGGCCGGCGGCGAGTCCGCCGCCCACTCCAGGGTCGGCGCGCCCCAGGGGTTCGGCTCGGCCCGCCGGCCGCGCAGCACGCTCCAGATGGCATTGATCAGCGTGACGCCGAAGCCCGTCGCCAGCACCAGGGAGCCGATCGTCGCCAGCAGGTTGAGATCGCCCCAGCCCATCTCCTCGACATAGGTGTAGATGCGCCGCGGCATGCCTTCGAGCCCCAGCTGATGCATGGGAAAGAAGGTCACGTTGAAGCCGATGAAAGCCAGCCAGAAGCTCCACTTGCCGGCCGTTTCGCTCATCATGCGGCCGGTGATCTTGGGCCACCAGTAATAGGTCGCGCCGATCAGCGGGAAGACCGCCCCGCCGATCAGCACGTAGTGGAAGTGGGCAACCAGGAAGAAGGTGTCGTGCACCTGGGTGTCGAAGGGAATGGAGGCCACCATGACGCCGGTCAGCCCGCCGATGACGAAGATGGCGAAGAATCCCAGCACCCACAGCATCGGCGTGGCGAAGCGGATCCTGGCGCCCCACAGCGAGGCGATCCAGCAGAAGATCTGCACCCCGCTGGGGATGGCGATGGTGACGCTGGCAGCGGTGAAGAAACTCATGCCGAGCTGGGGCAGGCCGGTGGTGAACATGTGGTGCACCCACAGGCCGAAGCTGACGAAGCCGATGGCCACCACCGACAGCACCAGTGCCGTGTAGCCGTAGATCGGCCGTCGGGTAAAGGTAATGATGATCGTCGAGATCATGCCCAGTGCCGGCACCAGGATGATGTAGACCTCGGGATGACCGAAGTACCAGAACAGGTGCTGCCACAGCAGCGGCTCGCCGCCGCCCTCGACGATGAAGAACTGGGTGTCCACCAGCCGGTCGAGGATCAGCAGCGTACTGCTGACGATCACCGCCGGCATGGCGAAGACGATCATGAACGACATCACCAGCGCCGCCCAGACGAACAGCGGCATGCGATTCAGCGACATGCCCGGCGCGCGCATCCGCAGCGTGGTGACGATCAGCTCCACCGCCGCGGTCAGCGCCGAGACCTCGATGAAGGTGATCATGGTCGTCCAGACGTCGACCCCGTAGCCGGGCGAGTAGAGCTTGCTCGACAGCGGCACGTAGTTGAACCAGCCGGCGTTGGGCGCCATGCTCAGCAGCAGTGAGCCGAACAGCACGATCCCGCCGATCAGATAGACGTAATAGCCGAAGGCGTTGAGCCGGGGAAAGGCCATGTCGCGCGTGCCCACCATCAGCGGCACGAAGTAGATGGCGAAGCCCTCCATCACCGGAATGGCGAAGAAGAACATCATTACCGTGCCGTGCATGGTGAAGAACTGGTTGTAGAGCTCCGGCCCGATGAACTGCTGCTCGGGGCCGGCCAGCTGCAGGCGAATCAGGATGCCGAGAATCCCCGCCAGCAGGAAGAAGATGAAGGCGGTAATGATGAAGCGCTTGCCGATCATGCGCTGGTTGACGTGGGTGAACCAGCCAAGCAACCCGCCGGGCGAATGCCAGGTGCGCTCCAGCTGCGTGGCCTGCTCCGCCGAATCGATCCTGTCGTGGGGGGTGGCGGGTGTCTCGAGCGTCATTCCAGGCTCTCCAGGTAATCGAGCAAGGTCTTGAGCTCCTCCGGTGTCAGGTCGCTCGGCGGCATCCTGCTGCCCGGCTTGACGTGCTGCGGGTCGGTGATCCAGCCGCCGAGGTGTCCGATTCGGTTGGGCACCGTGGCGCCGGCCAGCGTGCGCCGACCGGCAAGATGAGTCAGATCGGGGCCTAGATCGCCGTCGGCCGGCGTGCCGCGGATGGTGTGGCAGCCGGCGCAGCCGGCATCGAGAAACACGTCGCGCCCTTGGGCTTGCGCACCCGTCTCCGGTTCCATCGCTGACCGGCGCTGGCCCTCCAGCCAGGCATCGAACGCTTCCGGCGCCTCGGCCACCAGCAGGAAGGCCATCAGCGCATGCTGCGTGCCGCAGTACTCCGCGCACTGGCCGCGATAGACGCCGGGCTCGTCCGCCGTCATCGCGGTGACGTTGGTGCGCCCCGGCATCATGTCCGTCTTGCCCTTCAGGTTGGGCACCCAGAAGCTGTGAATGACGTTGTCCGACTTGAGCAGGAAGCGGACCGGCTCGCCGACGGGCACGTGGATCTCGTTGGCGGTCGTGGCGATGCGCTCGCCCGTCTCGTCCAGGTAGTGCACCTCCCACCACCACTGCTTGCCGATGACCTCCACGGTCATGGCATCGTCGGGCACGGGGGCCTCGATCACTCGGCCGATGGAGAAGCTCGAGAGAGCGAAGGGAATCGTTGCCGCCAACGGCAGGAGAATGCCGCCGGCGATCATCAGGTTGCGACTCTGCCTGGCGTTCAGCGGCAGCGCGGCCTGCTTGCGACGGGCACGCAGCACGGCCACGGCCAGCAGCGTCAGCACCAGCAGCGTGACCAGGGCGGCGACGAACAGCGTCGGCCACCACAGCCTGGCGATCAGCGCGGCGGCCGAGCCCGCCGGGTCGAGGGCCGACTGGGGGCCTTCGCAGGCAGACAGAAGCGGAGCGGCGGCCCCGGCCAGCCCTGTTGAGCGAACGTACTTGCTGAGGGGCATTGGCGTGACAATCCATTGCTGATGCGTGCGCGAAACGCTACCGCGGCGCATTCCATGCAAGATCCGATAGACGCGCCGTGGGGCGCGTTCAGACGGCTCGGTTCCGGCGAGGCAGCGAGAAAGCGTCGCCAGCGCCGATACCGGATCAGAGCCGGCGCGTCGACCCTGTTTCGCCTTCACCCTAGTACAGGATGGCGCGGCCTGCTCGTCGCTGCCGAGCGTGGCCACCGATCCTTACGCCTTCCGCAGCAATGCGCTCCTTCACACGAAGCGATGGCAGAGCATCCCTCCGGCGCTGTCGCCCGGGTGTTTCCTGGCCGGTCAAGTTCGCTATGCTGGAGGACACACTTCCAGACGGCGACTGCCGCCGCCTCGGCAAAGGAAGGCAAAGGAAGGCAAATGCTCGAGTTCGAGCGCATCATGGGCGTCTTGCAGCCCTGGGAGTTTTCCCTGTCGTGGAGCGCCGCCTGCCTGCTTGCGGCGGGCCTGTACCTGCGCGGCCTGCAGCGACATCGGCGGCAGGCAGCGGGGACCTGGCGTGCACTCGCCTATCTGCTGGGCGTCGGCGCGATCTATGCGGTGACGCAGACCCACTTCGATTACCTCTCGCAGTACATGTTCTTCATCCATCGCGCCCAGCACCTGGTGCTGCATCATGCAGCGCCGTTCCTGATCGCCCTGGCCGCGCCGCTGCCGGTCCTGGCGGCCGGCATGCCGAATCGCCTTCGCCACCTCCCGGGGCGGGCCGCGGCAGCCCGGCTCCTGCGGCCGATCTACCGTCTGCTGCAGCATCCGGCAGTCGCCCCCCTGCTGTTCGTCGGGCTGATCTACTTCTGGCTCATCCCCGAGGTCCATTTCGATGCCATGCTCAGCCGCCAACGCTACCAGGTGATGAACTGGAGCATGCTGCTCGACGGCCTGCTGTTCTGGTGGCTGGTGCTCGACCCACGCACGCCGCGCCAGGGCGGGCTGGGGTACGGCATGCGCATCCTGGCCCTGCTGCTGGTGATTCCGCCGCAAATCCTGCTGGGGGCCTACCTCACCTTCAGCGAGAACGTGCTGTTCGACGTCTATGCCGTCTGCGGTCGCGCCTGGCCCATCGCGCCACTGACCGACCAGCAACTGGGCGGGCTGATCACCTGGATCCCCGCCTCGATGATGAGCGTGGCAGGTGTGCTGATCGTGATTCGCGCCATTCTATCCGGCAAGGGCGACGCGCGCCCGGGCCAACCGGAACAGCCAGAAGGAGTCCCCCAGCCATGAGACCCACGACGCCCCGCCCCGACTCGCCAAGCCGTCCCCCGCTGCGCCGCACCCGGGTTCTGGCGGGGCTGCTCGCGCTGGGCAGCGTGCTGATGGGCTGCTCCGACCCGGGCTGGCAGACCAAGGACATCGCCGGTCTCATGCCGCCCCTGGCGTTCGAGCTCACAAGCGAGTCGGGGGAGCGGGTCGAGGCGCAGGCCTTTCGCGGCGACACGACGCTGCTGTTCTTAGGTTTCACGCAGTGCCACGACGTCTGCCCGGCCACCATGGCGCACCTCGACTCGATCCTCGACGAGCTCGGCGAGGAGGCGCGCGACGACCTGCGAGTGCTGTTCGTTTCGGTGGATCCGGCCCGCGACGATGCCGAGGCCCTGCGCGAGTACACGGCGAATTTCGGCCCCGAGTTCGTCGGCCTCACCGGCAGCAAGGAGGAGCTGGATGCCCTGACCCGCCGCTACCGGGTGACCTACGGCTATGGCGAGAAGGACGACGGGGGACGCTACACGGTGTCCCACCCCAGCGCGATCTTCGCCTTCGATCGCCACGGCGAGGCACAGCTGCTCATTCGCCAGGACGACGCCAGGGAGGCGGTGGTGAGCGACCTGCGCCGGCTCCTGGCCAAGGGCTAGAAAAGCCCCAGGTAGACGAAGACCAGGGTGGCGAGCGTCACGGCGAACGCCACGGCGGCCAGGAGCCCATCGTGAGCCATCAGGGACAGGCCGAATAGCGTGAGGGCGAAGCCAGCACCGTTGGCGGTGAACGGCACCACCTCCATCGGCGGCATGGCCAGGGCAATGAGGATGCAGGCCAGGGCAACGGCGACGATTCCGGCGCCGTGGGTCAGGAAGGTCAGCCGCGGCTTGAGCCACTTGTCCACCCAGCGCGCGGGCCGACGGCTCCAGCCGATCGCCTTGTCGAGCTTCTGCCTGGAGACGGATCGATTCAACAGGAACCCCGGGATCCAGAAGTGGTGCGCTCTAAACAGCAGCTGTACGGCCACCAGCAGGACCAACAGGGCCATCAGGGTGGGAACGCCGGGAATGTCCCCGACCACCGGCATCAGGGTGATGATGCCGGGCACCAGCAGCAGGGGGGCAAAGGAGCGACGGCCGACCTCGTCGAGCAGGTCGCCGAGGCTGACCAGGCCGGCACCTTCGTCACCCCCGGCACGCTTGAAGCGGTCGAGCATCTGTTCCAGGTCGTGAGGCTCGTCGGGCTGGGTCACTCGCACCTCCCTGTCGTCGGCTTTCCCCCTGGCCCCAGGGTCGCCCATCCGCGCCGACTTCGCCACCCGCCTCGCCCCGACGGCCGTTCACAGCCCCGCCGCCACCCGCGTACCCTGGTCGATGGCGCGCTTGGCATCGAGCTCGGCGGCTTCGTCGGCGCCACCGATCAGGTGCACCGCCACGCCGGCCTCCCGGAGCGGCTCGAGCAGCTCGCGGACCGGATCCTGTCCGGCGCAGATCACCACGCTGTCGACCTCGAGCAGGCGCGGCTCCTCGTGGTGGCGAATGTGCAGGCCCTCGTCGTCGATGCCGACGTACTCGCAGCCGGCCAGGGCCTCGACGCCGCGATGGCGCAGCGACGCCCGGTGCACCCAGCCGGTCGACTTGCCCAGCCCCTTGCCGGGCTTGGAGTGCTTGCGCTGCAGCAGGAAGACCTGGCGCGGTGTGTCGGGGCGCTCGGGCGGGCGGAGGCCGCCGCGCTCGGCAACGCCGAGGTCCACGCCCCATTCGGCGCACCAGGCCTCGCGGTCCAGCGAAGGATGCCCCACGTGGGTGAGCAGCTCCGCCACGTCGAAGCCGATGCCGCCGGCGCCGATGATCGCCACCCGCCGCCCGACCCGCTCGGGATGCAGGATCGCCATGGGATAGCTCATTACCTTGGGATGCTCGATGCCCGGCAGGTCGAGCCGGCGCGGGCGCACGCCGCTGGCCAGGATCACCGCGTCGAAGCCGCGCAGGACCTGCACGTCGGGTTCGCTGCCGAGCTTCAGCGTGACGCCATGCTTGTCGAGCATCACCTTGAAGTAGCGCAGCGTCTCGTCGAACTCCTCCTTGCCCGGGATCTTGCGCGCCAGGTTGAACTGGCCGCCCAGCTCGCCGGTGCGCTCGAACAGCACCACCCGGTGGCCGCGCTGGGCGGCGGTGAGTGCCGCCGCCATGCCGGCCGGGCCGCCGCCGACCACGGCGACGTCACGCGGCGTCTCGGCCGGTTCGATGACGAGCTCGGTCTCGTGACATGCCCGGGGGTTGACCAGGCAGGAGGTGAGCTTGCCCTGGAAGGTGTGATCGAGGCACGCCTGGTTGCAGGCGATGCAGGTGTTGATCTCGTCGTCGCGTCCTTCAGCCGCCTTGCTCACCCAGGCCGGATCGGCGAGGAAGGGGCGCGCCATGGAGACCATGTCGGCGTGCCCCTCGGCGAGCACCCGCTCCGCCACCTCGGGCATGTTGATGCGATTGGTGGTGATCAGCGGGATGGCGAGCTCGGCCTTCATGCGTCGGGTGACCTCGGTGAAGGCCGCCCGCGGCACGCTGGTGACGATGGTGGGCACGCGCGCCTCGTGCCAGCCGATGCCGGTGTTGATCAGGCTGGCGCCGGCGGATTCGATGGCACGCCCCAGCGTCACGACCTCCTCCCAGGTGCTGCCCTCCTCCACCAAGTCGATCATCGACAGGCGGAAGAGGATCAGGAAGTCGTCGCCCACCGCCGCGCGGATCCGCGACACGATCTCGACCGCGAAGCGCATGCGGTTCTCGAGCGAGCCGCCCCAGCGGTCGTCGCGCTGGTTGGTGCGCAGGCACAGGAACTGATTGATCAGGTACCCCTCGGAGCCCATCACCTCGACGCCGTCGTAGCCAGCCTCGCGGGCCAGGGAGGCGCAGCGTACGTAGTCGGCGATCTGGCGTTCGACGTCCGCGTCGCTGAGTTCGCGCGGCACGAACGGGTTGATCGGCGCCTGCAGCGGCGACGGTGCGACCAGCTCGGGCGAGTAGGCGTAGCGCCCGGCATGCAGGATCTGCAGGCAAATGCGCCCGCCCTCGGCATGCACCGCCTCGACCACGCCGCGATGATCGGCCACCTGCTCGGCCCGCTCCAGCGTGGCCGCGCCCTGGAACACCGCCCCTTCGGGGTTGGGGGCGATGCCGCCGGTCACGATCAGTCCCACGCCTTCACGGGCACGCTCGGCATAGAAGGCCGCCAGGCGCGCGAAACCATTGGGCGCCTCCTCGAGGTTGGTATGCATGGAGCCCATCAGCACGCGGTTGGGCAGGGTCAGATGGCCCACCTCGAGCGGACGAAAGAGATGAGGATAGCGCACGCCGAACTCCTCCTTGGGGTCGAGTCACGATAATTTCAAACAACTGTATGATAGCCGGACGACAGGCGCAAAGGAAAAGCGACGCTTTCGCCCAAAGGCGAAGTGCGCTGGGCTCTCGCGACAGGAGACGCCGCAGCTCGTGCCCATCGGGCGAAGGCGAGACGGAGGGAGTATAGACGATACGAAAAGGCCCCGAGCCTGGGCTCGGGGCCTGAAATCGAAATGGCGGACCGGACGGGACTCGAACCCGCGACCTCCGGCGTGACAGGCCGGCATTCTAACCGACTGAACTACCGGTCCGCGTGGTGGGTGATACCGGACTCGAACCAGTGACCCCCAGCATGTGAGGCTGGTGCTCTAACCAACTGAGCTAATCACCCACGCATATCGCACTGCTGCGATGAGGACTTGCAGGCCGGGACATCATGGCGGACCGGACGGGACTCGAACCCGCGACCTCCGGCGTGACAGGCCGGCATTCTAACCGACTGAACTACCGGTCCACGACAGATGACACCAGCGACGGAAACGATGGCGGACCGGACGGGACTCGAACCCGCGACCTCCGGCGTGACAGGCCGGCATTCTAACCGACTGAACTACCGGTCCGCTGCATGCTTCCTACGTGTTCAGGATCTCGCCATCGCCCGTGTCCGGGCGCGATGGTGGGTGGTACAGGGTTCGAACCTGTGACCCCCAGCTTGTAAGGCTGGTGCTCTCCCAGCTGAGCTAACCACCCCTGGTCACGTGGCGCTGAATTCTACAGGGATCGGCTTGGTTGTCAATGCCCTGGCCGTGCAAAACGGCCTCGGCAGCACGTTTTCTCGAGACGTAAATGGCTCAAGCCCGCGTCGTTCGTGTCATTGCTCACTGTGGCACCCGATGCGCTTTCATGAAAGCGGCGATCGCGGCCGCCCCCTCCTCGATCAGTTTCGCCTGGGTACGCCCCGATCGCCGCCGCGGCTTCCAGTCGTGGTCGCCATCTTCCAGCCAGTGGACGCATGCCCGCTCGCCCAGCGAATAGGCCTCGACCTCCTCGCAAGTGCCAAACGGGTCGCGGCTGCCCTGCACCACCAGGGTGGGGCAGTCGATGTCGGGCCAGTGCGCGAGGCGCAGGCGATCAGGCCGGCGCGGCGGATGGAAGGGGTAGCCGCACAGTACCAGGCCGGCGGCCTTTTCACGTGCCGCCAGCAGGCTGGCCACACGCCCGCCCATGGACTTGCCGCCAAGCCAGGGGGTACCTCCATGAGGATGTGTCAGAATGTCGCACCAGCGCGATAATTCTTCTACCAAGCGGTCGATGGGTGGCGGCGGGATTCGTCGGCCCTCGCGCTCGGCACGCTGCAGGTAGGCGAACTCGATGGCAAGGGTCTGCACGCCCTGCTCGGCGAGCGCACCTCGCAATTGATTCATGTAAAGAGAATGCTGTCCAGCCCCCGCGCCATGGGCGATCAGCAGGCGCCCGACGCTGCCGTCACCGCGCACTTCCAGCGGGCCGAGCCCTTCGACAAACCAGCGCCCGGGCTGTCGTACGCCGCCCTGTACATGCCTCTGAACTACCTCAATGGGAACCGCACTTAATCGTGCAAAGTTGGACACACGTCAATTTCCTATACGAGTTTCGCTTGTATCCTTGGTTCAGTCTGTCAGGCGGCTGCGCTAGAATCCGCCCTGCTTTCTAACCTGCATCACCCTCAACCGGGAATCTTGCCGTGGCCTGCGCCACCGCGAGCTCTCGATTCGCGTTCGACGGGAACCTGACATGAGCACAGCACTAGAGCATCCGACCTACAACTACAAGGTAGTTCGGCAGTTCGCGATCATGACAGTGGTGTGGGGCATCGTGGGCATGCTCCTCGGTGTCATCCTTGCCGCACAACTGGTCTGGCCGCAACTCAACCTCGATCTGCCCTGGACGAGCTTCGGCCGCCTGCGCCCGCTGCACACCAACGCAGTCATCTTCGCCTTCGGCGGCTCCGCGCTGATGGCCACCTCCTATTACGTGGTGCAGCGCACCTGCCAGACGCGGCTGTTCTGCGACCGCCTGGCCGCCTTCACCTTCTGGGGCTGGCAGGCAGTGATCCTGTCGGCGGTCGTCACGCTGCCGCTGGGCTATACCACCACCAAGGAGTACGCCGAGCTCGAGTGGCCGATCAACATCCTGATCGCCGTGGTCTGGGTCAGCTATGCCATCGTCTTCCTGATGACCATCAAGCAGCGCAAGACCTCCCACATCTACGTGGCCAACTGGTTCTTCGCCGCCTTCATCCTGACCGTGGCGGTGCTGCACATCGTCAACAACGCGGCGATCCCGGTGTCGTGGATGTACTCCACCTCGATCTACGCCGGCGCCATCGACGCCATGGTGCAGTGGTGGTACGGCCACAACGCGGTGGGCTTCTTCCTGACCGCCGGCTTCCTCGGCATGATGTACTACTTCGTGCCCAAGCAGGCCGAGCGCCCGGTCTACTCCTATCGCCTGTCGATCGTCCACTTCTGGGCGCTGATCATGATCTACATGTGGGCCGGCCCACACCACCTGCACTACACCGCCCTGCCCAACTGGGCGCAGTCGCTGGGCATGGTGATGTCGATCATCCTGCTGGCGCCCTCCTGGGGCGGCATGATCAACGGCATGATGACCCTCTCCGGCGCCTGGCATAAGCTGCGCACCGACCCGACCCTGCGCTTCCTGGTCGTGGCCCTGTCGTTCTACGGCATGTCGACCTTCGAGGGGCCGATGATGGCGGTGAAGACGGTCAACGCGCTGTCCCACTACACCGACTGGACCATCGGCCACGTCCACGCCGGCGCCCTGGGCTGGGTGGCGATGATCACCATCGGCTCCATGTACCACCTGATTCCGCGCCTGTTCGGCCGCACTGAGATGCACTCGGTCGGGCTGATCGCCGTGCACTTCTGGCTGGCCACCATCGGCACCGTCCTCTACATCGCCTCGATGTGGGTCAACGGCATCCTGCAGGGCCTGATGTGGCGCGCCATCAACCCGGACGGCACGCTGATGTACACCTTCGTCGAGGCCGTCGAGGCCAGCGGACCGGGCTACATCGTGCGCCTGATCGGCGGCCTGTTCTGGGTCACCGGCATGCTGATCATGGCCTACAACGTCTTCATGACCGTCAAGCGCAGTGAAGCCGCCAGCCAGCAGCCGATTCCGCAGTCTGCCTGAGTAACCGGGGAAACCGACACCAATGAAACACGAGATCGTCGAAAAGAACGTTGGCCTGCTTGCCGTGCTGATTCTGGTGGTGATCAGCTTCGGCGGCCTGGCCGAGATCGTTCCGCTGTTCTTCCAGAAGCAGACCACGGAGCCGGTCGATGGCCTGCGCCCCCTCTCCGCTCTGGAGTTGGAGGGGCGTGACATCTATCGTCGCGAGGGCTGCGTGGGCTGTCACTCACAGATGGTGCGCCCGTTCCGTGCCGAGACCGAGCGTTACGGTCACTACAGCGTGGCCGGCGAGTCGGTCTACGAGCACAACTTCCTGTGGGGCTCCAAGCGCACCGGGCCGGACCTGGCCCGCGTCGGCGGCCGCTACAGCGACGACTGGCATCGCGCCCACATGTACAACCCGCGCGACGTGGTGCCGGAGTCGGTCATGCCGGCGTACCCCTGGCTGTTCGAGCGCACCCTCGACGGCAAGGACACCCCGCGCAAGATGGAAGTCCTGCGCAGCCTCGGCGTGCCCTACACCGACGAGGAGATCGAGGGTGCCACCCGCGAGGTACGCGGCCAGCAGGAGATCACGGCCCTGGTCGCCTACCTGCAGCAGCTGGGGACCGTGCTCGAGGGCACGCGCTGATCATGGATACCGGTACCTTTCGCGGCATCATCACCGGTCTGCTGATCATCGCCTTCCTCGGCATCGTCTGGTGGGCCTATTCCCGGCGGCGCAAGCCGGACTTCGACGAAGCGGCCCAGCTGCCCTTCGCCGATGAAGACGAACAATCGAACCGAGACCGCAGCGCCTCGCAGCAGGGCTCGCTCCGCGAGCAGGCAGGCGAAGCCGATTCCCGTAAAGACAGGGGAGACGAAAACGCATGAGCAATCTATGGGATGACTCCCTTTCCGGGTTCTGGAGCGCCTGGATCATCTTGATAACGCTGGGCTCCATCGCCTTCGCCTTCTGGATCCTGTATGCCAACCGCAAGACCGACAAGGTGCCCGATGCCGACGGCAACGTGGAAACCACCGGCCATGCCGCGGACGAGATCGAGGAGTACGACAACCCGCTCCCGCGCTGGTGGTTCCAGCTGTATGTCGCCACCGTGGTGTTCTCGCTCGGCTATCTGCTGCTCTACCCCGGGCTTGGCAACTTCGCCGGCCTGCTCGGCTGGACCCAGGAGGGGCAATGGGAGGAGGAGGTCGCCCAGGCGGAAGAGCGCTTCACGCCGATCTTCGCCCAGTACGAGGAGATCCCGATTCCCGAGCTGGCCCAGGATGCCGAGGCCATGCAGGTCGCCGAGCGGATCTTCCTCAACAACTGCGCGGTGTGCCATGGCGCCAACGCCCAGGGCGGCTACGGCTTCCCCAACCTGACCGACGACGACTGGCTGTATGGCGGCGAGCCGGAGCAGATCCAGACCACCCTGGTACGCGGGCGCAACGGCCTGATGCCCTCCTGGCAACAGCTCGGCGAGGAGAACATCGAGAACGTCGCCAACCATGTGCTGGCACTCTCCGGCCTGGAGCACGACGCCGAGCGCGCCGAGCTGGGCTCGGCGGTCTTCACCTCGGTGTGCGCGGCCTGCCACGGACCCGACGGTACCGGCAACCAGGCCCTTGGCGCGCCCAACCTGACCAACGACACCTGGCTCTACCAGGCGCCCGGTCAGAGCGTTGCCGACTCGGTGCGCCAGACCCTGCGTAACGGCCGCAACGGCCACATGCCGGCCCAGGAGGCCTACATCGGTGCAGAGCGCGTCCACCTGGTCGCCGCTTACATCTACAGCCTGCGACTACGCGACTGACGGCTCCCGCCCGGGCGGGCAGTGCGACCCACCGTCGCACTGCCCCGCCACGCGACGGGCTCCCGATACAATGAAGCCCTCTTCATTGCCTTCCCCTTGCGGGCCAGCGCGGCCCGCCGCGAGTCCGACATGAGCGACAAGATTCCCACTCGAGACGTGACCCCGGAAATCGTGGGCCACCACACGCCCCAGGCGACGGTCCAGCACGACATGTACGCCAGCCGGCGTCACATCTACGTGCGCGAGATCAAGGGGTTCTTCCAGCGGGTACGCCGCGCGGCGAATTGGCTGTTGATGCTGGCCTTCTTCGGCCTGCCCTGGCTGACCTGGGGCGATCGCCCGCTGATCTGGTTCGACCTGCCCGGGCGTGAGTTCCATATCTTCGCCGCCACCTTCTACCCGCAGGAGTTCGTGCTGCTGTCGTGGCTGCTGATCATCTGCGCCTTCGGCCTGTTCTTCATCACCGTGTTCGCCGGACGCGTCTGGTGCGGCTACACCTGCCCCCAGAGCGTGTGGACCTTCCTCTACATCTGGGTGGAGCATCGCCTGGAGGGTTCGCGCAACCGCCGCATCAAGCTCGACCGCGAACCCATGAGCCTCGACAAGGCCTGGCGCAAGGGGGCCAAGCACGCCATTTGGCTGGCCATTGCGCTGGCCACCGGTGTCACCTTCGTCGGCTACTTCACGCCGATTCGCGCGCTGGTCGCCGAACTGCCCACCCTCGAGGCCCATGGCTGGTCCTACTTCTGGGTCGGCTTCTTCCTGGTCTTCACCTACCTCAACGCCGGCTGGCTGCGCGAACAGGTGTGCATCTACATGTGTCCCTATGCGCGCTTCCAGTCGGTGATGTTCGACGCCGACACCCTGATCGTCTCCTACGACGCCGCCCGCGGCGAACCCCGCGGGTCGCGCAAGAGGAGCCTGAGCCACGCCGAGGCCCGCGAAGCCGGCCACGGCGACTGCATCGACTGCGACCTGTGCGTACAGGTCTGCCCCACCGGCATCGACATTCGCGACGGCCTGCAGTACGAGTGCATCACCTGCGCCGCCTGCATCGATGCCTGCGACAGCGTGATGGATCGCATGAGCTATCCACGCGGGCTGATCCGCTACACCACCGAGAACGCCCTGCAGGCAAAACGGTCCCATATCCTGCGTCCCCGCCTGCTCGGCTACTTCGCCGCCCTGATGGTGATGATCGGCCTGTTCGCCTGGACGCTGGGCGACCGCACGCCGCTCAACTTCGAAGTGGAGCGCGAGCGCGGCCAGCTCTACCAGATGACCCGTGACGGGCGTATCAGCAACGTCTATACCTTGACCGTGCGCAACCTCGACGACCGGGACCACGACTACCAGCTCGCGGCTCGCGGCCTGCCCGGCCTCGAACTCGACACCGAGACGCTACAGGTACCGGCCGGCAGCTCGCGGCTGTTCGCCGTGCAGGTCACCGCCGACCCCGCCGTGCTGGAGCTGCCCAGCCACCCGATCGAGCTGCTGCTGCAATCGCAGCACGACGAGCGCATCGCGCTCGAGCGCGAGGCCCGCTTCATCGGCAATATCCGGAGATGACCGACATGACCTCCCCCACCCCCTGGTACAAGCAGTTCTGGCCATGGTTCCTGCTCGGCCTGCTGTTCTCGGCGATCGGCGTCAGCTCGACCTTCGCCGTGCTCTCGGTACGCTCCTTCGACGGCATGGTCCAGGAGGATTACTACGAGCACGGTCGCGCCATCAACATGGTGCTGGCCAAGCAGCAACGCGCCAACGAGCTGAACCTCGACGCCGAGTTGCGCATCGACCCGCTGACCAGCGACATCATCGTCCAGCTCGACGGCGACGACCGCCCCGAGCGGCTCCACCTGCGGTTGATCTTCCCCACCCAGGACGACCGCGACCAGGACCTGACGCTGGAGCACGTGCGCGACGGCCGCTACCTGGGCCAGGCGCCCGACAACCTGCGCCATCGCTGGTACCTGCAGCTGCAGCCCGGCACCGAATCGCCCGAGTGGCGCCTGGTGGGAGAGGCTCGCTTTCCCAGCGAGGAGAGCTTCAGCCTCACGCCCGGCGTCGAGCGGCGCAGCTGACACGAGCGTAGTGACGACCCTTGACGCATAACGACACGAGCCCGACCGCCGGCCAGGCGGAGCCCAGCCAGAGCTGCTACCACTGCGGTAGCCAGGTGCCCGCCCAGGCCCCCTGGTCGATCACCCTCGACGAGGCGACCCACCCCCTGTGCTGCCCCGGCTGCGAGGCGGTGGCCCACGCCATCGTCGACGGCGGGCTCGCCAGCTACTACCGATTCCGCACCGAGCTGCCGGAGCGCCCCGACGAGCGCCAGGCGGTCAAGGCCGAGACCTGGGCGGTGTTCGACGACCCGGGCCTGCAGCGCCAGTTCGTGCATGCCGAGGGCGACGACGGTGAGGTCCATGCGACGCTGGCGGTGGACGGCATCACCTGCGCCGCCTGCGCCTGGTTGATCGAGCATCGCCTCAACGCCCTGGAGGGCGTGACCGCCAGCGCCGTCAACCTTACCCATCATCGCGTGCGAGTAGCCTGGGACCCGGCGCGGCTCAAGCTGTCGCGGCTCCTCGCCGAGATGGCCGCCATCGGCTACGCTGCCCAGCCCTACGAACCGGATGCCGCCCAGCAGCGGCTGCAGTTCGAGGAGCGCATGAACATCCGCCGGCTGATCGTGGCCGCGGTGGGCATGGCCCAGGTGATGATGTTCTCGATTCCCATCTACGCAGCCGGCCCCGGCGAGATCAGCGAGGACTTCCTCGCACTGTTCCACTGGCTGTCGTTCGCCCTGGCCACGCCGGTGGTGTTCTTCTCCGCGGTGCCCTTCTTCCGCAACGCCGCGCGCGACCTGCGTGCGCGTGTGCTGGGCATGGACGTGCCGGTCTCGATCGCCATCGGCGGCGCCTACCTGGCCAGCGGCTATGCCGTGCTCTCGGGCAGCGGCGAGGTCTATTTCGACTCGGTCGCGATGTTCACCTTTTTCCTGCTCTTCGGCCGCTACGTCGAGGCCCGCGCACGGCGGCGCAGCGGGCATACCGGCAACGCCCTGACCGGCGCCCTGCCGCTCTCCGCGGTGCGCCTCGAGGCCGAC
The DNA here is from genome assembly GCF_017868775.1 of Billgrantia sulfidoxydans. NCBI lineage: Bacteria > Pseudomonadati > Pseudomonadota > Gammaproteobacteria > Oceanospirillales > Halomonadaceae > Billgrantia > Billgrantia sulfidoxydans. The sequence goes on along the minus strand of NZ_CP053381.1, from coordinate 925,941 downwards.
GGCGAGGAGCGCATCCTGCCTGCCAGCGAACTCGCCGCCGGCGACCGCGTCGTGGTCAAGCCGGGCCACGGCGTGCCCGCTGACGGCGTGATCGAGGAGGGCGAGTCGAGCCTCGACGAGTCGATGCTCACCGGCGAGTACCTGCCGGTGACCCGGCGCATCGGCGACAGCGTCACCGGCGGCAGCCAGAACATCGAGAGTCCGCTGGTGGTGCGCGTCACCCACGCCGGCAAGGAGGCGCGGGTGGCCGGCATCGTCGATCTCACCGACCGCGCCTTCGCCAGCCGCCCGCGGCTGGCCCAGATGGCCGCGCGCATGTCGCACCTGTTCGTGCTGCGCCTGCTGGTGGTGACCGCCTGCGTGTCAACCGCCTGGTGGTTCATCGACCCCAGCCGCATGCTGTGGGTGACACTCTCGGTGCTGGTGGTGACCTGTCCCTGCGCCCTGGCGCTGGCCACACCCACCGCGCTCACCGCGGGCCACGGCCAGCTGCGCCGGCGCGGGGTGCTAATCACCCGCGCCGACGCCATCGAGTCGCTGTCCCAGGTCGACCGGGTGATCTTCGACAAGACCGGCACCCTGACCTGCGGCGAGATGCAGTTGGTCGACACCCGCCCGCTCGGCGGGCTTTCGGCCGGGCGCGCCAGGGTGATCGGCGCGGCGCTGGAGGCCCACTCGGAGCATCCCATCGCCCGCGCCTTCCGCCCCTGGCGCGAGGCGACGGTGGACGCAAGCGACAGGAGCAGCCGTACCGGCCAGGGCGTCGAGGGCACGCTCGACGGCCAGCGCTGGCGCTTGGGGCGCGCCGACTTCGCCGCCCCCGGCCACGCCCTCACGGCGCCGGATGACGGCCAGTGGCTGCTGCTCAGCGAGGGCGGCGAGCCGCGCGCCTGGTTCGCCCTGCGCGACCGACTGCGCGACGATGCCGAGCAGGCCATCGCCGAGCTGATGGCGCGAGGCATACGCGTCGAACTGCTCTCCGGCGATACCCGCGAGGCGGTACGCCGCCTGGCCGGCCAGTTGGGACTCGAGACCTGGCACGCCGGCGTCAGCCCCGAGGGCAAGCTCGAGCGCATCCGGGCGTGCCAGGCGGCCGGCGAGAAGGTCGCGATGATCGGCGACGGCATCAACGACGTGCCGGTGCTCGCCGGCGCCGACGTGTCTATCGCCATGAACGGCGCCACCGACCTGGCCCGCACCAGCGCCGATGCGGTATTGCTGAGCCCGCGCCTGATGCGTATCGTCGAGGCGATCGAGATCGCCCGTGCCACCCGCCGGATCATGCGCCAGAACATGATCTGGTCGGTGTGCTACAACTTCTCGGCGCTGCCGCTGGCCGCCATCGGCGTCGTACCGCCCTGGGTCGCGGCGCTGGGCATGTCCGGCAGCTCGCTGGTGGTGGTGGGCAACGCACTGCGCCTCAACCGCTTCCGCCTGCGCCCCAGCCAGCCCCCAGACCGCGACGCCCAAATGGTGAATGCATGACCATTCTCTACCTGCTCATCCCGCTCTCGCTGATCCTGCTCGGCCTGGCCGTATGGGCCTTCTTCTGGGCGGTGAAGAACGATCAGTTCGAGGATCTCGAAGGGCCGGCCCACCGCATCCTGTTCGACGAGGACGACAACGACCTGACGCCGGAAGAGCGCGAACGGCGGCGCCAGGCCGGCCGGCGCAAGCCGGCCAGCGAGGGTGACGACGGCCCGGCGGAGCGCTGATGGATCCCACCGGACTCGGCCTGCCGCCGCTGCTGGCGGCCTTCGTCTTCGGCTTGCTCGGCGGCGCCCACTGCATCGGCATGTGCGGCGGCATCATGAGCGCGCTGACCTTCGCCGTGCCGCCCAGCATGCGCAGTCCGGCCCGGCTCTCGGGGCTGCTGCTCGGCTACAACCTGGGTCGCATCGCCAGCTACACGGCCGCCGGCGCCCTGGTCGCCTCGCTCGGCACCCTGGTGGCGCTGACCCCGGGGGCACGCATCGGCCTGCAGCTGCTCGCCGCCGTCATGCTGATCCTGATGGCGCTGTATATCGCCAACTGGTGGAAGGGGCTGCTCAAGGTGGAGGCTCTGGGCCGCCACCTGTGGCGCCATCTGGAGCCGGTCGGCAAGCGGCTGATGCCGGTGGTCAGGATCCCCCAGGCCATTGGCCTCGGCGCGGTATGGGGCTGGCTGCCCTGCGGGCTGGTCTACTCGATGCTGGCCTGGAGCCTGGCCACGGCCGACCCTTGGCGCGGGGCGGCGCTGATGGCGGCCTTCGGCCTCGGCACCCTGCCCGCGCTGCTGGTCACCGGCTTCGCTGCGCGTCAGCTCGGCACGCTGATCCGCCACCCGGCGACCCGCACCCTGGCCGCCCTCGCGATCATCGCCTTCGCCCTGTGGCAGGTGGCGAACCTGTTGCCGCATGGAGCGCCAGGCCACTGAACGCGCGGCCGAGACACGACCTTCACTTCGTTTGACGCAGCTCAATCCGCTTGGGCCAGCGTACCGCTACATTGTGTCCATGTTAGCCTTTCGGAGTGCCATCATGTCCGTTCCCGCGATGTCCGTGCATCGAGCGATGGCCGATCCTTTCGCCTGGGACGAGGCCCTGCTGAGGCGCTACGATACCCACGGCCCGCGCTATTCGTCGTATCCCACCCTCTATTCGTTCCGTGACGACTTCGGCGAACAGGCCTATCAGGCGGCCCTGGCTCGCAGCAACGCCGACGGCAGGCCGCTGTCGCTCTACGTGCACATTCCCTTCTGTCGCAAGGCCTGCCACTACTGCTCCTGCCACAAGATCGCCACCAAGAACGCCAGGGTCGCGGAGCCCTACATCTCGCGACTGGACAGGGAAATGGTGCTGCTCAGGCCATACCTCGATACGCGTCGCGAAGTCGCCCAGCTGCACTGGGGCGGCGGCACGCCGAGCTTTCTCAGCCTCGACCAGATGAGCGACCTGATCGATCGCCTCGACGCCCGCTTCGGCCTCTCCAGCGCCCGCGACCGCGACTACGCCATCGAGATCGACCCGCGCGAGGCCGACGTCTTCACCCTGCGCCACCTGCAGGCGCTGGGCTTCAATCGCCTGAGCCTCGGCGTTCAGGACCTCGACCCGCGGGTGCAGCGGGCCATCAACCGCATCCAGCCGCGCATCCTCACCGAGGCGCTGCTCGACGAGGCCGACCGGCTCGGCTTTCGCTCGCTCAACCTGGACTTGATCTACGGGCTGCCGCTGCAGACCCGGGACAGCTTCGCCGCCACGCTGGAGCAGGTCATCGCCATGGCGCCGGCGCGAATCTCGGTCTTCAACTATGCCCACATGCCCGAGCGCTTCACGGCGCAGCGCCGCATTCGCGCCGAAGACCTCCCCGGGCCCGAGGAGAAGCTGGCGATACTGCGCACCACCATCGCCATGCTGACCGGCGCCGGCTACGTGCACATCGGCATGGATCACTTTGCCCGCGCCAGCGACAGCCTGGTGATTGCCCAACGCGAGGGTACCCTGCAGCGCAACTTCCAGGGCTACTCGAGCCATGCCCAGTGCGACCTGGTGGGCCTCGGGGTCTCGGCCATCTCCTGCATCGATGACGTCTATGCCCAGAACCATACCCGCCTCGCCGACTACGAAGCGGCCCTCGATGCCAGCCGTCTGCCTACCGCGCGGGGTATCCGGCTGACCTTCGATGACCGGGTCAGGCGGCATGCGATCGAGCGCCTGATGTGTGACATGGCGCTCGACCTCGACGAGCTGAGCGAGACCTTCGGCATCGAGGCGCCGCGCTACCTGGCCGGCGCCCTGTCGCGCCTGGAAGCGCTCCAGCGTGACGGTCTGGTCTCCCTGGAGGGGCACCGGCTCATTGCCACCCCCATCGGCCGGCTGTTGATCCGGCACCTCGCCATGGCCTTCGATGCCCGGCTGCCGCCGCAGCCTGGTCCGGAGTTCTCGCGCATCGTCTGAGCGGGGCGCAATCGCTCGAGGCGGCCTAATCGAATTGCGGCCAAAGGTCGCAAGGGGCATTTCACCTGCTTCATTAATGTTCCATAATGCCTCCATGACGACGATCAAGGAGGTGGAGCATGCCGGTCAACGCAGCCAATGCGCTCGGCAAGCGGCGTTCGCTGCTGCATGAAACCCGTTGCCAGAACTGCAGCCTGAGTTCGCTGTGCCTGCCCCTCGCTCTGGAACTCGAGGACATGGAACAGTTCGACGCCATCATCCGGCGCCGCTCGCCGCTGAAGAAGGGCGAATCGCTGTTCCGCCAGGGCAGTGCCTTCAGCAGCGTCTTCGCGGTGCGCTCCGGCAGCCTCAAGCAGGTCACCACCGAGGGCTCGGGCGAGGACCAGGTCACCAACTTCTACCTGCCCAGCGAACTGGTCGGCCTCGACGGGATCGACGAGCAGCTCTACCCCGGTAGCGTGATCGCGCTCGAGACCACCACCGTGTGCGAGATCCCCTTCGACCGGCTCGACCAGCTCTCCGAGCAGCTGCCGGAGCTGCGCGGCCAGCTCTACCGCAGCATGAGCAAGGAGCTGCGCGACGACCGCAAGATGATGCGCCTGCTGTCGCGCAAGACCGCTGATCAGCGCCTGGCCAGCTTCTTCTCGAGCCTGTCGGATCGCTTCCGCCGCCGCGGCTACTCGCCCTACAGCTTCCGCCTCTCCATGTCGCGGGCCGATATCGGCAACTACCTGGGCCTGGCCGTGGAAACGGTCAGCCGCATTCTCGGGCGTTTCCAGCAGCAGGGGCTGGTCGAGGTCTCCGGTCGCGAGGTCAACATCCTCAACCTCGAGGCGCTGGTGGCCCAGGCCCACGACGACCACTGAAGCGGTCGATCCCACGCGCGCTGACCCCGAAACGAGAAGAGGCCCGCCTGGCTAGCCAGGCGGGCCTCTTCGATTCGCCACCGGACGCGACTCAGCTATCGTTGGAAACGTTCAGGGCATCGATGCGCCGCTCGCGCAGCCGGACCTGCTTGGCCTCGAGCCCCTCGAAGTCGAACAGCTCGCGGTCGGCGAGCTGCGACGGCGCCACGTTGGTCACCGCCTTGAACATCGATTCGATGCGTCCCGGGTGCTTGCGCTCCCACTCGGCCAGCATCTCCTTGACCACCTGGCGCTGCTGGTTCGGCTGGGAGCCGCACAGGTTGCAGGGAATGATGGGGAAAGCCATCAGCCTTGCGAACTCGGCGATATCGGCCTCGCGGCAGTAGGCCAGCGGTCGAATGACGATGTTCTTGCCGTCGTCGGAGAGCAGCTTGGGCGGCATCGCCTTGAGGCTGCCGCCATAGAACATGTTGAGGAACAGCGTCTCGAGGATGTCCTCGCGGTGGTGTCCCAGGGCCACCTTGGTGGCACCGATCTCCTCGGCGAAGCCGTAGAGCGAGCCGCGCCGCAGGCGTGAGCAGAGCGCGCAGGTGGTCTTGCCCTCCGGCGTCTTCTCCTTCACCACCGAGTAGGTGTCGCGCTCGAGAATGTAGTACTCGACGCCGGTGGTCTCGAGATACTCGGGCAGCACATGCTCGGGAAAGCCCGGCTGCTTCTGGTCGAGGTTGACCGCGACCAGCGAGAAGTTTACCGGCGCATTGCGCTGCAGGTTGCGCAGGATCTCGAGCAGGGAATAGCTATCCTTGCCGCCCGACAGGCAGACCATGACCCGATCGCCCTCGTGGATCATGCCGTAGTCGATGATGGCGTTGCCCACCTGGCGACGCAGGCGCTTCTGCAACTTGTTGAACTCACGCCGCCCTTTGGCGTCGAGCTGCTCCAGCGGGGGCTCCGCCTCTCTCTGCTGCTGAGGAGTATCGAGATCGGCAACGGCACGGGGGTCGAAGGTGACGGCGTCTTGCATGGTCGGGGCACTGCCAGAGCGAACGGTGGGTGAGGCCGCACATCCTACCATCGACGCCGCCCGGAGGCGACGCCGTGGAGCGACTCACGCCTCGCGGCGGTCCTGCATCCCCGCCCGCTCCAGGCGCAGGTACATCAGCGCCGTGGTCACGGCATCGCCCAGCGCGGTGTGACGCCCCATGACCGGCACGCCGAGCGCCTCGGCCACCGCCTCGAAGCGCTGCGCACGCGGCTCGGGCTCCATCACGCTGCGCCGCTGCTGGCGGTGATACAACTGCGCCACGTCGATGCCGCTGTTGGGCAGGTCGAAGCCGAAGCGCGGCCGTAGCTGGCGGTTGAGAATGGCCAGGTCGAAGTCGAGGCGCCAGCCCAGCAGCGGGCGGTTGCCGATGAAGTCGAGCAGGGTTGCCAGGGCCTCATCCAGGCCGATGCCGTCGTCCAGGTCGACGCCGCGCAGGCCATGCACGCGGATGGAATCGCCGGTCAGCGTGGCGGGGCGCCGGAGGCGCAGGTCGAGCGACTCGCTGGTCAGCACCCTGTCGCCGCGGACCTTGACCGCACCGATGGAGACGGGCTCGGCAGTACGCGTATCGACCCCGGTGGTCTCACAGTCGATGGCGACGAGTTCATCCCCGGTGTAGGGGCGGAACAGCCAGCCATACTCGCCACCCGCATGACGCCGACGATCGTGGGCCCGGCGCAGCGCTCGAAACATGCCTACCTCCTCTGTACCTACCTGCCCAGCCGCTAGCGCCCTCAGGAATACTCGAGGTGATAGCGTTGCGACAGGCTCTGTTTGAAGTCCTTGACGATATGCAGCGCTTCGCGCAGCAGGTCGCGCTCCAGCGATGACAGCTGCTGGACCACGACGCGGTCCGGGCTCTTGCCGTCGCCGTCACCATCGAGACGTTCGAGCTGCTGTTTCAAGCGCAGCTCGGTGAATAGCGACAGCGCCTCGGCCAGATCTTCGGCGACGCGCTCCTCCAGCCTGCCATCCGCCGCCAAGGCCTCGAGGCGCTCCAGCGTGGAGGTGGGCTTGATACGCCGCTCCAGCGCCATGGTGCGCACCCCATGCACGATGGGAAATATGCCGCCTTTCTTGATGTCGATGCCGTGCTGGGGCTTCTTGAGTGAGCCAAACAGGGTCAGCGGCGTGGAGAAGCGCAGCGCCGTGCGGGCGAAATAGGAGAGCAGGAGTTCGTCACGCGAGCACTCCTCGAACAGCGCTTCGCGAACCCGCTCGAGCAGCGCCGGGTTGCCGGCTACCGCATGGGAGTCGAGCATGATGGCGAGCTTCATCAGGCTATCGCCATCGCGTCTCCGAGCCCAGCGGGCAATGCGCTCGCGCCACTGGCTGACGGAGCCCACCCACTCGGGATTGTTGACCATGATGTTGCCCGGACAAGGCGGGTAGCCCAGCTCGATCAGCGTCTCGGTGAGGCGCTGCATCTGCTCGCCCACCTCGGGCCATTCGAGACCATCGGCCAGGATCAGGCCATTGTCCTGGTCGGTCTTGAGGATCTGCTCGCCACGCCCTTCGCTGCCCATCACCATCAGGCAGCTCTCCTGGTGATAGCGCTCGTCGATCAAGAAACCCCACGCCTTGGACATGATGCGCCCGTTGAGTGCCGCCAGCAGGCCCATGGCGAAGCGCAGCTTGACGCCTTGCGCCATGAGCGCCTTGACCAGTTCGGGGGTCCGACGGCTGGCACGAAACAGGGCATCGAGACTATCGGCCTGCTCCACCTGCAGGCTGACGACGTAACTGCGGCTGGAGAAATAGCTCAGCACATCGGTCAGCTCGACCACGCCGACAGGAGATTCCCGCTCGAGGACAACCACTCGCTCCACCTTGTGGCGGGTCATCGTCACCAGCACCTCGAACAGGTATTGATCGGGGCGCACCGTGACCAGCGCGAAATGCGCGATGTCCCGCAGCGGGCTCTGCTTCTCGCGCCCCTGCAGCACCAGCGCTTCGAGCAGGTCGGTCTTGGTGACCATGCCTGCGCCCTGCTCGCTCTCCACCAGCAGACTGTCGGCGTGGCTCTCGTGCAGCCTGGCCACCGCTTCTGCAATGGTCGCCTCCGCCCCCATGCACAGCGGCGGCCGCATGCACTCGCTGACCTTGGCCAGCATGAAGCCGGCCATGGTCACCCCGCCCTCGGCGCGCTGCTCGGTCAGCAGGCGCGTCTTGTGGGCCAGGGTCTGACGAAAGAACTCGGCGAAGGCGGGGTAATCGTCGCATAGCTGCAGGAACAGCGCCTTCGGCATCAGGTAACAGAGGCACTCCTGCTCGGCACGGAAGCGATAGCGACTCTTGCCGTTGAGAATACTGATGGCGCCGAACAGGTCGCCTGCCGTGTAATGGCCGATCCGCTCGCGGGCTCCCGGCTGGGTGGTATCCAGCTCGGCCACCTCGCCCTTGTGGATGAGGAACACATACTCCCCGGGCTGGCCGGTCTCCAGAATGATCTCGTCGCGATCGAAGTAGGCCAGGTCAATGCCATGACGCACACGCTCACGCCCCTCTTCATTCAAAAAGGAGAACGGGGGCTGAGTAAGATCGACATCGACCATGTGGTAACCCTCGTGGTGCGGCCGTCATCGCCGTCAGCGCTCGAACGAGTCGGAAAGTGAGGCCTGGCTGGCAGGTCGCGGTACCAAGGGAGCACCCATCCTGGGCATGTACGTCCCTGTCGCCCGAACTTGTAGAAACACCTCGCCCCGCTCAACGCCATTCGCATCGAACCGGTCTTACCGAGGCAGAATAACAGTCCCGACTTTCCAGACATAACCTAGACCAACGTCAAAGAGAACGGCTTTCGAAAGCTTGCCACTAGAACTAGACATTGGTCTTACAGGCGAAAGGCATAGACAAAAGTCCAAGGCTAGACAATCGTCCTATCACCAAAGGGAGCACCACCGCACCCGCCATGCAACAAGAAACCAACCCATTGATCTTAAAGAATTAAAATGAAGATAAGAGCATTATAGTTTGCTCATGATACGAAAGTCTGGGATTTTATTTTTCTGTTTTATTGACCACTATTGCCAATGAGCCATCGGGGAAAAAGCGCCTAATTAACGCGGCTCGGTGATAGATGACCAGACGTGGTGGGAAGTGCGGCTCGTCCGCAGGGATCATGGGATCAACAGGCGCTGGCTGGCGTCATCGACTAACCGCTCGACTCGCTTGGTGCCTCCCCCTGATGACCTTGGTAACAACTCTCTTGGCGACTTCCCAACCTTAACAACAAGTGGAGAGCATCACTATGGCAGATGACAAATCCAACGCGACTGCATATTGGAAGGCGAACCTACGCCTGATAACCGGCTGTATGATCGTCTGGGCATTCGTCTCCTACGGCTGCGCCATCCTGTTTCGCCCCCTGCTGTCAGGTATTCCTGTCGGCGGTACCGACCTGGGCTTCTGGTTTGCCCAACAGGGATCCATCCTGACCTTCATCGTGCTGATCTTCTTCTATGCCTGGAAGATGAATCGGCTCGACCAGCAGTTCGGCCTCGGGGAGTAAGCCAGCATGAGTCAATTTGCCATCAACGTCCTCTTCGTCGGAGGCTCGTTTGCGATCTACATCGGCATCGCGATATGGGCGAAGGCGGGCTCGACCAAAGACTTCTATGTTGCCGGGGGCGGGGTTCACCCCGTCACCAACGGCATGGCGATCGGCGCCGATTGGATGTCGGCCGCTTCGTTCATTTCCATGGCGGGCCTCATCGCCGCCGGCGGCTACGCCAACTCGACGTTCCTGATGGGCTGGACCGGTGGTTACGTACTGCTGGCCATGCTGCTCGCGCCCTACCTGCGCAAGTTCGGCAAGTTCACCGTGCCCGAATTCATCGGTGACCGCTTCTACAGCAAGCAGGCCCGACTGGTCGCGGTCATCTGCCTGATCGTGGCCTCGGTGACCTACGTCATCGGCCAGATGGCGGGGGCCGGCGTGGCCTTCTCGCGCTTCCTGGAGGTCGACGCCACCACCGGCCTGATCATCGCGGCGGTAGTGGTCTTCTTCTACGCGGTACTCGGCGGCATGAAGGGCATCACCTACACCCAGGTGGCACAGTACATCGTGCTCATCGTCGCCTACACCATTCCGGCGGTGTTCATCTCCCTGGAGCTGACCAACAACCCGATCCCGCCGCTGGGCCTGTTCTCCAGTCATGTCGAATCCGGCGTACCGCTGCTGACCAAGCTCAACGAAGTGGTCACCGCACTGGGCTTCAACGAGTACACGGCGGACGTGGACAACAAGCTCAACATGGTGCTGTTCACCCTGACGCTGATGATCGGTACCGCCGGTCTGCCCCACGTCATCATCCGCTTCTTCACCGTGCCGAAGGTAGCCGACGCTCGCTGGTCCGCCGGCTGGGCCCTGGTCTTCATCGGCCTTCTCTACCTGACCGCTCCCGCCGTGGCCTCCATGGCGCGACTGAACCTCGCCACCACCATCTACCCGGAAATGGCCGGACAGGTCGGGAACATGGAGGAAGCCGCTACCAACCCCATCCTCTATGAGGATCGTCCCGACTGGATCCGCACCTGGGAGGAGACCGGCCTGATCTCCTTCGAGGACAGGAACGACGATGGTCGCATCCAGTTCTACAACGGCAGCGCCGACTTCGCCGACCGCGGTTGGGAAGGCAACGAGCTGACCGTCAACAACGACATCCTGGTACTGGCCAACCCGGAGATCGCCAACCTGCCCGGCTGGGTCATCGGCTTGATCGCCGCGGGCGGTCTGGCGGCTGCCCTGTCGACGGCCGCGGGTCTGCTGCTGGCCATCTCCTCGGCGATCAGTCACGACCTGATCAAGGGCTCGATCAATCCCAACATCTCCGAGAAGGGCGAGCTGCTGGCGGCGCGAATCTCCATGTCCGTTGCCATCGTGGTGGCCACCTACCTCGGGGCCAACCCGCCAGGTTTCGCCGCCCAGGTGGTGGCACTGGCCTTCGGTATCGCCGCCGCCTCGCTGTTCCCGGCGCTGATGATGGGCATCTTCTCCAAGCGGGTGAACAACGTCGGTGCCATCGGCGGCATGCTGGCCGGTCTGATCTTCACCGTGGTCTACATCTTCATCTACAAGGGCTGGTTCTTCATCCCCGGCACCAACAACCTGCCGGACACCCCGGACAACTGGGTGCTGGGTATCTCGCCGCTCTCCATCGGTGCGGTGGGTGCAATGATCAACTTCGCCGTGGCCTTCGCCCTCTCCAAGGCCACCCAGGAGCCGCCCCAGGAGATCCAGGACCTGGTGGAGAGCGTTCGCTATCCCAAGGGAGCTGGCATGGCGGTCGACCACTGAGTCATAATCCTACCCCGGCGTCGTCCCGGCGCCGGAACCCATCCCCCATCGGGCTTCCTTCGGGAAGCCCGATGGCTGTCAGGAAGCTCCCAACATGATTTGGCACTTGATCGCGGCGGTCTTCGCCGGACTGGGCGCCGCGGGCATCGGACTTCTGCTGCGCACCCTGAGCGGCAAGCGGCTGCCCCGCTGGATCGTCCCGGTCTTTGCCGGCCTCGGCATCCTTGGCTATCAGATCAACCATGAGTACAGCTGGTATGAGCACAAGCGCGATCAGCTGCCGGCGACGGCGCAGGTGGTCGAAACCAAGCAGGACCGGATGTTCTGGCGCCCGTGGACCTACGCCGTCCCCCTGACGGTCGGCTTCAGCGTGGTCGATCACAGCAGCATGGAGCGACGCCAGACCGACGACCACCCGTTGGTCGAGTTCATTCTGTATCGCTTCGAGAAAGACTATGTGGACCGCCTGGAGCACCAGCCGTACCTGATGAACTGCTCCTCGGCCGAACTGGTGCCGCTCATCAACGGTAGCCGCCAGCCGCAGATCGATGCCCTGCGCGAGCTGGACCGTGAGTCCGGCCTCTATCGGGCAGTCTGCGCCGCCGAGTGAATCGCCGCAGCCGGCCAACGCCACCCCTCGGCCCGAGTGTCCTCGGGCCGATATCCCTTTAGAATGGTCGGCACATGCCGGGGGGAGGAAACATGTTTGCCGGTTGGCTGCTGATCGCCGTTTCACTGCTCTACATCGCCATCCTGTTCGGCATCGCCTGGCTGGGAGACCGCAACGCGCGTCGGCGCGGCGCCAGCCGCCAGCGCCCGGTCATCTACATCCTGGCGCTGGCCATCTACTGTACCTCCTGGAGCTTCTACGGTGCGGTCGGCCAAGCCGCCACCGCGGGCTGGTCCTTCGCCAGCATCTACGTCGGCCCGATCCTCACCTTCCTGCTGTTCTGGCCGATACTGGCCAAGATGATCCGCGTGGCCAAGCGGCAGAACGTCACCTCGATTGCCGACTTCATCGCCTCGCGCTACGGCAAGGCGCAGTCCCTGGCCGCCTTCGCCAGCCTGGTCGCGCTGATCGGCACGCTGCCCTACATCGCCCTGCAGTTGAAGGCCGTGTCGACCTCGTTCGCCGTGCTGACGGAAGCAGCGGACATCACCCACACCCCGCTCTTCGGCGATACGGCCTTCTTCGTGGCCATCGTGATGGCCGCCTTCGCCATTCTGTTCGGTACCCGCCACACCGACGCCACCGAGCACCACGAGGGGCTGATCCACGCCGTCGCCTTCGAGTCGATGGTCAAGCTGCTGGCCTTCCTGATCCTGGGCGCCTACGTCACCTGGGGCATGTTCGATGGCCTCGGCGAGCTGATGGCCATCGCCGACACCCAGATGGAGCTGCAGCGTCAGCTCGCCGACCAGGATTTCGGCCGCGGCTTCTGGGCCCAGACGCTGCTGGCGATGCTGGCGATCTTCTGCCTGCCACGCCAGTTCCACGTCGCCGTGGTGGAGAACACCCACCCCAATGATGCTGCCAAGGCGCGCTGGCTGTTCCCGCTCTATCTGGTGGCCTTCGCCTTCTTCATCCTGCCCATCGCCGCCGCCGGCCTGGCCCTGTTCCCCGACGGCTCGGTGGAACCCGACACCTTCGTGCTGGCGCTGCCGATGGCCGCCGGCCAGCAGTGGCTGACCCTGCTCACCTACATCGGCGGCTTCTCCGCCGCCACCGGCATGGTGATCGTGGCCACGGTGGCGGTCTCGATCATGATCTCCAACGAGATCGTGATCCCGCTGCTGTTCCGCCTGCGCTGGCTGGATGCCCGTCCGCGCGATTACGGTCGCCTGGTGCTCCAGGCACGGCGCATCACCATCGGGGTGATCCTGGCGCTGGCCTACGGCTTCTACCGCCTGATCGGCGAGTTCACCTCGCTGGCCTCGATCGGCATGCTCTCCTTCGCCGCGGCGGCCCAGTTCGCCCCGGCCCTGCTCGGTGGGCTCTACTGGAAGCGCGGCAACCGCCTCGGCGTGGTGGTGGGCATGAACGCCGGGTTCGCCATCTGGGCTTACAGCCTGCTGATGCCGGGCATGATCCAGGCCGGCGTGCTACCGGCCGAGTGGCTCGTTGGCGGCCCCTTCGACCATCCCTGGCTGACCCCGACCGCGCTGTTCGGGCTCAATTTCGGCGACTCCTTCACCCATGGGGTGATGCTCTCGCTCGGGGTCAACCTGTTCTGCTACATCTTCGTCTCGCAGATCACCTCGCAGCGGGTGGTCGAGCGCATCCAGGCCTCGCTGTTCGTCGACAGCGTCGAGACCCGCCAGACCTCGGTCAACCGCCCCTGGACCGGCGCCACCACCGTCGGCGATCTCAAGGTGCTGTGCGAGCGGTTCCTCGCCGCCGGCCAGGTGACTCGCGCCTTCGACGACTACGCGCGGCGCACCGGCAAACCGCTGGAGGACGGCAACCGCGCCTCCATCGACGTGATCCAGTTCACCGAACGCTTCCTGGCCTCGGTGCTCGGCGCCTCCTCGGCGCGCATCGTGGTCAACTCGGCGCTGCAGGGGCGCGGCATCGGCATCTCGGACGTGATCTCGATCGTCGACGAGGCCTCCCAGGTGCTGGAGTTCAACCGTGCCCTGCTGCAGGCCACCATCGAGAACATCAACCAGGGCATCAGCGTGGTCGACCAGAACATGCGCCTGGTGGTGTGGAACCAGCGCTACCTGGAGCTGTTCCGCTTTCCCGATCACCTGATCCGGGTAGGCGCGCCGATGGACAAGATCTTCCGCTACAACGCCCATAACGGCGAGTACGGTCCCGGCGACCCCGAGGAACACGTCCAACTGCTGATCGACAATATCCGCGACGGCCAGCCCCACCGCTACGTGCGCTACCGCCAGGATGGCAGCGTGCTGGAGGTCCAGGGCAACCCCATGCCGGGAGGCGGCTTCGTCTACACCTACCAGGACATCACCCAGCAGAAGCGCATCGAAGAGGCGTTGATCCGCTCGGAGAACAATATCCGCATCTACACCGACAACGTGCCGGCACTGATCGCCTACTTCGACAAGGAGTGCCGCTACCTCTTCACCAACCGCGCCTACGAGCAGGCCTTCGGCATCGACCGCAACGAGGTCATCGGCAAGCCCCTCGAGACCGTCATCAGCGAGCAGATGGCCCGCGAGCGCGACCCTTGGATCCGCCGCGCCCTGGCCGGCGAGCGGGTCAGCTTCGAAGTGTCGATGCGTATCGCCGACGACCTGCGCTACATGCTGGTGACCTACACCCCGCACTTCGGCGATAGCGGCGCCATCCTCGGCTTCTTTGCGCTCTACCAGGACATCACCGAGCGGCGCCTGGCGGAGATCGCCTTGAAGGAGACCAACGAGACCCTGGAGGAGCGCGTGCGCGAGCGCACCCAGGCGCTATCCGAGGCCAACACCGCCCTGCGCCAGGAGAACCGCGTGCGCGCCGAGGCCGAGCAGGCCCTGCGCCAGGCCAAGCAGGTGGCGGAGGACGCCAACGCCTCCAAGACGCGCTTCCTCGCCGCCGCCAGCCACGACCTGCTGCAGCCGTTGAACGCCGCCCGTTTGTTCACCTCGGCGCTGTCTCACGAGATGGACGCCGACGACATGAAGCGCACCATCGGCCACATCGACAATTCGCTGCAGGCGGCCGAGGAACTGCTCGGCACCCTGCTCGACATTTCCAAGCTCGATGCCGGCGCCCTCACCCCGCGACGCAGTCATTTCGCCCTGGCCGACATCTTCCAGCCGCTGCGCGCCGAGTTCGAGGTGATGGCCGAGGATCGCGGCCTCGACCTGGTGGTGGTGCCGACCCGGCAATGGGTCGACAGCGACCCGCAGATGCTGCGCCGAATCGTGCAGAACTTCCTCTCCAATGCGCTGCGCTACACCCAGGAGGGCCGGGTGCTGCTGGGCTGCCGTCGCCGCAGCTCGCGGCTGACCATCGAGGTGTGGGACTCGGGCCCGGGCATTCCCGAGTCCAAGCAGGCCGAGATCTTCCAGGAGTTCCGCCGTCTGGACCAGGCCACACGGCACAAGGAGAGCGAGAAGGGCCTGGGCCTGGGGCTGTCGATCGCCGATCGCATGAGTCGCGTGCTCGACCATCCGATCAAGGTCTTCTCGCGGGAAGGCGTCGGCACCATGTTCTCGGTCAGCGTGCCGGTCGTGGCGCCGCGCAGCGCCGCCGAGCGTGCCGAGGAAGCCGCCTCGCCGCGCCGCGTGGGCAACAAGCTGGCGGGGACCCGCATCCTGTGCATCGACAACGAGACGCTGATCCTCGAGGGCATGCGCGCCATGCTGTCGGGGTGGGGCTGCGAGGTCTACACCGCCACCACCATCGGCGGGGCCAAGTCGGTGCTGCGCAACCTCGACGGCGAGCCGGATGCGATACTCGCCGACTACCACCTCGACAACGAGGTCACCGGCCTGATGGCGCTGGAGGCGCTCAGCGAACGGCTGCAGGGCGCGGTGCCGGGCATCGTGATCACCGCCGATCGCACCGAGGAGGTCGCCGAGGAGATTCGCCGCAGCGGCTACCACCTGCTGCAGAAGCCGGTGCGCCCCGCCGCGCTGCGTGCCCTGCTGACCCGTACGCTGCAGGCCAGCCGGGCGCCCAGCGCCTAACGCAACGGGCCACGGGCCACGGGCCACGGGCCACGGGCAGCATGCAAAACACGAGGGGCCCACGACATGATCGTGGGCCCCTCGCTCGAAGCTCGAAGCTCGAAGCTCGAAGCTCGAAGCTCGAAGCTCGAAGCTCGAAGCTCGAAGCTAGGATTCGACCTTGGGCGGCTCCACCTCGAGCTTCTGCGCCGCGATGACCGCCTGGGTGCGTGAGTGCACGCCCAGCTTGCGCAGAATAGCGGTGACATGGGCCTTGATGGTGGCCTCGGAGACGTTCAGCTCATAGGCGATCTGCTTGTTGAGCAGGCCTTCGGTGAGCATGTTGAGCACACGGAACTGCTGCGGCGTCAGCGAGGCGATGGCCTCGGCGAAGCGGGTCTCCTCCTCGTTGGCATCGCCCAGGGCATCGGCCAGCTCCTGGGGCAGCCACACCTCGCCGTCGAGGATCTCGCCCACCGCCTCGGCGATCAGCTGCAACGAAGAGGACTTGGGGATGAAGCCCGAGGCCCCGTAATCGATGGCACGACGCACCACATGGGGTTCGTCGCTGCCGGACACCACCGCCACCGGAATGTCGGGGGTCTGGCCACGCAGCTGGATCAGGCCCGAAAAACCATGGGCACCCGGCATATGCAGGTCGAGCAGAATCAGGTCGGCATCGGGGTGGCGCGTGACGACCTCGCAGGTGGCCTCCATGGTGTCGGACTCGACGATCTCGGCCTGGGGCGCCAGCTGGCGCAGTGCCTGCGTCAGCGCTGCACGGAACAGCGGATGGTCATCGGCAACGATGAATTTCTGGGCAAAGGCCATGGATTCTCCTCCGGTTCCTCGAGCTCGGGGCCTGGGGCCGCCACTTGGGCTCTTAACTGTTCACCGCATGTTACCCCATGCCAAGGCGCTTCCCAAGCGAATGAAGCATGTTGTCGACAACGCTTTGGCCAACGCCGGCGGCGAGGGAACCGCAAGCGAACCGGGACAACTTTCTTTTCACTTGGAAACAGCAACCCCCTTGATGAGCGTTAAAAGCGGCTTCTATCTTCAAAGACGATGGCAAACGCCAGCAGTGCCGGATTCCCGGTAAATGGAAGTACATGCATGAATGCTCATGCGGAAAGGATTCAAGGAGATTACCATGGCACAGCGCAACCAGAATCCCGGAAACTTCGCCAACGATCCCAAGAAGGCCTCAGAAGCCGGCCACAAGGGTGGTCAGCGTAGCAGCGGCAACTTCGCCAACGACCCACAGAAGGCCTCCCAGGCCGGCCAGAAAGGCGGCCAGCACAGCGGTGGCAACTTCGCCAATGACCCGCAGAAGGCCTCCCAGGCCGGCCAGAAAGGCGGCCAGCACAGCGGTGGCAACTTCGCCAACGATCGTCAGAAGGCCTCCGAGGCGGGGCGCAAGGGCGGCAAGAACAGCTGAATGCCGTTCTCGCGAACGCCTTGACCCACCCAAGCTGCCGGAGCGTGTTCTCCGGCAGCTTCTTCTCACTCACTGAACGGTCGCCGACAGGCATCGGCCCGGGTCACGTCGGGCCTGGTTCCGGCGATCCGGAGCCGATTCGGCCCGTACAAGTGCTCGGCTACCTCACCGATCGCAACCGCAAGGAGACAGCCCATGGGCACCGAACCGCAGACTCCCAAGCACCTGGAAGACTGGCTGCGCGATGCACATGCCATGGAGAAGCAGGCGGAGAAGATGCTGGAAGCCCAGGCCAGCCGCCTGGAGCACTACCCACAGCTCAAGGCACGCATCGAGCAACACCTGAGCGAGACACGCGGCCAGGCGGAGAAGATCGAACAGTGCATCTCGCTGCTCGGTAGCGACCTGTCCACCGTGAAGGACCTCGGCGGCAAGCTGACAGCCTTCGGCCAGGCCATGGGCGGCATGATGGCCAGTGACGAAGTGGTCAAGGGCGGCCTCGCCAGCTACGCCTTCGAGCATTTCGAAATCGCCAGCTACAAGGCGTTGATCCAGGCGGCGGAGAAGGCCTCCAAGCCGGAAATTGCCCGCATCTGCGAGGATATCCTCAGGGAAGAGGAAGCCATGGCCGAATGGCTCGGCCAGCATCTCGACGCGACCACGCGCCAGTTCCTGGAGCGCTCGGAGGACGGCGACCTGCGCGCCAAGACCTGAGCACCGTTTCCTGACACATCGCGAATGCCCCTCCGTAGGCCCCTCGCTTCCCCGGCGCTCCGCCGGGGTTTTTTGTGGCATTTGTCGCAAGCGCGCCTGGCGCCAGTGAGGGACTCGAGACCAGCGTGGCGGTCGCAGCAGCAGCGCCACGCCAACAGCGCCGCCCCGCGAGGGGACGGCGCTATTCGCAGGCCATGGCCCTACATGTGATCGCGGGGAATCACCTTCTCCCAGTTCTTGGAAAAGACCCGGTAGTCGTCTTCATAGGCATCGAGCTGAGCGTGGACGAAGAAATTGCTCTCGTCGCAGCTCAGGATGCTGCGCGTGTAGATTTCCACGTTCCAGTCGTCGCGCTTGAAGGAGCGCTCGGTATAGGTCTCGCCGCGCGCCGAGGTGAAGTCGTCGTTGACGGTGCTGTACCACTCCCGAGTACTGCGGCGCACCTCGGTACCGATGTCCTCGATGCGGAAGTGCCCCTGGTCGTTGATGACTTCCAGGGTCGACTCCTTGGTCGCCAGGTCGCGATGCAGCAACCAGTTGTGCTCGCTGGCGGAGAAGGTATGGGTCTCCAGCGGCGGGGCCTCCTCGGGCTCGTCGAAGTCGGGCAGCCGCGTATCCTCCTCGCCCGGCGTTCGCTCCGGCAACACCAGCGCGCAGCTGTCCGGGTAGATGTCCACCTGGGCCGGCTCCGGCGGCAGCCAGGCCAGCGGCCAGTAGGAGGTCGAGACCGACAGGCGCAGCTGGTGACCAACCGGAAAGCACTGGGCGATGCCGTTCATCGGGATGCGCACCCGATAGCGCCGATGCGGCACCAGCGGCTCGGGATCGGCGTCGCTGTCACGATGCGACAGGTTGAGCAGGCCATAGGTGACGCGGGTCGACTTGCCATCCGGCGCCACGTCGGAGAGACGCACGGCCAGCATCGCCTGCGGCTTGTCGCAGGAGAGCTCGAACTCCACCATCGGCATGCCGAAGATCTCGAGCGGCTCGGCCAGCTGGCGGCTGCTGAAAATCAACGAACCGCCATCCTCCTCGCGCTGGTCGCCAGGCAGGTCCGGCGTGGCGGCATAGGAGCACCATTTGCCCGCCGACTGCCCCACGCTGATGGGAGACTGCAGCGCCAGCGCGCTTTCATGCCCCTCCTGCTGATGGGGGCCGCCATGCCCCTCGCCCATGGCGATGGTATAGGGACCCAGGCCGTAGCGCCGCATGCTGATATTGTCGGACGGCCAGCTCGCCTCACCTATCCAGCGGCCGGGACGCTCGTCGTACGAGGTGTCCGGCGGCACGCTGTGTTGCTCCCAGGCACGCAGCATGGGTTCGTCCATGATGCCGGTGTCCTTGCCCTTGAGCCAGTAATCCCACCAGCGCAGCGATTCCTGTAGAAAGCCGATGGCCGGCCCGGGGATACCCTGATGGGGGTACTTGTGGCCCCAGGGCCCGATCAATCCTTTGCGCGGCACTTCCAGATGCTGCATTAGGCGCAGCACGGTATTGGTGAAGCCGTCTGCCCAGCCGCCAATGGCATAGACCGGACACTGGATCGCCGAGTAGTACTCGTTGACCGAGCTGGTGGACCAATAGGCGCTGCGACGCTGGTGCTCGATCCACTGCTCGAGCCACAGCCCGCTGTTCTCCATGCGGTCGAACCACATGTCGCGCCAGCGGTTGCCGACGATCTGAGGGTCTGGCGGCAGGGTATTGAAGGCGAACATCACGGTCGCCTCGGACAGGTTGTCGCCGAGCAGGCAGCCGCCCATGTAGTGCATGTTGTCGGCATAGAGATCGTCGCTCGAGCAGATGCTGATGATCGCCTTGAGCGCCGGCGGCTGCTTGGCCGCCACCTGCAGGCTGTTGAAGCCACCCCAGGAGATACCCATCATGCCGACATTGCCGTCGCACCAGGGCTGCTCGGCGAGCCAGGCGATGGCATCGACGCCATCCTCCTGTTCCTGCTGGGTGTACTCGTCGGTGAGCACGCCGTCCGAATCGCCGCTGCCGCGCATGTCGACCCGGACACAGACATAGCCGTGTCCGGCCAGGTAGGCATGGTTGGCGGCATCCCGCCCGCGGGTGATATCGCGCTTGCGGTAGGGGATGTACTCCATGATTGCCGGCAGCGGCGTGCGCTCGGCCTCCTCCGGCAGCCAGATCCTGGCTGCCAGCTGAGCCCCGTCACGCATCGGGATGAAGACGTTCTCTATCTCGCGAACCTGGTAGGGAAACGAGTCTACGACACTCACGGTTCCTCCTTTCGGGTTCATTGAATGGGTTCGATCTCGAACTGGAGCGCCTCCAGGCAAGCCTTGTAGCGCTGATCGACCTGTTCGTGATCCTCACCCGCAACATAGAGGGTTCCCAGGCGGTAGCTAAAGCTGTCCTGGTGCATCAGCTCGCCCAATCGATCGCCCGGCTGCACATCGATCCGCACCTTGGTCCCGGGAAAGCGATCGGCAAGCGCCTCGATCTCCTCACGGCTCGGAACTCGCCGGACGATACCATCCTCGTGCTTGTAGGGGATGAAGCACTTGGCGGCGACGGCATGCTCGCCCAGGCGGTTGGCCAGGGAGGGCCGCTCACCCAGCGCGATATCGACGGCCACCTCATGGTTCGACATGCCGTCGACCATGATGAATATCTCGCTGTGGGACTGGGAGATACGCGTGTTGACCTCGATCAGCCACAGCTTGTCTTGCGACTCATCCCAGAGGAACTCGGCGTTGAAGCAGCCATTGTCGTAGCCGATATGCTCGAGAAACTTCCTGGAGACCTCGATCATCTGACGGTGGACGGGCTCCGGCAGGTGGCTGGGGTATTCGATACGGTCGTAAGGCGCATCGCTCATCTCCGTGCTGGGCTGGGAAATGATGCCGTGCACGTTGAATTCACCGCGATAAACGGTCCCCTCCGGAGCGCCCTGCACGCCTGCGACGAGTTGCTCGGCGATACAGGAATTGCCGTCCATGTGCTGGATTTCCGGGGGCAACTCGGCATGATTCAGCGCCTCGTTGAAGGGGTCGCCCAGCTGACGGATGCCTTCGCGAATCTCCTTGATGGCTGCATGAAACTGCTCGTCGTTCTCGATCTTGAACCCCAGGTGCGAGGAGAACGCCTTGACCGGCTTGATCCAGAACGGGTACTTCAGAGAGACCTGAGAGAGCGGGTCCTCCGCGAACGGATCGACGCCACAAAATTCCGGTACCACTTCGGGAACGACCTTCTGCTGCTCGAGCCGGCTCCAGTACTTGTGTTCGCACTTGAGCACGCTCTCCACCGAAGGCGAGGGGATGTCGTACTCCCGGCACAGGATCGGGACCATCACACTCGTGGGAAAGTCCCACTGGGCCACAATGGCGTCTACGGAGCCATAAAACGACTCGAGCTTGCTACGTGCCTCATCCAACAGGGCATTGAACGAAAAGTTGGGCGACTCGACAGCCTCCTTGACCGACAACAGGCTGTGCACCTTGACCTTTTCCGAATGCCGTAGAGTTTCCAGCTCCTGGCGCTGCTGGTCTTCCAGCGCCACGACAAAGATATTCCGCTTCATCCGTCTATCTCCATGACAGTTGCGAGGGAGAGCCAGTCAGTGGCTTTCCTGTGTTCCATACACTTCTCAAGATAAGTAGCCGCCGCCCAAGGTTCCATGAGGAAGACGATTCTTTACCCTTCCAAACCCCGGGAAACAAAACGGCACGCAAAGGCCAATGACTTGCTGGCGAATCGGGCCGGTGAGACCGGGAAACGCCGCGGCGGCGTGCCACGGATTTGGCCCCCGCGCCAAGCGGGGCTAGGCTGAGAGGCGAGGCCTTTTGCCTGAGCGTCAGCGGCCAAGGATGGAGCCGATGGAACGACTCGAGGAGTACCGCCGCAAGCGCGACTTCACGCGGACGCGCGAGCCCGCCGGCGAGGCGCGAAGCGAAGCCGCCGCGGGCAATCTCTACGTGATGCACAAGCATGCGGCGAGCCACGACCACTTCGACCTGCGCCTGGAGCAGGAGGGCGTGCTCAGGAGCTGGGCCCTGCCCAAGGGGCCGAGCCTCGAGCCCGGCGAGAAGCGCCTGGCCGTCGAGGTGGAGGACCACCCGCTGGAGTATGGCGAGTTCGAGGGGGTCATCCCCCAGAAGGCCTACGGCGGCGGCACCGTTATGCTATGGGACCGCGGCACCTGGCAGCTCAAGGGCAAGCCCAAGCCGGATCGAATCGACATCGAACTGGACGGTGAGCGGCTCAAGGGCAGTTGGACGCTGACCCGCATGAGCGGCAAGCGCCAGGACAAGCACGGGCGCAACTGGCTGATGATCAAGCGCCACGACGACAAGGCGCGCATGGAGGATTCGCTCACGGTGGAACTTGACGCGAGCGTCGCCAGCGGGCGCAGCATGCGCGAGATCGCCGAGGATCGCGATAACACCTGGGGTTCGTCCGACGATGCGGGTGAGGCCACGCTTGCCCCACCCGACCCCAGCGGCCTCGACGGTGCCCGGCGGGCGAAGCTGCCGCGCGAGGTGAAACCGCAGCTTGCCACCCTGGCCCGCGAGGTGCCGGCTCAGGGCGAGTGGATCCACGAGATCAAGCTCGACGGCTATCGTCTGCTCGCGCGTATCGACCAGGGCGAGGTGCGCCTGATCACCCGCAACGGCAAGGACTGGACCCACCGCTTCCCCGAGATCGCCCGGGTGCTCGAGCCGCTGCCGGTGGATTCGGCGCTGCTCGACGGCGAGGTGGTGGCCATGGGCAAGGACGGGGTCAGCCGCTTCGGCGACCTGCAGGAGGCGCTGTCCAGCGGCCGCACCGCTGCCCTGGTCTATCAGGTGTTCGACCTGCCCTATCTGTCAGGCTACGACCTGGCCGGCGTGCCGCTGCTCGAGCGCAAGCGCACCCTGGCGGCACTGCTCGACGCCGCCGACATGGAAAACGGCACGATTCGCTACTCCGACCATCTCGAGACCCACGGCAGGGCCTTCCACGAACGCGCCTGTCAGATGGGTCTCGAGGGCATCATCTGCAAGCGCGCCGACAGCCGCTACCAGCAGAAGCGCAGCCGCGACTGGTTGAAGGTCAAGTGCGTCAGCCACGAGGAGTTCGTCGTCGGCGGCTATACCGACCCCGGCGGCTCGCGCAGCGGCTTCGGCTCACTGCTGATGGGCGCCTACGGCAGGCAGGGACTGGTCTACGCCGGCCGCGTCGGCACCGGCTTCAACAACCGCCTGCTGGAGCGGCTGAGCGCCACCCTGCAGGCACTCGAGGTGAAGCGTTCGCCCTTCCACGGCAGCGTGCCGGACGGTCGCTCGGTGCACTGGGTACGCCCCGAACTGGTGATCGAGGTGGAGTTCACCGAACGCACCCGCGACGGCCGCCTGCGCCACCCGGCCTTTCGCGGCCTGCGCGAGGATCGCAACCCGGAGGAGATCCGCATGACCCCGACCAAGGAGATGGCCACCGAAGGCACGCCGGAAGAGCACGACAGCCTGGGCAAGCCAGCCACCCGCAAGCGCAGGGACGAGACCTCACTGCTCGGCGTACGCCTCACCCACCCCGAGCGGGTGCTGTTTCCCGAGCAGGGCCTGACCAAGCTCGACCTGGCGCGTTTCTACGAGCAGATCCACGAGTGGGTGCTGCCCCACCTGGCCCGCCGGCCGCTGTCATTGGTGCGCTGCCCCCAAGGGCGCAACGACGAATGCTTCTTCCAGAAGCACCCGCGCCGCGCCATTCCCGCCAGCGTGCCGCGTCTCGACGTGCCCGAAAAGCAGGGCAGCGCCGAGTACGTCTACGTCGAAACGGCCGCCGACCTGATCGGCCTGGTGCAGGCCGGTGCGCTGGAGATCCACCCCTGGGGCAGCCGCATCGATCACCTGGAACAGCCCGACGGGCTGGTATTCGACCTCGACCCCGACGAAGGCGTCGCCTGGAAGGAGATCCTGCGCGTCGCCGGCACCCTGCGGGAGCGCCTCGAGTCGCTGGGGCTGACGCCCTTCCTGCGCACCACCGGCGGCAAGGGCTTGCACCTGGTGGTGCCGCTCGAACCCAGCGCCGAGTGGGAGCAAGCCAAGGCCTTCGCCAAGGGAGTGGCCGAAGCGCATGCCAAGGACGACCCCAAGCGGCTGACCACCAACATGTCCAAGGCCAAGCGCGAAGGGCGTATTTTCATCGACTACCTGCGCAACGGCCGCGGCGCCACGGCGGTGGCCTCTTATACCGTGCGCGCACGCAGGAACGCCCCGGTGGCGGTACCGATCCGCTGGGACGAGCTCAACGCCGCGCTACGCGCCGACCGCTACAACGTCGGGAACCTGCGGCGGCGGCTCTCGGCGCTGGGCGAGGACCCCTGGGCGGGGTTCGACGAGGCGGCGCGCCCGCTGGATACCCAGTTGCTCAAGGCCGTGGGCGTGAAGTGACGACGGCCTGGATCACGACCCGGAGGAACGAGATGAGCGATGCGCCGTGGTGGATGGAGTCCGGCCCCGAGACCTGTCAGTTCTGCCTGCGCACCTTTCACTATGAGGCGGGTTACCACTGCATCTACTGCGACCGGCCGATCTGTCCGGTCTGCGTCGAGACACGCTACGAGAGCCGCGAGACGCTGTGCCCCGAATGTCATGAGGAAGATGCCTACCAGAAGGAGAAGCGATGATGGCGGCACGGGCGATGTGGAAAGGCGTGATCCGCTTCGGTGACGTGGAGGTACCGGTCAAGCTCTACTCCGCGGTGCAGGATCGCAGCGTGCACTTCCGTCTGCTGCACGAGAAGGACCGCTCACCGGTCAAGCAGGCCATGGTCAATCCCGACACCGAGGAGATCGTGCCTCACGCCGAGACCCGCCGCGCCTATCGCACCGACGAGGGCAGCCTGGTGGTGTTCGACAAGCAGGAACTCGAGGCGCTGGAGCCGGACTCGGGCCGCGATATCGAGGTGATCCGCTTCATGCCGCCGCAGGTGATCGACCACCGCTGGTACGACCGGCCCTACTTCCTCGGCCCGGATGGCAGCGAGTCGCTCTATTTCGCCCTGGCCGAGGCGCTGGGCAACAGCGGCAAGGAGGGCCTGGCACGCTGGGTCATGCGCAAGAAGAGCTATGTCGGCGCCCTGCGTCTGCATCGCGGCGTACCGATGCTGATGTCGCTGCGCCACGAGGAGCAGGTGGTACCGGTCGACGCACTGGAGCCCCCCAAGGGCAAGGCACTCGACGCCAAGGAACTCGACATGGCACGCCAGCTGATCGGCATGCTGGAGGCGGAGTTCGACCCCGAGGCATACCACGACGAGTATCGCGAGCGGGTGCTGGAGCTGATCGAGGCCAAGCGGCGCGGCAAGCGCGTCAAGGTCACCCCGATTCGCCGGCGCGAAGCTTCCGACGATCTCTCCAAGGCGCTCGAGGCCAGCCTCAAGAAGGAGCGCAAGCGTGCCTAGCCCGAAATCGAAAACCAAGCCCACGCCGAAGGACAAGCGCCGCACGAAGGAAAAGGACGAATCGGCCCAGGGCGAGGAGAACAAACGCTTCCACGCCAGCGGCCCGCGCCCGCTGTGGTCGGGCACCATCACCTTCGGTCTGGTCAGCCTGCCGGTCAACCTCTACCCGGCCAACCGCCCCAAGCCGGTGTCGCTGCGCATGGTCGACCGCGACGGCACACCGCTGGCGCGGCGCTACTTCTGCGAGAAGGAGGAGCGCGTGCTCGACTACGACGAGCTGATCCGCGGCTACGAGGTCGAGAAGAACGAATTCGTGGTGGTGGAGGATCGCGAGCTCGATTCGCTGGCGCCGGAGAAGTCCCAGGAGATCGATCTCAAGCGCTTCGTCGGCCTCGACGAGATCGACCCGATGTACTTCGAACGCGCCTATTTCATGACCCCCGACAAGGGCGTGACCAAGGCCTACCGTCTGCTGGCGCAAAGCATGGAGGCCACCGGGCGCGCCGGTATCGCCACCTTCGTCATGCGCGGCAAGGAGTATCTGGTGGCGATCATTGCCGAGAAAGGCATCCTGCGCGCCGAGACGCTGCGCTTCGCCGAAGAGCTGCGCACCCCGGACGACATCGACCTGCCCGAGCCTTCCAAGGTCGACAAGAGCAGAGTGAAGGCGATGCAACAGGCCATCGAGGCACTGAGCGAGGAGGATCTCGAACGCGAAGCGCTACAGGACCGGCAGAGCCAGCGCATCGTCGCGCGTGCCGAAGAGAAGCTCGAGCGCGGCGAGGACGTGATCGCCCTGGGCGAGGAGGACGCGCCCGATGTCGAGCCGGAACAGGGCGGCGAAGTGATCGACCTGATGCAGGTGCTCAAGCAGAGCCTCGCCGAAGGGCGCCCGCCCGGCCAGGATAGGCGCGAAGACACCGGCAAGGGCCAGCCGGATGGGCGCGGCAAGCCGGCGGCCAAGCGCAGCGAGACCAAGAAGCGCCCCTCAGGCCAGCGCGGCGCGGGCAAGAGGGCCGCCGGAGAGAGCGACGGCAAGGCGGCACCACGCGGCAAGCGTCGGCCCGCCGAGCTGGCCGAGTTGGAAAGCCTCTCCCGCGACGAGCTCTACGAGCGCGCCCAGCAGCTCGACGTGCCCGGCCGCAGCCGCATGAGCAAGGCCGAGCTGGCCAAGGCCATCGCCAGCGCAGGCTGAGACGAAAAAGCCGGCCCGAAGGCCGGCGAGGTCGTTTCTAGCAATGGGACGCTGGACAAATCAGCGGTTGGCGCGATTCTCGATGAGGTCATCCACCACGCTCGGATCGGCCAGGGTGCTGGTATCGCCCAGTCCATCGGTCTCGTTGGCGGCGATCTTGCGCAGGATACGGCGCATGATCTTGCCCGAGCGGGTCTTGGGCAGACCCGGCGCCCACTGGATGACGTCCGGCGAGGCGATCGGCCCGATGTCCTTGCGCACCCACTGGGTCAGCTCCTTTTTGAGCTCGTCGCTGGGCTCGACGCCATCGGTCAGGGTCACGTAGATGTAGATGCCCTGGCCCTTGATGTCGTGCGGGAAGCCCACCACGGCGGCCTCGGCCACGGCTTCGTGGGCCACCAGCGAGGACTCGATCTCGGCGGTGCCCATGCGGTGGCCGGAGACGTTGAGCACGTCGTCGACGCGGCCGGTGATCCAGTAGTAGCCGTCCTCGTCGCGGCGGCAGCCGTCACCGGTGAAGTAGTAGCCCTTGTAGGTGGAGAAGTAGGTCTGCACGAAACGCTCGTGGTCGCCCCAGATCGAACGCGCCTGACCGGGCCAGGAGTCGCTGATCACCAGGTTGCCGTCCACGGCGCCTTTCAGCTCGTTGCCCTCGCTGTCGAGCAGTGCCGGCTGTACGCCGAAGAACGGCAGCGTGGCCGAGCCCGGCTTGAGGTCGATGGCGCCCGGCAGCGGCGAAATCATGATGCCGCCGGTCTCGGTCTGCCACCAGGTGTCGACGATCGGACACTGGGAGTTGCCGATCACGCGGTAGTACCACTCCCACGCCTCGGGGTTGATCGGCTCGCCCACCGAGCCCATCACGCGCAGCGTGTCGCGCTTGCTCGAGTTCATCACGTCGTCGCCGTGCGCCATCAGTGCGCGGATGGCGGTCGGTGCGGTGTAGAGGATGTTGACCTTGTGCTTGTCGACGATCTCGCCCATGCGGCCGTGGGTCGGGTAGCTCGGCACGCCCTCGAACATCAGCGTGACGGCGCCGTTGGCCAGCGGGCCGTAGACGATGTAGCTGTGGCCGGTGACCCAGCCCACGTCGGCGGTGCACCAGTACACCTCGCCGTCCTGATAGTCGAAGATATACTGGTGGGTCAGGCTGGCGTAGACCAGGTAGCCGCCGGTGGTGTGCTTGAGCCCCTTGGGCGCGCCGGTGGAGCCGGAGGTGTAGAGGATGAACAGCGGATCCTCGGCGTTCATCTCCTCGGCCGGGCAGTCGGTCGCCTGCTTGTCGACCAGGTCGTGGTACCAGAGGTCGCGGCCCTCCCTCCACTCGATCTCGCCACCGGTGCGCTTGACCACCAGCACGTTCTCGCACACCTCGGTGCCCTTGCGGGTCAGGGCGGCATCGACGTTGTCCTTGAGCGGCACCTGCTTGCCACCGCGCACCGACTCGTCGGCGGTGATGACGAGCTTGGAGTCGGCGCCGATGATGCGCTGGGCCAGGGCATCGGGGGAGAAGCCGCCGAACACCACCGAGTGCACGGCGCCGATGCGGGCGCAGGCCAGCATGGCCACCGCCGCCTCTGGGATCATCGGCATGTAGAGGGTGACCACGTCGCCCTTGCGAACGCCGAGCTCCTTGAGTGCGTTGGCCAGCTGGCAGGTCTTGGTATACAGCTCGCGGTAGCTGACGTGCTTGGAATCCTTGGGATCGTCGCCTTCCCAGATGATCGCGGTCTGGTCGCCGCGTGTCTCCAGGTGCCTGTCGAGGCAGCTCACGCTGGCGTTCAGGGTGCCGTCCTCGAACCAGCGAATGTCGACGTTATGCGGATCGTAGGAGGTATGCTTGATCTTCGTCGGCGCCTTGAACCAGTCGATGCGCTTGGCCTGCTCGGCCCAGAACCCCTCGGGGTCGTCGACGGACTGCTTGTACAGGGCCTGATACTTGTCACGATCGATCCAGGCATTGGCGGCGATGTCGTCGCGTACCGGATAGACTTTCTGATCGGTCATTGGCTAGCCTCTTCCAGGAGATGCACCCTCTCGGTGGATGTTACCGGCTGCCTTGTTATGGATTGCGCCGGCATCAGATTCGCCCTTCAGCATATACCGTCGAAGCGGGCCTAACTCTTAGACCTTGGTATCACGATTTTTTCTTTATGAATCATACATTTGTAGTAACTTTTCCATGCTCTACAAAGGGCTGATAGACCAAGGTCTGAGCACACGACAAACAGCGGTAGCGGCGTCCATTGCGCGCCAGCGAGTGACGACGTGAAGTGAAGAAGTGCTCCTGGCAGCCACAATGATAGCGATAAGGCGTGGGGCTCGCGCGTTCGACATCGAAGCGATGGGTCACCCGCGGCTCGAGCCCGAACAGCCGTGTCATCACGGTGCGCCACTCGCGCCCGTGGGGCTTGGCCCGATGACCATCGCTCAGGTGCCGGACCAGCCAGTGAGCCATCTCGTGGGGCACCACCTCGCTGAGAAAGGCATGGCGGTTCTCGCGGTACAGCACCGGGTTGAAGCGCAGCCCGCCACGGCCGTAGTGGGCCTGGCCGGCGCACTTGCCACGCAGGTCGCACCAGACCCCGGGCCGGGGCAGCCTGGGATGGTAGTCGCGACACAGCTGCCAGGCCACCTCCACCCGCTCCAGCAGGGCGTGGTGTAGCGCGGCATCGTCGAGACTTGCCAGCCACTCGGGGCAGGGATCGGAGAGCGCAGGTCGTTTCATGGGTGCTAAAATGACGTCCCGCCACGGCGCTGTCCAGCCCAGCGCGGCCACGTTCCGCCTTCACGATGCCATGCGAGAGGCCCGATGTCCGATACGCCCCTGCCCCAGCCCCTGCTCGAGGACGACGAACTCGAGCGCCTCGATGAGTTTCTCGACTCCGAGCGCGTCGATCCCGATGCTCTGGACCTGATCTCGGCCCATGGTTTTCTCGTCGCCCTGGCCGTGGCGCCACGCGAGATCGAGGCCGCTGCCTGGGTGGCCGAGCTGTTCCACGGCGAGCCGAGCTTTACCGACGACGCCGAGCGCAGCGAGATACTGGGCCTGCTGGAGAAACTTCGCGGCAACGCCATCGACACCCTGGAGCAGGGCGGCCTGCCCGAGCTGCCCTTCGAACTCACCCTGGACGGCTCGGTCCCGGAGGAGACGCCCATCGGCGACTGGTGCGCCGGCTTCATGGAGGGGGTGTTCCTCGACGAGGCCGCCTGGTTCGAGCAGGACGAGGAGACGGTCGCCACCCTGCTGCTGCCGTTCATGGCGCTCTCCGGCCTGTTCGACGACGAGCCGGACATGGCCGACATGACGGCGGACACCGCGCGCCTGGAGTCGCTGGCCGCCCAGCTGCCCGACCTGGTGCTGGACCTCTACCTGCACTATCGGGTACCGCCCGAGACACCCAAGCCGGTGCCGCGCAAGAAGAAACCCGCGGGCCGAGGCAAGGGCAAGCGGTAAGCGTTCCCGGCTTCGGGCTTCGGGCTTCGGGCTTCGGGCTTCGGGCTTCGGGCTTCGGGCTTCGGGCTTCGGGCTTCGGGCTTCGGGCTTCGGGCTTCGGGCAGAAGTTTAGCTCGTGGCTCGTGGCTCGTGGCTAGCGCAGCCGCGTCAGCCAGGCATCGAAGCTGCCGAACAGCCACTCCTTGAAGCGCTGCCAGCGCGGGCGCCGCACCCAGGCCTGGTAGGTGATCTCGTGGCTGGCGGTGAAGTTGCGCTCGAACAGCGCCGCCACCTCGCCGGCGAAGCGGGTATCCTCCACCTCCTGGTTGGCTTCCAGGTTCCAGTGCAGGCTCCAGTGGTCGAAGTTGCACGAGCCCAGGCTCGACCACTGGTCGACCAGCGAGAACTTGGCGTGAATGAAGGTGGGCTGGAACTCGAAGATGCGCACGCCGGCGCGCAGCAGGCGCCGGTAGAAGCGCTGGCCGGCATAGCGCACCCAGGGGTGGTCGTGGCCTTGGCCGGGCAGCAGCAGGCGTACGTCGACGCCGCGGCGAGCCGCACGGGCCAACCGCATGCGCAGGCTGAAGGTGGGCACGAAATAGGGCGTGCACAGCCAGATGCGACGCTGGGCCGACGACACCCGGCCATACAGCGAGTGGCGGATGGCCTGGTAGCGATAGCCCTGCCCCCACACCACGCGGCCACGCATGGCGTGGTAGTCCTCGTGTGGGTGGAACTCGAGCTGGAGGTGGCGTACCAGAGCCGCATCGCCGGCGCCACGCGTCATCGGCGAATCCCATACCCGCGAGAACAGCCGTACCCAATCGGCAACGACCGGCCCCTCGATACGCACCGCCACCTCGTACCAGGCTTTCAGGAACTCATCGACCGCGCCGAAGCCGCCGGTGAAGGCGACGGCGCCGTCGACCACCACCAGCTTGCGATGGTCACGGGTCAGGTTGCGTGCCAGCGAGTGCAGCCCCAGCGGGTTGAACAGCCGCAGCGCCACGCCGGCCTGCTCCAGGCGGCGTCGATCCTCGCCGCCCAGCCCCATGGAGCCATAGGCATCCAGCATCAGCGCGACCGTCACGCCGCGCGTCGCGGCACGGCACAGCGTATCGATCAGCGTCGTGGCCAGCTCTCCCGACTCCATCAGGTAGAGTTCGACGAGGATCGAACGGCGCGCCCGCTCCATGGCCGTGAACATCGCCGGCAGGAAGCACGACGACTCCGCCAGCAGCTCGAACCGATTGCCGTCCCGCCACATGCCATGCATGGCACGCCTCCCGTCTCCTTGCCTGCCGTGATTGACGCACGTTTGCCCGTCGAGGGAAAGCACCTGACCCGAGCCTGGCGCCATGGCTATACTGGCCCCTCGATTCGACCTCGAGGCAATCGGATGGCCCTAGCCCAGACTCTGCTCGCTGCACTTCACGCCCCTTGGAAGGGCTTGATCAAGGCCTGGGTCGAGACCCGCCTCATCGAACCCGACCCCGGCGACCTGCCCCTCGACCCTGCCCACCCCACCCTCTACGTGCTGCCCCACCCGGCGCTCTCCGACGCCCTGTTGCTCGACGTGCTGTGCCAGCGCCATGGGCTTCCGCCGTCACGCGGCAGAATCCGCCTGGAGGATCGCGAGCTGCCGGCCAGTGTCGCACTGCCCGCCAGGCAGCGCCGGCTATGGCAGCACAGGCGCGCCCTGGAGGCGCCCTTCCGCCAGGCGCTGGAGTACCTCGCCGAGCACCCCGAGGCCGATATCCAGCTCGTTCCGGTGAGCGTGTTCTGGGGGCGCGCGCCGGGCAAGCGCTTCGGCTTCTGGCATCTGCTGGCGGCCGACAGCTGGCAGTTGACCGGGCGCCTGCGCCGAGCGCTGTCGGTGCTGGTCAATGGCAAGAGCGTGGAGGTGCACTTCGGCGCGCCGCTCAAGCTTCGCGACCTGCTGGACGCGCGAGGCCCCGCCGTGGCCAATCGCAAGAGCGCACGCCTGCTGCGCGTTCATTTCCGGCGCATGCGCACGCGCGTGCTTGGCCCCGACCTCTCGCACCGCCGTACCTTGATCGAGGGCGTGGCGGCGAGCCCCGAGGTGCGTCGGGTGATCGGCGAGCTGGCGCCGGCCGAGAAGCGCTCCCCGCAGCGGCTCCAGCGGCGCGCCCTGCGCTACGGCCGCGAGATCGCCTCGAACATGACCTATCCGGTGCTGCGCTTCATGGACGGCCTGCTGCGCCGGCTGTGGAACCGGCTCTACGACGGCGTCGAGGTACGCGGGCTCGAACGGGTCAAGGCGCTGGCCGGCGATCATACGCTGGTCTACGTGCCCTGCCATCGCAGCCACATCGATTACCTGCTGCTCTCCTACGTGCTCTATCGCGACGGCCTGATGCCGCCGCACATCGCCGCCGGGCGCAACCTGAACATGCCGCTGATCGGCCCGCTGCTGCGCCGCGGCGGGGCCTTCTTCCTGCGCCGCAGCTTCCGCGACAAACCGCTCTACGCCGCGGTCTTCAATGAGTACCTGCACCGCCTGCTGGAGCGCGGCCATCCGCTGGAGTACTTCATCGAGGGCGGCCGCTCGCGCAGCGGGCGCATGCTCGCGCCACGCCCCGGCATGCTGTCGATGACGCTGCGCTCGTTCTGCCGCAGCGCCGCGGGCACCAGCCCGCCCCGGCTCGCCTTCGTTCCCGTCTACGTCGGCTACGAGCGCATCATCGAGAACGCCAGCTACCAGCGCGAGCTGCGCGGCGGCAAGAAGCGCAAGGAGACGCCCTTGGCCCTGCTGCGTGTGCTCGGCCAGTTGCGCCAGCCGTTCGGCAAGGTCACGGTCAACGTCGGCGAGCCGCTGGCGCTCGGCCCCTGGCTCGATGACACCACGCCGGGCTGGCGCGACGATCTCGGCCCGGCCAAGCCGGCCTGGCTCAACCAGGCCGTGCCGCGGCTCGGCGACGAGCTGGCCCGGCGCATCAACGCCGCGGCGGCGCTCAACCCGGTCAACCTGGTGGCGCTGGTACTGCTGGCCACGCCGCATCACGCCATCGAGGCCAGCCTGATGGCACGCCAGCTCGCCCTGCTGGCCGCCCTGCAGCGCCACGGGCCCGGGGGGCAGCACGTCAGCCTGCCTCGGGGCGAGCCCGACGCCTGGATCGACGAAGTCGTGGCGCTGGGCATGATCGAGCGCCGCCCCCATGCGCTGGGCGACATTCTCACGGCGACGGCGGAACAGGCCAGCCTGCTGGTGTGGTATCGCAACAACGTGCTGCACCTCTTCGCCCTGCCCGGCCTCGCCGCCTTCGCCTTCCGCCATGCCCCACGCCACGACCTCGACAGCCTCCAGGCGCAGCTCGGTCCCCCCTGGCCGATCCTGGCCCGAGAGCTGTTCCTCGAGCCGGCCGCCCTGCCCCAGGCGCTACCCGCCATGCTGGAGGTGCTGTGCCAGGAGGGCCTGCTGCAACCCCATGCCGATGGCTGGCAACGGCCCGGCACGCTGGAGGCCGGCGAGCAGCTACGCCTGCTGGCGAGGCTGATGCAGCCCTCGCTGGAGCGCGGCTACCTGCTGCTGACGATCCTGCTCAGCCAGCCGGCCGGCACACTGGGGCGCGAAGCCCTGGCGGAACGCAGCCAGCAGTTGACCGAGCGCCTGGCCCTGCTCACCGGACGCGACGCACCGGAATTCTTCGATCGCAAGCTGTTCGCCAGCCTGATCGACAGCCTGGAGGCCGAGGGCTGGATCTGGATGCGGGAAGAGCGGCTTTGGTATGACGAGCGGCTGCGTAGCGCCGCGCAGCGAACCGGCGAGCTGTACGATCCAGCCCTGCGCCACCGATTGCAGCTCATCAGCCACGGCTAGCCGGCTCGGCCGTATCAAGCCTTCAAGGAGCGATGGACATAGAGGTCGTAGCGGCTGGTCTTGCCTTCGATGGCGTGCTGCGGCGCCGGGCCCTCAATGGGCGGTGCCTTGCGTGGCCGCTTGACCACCACGCGGTGGCTGGCCACGTCCAGCGCCACCTCGAGCAGCCGCGGCGCGTCGGCATCGTCGCCGGCGAGCTCGCGGAACAGACGCATCTCCTTCTTCACCAGCGCCGACTTCTCGCGGTGGGGGAACATGGGGTCGAGGTGAATCACCTGGGGCGCCACCGGGCCGGCGGCGACCAGCGCGGCGAGGTCGCGAACGGCGTCGCCATGCACCAGGTGCATGCGGGCGACGATCGCCGCCGCCTCGGGGTCGGCGGCGGCGCGCGCCAGGCCATCCTCCAGCAGGGCATGGATCGCCGCCACGCGCTCGATCAGCAGCACCTCGGCGCCGAGGCTCGCCAGCACGAAGGCGTCGCGCCCCAGGCCGGCGGTGGCATCGATTACGCTAGGGGTCACGCCGGCCGCCAGACCGCAAGCACGGGCGATGAGCTGCCCCCGTCCACCGCCGAAGCGGCGCCGATGGGCGGCACGGCCTTCGGCAAAA
Source organism: Billgrantia sulfidoxydans (assembly GCF_017868775.1). Classification (NCBI taxonomy): domain Bacteria; kingdom Pseudomonadati; phylum Pseudomonadota; class Gammaproteobacteria; order Oceanospirillales; family Halomonadaceae; genus Billgrantia; species Billgrantia sulfidoxydans. The sequence continues at coordinate 891,521 of NZ_CP053381.1, read as the reverse complement.
TCGACCCTGAGCGGCTTGCCGTAGCGGGCCGGGTCGCCGGCCAGCACCAGGGCATCCCCTTCGCGGCGCAACGTCAGCTCGCCACTTTCTGACTCAGTGTCTCGCGGCCGGTCGCGACGGTTCATTTGCCCTTCTGCCACGCCACCTGGTCGCGCAGGTAGATCGGCTGGGTCTCATGGGCGGCAGGACGAGCCCCCTGGGCATAGTCTCGGGCGGCCAGCAGTACCATTTCCTCGGCCGCCGGCTCGGCTTCGGCGTCGCGCCGGCTGATGGCTGCCTGCACCTCGGCCGGCATCGCCTCCCACAGCGACCAACCCGAGCCGATGGCGTACCAGCCCTCGCGGCCGTCGGCCGGGGGCAGCTGAAGCTGCTCGGGCGGCATCACGGCCTCCGCGAGCAGTGGCTCGGTCGCACCGTCACGACAGCGCCAGGCGGCGACGTAGATCTCGCCCATGCGCGCATCCATGGCGGTGACCACATTCGCGACACCGTGACGACGATGAGCCGCGAGGGCCAGCGCCTCGAGGGTCGACACGCCGAGCAGCGGCAGGTCCAGGCCGTAGGCCAGCCCCTGGGCCGTGCCGGCGGCGATGCGCAGCCCGGTGAAGGAGCCGGGGCCACGCCCATAGGACACGGCGTCCAGCTCGGCGACGGTCAGGCCCGCCTCGGCCAGCACCTCGTCGACCATCGGTAGCAGCCGGCGGGTATGTTCGCGGGGGGTCAGGGCAAAACGGGACACCAGCCTCGGTTCGCCGCCACCACGCTGGATCAGCAGGGCGGCGGAGCAGGCGCTGGAGGAGGCATCGAGAGCCAGCAGGTTCGGCATAGGGAAGCGTCGGGTCAGGGCATGGGCGGATCATTATACGCCGCCGCGTGACGCGGGACGATGGCCCATGACGACGATGGCCCGCCGAGGCGGGCCATTCAGAAACGACCTGTAGCCAGACGTTATCCGTCCAGCGCCTCGGTCACCTTGCGCGTAATCTCGTCGACGCTGCCGACGCCCTCCACGCGGTGATAGGCAGGCGCAGCGTCAGGCTCCTCCTGTGCCCACTGCTGGTAGTAGTCGACCAGCGGCGCGGTCTGCTCGTGGTAGACCGCCAGGCGGTTGCGCACGGTGGATTCGCGGTCGTCATCACGCTGGATCAGCGGCTCGCCGGTGACGTCGTCCTTGCCCTCTTCCTTGGGTGGGTTGTACTCGACGTGGTAGACCCGGCCCGAGCCCGGGTGTACCCGGCGACCGGCCAGGCGCTTGACGATCTCCTCGTCCTCCACGGCGATCTCGAGGACGTGATCGATCTTGACTCCCGCCTGCTTCATGGCATCCGCCTGGGGAATGGTGCGCGGAAAGCCGTCGAACAGGAAGCCGTTCTCGCAATCGGGCTGGGCGATGCGCTCCTTGACCAGCGAGATGATGAGATCGTCGGACACCAGGCCCCCGCTGGTCATGATCTCCTTGACCTTCAGCCCCAGCTCGCTGCCCTCCTTGACCGCCGCACGCAGCATGTCGCCGGTGGAAATCTGCGGGATCTTGTAGCGCTCGCAGATGAACTGGGCCTGGGTACCTTTGCCGGCACCCGGCGCGCCCAACAGGATCAAACGCATCTAGCTGCTCCTTGAGAGAGTGGAAATTCTTGTGGGTAAAGGGAATGTCATGAACGATAACCGCGGCGGCGTCGCCAGACAACTCTACGCCGCGGCCCAGGCCTCTCGCGCCTGGCCAAAGCCACTGCATTTTCAGCCAATTATGGCCGGGTTGCACTTTGGTCTCCCCTCCCGAAAGTGGAGGCTCCAAAGACCGACGGCGCCCCGCAGGGCGCCGTCGGTACCGCTTTCGGCAATGATTACATCAGCAGTCGCCGGATGTCACTCAGCGCCGCCGCCAGGAAGGCGGTGAAGCGCGCGGCATCGGCCCCGTTCACCGCCCGGTGGTCGTAGGAGAGCGACAGCGGCATCATCAGCCGCGGTTCGAAGTCGGCACCGTTCCACACCGGCTTCATCTGCGCCTTGGAGACGCCGAGGATGGCCACCTCCGGGGCGTTGACGATCGGCGTGAAGGCGGTACCGCCGATGGAGCCCAGGCTCGAGATGGTGAAGCAGCCGCCGGTCATCTCCTCGCGCTTGAGCTTCTTAGACTGCGCCTTGCCGGCCAGCTCGACGCTCTCCTTGGCCAGGTCGATCAGCGACTTCTTGTCGGCGTCGCGAATCACCGGCACCATCAGGCCGTCCGGGGTATCCACGGCAACGCCGATGTGGACGTACTTCTTCCACACCAGGGTCTCGCCGTCGCTCTTCAGGCTGACGTTGAACTGGGGGAACTTGCGCAGGGCGAAGGCACACGCCTTGATCAGGAACGGCAGCGGGGTGAGCTTGGCGCCCTGGGCCTCGGCCTCGGCCTTCATCGACTTGCGGAAGGCTTCCAGCTCGGTGATGTCGGCCTCGTCGAACTGGGTCACGTGAGGCACGTTGAGCCAGCTGCGGTGAAGGTTGGTGGCGCCCATCTTGAGCAGACGCCCCATCGGCTTCTCTTCGATTTCACCGAACTGGCTGAAGTCCTGGTCCGGTACCGGCGGGATGCCCGCGCCGCCACTCGCCGCCGGCGCGGCAGCAGGCGCCTTGGCCTGGCCTGCCATCACCTGCTTGACGTAGGCGTGGACGTCCTCCTTGAGCACTCGCTCCTTGGGCCCGCTCGGCTTGACCAGCCCCAGGTCGACGCCGAGTTCGCGGGCCAGCATGCGCACCGCGGGGCCGGCGTGGACCAGCTTGCCGTCGCGCGGTTTGTGGGCCGCCATCTGCGCCTCGGGGCTCGGCGTACCGGCCGGGGTCGGCTTGGCCTGGGTGGGCGAAGCCGGCTTTTCGCTGGGCTCGCTCGGCGCCTTGCTGGCCTTGGGCGTGGCCGCCCGCGGCTTGGCCCCAACCACCTCGATATAGCCGATCAGGTCGCCCTCGGAGACGGTGTCGCCCTCCTTGACGGTGAGTTCGATCAGCTTGCCCTTGTAGGGGCTCGGCACGTCCATGGAGGCCTTGTCGGACTCCAGGGTGATCAGCGGGTCCTCCTCGTTCACCTCGTCGCCGGCGCTGACGGCGATCTCGATGACCGGCACGTCGCTGGAACCGGAGAGATCGGGCACGCGGATCTCCTTGCGCTCGGGCTCGCCGCTCGTCGCCTCCTCCTCGGCGGGGGCCTCGGCCTGCTCGGCGGGCTCCGCGGTGGTCTCGACGGCTTCCGGCTCGGCCTCTTCGCCGCCTTCGCCGGCGATCTCCATGGTGCCGATCACGTCGCCCTCGGAAACGGTATCGCCCTCCTTGACGGTGAGGGACACCAGCTTACCGCTATGGGGGCTGGGCACGTCCATGGAGGCCTTGTCCGACTCCAGGGTGATGAGCGGGTCCTCCTCGCTCACCTCATCGCCCTCGGCGACCGCCACTTCGATGACCTCGACGTTCTCGGAACCGCCCAGATCCGGCACCTTGATCTCGACGGTACGCTTGCCGCCGCCGGAGGATTTCTTCGCCGCCGGCTTCTCTTCGGCGGCCGGGGATTCCTTGGGCGCCTCTTCTCGCTTGGCCTCGGCCTTCTCGCCGCCGCCATCGCTGCCGCCACCTTCCACCTCGAGCTCGACGATGTCGTCGCCCTCGGAGACGGTGTCGCCCTCCTTCACCAGCACACGAACGACCTTGCCGCCCTTGGGCGACGGCACGTCCATGCTGGCCTTGTCCGACTCCAGCGTGATCAGGGTGTCCTCGGGCTCGATGACGTCGCCTTCGGATACGGCGATTTCGATGATTTCGACATCTTCGCTGCCGCCGATGTCGGGAACTTTGATGATTTCGCTACTCAAGGTCGCGCTCCTTCCAAATCGTGCCTGGAACAGGCGGGCCCGGGCCCGCCTGGCCACCGGATCAGCTCGTCAGCGGATTGGGCTTGTTGGGGTCGATGCCGTACTTCTTGATCGCCTCGGCGACGACCTTGCGATCCAGCTCGCCGCGATCGGCCAGGGCCTTGAGCGCCGCCACGGTCACGAAGTAGCGATCGACCTCGAAGAAGTGGCGCAGCTTCTCGCGGGTGTCGGAGCGGCCGTAGCCGTCGGTTCCCAGTACATGGTAGTCGGTCGGCACCCAGGCGCGGACCTGATCGGCGAACAGCCGCATGTAGTCGGTGGAGGCGATGACCGGCCCCTCGCGCCCTTCCAGGCAGCGGGTGACGTGGGGCTTGACCGGCTCGTCGGCGGCGTTGACGAACGCCTCGCGTTCGAGCAGCAGGGCCTCGCGGCGCAGCTCGTTGAAGCTGGTTACGCTCCACACGTCGGCGCCCACGCCCCACTCCTCGGCGAGCATCTTGGCGGCGGCTTCCACCTCGCGCAGGATGGTGCCGGAGCCGAGCAGTTGCACGTGGCCCTTGTCGCCTCGGTGCTCGCGCAGCAGGTACATGCCCTTGATGATGTCATCGGCCGGCACGTTCTCGAGCTCGGGGTGCTCGTAGTTCTCGTTCATCACCGTCAGGTAGTAGAAGCAGTTCTCCTTGTCGGCGAACATGCGCTTCAGGCCATCCTGGACGATCACCGCGACCTCGTGGGCGTAGGTCGGGTCGTAGCTGCGGCAGTTGGGGATGGTCGCCGCCTGCAGGTGGCTGTGGCCGTCCTGGTGCTGCAGGCCCTCGCCGTTGAGCGTGGTGCGCCCGGCGGTGCCGCCGACCAGGAAGCCCCGCGCCTGCAGGTCGCCGGCGGCCCAGGCCAGGTCGCCGATGCGCTGGAAGCCGAACATCGAGTAGTAGATGTAGAACGGCAGCAGCGGCAGGTTGTGGTTGCTGTACGAGGTGGCCGCGGCGATCCACGCCGACATCGCGCCGGCCTCGGTGATGCCCTCCTCGAGGATCTGGCCCTTCTTGTCCTCGCGGTAGAACATGATCTGGCCCTTGTCGACGGGCTCGTACTTCTGGCCTTCGGAGGTGTAGATGCCGAGCTGGCGGAACATGCCCTCCATGCCGAAGGTGCGCGCCTCGTCGGGCACGATCGGCACCACCTGCTGGCCGATCTTCTTGTCCTTCACCAGGCCGTTGAGGATACGCACGAAGGCCATGGTAGTGGAGATCTCGCGCCCCTTGGAACCGGCCAGCTGGGTGGCGAAGGTCTTGTCCTCGAGGCTGGGGATCGTCAGCGCCTCGAAGTCGCTGCGGCGCTGCGGCAGGTAGCCGCCCAGGCGCTCGCGCTGCAGGTGCATGTACTTGAGCTCGGGCGAGTCGTCGTCCGGCTTATAGTACGGCACCTCCTTGAGCTGCTCGTCGGTCAGCGGGATACCGAAGCGGTCGCGGAACTTGCGCAGCGCCTCGTACTCCATGGTCTTGACCTGATGGGCTTCCATCGAAGCCTCGCCCTCGCCGCTGCCCATGCCGTAGCCCTTGACGGTGTGCGCCAGGATCACGGTGGGGCGGCCGTTGGCGTTGTTCACTGCCTCGTGATAGGCGGCGTAGACCTTGAACGGATCGTGGCCGCCGCGGTTCAGGCGCCAGATGTCCTCGTCGGACATGTCCTTGACCATCTCGGCGGTTTCCGGGTACTTGCCGAAGAAGTGCTCGCGGGTGTAGCCGCCGTCGATGGCCTTGTAGTTCTGGTACTCGCCGTCGACCGCCTCGTCCATGCGCTTCTGCAGGATGCCCTTCTTGTCCTTCTCGAACAGCGGGTCCCACAGCCGGCCCCAGACCACCTTGAGCACGTTCCAGCCGGCACCGCGGAAGACCCCTTCGAGTTCGTCGATGATGCGGCCGTTGCCGCGCACCGGGCCGTCCAGGCGCTGCAGGTTGCAGTTGATGACGAAGATCAGGTTGTCGAGCTTCTCGCGGCTGGCCAGGTGAATGGCGCCCAGCGATTCCGGCTCGTCGCACTCGCCGTCGCCCATGAAGCACCAGATCTTGCGATCGTGCATGCTCCTGAGCTCGCGCGAATCGAGGTACTTCATCACGTGGGCCTGGTAGATCGCCTGGATCGGCCCGAGGCCCATGGAGACAGTGGGGAACTGCCAGAAGTCCGGCATCAGCCAGGGATGCGGATAGGAGGAGAGGCCGTCACCGTCGACTTCCTGGCGATACTTGTCCATCTGCGCCTCGGTGAGGCGTCCTTCCAGGTAGGCGCGCGCGTACACGCCCGGCGCCACGTGGCCCTGGATGTAGACCAGGTCGCCCTCGAAGTCGCCGTTGGGCGCTCGGAAGAAGTGATTGAAGCCGACGTCGTAGAGCGTGGCGGCGGACATGAAGCTGGCGATGTGGCCGCCGAGCCCCGGGTTGGCGCGGTTGTTGCGGATGACCTGGGCGATGGCGTTATAGCGAATCAGTGAGCGGATACGCCGCTCCATGAACAGGTCGCCCGGCATCGGGGCTTCACGATGCACCGGGATGGTGTTGCGATGCGGCGTCGTCACCGAGAAGGGTGCCTGCATGCCGTCGCGGCGCAGCCGGTCGGCCAGGCGCGTCAGCAGGTACCGGGCGCGTTCCTCGCCCTCACGATCCAGGACCGATTCCAGGGAATCCAGCCATTCCGTGGTTTCGACCGGATCGAAATCTTCTCTTGCCTCCAGACTCATAGACGTCTCTCCGAGTGACAATGTGATGTCAGGTTGCCCCCCGTGCGCGGACGAAGGGCAGGTCGATGCTACTGACGATCAGGGGAATGTCAGGCCGCGACGCGGCTGTTGTAGTCATTTTACAGAAGCGCATACAACGAATGGCGTAGAACATACCGTAAAGTGGCCTTCCTGCCAATCTCAGAGAAATGGAATTTTTTTCCATAAGTTGAGCATTGCATTGCAACACAAGATGTTACGACAACCATTTACGCCTACGGCCGGGCCGGGACGAAATGTAATAAAACTACCGTATGATTGCACCCTTACCCTGGCACACGTCTCATTCGCCGTTTTTTAACGCCTTGAGACACTGGCGGAAATAAGCCCAGTCGAAGGCCGGGCCGGGATCGCTCTTGCGCAACGGCGCCACGCGCGCATGGCTGGTGATACGCGCGAAGTTCATGTCAGGATAGTTGACGTTGAGAGTCTTCGTGACCGCGGCCAGGGCGCGGTACTGGGCGTCGCGATAGGCATGGATCTCGTCACCCTCCAGTTCGATGCCGACAGTGAAGTCGTTCAGCGCCCGCCGTGCCCGCCCCCCATCGATCCAACAGGAACGACCGGCATGCCAGGCACGTCGGTCGAACGACACGAACTGCACGCATTCGCCGTCGCGCCGGATCAGCAGATGGGCCGAGACCCGCAGCTGGGCGATGCCGGAGAAGAAGGGATGCGCCGAGGCATCCAGGGTGTTGGTGAACAGTCGCTCGATGTGCTCGCCGCCGAATTGGCCGGGCGGCAGGCTGATCGAGTGCAGCACCACCGCCGAGACCTCGCCCTCCGGGCGCGCATCCTGGTTGGGCGACGGCACGCGCCGGACCCCCTCTAGCCAGCCTTCCTCGATTCTCATCTCGTTCCCCTGACGTCCTGGAGCTGGATTCCCTATAATGACGGTCCCGACGCCCCATGAACATGAAAAGGCACGCCATGCATTATCAGGACGCCCTTGTCGAAGCGATCCGCGAAGCCGCCGCCCACCTGCTGTCCGAGGATGTCGGTCCGGGTGACATCACCGCGCAGCTGATTCCGGAAACGCAGTGGGCCACGGCCCGGGTCATCACACGCGAGCCGGCGGTCCTGTGCGGCGTGGCCTGGGTCGAGGAGATCTATCGACGCCTCGACCCCAGCGTGCGTCTGCGCTGGGGCGCCGCCGACGGCGACCGCCTGGAAGCCGACCAGTGCTTCCTCGAACTCGAGGGGCCCGCCAGGGTCCTGCTCACGGGGGAGCGCGCCGCCCTCAACCTGCTGCAGACGCTCTCCGCCACCGCCACCCGCACGCGGCACTACGTCGACCTGCTCGAGGGTACCGGGGTACGCCTGCTCGACACCCGCAAGACCCTGCCCGGCCTGCGCCTGGCGCAGAAGTACGCGGTCACCTGCGGCGGCGGCCACAACCACCGCATCGGCCTCTTTGATGCCTTCCTGATCAAGGAGAACCACATCGCCGCCTGCGGCAGCATCGCCGCCGCCGTGAAAGAGGCGCGCAGCATCGCCCGCGACCTGTTGGTGGAGGTGGAGGTGGAGAGCTTCGAGGAACTCGCCCAAGCGCTGGCGGCGGGCGCCGACATCGTCATGCTCGACAACTTCAGCCTCGACGACATGCGCGAGGCGGTGAAACGCAGCGCCGGCCGGGCCACGCTGGAAGCCTCCGGCAACGTCGACGAGACCACCCTGCGCCAGATTGCCGAGACCGGCGTCGACTGCATCTCCAGCGGCGCCCTGACCAAGGACGTCAAGGCAATCGACCTGTCGATGCGCATCACCGAGCTACGCCACGCCTGATCCGTTTTTCTAGGTCTCGATCGCCGTGAGGCGCTTCTCCAGGCGCCTTCGCTCGAGCTGCACTCCGCCCCGCGTGACCCACTCGACGCCGAGATCCTGCCAGCCGCGGCGCAGCAGGCTCTCGGCCAGCATGCGGCTGGCATCGAGGGTGACGTGGCCATGGCCATGCTCGAGCAGCATGCGCTCGGCATGTACCAGCAGGGTCGAGCCGATGCCGCGTCGCGCCAGCGACGGCCAGACGTAGAGGGTCTGGACATGTCCCTTGGGAAGGTCCAGCTCGAGGAAGCCGACACAGCGCCCGTCGCAGGTGGCCATCAGCGTGGTGTAGAGGGCTTGTCGCGCGGCCCATACGCTGCCCTCACGCGGCATCGTCGCGGCCCACGCCTCACGCTCCGCCACGCTGTAGTGTGCGGCCGCGCCCTGCATCACGGCGTGATGGAAGACCTCGGCCTGATCGGCAGCATCACGTGCCTTGGCCTGCCGGTAGAGGATCCGCGGCGAACCGCTCCTCATCGTCGGCGCATCGTTCGTCGTCATCGTTTCCATCTTCCCTGCCATACCTCGCGTGATCTGACTCGGCGTGCAGGTTACACAAGCTCGCCGCCGGGGCCAATGGCAGGCATAATCCCACCCCATGACCAGCCCATCGCTCCCCGCCGCCAGCTATCCGATGCACCCGATCGGCCGCATCGAGAGCGACTTTCCCGACAAGTTCGGCGTGCCGCGCCAGCCCGGGCTGGCCTCGGCTGCCCACGCTGAGCTGATACTTCTTCCTCCCTACGACGACCCCCTGACGGTGCGCGGTCTCGACGCCTTCGGCCACCTGTGGCTGACCTTCGTCTTCCACCACAGCCCCGAGCGCTGGACGCCGCTGGTGCGCCCTCCGCGACTCGGCGGCAACGCCAGGGTCGGGGTGTTCGCCAGCCGCAGCACGCACCGCCCCAACCGCCTGGGGCTGTCCTTGGTGGAACTCCTCGAGATCGACACCCGCCGGGGGGTGCGCCTGGTGCTGGGCGGCTGCGACCTGGTCAGCGGCACCCCGGTGCTCGACATCAAGCCCTACCTGCCCTGGGTCGAGGCGCGGCCCGAGGCACGCGCCGGCTACGCCCCCGAGGCGCCACCGCAGTTGGAGGTGCGCTTCAGCGCCGAGGCCGAGGCGGCGCTGGCCGCACGCGACGACGCCGCCTCGCTGCGCGAACTGATCCGCCAGGTGCTGGCCCAGGATCCGCGCCCGGCCTATCGCCAAGGGGCGGAAGAGAGACTCTATGGCGTACGCCTGCGCGATGTCGACGTGCGCTTTCGGGTCCTCGAGGAGGCACAGGTCACGCGGCTGGAGGTGGTGGAGATCGTCCCGGCCTGAACACGGCGACGCCCTCGCGAGGAGGGCGTCGAGGGCAGCGATTCCGGAGCGCTCGGCCTGTTCAGGCGAACTCTACCCCGATGCGCCGGCCTACTTCCTCGTAGGCCTCGATCACACCGCCGAGCCCTTGGCGGAAGCGGTCCTTGTCCATCTTGTCGCGGGTCTTGGCGTCCCACAGGCGGCAGCCGTCCGGCGAGAACTCATCGCCCAGCACGATCCGCCCCTTGAACAGGCCGAACTCCAGCTTGTAGTCCACCAGCAGCAGGTCACCGTCTGCAAACAACTGTTTGAGCACCTCGTTGACGCGGAAGGTCAGCGCCTTCATCTCGGCGAGCTGTTCCGGCGTGGCCCAGCCGAAGGTCTCGGCCAGCGACTCGTTGATCATCGGGTCGTGCAGCGCGTCGTTCTTGAGGAACAGCTCGAAGGTGGGCGGCGAGAGTTCGCGCCCTTCCTCCACGCCCAGGCGCTTGACCAGCCCCCCGGCGGCGATGTTGCGCACCACGCACTCCACCGGAATCATCTCGAGCTTCTTGACCAGGCTCTCGGTGTCCGAGAGGCGCCGCTCGAAGTGGGTGGGAATGCCCGCCGCCGTCAGCTTTTCCATGATGAAGGCGTTGAAGCAGTTGTTGACCATGCCCTTGCGCGCCAGCGACTCCATGCGCTCGCCGTCGAAGGCGCTGGTGTCGTCACGAAAATGCAGGACGAGCAGATCGGGGTCATCGGTGGCGTAGACCGACTTGGCCTTGCCGGCGTAGAGTTCTTGGCGCTTTTCCATGGGAGTCTCCAGAGAGGGGTGAAGGCATGACCTGAGGATGGCAATTCAGACGATCGCCTGCCACTGCAGCCCGCTGTCCTGGGCGGCGATGGTCAGGCGCGAGGCGTCCCCGTCGAGCAGCGGCGCCAATGCCTCGAGGGCGAGCTCGGGGCGGTTGTTGTGTTCCGAAAGATGGGAGCAGACGATGCGTTGCAGCCGGTCGAGGCCCAGGCGCTGGAGCAGCGCTGCCGCCTGAACGTTGGCAAGGTGCCCCCAGTTGCCGCCCACCCGGCGCTTTAGCCGTGGCGGGTAGGGCCCGACCTCGAGCATGTGGCGATCATGGTTGCACTCGAGGATCAGCGCATCGCAGCCGTGAAACGCCTCGACGACGTGGTCGGTGGGGTGGCCAAGGTCGGTCAGCACCCCCAACCGACAGCCGCGGGATTCGAAGCGGAACTGGACCGGCTCGCGGGCGTCGTGGGGGACCGTGAATGGATCGATCGTGAGGCTCTTCACCGCGAAGCGCGACTGCGGCGTGATCCAATGGCGTTGGGGGACCTCGCCCAGGCGCCCGGAGAGCCAGGTGCCCGGCGTGAGATAGACCGGCACCGCGTGGCGCCGCGCCAGGGGGCCCACGCCGCTCAGGTGATCGCCGTGCTCGTGGGTGACCAGCACGGCGTCGAGCTGGCGCGGGTGCAGGCCGAGACGCGCCAGCCGCCGCTCGGTCTCGCGCAGGCCGAAGCCGCAATCGACCAGCACCGTGGTCTCGCCGTCGCTGACCAGGGTGGCGTTGCCCTTGCTGCCGCTGCCGAGCGAGGCGAAGCGAAGCTTGCCCGCGTCCGGCAGTGGCTGGATGGCCGGCCCCAGCGGCATCAGCGCAGCAGGCTCGACACCCGCTCGAGCAGCTCGCGGGCGTCTCCTTCGGTGAAGCGCCGCTCGCTCTCGTTGACGGCACGCAGCGTGGTGCGCTCGGGGCCGTCGGACTCGAGCACCAGGCGGATCTCCTGGGGCATCTGGCGCACGTCGGGGCTGAGGATGATCTGCAGCATGCCACGGCCACGCTCGGAGGCGGTCATGTAGCTGACCAGGAAGTCGTGCTGCTCGGGGTTCTGCTCGAGCAGTTCGCGCCGGTTCTCCACGCTGAAGTCGGCCTCGAGCTGATGGTTCAGCTCGGCCCAGACGCGGTCGATGTCGAGCGGAATGCGCACGACCCATTCACCGCTGGCAAGCTGCTCGAAGCGCAGGCGGTCCTCGCGGGAGATCTGCTGCCCCGCCAATGAGGCGGCGCTGGCGCTCTCGCTGCGCGCGCTGAAGTGCTGCTCCAGCGCATCGAGACAGGCCGCCACCGGACGCCCATTCTGGTCGCAGCGCACCTCACTGTCGCCGGCGCGCAGTCCCTGGCGCACGCTCAGCCTGCCCTGGGCGGTCTCCAGCACGCCGCGGGCATCGTCGCTGGCCTGCACCTGCAGGCCGCGAGCCCGGGCGAAATCCTGCAGTTGCGGCCACACCATGCCCGGGTCGGCGCCGACCACCAGCCAGCGGTCGCTGCCGACCTCGCGCCGCTCGACGAAGTCGCGCTCCACTTCGCGGCTCGCCGGCAGGCGCTCCGGGCTCGGCGCGCGGAAACGCTCGCCGTCGGTGTGCAGGCGGCCCTGCGCCTCCGGCACCGGCATGGCATCGCGATAGCGCTGCTCGTTGCGCCCTTGCGGCAGCACCAGGGGGGCGCTGCGCTGGGCCTTCACGTAATCGATGTTGCGATCGTCATAGAAGCCTTCGCGGGCGCAGCCAGCAGTGGCCAGGGCGGCGAGAGCCACCAGCGGCATCCATTTCAGCGCAGAGTTCATGCATTCACCTTGCAGTCAGAGTATCGGGGCGGCGGGAACATTCCACGCCGCCTCAATCGTCGATTACGCCGGCCAGTTGCAGGGCCTCGTCCACCGTCGCATGGTACTTGCTGGACAGCCAGGTGAGCGGCAGGCGAATTCCCTGCTCGATCATGCCCATGCGGTGCAGCGCCCACTTGACCGGAATCGGGTTGGATTCGATGCCCAGGTTGGTATGCAGCGGCATCAGCCGGGTATTGATCTGGTGCGCGCGGTCGGCGTCACCGGCAACCGCGGCGACACATAGTTCGTGCATGGCCTTGGGCGCCACGTTGGCGGTGACCGAGATGTCGCCGTTGCCGCCCATCAGCATGAACTCGCAGGCGGTGCCGTCGTCACCGGAGTAGAGCATGAAGCCGCTGCCCTCGAGCCGAGCGATGAGGTCCTCGGCGCGCTCCAGGTTGCCGGTGGCATCCTTGAGCCCGACGATGTTGTCGACCTCGGCAAGGCGCAGCACGGTCTCGTTGTAGAGATCGGAGCAGGTGCGGCCGGGCACGTTGTAGAGGATCACCGGCAGGCGGCTGCCCTCGGCTACCGCCTTGAAGTGGCGGTAGAGCCCTTCCTGGGTGGGCTTGTTGTAGTAGGGGCATACCGACAGGCAGTAGTCGGCGCCCACTTCGCTGGCGTAGCGCGCCAGCTCCACGGCCTCCGAGGTGGCATTGGCCCCGGTGCCGGCGATCACCGGAATGCGCCCGTCGACCTCCTCCACCACCGCGCGAATCACGTCGAAGTGCTCGGCGAAGGACATGGTGGTCGGCTCGCCGGTGGTGCCGGCGGCCACGATGCCGTCGGTGCCGTTCTCCAGGTGGAAGTTCACCAAGCGGCGCAACGCCTCCCAGTCGATATCGCCATTGGCCTTCATCGGCGTCGCCAGGGCGACGATACTGCCAGTGATCATCCTCTTGTCCTCTACGCCATATCCGCTCATGCCGCGCTCGGGCGTCATACCTCGACAGGGCCGCGAGCAAAGGGTAAATGGTACTCAGGCCGCACAAGCCTGTACAGCACGGCCGACACGCTCTTGCTGCCCGCTTTGACAGCGCGCCCCGGCCTGCGTGTAATGATACGCCTTCGACCCAGCCAAGGAGCCTCGCATGACCCTTGCCATCGGCCAACCGGTACCCGACTTCAGCGCCACCGCCACCGGCGATACCACTGTCTCGCTCGCCGACCTCAAGGGCCGCCAGGTGGTGGTCTACTTCTACCCCAAGGCCAGCACCCCCGGCTGCACCACCGAAGGTGGCGATTTCCGCGACCGCAAGGCCGCCTTCGACGCGGCCAACACGGTCATCCTCGGCGTCTCCCGCGACGGCCTGCGTGCCCAGGAGAACTTCAAGGCCAAGCAGGCCTTCAACTTCGAGCTGATCTCCGACAAGGAGGAAGAAGTCTGCCGGCTGTTCGACGTCATCAAGCTGAAGAAGTTGTACGGCAAGGAGCATCTCGGCATCGAGCGCAGCACCTTCCTGATCGACGCCGAGGGCAAGCTTGCCCGAGAGTGGCGTGGCGTCAAGGTCAAGGGGCACGCCCAGGAGGTGCTCGAAGCCGCCCAGGCGCTGCACGCCGGCCGCTGAGCCCCAACGGAGCCACGCACTGCCCGGCACACCCGCCGGGCGATTCCCTCACTCCTCGACCTGCCGTTCCAGCTCGGCGGGATGGCGTGAGTCATGGTACTGCCGGATGCCCCTTGGCCAGGCGTAGACCAACGCCTTGAGCAGCGTTGCCAGCGGGATGGCGAAGAAGACCCCCCAGAAGCCCCAGACCCCGCCGAAGAACAGTACCGCCAGGATGATCGACACCGGATGCAGGTTGACCGCCTCGGAGAACAGGATCGGCACCAGCACGTTGCCGTCCAGCGCCTGGATCACGCCGTAGGCGACGAGCACGTAGAGGAACTGATCGCTCATGCCGAAATGAAAGCCCGCCACGGCGGCCACCGGCAGGGTCGCCACGGCGGCCCCGATGTAGGGCACCAGCACCGAACAGCCCACCAACACCGCCAGCAGCGCCGAATAGGGCAGGCCAAAGAAGGCGAAGGTGAAGAACGCGACGGTGCCGACGATGATGATCTCGATGAACTTGCCGCGTACGTAGTTGGCGATCTGGGCATCCATCTCCTGCCAGATGCGCGTCATCAGGGAACGCTGCTGGGGCAACAACGACAGCGTGAACGCGACCAGCTGTTCGCGATCCTTGAGCAGGAAGAAGACCAGGATCGGCACCAGCACCAGGTAGATGATCAGCGCCAGCATGTTGCCCAGCGACGCCAGCGAGAGCGTCAGCGCACGCTGGCCGAACTGGGTCAGTTCACGTCCGGCCACGGCGATCCACTCCTGCACCTGGTCCGGCGTGACGAAGTTGGGGTAGCGCGCCTGCAGGTCGTCCAGCCAGCGCTGGCCGCTGGCGACGATGCGTGGCGTCTCCTGAACCAGGCTCACCAGCTGGTTCCATATCAACGGCATCAGGATGAAGGCCAGCGCCAGCAGCACGCCAATGAAGGCGAGGAAGATCACCATCACGGCCAGCAGGTGAGGCACGCCGCGCCGGGTCAGGGCCGTGACCCCGCCCTGCAGCAGAAAGGCAATCACCAGGGCGGTGAGGAAAGGCGCCAGCATGCGGCCGAACAGGATCACCGCGGCGAAGCCCAGCACCAGCAGCACCAGCAGGATGACGGCTTCCTCGTCGGAGAAATAGTGCTCGACCCAGCCCTTGAAGACCTCACGCAGGGTCATGTGGCTGGCTCCTCGCCCTTGCGCAGCCAGTAGTGGTAGACCTCGCCGCGCTCCTCGCGAGCAATCAGCTCGTGGATGCTGTGCTCGGCGAAGGTCTCGAAGTCGCGCCAGGAGCCGGCATCGGTCGCCAGGATCTCGAGCACCTGGCCGGGCGCGAGCCGCGCCAGCGCCTGCTTCGCCTTGAGCAGGGGCAGCGGGCAAGGCAGGCCGCAGGCATCGAGCACATCATCTGGTTGCACAGCCATGTCGTCTCCCGGGAAAATAGCGAGCGCACCCGAGCACGGGCACATACCCTTGCAGCAAAGCGCAAAACCCTTGAGATTTAAAGGCACTTTGCGGGCCGAATCAATGTCGGATAGAGAACCGACCGCCGCTTCGAACGAGACTGGCACATGCTGCGCAAGACCCGAACCTGCCTGACCACCGGCGCCATCGCGCTGACCCTGGGCCTGAGCTCAGCGGCGCCGGTGAACGCCACGCAAGACTATGGGCTGCCCAGCCTGACCGGCAGCAGCCAGGCCATCACCGGCGAGGAGTTCCGCCTGGGCCGGGCCTGGCTGCGCCAGTTCCGCGCTCGGGTCACCGCCTGGCAGGACCCGATTGCGCAGGACTACGTCGAATCGCTGGTGTCCCGCCTGCTCCCCCACAGCGGGCTCACCGACGCCAATACCGTGGTGACGCTGGTGGACAACCGCGCCCTCAATGCCTTTGCCGTGCCGGGCGGCGTCATTGGCGTCAATGCCGGCCTGTTCGCCTTCGCCAGCGAGGAGGATGCCGTCGCTTCGGTACTGGCCCACGAGCTGGGCCACCTCGCCCAGCGCCACTATTCACGCGGCCAGGCACGCGCCGAGCAGACCCAACTGCCCGCCATGGCGGCGATGCTGGCCGGCATGCTGATCGCCGCCAGCGGCGGCGGCGACGCCGGCATCGCCGCCGCCATGGGCTCCCAGGCCGCCTTCGTCCAGGACCAACTGGCCTATTCGCGGCGCTTCGAGCAGGAGGCCGACCGCCTCGGCCTGCAGACCATGGCCCAGGCGGGCTTCGACCCCGACGCCATGGTCAGGATGTTCCGCGCCATGCAGCGCCAGGTGAGCCTGCAGGGCGGCAACCCGCCGGAGTTCCTGCTCACCCATCCGCTGACCGAATCGCGTATCAGCGATGCCGAGTCCCGCGCCTCGCAGCTCGAGCCCATGCGTTCCCGCGAGGGTGACCCGATCTATCACCTGGTGCGCGCCCGGGCGCTGCTGGCGGTGAACCAGCGCGACCCGCAGCAGGCGGCGACGCGCCTGGCCCAGGATGATGCACCAGCGGCGGCCAGACGCTATCTCGACGCCTTGATCGCCGCCCACCACGGCCAGACCGACACCGCGCTGAATCAGCTCGACGGCCTGGCACGCGAGCTGCCCGATCTCGCCCTGCTGCCCGTCAGCGCCGCCGAGGTCGCCTTCACGGCCGGCCGCTACGACGAGGCCATCGAGCGCAGCCGGCGCATCCTGCGCCTGATGCCGGGCCATGTGCCGGCCACCCGCATCCTGGGCGAAGCGCTGCTGCAGCGCGACCCCGACGCGGCCTATCGAATTCTGAACGAGCTGGCCAGCCGACGCCCCGAGGACCCGCAGATCTTCACCCTGCTCGCCGAAGCCGCCGGTCGCAGCGGCCGCGAGGCCTGGGGCCACCTGGCACGGGCCGAGCAGATGCAGCTCACCGGCGAGATCGATCGCGCCATCCGCCAGCTCGACGTGGCCCGCCGAGTGGCGGAACAGAGCGGCGACGGCAACGCCCTGGCGCGCATCGAGCAGCGCCGCGAGGATTTCGTCGGTTATCGCGAGACGATGGAGAAGTTCTGAGCCGCGAGCCGCGAGCCGCGAGCCGCGAGCCGCGAGCCGCGAGCAGTTTAGGGTAAAAAGCCCGTGACAACGTCACGGGCTTTTTACCCGAAGCCCGAAGCCCGAAGCCCGAAGCCCGAAGCCCGAAGCCCGAAGCCCGAAGCCCGAAGCCCGAAGCCCGAAGCCCGAAGCTCAGGAATTGAAGTTGAGCATGCGCTCCAGCGGCTTGAGCGCCCTCAGGCGCAGCTCGGCGTCGACGAAGATCTCGCCGCTGCCCTCACGCAAGGCGCCAGCCAGGTTGTCCAGTGCGTTCATCGCCATCCACGGGCAGTGAGCGCAGCTCTTGCAGGTCGCGCCGTTGCCGGCGGTGGGCGCCTCGAACAGGGTCTTGTCGGGCACCATCTGCTGCATCTTGAAGAAGATGCCGCGGTCGGTGGCGACGATCAGCTTGTCGTTCGGCAGCTCCCTGGCCGCCTTGATCAGCTGCGAGGTCGAGCCGGCGACATCGGCCAGCGCCACCACCGAGGCCGGCGATTCCGGGTGCACCAGCACGGCGGCGTCGGGATAGAGCCCTTTCAGGTCCTCGATGCCCTTGGCCTTGAACTCCTCGTGGACGATGCAGGCGCCGTCCCACAGCAGCATGTCGGCGCCGGTCTTCTGCTGGATGTAGCCGCCCAGGTGCTTGTCCGGCGCCCACAGGATCTTCTCGCCGCGGGCCTGCAGGTGCTCGATGACGTCCACCGCGATGGAGGAAGTCACCACCCAGTCGGCGCGCGCCTTCACCGCCGCCGAGGTGTTGGCGTAGACCACCACGGTGCGGTCGGGATGCTGATCGCAGAAGGCACTGAACTCGTCGGCCGGGCAACCGATGTCGAGCGAGCAGGTCGCCTCCAGCGTGGGCATCAACACGCGCTTCTCGGGCGAGAGGATCTTGGCCGTCTCGCCCATGAAGCGTACGCCGGCCACCACCAGGGTATCGGCGTCGTGACGCGCCCCGAAGCGGGCCATTTCCAGCGAATCGGCCACGCAGCCGCCGGTCTCCTCGGCCAGCTGCTGAATGGCATCGTCGGTGTAGTAATGCGCCACCAGCACCGCATTGTGCTGCTCGAGGAGGCGCTTGATCTCGTCGATGCGCGCTTCGTCCTCGGCCGGAATGCGGGTCGGGCAGTAAGCGCGGGCGAGGTGCTCGCGCACCTCGAGGCGGGAAGTCATGATTGTCATCGTGTCTACCACTGTGACCGGCAGGGGCTCCCCCTGCGTGTACCGGGGTGCATCGCCAACCGCGCGCTCCGCACGGACGATACGCCTGGGGCTGATAACGGCGTCTCTCGCCACCTCAACCCATAGCCGTATCTTACACCACTTCGCGGTGGTCGTGGCCATCCCATGGCCTCCGCGTCGGCCGCGCGGCCGACGCGGGGCTCGAGGGCGTCGCTCCTGGAACACCCCCGGCCCATAGCAGAGCGCCCCCGCCTCTTTCGAGGCGGGGGCGCGAGATCTGGTGGGTCGTGTAGGATTCGAACCTACGACCAATTGGTTAAAAGCCAACTGCTCTACCAACTGAGCTAACGACCCAGCACTTGCAGACAAGCATCCAGGCCCGGAGTGGTGGGTCGTGTAGGATTCGAACCTACGACCAATTGGTTAAAAGCCAACTGCTCTACCAACTGAGCTAACGACCCTTCCGAACGGGTGCAGATATTACTGATCGCACCCTGGGCTGGCAAGGACTTTTTTGACTTTCGTCCTGCCTGCGTTCGCTATCTGCCCTTGGCATTCCTGGGCTTACGCATCGCCTGCACCGGGCGACGCTTGTGCTTGTCGCGGCTCCAGCGGTTCTTCTCGTCCGGCGTCAGCTCGGGCACCTTGCGCGGCGCCAGGCCGGCGGACTGCGCCAGGTCGTCGATCTCGTCCTGGGAGAGTTCCACCCACTCGCCGGCCTTGGCCCGCTTGTCGAGGAAGATATTGCCGTAGCGCACCCGCTTCAGGCGGCTCACCGTGAGTCCCTGGGATTCCCACAGCCGGCGCACCTCGCGGTTGCGCCCTTCCATGATCACCACGTGGAACCAGGTGTTGATGCCCTCGCCGCCGAACTCCTGCACGTCGGTGAAGCGCGCTGGGCCATCCTCGAGCATGACGCCCTCGACCATGGCCACGATATGTTCCTTGCGCACCTCGCCCATCACCCGTACGGCGTACTCGCGCTCGATCTGGGTGGAAGGATGCATCAGCCGGTTGGCCAGCTCGCCGTCGGTGGTGAACAGCAGCAGGCCGCTGGTGTTGATGTCCAGGCGGCCAATGGCGATCCAGCGCTCGCCCTTGAGGCGCGGCAAGCGCTCGAACACGGTACGCCGCCCTTCTGGATCCTTGCGCGTGCACAGCTCGCCTTCCGGCTTGTTGTACATGATCACCCGGCGTGGGGTTTCCTCGGCGCCGCGCAGGGTCACCGGGCGGTCGTCGAAGGCGACCCGGTCGCGCATCTCGATGCGGTCGCCAAGCGTGGCGACCTTGCCGTTGACCTTGACGCGGCCGGCCTCGATGGCCGCTTCCATCTCGCGGCGCGAGCCCAACCCAGCCCGGGCCAGGACCTTCTGCAGTTTTTCGGTGTTGCTGGTCATGTGTCGTCTGACTTCTCGTCGTCGGTGGATTCCGCCCCCGCTCCGCCGTCATCGTCGACGCTGGTACGGGCACGTTCGGCCAGGCGCGCTTCGAGATCGGCGAAGCTCAGCCCTGGCCTGTCGGACGCCTTCCCGGCGTGTGCTACGTCGGCCGTCCCGGCCGTCGCTTCGGCGAGCGTATCCTCCGTGACGATACGCCCAGCCCCTACTTCGCCATCTTCCTCGTCGTCTTCGATGTCGTAACCGCCATCATCGCCGACGCCTTCCTCATCGCCGCTCGCCGCCTCGTCGGCCTGGGCCAGCAGGGTGCTGGGCGGCGGCGGGGCTTCGTCCTCGAAGATCGGCTCCGCCATGCCCTTGAGCTCATGCATGGGCGGCAGCTCATCCAGGGTCTTGAGGCCGAAGTCATCGAGGAACTGGCGGGTGGTGGCATAGACCGCCGGGCGGCCCGGCACGTCACGGTGTCCGACCACGCGAATCCAGCCGCGTTCGGCCAGCGTGCGCATGATCGAGCTGCTCACCGCCACCCCGCGCACCTCCTCGATGTCGCCGCGAGTCACCGGCTGGCGATAGGCGATGAGCGCCAGGGTCTCCAGCAGCGCTCGCGAGTAGCGCTGCGGGCGCTCGTCCCACAGCCGCGAGACCCAGGGCGACAGGCGCGGGCGAATGCGCAGCTGGTAGCCCGAGGCGGTCTCGATCAGCTCCATGGCGCCGCGGTCGTGGCGCGCCGCGACGCGCTCCAGCGCCTCGCGCAGGCTGCGTCGCCGGGGCCGCTCGTGATCGTCGAACAGCCCCTCGAGGCGCTCCAGCGACAGCGGTTCGGCCGCTGCCAGCAGCGCCGCCTCGAGGATCTCGTCGAGGCTGTCGGGCAGCTCCATGGCGGTCATTCGGCGTCATCCCCCCGAGGCATGCTCTCGCCTTCTTCGCCCACCGAGGCTTCAACAAAGGGGCTCTCGACGTCGGTGCCATCCTCCTCGAAGACCAACGTTCCCCCCTCCTCCCGCGGTGCCCGGGCGCGCACATGGATCGGCGACAGCGGCGCGTTCTGCACGATCTCGATCATCGTCTCCTTGGCCAGCTCGAGGATGGCCATGAAGGTGACGATCACCCCGGCGCGCCCCTCCTCGATGGTGAACAGCGCCTCGAACGGCGTGTAGTGCTCGTGATTGAGCCGCTCCATGATCGCCAGCATGCGCTCGCGGGTCGACAGCACCTCGCGCCCCACCTGGTGGGCCTGGTTGAGTTCGGCCCGGCGCAGGATGCCGGCCAGCGCCCCCAGCAGCTCGTCGAGCGCCACGTCGGGGTGGATCACCCGCGCCTGCAGCGGCGGCAGCGCCGCCCGTGCCGGGAACCAGTCGCGCCCCACCCGCGGCAGCTCGGCCAGCGCCTCGGCGGCGCTCTTGAGCTGCTCGTACTCCTGCAGGCGGCGGATCAGCTCGGCGCGCGGGTCGTCCTCGTCCTCCTCCCCGCCCTCCCGGGGCGGACGCGGCAGCAGGGTGCGCGACTTGATCTCGGCCAGCATCGCCGCCATCAGCAGGTACTCGCCGGCGAGCTCGATCTCCATGGCCTTCATCAGCTCCACGTACTCGATGTACTGGCGAGTGATGGCGGCCACGTCGATGGCCAGGATGTCGAGGTTCTGGCGGCGGATCAGGTAGAGCAGCAGGTCAAGCGGCCCCTCGAACGCCTCGAGGAAGATGCGCAGCGCTTCCGGCGGGATGTAGAGATCCTCGGGCAGCTCGGTGATCGGCTCGTCGAACAGCCGCGCCAGCACCGCCGACTGGCTCTCGGCGTCGCTCGCGACCGGCGGCTCGGCAACTGCCGTGGGGGGCGTCTCGCTCACGCGGGGCTGGCCTCTCGGGGAATGCTCAATCAACGGGCCAGTCTAGCAAGTTGGCGGTGCGAGAAACAGCGTTCCCGCCAACGCGGCGCTCCCCTTTACTCCGCGGTTTCCGCCCTGCGGTAGCGCCCGGTGTAGTCGAACAGCTTTTCACGCACCTGCCAGTGGCGCCCCACCTTGCGCCCCACCACGAAGTCGGGATGGCGCAGGCGCCGGCGCTCGGCGATGACCTCCTCGGCGCTCAGCGGCTGCCAGCGCGCTCCCGGCGCACGCAGATGGTCGCGCAGGAACACCACAGCGAAGGCGCCACGCTGGGCCGGGGTCTCCAGCGCAAACCACTCGGACAACGTGGTGCCGTCCTCGTCGTGATAGGTGACCTTGAGCCGCGGCAGCCCGCGGCCGTTGACGGTGGCCTCGAGCTGCATGCCGGCCACCCGCAGCACGCGGGCATCCCGAAGGCGCAGCGCCTCCTTGAGCTTGTCGTCGGCATCCACCAGCAGGGTCTGGCAGCCGTGACAGCGCCGCGCGGCGATATCGTTCTCGGCGCCGCAGTCGCCGCACACCTTGAAGCGGAAGCGAAAGTCGCACTGCCGACGCTTGCCCGATTCGTCTTCGACCAAGCCCTGACAGCGGCGGCCGAAGTGCTCGATGACGAGCTCCCCCTCCTTGCGACCCCAGAACAGGTTGGCATGCCCGCAGGCGGGACACTCGACCTGCACCGGCTCGGTGTCCGAGGCCGGCCGCGGGCTGCCCACCTCAGGCGCGTAGAGGTCCCAGGGGTTGCCGGCATAATCTAGGATCAGACAGTCGCCCTTGCCCGGCGCAAGGCGCAGGCCGCGGCCGACGATCTGCTGGTAGAGGCTCACCGACTCGGTGGGCCGCAGGATGGCGATCAGGTCGACATGGGGCGCGTCGAAGCCGGTGGTGAGCACCGCCACGTTGACCAGGTACTTGAGCTCGCGGGCCTTGAAGGCGGCGATGAGTCGCTCGCGCTCGCGCGGCGGCGTCGTGCCGGTAACGAGCGCCGCCTCGGCCGACGGCAGGTAGCCGAGGATTTCCTCGGCGTGGGCTACCGTGGCGGCAAACAGCATCACGCCCTGGCGGCCGTCGGCGCGCGCGACGATCTCGGCGACGATGCCCGGCGTGGCGCGATTGCCCGCCGTCACACGGTTGAGCTCCTCTTCACGGAACAGGCCGTTCGCTGCCGGCGCCAGCGCCGAGAAGTCGTAGCGCTCGACCGCTGCGTCGATACGCCGCGGCGGCGCCAGATAGCCCTGCTTGACCATCAGTCTCAACGGCTGCTCGAACACGCAGTCGCGAAAGAAGCCATCCTCGTCGCCACGCACCATGCCGTGATGGTGGCGGTAGTAGATGAAACCTTGCCCCAGGCGGTAGGGCGTGGCGGTCAGCCCCAGCACCTTGAGCCGGGGATTGGCCCGGCGCAGGCGCTCGATCACGCGACGGTAGCTGGCGTCCTTGTCCGGCGAGACCCGGTGGCACTCGTCGATCACCAATAGGGAGAATTGGCCGTCGTCGAAGCGCTCGACGTTGCGCACCACCGACTGCACCGAACCAAACACCACCTGGCGCGCGCTCTCCTTGCGCCCCAGCCCGGCGCTGAAGATATCCGCCTCGAGCCCGTAGGCCAGGTACTTGGCGTGGTTCTGCTCCACCAGCTCGCGCACGTGGGCCAGCACCAGCACCCGCCCGCGGGCGAGGCGCGCCAGCTCGGCGATGACCAGCGACTTGCCGCTGCCGGTGGGCAGCACCACCACGGCCGGCTCGTCGGAGTGGCGGAAGTGCGTCACGACGCGGCGCACGGCCTCGTGCTGGTAGGGCCTCAGCGATGGCGAGGTCACTACGAATCCCCGAAGCGCGGCTCGCGACCGGCCATCCGCGCCGCTACCGCTTCCCGTTGTTCCTCGCCGCCGAGCAGGCCGCGCTGCAGGCTGGCCTCCAGCGCCAGGCGCTCGCGCTAGGACATGCCGGCCGAGCGGGCAAAGAGCTCATGCACCGCGGCCACGGCCTTGGGCGAGCGCGCCGCCACCGCCGTGGCGACCTCGCGAGCGGTGCCCTGCGGGTCGTCGGCCAGGCGCGTGGCCAGGCCGAGCGCAACGGCCTCGCGACCGGCCACCTTGCGCCCGGTCCAGGCCAGCTCGCGCAGCACGTCGCTGCGAATGCTCTCGCCCGTCACGCTGATGGCCATGTCGGGAATGATGCCCCAGACGATCTCCAGCAGCGCCAGCCGGGCCTCGGGATGCACCACGCGCACATCGGCGCCCAGGGCGATCTGCAACCCGCCGCCATAGACGTGCCCGTGCAGGGCGGCGATCACCGGCACGCCGGCCTCGCGCCAGCCCAGCGCCAGCCGCTGCACCGGGTCGATGCCACGCTCGTCGGGCGCCAGCAGCGCGGGCAGACGCTCCGGGCGAGACAGGATCGCGGCCATGTCGAGCCCGGCGCAGAAACTCTCCCCCTCCCCCCGGAGTACCACGGCGCGCAGCCCCTGGAGTTCGCACAGGTGCTGCTGCGCCGCCAGCAGCGCATCGATCATCGCCCAGTCGAGACCGTTGTGCTCGCGCGGCCGCGCCAGGGCAACCTCGGCGACATGATCCTGAAACGCCAGCGTCACCCGCTCATGAAAGACTCGTCGTGTCATGTCTGCTGCCTCATGCGATTCGTCAGGGCAGTCTGGCGCGACGGCAACAGTTGTCAAACATTCGTTTCATTTTGCTTCGATGGTTTCTTTCCCAATTCGTCTATAGTGAAAGTTCAGTGCTGTGTCTGGCGAGGCCACCTCAGGGCAATGGGGAAATAGTGTGGCTCTCGCCATACCCGCGGATGGAATCACTGGTTCGTCAGACCTAAACGTCGCGAAATTTGATGAAGGTCATGCAAACCGGGGGCATTCTCTGAGCATCATGACAAGCCGCAGACGATGCGGGGAAGCGGCTGACGCTCGGCCTTCGAAAAGAGGACACCGCCATGCCAGAAAAACCAACAAGGATCACCAGGCTGGCCCTGGTGCTGGATGAGCTATTGACACTCGCCGAGGCGCACGAGCGCGCCGAGGTGGCACGCTACCGACGTCTTGCCTTCAGCTTCCTGCCTTTCGATACCGCCGTGAGCCGCCTGATGGCCTCGCTCGGCATCCAGTGCGAAATGCGCGTCGAGGAACTGCGCCGCCTCTCGCGCCAGCTGGGGCTGCCGGAATCCTCCTCGCCCCCGACACAGCCAAGCGCGGCCTCCGCTCCACCGTTCTTCGTCAATACCCACGCCATGGCCTTCGAAGTCCTGACCCAGGCGGTAACCGACGCGGGCTACTCGCTGCACTTCCATGAGCACCTGCGCGAAGCCAGCACCGTCCCGGCGCTCTACCCCGCCCTCACGGCGGTGATCAAGCAGAAGCGAGCAGAGCATACCGTGCTCGAGGGTTTTCTCGCGTCTCGCGACGAACTGACACAGATGGTACAGCGCGCTTGACAGCGACGCCTTTGCCGGTCAGTGGCGTTACGCAGCGGCAGGGATGAGCCAAGACAGCAGCAAACGAAGAGGCGGCCCGCGGGCCGCCTCTTTCCTTGTGGCGGGCGCTCAGCCCAGCCAAACGCGGGCGTTGCGGAACAGCCGCATCCAGGCGCCATCCTTCGTCCACTCCGCGGGACGCCAGGAGTTGGTGACCGCCCGCACCACGCGCTCGGGGTGCGGCATCATGATGGTGACGCGGCCGTCCGGCGTGGTCAGGCCGGTGATCCCGGAAGGCGAGCCGTTGGGGTTGGCCGGGTAGTGGGTGGTCACCTGGCCGTAGTTGTCGACGTAGCGCAGCGCGACCTGGGCGCTGCCCTGCATGCTGCGCAGGTGGGCGCTGTCGCGGAACTCGGCGCGGCCCTCGCCGTGGGCCACGGCGATCGGCAGGCGTGAGCCCTGCATGCCGGAAAGCAGGATCGAGGGGCTCTGCTCCACCTGCACCATGGCCACCCGCGCCTCGAACTGTTCGGACTCGTTGCGCACGAAGCGCGGCCAGTGCTCGGCGCCGGGGATCAGCGACTTGAGCTGGGCGAACATCTGGCAGCCATTGCACACGCCGAGGCCGAAGCTGTCGTCGCGCTCGAAGAACGCCGCGAACTGCTCCCGCGCCCGCGGGTTGAACAGCACCGACTTGGCCCAGCCGCCGCCGGCGCCGAGCACGTCGCCGTAGGAGAAGCCGCCGCAGGCGACCAGTCCCTTGAACGCCTTGAGATCGACGCGCCCCTCGAGGATGTCGCTCATGTGCACGTCCACCGCCTCGAAGCCGGCGTGGTCGAAGGCCCAGGCCATCTCCAGATGGCCGTTGACGCCCTGCTCGCGCAGGATCGCCACCGCCGGCCGCGTTGCATTGACGAAGGGGGCGGCGACGTTCTCGTCCACGTCGAAGGTGGGGCTGACCGACAGCCCCGGGTCACGGCCGTCGAGCAGACCGTCGAACTCGTTCTTGGCGCAGTCAGGGTTGTCGCGCAGCGCCTGCATGCGGTAGCTGGTCTCGGCCCAGGTGCGCTGGGCCAGCAGCCGGGTGGTCTCGAGCAGCGGCTCCTCGAACAGGGTCACGCGCACCTGGTCGTCGTAGCGCGGCCGGGCGATAACACCGCAGGTCTCGATGCCGGCGGCGGCGAACTGGGCCAGCACCTCCTCGGTGTGCTGGCGGTTGACCTGGATCACTGCGCCGAGCTCCTCGGCGAACAGCGCGTCCACCGCCTGGGTCGGCTCGTCGATTAGCCAGTCCAGCTTGATCTCGAGACCGGCATGGGCGGCAAACGCCATCTCCAGCAGCGTGACCAGCAGGCCGCCGTCGCTGCGGTCGTGGTAGGCCAGCAGCTTGCCGTCGCGGTTGAGGCCCTGGATCACGGCAAAGAAGGCCTTGAGATCCTCGGGGTCGTCGAGGTCGGGACATTCGTTGCCCACCTGGCCATAGACCTGGGCCAGCGCCGAGCCGCCCAGGCGATTCCTGCCCCCCCCCAGGTCGATCAGGATCAGGTCGGACTCGTCCTGGTCGAGGTTGATCTGCGGCGTCAGGGCCTTCAGCGCGTCGGTGACCGGGGCAAAGCCGGTCACCACCAGCGACAGCGGCGCGGTGACGCTCTTCTCGTCGTCTCCCTCCTGCCAGGCGGTGCGCATCGACATGGAGTCCTTGCCCACCGGAATGGCGATGCCGAGCCGCGGGCAGAGTTCCATGCCCACCGCGTGAACCGCATCGTACAGCGCCTGGTTCTCGCCGACATGGTCGGCGGCGCTCATCCAGTTCGCCGAGAGCTTGATGTCACCGAGCTTCTCGATGGGCGCCGCCGCCAGGTTGGTGATGGTCTCGGCCACCGCCAGGCGGGCGCTCGCCGCCGGGTCGATCAGCGCCACCGGCGGACGCTCCCCCATGGCCATGGCCTCGCCGGCATGGGTGTCGTAGCTCGCCGTGGTGACGGCGACGTCGGCCACCGGCACCTGCCACGGGCCGACCATCTGGTCGCGGGCCACCATGCCGGTGATGGAGCGATCGCCGATGGTGATCAGGAAGCTCTTGGAAGCCACGGTGGGCAGGCGCAGCACGCGCTCCATGGCCTCGCGCAGGTCGAGGTTGTCGAGCATTACGCCGGGCAGCTCGAGCGCCTCGCGCTGGAACTCGCGCTGCATCCTGGGCGGCTTGCCGAACAGCACGCTCATCGGCAGGTCGACGGGCCTGGTCGCAAAATGGCCGTCGCGAACCTCCAGGTGATGCGCCTCGGTGGCCTCGCCGACCACGGCGTAGGGGCAGCGCTCGCGGGCGCACAGCGCATCGAAGGTGTCGAGATCCTCCGGTGCCACGGCCAGCACGTAGCGCTCCTGGGCCTCGTTGCACCAGATCTCCAGCGGGCTCATACCGGGCTCGGCATTGGGCACCGCGCGCAGCTCGAAGCGACCGCCACGGCCGCCGTCCTTGACCAGCTCGGGCAGGGCGTTGGAGAGCCCGCCGGCACCGACATCGTGGAAGAAGCGGATGGGATTGGCCTCGCCCAGTGCCCAGCAGCGGTCGATCACTTCCTGGGCGCGGCGCTCCATCTCGGGGTTCTCGCGCTGCACCGAGGCGAAGTCGAGGTCGGCGCTGGAGGCGCCGGAGGCCATCGACGAGGCCGCCCCGCCACCCAGGCCGATCAGCATGGCCGGCCCGCCCATCACGATCAGCTTGCCGCCGACGGGGATCTCGCCCTTCTGCACGTGGCCTTCGCGGATGTTGCCGTAGCCGCCGGCGAGCATGATCGGCTTGTGGTAGCCGCGCCGTTCGATGCCTCCCGCCCCCAGGGTGTCCTGCTCGTAGGTACGGAAGTAGCCGGCGAGGTTGGGGCGCCCGAATTCGTTGTTGAACGAGGCTCCGCCGATCGGTCCTTCGAGCATGATCGCAAGCGCCGACTGCATGCGCCCGGGCTTGCCGTAGTCGAACGCCTCCCAAGGCTGCACGAACTCCGGAATGCGCAGGTTGGAGACGGTGAAGCCGGTGAGGCCGGCCTTGGGCTTGCCGCCGACGCCGGTGGCCCCTTCGTC
Organism: Billgrantia sulfidoxydans; assembly: GCF_017868775.1. Taxonomy (NCBI): domain Bacteria; kingdom Pseudomonadati; phylum Pseudomonadota; class Gammaproteobacteria; order Oceanospirillales; family Halomonadaceae; genus Billgrantia; species Billgrantia sulfidoxydans. The sequence continues at coordinate 863,571 of NZ_CP053381.1, read as the reverse complement.
GCGGATCTCACCGCCGGCACCGGTGGCCGCCCCGGGATAGGGCGCGATGGCGGTGGGGTGATTGTGGGTCTCCACCTTCATCAGGATATGGATCGGCTCGCGTTGCGCAGCGTACACGGCGCGCTCGGCGGCCTTGCCGGTCAAAGGCGCGGCGAAGAAGCGCGGCGCCTCGGCCCCCTTGATCACCGCAGCGTTGTCGCTGTAGGCCGAGAGGATGTCGTCGGGCGAGGCCTGGTAGGTGTTCTTGATCATCTTGAACAGCGAATGACTCTGCGCCTCGCCGTCGATCACCCAGTCGGCGTTGAAGATCTTGTGCCGGCAGTGCTCGGAGTTGGCCTGAGCGAACATCATCAGCTCGACGTCGGTGGGGTTGCGCTCAAGTTCGCCAAACGCCTCGACCAGGTAGTCGATCTCGTCCTCGGCCAGGGCCAGGCCCAGCGCAATGTTGGCTTCCTCCAGCGCCGCCCTGCCCCCTTCGAGAACATCCACCTGTCCCAGCGGCGCCGGCTCATGATGGGCAAACAGCCGGGCGGCATCGGAGGCGTCGGTCAGTACGCTCTCGGTCATGCGATCGTGGAGGATTTCGACCATCGCGGTGAATGCCGCCTCGGACATCGGCGCCTTGAGCGCTACCCGATAGGCGATGCCGCGCTCGATCCGGCGCACCCGGCCCAGGCCGCAGTTGCGGGCGATGTCGGTGGCCTTGGACGACCACGGCGACTGGGTACCGATACGCGGCACCACCAGGAACAACTGGCCCTCGCCGTCCAGCTCGCTTCCGGAGCCGTCGCTCTCGCTCCTGATGCCGTAGTCGAGCAGCTGGCCGAGCAGGTTGCGCTCCTCGTCGGAAAATTCACCGTCGTGATCCACGAAGTGCACGTAGGCGGCGTGCAGGGACTCGACCTCGGGAACCCGTGCGCGCAGGGCAGCCAGCAGCTTGTCGTGACGGAAAGCGGAAAGGGCAGGCGCGCCTCGAAGTTCGAGCATGTCTTGAAGCCTCTGAAGCAAGCGGAGGAAGGTGGGCCGCACGGCGGCGCAGAAAGGCGACATGATACTGGAAAGCGACGGGCAGACGAAATGCAACAGATGACAGCTGTGCCCCGGGCCGTTATCGTGAAGCTCCCGTCGCCGATCGTCGCCTGAATGCCCGAGTTCGATAGTCGTGTCCTGCTGAGCCGCCTGCGCCTGGCCGCCCTGTTGCTGCTGGGAGTCGTCCTGTGCCTGGCGCCCTATCGCCACTTCGCCCCGCCCAAGGGCCTGCTGGAAGCGATCCGGGCGCGCGACTTCATCAGCATCCACACGCGCAACACGCCGACGACCTACTACGAGGGGCGCCACGGCCCGACCGGGTTCGAGTACGAACTGATGCGCCACTTCGCCGAGTTCCTCGGCGTCAGCCTGACCCTGGACTCGCGCCATCACATCCAGAGCGCGCTGGAGGCGGCGCGCCAGGAAGGCGACCTGGCCGCAGCCGCCCTGCCGTTGGACCTGACCCAGCCAGACCTCATCTATAGTCGCCCGATCCTCGACCTGCAACCGCTGCTGGTCTATCGCCGCGGCCTGCCGCCGGTCACGGAGATCAACGACCTGGCCGGTCTCAACGTCGGTACCATTCGCGACTCGGGGACCGATCGCGTGCTGCGCGAACTGCAGGCCGACCATCCGGAGCTGGGCTGGCGCGAATCACCGGAGGTGGAGGTCGCCGAGCTGCTGAGCCAGGTCGAGAACGGCGGCCTGGATGCCGCCGTGGTCTTCGAGCATCAGTTCCGCATCAACCGGATCTTTTTCCCCGGGGTCGAACGCGGCTTCCCGCTGGGCAAGCCGCTCTCCCTGGCCTGGGCCTTTCCCGCCAAGGGCGGCCTGGGACTACAGCAGGAGGCCAACCGCTTCCTCACCCGCCTGCAGCAGGAGGGACGGCTTGACGAGCTGGTCGTTCGCCACTTCGGCCATGACGATTACCTGGAATACGTCGGCGCACGGACCTTCCTCGCCCACCTCGACGAACGCCTGCCCGCCTACGCCGAGCTGTTTCGCGAGGCGGCGCGCGATACCGGCTTTGACTGGAAGCTGCTGGCGGCGCTGGGCTACCAGGAATCGCACTGGGATCCCGAGGCCACCTCCCCCACCGGCGTACGCGGCCTGATGATGCTGACCCTGCCCACCGCAGGGGAGATGGGCGTGAGCGATCGCCTCGACCCGGCCCAGAGCGTGAGCGGTGGCGCCCGCTACCTGCGCCAGCTCAAGGAGCGCCTGCCCGAATCGATCCAGGGCGAGGACCGGCTCTACATGGCCATGGCCGCCTACAACGTGGGGCTCGGCCATCTCTACGACGCGCGCACGATCGCCGAGGAGCGCGGCGGCGACCCCGACAGCTGGCGGGACGTGCGCGAGGCGCTGCCGCTGCTGCAGCAGCATGAATGGCACAGCAAGACTCGCCATGGCTACGCCCGCGGCGGCGAACCGGTCATCTACGTGCGCAACATTCGGCGTTACCACGAGATCCTGACCTACGTCGACCGCAGCCAGCAGCAGTACCTGCAGCTCACCGATTCGTCGGGCGGCGAGGATCACGACGCCCCACTGTTCGACATCATCTCGCCACTTCTCTAGCAAGGGCGTGACCATGCACCGACACGCCGACTTCATTCTCCCTGCCTGGCCAGCGTGCCCCTGGTCCTCGGCGTCGTGCTCGTGGATGGGGGGCCTTCGTTGCACGAACTCGTCGCCACTGGCCTGACCGGAATGCTCGTCCTGGTCAAGCTGATGCAGCTGCGGGGCTGGCATGCGGCGGCCAGGACGCTGGTCGGGTTTGCCCTGCTGCCGCTGGCCCTGGCACTGGCCAGCTACGTGCTGCCGGAGTACTGGCCGCCGACGACGCGCTCTACCGCGCCAAGGCCGAGGGCCGCAATCGGGTCAGGGTCGCCCCGGCATTAACCACCGTCGAGAGAGCCTGAAGGAGCCCCGCCATTCTCGCGCCGGGCCTCGAAAAAGGCCTTGAGCAGGCGGGAAGCGCGCGCCGCCAGCACGCCCCCTTCCACCGCGACCCGGTGGTTGAACCAGGGCTGGGCGAACAGGTTGGCCTTCGACTCCACCATGCCGGTGCGCGGTTCGGCGGCGCCATAGACCAGCCGCGCGATGCGTGCGTGAATGATCGCCCCGGTGCACATCAGGCAGGGCTCCAGGGTGACGTAGAGGGTGCAACCATCGAGGCGGTAGTTACCCAGCCGGCCGGCGGCATCGCGCAGCGCGCGAATCTCGGCGTGGCCGCTGGGGTCGTGGCCCGAGACCGGTGCGTTGTAGCCGGCACCGACGATCTCTCCCGCCGGGTCTACCACCACGGCCCCTACCGGCACCTCGTTGGCGGCCAGCCCCTCGCGGGCTTGGTCCAGCGCCCGGTGCATGTAGAATTCGTCACTGCGCATCGGCGCCGACTCCGTTATGCTGTCTGAAACAACCGTATGATACTTCCCGAGGAAGCCCCATGACCGATGCCCTGAACGCGCTCGTCGATCTGCTCGGCCTGGAAGAGATCGAGGAAAACCTGTTCCGCGGTCGCAGCCAGGATCTCGGCCTGCCGCAACTGTTCGGCGGCCAGGTGCTCGGCCAGGCACTCTCGGCCGCCACCCACACGGTGGACGCCAGCCGTCAGGCGCATTCGCTGCACGGTTACTTCCTGCGCCCCGGCGACCCTCATCGCCCGGTAGTCTATCAGGTGGACGCCGTGCGCGACGGCGGCAGTTTCACGACCCGGCGCGTCACCGCCATCCAGAAGGGGCGGCCCATCTTCTTCTGCAGCGCCTCGTTCCACGGCCGCGAGGAGAGCATGAGCCATCAGATGGCGATGCCCAGCGTGACACTACCCGACGTGCTGGAAGAGGAGCCGCATGCGCGCCTGGAGCGCTTTCCCGGCCACCCCATCGAGTTCCTGCACCTGGGCGACGAGTCCGAACCGGGCCAGCCCTCGCGCAAGCGGCTGTGGTTCCGCCTCACCGGCGAGCTGCCCGACGATCCCGCCCTGCACCGCTACCTGCTGGCCTACAGCTCCGACTTCAACCTGCTGACCACCTCGCTGGTGCCACATGGCATCACCTTCCGCGACCCCCGGTTGCAGATCGCCAGCCTCGACCATGCGCTGTGGTTCCATCACGACGTCAAGGTCAACGACTGGCTGCTCTACGACATGGACAGCCCCTGGGCCGGGGGCGCCCGCGGTTTCGCCCGCGGCAGCATCTACGACCGCAGCGGGCGGCTGGTGGCCTCGACGGCACAGGAGGGGCTGACCCGCCTGCGCGACGCCCCCTGAGAGGGGGTGCCATATGCTCGTATGGGCTGCTTCATGACTAACGTTGTAGCCCACCAGCCTAAAGAACCGCCGGAGCCGGCCGAAGTTAGTAAGTACTGACAACCGTATCAGTACACTCCCAGCTTCGAGGTTTCGCAATGCACGCTTCGGCTTCCAAGGCCTCCTTCTCCCTGCAACTCCAGACCCGGCTTCTGCTTTTGGTCTTGTTACCCCTGCTGTTGACCACCCTCAGCCTAGTAGTCATCGACGGCTATACCCGCGCCAAGGACAGCCAAGTCAATCTGGCACACCAGCGCGAACTACTCATCGAGACACGCAAGGCCGGGGTTCGCGATGTGGTCGAGAGCGCTCACTCGGCCATCCAGCCCATCCTAGAAGCCTCCACCCTCAGCGACGCCGACAAGCGCGAGCGCGCCGCCGAGATCCTGCGCGCCATCCGCTTCGAGGGAGGCAACTACGTCTTCGCCTATCAGCACGATGGGCTCAACGTGGTCACCGCGCCGATGCCCGAGCGCGAAGGCACCAACATGATCGGCGTGCAGGCACCCGATGGCGCCTACATCATCCGCGACCTGATCGACGTAGCCCGCCAGGGCGGCGGCTTCTACTCCTATCCTTGGGAATATCCCGGTTCCCGCAGCATCGAAACCAAGTACTCCTATGCCGTCAACGTGCCCGAGTTCGACTGGATGCTCGGCGCCGGGGTCTACATCACCGACATCGATGCCGCCATGGCCGAGGCCAGGGCTCAGGCGGCCGCCGAGCTGCGCCAGTCCATTCTGACCTCGACGCTGATCGGCCTGGTGCTGTTCGCCGGCGTGGCCGCGGTATCGACCTGGCTGGTACGCCGCACCGTGGCACCGATCCGCCGCACCGCCGAGGCCATGCGCGACATCGCCAAGGGCCAGGGCGACCTGACCCGCCGGTTGAAGGCGGAGAGCCGCGACGAGATCGGTGAGCTGGCCGCCCAGTTCAACGCCTTCGTCTCGCGCATGCAGGATACCCTGCGCGACGTGCGCCGCAGCACCGCGAGCGTGAACCAGGCCGCCGAGGAGATCGCCCAGGGTAGCGACGAACTCGCCACCCGCACCGAACAGGCCGCGGCCAACCTGCAGGAGACCTCCGCTTCGATGGAGGAGATCACCGCCACGGTGAATCACAGCACCGAGTCGGCCGAACAGGCCAACCAGCTGGTGGTGGCGACTTCTCAGGTCGCCCGCGACGGGGAGAGCGCCATGCAGCGGGTCGAGCGCACCATGGCCGACATCGATGCCTCGTCGAGCCGCATCGCCGAGATCGTCGGCCTGATCGACGGCATCGCCTTCCAGACCAACATCCTGGCGCTCAACGCCTCGGTGGAAGCGGCCCGCGCCGGCGAGCACGGCCGCGGCTTCGCCGTGGTGGCCCAGGAAGTGCGCACCCTGGCCAGCCGCTCGGGCGAAGCCGCCAAGGAGATCCGTGACCTGATCAACACCTCCGTCGCCCATGCCCGCGACGGCAGCGAGATCGTCCAGCGAGCCGGCGCCACCATGCAGGAGATCGTCACCAGCGTCGCGCGGGTCAGCGACGTGATCGCCGAGATCAGCGCGGGGGCACGCGAGCAGAACGCCGGCATCGGTCAGATCAACACCGCCGTGGCCGAGATGGATACCATGACCCAGCAGAACGCCGCCATGGTGCAGCAGACCTCCACCACCGCCACCGAGATGCGCCGCCACGCGCAGCACCTCAGCGACCTGGTCGGCACCTTCGTGCTCGGCGAGGATGGTGACAGCCAGCCAAAGCAGCGAGCCGCGCCCGCCGCGCTGCCGCGCCCCGTCGCGGATCCCAGGCCGCGCAAGGTGCCAGCGTCGCACGTCGCCGAGGAGGAGTGGGAAACGTTCTGAGGTGGCAAGCGGCCAGCCAGGGGCTGGCCGCCCCGCTGGCCCGGCGTACGTACCACGCTCAGGTGCGAATGCCGGGCACGTCTTCCTGCAGCTTCGGCATGGGCTGTCGGGGGGGCACGTCGGTGGTGACCTCGATCTCCTGCTCCTCCCCGTCCTGCCAGTAGCGCAGCCGGGCGTCTTCGTCCACGGCGGTGTCGCGCACCAGCTCGAGGTAGCGCAGTGGCGTCTCGGGCACTTCGCCGTTCACTTCGAGCAACAGCGCCCCAGGCCGAAGGCCGGCTTCCACTGCCGGGCCGTGTACGTCGCTGACCAGGACCCCGGGGCGGTCAGGCAGGCCCAGCGCCTCGCGCAGGTCGTCGGTGGCCGGCGTGACGGTGATGCCCAGCGCCACGACCACCCGCTCGTCGAGCCCTTCGTAGTCGATGCTGCGGGCCGCCTCGAGCACCTGCGGGGCCACGTGAATGCTCGCCCCCGCATGCAGCGCCAAGGCGATGGCATCGCTGGCGCGACTGTCGATGAGCAGCGTCTCTTCGCGCCCCGGCAGGCTCAGCTCCAGCATGCCGAAGAAGGTATTGTCGACGATGGCATCGACGTAGACCCGCTCCAGAGTGGCGTCGACCTCGCCGAGTACGTCTCCCAGCAGCTCGTGGGTCATGGGCCGGGGCGAGCGCTCGCCGGCCAGCCCGCGCAGGATGGCGCCCGCCTCGCTGATGCCGATGAAGATCGGAATCACCTCGCGCACGCCCGGCTCACGCAGCAGCACCACCGGGGGACCGCCGAAGCCGGCCAGGCCCACCGTGGCGACTTCCACCTCGACCATCTCGTCGACCTCGGCGGCGAGTTCACGCGCGCTCGTCGCCAGCGACCCCGCCAACAGCACGACACCGCACAGCAGCGACAGCGAACAGCGCCAGCGAATGGGCCACGGCATAGGCATCTCCTGCACACGGGCAGTCGTCTTCAGCATGGCACCCGGGGCGCCTTCCCGCCACGTGATTGCTCCCGAGGTAGAGCCATCGCGGTCATCCCGTCTTGACCGTCACCAGCTCCTTCCAGCAGGTGGTGTAGCGCTGGGTACGGCGCTGGCAGCGCAGGGCCCAGGCGTTATCCTGGTGCGGCAGGCCGAAGCGCACGGTGTCACGCCCCATCTCGCGGTTGAGGTGATCGAGGGCCGCCATCAGGCGTCGGCTGCGATCGCGTCGCCGCGCGTCAGCCGGCTCCTCCAGCAGCGACAGCTGACGGCGCTCGGCGTCCACCAGGTCGAGCAGCATCACGCCGCACTTCTGGTAGCGATGCCCTTCGAGAAAGATAGCCGCCAGCGCCCGGCGCGCGGCGGCGAGAATGGTCGGCGTATCGTTGCAGGGCTCCGGCAGTGCCACGACGTGGCTGTTGGCGTACTGGGCATCCTGCAGCCGATGCGGGTTGGTGCGCACGAAGACCAGTACCGCCCGGGCCAGGCTGCCCTGTCGCCGCAGCTTTTCGGCGGCCCGCGTGGCATGCTGCCGCGTGGCGGCCTGCAGATCGGCGAGCGCGTCGCTCAGCCTGCCGAAGGAGCGCGACACCAGGATGCGCTGGCGTGGCTGCAGCATGTTCTCGAGCTCGATCGACGGATGGCCGCGCAGCTCCCAGACGATGCGCTCGAGCACCACCGAGAAGGCGCCGCGAATCCACTTGGGATCGGCCTGGCGCAGCTGCCAGGCCGTCTCGATGCCCATCAGTTGCAGCCGTTCGGCCGTACGTCGGGCCACGCCCCACAGCTCGGCAACCGGCAGGCGCTCGAGCAGGCGGCGGGTCGCATCGCTGTCGGCCTCGAGCCGACAGACCCCCTCGTAGGCCGGCTCACGCTTGGTCAAGCGGTTGGCCAGCTTGGCCAGCACCCGGGTGGGCGCCAGGCCCACGCCGGCCGGGATGCCGGTCCAGCGTCGCACCGTCTCGCGCAGTCGCTGGCAATGGGCTTCCAGCGCCCCGGGATCGAAGCCAGAGAAGTGCACGAAACTCTCGTCGATGGAGTAGAGCTCCACCGCCGGGGAGAACTCGGCAAGCACCTGGTTCATCCGGCGCGAGACATCGCCGTAGAGGGCGTAATTGCTGGAAAGCAGCACGGCCTGGCGGCGAATGGCCGGGGGCAACTGGTGCAGTGGCGCTCCCATGGCCACCCCCAGCGCCTTGAGTTCCCGTGAGCGTGCCACCACGCAGCCGTCGTTGTTGGAGAGCACGCCGACCGGCAGCCCTTCCAGATGCGGGTCGAAGGCTCGCTCGCAACTGACGTAGAAGCTGTCGCCGTCGACCAGGGCGATCATGCCGGCGCTCCCGGAAGCGCATGGATCACATGGGTCACCACGCCCCACACATGACATTCGCGCCCTTCCAACGGAATCGGCGCAAAGCGCGGATTGCTGGCTAGCAGCACGGTTCTCCCACGCTGGTGCGCCAGCCGCTTGACGGTGAGTTCACCATCCACCGCGATCACGATCACCCGCCCCGGCAACGGCTCCAGGCTGCGGTCCACTACCAGCAGGTCGCGGTCGTGGATGCCGTCTCCCTGCATCGAGTCTCCCTCGGCGCGCACGAAATAGGTGGATGCCGGCCGTCGCACGACATACTCGTGCAGGTTGAGATCGCCATCCAGGTGATCGTCGGCGGGGCTGGGGAAGCCGGCGCGTACCCGGCAGCCCAACAAGGGCAGATATTGCGGCGTGGGCGATGTCGCGGTTCTACCGACGATGCGCAGCGCGGAGAGGGGGACAAGCGACATGGGACCTCCAACAAAATCTGTAAATAAATACAGTATTCAGCAAGAGTCTGTCCGCTGGCAAGCGCCTCGCTGAGGTGAGGGGCTGGCCCGCCCGCCTTCGGGTTGAAGGCAGAAGCGCGGCGTTCCACTCTGGAGAGAGGGTTTCCAAGGAAGGGAAGACAATGGACGATCTTGCCAGCGACTTTCTGGCCGACAATACCGTGCTCATAGAGCTTGCCGTGGCGCTGCTGCTGGGCGCGCTGATCGGTATCGAACGTGGCTGGGTCGCTCGCGAGCGGGAGTGGGGCGAGCGGGTGGCCGGGGTGCGCACCCATGCCCTGGTGGGACTGTTCGGCGGCGTGGCGGCGCTGCTGGCGGAAGCGCTGACGCGCTGGGCCTTTCCGCTGATCTTCCTGGCTGTGGCGATCATCGCCCTGGTCGGCTACCGGGCGCGCATGGAGCAGAGCCAGGACTACAGCATCACCGGGCTGATCGGGCTGCTGATGACGTTCTGCTTCGGCGCCCTGGCGGTGGCGGTGGACATTGGGCTGGCCACGGCCTGCGCGGTGGTCACGGCGCTGATCCTCGACAACAAGCGTGAGATCCATGGCCTGCTCAACAAGCTTCAGGCCAACGAACTCGATGCCGGGCTCAAGCTGCTGCTGATCAGCGTGGTGATGCTGCCACTGCTGCCCAACGAGGACATGGGCCCCGGCGGCGTGCTCAATCCTCGGGAGATCTGGTGGCTGGTGGTGCTGATCGCCTCGATCTCGTTCGTCGGCTACTTCGCCGTGCGCCTCGGCGGCACCGAGAAGGGCATCCTGTTCACCGGGCTGTTCGCCGGGCTCACCTCCTCCACCGCCCTGACCCTGCAGTACGCCCGCCAATCGAAGCGCGAGCCGGAACTCGCGCCGATGCTGGCCGCCGGCATCCTGCTGGCCTGCGGCACCATGCTGCCGCGCCTGCTGCTCTATGCCGCCCTGCTCGGCCCCGCGCTGCTGCCGCGCCTGTTGGCACCGGTCGCGGCCATGGGCGTGACGCTCTTCCTGCCGGCGCTGTGGCTATGGCGCCGCCATCGCCGCGACCTCAAGGCCGACCGGCCGATGACCCAGAACCCGCTGGAGCTGCGTGCCGCGCTGCTGCTCGGCGCCCTGCTGACGGTGGTCATGGTGCTGGGCGAGTGGCTGCGCGCCTGGCTCGGCGATGCCGGCGTCTACCTGCTGGCCGCCGTTTCCGGCATGGCGGACGTGCATGCCGTTGCCCTGTCGCTGAGCCGCATGGCGGCGAGCACCATCGAACTCTCCACCGCCGTGCAGGGCATCGTGCTGGCGGCCTCGGTCAACAATCTGTTCAAGGTGGTGCTGTCGGTCAGCGCCGGCAATGCTCGCCTGGCCCGCTGCATTGCCGGCCCGACAGTGGCTTCCGCGGTGGTGGGACTTGGCCTCGCCTGGCTGACCCCGGGCTAGGGCAGCCTCAGCGCCTCGCGGAACCCACCCCAGATCATGCGCTTGCCATCGAACGGATGGTTCGCCGGATCCATCATGCCGGCCATGCGCGGGTCCTCCATCACCTTGGCATTGATGCGATCGCGCTCCTCGCGCGAGGCGTAGAGGATCCAGGCGAAGATCACCGTCTCCCCCGGTTCGAGCTTGACGCTCAGCGGGAAGGAGGTGTGCTCTCCCGACGGGACGTCATCGGCCACGCACTCCACGTACTCCAGCGCGCCGTGATCGCGCCAGATCTCGCCAGCTTGCCGGGCCATGTCCAGGTAAGCGTCGAGGTTCCCTTCGGGAACCGGCACGACGAATCCATCGACGTAGCTCATGGGAATCTCTCCTGAGTGATGAACTTGGGATAGCCAAGAGGCCTCATCCCTCTCTCGAACCAGCCAACGGCAAATCGACATCGGCGGCGTTTGCCACTACCTCGCGCAGGCGGCGCTCGAGGAAACGCCGCTCGGCGTCATGGGTGACCAGCGTCAGCGCCTCGCGGTAATGCGTCGCCGCCTCGTCATGCCGGCCCAGCCGGCGCAGCAGGTCGGCCTGCGTCGCCGGCAGCAGGTGATAGTTGGGCAGGTGGATCTTCTCGAGCAGCTCGAGGCCCGTTTCCAGCCCATCGGCCATGGCGATCGCCACGGCCCGGTTGAGCGCCACCACGGGGGTGGGCTGAAGGGCGTAGAGCAGGCTGTAGAGCGCGGCGATACGCCGCCAGTCGGTCTCCGCCGGTATCACCGCCTGGGCGTGCAGGGCCGCGATGCCGGCCTGCACCGCGTAGGGGCCCAGCGGGCTGCCACGCAGCGCCACCTCGATATGGGCGGTGCCCTCCTCGATCTCGTCGACGTTCCAGCGCGTGCGATCCTGCTCCTCCAGCAGCACGATGTCGCCGGCCTCGTCGGTACGCGTGTCGCGCCGGGAGTGGTGCAGCAGCATCAGCGCCAGCAGACCACGCGCCTCGCGTTCCGCCGGCAGCAGCCGCACCAGCATCCGCCCCAGGCGAATCGCCTCGGCACAGAGGTCGCTGCGCACCCAGTCGTCGCCGAAGCTGGCCGCATAGCCTTCGTTGAAGATCAGGTAGATCACCGCCAGCACCGACTCCAGGCGCTCCCCCAGCGCCGCGTCGTCGGGCACCTCGAAGGGAATGCCGGCATCGCGGATCTTGGCCTTGGCCCGCACCAGCCGCTGGGCCAGGGTCGGCACCGGCACCATGAAGGCGCGGGCGATCTCCTCGGTACGCAGCCCGCCCAGGGTATGCAGCGTCAGTGCCACCTGGGCGGGTCGCGCCAGGGCCGGGTGACAGCAGGCGAAGATCAGGCGCAGGCTGTCGAGCGGCTCGGCCTCGAGGTCCTGATCGAGCAGCAGTTCCAGGTGCTGGCGTAGCTCGTCGCCCTTGCGCTCGCGCATCTGCTGGTGACGCAACTGGTCGACGACCTTGTGGCGTGCAGTGGCGATCAGCCACGAGGTCGGGTTCGGTGGCCAGCCCTGGGCCGGCCACTGCACCATCGCCGCCTCGAAGGCCGCCTGCACGGCATCCTCGGCCAGCTCGAAGTGGCCGAAGCGGCGAATCAGGCTGGCCAGCACGCGGCCATACTCGCGGCGATAGAGTTCGTCCAGGGTCACTGAGGCCTCACAGTCGATAGGCAGGGTCCACCGGTCGCACCTCGACCGAACCGCCGACCCGCAGCGGCGGGATACGCCGGGCCAGCCCCAGGGCCTCGTCCAGGTCACGGCACTCCACTACGTGAAAGCCACCCAGTTGCTCGCGACTCTCGGCGAAGGGCCCGTCCAGCGTCACCACCTTGCCGTTCTGCTCGCGCAGGGTGGTGGCCGAATCCACCGACTGCAGCCGGGCGCCGCCGCGGTAGTGGCCGCTGGTGACCATCTCCTGGATCAGGGCGTTGTAGTCGTTCATGACCGAATCGCGCTCGGCATCGGGCAGGCCGTTCCACAGCGCTTCGTCGATACAGCACATCAGCATGTATTGCATGGTGGTCTCTCCGGGGTGATTCCTTAGATTAGCTTACTGGCCAGTACTCATGTTTCGTATGAGCGTCGTTGAAATCGACATCGCCTCGCCTCGCGAATGGCGGGCCCGAACTAGATGACCCCGGCTGCGACCAATTCATCGGCGACCGCCTGGAACGTGTCCTGGGGAATCGGTCCTCCCTTTGCGGTGCGCCTGGCGATGCGAGCCGCCAGATCCGGCCGGTTGGCCACCGCCACGCCCCGGGTGCAAGCCGCTTCGAACAGCGCGGCGGACTCCTCGGGCGCGGCCTTGCATACCATCACCGGCACGGGGGTCTCGCCCTTGGCGTAGCGCAGCCCCACCAGCCAGTCGCCGGGTGCGCCCAGCATGAGCGAGGCGTTCTCGAGGCCGGTGCGCGCGCTGTGGGCGTACATGTCGCGCCGTTCGCGCTGACGGGCGCGGCGGATCTCGGGGTCGCCCTCCAGGTCCTTGCGCTCGCGCTTGTGCTCGGTCCGGGTCATGCGCTGGTCGCGCCGGAACAGCCAGCGCTGCATCTGCACGTCGATCAGCCCGACCACGAGAAACGCGACCAGAGCGGTCACGATCAGCGGCTCGAGCAGTGCCATGAAGACCCCTTCCAGGCAGCCGAAGCCGCAGCGCGGCGAATCCAGCAGGGTCTGCAGGCTCAGCCGGAAGACGATCACGAACGCCGTGGCCAGCGCGACCATCTTGAACAATGACTTGGCGAATTCGATCAGGCCGCGGGCCGAGAAGATTCGCTTGAGGCCCTCGGCGGGATTGATGCGCTCGAACCTCGGCTTGACCGGGTCCACCGAGAACACCGGGCCGCGCATGATCAGGACGTTGGTCAGCACGGCCGCCACCACGGAAATGACGATGATCGGCAGTACCGAGCGCACCACGATTTCCGCCGCCAGCGCCAGCAGGCGTGGCCACAGGGTGTCGAAAGGCTCGTGATAGAGCCGCGTGATGGTGCCGATGAGGTGGCGCACGCGCCGCTCGATACCGTCGGCGGCCATGAGCAGGTAGAGCGTACCGCCCAGCATCACCATGGCCGTGACCATGTCCGAGCTCTTGCTGACCTGCCCCTTCTTGCGTGCGTCGCGCAGCTTCTTCTCGGAGGGCGGCAGCGATCTCTCTTCGCTGGGTTTCTCGCTCATGCGCTGCCTCGCTCCTCTGCCAGCGGGGGGATGCCGCTCAGCAGCGTTTCGAGGCGGCGGTCGCCGTCCCCCAGCGCGCCGAGCTCCTCCATCAGCAGCGGGATCAGAAACACCACGTAGAGCAGCATCAGGAAGGTGAAGAGCAGGTTCTTGATCGCCAGCGACAGCGAGAACACGTGCAGGCTGGGCGCCATGCGCGCCAGGTAGGCGAGCATCAGGTCGGCGACCAGCAGGGCGACCAGCAGCGGCGCGACCATCATCACGCCCACCCGCATCACCTGGTCCAGCATGTCCAGCAGCATCAGGGCGCTGCGGGCCTCCAGCACCGGCACGAAGCGCTCCACCGGCCACAGCGCATAGCTCGCATAGAAGCCCTCGAGCAGGATCATGAAGCCTCCCGAGGCGAAGAACAGCGCCACCAAGGTCACCACCAGCAGCGTGCTGGTGACGCCCGATTCGGTGCTGCCCATCGGGTCGAGCAGTTGGCCCATGGTCGAGGCGCGCTGCAGGTCGACCACTTCTCCCGCCACCTCCGCCGCCCAGAACGGTATGCCGAACACCACGCCGATGACGGCGCCGATGATCAGCTCCTTGACCAGCAGGGCGGCGAGTCCGAAGGCCGACATCGGCCCCAGCGACGGCAGCGCGGAGAAGATGAATGGGATCGCCGGCAGGGCGATGGTCACGGCCACGGCGGAACGGATCATCCCGGTCAGGCCGAGCCGATTGAAGGCCGGCGTGATCAGGATCACCCCCAGCGCCCGGGTCATGCCGATGGAGGCGGCCATGAGCATGGGATAGACCAGCTCGGTGAGAAGGGGGACGTATTCGTCGAGTGCCATGGAACCTCAGCGCGACCAGGCGGGGAAGTTGTCGAGCACCTGGTCGGTCAGGTTGACCAGTTGGCCTACCAGCAGCGGCCCGCCCACGATCAGTACCAGCATGATCACGATGACCTTGACCGCCTGGGGCAGCGACTGGTCCTGGATCTGCGTCAGCGCCTGCAGCAGGCCGATGCCGAAGCCGATCACGATCGCCGCCAGCAGCGCCGGTGCCGACAGCAGCAGCACGGTCCACAGGGCATTGTTCATCAGCGTGAGGAAGGTATCGCCGGACACGTGGCTAGCCTCCGTAGCTGAGGATCAGGCCGTGCATCAGGCGCGACCAGCCGTCCACGGCAACGAACAGGAAGATCTTCAGCGGCACCGAGATCAGCGGCGGTGCGACCATCACCATGCCCATCGCCATCAGCACGTTCGCCACCACCAGGTCGATGACCAGGAACGGCAGGTAGATGAGAAAGCCGATCTCGAAGGCACGCACCAGCTCGGAGGTGACGAAGGCCGGGATCAGCACCACCAGGTCGTCCTCCTGCAAATTCTCGCGCGCCTGCTGCGACCAGATGTTCTGGGTGGCATCGATGAAGAAGACGCGCTCGCGCTCGTTGGCGTAGAGCGACAGGTACTCCTGCAGCGGGCCGCGCAGCAGCGTGCCGGTCTCGCGGATCTCCTCGACGCTCTCCAGCGAACCGCCGTGGCTCTCGAGCCGGTAGGCGATCTCGCCGACCAGCGGCGTGGTGATGTAGACCGTCAGCACCAGGGCGATGCCGTAGAGCACCAGGTTGGGCGGCGTCTGCTGGATGCCCAGGGCATTGCGGATCAGGAACAGCACCACGGCGATCTTGAGGAACGAGGTCATGGTCACCACCGCCAGGGGCAGCAGCCCCAGCGAGGCGACCACGATGATCATGCCGACCAGGTTGGGCTCGAACTCACTCATCGCCCGTGAGCCTCACGATCTGCACGCCGAGGCCATCGCCGATCTCCACCAGCCGCCCGCGTCCCAGGGGCCGGCCATTGACCACCAGGTCCACGGCGTCCTCCCTCGGCCGGGTGAGCGGCAACACGCTTCCCGGCCCCAGTTCGCGCAGCTCGCCGAGCGTGAGCTCGAGGCGGCCGAGCTCGCACACCAGGCGCATCGGCAGGCCATCCAGGGCCGCCGTATCGGGCGGTGGTTTCGGACTATGGGGGTTCTCTGCCATGGCGTCACGGCTCCTGTGGTTACCGGTTTCATTGCGGGGGGAATCGCCGTCGGCGCACGGCGCATCGAGGTCGTCACCAGGCCCGGGGAGTGGCGTCGTGACCAGCCTCAGTCCACCGCCCTGCTCCTCCACCTCGGCCAGCGGGCGACCGGCGGCCGCCAGCGCCCTGACCGGCCGCTCGAGCAGCACCACGTCGCCCGGCCTCAGGCCGCGCAGCTCGTCCAGCCGCAGCCGCTGATGGCCGGCGACCCACTGCACGGTGACGGGTAGCGCCGAGCAGGCCCTGGGCGCGACGGCGGGAAGCGCATCCAGCAGCGGCGCGACGGCCCGCGTGGCGGCGGCGCCCAGCGACAGGTGCAGTTGGCCGGTGCCCCCGTCGCCCTCCAGCTGCAGCAGGATGTCGAGGGCCTCGTCGCCGTCGAACGAGGGCTGCCCCCCGTCCAGCCGCAGGGCGACGCCGAGCCGGGCTTCCAGGGGCTCGACCCACTCCAGCAGGGCGTACTCCAGCCACAGGGCCGTGAGGTCGGGCTCGCACGTCTCCAGCCCGGCGCGCAGCGCCAGGTGCCGCGTCAATAGCGCCAGGCCGTCGTGACCGAGCCGGAGTAGCGCGGGGGCGTCGCCCAGCGACAGCCCCAGCGCGACCGGCAAGGGAGTCGGCTCGGCCGGCGGGACGATGCGCAGCCGCAGCGCCCGTTCGCCCAGGCTGAGGGCGAGCGCGGGGCGGGGCCGATGCAGCGCGTTGAGCAGGGTCGCCTGCTCCGGCGAGAACCGGGGCAGACGCGCCGCCACGACCGTGCCCCTCGTCGTCGAGCCCTGCCGCCCCGTCGCCGGCATCAGGTCGAGCTTGGTCATGGCGGCCCTCCGCGCGGCAGGGTGACCTCGAGGTCCGCCTCGAGGCGACCCTCCTGCACGATGCGGTCGGCGCTGCGACGGCGCTCGACCAGCTTCCCCAGCGCCTCCCGGGCATGGGAGCGTTGCTTCCAGACCTCGGCCTGCCGGGCACACTCCTCGAGCAGTCGGCATTGCTCGCGCTCGGCCGACGAGCGCGCATCGGCCAGCTCGGCCTGGCGCCGCTGATGATCGTCGATCGCCTGGCGCGCCTGCTCCAGCTCCGCCGGTGACAAGGTGGCGCCCTCCGCCGCCTCGAACCACTCCTGCTCGAGCCGGTCGAAGTCGCTCTGCTCGCGCGCCAGGGTGAGGTCGAGCTCGTCGATGCGGTGCGCCTCGTCCCGACAGCGCCGTTGCTGCGCCGCCAGGGCGGCCTCGGCCAGGCGTTCGCGCCGCTCACGCAGCGCCATGAGTTGCTCGAGACGGAATCGATCGGTCATGACAGCAGTTCATCCATGCGTTTCAAGGTGTCCTCGAAGTTGCTGTGTTCCCTCTCGCTCTGGCGCAGGAAGGCTTCGATGGCGGCATGCCTGGCCACCGCCTCGTCGGTAAGGGGGTCGTTGCCCTCGCGGTACTCACCGACCTGAAGCAGCAGCTCGACATCGCGATGGCGCGCCAGCAGGTCGCGAATTCGACCGGCGTTGCGGCGCTGCTCGTTCGAGATGACGGCATCCATCAGGCGGCTGCGGCTGGCGAGGACGTCGATGGCCGGAAAGTGGTCGCGCTTGGCCAGGTCGGCGCTGAGTACGATGTGGCCGTCGAGAATGGCCCGCGTCTCCTCGGCAACCGGATCGAGGCTGCTGTCGCCCTCGGTGAGCACGGTATAGAGTGCGGTGATGCTCCCGCTGGCCCCCGGCCCCGCTCGCTCCAGCAGGCGCGGCAAGGCGGCGAAGAGCGAAGGCGGATAGCCGCGTCGGGTCGGCGGCTCGCCGGCGGCCAGGCCGATTTCGCGCTGGGCCCGGGCAAAGCGGGTGATGCTGTCGACCAGCAGCAGGACGTCGCGCCCCTGGTCGCGGAAGTGCTCCGCCACGGTGGTCGCGACCATGGCGGCACGTGCCCGTTCGATGGCCGGGCGATCGGACGTGGCCACCACGCAGACCGTGCGCTGCCGGGCCTTGGCATCGAGCTGCACGTCAAGCAGCTCGCGCACTTCGCGACCGCGTTCTCCAACCAACCCCAGCACGATGACCTCCGCCTCGCTGCCGCGCACGATGGCGGAGAGCAGCGACGACTTGCCCACCCCGGGCTCGCCGAAGATGCCGACGCGCTGGCCACGCGCCACGGTCAGCAGGCCGTCGATGGCGCGAATACCCAATGCCAGCGGATGCTGGATCAGCTGTCGCGCCAGGGGGCTGGGGGGTTCGGCATGCACCGGGCAGAGGCGCAGCGCGTCGAGATCGCGCTCCGGCGCGGCATCGATGAAGGTGCCCAGCGGGCTGATCACCCGACCCAGCAGCGCCTCCCCCACCGGCACGCCCTGCGGACCACCGGTGGCGATCACCTCGGCCCGGGTGGACATGCCCTGAAGGTCGCCGATGGGCGAGAGAATGGCATGCTCCTCTTCGAAGCCGATCACCTCGGCGGCGACATGGCGCCCGCTCACAGGGTCGCGCAGGTAGCACAGCTCACCGATGCCGGTGCCGTCGACGCTGGCGTGCACCAGCAGGCCGCGAATACGCCGCACCCGGCCGTGCACCGGACGCAGTTCGGCTTCCTCCAGCCGCGCGCCCAGCCGCGGCAGCAGCGCCTCGAGATCGATCTCTGGGGAGGTCATCGGTGCGGCTCCTGGCCACTCGCCAGCGCTCGACGCAAGGCGGTCAGTTGGGCATCGAGCCCCACATCGACGATCGCCACCGGGCTGACCAGCAGGCATTGGCCCGGCCCCAGTTGCGCATCGCCTTCGACGCGATAGGCGGGGCCTTCGGGGATCGCCGGCCCCTGGGCCAGCAGCGCTTCGACGGCTGCCACCCGCTCCGGCGCCACGCGCACGCTGACCCGCATGTCATGGCGCAATTCGCGCAGGGCCTGGCGCGCGCAGCGGCTCACCAGCTCGGCGTCGTCGAACTCACCCAGGATGCGACGCACCATGCGCAGGGAGAGTTCGGCCAGTGCCTGGTCGAGCCCCGCCAGATAGCGCTCCACCCGCTGTGTGGCCTGCGCCAGCAGCTCGGCCGCCCGGGCTTCGCCCTCCCGACGTCCTTCCTCGAAGCCGTCGGCATAGGCGCTGGCGGCGGTATGCCGGGTTCTCGACTCCACCTCCCTGGCGTGCGCCTGGGCGCGCTCGAGAAAGGCGTAGCCATCGATCCAGGCCTGGGCCTCGTCGCCGCGCAGGATGACCTTACCCGGGCGTGTCGGCAGTTGGTGCATGCTCTGATTCCCTGATTTCTGCATCGACGATGGCGGCGGCGCAGCGCACGATGCGCGGCCCTTGCCGGCAAACTTCGGGGGAGGCTTCTTCCAGCGTCCCCTCCCCCGGCAAGCCGCTGGCCAACCCCAGCCTCAGCCAGGCGGCGAGTTCGGGCGGCTGGAGCGAGAGCCAGGCCGAGACGCAGGCCTGCCCATCGCGCTCGACCTCCTGCGCCAGCGTCTCGATGTCGTCAACGCTCGCTGCCGTCACCGCCAGCTCGCGGTTGGCCAGCGCGGCGGCGAAGGCGGCGTCGCCGAAACGTTGCTTGAGTGCCACCACGCGAGGCGCGCGTATCTCGCGCACGAAGGCGGCGGCATGGCAGATCACGCCGCAGTAGTGGGCCAGGGCGGCGCCGGCCGACGCCGGCAACGCCAGCAGCCGAGCGTCCTCTTCGGTGGGCGCGGGCAGCGTCTCGGGTGGCATCAGGCCATGCCGGTCAATCAGCCGCTGCGCCAGACGGCGCTGGAAGCGGGGATGACGCAGCAGCGACTCCAGGAGAGCATCACCGGCAATCCCTCCCAGGCAATCCTGCAGCCAGGGGCGCGCAACGTAGCGCGCCGGCGCCTCGACGAAGGCTCGCCATGCCGAGGCCGACGGCTCTCGTTCGGCGACGGTATTTGCTCCGCTCATGCGGGTGGCTCCAGGTCATAGGGCGCGCGCCGCCGCTGCCAGACCATCCAGCCCACCGCCCCGGCCAGGCTCAGCAGCAGGACGACGAAGCCTCCGAACAGCCAACTGATGCGACCGACGCTGCTGGTCGGCATGGCGATACCGAGAAAGGTGCTCGTCTGCATTGGCAATACTTCCACCCGGGGCTCCAGCCTCACCGCCGCCACCGGCACCACCGAGACGTTGTCGTAGGAGAGCCCGGCAATGCCGTTGGCCACCAAGGTCTTGATCCGTGGGATCAGCGGACCCACCTCGAGCTCCGGCGCGTGGCGAATGAACACCGAGGCCGACGAAGGCGTGCTGTCCTGGCGTACCAGGTCGTTCTCGGGAAGGACGACGTGCACCCGGGCCGTGAGAACGCCATCGATCTGCGACACCGTATGCGACAGCTCTTCGCTGAGCGCATAGAGCATCTGAGCGCGCTCCTGTACCGGCGACGAGACCAGGCTGTTGCCCTGGAAAATCTCGCCAAGATTAGAAAAGCGCTCCTGGGGCAGCCCCAGGCGATCCAGTATCTCCACCGCCTCGGCAAAGCGATCCTCGTCGACGGTGACGGTCATGCGACCGCCATCGGCGGCGACCCGCTTGGCAGGAATCCCGTGCCTGGCCAGCGCCGCCACCATGACGTTGGCCTCGCGCTCGCTGAGGTCGGTATACAACTCGGTGTCACACGCCTGCAGCAGCAGCGCCATGGCGAGAATCGACAGCGCTCGGAGCAAGCCCCTGCGTCGTGGGATAAGTGGCAAACCGGTCATCCCCGCAGCAGCGTCGAGCAGGCGCCCGATGTCTGGGCAGCGCAGGACGCCATCAGCCTCGACTCGACCGCATGGTCGAACATCGAGCCGAACGCGTCGATCATGCGCTGGAACTGGTCGCCACCAAGTGCCTCGGCGCTGGGGTCGTCAACGCTGCCGTCGCTCTCGATGCCCGACACGGCCCGAGAGGCATCACCCCCTTCGCCGCCCTGGCCGGAGGAGAACGCCTGCATCCGCTCGAGAGTGCCCTCAAACCCATTGAGGATTTTCTCGCCAAGATCGGCCGGGGTCACGGCCTGCAGGGTCGAGCCGGAAACGCGTGCCATGTGCTCGAACAGATTCTGCTCGGCAAGCGTTCCGGAATTCGCCACGCCCTCCGCCATCGGGGCGGGCGTCGCGCCTGTCGTCATCGCGGACATCATCACGAATCACCTCATAACGTGTGCCTGAACGGCAGGCAATTCCTGCCGCATTCGTACCGACGTCAGCCTTCGTCCTTGAGCATGTCGCCGGCATAATCCATCAGGTGCATCATCGCCAGTGATCCCACTGCCTGGCCGACGATGGCTTGGGCCTGGGCATTCTCGACGGCGGCATCGAAAGCCTGCTGATCCGTGCTGGAAAGGTCGTTGCCACCGGGTGCACCTACGGCTTCAGTCGCCATGATCTCTTCCTCCTTTTCTTCTCTTCGTTTTGCCTGCTTTCTTCGTTTCGCCGTCATTCGCTGACGGCGGTCTCGGTCGTTCCGCCGCGAAAAACCCGGACACCGGATGGACCTCGCGGGGTCGGTTGACGAAGGCGTTCGACGTGCCTGGCCACGCTGTCGATCCATGCCGGCGGCCCCCAGGCCTGGAGCGTCGAGCCACCATCCACCAGTCGCACTCGCAAGGGGGCGCCGATACGGGATTCCTCTATGTTTTCCATCAACTGCTGCGAGTCGATTCCATTGAGTTCGAAGCGGCGCTGCGTCATCTCGCCCCGCGTGGCGACATGCAGCACACCGCCATCGAAGAACCAGGCCAGGCCGTTGGCGGCGCTGATCCTCTCAAGGAACTCCTCGGCGGTACCGGCGCGTATGTCCCCTCTTACCCGCCCTTTGACTTCACGTGAAATTTCCACCGGTAGCGACAGGTTGTGCCCCATTTCCCGAAGCACGTCGCGTACGTCTTGATCGATGATGACGTAGCGATACTCGCGCTCCTTCCACTCCTCCATCGGCCATCCGCTTACCTGTTCCTCGGCAATGCAATATCCTGAAATAGTGGCCAAACCCACACCAATAAGAGTGAATATTGCATGACCCTTTCGCATCGATACCGAAATGATTTTTCCTATACCAAGGAGGAGAAAGGTGCAGTAGTATCGAAACGTCTTTGCCTGACGAGGTAACAGGCTTCCCTGGAATACCCGCAACGGAAAGCTCCTTGAAAGGCGTATTTCACGGCAAGCAAACTCGGGGCGTGCTTCCCCATACGAGGAGGTCTCATCGGTGATGCGCAACGACATACGAATGCCCGCTATCCTGCTTTCCTGTCTGACACTCGGCGCCTGCTCGACCCCCGGCAGCGGCCTGGGCGGAGAGGAAGCCCGCCTGCTCAGCCTGGCGGACGACATCGGCCGGCGCGGCGACCACGCCACGGCCGCCGCCATGTACGAGCGAGCGGCGGAGCTGTCCGCCGACGACCCCCAGATCCATGTACGGCTCGGCAATGCTCGGCTCGATGCCGGCAACGCGGAAGCCGCCAAGACCTCCTTCCGCACCGCCCTGAGTCTCGATATCGAGAACACCGATGCCCTGCTGGGACTGGGCACGGCCCAGTTGCGCCTTGGCGAGGTCGAAAGTGCGGTACGCAACCTGCACAAGGCAGCCCCGGAAGTGAATACCCTGGCGGCCTGGAGCCACCTGGGCGCTGCCCACGCCCTGTTGGGCCAGGGTGAGTCGGCGCAGCACGCCTTCTCCCAGGCAGCGGCACTCTCGCCGCATAGCCCCGATGCCCTCACCAACCTGGCGCTGGCGCATTCGCTGGCCGGAGAGGACGAAGAGGCCATCGAGCTGATGCGTCGGGTCAACGACTCACCGCTGGCAGAGGAACGCCACTTCCGCAACATGGTACTGGTGCTGGTGCTGGCCCAGGAGCTGGAGCAGGCCCACAGCATCGCACTGCCGGAGATGTCCCCCAGCCAGCGCCAATCGCTGATCGAGCAGGCTGCGCGCATCGGCGAGATAGCCGACCCCGCCGACCGGGCCCGCGCCATGGGCCTGGCCATGGCGCGATGACGCCTCCCCTGGGGCCAAGCGCCCCAGGGAAGCAGCAGTTGCAGGCTAACGTTCACAGATCCCCCGTGGTGGCGCTGCGGCTGGCGGAGCCACGCGCCTCCGACTCGAGCACGACACGGCGGCTGTTGGCACGCTCCCGGTCCTCCAGGCGTTCGCGAGCCGCTGCCGCTACTGGGGCGCCTCTTGCAGGCCCCATCGCACGTCCATGAAGCAGATCACCGGGGCGCTCGACCATGGCCTGGAGGTTGAGGTCGTTGGCGCAACCGGGCGGCAGGGGTACGATGCCGGCCTGGCCGGGTGACACCCGACAGGTATTGGGCGTGATGCTACTGCGCAGTGCCTCGGTATCACTCCCCGCGGGTTCGCCCACCTGCCGATAGCCGGTCTCCCAGGAGATCGGCCCCATCGACGAGACGCAGCCACTCAGCAGCAGCGCCAGGGGGAGAAGTCGCCAGGTTCGCCAGCCTGTGTGATAGCGCATGCCCTCGTTCTCCTTGTTCATTGCAGGTGGAAGCCGAAGGGGTCGTCACTCGCGACCCGGTAGGCACTGCTCGTATCGAGCCTTCCTTCGTCACCGGCGACCCGGGCATGATCCATCGGCAGCCGAACCGACGACGGCGCCGAGACGGGTTCGACGATATAGGGCGTGATCAGGATCACCAGTTCGGTCTCGTTGCGCTGGAAACGCCGCGAGCGGAACAGGTTGCCGAGCACCGGGACATCGCCCAGCACCGGGACACGCTCGATGTTGTTGAAGGTGTCGCGCTGGAACAGGCCGGCGATGGCGAAGGTCTGGCCGCTGCCCACCTCCACCAGGGTGTCGGCGCGCCGGACCTGCAGCCCCGGCACGCTGATGCCCCCGACCTCCACGCTGCTGCCGGTCAGGCTGCTCACCTCAGGACGCACCTGCAGCGAGATGCGATCGTTGGGCAGCAGCACCGGCGTGAACAGCAGCGAGACGCCGAACTGCTTGTACTCGATGCCGACCAGGTCGCGATTGACCGGTACCGGAATCGGGATCTCGCCGCCGGCCAGGAAGCTGGCGGTTTCCCCGGTGACCGTGGTGATGTTGGGCTCGGCCAGGATCTGCAGCAGGCCGTTCTCCTGCAGCGCCTGCAGCAGCCCGTCGACGCTGTCCCCCCCCGCGCCCAGGGTGCCGAAGGTCATGCCGGCCTGGGAGCCGGGCAGCACGCCCAGCGACAGGGAGCCGTTGTTGATCAGTGCGCTCCAGCTGACGCCGTACTGCAGCAGCTCCTCACGCGAGACTTCGGCAAAGCGCACGCGCAGGTTGATCTGAGTGCTGCCCTGGTAAGTGGTGGCATCCAGCGCTCGCCCCTCTTCCGGCGCGTGGCTTTCGAGCGTCGACTGGATGGCGATGGCACTATCGACGTCGGCGCTTTCCCCCTCCGCCACCAGCTGGTTGCCGGCCATGCGCAGCACGATCGGCGCCCCGCCCCCGGCCCCCTGCAGGGCCTGGTTGACCGCATGGGCGCCATCACGCACCTGCAGTCGCATCGATGCCTGGGTACGCTCGTCCGCGCCCAGGACGATCAGGTTGGGTATCGCCCTGGGCCTAAGAGATAGATCACCCCTGGGGAGACGATCTGTACGTCGGCGATCTCGGGGTCGGCCACGAACACCGACTCGGCCGGTTCGCCGAAGCGCAGGATGCGCCCCTGTCCGGTCTCCAGCGTGAGCCCCTGTTCCCCGCCAGGATCGACATTCTGGGCATACGCGGAAGCCGCCAGCACGAGCCATGACAGCAGTGTTGTCAGGCAGCAGGCCAGATAGCGGAAGCGTACCGGGCCGAAGGAGGGAGGGAGAATCGAGGGTCTGGCTGCCATCGCAGTCACTGCTCCTTGATGGGGAGGGTTGTCGTTCGAGTCGTTCATTCCGCTTCACCCTTGGGCGCGCTGGCAGCCTCGCCATCGCCCCGCGAGTTCGCTTGCGGCAACCTGACCTGGGCCAGCGACTGGAGGCTGAACTCCGGCGCCACCTCGGACCAGGCGATCACTGGCAGATCCAGCTCGTGCCGCTTCGCCCACTGCTGCAGTACCGGACGCACATCGGCGGACACCACCACCACCGGCGACACGTCGCTGTCCAGCATCTCCAGGCGCTGCTGGAACCAGCGGTTCAAGGCGCGTGACAGCGATGCCGGCACGCTGCCGCTCCTGGCAGCGCCATCGGCACTGCGCTGCGTCGCCCGGATGGCTTCCTCGAGCTGGCGGGTCACCACCCAGGCCGGCAGTACCCTATCGGCGCGGGCAAAACGATGGCAGATCTGGCGCGACAGGGCGGCCCGAATCCGCTCGGTCAACCGCGGCACGTTCGCTTCCTGGGGGCCCCAGGTCACCACTGCTTCGAGGATGGTGCGCAGCGCACGCAGCGGAATGCCTTCGTCCACCAGGCGGCGCAGGATGTCCGAGATCTTCTGCAGCGAGACCACGCGCACCGCCTCGCCCACCAGCTCCGCATAGTCCTGCTCCATGCGCGACAACAATGTGCGGGTCTCCTGGATGCCGACGAATTCGCCGGCATAGCGGGCCAGAGTGCGCTCCAGGCACAGGCACAACACCTGATCGGCCCTGCGATAGCCGATCCCGGCCTCATCCAGACGCTCGACCTCCTGCGCAGCCACCCAGTGCCCCGAGTGCCGCCCCAACGGCGACGGATGCTCGGCGGCCTCGACCTCCAGCAGCTCCAGGTGCACGGGGTCGTCGTCGAGCAGCACCCGCTCGGCGGGGAGCTCCCCCTGCGTGATCGGGACTTCGTCGAGCTCGATGGCGAAATGATCGGCTTCCAGCTCCGCATCGGTGCGCAGGCCGACGCCCGGCATCTCGATTCCCAGGTTTGCCCCGGCACGGCGGCGCGCATCGTCAAGCTCCCAGCGCAGGGCATCGAGAGACAACCCATCGGCTAGCGAGGCCGACAGGCACAGCACCACACGATGTGATCCACCCGCCTCCGGTGCAGTGTCAGCGTTCGGCGCGGGTTCCTCGTCAGCCGGCGTTGCCGCTTCCCTAGTGGGAGTGGGAGCGGCGCCAGCCGCCAGGGGTGCCGGGGAGGACAGCTCCCCGCTGGCATCAACCTGTGCCACCAGGCTGCGTTCCCGGCGATGCATGACGAAGGCTGCGAAACCCAACCCAGCCGCCAAGGTGAGGAACACCCCGGAAGCGAACCCCGGGATAAAGGCAGCGAAAAACAGGATGACGGCGGTCAATCCCAACGCCCGGGCACTCCTGCCGAGCTGGCCGACGATCTCGCTGCCCAGGTCACCGCTATGGCCGGAACTGGAACTGACCCGCGTCACGACGGTACCGGCGCCGACGGCGATCAGTAGCGCCGGGATCTGGGCCACGAGCCCGTCGCCGACCGTCAGCAGCGAATAGGTGTCCACCGCCTCGCCGAACGACATGCCCCGCTTGACCATGCCGATCGACAGGCCGCCGATCAGGTTGACGCACAGGATCACCAGCCCGGCAATGGCATCGCCCTTGACGAACTTCATCGCACCGTCCATCGCTCCGTAGAGCTGGCTCTCCTGCTCCAGCCGCTGACGCCGGCTACGCGCCTCGGCCTGCTCGATATCGCCGTTGCGCAAGTCGTTGTCGATACTCATCTGCTTGCCCGGCATGGCATCGAGAATGAAGCGGGCGGCCACTTCGGCGACCCGCTCGGCGCCCTTGGTGATCACCAGGAACTGGGCCACGGTAATGATCAGGAATACCACCAGGCCGATCATTACCTCACCGGCAATGACGAAATTGCCGAACGCCGACACCATCTTCCCGGCATCGCCATCGAGCAGGATCAGCCGCGTGGTGGTGATGGAAAGCGCCAGGCGGAACAGCGTGGCCAGCAGGATGATCGGCGGCAGCGAGGAGTACTCGACCGGGTGCGAGATGTAGAACGCCACGACGAGGATCAGCAGGCTGAAACCGATGTTGATGCCGATCAGCGCATCCACCAACGTCGTCGGCAAGGGGATGATCATCATGACCACCGCCAGCACAATGAACAGCGCAATGACCACGTCGCTGCGTTGGGCAGCTCGCTGGGCAAGGAGATTGAGCTTTGCCAGGACCGCGCTCATGCATTCCCCCGCTGCTGCAGGTAATCGCGAAAACGACGTCGGGCTTCGTCCTTCTGCCCAGCCGCCCACAGTGCCCGGCTCTGCAGCAACACCAGACCGGGCGAGGCTCCCTGTAGCCGCTCGAGGTGTTCTATCGCGTCGAGCGCCCTCGAGGTGTCGCCCACCGCGATGAAGGCCCGGGCCAGCGTGTGCAGGATGCCGGCATGTTCGGGGGCGACATGCACCGCGATCAGCAGCAGCACCAGGCCGCGCTTCGTTTCGCCGCTCTTGAGATAAAGATGCCCCATCATGTGCAACAGCTCCGCCGCTCCCTGGTCGCCATCCCTCATGGCTCGAGCTCCTCGGCCTCGGCGCGTCGTTCGGCCCACTCCAGGCGCTGCGCGATTTCCTCATTGATCAGCTGCGCGGCCATCTCGACGACCTCGGCCTGCGTATCCATCTCGGGCAACACCGCATCGACCACGTGCTGCAGCAGTCCGATGCTGCGCTCATCGGCATAAAGCGAAGGGTCGCCGGCAACGGGCAGCGCCAGGCGCTCGATCTGCTCGCGCAGTGTGCCGCCTTGCTGGCGACGCGCCTGGCTGCCCTCCACCGCCCTGGCGAAATCGGCTTGTCGCTCCGGATCGACAGGCTTGCTGCCGCCGGCCTCGCCGACATGGGGCACCGTCCCGGCGCTGGAGCGAAGACGAGGATCGTCATGAATACGATCGGCGGTGACTCTCATGGCGTCGCCTCCATGGCAAGGGGCCGGCAGCGTTCCGCTACAGCGTCAGGGAGAATTCGTCGTTGCCACGGCGTACCGTGACGCGGTTGTCGGCGATCTCTGCCAGCACCCAACCCTCTTGCAGGGCGGCACCGGGATAGAGGCGTTCACCCCGGGGGCCAACGACATAGGGATTCTCACCGAACCACACCGCCTGGAACTGCAGGGCCGGCGAATCGGTCGACAGCTGCGGACGGGCTTCGCTGATCAGCAGCTGGCTACCGCCATAGTGCTGGTCGAACCAGAGCTGCACGTCGCGCCACTCGTCATAGCGTTCGGGTGGGAACTCGCCGGCCACGACCAGATGATTGCCGGCATCCCGGACCTGCAGCCCCTCCAGACCGACCTCGGCGAGCCGCTGGGCCAGCGCCTCGCCGGGTGGCGTATCGACGACCATCAGCGAGCGGGCCGCCTCGGCAGCCTGTGGATGCAACATGCCCGTGGTATGGAGCGCACTGGCCGAGATGCTGGCCCCTGCCGTGCCGACGCCAACGAGCTGGTAGATGCCAATGATCGCCAGGGTCGTGCAGAGCGCCGTCACCGCGGTGCTGCGACTGGCCAGGACACGCGTCGGCGACTGGCGCACCTGGGCCAGCCGGTGGCGCCAGTGCGCCGGGATCGGCACGCGACGCCATTGACGGGAAACGAAGCTTCCCAACGGCGCGAGCCAGGCACCGAGGCGCTGCCTTACAGGAGCAGTGGCTCGCTCGACGCGGGACCACAACCACACCAGCCTGACTTTAAGGATGAGGACCGCTGGCAAGGCGAAGCGCTGCAGGGCAACTCGCAAAGGGGCAAGCCGACGCCTCAGTGCTTCCCTTACTACGGGCACGCTCGCCTGCACACGACGCTGGAGCATGCCCACCCCTCGCTGGGCGCTCTGCAGGGCTGGCGGAAGCGACAGCTCAGGGCGCGAAAGTGCAAATTTCACGTCACCGACAACAAGGGTAACCGGCAAGGGCGTACGCCAACCGGTGCCTTGCGCCAGCAGTTTACCGTTGGCCTCGATAGCGCCACCGACCGCCTCGATGGCCACCATCCGCGCGTGAAAGCGCAGAATGACATGCTCAGCGGCAACGTCGGCATCGCTCAGTATTACGTCACAGCCGGTCGCGGAGCCGATACGACAGACCGGCTGTTCGAGTGGCACGGCCACTCCCGCATGAAGGCCGCTCCTTACTTCCAGGGTGGAGAACACCTCGGTCGTCGGCATCAATAACGAAGTCACGGAAGCCATGGATGCCACCTGTCATCAAATGCCACCATGCCCGGGCCCCATCCCGAGACATGACAGCAGCAATGCGCAGCTGAACTTCAAGCACGAACGGACGCTGGTGCCCCGCCAGCGTCCGTCGTGACCGCATCAATTGTTCGGGCGAGCCGCCCTGGCGGTATCGACCTCAGTGTTACCCTCGGTCTTGACCTTGCTGACCTCCATCGATTTCTTGGCGGCCTGGTCGAAGACGTTCTTCAACTCTTGGACGTCGATGCCACCGCCACCGGCACCACCAGCCCCGGGAACATCCCCGTTTTCTTTCTTTTCCTTGACCTTGAAGATCGCCATGCCATGTCTCCTTTTAGGATGGAAAATCTGAGCAGCGGCTACCTGGCTCCTCAACTCTTATCATCACGTCGAGAAAACAGAATTAGATCTCATGAGTGCCACTCCACCAAATCATAGACAAACGAACAGCCAGTGCAATGAAAAAAAGGAGGAAAAACGACTAAATGCTATTTATAAAGATGCGTGATATAAACATATAAAGCATACTGAGAAATACAATAATGCTTCGCAATGAATTGTTAAAAATCCCCCTCAACCACACAAAAGCTACAGTTCAATTAAGTTTTCCATGCGCCATGAAATAAAGAAATTTTCTTTAGCCAATACTACTAAATTCAGAAAAAACCAGGCGCACAGAAATAAAGCTCTGAAAAAGTGCAGAAATTCGAAAAAATCCTGTAGCGCCACCCTAGCCCATGGTGGCGACGTGCCCAACGTACCCCTCCGAACAGCGACCCCTCTGCTATTGCTTAGCCTCGCCAAGCAGGCAACCCTGTGCATATGGTCCACAGCTGGCGACGTTCCCGCCATGAACCAAGCGATTCTCCATCTCAGATGCCGAGAAAGGAGTAATTACGATGTATGTATCGTGAGCAGCACGCACCCTTAGGCCATCGGGCCAGAGGATACGACCATCCTCTCCGACACACCCACTACAGATTACTTTGCCCCGGCGGAACGACGACAAATTGACATCCATGTTGGGAAGACGCATGAAATGAACGTAGTATCCAGCCGGAAACTCTCCTCGCCGCGATATGTCATTCAGCGCCGGGATGTCACCAAGGCGATAGACATGAACTCCTTCTTTCTGTCGAACTGGCGCCTCCCCAGAAAGGAGTCCTTTCTGGTCGTTGCTTTTGTCAGGGCATGAAATCTGGCGTGTTTTTCTCTGAACCAAGGCAAAGAAATTGGAATAATCCTTTCCCAACAGCCTCAAGCCTCTATTTCGCTTGATGGAATCTTTCTCTCTACGCAGGCTTTCCCTCAATCCATACGCCTGAAGAAATACAGGCTGGGCATATACCCCCTGAGGCGCTTTAGTGGTAGCTATGGGTTCCAGCCCTTCACCAGCTCCGACCTTGGAAAGGATAATGGGATCGACATGGGAAGTCATGTCGACCACACCGGGATATTGGTACCCTATCTCCAAGGGATACTGCTCCCAGTCAAAGACGGTATAGGGGGCCTTCCTGATGGCGCCCGGCCCTCCGTAGTCGAAAGTCAGCACATAGCCCTCATCGAGAGCCATTCCTAGCTCGCGCATCCAGTGTATGGCCCTGATATTGACCGTCAGCCGCTCGCCCTCTGGCTGTGCAGCGATCGGGAATACCTTATTCAGGTCCATAAGCACGGCGGCGAGAGCCGCACTCGGCGATCGCTCCTCTTCGCTGAAGTTCCCATGCGAATCGACGGTGACGTAAATTTCGTTGAGCTCCCCATGCCGAACCACGGCACGGTGCACCGGAAAGGCATCAGGGAGTTCGTTGGAGAGAAACACGCCTCGAACCTTCCGCAACGGCAAACTATCTGCGCTTGCGTGAATCCAGCGGACCCGCGGCCGCCCCGCCAGGACGCGCTGTTGACGCACGATCAAGGCCCGGCTGCGCTCGACAATCGTATAGCGAAGAGCGTCATGAAGCTCGATATGCTCGATCTTCAAGGTTTCGATGATGTCGCGAGCCAGTGTCCCATTACCAGCCCCCATCTCAATCACATCAAAGCGCCCGGGACGGCCCATTGCCGTATGCATATCGACCAGCGCTTTCGCAAGCGTACGGCCAAAGTAACGGCTTCGCTCCGGTGCCGTGACAAAATCGTCGTTGCTCGCATTGCCGATCGAAACGACTCCCGAATTGTAATACCCCCCTTCACCATCGAGCCCATAGAGAGAGCGATCCATGAACTCGGCAAAGGGAATTCCCCCTCTCGCCCTGACATACTCGATCAACCCCCCGACAAAGCGAGGATCGAGCCGTAACCCCAGCGCCGGATATGGATCCGCTTGACTATTGGCAACGGGTGAGTTCATCAATCGCTCTTCCAAGTGGTCTCGATAGCGCTAAGCCATCTCCCGTTTTGGCAGATAGACCCTGTCCCCAGGCTGCAGAGCACTGGGATCAGCGATATGGCCCAGGTTGAGCTCTACCACTTCTGCGACATCGTGCCCCCGGCTGATGGCAATGCCTCCCAGCGACAAGTGTGACTCGACCTCAACCCAGTCATGTCCCTGATCCTCGAGAGCCGGGTTGGTGCGCCGTTGAATGTCTGCGGTGTGGGTAGAAGGTCTCCAAGACCGGGCAGACCAGTGCTCGTGCTCTTCTTCATGACGCCCCCCTCCATCATTTGGCTGCTGAGTCGGCTCCGGACTTAGCGAGGTAAACTCCTGTTCCGACCGCCCCGACACATCTTCCGTGGCAGGAGAGTCTCCGGATTCTTCATCATCTTCGAGATCCGCAATCAACCACTCCCAATCCGGCAGCAATTCCTTGTCTTCCAGATAATCACGCAAATCAATCAAAGCACCAGGAATTAACATGCCTCCGGCGAGTGTCAAGCCCACGCCAGCCCAGATACGATTCCCATCCGCTGCCAAGCGGTTGTCATCGGTCAAGCGGCGGAATGGCCCATGACGCACATCCGCATCCCTCCAGTTGAGCCGCCTGCTCGCAAGATCGATGAAGTACATCTGCATGAGAGTGCCACCCGCCAGGGCCGTGCCCGCAAGATGATTGCCTTGCATGAATTGGTTGTAAGCTTCGGTGCCGGTCAATGCCGCCATGGGGATGGTGGTCATTGGATACAGCAACCGAATCGGCCAGGATCTGCTGGGATCCTGGCCTCCTTTCCATGCCTGCACCATGGAAATGGCATCATCACGCAGTCCCTTGATACCGTAATAGGACAGACCAATCTGGAAAGGGAGTGCGGCCAGATGGACTCCGGCAGCGAACCAGTGGCCGTTGGCAATGGCATCTCCAGCAGAGTACATGGTGTATGCGGCCCATGGCGGCGTCATGATGCCGTAGAAGTACGACCCAGTAGCCGTGCTGGTACCGGTCAACTTGTTGATCAGTGGCAGGGATTTCAGATCAACACGCGCCAGCCCCGTACCCACCTTGACCGCTGCGCTACCGGCGAGAACGACGTTGGCGGCAAGAAAGCCTGCCAACCCGAGGTTGCCGGTAACGTCTAGCAGGTTAGTGCTAAAGAGCTCTCCGTTACTCCATTGATTCTGAAGATACTGCCAGGACACCACATCATTGACCAAGTGTGTCGCTAATATGCTGCTATTGAATATCACTCCCCTCACGGTGCGGGGATCCAGTGGGTTAACGGTCAGGGCCTCCGCCCCAGCGACTCTTTTCAGCTGCTCTCGATAAAGACTGGCCGATTGTCTGAGTGCTAGCATCCTGGCATCTTCCGTCCAACCCCGCTGTGCACTCGCTTGATTAACGTGCAGTTCCTGCAGCAGTTGGTAGCGTGCCCAAAATTCCTCCGTCACGGTGCCGATTCTCGCGACCTGCTCCTTGCTGAGATTCAGGGCCCTACGAGAGGCTATGATGCGACTGGCTTCCCAGTTGAGCAGTTCCGCCGTGACCTCGCCTCGTTCAAGTGCCTCGTGATTAATTCTGATCTTTTCGTCGAAACGAGCCTTGAAGAAATTGAGGGTTCCCCGCGTCACGAAACCCAATCCGTTGAGGAGAAGTGCGGGAGACTCCGGAGAGGCCGCACGATTAAGCACATCGCCGGTCCAGCCATGGGCAGCAGCACTATGTCCCCCGAACAGGGAACCTCCCACCAAGGCAGTTGCAAGGCCTCGGGCCGTGCGGCGACGCGCTGGCGAACTATCATTACCCGTAGCGTGCGCAGGTGTGGCGTGGACCTGGCCGCTCCCGTGAGAGCCGGCTACCAAAGAGACCCTCACATAAGGACCGTTTGGCAGCTTGGCCACATCCTCCGGGGCCAAGGCCTGCTCGAGTACGCTGCGACGCACCAAGGTAGTCTCGGGAAGCGCCTGCTTCTTCGCTTTACGGTCATAGGGCGAGTGCCAAATCTTTCGAGAGGATTCTCCTACGACTGACGTCCAGCCATCTCCCAGACCGTGTATCTGTACGACCGGGCCTTGGGGGCCCCCGCTGACGGATACCCTACCACTCGCTGGTGTCGATTGAGATGGTGTCGCATTTTGCTGTGTCCGGTGTGCCGTCTGGGGTGGCGTCGTACCTTGTTGCCGTGCATTAGGCGCCGCATTAGGTGTTGCCGTTGACGGTTGACCCGCCGACACGGTAGACGACACACTCCAGAGCCCATTGCCACTATAGACGGCGAAGGGCAGGCCTCCTCCCTGTATCTGCGCCCTGGTCTCGGTGACACGGTCACTGCTTACGACGATGAAGATATCGCCATTCTTAGCGGTCACCTCACGAGGAGAGGCTCCACTACCCGTAGCATCCTCGATTCGTACCGTCTGCCGCCCATTCCCTTGGTCATGCAAGGAAAGAGTGACTGGCTGCCCCTTCTGGCTCGAGGGCCAACGGAGATGTCCGTTCTCATCAATGCGACCACTCTTGGGCACGGTGCCGCCATCGATAAAATATGTGGCGTCGTCGAGCCCGGTATTGGATGAGCGAACGATATGAACATAGTGATCCGCCGGTAGAGTGCCATCACTCGATGCTTGATTTAGTGCATCCAGATCGCCGAGTCGATAAAGCCTCGCGAGCCCCTGCGGTGGCGTTGCGGTCTGCTGCGTACCAGGCACGTGGTTTGGGGATGCGCCCCGCATCCAGGGCATGACGAAGGCTTCGCCAGTTTCCGGATCTCGGTAGAGGATGTGGGTCTTATGTTGCACACCCGCCTCGTCTCCTCGTGGTCGAGGACCGATGTCGGGCTGTATGTAGATATTCGAGACATCCTTAGGCGGGTGGCCAAGAACCCTTGGAGTGAAATGGTCGTGAGCAGGAAATTGCGCTGTCAGGTCTCGCTCCGTTTTTGGATCGACCCCCCGAACCGCCTGACTTCCTTGCAGCGCTTCCGCACTGAGATATGCCGGAAGCCTGGCAGGGTCCTTGAAGCCAGGGTTATAGACAGGAGGACCAACGTAGTTACCCTCGGAATCAACACGCCGGGCAGACAAGATGTCTTGCCCGGCTATACCTTGCGAAAACCTGACCTCATAATTATTGATATCGGCTTCCCGCTGAGGCGTAGTCTTATTCTTCGGCCTGGCAGGTAGCGACTGAAATATCTCACCATCTGATACGTCACTAATTATTGTATAAACCCATGTATCGCTATCACTCGCTCTCTCGCTTGCCCACCACCGAGCCTTTCTCGCTGACAGGCTGGTAGAGACGCCTCCGTGAGGATCGGATGGGTTTCTTGGCTGGAAGCCGGGCAAGAAAATCACGTCTGGACCACGCGTATCTCCGCGAAAAACAGCTGTTGCCTCCGTATGGCTTGGCGTTACCTCACCCATGAGACCAGCCAATCTAGGCCTGATCACGGTAGGCTCCAACAGAGCCATTGCCGTATTCTTCAGCAGCACTAATCGTGACCGTTCATGCCACTCGTCAAAACTTAACTTCCTTGTTGGATTCGGAGGATCTGGCCAGGCCTTTAGTTGTTCGGGTGAGAGCAGCAATAGATGCCACGGCTCGATATTTAGTCGCTCCTTCCCGCTCAGTGCTGCTATTTCTTCAGGTGAAAGAGACTTCAGGGCCGCAGCTGCCTGAACATCGGCATCATTGACCCAAGGCGGAAGTCCCTGTTCCTCACGGATGGCGGCTGCCCCCTGATTCTCTTTCTTGGACCAGAAGGGAATTCTAAAGATACCTCGGTCATCCCCTCGCACGGGGTTCTGCTGGACGAAATCCCACATGAAATCCCGGAACCGTGTAAGGCTGCTTTTCCTTGCACCGGTATCATGGTTATTCTGGTAAGAAGCAGATATTCCCTCCCCTTGCGGTAAGGTAGGAGGCGCTTGCTCCCTCGCCCCCCCCTGATTCGGCCACGAGGCCCGCAGCCCCAGGTACCCCATGCCGGTCCCGAAGGTACCGCTGGCAACCCCCGTCACCGCCTCGGTCAGTTCGAGACCTGACATTTCGTCCCAGTGCATTACGAGGTTGTAGCCGGAGTGGCCCAGTAGCGGTGCGCCGATGCCCATGGCGCCCACGTCTGACCAGCGCGCCGCCGCAAAGACACCGCCCGGCTGCGAGAGCATCTGCGATGCATAGGCGTAGTTCGGTGAATAGTGCGGATGTGTCGGATTCAGTCGGCGGGCATTGAACGCCCCAATGCTGGTGCGCGCCGCCACCGTTCCCTCGACTCCGCGTGCTGTCATTCCGGCAAAACGCAAGCCGCTCGATGCCATCGGCAGCACGGACGTCGCCAGCATGGCGCCTTGCATCAGGCCTTCCGCACTCGCCCAGGAGCGGCCATGGCGTTTCATATTGGCCAGGTTGTCAATGCTACGCGCGGCAAAGTAAGCCCCTCCTGCGTAGGCAAGAGGGGCAGCTATGGGCGCCGCTGGGGTAAAGGACAGCAGAGTGGCAACTCCGGTACCGATGCCTATCACCGGGTCGAGCCACTCTTCGGTGAAGCTCTTCTCGCGGGCCTGCTGCCACTCGTACTGAATGTCGCCGCTGATATCGGCGATCTCGGCGAAGTTCTCCGGTACATAGACCTGGCCATCTTCGGACAGGTAATTGTTGTACTGGAAGTCCGCGAAGTTGCGATAGCGGCTGCCACTGTCATCGATGAGCCAAGGGTGGGTATCGTCTTCGCCCATGCGGAACAGGGCTGTATCGTAAGTGGAGCCACTCTCCTGATAGAGAATCGGGATGATCTCGACCTCGTCTCCCTTATCGCCAAGCTCACGGATTTGGTCGGCCACCGGGTCGATCAGTTCAGCGTCGTCCGTCCCGAGCACCGCGCTCAGGTTTTCGTCCAGCTCCTCGTCGATGGTGATGACACGCTCCTCCGGCAGGTTGTCCAAACCCGCCTCGACACGCGCCTCATCGGCCTCCTGATCCCTGAATGCCGTGACAATCTCCGGCGAGTTGTCCGGATCGAGGCGATGCGCCTCCTCCTGTTCCAGCAGGTGCGCGTTGAACCGACTGGCCCTCTCAATGTTTAGTCGGTAGTCAGCGTTCTCGTCCAAAGCCTCTCCTAGGACCTTTGCCTCCTTTTCAAGGAGGTCCAGTTCATCGGCTAGATTCAACTCCGGATGCTGTTCCTTCCAGTCTTCCGGCGCTTTCTCCATGAACGAGATGCCGGCCCGCATGATGCCCAACTGAGTGAGGATTCGCGTTTCGCGACTATTGGAGAGGTGCTGCTGGGCCTCGAGATACCCTCCCTCCAGTTCGAGGTAGTCATCCTCCCACTGCCAGGATTCTGCGGGCCCTGGCCCTTCCTGTGCCGGCCCGGCCGAGGTCCCGCCGTCGAGCAGTTGCCAGGTCGACGGCTGGGCAGCACGATAGGCTTCCATTCGTGCGTGCCACTCCCCCGCCTCGAGAGAGTCACGCTGCTCCTCGAGCAGCGCCAATTCCTCCTGCGCCGCCGCCACTTCGGGATGCACCCAGCGCATCCCCTCTCCCATCTCTTCATTGATGATCGGCACCAGCACCGGATCCACGTCATCGGGCAGGGAGCCAGTGAGCTTCTCCGTCCCGCCAAGGCCATACTCCTCGACGGTATCGTCATAGGATGTCTGAGCCTCCGCTACGGCCGTCCTGGCCTCCTCCAGGCTGCCTTCGGCGATCCAGTCCGCCCACTGCCGATCAAGCTGCTGCTCTGCCTCGGTACGCTCCATCCACTCCGGAGCTTCATCGGGGGTATAGGTCAGCTCATCTTCCAGTGTGTAGTTTTCGTAGACGATGGTCAGATGGAGCTGGCCGTCCTCGACAGTGACAGTGACGTCGTTCTCGCTGAACCGTCCTGCAGACTGCATGCGACCCTCTCCCCGAGGATCGCGGCTCGCATCATAGTAGCGGTAGTTGTCGCCGAAGCGCTCCGGGTGCCGTTCCCGATAGGCCTCGAGTGCCGCCTCCTCGAGTCGCGAATATTCCGCCAGCCGCTCCTCGGCGTCGTTCAATACCTCGTGGGCTGCGGCCACCTCCGGGTGCACGTACCAGGTTTCACCGTCTCGCTCGATCGGTACAGTATCCTCACCGTCAGACACCAGCGAGCCTTCCCCGAGCCGTTCCTCAGCATCGTCGAGGGTCTGCTGAGCATTGGCAATCTCACCATTCTCGCCCTCGAGACTCTCGCGCTGTTCAGCGAACTGCTCGGCGCGCATCTCCTGATAGTCTTCCTTCGCCTCGTTATAGCGCTCCGTAACATCGACCAAGCCGTCTGCCGAGGCATTCCGCTCCCTTTTCCAGTGCGCCCAGTCCCCATCTACCTGTTGCTGCGCGTCAGTACGACCGGACTCTCCTGGGGCATAGGTCAGTTGGATCTCAACCTCCTCGGAGGCATAGGTATTCACCAGCCAGAGCTGCCCATCACGCTCGATAACGCTCTGCGCCATCAACTCGCCGGTATGCCTGTCCCGAGTGCTTCGCCCCCCTCGCCCCCGAGACGTCACTTCATATTCGTATCCGCCTTCCTCGAAATAGTGCGGGTTCTCTTCACGTTCGGCAGCGAGCGCGTCCTGCTTGATATCGGCCAACTCGAGGGAGTCGCCCCCACGCATCAGCTCATCCCACTCACGGTCTAGCCCACGCGCCCGATCAGGGCGCTCCCTTGGCGCGTCGCCCGGGGCATAAGTGAGCGGGACTTCAACCTCCTCGTCCATGTTCTCGTAGGTGTTGACCAAATAGAGCTGGCCATCCCGCTCGATAATTTCCTGATTCTCCAGCTCGCCTGTATGTTCTGTCTTCGAGCCGGCCCGGCCGCGGCTCACGGTATATTCGTAACCATCCTCATCGAAATACCGTGCATACTCCTCGTCCTCTTCATAGAGCTTGACCAGACGCTCCTCGATGTCCTCCGCTTCCTCTTGCAATTCTTGCCACTCGCGCTCGGCATCGAGGTACTCGATCCACGTGGTGATCTCCTCCAGCCGTTCCTGTGCCTCTTCCAGAGCGCTATCCGGATCCGGCAGTTCCCAGTAGACACCATGAGCCTCACCCGCGGCGTTGAGGCGTTCAAGGGCATTGTTCCAGGCCTCCTCGTGCTCCGGGTCCAGGGCGTAGACATCCAGCTCCGCTTGTCTTTGCAGGACGCTGGTCATTGCCTCGTCACGGGCACGACGTGCCGCCTCCTCCGCTTCGACCACCTCGACGAGCTCGGCATCCACCCAAACCCATACCCCGTTGCGCCGCACTGCCTCCCACTCCCCGCCGGAGGGCGCCGCCTCGTCCGGTGGCGTACCGGGATTATCGCCAGCCGCATCGGAGGCGGGTTTGATGACCTCGTCCGCGTCACCTTCGTCCCCGAGGATCTCGTCGATGGCGGCTTGGGTCTCCTCCTCCAATCCGGCGAGCTCGTCTTCCAGCTCCTCGATGCGGGCCAGTTCCTCGCTACCCAGCAGGATACTCTCGAGAATTCCCTGGAGGGCCTGCTCCTCGTCCGAGTCGCCGTCCAGCCCCATCAACAGCTCGGTGAGCGATTCCTCCTGCGTCGCGGGTTCGATATCGACTTCCAGGCCATCCTCGTCGCGCCGCAGTGTCATGCTCCCATCCGGCGAGGTGGTCAGGGTATAACCGTTGTCGGTCACCTCGACCGTCGTCTGCGTGGCACCCTCGATGATCACCGTCTCGCCTTCGTGGATGACGTTGGGGTCGCGAGGCGAATCGAAGAGTTCAGGGTTACTCTCCTCGAGTTCCTCCAGCGTCACACCGTAGCGTTCGGCAATGGCGATCAGATAGTCACCATCCTGGACTTCATACTCGATGGCTTCTCCATTGTTCTCCGCCACCGTGGTCGTCTTGGTTTCACGTCCGTCCGCATCGATCACGGTTTCGATCACCGTGCCGTTGCCATATTCGGTCCGGTTGACCTCGTTGCCCTCGGCGTCGATATAAACTGAAGAGGTTCCGGTACCTCGCCCGGAGCTGTAACTCGCAATCACCTCTTCACCATCTTCAGCATCGACGATTCTAGTGGTGTATTGCTCCCCACCATTGGCCAGCTCATTGGTCTCGAACTCGACCGCATAGCCGGCAGCCGCGAGCTGGGCGATCACTTGCTCGCGGGTCAGCCCCCGCTCCTCGGCAATCTGGTCGAGGCCCTTGCCCTCGGAGACGTCCTCGGCGATCCCGTCGATCCCCTCCCGGGTCGTCTCCTGGCCCTCTTCCAGTATCGTGCGATTGCCCTCGTCATCAATGACGACCCTGACGGTGTCACCATCCTCATTGGTAAAAGTTTCGACTGCGCCACCATTCGCCAGCTCGACTTCTTCGTACTCCGCCAGGGTGTCATTCGTTTCCGGATCGGTGATGACAGTGGTACGCCCCGTTTCGCCCTCGGGCTCCGTCGTCTCGACTTCCAACCCAGCGGCTTCCAGCTTTTCGACCAGTTCCTGTCGGCTCAGCCCCTGCTCCTCGGCAATCAGTTCGAGGCTCTTGCCCGACGAAACGTCGTCGACGATTCCCTCCGCCGCCTCAGCAGCGGCGTTGTCGTCGGTCTCGACATTGTCCACCGGCTCGACCGTATGCACGTTCTGGAAGGGGTCCTCGCCTCCTTCCGGGGCAAGGTTTTCCGGCGCCAAGTCCGGAAACAGATATGGTTCGTCCTGGTTGAGGTCCGGAAGCAGCGCCAATGATTCCAGGTATGCCGGTGAATAGACGCCATAGCCCGGGAAAGACGCGCTGTTCGTGGCCTGAACCGGATGAAAGGTTGTGCCAGCGTTCCATTGCGGTGTCGTCACGCTCTGCTGCGGCGTGAACGCCGCCGGGCTGGGCGGGCGCGGCTTGGCTGCAGCCCTGACAATCGCATTGGCAAAGATCGACTCACTCCCGGTCGAGGCCTTGGCGGCCAACCGAAATATACTGCTAAGCCTCACCATTGTTGTTCTCTCCTCCATGACGAGGACACAAGCTGTGGGTCACGCTATTGTTTTTTGTCAGGCCTGCGGTGCTAGACCGGCTCCGCGATGGGCGCGGGGCAGAGATGCTCGTCGATGCGCTCCGCCAAGGCAGCCAGGACACTCTGATCGCCCGAAGGGTTGGTCATCAGCATGAACTCGGCCTCGGGCAGCGGTGGCAGGCCGTGCTCTTCCGCCAGGGCGACCAGCCCCGGTCCGAGCTGACTCTCCGGCATCGGTGCCAGCGCGAAGCCACCCTCGACCGCCGCGCGCAGGCTGGCTCCGCTGGTGCAGAGCATGGCCATGCGCTGGGGGACACCGGCCAACGCCAGCTGGGTCAGGGCAGCTTCGCGATAGGGGCAGGCCTCCGGAAACAGGGCCAGAGGGAGTGGCGAAGGCAAGCGCACGGGGCAGCGCTCGGCCCAGGCCCAGACCAGCGGCTCATGCCACAACAGCCGGCCTGGCTCGTGGGAGCCGCACTGAGCGCCCAGCACCATGTCCACATCGCCGCGTTTCATGGCCACGATCATGTCGCCGGGAATGCCGACTCTCACGCCGAGTTCGACCTGCGGATTGTCTTCCATGAACTCCCTGAGTGCTCGCATCAGCGGGGCGCTGACGCAGTCCTCCGCGACCCCAAGGCGCACGTTGCCCTGATAGGTGGAACGGGAAAGCTGGGTCATGGCATCACGATTGAGCGCCAGGATGGCCCTGGCATAGGCGGCCAGGCATTCGCCATCGGGAGTGACTTCGAAGGCACGCGTCGTACGCCGAAGCAATGGCTTGCCGACCTGGGCCTCCAGACGACGCAGGTGCCCGCTGATGGCCGGCTGGGTCAGGTGCAGGCGGTTGGCGGCGCGAGTGAAGCTGCCTTCATCGATGACGGCAACGAAACTCCTCAGGAGAAGCAAATCGAGCATGTGCATATCTTTCCATGATAAATATGGCTTTCATTTTTTATGTATCATCAGGCGGCGTGTCATGACACGCCGCCTGATGATTGCCTCGCCCTCTTCAAGCTGCCTCAAGCCGCTCTTTCGCCCCCTCATCCAGAGTAGCAGAGTTAAGAAAAAAGTATCATCTTGGTTCATTATAAATACCATCACACTATTTGATTTATTTTTTCCTTTCGGAGGTGCTGGCATAAAGAAGACAACAACCAAAGTGAGGTTATTTGTATCATGACAATTCTCCTGCACGTTTCATCTTCACCCCGCAAGCAGCGCTCTGCATCGCTGGAAGTCGCGAGGAGCTTCATATCTCACTACCGGGATTATTCTCCCCAGGTCCAAGTGAAACATCTCGACCTCTGGGAGATGGACCTACCCGAATTCGATGACAGCGCCATGACAGCAAAGTACGCCGGACTAGCCGGCACACCGCTGACGCCAGCTCAGCAACAGGCCTGGGACCGTCTGCGTCAGCTCGCTTCCCACCTGCACGAGGCCGACCTTCTGCTGTTCTCGATGCCGCTGTGGAATTTCGGCATACCCTATAAACTCAAGCACTTCATTGATCTGGTATCGCAGAAGGATATCCTGTTTTCCTTCGACCCCGAGTTTGGATTCAGCGGCCTGCTCACTGGCAAGAAAGCCATCGTGGTTTATGCCAGGGGGCTGAGCTACGCCAACGATTCGTTTACGCCATCGCAAGAATACGACTACCAAAAAGTATACTTCGAGATGTGGCTGAAATTTGTCGGCATTACCGATATCGAGTCGGTGATCGTGGAAAAGACTCTCTTTGGCAGCGAAGTCGATGGCGAAGCGCGACGACACGCCTGCCTGCAGGCGGAGCAACTCGCAGAAAGCCTGGCGCTCTCCCAGCGGGCGGCTCGAATCCCATCCTGAACGCCGGCAACGTCAAGGATGGCAAAACGACCGATTCGCCGAGCATAATGGCTTCGGGGGTTCGCCCGGAAAATTATATCGTAGCGCGAGGGACACAGCCTCATGGAAATCACCCGCAGCCGGGACTTCACCGCCGAGCGCGCCTGGGGCGCCAAGGACATCGCCAGCATGAACGGCATCACCACCCGCCTGCACTGGACCGACCGGCCCTACCGCTGGCACGTCAACGACGGTGAGGAGGTCTTCGTGGTGCTCGATGGCCAGGTGGAGATGCGCTATCGCAGCGGGGGCGTCGAGCATTCCCGACTGCTGGAGGTGGGCGACATCTTCTTCGCCTCGGTAGGCACCGAACATGTCGCCTGCCCGCTGGGAGAAGCCCGGGTGCTGGTGGTCGAGAAGGAGGGCAGCGTCTAGGCCCCGTCCCATACCAGCACGAAGCGCTCCCTGGGCCAGCGCACCTTGGCCTGCCCGGCCAGGCGATCTTGCGCCGTGTCGCGATAGCCCAGCGCCAGCAGCACCACGCTACGCAGGCCCTGCTGCTCGAGGCCCAGCAGGGCGTCCAGGGCGGGCGGGTCGAACCCTTCCATCGGTGAGGCGTCGATCCGTTCCGCTGCCGCGGCGGTCAAGGCCGTGCCCAGGGCGATATAGGCCTGTCGGGCCGCCCACTGGTGACGTGCCTCAGGGGTGGCAAAGCCGGCAACGGCAGCATGGAGCGATTGCCGGTACCCTTCCAACTCCTCCGGGTCGATACCGCGGGCCGCGGCGGTCAATGCCACCAGTTCATCCACGTGCCGGCCGTCCACTTCGGCCCAGGCGGCGAAGATCAACAGGTGGGAGCATTCGCTGACCTGGGGCTGGTCGCACGCAGCATGTCGAATCCGCTCGCGCAGCGTCGGGTCTTCCACCACCAGCACACTGTAGGGCTGTAGACCGTAGGACGACGGCGCCAAGCTCGCTGCCTCGAGAATGGTATCGAGAGTGCGCCGGGGCACCTGCCTTCCGTCCATGCGCTTGGCGGCGTAGCGCCAGTGCAGGGCTTCCATGAGTGACATGGGATTCTCCTGTGGTCAGGCTTCCGCCGTGGCAGGCGGAGTCGTGTCACGGCGCGCAGCGCCGCGGTGGAAAAGAGCCGCACCGAGGATCACCAGCCCCCCCGCCAGGCCCAGGTAGGGCGGCACCGCCTCGCCCAACAGCGAGACGGCGATCAGCGTGCCGACCAGGGCCGCCACCATGCCGATCTGGCTGAGGTACACGGGGCCGGCAATTTTCTGCAGCACGAAGTAGAAGACGTAGAGCACGGTGAAGACGGCAACCTCGGCAAGTAGCAGGCTGAGCACCCCTGTCGAGCCGACCAGTTGACCGAACTGCTGCGCCTCGAACGCCAGCACGAAGGGGGCTAGCGCCAGGGCGCCCCCCAGCAGCATCAACGCAGCGAGGTAGATCGGCCCCGCCTCGTCGGGCCAGCGCAGGGTGCGATAGATGTTGCCCAGCGCGATGATCAGCGGAATCGTCAGCACCAAAGCCACCCAGCCCTGGGCCCCCTGCATGCCACCCGCCTTGGCCCACGCCAGCAACACCCCGCCCGCCAGCCCCAGCAGCACGCCGGAAAGCCGCAGCGCTCTGATGCGCTCCATGCCGAGCCCCACCGCCAGCACCCAGGTGACGAGGATCGGGAAGGCAAAGCTGAGCGAGACGAATCCCGCCCCCACGTGGCGCACCGCCAGAAAGCCCAGCGCATTGGGCAGCGCGAAAAGGGCGCCCGAGACCAAGGCGTACTCGACGATGCGGCGGTCGAGCTTCATCGGCTGGCGCCGCAGGGCAGCCAGTGCCAGGAGCAGTGCGCCGGCAACGAAAACGGCCGCCATGAGAAAGCTCAGGCGTGGAGCACCGGCACCGTCGGCGAGCTTGGCCACGGCCAGCGACAGGGCCAGCAGGCTGCCGACCAGCAGCAGGCAACCCAGGGCGTACCAGCCGGTGCGGTTGCGTGGCTTGGTTGAGTTGGTCATGATCGGCTCCTGTTCAGCGCGGGAAAAGATTCTCGACACAAAGTATCTTGATGGAAAGATAAATGCGCCTATGAATCGTGTCAAGCAAGCCATTGCCCAATGGCAACGGGAGATGCCCGAGCTCGACCTGCTGCCGATGGAGGTAGTGGGCTATCTGAAGACCACCCAACTGCTCGCCCAGGAGCGACTACAGGCCTTCTTC
The DNA here is from genome assembly GCF_017868775.1 of Billgrantia sulfidoxydans. Lineage (NCBI taxonomy): Bacteria > Pseudomonadati > Pseudomonadota > Gammaproteobacteria > Oceanospirillales > Halomonadaceae > Billgrantia > Billgrantia sulfidoxydans. The sequence goes on along the minus strand of NZ_CP053381.1, from coordinate 819,454 downwards.
AAGGAGTACGGCCTGCAATTGGGAGAGTTCGACGTGCTGGCCACGCTGCGCCGTTCGGGAGCCCCCTACCGCCTGGGGCCGACGCAGCTGTTCGAGACACTGATGGTCTCGTCGGGAGGCATGACCAGTCGGCTGGATCGCCTGGAGAAGGCGGGCCTGATCGTGCGCTCGCCGAATCCCGAGGATCGGCGCGGCACGCTGGTATCGCTGACCGAGGAAGGCTTGGCACTGATGAACCGAGTCGTGCCCCGCCACGTGGAGAACGAGGCCAGAATGCTTTCCGCTCTCAGCCGCGAGGAACAGCAGGCATTGGGTGAGCTATTGAGCAAGCTGTTGGAGGGGTTGGTCGATGAGACCTGAGCTGGTGGCACAGGCCGCTACGCGAGTGTAAACAGGTCTCTCTGCAGCTGGCGCCGCTCGTGCTCCACCAGCCAGCGCTTGCGCGGCAGCCCGCCGCCATAGCCGGTCAGGGTGCCGTTGGCACCGATCACCCGATGGCACGGCACCACGATGGCCACCGGGTTGGCGCCGTTGGCCAGGCCGACGGCGCGGCTGGCACCAGGCCGCCCTATCCTCGCCGCCAGCTCGCCGTAGCTGATCGTGGTACCGGCCGGAATCCGGCGCAGCGCTTGCCACACCAGGCGCTGGAACTCGGTGCCGCCGGTGGCCACCGGCACCGCATCGAGGTGGGACGGATCGCCGTCGAAGTAGGCCTCCAGCGCCTGACGTATGGCTTCTGGCGCCGAGCCCTCGACGAGCTCGTAGTGGCGATAGTGACGCCCCAGCAGACGATGCAGCCGTTCATCGTGGCTGTCGAATTCCAGCGCGCGCAGTGCGCCTTGGTCATCGCCGACCAGTCGCAGCTCGCCCACGGGGGACGGCAGTCGATCAAGCCAGAGTCGCATTGCGTTTCTCCCGTTGCGGTTTTGCTGCCGTCGTGGTGGCCGCATCGGCTTGCCACAGGTGCATCACGGCATAGGCGCGCCAGGGCCGCCAGGCCTCGGCGCGCGCCAGCAGTTCGCGCGGCGTGGGGCGCCGACCTTGCTGTGCCAGCGCCCGCTGCAGCGCCACGTCTCTCGGCAGGAAGGCGTCACTCTCCTGCAGGCCGCGCATGGCGATGTAGTGCGCCGTCCACTCGCCGATACCTGGCAGGGCGCAAAGGTGGGCCACGGTCTCGTCGAGATCCTGGCGCCGTTCGAACAACCGTGGCTGCTCGCGGTAGGTGTCTGCCAGCCGCACCAGGGCGGTGGCGCGTGCGCCGGGCATGCCGAGCGCCTTGATCTCATCGAAAGTGAACCGCTCGGGCGCAGGGAATAGCCGCTCCAGGCCGACTCCAGCCTGCCCCTCCAAGCGTTCCCCCAGCCGCTCGACCAGCCGGCCGGCCAGCCGCGTGGCCGCATCGACGCTGACCTGCTGACCGAGGATGGCGCGCACGGCGACCTCGAACGAATCCCATCCGCCCGGCACGCGAAGCCCCGGGCGCTGCGCCACCAGTGGCGCCAGCGTGGCGTCGCGACTGAGCTTACGGCCTATCGCCACAGGATCGGCCTCGAGATCGAAGAGCCGCCGCAGTCGTTCACCCACCTCCGGGAGGGCCTCACGCGAAGAGAGCCGGACCGACGCCCGCAGCGCATTCTCTTCAGGCGCGTGGCGCACCGTGACGCGACCTAGCGCTCCGCCCAGACGGAAGATTCGGTGATACCCCTCGCTGTCGATGCGCTCGAGCCCCGGGATCGTCCGCCGGGCCAGGAAGGCCAGCACCGCGTGCCAGTCATAGGGGGGGCGGTAAGACAAGCGCAACATTGACTCGGTCATTCGAGTCGCATCATTGGCGCGGTTGGTTTCGGTCGAGAGGTCCATGGCTCCATTCTAGCCTGGGCGCAGCCATTGTCTGCCGGTTTTCGGACCTGAATGGCAGAAAAAGTGGCTCTCCAAAACACCCTTGAAATGGCTCTTAGCAAGGAACCATCCTCGCTTCACACTGGGTTACCCCCTACCGCCAACGCGAGGTGCCCACCATGCCCGTCCGCCCTGCCACCCTCGACGACCTGGAGCCGCTCAGCGCGCTGCTCGATGGCTACCGCCAATTTTATCGCCAGGAGCCAAATCTCGAAGGCGCCCGGCGCTTCCTGCAGGCACGCCTGTCGCGCGGCGACTCGCATGTCCTGGTGCACGAAGGGCCGCAAGGAGAATTGCAGGGCTTCGTTCAGCTCTATCCCCTGCTCTCCACGGTGCGCCTGGCGCCGTTATGGCTACTCAACGATCTGTTCGTCTCGCCCGAGGCGCGCCGCAGCGGTGTCGGCCGCGCCCTGATGCAGGCCGCCAGGGAACTGGCCGAAAGCCATGGCGTTGCTCACCTCAAACTCGCCACCGAAATCACCAATCGCACCGCCCAGGCACTCTACGAATCGCTCGGCTGGCAGCGCGACACCACCTTCTACCACTACGGACTGCTGTTCGATTCGCAAGCGAGCCAAGGCTGACCCGGAGGCACCATGTACGCTCCCCCTTCAATGCAGCTCGGGCGCAATCAGGCCTGGGAATTGATCGAGCGCCACGGCTTCGCCGTCCTGGTCGGCGCCGACCTGCAGGCCACCCACCTGCCCCTGTTGCTGGAACGCAGCGAAGGCGAGCAGGGCACGCTCTACGGCCACTTCGCCCGAGCCAACCCGCACTGGCGAACGCTCGATGGCAATCGGGCGCTGGCGATCTTCAGCGGCCCCCATGCCTATGTCTCACCGGCCTGGTACGCCAGTCAGCCAGCCGTGCCCACCTGGAACTACCTGGCCGTACACGCCACGGGTACCCTCGAATTGCTGGGGACAGAGGCCACGCGTGAACTGCTCGATCGCAGCCTGGCGCACTTTGAGCCCGCCCTGCTCGATTCGTTGTCCCGTGAGCCAGGCTACCTGGAGAAGATGCAGACCGGCGTGGTCGGCTTTCGCCTGCCCATCGAGACGCTGGTGGGCAAGGCCAAGCTAGGCCGTCAGCGCTCTGAGGCTGACCAGGCCGGCGTCGAGGCAGCCCTGGCCGAGAGCCGCGACCCGCAGGCACGCCAGTTGTGGCGTTACATGCAACAACTGGCCAATGAGGAGAGCATGTCATGACCCTGGCCGACGTGAGCCACAACATGAGCCACAACGACTTTGGCCAACCGGTCGGCGCCGCCCTGCCCGACTGGCAGCCGGCACGCCGGCCGGATCGAATACCGCTGCTGGGCCGCAGGGTTCGCCTCGAGCCGCTCGCGGCCGAACGCCATGCCGATGCGCTGCACGCCGCCTTCATGATGCCGGGCGAGGGCTTGCACGATGGCCCGGCGGCACGCTGGACCTACTCCGGCGGCATGCCGTTCGCCGATGCCGAGCAGTACCGCGCCTGGCTGAAGGCACGGTCGGAAAGCAACGACCCGCTGTTCTACGCCATCGTCACGGTGGCTGACGAGCGGGCACTGGGGCTGGCCAGTTACCTCAATATCGTGCCGGAGCACGGCAGCATCGAGGTCGGCCACATCCACTTCACCCCAGCGCTGCGGCGCACGCCGGCAGCCACCGAAGCCATGCTGCTGCTGATGCGCCACGCCTTCGCGCTGGGCTACCGGCGCTATGAGTGGAAGTGCGATGCGTTCAACGCCGCCTCGCGGCGTGCCGCCGAGCGGCTGGGCTTTCGCTTCGAGGGAGTGTTCCGTCAGCACCGAGTGGAGAATGGACACAGTCGCGACACCGCCTGGTTTTCGCTGCTGGACGGCGAGTGGCCTTCCGTCGAGACACGCCTGGAACGCTGGCTTGCGCCGGAAAACTTCGATGGAGAGGGCAGACAGATAAGCTCACTGTCGACGCAGACGTGCCGCTGAACGACTAGGCGTCTGCCAATTCACACCACGCCTGAGCCAGCCAGTGGCCTGCCCTTTCGATCTCGGCTTCGACGCTGCCGGCATAGCCCAGTACCAGGCCGGGGTGGCCGGGGGCGTTGAGATAGTAACTCGACAATGGGGACAGCAAGATCCTCTGCCCCGCAGCCCGCTCCATCAGGATGCGTTCGTGCTCGGGCTCGTCGAGCCAGGCGACCAGGTGCATGCCGGCCTGCCCGTCGGATAGCCGCAGGCCACGGGCCACCGCCGGCGCCAGCGCCTTGCGCAGCAGCGCCTGACGCCGGCGGTAGCAGTCACGCATGCGGCGGATATGGTGCGAGAAATGGCCGCGGACAATGAACTCCGCCACGGCGGCCTGCACGGCGTACTGGCCTTCGCGATGAAGCCGGGCATTGGCACGGCGAAAGGGCCCCACCAGCGCCTCGGGCAGCACCAGGTAGCCCAGCCGCAGGCCGGGGTACATGACCTTGCTGAAGGTGCCCACGTAGATCACCCGCGAGTCATCCACCAACCCCTGCAGGGCGGCAACGGGCCGCTGCCCGTAGCGGAACTCGCTGTCGTAGTCGTCTTCCACGATCCAGGCGCCGTATCGTTCGGCGACTTCGAGCAGCGCCAGCCGCCTGGCCAGGCTCATGGTTGCGCCACTGGGATACTGATGCGAAGGCGTGACGTAGATCAGTCGCGGGTCACGGGAGCCGGGCAGCCCCTCGATGCACATGCCCTCGCCATCCACCGGCACCGGCGTCATGGCGAGCCCGGCCGCCATGAAGCAGGCCTGGGCACCGTGATAGCCTGGTTCCTCGATCCACACCTCGTCGCCGCTGTCGCTCAGCAGCCGCACGATCAGCTCGAAGCCCTGCTGGGCGCCCTGCACGATGAGGATCTGTTCGGGGCGGCAGCGCACCGAGCGGGCGAGCGACAGGTAGTCGGCCAGCGCCTCGCGCAGTGCCGGCACCCCCCCCTGGGCCTGGTAGTCGAGCCAGTCCAACGGCATGCGCCGCTGGTGATGCCGCAGCAGCCGCTGCCACTCGGCATGGGGGAAGCGATCCAGCGCGGGCACGCCGGGAACGAAGGCGGAATAGCGCCCCTCTCGGGAGTGGCAGAAGGCGAGCAGTGCCGTGCCGCGTGAAGAGAGCCGCGGGGGACCAGCGCGCGAGGAAGACGCTGGAGTGGCACCGTTCGTCGCGGCCGTCTGCACGTGATGGAACGGCAGGTCGGCAACGAAGGTGCCCGCGCCATGGCGGGTGGCAAGAAACCCCTCGGCCAGCAGCTGATCGAAGGCGGCCAGCAGCGTGTTGCGCCCCAGACCCAGCTCGCGGGCCAGCTGCCGGGTCGAAGGCAGCCGCTGGCCGCTGGTCAGCCGACCCGCCTGGATCCACTCGCGCAGGGTGTGATAGAGACGGCTGGACAAGGGTTGGCTCGACGGCTCCCCCAGCGCCAGGCCCAGCGCATCGGCCAGCCAGTCGGCGCGTTCCAGGCGGGGCCTTGCTCGTGGCGCCGCGCCCTCAGCGACCCGGTTCATCCGCCACGACCCGATTGCGCCCGGCTCGCTTGCCTTTGTAAAGGTTATGGTCAGCGCGATGAAGGATAGCTTCCACCGTCTCCTCGGCGCCTTGGAAAGCCGACACACCACAGGTAATCGACGCGCCGAAGCGGTGGCCCTGCTCCGACTCGAACTCCTGCTTCTCTACCAGTTGGCGCACCTTCTCCGCCACGCCCACGGCTTCCTCGAGGCTGGTTTCGGGCAGAAGAAGCGCAAACTCCTCCCCGCCGAGACGCGCCGGGATATCGTTCGTACGCAGCTTTTCGCGCAGCAACTTGCCCACGCTCACCAGCGCCTGGTCGCCGGCGGGGTGGCCATGCGTATCGTTGATGCGCTTGAAGTGGTCGAAGTCGAACAGCACCACCGAGGTGGGCCTGCCGTAACGACGGTAGCGGGCCAGTTCCTGAACCAACCGCTGCATGAAGTAGCGGCGGTTGAACAGCGCCGTGAGTTCATCGGTGCGCGACAGCTGGCGCAGGCGCAGCTCGAGCTTCTTCTGTTCGGTGATATCGCGCACGGTGCCGATCAGGATCTGGTCATCACCCTCGGGAGCGTAATCGGCGAGTTCGTGGACCCAGCGAATCTCACCGTCGGGCCGCACGATGCGATGCACGACGTCGTGCTGCCCCTGCTCCTGAGCGCGGAGCATGCTCGCCTCGACGCTTTCCAGGTCCTCGGGATGCACCATGGCCTTGAACGCCCGGATGCTGGGGGTGAAGGTGTCGGGATCGACGCCGAAGATGTCGTAGATCACCTCCGACCAGAACAGTTCGTTGGCCTTGAGGCTGGCCCGCCAGTAGCCCAGCCGGGCGATATGCTGGATGCGCTCCAGAGTACGCTTCAGGTTCGCGATCTCCTCGCGAGCCTCTTCGAGCTCGCGGCGGACCTCGGCACAGGGATCGACGGGAAAGCAGCCATGCGCCTCCCCGGATAGCCGCTCATGATCGATTCTGCCCTGCGAGCCCTTCATGGCATCTCTGCGACACTTTCGAGACAAGTTGGATGCAGCATACCGCTACTCTAGTGTCTCTACCAACGCTCTCTCGACGCTAACCGCCCACTCTTGCATCTGGATGGAGCAAGACTTGCCAAATACCGCGCCAGCCCCGCTTGGCCATCGCGCATCATGGCGTGATGGTTCCAGACCACCAGAGGGCGCGCCATGCAGGACAGCAAGCCCAGGCGGGTCGGTACCGTGCGAACCTGCCAGAGATAGCGAACCCGAGTGCCCGCCTTCTCGCCGTGCAGCTGCCAGCGGCCGAAACCGGTCACGTCGCCACTGGCTTCACCCTCGATCAGGCTGGGTTCGCATACTTGCGTAATGCGAATGTCGAAGCGCAGGTAGTACCCCAGCCGGCTCTTCCAGACAAAGTGCTGGATACGCCCGATGCCCTGCTCGTTGCCGGCCTCGAGTTGGCGAGCTTCCACTAGCCCGGGCCACCAGTCGGGCCAGTGCAGCGGGTCGGCCAGGGCATCGAACACGGCCTCGACCGGGGCATCGAGGGCCCAGGTGGTGTCGAACGCGAATTTCGCCATGATTGCACAGCCGGGGTCTAGGGCGCGAAGTGATCGGGCGGGAAGGTCGGCTCGAGTTCGACATCCTCCAGGTGCACGCTCTCGAGGCGCTCGCCCCGCCGGTCGTAGCTGATCACGCGGCGTGGGAACAGCGTCTCGCCATCCAGCCACAGATCGTAGCGCGCCACCTCGTGCACGGCCCGGCCGGGCTCGGCCTCCACCACCACGTGCTGCACCGGGTGCCCCTCGAGTTCCGTCGGCCCGAGCAGGCGTGCACTGCCGTGCTGCTGCAATCGCTGAACGTTGCGCAGCAGCGTGCCGACGTCCGACTGATCCACGCGATGCCCGCGCGAGCTGCGCACCATGCGGTTGGTGGGACGCAGCGAGAGCCCCGGGCGCCTGCCGGGCGAACCGAAGGGCCAGAGCTGGACCTTGCCCGTATCGGGGCGGTAGATCAGCACCGCCCCGCGATAGGGCGTCTCCATGTCCATGCGCACATAGCCGGGCCGCTGGTAGCTGTAGCGAATGACCTCCTCGCCGCCGCTGCCCTGGCTGCGCAACGTCAGGCGATACCCCGCCAGCGCCTCGATGCGCGCCAGCGCCGCGGCGATCGGATCCTCCTCGATGGGGGCGCTCAATGCCACCAGCATGAGCATCAGCATACGGTTCTCCTCGGCCTCATGCCCTTGAGATTAGCAGGGCCCAGGCATCTGCGAGGCGGCACACGGATTGGCCGCGCATGCTATCGTTGTGGCACGCCAACCATGGAGAGGCCAGATGAAATACCTCGGAGCCCATGTCAGCGCCGCCGGCGGACCCGACCAGGCCGTCGTGCGTGCCGTCGAGATCGGTGCCGACGCCTTCGCCCTGTTCACCAAGAACCAGCGTCAGTGGCGGGCCAAGCCCCTCGACGAGGCCACCGTCGAGGCCTTTCGCGCCGCCTGCGAGGAGCACGGCTTCGGTCCCGGGCAGATCCTCCCCCATGACAGTTATCTGATCAACCTGGGGCACCCGGACAAGGCGGGGCTCGAGAAGTCGCGGGCCGCCTTCCTCGACGAGATGCAGCGCTGCGAGCAGCTCGGTCTCACCCTGCTCAACTTCCACCCCGGCAGTCATCTCAAGAAAATCAGCGAGAGCGAGTGCCTGACCCGCATCGCCGACTCGATCAACCATGCCCTGGCCGAGACCCGCGGCGTCGTCGCGGTGATCGAGAACACCGCCGGCCAGGGCACCAACCTGGGCTGGCGCTTCGAGCACCTGGCCGACATCATCGAACAGGTCGACGACAAGTCGCGGGTCGGCGTATGCATCGACACCTGCCACGCCTTCGCCGCCGGCTACGACCTGCGCACGCCCGAGGCCTGCACGGCCACCCTCGACGAGTTCGGCAAGGTGGTGGGCTTCGAGTATCTGCGCGGCATGCACCTCAACGACGCCAAGAGCGAATACGCCAGCCGCGTCGACCGCCACCACAGCCTGGGGCAGGGCAACATTGGCCTCGATGCCTTCACCACCATCATGCGCGACCCGCGTATCGACGAGATCCCGCTGGTGCTGGAAACCATCGAGCCCGAGATCTGGGCCGAGGAAATCGCCTGGCTACGCGCCCAGGTGACAGACGGCTGAGGTGCTGCCCCCCGGCTAGGTGGGCTCCCGGCCGGCTGCCACGGCGCGCTCGCGCATGGCGCGCCGGCTCTCCTCGCGCCGCTCAATCCAGCATGACTGCCTGGGCATAGTCGCGTTCCGCCCGGCCCTGACGCAGGGTCTCGGCCCACCAGGCGAGCCGCGCCAGTACGGTCTGCATGCCGCGCTCATAACGCTGGGCCTGCAACGGCTGCCCCTGCTCGTCGAACTGCTCCCAGGCGTTGGGAAACATCACGCCATCGCGAATGCCCACCGCATGCAGCTCGGCGAAGACATGGCGCAGGTGCTCCACCGCACGCAGCCCTCCCGAAGCGCCGCCGTAGGAAACGAAGGCCACGGGCTTGGCCTGCCACTCCGCCTTGTAGGCGTCGATCAGCGCCTTGAGCGCGGCGGGGTAGGAGTGGTTGTATTCCGGCGTGACCACGACGAAGGCATCCGCTTCGTCGAGACGCTCGGCGAACGCCGAAGCAGGCTCGGCGGCAGGGTCGATCACTACGGGGGCGAACGCCTCACGGCGCTGGATCTGCTTCACGACCCACTGCCCCACGGTGTCGCCGAAGCGCCCTTCCCTCACGCTGCCATAGATCACGGCCACCTTGATCGCATCGTTCATTGCTGGTTCTCCTGGCTGGATGAAGATGCGATGAACGATACGACGTCAAGCAAAGTTGAGGTCAAAGACCAACGTATCAATGGTTTCGATAGGGTTTGGCTATTCCAGTTCGATCAGCCCATGGCGCATCGCGTAGCGAAACAGGCCCGCCAGCGAGTTGGTGTTGAGCTTGCGGTAGATATTGCTGCGATGCGACTCCACCGTGCGGGTACTGATGGCCAGCGCCTCACCGATGTCGCGACTGCTCATGCCTTCGAACATCAGCTTGAGGATGTCGGTCTCGCGCTGGGTCAGCCTTCCCTCCTTCTCCTCGAGCAGCACCCGGGAAACGCTGGAACCGAAGTGGCTGCGCCCGCTCGCCACCTCGCGCAGGGCAAACACCATCTGCTCGGCGGAAGCGTCCTTCAGCACATAGCCGGCGGCCCCGCAGGCCACCGCGCGCCGGATGTACTCTTCGTTGTCATGCATGGTCAGCACCAGCACGCGGATGTCCGGGCAGGTCTCGCCCAGGATCTTGCACGCTTCGAGGCCGGACAGGCCGGGCATGGTGATGTCGGTGACCACCACGTCCGGCCGCAGCGTCTGGGCGAGTGCCAGCAGCTCCTGGCCTGAATTGGCCACCCCGACCAGATCAACGCCCTGCTGCGCCTCCAACCGGTAGCGCAGCCCCTCCAGCACCAGCGGATGGTCGTCCGCCAAAAGTACGCGTATAGACCTTCCCATCGATTCTCTCTCCGCTCGTCTTGCCGGCAACACGCTGGAACGGCACCTTGAGCCTGATACGCACGCCCTTGCCGGGTGCCGCCTCGATGGTCAGGCGTCCCCCCAGCAGGTCGACCCGATCCTGAATGTTGCGCAGCCCCATGCCGGTGCCATCCTGCTCGCGGCGTTGATCGGGATGCCAGGCGAAGCCTTCGCCATCGTCCGCGATCTCCAGATACACCCAGCCGCGACGCCGCAATACCTTCACCCTGACCAGGCGAACCCCGCCGGCGTGCTTCTCGATGTTGTGCAGGCTCTCCTGCGTGATGCGATACAGCGCCGTTGCCAGCACCGGCTGGCACTCACCACTGTCAATGTTCGACTCGAAATGAAGCTGCAGCGGCTTGCGTTCCACCAGGCCCGAACAGAGGCTCTCCAGCGCCGCGACCAATCCCAGATCGTCGAGCACGCTCGGGCGCAGGTCATAGGCCAGCCGGCGGAGGTCCTGGATCCCCGTCTCGAGGATGCGATCGGCCGCAGCCAGGGAAGAGGAGGCATCCAGGTGGTCGCCACGGCCCAGGGCGTCATCGATGCGCTCCAGCTTGAAACGTGCCGACACCAGCAGTTGGTTGATCCCGTCGTGCAGCTCGCGGGAGATCCGCCGCCGCTCCTTCTCCAGGAAGCTGAAGGTCTTCTGGGCCATCCTGACCAGCTTGCGATTGGCCACCCGCGCTTCGCTCAGGTTGACCGCAAGCCCGATCACGGCGATGACCAGCAGGCAGGAGACGGTAAAGAACGCCATCAGCAGGATGGTCTTGCGCGCGTTTCCCACCATGTGCCGCTCCATCTGGCCGACCACCTGCTCGATGTCATCCAGGTAGAGGCCGGTGCCGACCATCCAGCCCCACTCGTCCATGCCGATGGAGTAGCCCAGCTTGAGCACCGACTCGCCGCCTGAAGGCTTGTCCCAGCGGTATTCGGTATAGCCCCCGCCCTCCCGGGCGCGCTGGACGAGACTCTGGATCAGCAGCTTTCCGTCCTCGTCGCGGAAGTTCCACAGATTCTGCCCCACCAGGTGATCCAGCCGTGGATGGACGATGCTCAGGCCGTCGTAGTCATAAACGAAGAAGTAGCCATCGGAGCCATACTCCATCCGATGAAACGCCTCCGCCACGTGGCGTTGCGCCACGTCTCGGGGTAAGGAAGGGTCTTCGTAGATATCTCGGATCGCCGTATAGGCGAGCTCCATGTAGTTCTTCAGTTCCGCCTTCTTGGCTTCTAGCAACCCCTCCTTGAGTATTTCCGACTGCACCCCACTCAAACGCGCACTCTGATGGATGGCAAACACCGTCACACCGGCGATGAGAACCAACAGAGGGAGCAAGGTAAGCAGTGTCAACTTGGTTCTGAAAGTGAACACTGGCGTCTACCTGATGCATTATTATTTTGTGCCCCGAAAGCCCCGCCGACCCCGATACGAACGAGATTTGGCAGGGCCTGATTCAAACTCGAGTACAACTCTCGGGGTGATTTACCATCCTACCACCGCCGGCAACCACAGCACCACGTCGGGGAAGACGATGATCAACGCCAGGGTAAGGATCTGGATCAGCACGAAAGGCACGGCGCCCTTGTAGATATCTGCCGTGGTAATCCCCGGCGGGGCGACCCCCTTCATGAACAGCAGCGACCAGCCGAAGGGCGGCGTCAGGAACGACGTCTGCAGGTTCATGGCGATCAGGATCGCCACCCAGACCATGGACATGTCTCCCTGGCTTGCCAGGAAGGGCAGGAACAGCGGCACGGCGATGTAGGAGATCTGGATCCACTCGAGGAAGAAGCCCAGGAAGAAGATCAGCAGCAGCATGAAGATCAGCGTGCCGTACATGCCGCCCGGCACCCATTCGAACATTGCTTCGATCAAGAACTCCCCGTCCAGCCCGCGGAACGCCAGGGCGAAGACCTGCGAGGCGATCAGCACGAAGAAGATCATGCAGCTGATGCGCAGGGAGGTCTTCACGGTCTCGGAGAGCACCGGCAGCGTCATGCGCCCGGAAACGAGCGTCAGCAGCAGGGCCCCCACGGCCCCCACCGAGGCCGCCTCCGTGGGCGCGGCCACGCCACCGATGATCGAGCCCAGCACGGCGAAGATCAGCAGCAGTGGCGGCACCACGACCTTGAGGAAATCCATGCCCAGCTCCCTCTTGGAGACCGCGGCACGCTCCTGCTCGTCGATGGCAGGCACGTCGGCGGAGAAGAAGAAGGCCAGCAGCAGCAGGTAAGCCAGGTACATGCCGGCCAGCAGCAGGCCGGGCACCAGCGCCGCGGCGAACAGGCTGCCGACGGAAAGGTTCATGATATCGGCCAGCACCAGCAGCACCAGGCTGGGCGGGATGATCTGCCCCAGGGTGCCGGCGGCGCAGATGGTGCCGCACGCCACCGTCTTCTTGTAGCCGCGGCGCACCAGGGTGGGCAGCGCCATCAGCGTCAGGGTGACGATGGCCGCGCCGACGATGCCGGTCGCCGCGCCCAGCAGCACGCCCACGATGATCACCGCCAACGCCATGCCGCCCGGCAGGCCCCCGCACAGGTGGCCGATCACGTCGAGCATGCGCTCGGCGATCTTCGAGCGTTCCAGCATCACGCCCATGAACACGAACAGCGGTATGGCCAGCAGGGTGTAGTTGGCCACGACGCCGTAGATCCGCGACGGCAGCAGCTCGAACAGCCAGCCATCGAAGCCGATGAAGCCGAATACGAAGCCGACGAACGCGACCACGAAGCCCACCGGGATGCCGGTCATCACCAGCACGAAGAAGGCGACGATTATGGCCAGCGCGTAATATTCCAGGGGCATGGGTCAGGCTCTCCCAGCGTAGTGTTGGACGAGGCGCCTGCCGTTCTCCAGCGCCTGGCGAACCGACTCGGTCGCCACGAAGACGAAGCCGACGATCACCAGCGCCTTGGGTATCCAGCGCCAGGGAAGGCCGGACGAGTTGGGCGAGCGCTCACCGCGGAGGAACGCGGTCTCGGCGAAGGGAAGGCTGTAATGGATGATGAGCAGCGCGCACGGCAGCGCCACCAGGAGTGCGGTCATGAGGTTCAGCCACATCGTGCCGACGGGGCTGAAGCGGCTCGACAGGATGTCCACGCGCACGTGATCGTCGAATTTCATGGCGTAGGCGATGCCCATCATCGCCATGACCGACAGCAGGTACCACTCCAGCTCCTGGGCCCATACCGCGCCCAGGCCCAGGGCATAACGACTCAGCATGTTGCCGAAGATCAGGGCAACCATGATGACCATGGCCATGCAGCCGATGAAGCCGGCCAGGCCGGTGATGCGCTCGAGCAGGCGCTCGAGCGAAATACAGAAACGCAGCATGCAATCTCCCTCCCCCGGGCTGGCCCCCGGTGGACGTCTGAAGCGAGGTAGAGGTCGCCTTTGCAAGGCGGGTCGGGAAAGCCCCTCGGCTACGAGAACCGGAGCCGAGGGTCGGGCCGGGTCAGATCATGCCCTGGCCGTAACGACTGATGGTGTTGGCGAACACGGCCTCGCTGTTGATCTGCCAGCCGTCGTGCTTCTTCTTGAATTCCCAGAAGCTGTCATTGATCCGCTTGACCAGCGGGTCCTTGTCGGCCTCGGTCGCCAGAATGTCTCGGGTGGCCTCGAACAGGGCCCGGATGACGTCGTCGGGCAGCGTCTCGAAGCGCACCCCGTGGTTGTTGACCAGGTCGTCCAGAGCCTCGCCGTTCTGCGCCTCGAGCCAGGTGTGGGAGGTGACGTTGCAGGCCGCTGCCGCGTTGTGAAGCACGGCCTGCAGGTCGCTGGGCAGGGACTCGTAGGCCTCCTTGTTGACGATGACCTCGGTGGTGGTGGAAGGCTCGTGCCAGCCCGAGGAATAGTAGTGCTTGGCCGCGTTGTGCAGTCCCAGCGCACGATCCAGGTAGGGGCCCACCCACTCCGCGGCATCGATGGCGCCGCGCTCGAGCGCCGAGAAGATTTCGCCGCCGGGCAGCAGGCGGGCATTGGCGCCGATGGCGTTGTAGACGTCCCCGGCCAGCCCCGGCATGCGGATGTTCAGGCCACGGAAATCCGCCACGCTGGTGACCGGCTCGCGGAACCAGCCCACCGGCTGTGCCCCGGTACACCCCACGGCCAGCGGGATCAGGTTGTAGGGCTCGTAGGTTTCCTTCCACAGCTCGTAGCCGCCGCCGTGGGCCAGCCAGGCATTGAAGCCCTGGAAGGTCATGCCGAACGGCACGGTGGTGAAGTACTGGGCGGCAAACGACTCCCCCGCCCAGTAGTAGGAGCAGGCATGGTTCAGCTGCACCTGCTGCCCGCGCGATACCGCATCGAAACCGTCGAAGGCAGGGATGAGTTCACCGGCGCCGTAGACCCGGATGCGGATACGCCCACCGGACATCTCTTCGACCCGCTTGGCGAAATCCGTGGCGGAACCCGGTCCCGATTGAAAGAACGGAAAACCGGAGGGCCAACTGGTGGTCATGCGCCAGTTGAAGGTTTCCTGGGACTTGACGATGCTCGGCGCCATCACGGTACCCACCGCGGCAGCACCTCCGTACTTGAGGAAATTACGCCTGTTGACGCTCATGGAAATACGTTCTCCCGGCGGGCTCGATGACGTTCAAGGAGCGATCGATCCACGCCCTTGTTTATTTTAATAAGTGAAACTTGAGCTGGTCAGCGAACTGACCTGGGGAGAATAAAACGGAGGGAAATAAAATAAATCCGGAGGCTTGCGTAAATTTTCCTGCAGTTATCCCTTAGTTATCCATACGGATATTGCATCCGTAGAATTACGTAAAACCGCCAGGGTATTAGCCAGAAGTATATATTTGGAAATATATTTCACCAAAGCCGTCAAAAAAGCAATAGCGATGCGGCTCCAAGCCAGGGGCCGAACGAAGCGTCGAGCGAGAGGAGGCGCTCGGAGCGCCAGAGCGCAAGGGTTCGGCGACCAACCAGCGAAGCGTTAAAACTTAGTCCACTCCTTCGGGTCAAAGCATTTGTCGGCCGGCGAGAAAACTGCCACCCTCAAGTGACAGGCACGCCTCTCGTAGGGACAGTGAGGTCCCGAGGGTCGCCCCATTCACCCGCAGGAGGACATGCACATGGGTATCATCGAAATGCTGACCGTGAGCGTGGCCGCCGTGGCGCTATTGGCTCTGGCCTACGCTGCGAGCGAGAAGCAGAGGCACCCCATCCGCAAGGAAGTGCGTATCGAGGAGCATGAACGCGATTCTTACCGGAATCGCTCGCGGCACGACTGAACGTCACCGCATCGATATCGCAGCCCCCGGCACCTCTGGTGTCGGGGGTTTTTCATGCCCCGGCCCGCGCCGCAGCAGCTGCTGCACCTGCCACTTCGCCTCGGAGGGCAGCGTCTCGAAAAAGTGCACTTCGCCATTCTGCAGCACTGCCTCCGGCACACCGTCGCGATAGAGCAGGCGATTGCCCGACACCGCCGGCAACCGCGTGCCGGGCGTGAGAATGCCCACCAGGTTGAGCGGGTCGGCGGCAGCCACCACCACGCGGGTGCCGTCCGGCTCCCGGCGGCGCATGGCCTTGAGCCCTCCCACCGCCTCGGCCAGGGCGAACTGCTCACCGGCAAACTGCTGCACGAACCGCCCGCCGCGGATCTCGCCGCGCGCCTCCAGGCGGCGGTAGACATACAGCAGCTCGCGCCAGGGCGGCAATGCCGGCTCACGCTCGATCACACGGCGAAACACCACGCCGTAGCGCTCCAGCAGCACCCAGGCGATATGCTCCAGGCTCTCCATGTCGGTAGTGATGCGACGCTTCCCGATGGGCGACTCACGCTCGGGTGCCGGCAGCCACGACCAGCGCCCGGCGGCGTCCACTCCCGGCGCATAGCGCCTGCGCCGACGCCCGCCCGCGGCGATGGGCGGACGCTTGCTGGCCGGGGCGATCAGCGCCCGCAGGCCGGTGAAACTGTCGGAGGTGACCAGCCCCCAGGAGGCCAGCTCGCCCAGCGCCTCCTCCACCTGGGTGCGCAGCATGTGGGCGGGGCCGAGCAGGTCGGCGAAGAACATGGCCCCGCCGCCCTGCAGCGCCTCGAGCACCCGGCGGGCCCCGCCGGAGAGCGGAAGTTCCTCCAGCTCGGGGGCCGGCACCGCCTGACGCCAGTCGTGCAATGCCTGGCGATCGATGAGCGCGACCGGCGTGTTGCGCAGCGGACCGGGACGCTGGCGTTCGTCACCCTCGGCGATTCTGGGTGGCAGCAGGCGCAGCCAGATGAAGCGTCCGCTGGCGAGCAGCTGGTCGAGCATGTGCGGCGAGAAATCGGCCACCCGCGCCGGCAGCACGTCGCTCTCCCAGGCGCCTGCCGCCACGGGAAAGCCCTCCAGCCGCTCCACCGCCGCGGCCAGCGCCTCCGGCCCCTGCGGGGGCTCGGTCAGGCCGTGCCAGTCGAGCAGGAAACGCAGGTAGTGCTGGATGCTCACCGGCTCGATCTCGGCGCGACGGCGGTCGATGGCATAGCGATGCAGGCGCGCCAGCAGGCGCCGCTCGCACCAGGCCACCTCGCTGCCACCTAGGAAATTTCCCTGCAGCACGAAGCCTTCGACCTCCAGACGTGCCAGCGCCGCCATGGTGCGTTCGAGCGAAATGGCGAGCGGCGTGGAGAGACTGGCCGCGGTGACCGGCCCCAGCGTCTCGAGCCGCGAGCGCAGCAGCTCGGTCAGTGCCTCGTCGGGGGTTTCCGGCGCCTCGCCCGCCGCCTCGATGGGCGGCTCGACGCTGGCACCGGGATGGAGCGCCAGCAGCTCGCCGAGGCGTTCCGCTGCCGTCCACAGCGGCTCGCCGTCGGGTGGCGCGACGACCGCGGCACGCCTGTCCCGGGCGAGCGTGTCGAACCACGGCCGCCACTCCTCTGCGGCTTCGCGCCCGGCGATGAAGCCGCTCACGACCAGCGCGTCGTGCAGCTCGTCGGCATCGCGGGGGGCGGGCCAGGCCTCCTCGCGCACCCGGGCGACCACCTCGGGAGCGTAGCGCGCCGAGGCGGCAGCCTCGGCCACGTCGAGCGCGCCGCCGGTGCGCACGCTGAGGGTGCGCCGCTCCTCCTGGGCGCCGTCGTCGAGGAAGGCGTAGGGGCGCGCGTTGACCACCTCTTCCGACAGCGGCGAGGGCACCGCCAGGTCGCGCCCGCTGACGGCGATCTCGCCGGCTTCGAGGCGCGCCAACAGGCGCTCGAGGCCGTCGATGTCCATGGCCTCGGTCAGACAGTCGTGCAGGGTCTGGTCGACCAGCGGATGATCGGGCAGCTCCCGCGCCCCCGCCAGGTTCTCGGCGCAGGCGAGCTGGTCGGGAAACACCACCGAGAGCAGGTCCTCGGAGTCCTGGCGCTGCAGCTGCGGCGGGCGCCGCTTACCGTTGCGGGTACGCGGCACGGCGAGCCCCACCGAGGCGTTCCAGCGCCAGCGCAGGCCGAACATCGGCGCATCGAGCAGCGCCTGGATCAGCACCTCGCGCACCGTCCTGGCGTTGAGATAGCTCCACACCTCGTCAAGCGGGAAGCTGTGGGTCGGCCCCAGCGACAGCACGATGCTGTCCTCCAGCGCTGCCGCCTGCAGCTCGAAGTTGAACTTGCGGCAGAAGCGCTTGCGCAGCGCCAGGCCCCAGGCGCGGTTGAGCTTGGAGCCGAACGGCGAGTGCAGCACCAGGTGCATGTCGCCGGCCTCGTCGAAGAAGCGTTCCAGCACCAGGTGGCGCTGGCTGGGAATCACACCGAGTGCCGCCCGCGCCACGGCCAGGTAGCGCACCAACTGCTCGGCGGCATCGGGCGTGAGGCCGTATTCGGCTTCCAGCCACGCTTGGGCCTCGGCCTCGTCGCCTTCGGCCAGTTGCCGGTCGATCCCCTCGCGCAGCCGCGACACCGCCTGCGAGAGCTCTTCCGTACGCGCCGGCGCCTCGCCGAACCAGAACGGGATGCTGGGCGGTGCGCCGCGGGCGTCCTCGACGTAGAGCTTGCCGGTGGCGAGCTTGAGGATGCGATAGGCCTGGTTGCCGAGCTGGAAGATATCGCCCGGCATGCTCTCGAAGGCAAAATCCTCGTTGACGGTGCCGACGCGAATCTCCTCGGGCTGCAGGATCACGTCGTAGTCGAAGTGGTCGGGGATCGCCCCGCCGTTGGTCAGGGCGACGAGCCGCGCATTGCGCCGCGGGCGCAGGCGGCCGTTGACGCGGTCGCGATGCAGGTAGGCCCCGCGCCGCCCGCGCCGGGTGGTGTAGCCGTCGGCGAGCATCTGCACCACCGCGTCGAAGCGCTCCTCGCTCAGGGTACGGTAGGGCCAGGCAGAGCGGATGCGTGCTAACAGCTCGCTCTCCTCGGTTTCCCCCGCCCCGGCGACCTCGGCGACGATCTGCTGGGCCAGCACGTCGAGCGGCCCCTCGGGAATGTGCAGCCGATCGAGCTCGCCGGCCTGCACCGCGCCCATCAGCGCCGTGCACTCCACCAGATCGTCGCGGGTCAGTGGGAACAGCCGCCCCTTGGGCACGCGCCCCACCCCATGGCCGGAGCGACCCACCCGCTGCAGGAAGGCCGACATCGAGCGCGGCGAGCCGAGCTGGCAGACCAGATCCACCTCGCCGATGTCGATGCCCAGTTCCAGCGAGGCGGTGGCCACCAGCGCACGCAGCGTGCCCTGCTTGAGGCGCTGTTCGGCGTCCAGGCGGTGTTCGCGGGCCAGGCTGCCGTGATGCGAGGTCACCCACTCATCCCCCAGCCGGTCGGCCAGGTGGCGCGCCACACGCTCGCAGACCCGCCGGGTGTTGGCGAAGATCAGCGTGGTGCGATGTTCTCTCACCAGCGCTGCCAGGCGGTCGTAGACCTCTTCCCACACCTCGTTGGCCATCACCGCAGTGAGCGGCGAGCCGGATACTTCGATGGCCAGGTCGCGCCGGCGCACGTGGCCGGTGTCGACGATGGTGCACTCACTGCCGCCGGTAAGGAACGCGGCCACCGCCTCGACCGGCTTCTGCGTCGCCGAGAGCCCGATGCGCTGCGGCGGGCGCGCGGTGAGCCCGGCCAGCCGCTCCAGCGACAGCGCCAGGTGCGAGCCGCGCTTGGTGCCGGCCACCGCATGAATCTCGTCGACGATTACCGTGCGCACGCTGGAGAGCATCCGCCGCCCCGAGTCTGACGTGAGCAGCACGTAGAGGGACTCCGGCGTAGTGACCACGATATGCGGCGGACGCTTGCGCATGCGCGCGCGCTCCGACGAGGTGGTATCCCCGGTGCGCACCCAGGCGCGTATCTCCGGCGCCTCCCGGCCTTCGGCCGAAAGCCCCTCGGCGATGCCGCGAATCGGCGCCTGCAGGTTGCGCTGGATGTCGTTGGAGAGCGCGCGCAGCGGCGAGACGTAGAGCACCACGGTTTCGTCGGGCAGCTCACTGTCGAGCCCACGGCGCACCAGGCCATCGATGGCGGCGAGGAACGCCGCCAGCGTCTTGCCCGAGCCGGTGGGGGCGGCGATCAGCACATGGCCGCCATCGCCGATGGCTGGCCAGGCGCGCGCCTGGACCTCGGTGGGCACACCGAGGGCGCGTGTGAACCACTGGCTGACAGCGGGATGGAAGACGTCGAGCGGCATGGGCGCTCCGGAGATCGCTTTCCTACAACGTAATCGAGTGCGGGGAGATACGCGATGTTCCCGGAGCAGTCGCCGGTTACCGCGAAGAGAGCGTGTCGTTCAGCTCACGCTCGAGCCATTCGATGAGCCGAGCGCGGTACCCTCGATTGTCAGTGGGGGAAAGCCACAGGCATAGCCGGGCGGGCGTCTCGACGAAGCCCCACGGTGCGATCAGCCGCCCCTGACGCAGCTCGTCCTCGACCAACAGCCGGGGCGCTATCGCCACCCCCAATCCGGCCACTGCCGCCTCGATCAGATAATAGAGATGATCGAAGCCCTGCCCTTCGGCCAGCGCCCGGTCGAGACGCGCCGAATCGAGCGCATGTGCACGCGCCCAGTGCGGCCAGGCCTGAGGCCGCGAGGCGGTATGCAGCAGCTTGGCGTCAAACAGTGTCGCCGGCCGCTGGGGATCGAACCGGGCGGCCAGCTGCGGGCTCACCACTGCGCCGATGTGTTCCGCGGCCAACTCGATCACCTCCAGGTCGGCCGGCCATGGCGGTTCAGCAAACGTCAGCGTTGCGCTGACCTCGTCCCTTCCCGGGGTCGCTTCGCTCTCGCTGGCGACGACATGCAGCTTGAGTTCCGGCAGCGCACGATGAAGCTGGTCGAGGCGCGGAATGAGCCAGCGTGCCAGGAGGCTACCCGGACAGGCCAGGATGAACGGCGCCGCCTCGACGTCACGCTTCAACTGCGCGCAGCTGTCTCGCAGGCGCAGGAACGCCTCGCCAACGCCGTGCTGCAGCCGCTCCCCGTGACTCGTGAGCTGCAGGCCGCGACCCGCCTTGGTGAACAGCGCCACGCCGAAATGCTCTTCCAGGCTCCGCAGCTGACGGCTGACCGCACCGTGAGTCACGCTGAGTTCATTCGCCGCGGCCGTGACGCTACCCAACCGCGCGGTGGCCTCGAAGGCGCGCAGTGCGCTGAGAGAAGGCATGGAGTGCATCGATCTGTGATCCTGGCTCACATATAGCAGCCATCTTATCGATTTTTTGCCCCGCCTGCCTGCGCTAGCTTCATCGAAAGCTCCCTGACCCTTCGAGGTACTCCATGACCGACCTTTCGATGCAGCCCGATGCTCATGGCATGTTCGGCCGCTTCGGCGGACGCTTCGTCCCCGAGACGTTGATGCCGCTGATCAGTGAGCTTCTGAGCGAATACGATGCGGCCCGGCAGGACACCGAATTCCAGCGCCAGCTCGCCTACTTCCAGCGCGATTACGTTGGCCGGCCCAGCCCGCTCTACCTTGCCGAGCGTCTTACCGAGCACTTTGGCGGCGCCAGGATCTATCTCAAGCGCGAGGAGCTCAATCACACTGGAGCTCACAAGATCAACAATTGCATCGGACAGATCCTGCTCGCCAAGCGGATGGGCAAGACCCGCATCATCGCCGAAACAGGCGCCGGCATGCATGGCGTCGCCACTGCCACCGTCGCGGCACGCTTCGGCATGCCCTGTGTCGTCTACATGGGCTCGGCCGACATCGAGCGCCAGCAGCCCAACGTGTTTCGCATGAAGCTGCTCGGCGCCGAGGTCATTCCGGTGACGACGGGTACCGGCACGCTCAAGGATGCGATGAACGAGGCGCTGCGCGACTGGGTGACCAACGTCGATGACACCTTCTACATCATCGGCACCGTGGCCGGACCGCACCCCTACCCCGCCATGGTGCGTGACTTCCAGGCGGTGATCGGACGCGAGACCCGCACGCAGATTCTCGAGAAGGAAGGACGCCTACCCGACTCTCTCGTCGCCTGCATCGGCGGCGGCTCGAATGCGATGGGGCTGTTCCACCCTTTCCTCGCTGATGAGTCGGTCCAGATGATCGGCGTCGAGGCCGGTGGCAAGGGCCTCGAGACCGGCCTGCACGCGGCGAGCCTCACCGGCGGTGCGCCCGGCGTATTGCACGGCAACCGCACCTACCTGCTGCAGGACGAGGATGGCCAGATCATCGATGCTCACTCGATATCCGCCGGGCTCGATTACCCCGGTATCGGCCCCGAGCATGCCTGGCTGCATGAGCAGGGGCGCGTCGAGTACGTCTCGATCACCGACGACGAGGCGCTCGCGGCGTTCCAGTGCTGCTGCCGTCAGGAAGGGATCATTCCCGCGCTCGAGTCGGCCCACGCCCTGGCCGAGGTCGCCAAGCGCGCGCCGTCGCTGCCCCGCGACCACCTCATGGTGGTCAACCTGAGCGGGCGCGGCGACAAGGACATGATGAGCGTCGCCCAACACCTGGGAGAGAACTTCCAATGAACGCCGCCAAGGAGAACCCCGTGAACGCCGCCACTCGCCTCGATGCATGCTTTGCCGCGCTCAAGGCGGAACACAGGCCGGCCCTGGTAACCTACGTCACTGCCGGCGACCCCGACTTCGAGACCTCGCTGGAAATCCTCCAGGGGCTGCCCGCGGCAGGTGCCGACGTGATCGAGATCGGCATGCCGTTCAGCGATCCCATGGCCGATGGCCCCACGATCCAGAAGGCAGCGCTACGCGCCCTGGAGGGCGGACAAACCATGACCCGGACGCTCGAGTTGGTGCACGCCTTCCGCCAACGGGATTCGCAAACGCCACTGGTGCTGATGGGCTATTACAACCCCATCCACCGCTACGGCGTGGCGCGATTCCTGGCCGATGCGGCCCATGCCGGTATCGATGGCTTGATCGTGGTCGACCTGCCGCCCGAACATGACGACGAGCTGTGCCTGCCCGCCAGGGAGCACGGTATTGCCTTCATCCGCCTCGCCACCCCAACCACCGACGCCAAGCGGCTGCCCCGGGTACTGGAGAATGCCTCGGGCTTCCTCTATTGCGTCTCGGTGAATGGCATCACGGGTGGTAGCGCCCCGCCGCTACAGGATGTCCAGCGTATGGTGGGCCGGCTGCGCGAGCAGAGCCACCTGCCGATTGCGGTCGGTTTCGGCATTCGCACTGCCGAACAAGCGCAAGCGATTGGCCGATTCAGTGACGCCGTGGTGGTCGGCTCGGCCCTGGTGGAAGGCATCGAAAGCGCTGAGAGTCGACATGGTGCCGTCGAGGCAGTGCATGGCCTGGTGCGTGAACTGGCCGCAGGCGTGCGCCGGGCTGCCAACGCGTAATGCTGGCTTGGGAACCTAGACGCCCTGCCGCGGCTCCGCAGCCAGCCTGGCCGCCATGCCGGCCAGCACGCCGCCCATGACGTAACGCTGCACGGCCAGCCAGGTGGGACGCTGCTGAAACCAGCCGGCGATACCCGCCGCCGACAGGGCAATCGCCAGATTGACGGTGAAGCTCACCCCGATCTGGGTGAAGCCCAGCACCAGGCTCTGGAGAAAGACGGGGCCATGCTCGGGCGAGACGAACTGCGGGAAGATCGCCAGGTAGAACACGGCGATCTTGGGGTTGAGCAGGTTGGTCAAAAAGCCCATCAGGAACAGCTTGCGAGGCCGATCCGCAGGGAGCGCGCGCGCCTCGAAGGGCGAGCGCGCGCCTGGCCTGACCGCCTGCCAGGCCAGGAAGAGCAGGTACAGCGCGCCAGCCCACTTGAGGACCTCGTAGGCCAGCGGTATGGCGAGAAATAGCGCGGTCAAGCCAACGGCCGCCGCCAGCATGTGCACCAGGAAACCGGCCAGCACGCCGAACAGCGAGATCACGCCCGCGGCCCGCCCCTGACAGATCGAGCGCGAGATCAGGTAGATCATGTTCGGCCCGGGGGTCAGCACCACGACCAAGGCGGCCAGGGCGAAAAGCAGCAGATCGGACAACGGCAGCACGGCTTTCTCCTCGTCATCTCTTGTCATCGACGCATGTCAGGATGCGCCGCACCTCGGCACCCGACAAGAAAAATCAATGATGGGCAGGCCCCCTCTTTGCAGCATCGCTCTGCTCGCTGGCCATCCCGGCAAAAGCACCTCGCAGCCACGCCGCGACCTGCTCCAGCTCGGCATGTCCGGCAAAACGCCGATGCCGAACCAGCTGATAGCGCAGTCCCGGCAACCTCGGCCCGAAGGGCACCTGTAGTACGCCTCTCTCGAGTTCCGCCTTCACCAGCGTGAGGCTCAGCAGCGCCACTCCCTGGCCGGCGATGGCGGCCTGGATGGCATGGCTCTCGTCGGAAAAGGTCAAGCTCGCCCCTAAGTCGGCAGTGGTGCCGCCCACCGCTTGGCACCAGTGCTGCCACGAGGGCAGCCCCAGCGACGAGCTGTACCAGTCGAAGACGATATGCCGCACCGTCTGCAGATCCCCATACCCCGCCAGCGCCAGCCGCGGGCTGGCCACCAGGGCAAAGGTATCCTCGGCCAACACCTCGGCCTCATGCCCCAGGTAGGGTCCCATGCCGTAGCGAATCGCCAGCGATGCACTGCGCGACAGGTCCAGAGGCACTTCGCTGGCGTTAATGCGCAAGTCGATATCGGGGTGTCGGGCATTGAAATCGGCCAGCCGCGGCAACAGCCACTGGCTGGCGAAGGCCGGCGTGCAGGAGAGCGTCACGCTGCCGCTGTTGCCCTGCTCACGCAGCGCTTCCAAGGTCTCTGCGAAGGAGTCGAAACCACGGCGCAGTACCGGGAACAGATGCTCTGCGGCTGCTGTCGGCACCACCTGGCGAATACGCCGCTCGAATAGCGCCACACCCAGCAACGCCTCCAATTCGCGCACTTGGTGGCTAATGGCCGCCGGTGTCACGGCCAGTTCCTCGGCGGCCTGCTTGAAGCTACGGTGGCGCGCCGCCGCCTCGAAGGCGCGCAGTTGCGATAGCGGCAGCGTGCGTCGATTCACTGGCGTCTCCTCATGGCGAACCCAGCCAGGGCCAAGTCCATCATAGACAAGCTCATCTATTTCATCCCACAAGAAATGGTCGTTTGTCAGCCATTTATCATGGGTCGATGCTGTCTTCCACGCACCAACCAAGTTGAATTCTACTTGTCAGGAGACGCTCATGACCACGCTACTTCACATCGATGCCAGTGCCCGTCCCGGCCGTTCCGGGATCGACTCCCACGGCTCCCATTCCCGTCGTCTCAGCGCCCGCTTCGTCGAGCAATGGCAAAAGGCCCGCCCCGGCGATCGCATTCTCTATCGCGACGTGGGCCAACACCCGCCTCACCCCGTCAGCGGAGAGTGGATCCATGCCGCCTTCACCAAGCCGGAGACGCGCGAGCCCTGGATGCACGACGTCCTGGCCGAGAGCGACGCGCTGGTCGACGAACTGCTGGAGGCCGATGTAATCGTTGCTGGCGTGCCGATGTACAACTTCGGCGTGCCCGCCGGCTTCAAGGCCTATATCGACAACATCGTGCGGGTGGGGCGCACCTTCGGCTTCGATCGCTCGCGCCAGGGGCTGCCCTACTGGCCGATGCTAACCGAGATGAGCAAGCGCCTGGTGGTGCTGAGCGCCCGGGGCGACTACGGCTACGCGCCAGGCGAGCGCATGGCCCAGGCCAACCACGTCGAGCCGCATATCCGCACCGTATTCGGCTACCTGGGTATCGACGACGTGCACACTGTCGCCGTGGAATACGACGAGTTCGGCGGCGAGCACCTGCAGGCCTCGCTGGCCCAGGCCGAGCAAGACATCGAGGCACTGGTGGCAGAGCTAACGGAAAAGCTGGATACGACCAGCCGAATTTTCAACCCGGCATGATGAACCCTACGTGCCGGCGGCAAGCCGGCACGCTAGTCAGAGTCGAGTGTTCTTAGATATTGGCACCACCATCAATGGTAAACTCCGCCCCGGTTATCGATCGGCCCTCGGGGCCGGCCAGCCAAGCCACCAGGCCGGCCACGTCGTCGGCCTCGTTATATCGAGGGATGGCCATCAAGCTACGCTGGGGGTCGGAGAGTTCGCCGTCGGCGGGGTTCATATCGGTATCGGTAGAGCCTGGGTGCACGATGTTGACGTTGATGCCACGCGTTCCAAGATCCCTGGCCATGCCCTTGGTCAGCCCCACCAGGCCCGCCTTGCTCATGGCGTAAAGGCTGATGCCGGGCCAGGGCACTCGAACCGCGAGATTGCTGCCGATGGTGATGATGCGTCCGCCCTCCGGAAGATGGGCCGCCGCCGCCATCACCGCCACGACCGGGGCACGCAGGTTGACCGCGATGGTGCGGTCCAGCTCCTCCAGCGTGGCCTCTTCGATCGTTCCAGTCAGGAAGATTCCCGCATTGTTAATCAGGATATCGAGCCCGCCCAGCTCGGCTACCGTGCGCTCCACGGCCGCCTCGATCGCTGCGGCATCGACGTTATCCGCGCGGATGGCCACCGCCCGGCCGCCTGCGGACGTGATCCCATCCACGACCGACTGCGCCTGAGCCTCGCCGTTGACGTAAGTGACCGCCACGCCAGCCCCTTCCGCCGCCAGACGCCGGGCGATGGCGGCACCGATGCCGCGGCTGCCACCGGTGATCATCGCTGTCTTTCCGTTCAGTCGCTGCATGCTTTACTCCATTTATATAGTGATCGATACAAAAATCAAGATGGCTAGACATGCACGCAACTGTCAAGATATTTTGTAGTCATCGATACAAAAAGGAGTAAGACATGCCCCAGCGTGGTAGACCCCGCCGCTTCGACAGGGAAGAGGCCCTGCGCCGGGCCATGGAAGTGTTCTGGGTCCAGGGTTACGACAACGCCTCGCTTGCCGATCTGACCCGTGCCATGGGCATCAACGCACCCAGCCTCTACGCCACCTTCGGCAGCAAGGAGGTGCTGTTCCAGGAAGCGGTGGAACTCTACGTACGCACGGAAGGCAGCGGTATCTGGGAGCAGGTGGAAACGGCACCGACGGCGCGCGCCGCCATCGAACAGGTACTGCGCACCACGGCCGTGGCCTTCACCCGCGGCCCCTCTCCACGTGGCTGCATGATCGTGCTTGCCGCGCCGCAGATGCAGGGTGCCAACGCCCAGGTCTGCGATGCCTTGAAAGCCTACCGACAGTCGAACGGTTACCTGCTGGAACGGCGCCTGCAGCGAGCTGTCGAGGAAGGCGAGCTGCCCGCCTCGACGGACTGCCGCGCACTGGCCAACTACGTCGTCACCCTGCAACACGGCATGTCGATCCAGGCCCGCGACGGCGCCTCGCGCGAAACGCTGCTGGCGATCGCCGACTGCGCCATGGCGGGCTGGGACGCACTCACCGGCTCCGCACAGCAAGCCTAGAGCATCAGCGCCCCGGTTATCTGGTGTCTTCTTTATGCCGTTCCCAGGGCGGCACAGGCTCCCATTGCTCGACGAGGAAGTCGATAAAGGCGCGCACCCTCGGCGGCGCAAGGCGACGCTGCGGCATGACCGCATGAATGCCCGTCTCGGGCAATGCGTAGTCCGAGAGAACCTGCTGCAATCGGCCGGCTTGCAGGTCGTCGCATACATGCCAGGTGGAGTGCTGCACGATGCCCAACCCCGCCACCGCGGCGTCGCGCAGGAGTTCGCCCTGGCTGCTACGGATGCGTCCATCCACTTTGACAGCGAACCACTCACCGTTGATGTCCCGAAGGCGCCAAGTGCCGGCCCCCACCTCCCCACCGGTCAATACCAGACACTCATGCCGGGTCAGCTCCTCGGGGGTGCGTGGAATGCCGTGGCGCTTCAGATAGGCGGGAGAGGCGCATAGCACCCGGCGATTCGTGGCCAGCCGGCGTGCCACCATGCTGGAATCCGCTAGCGAGCCGATGCGAATGGCCAGGTCGAACCCCGACCCCACGATGTCCCTGCGCTGATCGGACAGGTCGAGATCGAGGCGCAGCCGAGGATACCGGCGCAAGAATCGGGGCAGCAGCGGGGAAACATACAGGCGGCCAAACGTAGGCGGCAGGGTCAGGCGAAGCGTGCCCGTGACCTCGCGCGTCGACTGGTGCAACCCGCTCATCAGTGCCTCGAGATCCTCCACCGCCTCGCGCCCCTGTTCGGCCAGGCTCCTGCCCTCCGGCGTCGGCCGTAGCTGCCGGGTGGTGCGTTGCAGCAGGCGCACGCCGAGCTCGCGTTCGAGGCGCTTCAAGCGCTGGCTGGCGACGGCCACGGATAGGTCCAGGCTGCGCGCCGCTTCACTGATCGACCCCAGGTCGAGGATACGCAGGAACAATGAGAGGTCGTCGACTCGGCTCATTATCAATGTCTTGTTGAATGTCTCTATTGTTTTAAGCCGGTTATCTTGAAAGCGCAACGTTCTATGCTCCTTCGGCAATCCACCGACAGGAGTCGAACCATGGAATATCGCTATCTTGGCCAATCGGGCTTCAAGGTTTCGTCACTCGGGCTGGGCGCAGGAACTTTCGGCGGCAAAGGGCCGCTGTTCAGCGCCTGGGGCAACACCGATGTCAAGGAGGCGACCCGCCTCATCGATATCTGTCTCGACGCCGGAATCAACCTGTTCGATACCGCCGACGTCTACTCCGAGGGAGCGTCCGAGTCGATTCTCGGGGCCGCCATCAAGGGCAGGCGCGATCGCGTCGTTCTCTCCACCAAACTGACGCTGCGCATGAGCGACGAGCCGAATGACGTCGGCGCCTCTCGCCACCATCTGCTCAAGGCGACGGACCAAGCGCTGAAGAGGCTCGATACCGACCATATCGACATCCTTCAACTTCACCACTTCGATGCGATGACGCCGGTGGAGAGCGTGATGGCGACGCTGGACGACCTGGTGCGCGCCGGCAAGGTGCGCTACCTCGGCGTCTCGAACTTCTCCGGCTGGCAGATCATGAAGTCCCAGGCGGTGGCCGAACGCTACGGCTACTCCCGCTTCGTCGCCAACCAGGCCTACTACTCGCTGGTCGGGCGCGATTACGAGTGGGAGCTGATGCCGCTGGGGCAGGACCAGGGCCTGGGAGCGATCGTCTGGAGCCCGCTCGGCTGGGGGCGTTTGACCGGCAGGATTCGACGCGGTCAGGCGCTTCCCGACCGCAGCCGGCTACATGAAACTGCCGGCTTCGCGCCCCCAGTGGACGACGAACGCCTGTACCGGATCGTCGATGCGCTCGACGGCATCGCCGAGGAGACGGGCAAGTCGATCCCGCAGGTAGCCATCAACTGGCTGCTCGGCCGCCCCACGGTTTCCAGCGTGCTGATCGGTGCGCGCAACGAAGCCCAACTGCGCGAGAACCTGGGTGCCAGCGGATGGCGGCTCGACGAGGAGCAGACAAGGCGGCTCGACGAAGCCAGCCGCGTGACGCCGCCTTATCCTTACTACCCTTACTGGAATGGCCAGTTCGCCGAGCGCAATCCACCTCCCGTATAAAGGCCTGTTCGAATCGCTCGACCAAGCGGCCACTAAAGTGTGGAACAAGAGCCACACCCATCCGCGGATTCTCTGAGTGTGCTCTCACCTATCGCGCCGACATGGCGCAGGCTGACGATGGAGACCACCGCCAGCGCCAGGATGGCAATGCCGCCCACCGTGGCGGTCACGTTCAGCCCGGCGGTGAAGGCTTGCTGGGCTTCCAGCAGTACGCCTGCGGGCAGGCGCTCGCCGGCCGACACGGTGGCCCACAGGCTCTCTTCCACGACGCCCGCCGCCTCGGCAGCTTCGCCATCGGCCATCGTCGCGCTGACCTGGGCGCGATAGACGAAGGTGGCCAGACTGCCGAGCATGGCCACACCCGGCGCCACGCCCAGCTCCTGCACCATCTCCGACATGGCCGAGGCCGAGCCAGCCTTCTCCGCCGGTGCCGCGCCCACCACCAGGTCGGTGCCCAGGGCAGCGATGGTCCCCAGGCCGAGATAGACCAGCGAGAATCCGGCAATCGCCATGCCGACCCCATTGGCATCCACCTCGACGGCGGCCAGCAGCCAGTAGCCCAGCGTGGAGAGTGCCAGGGCCGCGCCCACCACGTAGCCGGGACGAATGCGGCGAGCTACCAGCGGCGCCACGATGCCTGCCAGCACCATCGCAAGCGCAGGCGGCCCCATCCAGAGCCCCGCCGCCAGCGGCGTGAGCCCCGCCACCAGTTGCAGGTACTGGGTCACCAGCAGCATCACGCCGGACACGCCGACCAGCCCCACTAGCAATACGATCAGCGCGGCACTGAACGTACGGCTACCGAACAGCCGCATGTCGAGCAGTGGGTCGTCCAGATGCTGCTGGCGGCGCACGAAAACGAGTGCCATCAAGACACCCAGCGCCAGGGCCAGCAGCGGAACGGGCTCGAGCCCCAGCTTGGCGAGCTCCTTTATGCCGTAGACCGCCGGCAGCACGGCCGCCAGCGAGAGCGCTACGCTGGTGAGATCCAGCCGCCCACTGCGCTTCGCACGATACTCCGGCAGCAGGATTGGCGCCGCGATCAGCAGTACGGCCACCACGGGCACCGCCACCAGGAAGGCCGAGCCCCACCAGAAGCGCTCCAGCAGCACGCCGCCCACCACCGGCCCCAGCGCCATGCCCAGGGCGAACATGGTGGCCCATACACCAATGGCCAGGGCGCGCTGACGCACGTCACCGAACATGTGGCTGATCAGCGCCAGGGTCGATGGCATCAGCGTCGCGCCGGCCACGCCAAGCACTGCTCGGGCGGCAATCAGCATGGCAGCGCTAGTGGAGTAGGCGGCGATCACCGAGGTGATGCCGAAGGCCACGGCACCGATCATCAGCAGCAGGCGACGGCCGATGCGGTCGCCCAGGTTACCCATGGTGATCAGAAAGCCCGCGATCATGAAGCCGTAGGCATCCATGATCCACAGCGCCTGGGTACTGCTCGGCTGCAGGTCCGCCGCCAGGGCGGGCAAAGCCAGATAGAGAATGGTGACATCGAGACCGAGCAGCACGGTAGGCAACGCCAACACCGCCAGGCCGGCCCATTCCTTGAAACCCGCACGCTGCCGGGCGATACGTGAACCTTCATCGAGGGAAACCATGCCATGCCTCCTTTCCATAGGGTTGGCATGGTAGTCTTGGTGCATCTTGATAGGGTTACAATATAGCCAGTTATCCTATTACTAGAGGTAACTGCCTGGAGTATTGCCATGACCGGGCGCAGCCTCGACAGAACCCGCAGCGAACTCACCGAGTTCCTGATCCATCATCGCAGCAAGCTGACGCCGGCCGACGTCGGCCTGCCCTCCACCGGCCGACGCCGCACCCCCGGGCTGCGTCGCGAAGAGGTGGCCACCCTCGCCGGGGTAGGACTGACCTGGTACACCTGGTTCGAGCAGGGGCGCGATATCAACGTCTCGGAGAGCTTCGTGCTGCGAGTCTCCAAGGCGCTCAAGCTCGACGACGCCGAATGCTGCCACCTGTTCCTGCTTGCCCATCGCCGCCCACCGCCGGTGGAGGCCTACCAGTGGCAGGAAATTCCGCCCCTGGTGCAGACGCTGATGGACGACATGCCAAGGCCCGCCTATGTGATGAACCTGCGCTGGGACATCATCGCCTGGAACGCCATCGCCGATGTCCTGCTCGGCTTCAGCGACAGGGAGCCCGGTGAGCGCAACATGATGCGCCTGCTGTTCGCCGACCCGGCGCTGCGCAGGCGCCTCCCCGACTGGCGCCAGGACGCCTCCCGCCTGCTGGCCCAGTTCCGCTGCGACTCGGCCGCCGCCCCCGAAGACCCCGCTATGCAGGAGCTGACAGAAGCGCTCG
Source organism: Billgrantia sulfidoxydans (assembly GCF_017868775.1). NCBI lineage: Bacteria > Pseudomonadati > Pseudomonadota > Gammaproteobacteria > Oceanospirillales > Halomonadaceae > Billgrantia > Billgrantia sulfidoxydans. The sequence continues at coordinate 788,351 of NZ_CP053381.1, read as the reverse complement.
CCAAGCTGTCGCCGGATTTTCGCCGCTGGTGGGAGCAGCCCAATCATGAAGCCTATCGCTACGGCATCGGCACGCTTCTCGACGCCGACTCGACTATGCAGAAGTACGAACATACCACGCTACTGGTGGACGAGCATCGGCATCTCAGGATGGTGGTTTATTTCCCTTCATCTACCTCATCGGGGTAAACGACAAAAGCCAGTTTATTGCCATCGCGATCACGAACATAAGCCGCATAAAACCTTCGCCATACTGAGGCCGGTAGCCTGGAGCGCCTTCATCGCTGCCGCCGTGCTCGATGGCGATTCGGTATAACTATCGACCTGCTCCGGTTCGGCGAACTGGAAAGCCGTCATGGTGCCATTCCCCACTCCGGCTTCCTGACCATCGAAGGGATAGCCGACGAAAAACCTGGGAAAGTCGAGGTCGTTCTCTTTGCCATAGGAAATGCAGGAATCGTCTTTCCAGCAGACATCCCAGCCCATTTCAGCGAAAAGTGGATCGTAGAACTTCAGCGCTCTCTCCAGGCTCCTGGTTCCGACCATGGTGTAGGCAATCATTTTCAAGCTCCTTTCCGTCAATGACTTCGCTACTCCAATGCCGCCTGTTTCCTGCGCCACTGCCCCAGCGCCCAGCCCAGGGCCGGCAGCACCAGCATTGCCGAGGCCCAGGCGCAGGCGGCAAAGCCGAAGTGAGTGAAGAGCGGCCGATAGAGCAGCGCGCCGGCAAACACGCACAAATACGTGATGGCGCTATACAGCCCCATGATGGCACCCCGCTGCGCCGGATCGATCTCGGCAAGCTGGCGCATTAGCAGGTTCAAGCCGAGATGATTGGCCACGCCCCAGGCAAGACACAGCCCCAGCAGTACCGGCGGAAGTGCGGCAGCCGCCATCAAGCCCAGGTAGACGAGCATCAGGCCGGCAAAGGTCACACAAGCGGCAGCAGTGGCGCCGTAGCGGTCGACCAGCCGACCCAACGGCGCGGCGGCGCCAAAGCCCAGTCCATAGACGGCGATGGCCAGCCCCGCGAAGGATGCGGGGAGTTGCAGCACCTCACCCAGGTACGGGCCAAGATAGGTGTACAAGCCGTAGAACGCCGTCATGTAGGCCGCGACGTTCAGCAATACCGAGTGAATGCCGGGAATACGCAGGGCCTTCAGGGTGGAGCTCGGCGCCTCACCGACCGTTCTCGCCCCCCAATCGTGGCAGCGAGAAACCCCCAGTGCCAACCCGATGGCAGCCAGTGCCAATAGAGAGAAGACGGCACGCCAGTGCAGCAGGTCGGCCAATAGCGCCGCCAGGCCGACGCCGACCACCAGACTCAGCGTCCATCCCGTCAGCACGAAGCTCAAGGTCTGGCTCTCGCGCCCCTTTTCGGCCACCTGAGCGGTGAGGGTATAGATCGCCGGCAACGCCACGCCCGCCGCCAGGCCGGCCAGCGCCTGGGCAGCAACCAGCGTCCACAGTGCCGGCGAGAGCGCAGCGACGCCCAGGGAAGCCGACAGCCCGAGCAGCGCTCGCACCAAGGCACGCTCGGCACCGATGCGATCGCTCAGCGACGCCAGCAGCAGCGCACTGCATGCCGTGGCCAGGCCATAGAGGGCCGCGGCCGTTACCACGTCGGCGGCGCTGCGCCCCGGAAAGGATGTCGCCACCGTGGCGGCAATGGGGCTCAGCGCCAGCGAGTTGGCACCGATCACGGCGATGGCGGAGGTCAGGAGTAACAGACGGCGACTGATCACGGCTAGCTCCAGATGAAATTCGTCACTAGTATTGAAGAAAGGAATCTCATTCGGAGCAATTGCAGAAATGCCTAACCTTGAAAATACAGAAGCCGTTCGGGACAAGGGCCAGGAGCCCCGCCCCCTGGACGCCTTCGACCGAAAAATATTAGGTGAGCTGGCCGTGGATGCCGGGCTTAGCTATGCCGAGCTGGGTCATCGCGCCGGCCTTTCGGCGCCGGCGGTGCATGAACGGGTGAAGCGGCTGCGCGCGTCGGGTCGCATCCGCAGCACGGTGGCGGTACTGGATGGCCCCGCCACCGGCAAGCCGTTTCTCGCCTTCGTGCATGTCGACTCCACGGGATGGGGCAAGACCAAGGAACTGCTGGCGATCTCGGCGCTGCCTGAGGTCGAGGAGATTCATTCGGTCGCTGGCGACGCCTGCATGCTGCTCAAGGTACGTTGCGCCAGCAGTCGCGCGCTGGAGGGACTGCTTGCCCGACTCTATGCCCTGCCGTGCGTGAAAGCCACGCGCAGCTATGTGGTGCTATCGACCTTTCTCGAGCGCACTCCGCAGGCGGGGATCACCTCGGCACTGGAGGAGGCTCCGCTCGTGGCGCCACCCGGGGACGTGTCGGGCTGAACCGACTCCCGCCCGAGCAGCGTGCGTTTTCTCTCCACGCCCCAGCGATACCCGGAAAGCGCCCCATCGCTGCGTACGACCCGATGGCAGGGAATGGCAAGCGCAACGGGGTTGGAGGCGCAGGCCCTGGCCACGGCACGCACCGACTTGGGAGAACCGATACGTTCCGCCAACTCTGCATAGCTGATCGTGGTGCCCACGGGAATCTCGGTCAGCGCCTGCCAGACCCGTTGCTGAAAGGCAGTGCCACGAATGTCCAGCGGCAGCGAAAGCCCAAGGCCCGGCGCTTCGACGAAACCCACCACTTGGGCCACCCAGGCATCGAAATCCTTCCCTCCGGGAATGAGGGTGGCATTGGCGAAACGATCCTGGAACTCCTGCAGCAGTTGCTCCGGATCGCTGCCCAGGGAAATGGCGCAGATGCCCTTCTCGCTGCTCGCCACTAGTATGGTGCCCAATGAGCACTCCCCCAGGGCGAAGCGGATCTCCATGTCTTTCCCTCCTGAACGGTAACGCTTGGGCGTCATGCCGAGCATGCGATCGGTACCGGCATAGAAGCGTCCGCTGGAGTTGAAGCCCGCCTCGTACATCGCCTCGGTGACCGTTTCGCAACTGGCGAGTTCTTCGCGTACGCGCTCCGCCCGCCGGGCGACGGCGTAGGCCCTGGGCGTGAGGCCAGTGACCGACTTGAACACACGGTGAAAATGGAAGCGGCTCAACCCCGCGGCCTGTGCCAGTTCGTCGAGAGAAGGCAGATCCTCGGCGGCTTCGATGAGCCGACACGCGCGGGCGACGCTCTCGGCATGATGCTGAGCCAACGAGACATCCTGAGGGCGGCAGCGCTGGCAAGGCCGGTAGCCGGCTCGCTCCGCCACCGTCGCATCGGCATGGAATTCGGCGTTCTCGCGGCGTGGCCGGCGCGACGGGCAGGTGGGACGGCAATAGATGCCGGTGGTACGCACCGCGTAGACGAAAGCGCCATCCGCCGACGTGTCGCGGGCCAGCACCGCCGTCCATTTCGCCTCATCGGAATCGAAGGGAGCAAGTGAGTCGCTGGTTGTCTCGATCATGGCGGACCTCCACGGTGGGCTCAGCGTTTTCCGTGAGTTCAGGATGAGCCCGGTAGCCGCCTGGCACACTCCGTCTCTTGCTTTCAAAACAGGCCCGACGCTTCGAAGCATTTCCGCAACATTCGCAGCATAGCACCGTCAGCGCATCAGGATTGTTGGCGGCAATAAGCGGAGTGAGGGCTTATCCTCAAACGCACTGCTACCCTGTCAGGCACAGCCACCGCCCCGGTAAGCACTTACTCACTGGGTAGGGCTTAATCCTTGGCTGCCAGTTCGACCTGGCACGTTGGGAGGAGAGAGCATGGATTTTCTCGTCAACCTGGACGTCGACGACCTGGAGCGTGGAATCGACTTCTACGTTCACGCCTTTGGCCTCGAGGTCGGCCGCCGTTTCGGCGATGACGGTGCCGAACTGATCGGCGGCCCGGCGCCGATCTACCTGCTGGCCAAGGCCACCGGCTCAGCGGCCTATGCCGCAGGAGAGCCCGTGCCCGGCGCGCAGCGCCACTACACGCGTCACTGGACGCCGGTACATCTGGACGTGGTGGTGGAGGATATCGAGGCTGCAGTGGAGCGCGCCATCGCCGCCGGCGCCACCCAGGAGCAGCCCATCGTCACCGATCGCTGGGGCAAGCTGGCGCTGATGGCCGACCCTTTCGGCCACGGTTTTTGTTTCGTGCAATTCCTCAACAGAGGTTACGACGAGATCGCGACCGCTTGATCAGTCGGCGACGCATCGATCACGAACCCGAACTCACTCGTCAGCGCCCGATGTCCCAGCTCGCTGATGCTCACCACCCGCGAGTGCTTCTGCCGGCCGATCCAGCCCAGTTCCAGCATGCGCTCGGTCATGGCGGCCCCCAACGCACCACCAAGATGATCGCGCCGCTCGCTCCAGTCGAGGCAGGGGTAGGCGAAACGTCGACGGCGCTTGCGCAGAGTAGCGACATCGATACCGAAGTCGGCAAACCAGGCCTTGCCTCGCTCCGTCACGTCCATGGCCTCGCCATTTTTGACCAAGTACTCCCTTTCGAGCAGTACTGCCGTCAGCCGTGTGCCCAACTCCCCGGCCAGGTGGTCGTAGCAGAATCGCGCAGCCCCCAGCGCGCCGGCCGGTCGCCTGCAGGGCGGCACCACTCTCATCGGTTTGGCCACCACCATCAGCGCCTCGACGGCATGCGCCACTTCAGCCGACGCCAGCCGGTAGTACTTGTGCCGCCCTTGGGTCGTCGACTCGATCAGGCTATCGCACTGCAGTCGCTTGAGATGCTCAGTCGCCGTGCCCGGCTGCACGCCGCAGCCGTAGGCCAGCTCCTTGGCGGTCAATGCCCGCCCTTCCATCAGCAAGGCGAGCATACCCATGCGGGTCGGGTCGCCAATGGTGCGGGCTAGGCGTGACAGATCCGGCTCAACCATCGTTAGCTCTCCACCTAACTGTTTCTGTCTGACAAGCATAGGCCAACGCAGCACAATCGAGCGATCAGACAACGGCTCGGAGCCACCCATGACTACGCCAGACAACCCACTGACGGCCGTCACGCATCATGACCCTTACTCCTATTACGCCAAACTGGTGAAGAAGCATCCGCTCTATTGGGACAGCGGGCTCAACATGTGGATCGCCTCGTCCGCCAAGTCTGTTGCCGCCGTGCTGGAACATCACGGCTGTCGCGTGCGCCCAACCAACGAGCCGGTGCCAACGGCACTGCAGGGCACGCCGGCGGGTAAACTCTTCGGCAGTCTGGTCAGGATGACCGATGGCGAGTCGCACTGCCCGCTCAAGCAGGTCGTTACGACGACGCTCGCCACGCTCGAAGAGGACCACATAGCAGACCAGAGCAGGGGCTGCGCGTCCTATCTGCTCGAGGAAATCGCTCCGCTCGAGCCCGCTGGCCTGACAGAGTTCACCCTGCGCCTGCCCGCATACAGCGTCGCGGCCCTGCTTGGCTTCTCGTCCGACCAGTGGCCGGCGCTGGCGCGCTGGACAGGAGATTTGGCGCGCTGCATCGCACCTGGCACCACAATTACCCAGATGGAGAGGGGCCAGCACGCCGCACGCGAACTGCAAGCCATGACAGCACGGCTCCTCGAGACCCATTCTGCGGCATCGCCCAGTCTCCTGACGCAGCTCACTGCCCAGGCCAGAGCGCGAGGCATCGACAGCGCAGTGATCACGGCCAACGTCATCGGCTTCCTGCTACAGGCCCATGACGCCACAGCGGGGCTGATCGGCAATACGCTGATGGCGCTGGGACGCGAGCCGCATCTTCATCATCGAGTCCGCGAAGAGCCAACGCTGCTGCCTGCCGTGCTGCGGGAGGTGCTGCGCCACGACGCACCGATTCAGAACACGCGACGCTTTGTCGCTTACGACGAAATCATCGCCGGCGAGTCGATGCAAGCAGGCGACACGATCCTGGTGTTGCTTGCTGCGGCCAACCGCGATTCAGCCCGTCATGTCGACCCCGAGCGATTCGATCCGGCCCGCCAGTCGCAGCACTGCTTTACCTTTGGCCTGGGGCGCCACGCATGCCCCGGTGAAACGCTTGCCCTGGCCATCGCCGAGGCGGGTGTAGCAGAGCTGCTGCGCTCGGGTGTCTCGCTCGAGGCGCTGGCCGGCGAGGTGATGTATCGCGAATCGCTCAATGCCCGCATCCCGCTGTTTCGCTCGTCCCATGTAACGTTATCCTCAACTGCCTGAATCAGGAGCCGCCATGATCGCCGTTATCTTCGAAGTCATCCCCAAGTCCGGCCGCCGAGACCACTACCTCGATATCGCCGCCAGCCTGCGTCCGTTGCTCGATGAGATCGACGGATTCATCTCCATCGAACGCTTCGAGAGCCTCACCCAACCGGGCAAGATCCTCTCGCTCTCCTTCTGGCGCGATGAGCAGGCCGTCGCCCAGTGGCGCCAGCTCGAGCGCCACCGCACGGCCCAGACACAGGGCCGCGAAGTGGTCTTCGACGACTATCGCCTGCGCGTGGCTACGGTGCTGCGCGACTACGGCATGCACGAACGCGACCAGGCGCCGGCCGATAGCCGCGAGCGTCATGACAGGGCCTGACGGCTAGAAATGACAGCGCCCCGGTAAGCCCTTACTTACCGGGTAGCTGCGCTCATTCTTGAGCTAGGACCAGCAGGCCGCCCGCCTCCAACGTCTGGCAGAAAGAAAATGATCGGTGCGTGTCGAAATCGTCTACGTTGAATCGACGAAGGGAGTATCACCAACAAATAACTCTCCTGGAGACCCACCATGCAGCTTTCCACCTACCTGATCTTCAACGACAACTGTCGCGAAGCCTTCGAGTTCTACCAGCGCTGCTTCGACGCCAAGCTCGAGGCTATGGCGACCTATGCCGAAATGCCTGCCAGCGAAGGCATGGAGATACCCGAAGAAGCCGGCAATCTTGTCATGCATGCACGACTGCGTATTGGCGACCAGTTGTTGATGGCGTCGGACAACTCCCCCTGCAGCCCTGCGCCCTACGAAGGCATCAAGGGGGCGAGCATTGCGATCGGCGTCGACTCCGTGCAGGAGGCCGAACGGATCTTCAATGCGCTGGCCGACAACGGCACCGTGCAGATGCCGCTAGAGGAGACCTTCTGGGCGCACCGCTTCGGCATGCTGGTGGATCGGTTCGGCGTTGCCTGGATGATCAACTACGAGAAGGAACAGCAGGCCGCCGCCTAAGGCCGCTCCATCCGCAGCAAGAGGAAGCGATGGATTAGCCTGCCCTGTCACAAGTCCCGCTCCTGAATCGTCATGACAGTGACGGCCACTCGGCCTTCATCTCTCGACCGATTCAGGAGCGACACATGAACCAGAGCACGCTTTTCATCAAGCACAAGGCACTCCCCGGCAAGCGCGAAGAGGTACGGCGCGTGTGGGAGACTCACCTGATGCCGAGCATCCAGGAGCGCCAGGTCCACGACGCCTACTTCTATTGCTACGATGATGGCGATCCCAACACGATCCGTGTCTTCCAGCGCTACGCCGATGGTGCGGATGCACAGGCCTTCATGCAGGGGCCGGCATACGAAGCCTATGTCGCCGCGGTAACGCCCCTGCTGGCTCATCCGCCCGAGATTCATGCTGCCACCGTGGCCTGGGCCAAGGACAAGGCGGCTCCGGTTTCCGAGACAGCCTGATGCCTTCCGCCGATCTGCTTCACTTCGAAGAGGCCCGCCCCATGCTGCTGGGGCTGGCCTATCGCATTCTCGGCTCGCGCGCCGACGCCGAGGATGCGGTGCAGGACACCTTTCTCAAGTGGCAGGCAGCGGATCGTGAGGCTATCGATACGCCCCACGCCTGGCTGACCACGGCCTGCACGCGACGCTGCCTCGATCTGCTGGGCAGCGCCCACCGGGCTCGGGTCGAGTACGTCGGCGCCTGGCTGCCCGAGCCCATCCCGACCGCTGCCGTATCCGATGCGGAACGCAGCATGCAGCTGGCCGACTCTCTATCCACCGCCTTCCTGCTGCTGCTGGAACGCCTCTCGCCCAAGGAGCGGGCGGCCTATCTGCTACACGAGATCTTCGACACGCCCTACACCGAGATCGCCGCCATGCTCGAGATCAAGGAGCCGGCCTGCCGCAAGCTGGTATCCCGGGCACGAAGCAACCTCCAAACCGCCGAGGAACGGCACACCCCACCGCGGGAACGCCAGCAGGCACTGCTGGAGGCCTTCCGGCTCGCCATCACCGAAGGCGCCACGGCACGGCTCGCGAATCTGCTCTCGGCCGATATTCGCCTGAGTGCCGACGGCGGCGGCAAGGTGCCCACCCTGCTCGAACCGCTGCTCGGCCAGACAGCGGTACTCGGCTTCCTGACCAGCCGCCTGAGCCAGTACTGGGCCGACTATGAATGGCGCGAGGCCGACATCAACGGGGGCTGCGGCTTCATGATGCGCAGAGAGGGAAATGTCGTCGCGACGGTGACCTTCGGCTACGACCGCTCAGGCCAGGCGACAGATATCTTCATCGTGCGCAATCCCGACAAGCTGGCGCGGCTGACGTCATGACTGGCGCTCGACTATCGCACGGCAGCCGCTCTCTCTGGCTTGGGTATCCAGCAACCCGATGATCCACTCGCGCACGGCGGCGATGGCCGGCTCCTCGAGCCGCTCAGGCGGGTAGACGAGCTGGAAGGGAGCGGCCTTAACCTCGGGGCCGAATGGCTGTACCAGGCGCCCTTGGCGCAGCTCCTCCTCGATCAGATACCGGCTCATCAGGGCTATGCCCTGACCGTCCAGGGCGGCGGTGATGCCATGGGTCTCGTCGGAGAACATCAGCCCGGCGCTGACGTCGAGCCCCGGCACCTGGACCTGGCGCTGCCAGGCCGCCCAGTCCAGCGGTGCGGGCGAAGAGAAATGCAGCAGCGTGTGATGCACCAGTTCAGCCGGTTCACGCAGCTTCAGCATGGGGCTGCAGACGGGCACGAAGACATTGTCGAACAGCTTCTCCGCGACGAGCCCGGGCCAGGGGCCCTCGCCATAGCGAATCGCCATGTCGGCAACGACGCCGTCCAGGGCAACTGCTTGGTGGGAAACCTGAATGCTCAGGTCGATCTGCGGGTGGGCGTCGCGCAGCAGGCAGACCCAGGGCAACAGCCAGCGTGAGGCGACGGCCGGCGTGGTCGAGAGCGTCACCGGCTGTCGCGACGGCGGCCGGCGAAGCTTGGTCACCGTCTCGGCGATGGCATCGAAGGAGCCGCTCAGCACCGTGAGCAGCGACTGGCCCTGAGTCGTCAGCACCAGCTGCCGCGGCCGCCGCACGAACAGGGCCACGCCCAGGCTCTCCTCGAGCTGGCGAATCTGGTGGCTGATCGCCGTCGGCGTGACCGAGAGTTCCTCGGCGGCGCGCTTGGCACTGAGGTGGCGCGCCGCCGCCTCGAAGGCGCGCAGGGCGGAAAGCGAAGGGAGTCGTCGCGGCATCATGGCTGAGTTTTATTTTCCGATATCGAAAAAGAATCGTCGTTTGTCGCTCTACCTGGCTTCAGGCTTATATGAAACGAGCCACAAGCAAGGCTGAGAACAATTCATTCAATAGATCCTACACCCAGCGAAGGAGAAAGCCCATGACGCGCCTACTTCACCTCGATGCCAGCCCACGCCCCGGCCGTGCCGGCAGCCAAGACCACGGCTCGCATACCCGCCGGCTGACCCATCACTTCGTTTCCCGCTGGCGCACTCTGGAGCCGGATGCCGAGGTCGTCTATCGCGACATCGGCGCCAACCCGCCTCCATTGACCAGCGTCGAGTGGATCGAGGCGGAATTCACACCAGCTGAACAAAGGACAGAGGCAATGAAAGCCGTGCTTGCCGAAAGCGATGCCTTGGTCGACGAAGTCGTACGGGCCGACATCCTGGTGCTTGGTGCTCCCCTGTACAACTTTGGTCCTCCGGCCGCGTTCAAGGCCTGGATCGACAATGTCGTCCGCATCAGCCGTACGGTCGATTTCGACATGCAATACGGAGCCCACCCCTACGTCCCGCTGGAACACTACGTGCCCCTACTGGCCGACCGCCCTAGACATGCGGTGCTGCTCTCATCGCGGGGTGGGTTCGGCTTCGACCCGCAAGGTCCTTTGGCAGCTTTCAACCACCTTGAGCCGGGCGCACGCACCGCTCTGCAGTTCATCGGCATCGGCGGCTTTCACAGCATTGCTATCGAGCACCAGGAGGAAGGCGGCGAGGCGCTGGCGGACTCGACCGAAAGCGCCCTGGTGCGCATCGACCGGCTGGTCGAGAAATTGCACAGTGAAGTTACGGCCAAGCGCCAGCTACAGCCGGCCTGAGGGCACTCAATGGCCGAACACCGGGGCGCCTAGCGCCCCGTTATGCATGTCACCGCTATGAGGCCTGGCTGACCGCCGCCTTGTCGGTTACCGGGTCGGCCTTGGCGCCGGCCGCTTCGCGGCGCTCCGAGTAGCGGTCCACCAGCGTTTCGGCGTGGGGGCGCAGTAACAGAGTGAAGCGCACGAGCTCCTCCATCACGTCGACGATGCGATCGTAGAGCGGCGAGGGTCGCATGCGCCCGGCTTCGTCGAACTCCTGGTACGCCTTGGGCACGCTCGACTGGTTGGGGATGGTGAACATGCGCATCCAGCGCCCCAGCAGGCGCAGGGTATTCACCGCGTTGAACGACTGCGAGCCGCCGCTGACCTGCATCACCGCCAGGGTGCGCCCCTGGGTGGGCCGCACCGCCCCCATGCTCAGCGGCAGGTGGTCGATCTGGGTCTTCATTACGCCAGTGATCTGGCCGTGGCGTTCGGGGCTGCACCACACCTGTCCCTCCGACCATATGGCCAGCTCGCGCAGTTCGCGCACCGCCGGGTGGTCGTCGCCCGGCACCTGGTCCGGCAGCGGCAGATCGGAAGGATCGAAGATCCGCGTCTCGGCGCCGAAATGGCGCAGCAACCGCGCGGCCTCCTCCACCGCCAGACGCGAATAGGAGCGCTCACGCAGCGAGCCGTAGAGCAGCAGGATGCGCGGCGGATGGCCCAGCGGATCGGGCAGGCCCTGGCCGGGCTGCCGCAGAGCGAAGCGCTCGTCGAGGGCCGGCAGAACATCGGGGTCGTTGAGCGTGCGAAGCCTCATGTCGCCTCCTTCAGGGCGTGGGTTTGCAGGACGAGCAGCGCCACCAGGGCGGCCAGCCCCAGGGCAGATGAAAACAGCAGCGCCTGGGTGCCGAAGCGCTCGATCAGCAGGGCGAAGGCCAGCGGCGCCATCGCCTGGCCGAAGCGTGCCGGCACCATCAGCACCCCTTGGCGCAGGCCATAGCCGTGGGGGCCGAAAATGGCCAGGGGCAGCGTACCCTTGGCGATGGTGAGAATGCCGTTGCCGGCGCCGTGCAGCAGCACGAACAGCGTGGCGAGCGGCGCCCCCAGCGTCATCACGCCGAGCGCGCCAATAGGATGCGCCACCACCGCCAGCTTGGCCGAAAGCAAGGGATGAAAGCGCTGCAGCAGCGAGAATTCGAGCAGGCGCGCCGCCACCTGGGCCGGTCCCACCAGCGCCGCGGCGGCAATGGCAGCAGCAGGCGAGAGGCCGGCGATCTGCAGCAGCCACGGCAGGTGCGCCGCCATGGCGGTACTGACGAACCAGGTCACGGCGAAGACGAAAGCCAGCAGCGCCATGGGCAGCCAGGTCGAGTTCGCCTCTTCGTCCGTTGCCGTCTCGCCACGCGGCGCGGGTGGCTGGATGCCAAAAGGAATCAACAGGCGGTTGAGCGGCAGGCCTAGCAACAAGTGTATGGCCGCCCAAGTGAAGCAGGCGTTCTGCCAGCCGAATTCGGCGTTGAGCCAGCCGGTGATCGGCCAGCACACGGTGCTGGCAAAGCCCGCCAGTAGCGTGATGCCGGTGATGGGGCCACGCGCCTCGCGTCCGTAGAGCCCCGCCAGGGTCGAGAAGGCCGATTCGTACAGCCCCATGCCCATGCCGACGCCGATCACCAGCCATCCCGCCCACAGCAGCTTGGCTCCATCCGCCAGACCCAGCAGCACCAGGCCCAGGGCGAACACCAGGCTCGAGGCCGCCAGCACATCGCGCCCACCGAAGCGGTCGATGCGCCGCCCCACCGCCGGCCCCAGCACGGCCGATACCACCAGCGCCGAGGAGAAGGCCGCGAATACCGTACCCGTGGCAAGGCCGAGGTCTCGCGCCATGGGCACGGCGAGGATGGCCGGAAGATAGTAGGTCGAGCCCCAGGCAAGCGTTTGGGAAATGCCCAGGGCGACGACCACACCGCTGCGCGAGCTCACCGCCTACCTCGATCATCGAGGTATATGGGCCTGAGAAAACGCGCCGCGCTCATGCTTCCCGCTCCTCCCGTTTCGCTGCCCCAGCGGCCATTCGACGGCTCTCGACGATGCAGTCCGTGGCCTCCAGCCAGGCGTCCACCGCCACCTGAAAGGCGTCCCGCCCCTTCTCCGTTAGCGCGTAGACTTTGCGCGAGCGCCCCTGCACCACCTCGTTCGTCGCGGAGAGGTAGCCCCCCGCTTCGAACTCGTTGAGCACCGGATAGACCGTGCCCTCCGAGGGGCTGCAGCAGCCGTTGGTGCTCTTCTCCACCGCTTGCACCACCTCGTAGCCGTGCATCGGCTTGCGGTGCAGTACGCTGAGCACGAAGAACTTCGACAGCGACATCTTGATCGTGCCGCGCCAGTAGGAAGGGTCGCTGTAGTCGGGAATCCGGCGGCCGGTAGCCGCTTCGGGTTTCGCTTTGGTCATGGTGGAAACCTATACCTCGATGATCGAGGCGTCAAGCGCGACCGTACCCTCGCCGTCTGACATGCTCGCGGTACCCGCCCGGTGTCAGGCCGGTCACGGCCTTGAAGTCGTGGATGAAGTGGGCCTGGTCGAAGTAGCCGGTGGCGAAGGCGGTATCGGTCAGCGAGATTGTCGCCCCACCCTGCTTGATCAGCTTGCGACTGTGGGCGACACGCAGCAGACGGGCGTAGCGCTTGGGCGAAAGCCCAACATGTTGTTGGAACAGCCGCTCCAGGCGGCGCTGGCCGAACGGCAGCGCCGCCACCAGCGCGGCGATACTGGCCTGGCCCTGGCGGCGTTGCAGCCAGGCAAGCGATGCCATCAGGGCCGACACTTCCGGCGCGCCGTGTCGCTGCAATCCCTCAGTAAGATAATTCTCCAGCAGCGCGATACGCCCCGCCAGAGCAGGTGTCTCAAGCAGCCGCTCGTACAGCGCCTCGAGTTCGAGCCGGTGCAGGGAATCGGCAGGCGTCAGCTCCCCGCCGGCCAGGGCCGATAGGGACTCGCCAAGGAAGGGAAATGCCATGCCCGGCAGGAAGCGAACGCCCAGCAGGTCGAGCGCGCCACCTACCGCCAGCCTGGCCGTGCGCCGCTTGGGGCCGTCGATCCAGCAAGCGCCGTATACCCGCTCGCCGTCGCGCTCGAGCGCAGCGCCGAAGTTGAACAGCAACCCCGCGGCGCCATCCGGATGCAGGTGCTCCACGCTTGCCGGCCCGCCGACGTTGACTCCACGGGCCCGCCAGTAGCACTGCACGTAGGGGCGCAGCGCAGCGCCGGGCGCGAAGCACTCGAACGACAGGCCGGAAGTCAGCGCCGGCGCAACAGGCCGGAAATCTCCAATCCCGGTGCGGTCAGCCAGGGCAGGCTGAAGGACTGCATCCACGTTCGCCCCCTCTCAGTGGAAGGCAGGGCCGCCCTGGGCGGCCCCTTCGGAGCGTACCGAGCCAGCAGGTAGATAAGCAAAAAGTCCAACTCTGCTCATCGTCCAGTTGTAGAGTAGGGGGACCATTTTCCCATTACCTCATCTTTCATCCTAGTGGAGCACTCAATGGACAGAACGCGAATCGTGGTCGTCGGCGGCGGCGCCGGCGGGCTGGAGCTGGTCACGCGCCTCGGCCGGCGCCTGGGGCGGCGCGGCAGGGCCGACATCACACTGATTGATCGCAACTCGACCCATATCTGGAAGCCGCTACTGCACGAGGTCGCCACCGGGGCGCTCGACTCCAGCATCGACGAGATCTCCTACCAGAGCCACGCCCAGCTGAACGGCTATCGCTTCCAGCGCGGCACGCTCGAAGGGCTCGACCGCGACACCCGCCAGCTGCGTCTGGCCCCGGTGCTCGACGACTACGGCGAGGAAGTGCTGCCTGCCCGCACCCTGGACTACGATCTGCTGGTATTGGCGCTCGGCAGCGTGAGTAACGACTTCGGCACCCCCGGCGTCGCCGAGCACTGCCACTTCCTCGACAGCCCGGCCCAGGCGGAAGCCTTCCGCCACGACATGCTCAATACCTTCCTGCGCTACAGCGACCCCGAGCGGCGGCATCACCCGCGCCTGACCGTGGGTATCGTCGGCGCCGGCGCCACCGGCGTGGAGCTGGCCGCGGAGCTCTACGACGCCTCGCGCATGCTGCACAGCTACGGTTTCACCGAGATGGACAGCCGCCACCTCGAGGTCCACCTGATCGAGGCCGCACCGGACGTGTTGCCGGCCCTGCCCGAACGCATTCGCAGCGCCGTGCGCACCGAACTGGAACGCCTCGGCGTGCAGGTACACACCGACACGCGGGTGGTATGCGTGGAGCAGAACGCCATCGTCACCGCCGACGAAGCGCGCATCGAAACGGACCTCAACGTCTGGGCCGCCGGGATCAAGGCGCCCGACATGCTGCGCGGCCTGAGCCTGACGCTGGAGCGCAACCAGCGCATCAAGGTCGAGCCGACGCTGCAAAGCGTCGACGACCCCAACATCTTCGTCTTCGGTGACTGTGCCAGCTGCCCGCAGCCGGACGGCTCCGTGGTACCGCCGCGGGCCCAGGCCGCCCACCAGCAGGCCCAGCGGCTCTACAAGAACCTGCTCGCCCGGCTCGATAACGGCCCGCTCAAGCCGTTCCGCTATCGCGATCGTGGCTCGCTCATCTCGCTGGCCCACTTCGAGGCGATCGGCAGCCTGATGCGTGGCGCCTCGGCGCGCAGCCTGTTCATCGAGGGGCGCCTGGCCAAGTTCTTCTATGCCTCGCTCTACCGCATGCACCAGCGCGCCATCCATGGCACGGCCAAGACCGCGCTGATCCTGCTCTCGGACGGACTCAACCGCTTCATCCGTCCGCGCATGAAGCTGCACTGAGGTCGAAAATCTACAATCGAGGCGATAACCGCCACGCTAGGGTGGGGCTTCCAACCCTTACGGAGCCTCACCCATGCGCATGAACTACTACGCCGCCAGCCCCGCCGGCCTCAAGGCCATGCTCGGCCTGCAGCACCACGTTCACCAGGCAGCGGAAGCGGGTGAACTTGGCGACGGCCTGCTGGCGCTGGTCTACACCCGCGTGTCGCAGATCAACGGCTGCGCCTACTGCATCGACATGCATACCAAGGACGCCCGCCAGGCCGGCGAAACCGAGCAGCGACTGTACGGCCTGAGCGCCTGGCGCGAAACGCCCTTCTATTCCCCGCGCGAACGCGCTGCCCTGGCCTGGGCCGAGGCCAATACCCTGATCGCCGGCAACGGCATCGACGAGGCCCTGTACGCGGCCACCCGCGAGCACTTCTCCGCGAAGGGCCTGGCCGACCTCACCCTGGCGATCTGCACCATCAATGCCTGGAACCGCCTGTCGATCAGCTTCGGCGCAGAGGCCGGGAGCTACCAGGCCGGCGATCACGATTAGGCTTCGAGCGACACCGCCTGTCCGGTCACGACGATGCCGCCCGAGAGGGGAATGTCCACCTGCAGACGGCTGGGCCGCCCCATCGCTTCGCCTTGCAGGATCGTCAACTGTGCGGGCGCCTGGAGCAGGCCCGCATCGCGCAGGTAGCCACCCAGCGCCGCGGCCGCCGCGCCGGTGGCGGGGTCCTCCACCACGCCGCCCACCGGGAACGGGTCGCGGGCATGGAAGCGCGCTTCGCTCTCGCGCCACACCAGTTGCAGCGTGGTCAGGCCCTCGCGCAGCATCAGCGCCTTGAGCCGCTCGAAATCGTATTCGAGCCGCGCGAGGCGCTGCTCTGTCTTGCACGCCAGCACCAGGTGCCAGGCCCCGGCGTAGGCCCGCGCAGGCGGGATCTCGAGGTCGAGCTCCTCGGCCTGCCAGCCGAGCAGTTCACGCACCTCCTCGACCAGCGCCGGCTCGGCGGGGCGGAATTCCGGCGTGACCGACACCAGCGAGGCCTGCCACTCCTCTTCCACCTGGTTGACGGTGACCATCACCTCGCCCACCGCCGTCTCCAGCAGGTAAGTACCCGCCCCGCTCAGCCGTCCCATCTGCACGCCGCTGGCCACCGTGGCATGGCCGCAAAAGCTGACTTCCGCTTGGGGGCTGTAGTAACGCACAATGCGCCGCTCGCCCTCGGCCGGGGCAATGAAGGCAGTTTCGGAATAGCCCACCTCGGCGGCGATCCGCTGCATCTCCGCCGGGTCGGGCAGCGCCTCGCCAAGCCACACCCCGGCGGGGTTGCCGCCGCTGGGATCATCGGTAAACGCCGCCAGGCGAAAGAGAGTGCCGCTCATGGGAAGCTCCTGGTGTGAAGGGGTTCTTCCCATCTTGGGGCAAACGGGGGGGAACACAATGGCGCACCGCGACCTGTTCAGGCCGTGTCCTGTACTCTTGGCTACGCTCCAGGAAGGGAGCTGTATTAGTGAAATAAAGGAGACTTAGCATGGCGGATCAACGTCGACCAACCGATGAGAATGGGGACACGTCCGATGAGAGGGAATCTGGGGGACGATCGGCCAGGCTGACATGGGGGTTGCGCGCCTTCGGGTTGCTCCTGGCATTGATCGTCTGGATCGCCATGGGCAATGCCGAAGGGCTCTCTTCCGATGCACGCTGGGTCGCGACGATCGCCACCCTGATGGCGGTCTGGTGGATGACGGAAGCGATCCCCCTCTCGGCCACCGCCCTGCTGCCGATCGTGCTGATCCCGATGCTGACGGAGCGAACCGTCGCCCAGGCCACGGCGCCTTACGCCAGCCCCATCGTGTTTCTCTTCCTCGGCGGCTTCCTGATTGCCATCGCCATGGAGAAGTGGAACCTGCACCGCCGCATCGCCCTTTTGACGCTGGCCCGGGTCGGGGTCTCGCCGCACCGGATCGTGCTCGGCATGATGCTCGCCACGGGGTTTCTGTCGATGTGGGTTTCGAATACCGCCACGACGCTGATGATGCTGCCGATCGGGCTCTCCGTGCTGGCCCTGGTCGCGGAGCGCAGCGGTGAATCCACCGAGACGGCCGCCGCCGGCCACGACCATCACCGCGCCGGCCACGTCGACTTCATCCAGGACGTGAACATCAAGCGCTTTGGCACCTGCCTGCTGCTGGCGATCGCCTGGTCGGCCAGCATGGGCGGCCTCGGCACCCTGCTCGGCAGCCCGCCGAACGCTATCGTCGCCGGCTATGCGGCCGACGAGCTGGGCCGCAGCATCGGCTTTCTCGACTGGATGATGCTCGGCGTGCCGCTGGCCTTCACCTTCATCCTGGTGGGCTGGGTGCTGATGACCCGGGTGCTCTACCGCTTCAGCGTTGCGGAGATTCCCGGCGGAAAGGAGATGATCGAGGGGGAAATCCGCAAGCTCGGCGCGCTCAGCCAGGGCGAGAAGATGGTGATGCTCGTCTTCGGCTCGGCGGCATTCCTGTGGGTCGTACCCGGCGTTCTCGGCAACATCCCCGGGGTGGGTCAGTGGCTGGGGCCGCTGGGCAATCTCGATGACACCGCCATCGCCATCGCCGCCGGCATTGTCCTGTTCCTGCTGCCCGCGAGAGGCCGCAGCCAGATGGTGCTGAGCTGGCAGGATGCCGAGGACGGGCTGCCCTGGGGGGTACTGCTGCTGTTTGGCGGCGGCCTGAGCCTCGCCGGCGCCGTCGCGGGCACCGGCCTGGACAGCTGGTTCGGTCAGCAGATCACCGGGCTCGAGGTGCTGCCGATCCTGCTGCTGGTGGCCGCCGTGGCCACCATCGTGCTCTTCCTCACGGAAGTGACCAGCAACACGGCCACGGCCGCGACCTTCATCCCCGTGCTCGGGGGCGTGGCGGTGGGCATCGGCGCCGACTCGATGACGCTGCTGATCCCGGCCGCCTTCGCCGCGACCTGCGCCTTCATGCTGCCGGTCGGCACGCCACCCAACGCCATCGTGTTCGGCACCGGGGCGGTCACCATCGCCCAGATGGCACGGGGCGGGGTCGTTCTCAACCTGATCGGGATCGTATTGATCACCACCTTCTGCTATCTGCTCGGCGGCTTTGCGCTGGGGCTGCAGTTCTGATCATGGTAACAGGAGTACAGCGGAAGCCGCTTCCAGCGTAGAGCCGTACCCGGGGAGGCACCGCAACGTTAAGGAATCCACAAAAAAAGCATCGGGGTGGCACATGAAAGTCAAACGCATCATGGCCAACATGGCGACATCGGATCTCGGCAAGGCGGCGGCCTTCTATGGAGACATCCTGGGTCTCGACCTGCTCATGGATCACGGCTGGTTTCGAACCTACGGTTCGGATGAAACGATGCGGGTCCAGGTGAGCTTCGGCAGCGAAGGCGGCTCGGGGACACCCGTGCCCGATCTCTCCATCGAAGTCGACGATATCGAAGCAGCGCTGGCACGCTGCGAGAAGGCAGGTGTCCCCATCGAATACGGCCCGGCCAGCGAGCCCTGGGGCGTGCGGCGCTTCTACGTCCGTGACCCGTTCGGGAAGCTCGTCAATATCCTCGAGCACGAATGACCGGACGGCCAAAGACAAGCCACAAGAAGACAAGCAACAAGGAAGGGAGGCACTGGGCCTCCCTTCTTCCCTTTATCGAGACGGGCGTTGGCGACAATCACACAGGGCGAATCGATCAGCGCGGACGGAAGTTGAACTCCTGACGCGAGATCTCGCCGTTATGGTCGCGGTCCAGAATGATGAAGGCCTCCGGCAGCGCGGCCTCCCGGGCCTCCTCACGAGAAATGCGGCCATCGCCATCCTGATCCAGCTGCTCGAAGCCGTTCTGGCCGGAAGCGGACGAGGAAGCGCTGGGCGGAACCAGCTCTTCGGCGCCCATTTCGGCAAGGGCGGCACCCGAGGTCAGGGCCAAGGCGAGGAACAGTGCGGATTTTGCTTTCATGGTATCTCTCTCGTTTCCAATACAGGGAGTGAAGTGCGGCATTCTCGTCACGACGGGTTCCTGAATGCCGACCGATGGTTGTATTCTATAGGCCACCAATTCCTGCACTAGACCCACATTTTCCAACTCATCGTTTCCTCAGGGAAACGAACATTAAGCCGCCGGCTCCCACGGGGTAGCGATGCAATGCATGACCTCAACGACCTCTACTACTTCCACGCCGTGGTCACGTATCAGGGTTTCTCGGCGGCTTCGCGTCATATCGGCGTGCCCAAGGGAACGCTCAGCAAGCGCATCGCGCGGCTGGAGGAGCGGCTCAAGGTGCGCCTGCTGGAGCGCTCGACCCGCAAGATTCGCACCACCGATGTAGGGCGATCCTTCTACGAGCACTGCCAGACCATGCTGGCCGGCGCCGAAGCGGCGGAAACGGTAGTGGCCCAGGCCCACGCGGAGCCCAACGGCATCGTGCGACTGAGCTGTCCGCAGGGCCTGCTCCAGAACCTCATCGAGGAGGTCCTGCCGGCCTTCATGAAGACCTACCCCAAGGTTCGCGTGCACATGCAGGTGTTCGACCGGCGCGCCGACCTGATCGAGGATCGGCTCGACGTGGCCATCCGCGTGCGCAGCAGGCCGGACATGACCGATGCCTCGCTGATCATGC
The DNA here is from genome assembly GCF_017868775.1 of Billgrantia sulfidoxydans. Classification (NCBI taxonomy): domain Bacteria; kingdom Pseudomonadati; phylum Pseudomonadota; class Gammaproteobacteria; order Oceanospirillales; family Halomonadaceae; genus Billgrantia; species Billgrantia sulfidoxydans. Next base: position 768,673 of record NZ_CP053381.1, on the reverse strand, counting down.
GGCCGTTGGGCCAGAACCATCTGGTGATGGCGGTCAGCCCCGCCGTGCATGCCGCCTGCAAGCGGGGGCTGACCATCGACGAACTCGCGGAGGTGCCGACGCTCTCGATGGGCAGCGAAACGGACGAGGTTCGCTGGGAGCTGACGGGACCGAACGACGAGACACGCGTAATCGCCCTTCGCCCCCGGCTGATGTGCAGCAACTTCGATATGCTGCTCGCGGCAGCGTGCCAAGGGCTAGGCGTGGCGCTGCTGCCCATCCATATCTGCCGGGTGAGCTTCGCCAAGGGGGAACTGGTACACGTGCTGCCGGAATGGCGCTCCCCCTACGGCACGATCCAGGCGGTTTTCTCCCATCGCAAGGGGCTCGTGCCCTCGGTGAGGGCGCTGATCGACTTCCTTGCCCAGGCCATCCCCTGCAAGCTTTCGGTGGAGACCGGGTAGCGCCCTCTAGCCGCGTACGATACCTGAAGACTGGAGACTCGCCGCTCAGCGCTCGGTTTGCAGCAGGCCGGCCGTGAGCTGCCGGAACGCTTCGACGGCTTTCGGTAGCACGGCACGAGGTTCGTCGGCTGCGGCAATCCACAGTGCGGCGTTGAGCGCCGCGCCGTTGATCAGCCGGGCTGCGGCTTCCGCATCCACCGGCTTGACCGTGCCCTCCTCGATGAGCGCCTGAATGGTCTGGGTCGTGCGCAACAGGCACGCATTCTGGTTGGGCCATTGCGAAGGGTCGCCGAGCACGGCCGGCCCATCCAGCAGCATGATGCGCTGGACTTCCGGCTCCAGCGCCATTTCGATATAGCTCACGCCCTCCGCCAGCAGCCCCTCCCACGGACTTGGCGCCTGCTCCTGGGCCGCGATCAGCCGTGCCACCATCTCCGCATCGATCTGATCGACCACGGCCTGCAGCAGCCCCTTCTTGCCCCCGAAATTGTGATACAGCGCCCCTCGCGTCAGCCCCGCATCGGCGGTGATGTCGTCCATAGAAGCCGCCGCATAGCCCTTGGTCGCGAAGGCCTCCCGAGCGGCTCGAATGAGCTTGGCCCGGGTCTCCTCCATCATCTGCGCACGTTTCGTCGCCACACCCTCTCCTGACATCGCTTGCAAAAGTTTTTCACATACGCGCCGTATGCGTATTGACATACGCCGCGTATGTGCCAGCATAATCACATACGGCCCGTATATCAATTTTACCCACCGGAGCAGCACGATGGCTAAACGCGATGCAGTCTTTCCTGCCGGACGGCAGGCACTCTACGAGATCAACCGCTATTCGGCGGCCATCCGCTCGGGCGACTTCCTGTTCGTCTCGGGCCAGGTCGGCAGCCGTGAGGATGGCTCCCCCGAGCCGGATTTCGAAAACCAGGTGCAGCTTGCCTTCGACAACCTCTCGGCCGTTCTCGAAGCCGCCGGTTGCACCTTCGACGACATCGTCGACGTGACCACCTTCCACACCGATCCCGCCGCCCAGTGGGAAGCGATCGACAGGGTTCGCACCAAGGAAATCGGCCAACCGCCCTACCCCAACTGGACCGCCGTCGGCGTCAACTGGCTGGCGGGCTTCGACTTTGAAATCAAGGTGATCGCACGGATTCCCGCGCCAGCGGCGTAACGCCACGCCTCCCACCAGGAACGCACCGCTGCCGGAACGGGGGCGGTGCGCTTTCATCGATTGCAGGCCTCGGCACGCTAACCAATACTGCAGCGAGCGGCATCACTCACGGCAGGCAGTGCCTGACCGATCAGGGTAAACCCCGCTCGCCGAATGGGACTGTGAGCGATCGGAAAACCCTATGGAGGCTCCCATGGACGAAGACCTCGAACGGATGACACGAGAGGAACTGATCGAAGAAGCCAAACGGCTCCGCCAGGGAATCCGCGAACACCGGGACTGCAGCGGGCACGACCTCTGCTGGCATCACCCGGCCCTGTGGGCATTACTGCCCGACAAGACCGACCCGGTCCCCGTGGTACCGGAATGGCCGGAATTCATGAAAGGCTGCATCAAGTACCGCCAATCGCTGGATGCGCAGCTACCTGATGCACCGCGCACAGATGACTCGTATGACGAGTGATCTTCATCCAACGTTGTAAGCGATTTACTACAAAGCGTAAGCCATATCCTCAATTGCGCTGACTAGAGTCATCTTTAGGCGTACTGGCGTGGCACACCCGAAACAATGTGTTTACGTTTAGTAAAAAAGCACGCGGGGAGGGAGTGGGATGAAGCGCATCGTCATCTGCGCGGACGGCACTTGGCAGTGCCCCGAGAGTGACGAACCCACGCATGTGCTGCGCCTGGCCCGCGGCATCGCCCCCTGTTGTCAAGCCGGCACCAAGCAGGTCGTCTATTACGACTGGGGCGTTGGCACCGAGGGAGACAGCATTCGTGGCGGTGCCACCGGCGCCGGTATCGACAAGAACATCACCGATTGCTATCGCTTCATCGTTCACAACTACGAGCCCGGCGATCAGCTCTTCCTGTTCGGTTTCAGCCGTGGCGCCTATACCGTGCGCTCCCTCGCCGGGCTCATTCGTAACTGCGGCATCCTGCTGCGCCTTTACGCTGACCGCATCCCGGAAGCCTACGTACTCTACCGTCAACGCTCCCGAAGCTCGGCCCCGAATGGCGACAGAGCCGCCAACTTTCGCCGAGCCTACGCCGTGGCGGATAGAACCGAGATCGAATTCATCGGCGTGTGGGATACCGTCGGCGCACTCGGCATTCCCGCCCCGTTCCTCGGCACCCTGGGCACTGAGCGCTACCTGTTCCACGACACCGAACCCAGCAGCATCATCCGCCACGCCCGCCATGCCGTTTCCATCGACGAGAACCGCCAGGATTTCGAACCCACGCTGTGGTCGGCCAAGCCCGGCATCGATCTCAAGCAGGTGTGGTTCGCCGGCGTGCATACCGATATCGGCGGCGGCTATCCACAGCGCGAACTCGGCGACTACGCCGGACAATGGATGGCCACCGAGACCGAACGCTTCGGCCTCACTTTCGAACCGCACTTCCTCACCTCGATGAACCCGCGCCACAGCGGCAGGCAGCACGACGAGTACAAGGGCTTCTACAAGATCATGCGCCGCTCGCAGCACCGCACCCCCGAACCCTGCCTGCACCAGAGCGTACGCCTGCGCTGGGAAGATCCGCACGTGACCTACCAAAGCCCGGCACTGAGCCAACTGCTCGACTCGGTGGGTGGGGATTGGGACCGGGTGGAGTTGGTGGGATGAGGGGTGGTTAGCGGCTTTTGGCCCGAAGTGGGCATGCAAGATAATGCCATAAGAGTGTTCATACAATGTGTACTGACTAATCTCTGCCAAGCGTCAATACATATTCGGGAGGTATCGTGTCACTGCTAGCCCAGATTATTGCGTACATAGTGAGCCCGCTCGCAACTCTCCTTGCTGTATGGATCGCTTACTTAGCTGTCCTCAGAGGTTCACAACCTCAGCTCTTGATTTATTACCAGCCAAACCCCGACATACCTTCCCTCATTGATCTTGTTGTAGAGAACATTGGTGGCGGCAGCGCTATAGAGGTGACATTCTCAGAGCCTTTACCAATCAATTGGTTTGGTATCGAGAAGCCGCAAAAGGATGGTTTTTTCATTCCAGAGCATGGCTTTCCTGCCGTATCGGCTGGGCAGCGCTACGTATTCAATGGTGGTCAGTATTCCGGCCTAGAAAGCAAGCTTGGGGTAGGACTGGAGGTCAAAGCTTCGTATAAATTTCGCAACCCATTCGGCATACTGCGTAAAGCCAGCGATTCATTTATTCTTTCAATTAGTCACCTTAAAGGCATGCCGACGCGAACAAGTGCTCACCAAGCGATAGTCGATGCTCTCAAGGGACCGAACAAAACAACTATACAGGAAATTAGAAACGAGCTTCGTGCTATAAACAACAACCTTAAGCTAGCCACCATGCAGCGCGAAAAGAAGGAGGATGACATCCCCACTTAAAAAGCTGCCAAAACTTTAACATCAGATTCCATCTGACCAATTTTACGCTGAGATTCCTATGCCGCCCGGTTACACTGAAGCTACATTATAAGAGGAGGTACGCATGAGCAAAGGTAGAGATAGAACGGTGTCTCGACGTCCTGATGGAAGTTGGGAGAATAAGAGAAATGACGCAGACCGAGCTGGTAGCGTACATCGTACACAGAAGGAAGCTGAAAAATCGGCTCGAGAAATGTTAAAGAAATCTGGCGGCGGTGAGCTTACCACTAAGGGACGCGATGGAAAGATTCGCAGCAAGGATACCATTCCCCCTGGCAAGGACCCCAACCCTCCAAGAGACAAAGAACACTGAGAAAGGTGATAAAAATGAACCACTACTATGTTAATGACCGTGCGCAACTAACAGGTGAGCATGAGGTACATAAGGAAGGTTGCACTTACTTCCCTATTAATAGAACATACCTGGGATATTTCTCCACGTGCGCTGAGGCTATTGCAAAAGCTCGCATGATGTATCGAGAAGTAGATGGATGCTTTACCTGTTCCCGCGCATGTCACAATCGGTAAAGCATTTCAATTCATCACCGGAGCAAAAATTGTTGCGCTGCGCCATTTTTTGCTCCGGTGATGGGTAACATAATGCCAGCTTCGACTGAGCTGCTGCTCATGACCGAGCGAATAGGGAAAGCTATATTCTGACATCTCCATGCCGTAGCCCACCCCACAGGGCCACCGATCAAACGGGACCGCCCTCTACAACACCTCCTCCAACAACAACGCCAACCGCTTGTGATGCAGCGCATCGGCGGTCGCGTCATAGCTCGGGGCGTCCTTGGCGGTGAAGCCGTGGGCGGCGCCCTTGTAGAGTTCGGTGGTGAAGTGCACGCCGGCCTTGGCCAGGGCTTCGTCCAGGCGGGCGATCTGGTCGGGGGGTAGCAGCTCGTCATTGTCGGCGTGGCCGAGATAGACGCGCCCCCCGATGGTGCAGACCACGTGCACGAGGCTGTTCGGGTCGTCGGCCTTGGCCAAGTTGGCCGAGTGGAAGCCGGCCGCGGCGGCGACGCGCTCGGGGTGCTCGGCCGCCATGCGCAGCGCGAAGGCGCCGGTCATGCAGTAGCCCACTACGCCTAGCTTGCCGTCGGCGAACTCGGCCTCGCTGTCGATGCATGTCAGCAGCGCGGTGAAGTCGCGGGATAGCGCCTCGGGTGTGAGGCGGCCGGCATACCCGAACAATATCGGTCGCACGTCCGGGTCGCGGAAGGATTTGCCTTCCGGCACGACGGGGCCGCGTACATCGCGATAGTAGATGTTGGGCATCAACACGGCATAGCCGTTGTCCGCGAGTTGCTGGGCCTTCTCGTGATAGCAGGGGCGCAGGCCGCCGATATCGGTGAACAGCACCACGGCCGGAAGAGGACGGTCGGCGTTCCCGGGCGTGAAGACTTGAGCGTCGATGGTGCCGTCGGCGGCAGGGATTTCGATAGCGCGAGACATAGCGGGCTCCGGGTTGGTCGATGGCAATGGGATTTTGTCAGGGACGAATGTGCCAAAGATCCGCCTTTGGCCGGCTCGAGTACCTTAGCCTATTTTGATTGAGGTGTTTGAGACAGCTGGCATCGACGGCTGCCGTGCCGCCAAAACGAGCATGAGGAGAGTGTCATGAAGGCTGAAGAGTTGCGCTCCGTCCAGACGCCTCTGAAGGAGCGTTATCGCGAGGTACCGGATGCCGCACTGATCACTCTGCGCGCGCAAGGGCGTCTCGGTGAAGGTGTGAGCTGCAAGATCGAGACGGGCAAGGCGCTCGTCGAGGCCGGGCTGCATCCCGCCACGGGCGGGAGCGGTCAGAGCGCGTGTTCGGGCGACATGCTGCTCGAAGCGTTGGTGGCCTGCGCCGGGGTGACGCTGAACGCCGTCGCCACCTCGCTCGGCATCGAGTTGCGAGATGCTTCGCTCCAGGCGGAAGGCGATCTCGATTTTCGTGGAACGCTTGGCGTGGCAAAGGAAGTGCCCGTGGGCTTCCAGAGCATTCGGCTGCAGGTCACCCTCGACACCGATGCCTCGGAAGAGCAGCTCGACACTCTCCTGCGTTTGACGGAGCGGTACTGCGTTGTCTACCAAACGCTGGCACATCCCCCGGCGCTGTCGGTTGCTCGCAAACGCGCAACGGACTGAGCGTTATACCTCACACTCAACAAGCCGTCGCCGCCGTTCATCGCAAGCCTGTCGATTCCTACGTAGCTCGTTCGAATACTGGCTGAACTTGCAAACCACGAGGATGAGCAGATGCGTAAAGTGATCGTTGGCGGCATGGTTTCCCTGGACGGCGTCATGCAGGCGCCCGGCGGGCCGCAGGAAGACCCGACCGGAGGTTTCCGCCATGGCGGCTGGGTCGCGCCGTTGGTGGACGAGGTATTCGGTGAGGAGATCGACAAGCTGTTCGGTCAGCCGTTCGACCTGCTGCTCGGGCGCAAGACGTATGAAATCTTCGCTGCGCACTGGCCCTACGCCGAGGAAGGGCCGGACGACTCCATCGCCAAGACCTTCAACTCGATCAAGAAGTACGTGGCGACCCGAAAGGGCCTGGAGTTGACCTGGAAAGACTCGGTAGCGCTGCGCGACGCGGCGGCCGATGTTGCCAGGCTGAAGCAGGAAGATGGGCCGGCGCTGGTTACCCAGGGCAGCACCGAGCTGGTCCACACGCTGCTTGCGCACGATCTCGTCGATGAACTCAAGCTGTTCATCTGCCCCGTGGTGCTGGGGCAAGGCAAGAAGCTGTTTGACGACGGCGCCCAGGCGGCGGCATTCAAGCTCGTCGCCAATCGGGTGTCGCCCAATGGCATCGTGATCGCGAGTTATGAACGCGACGGCGCGGTGAAGACCGGCGACTTTGCCATGGACCCACCCACGGCGGCGGAAGTGGCACGGCGCGAGAAGATGCAGCGGGAGGGCTAGGTAGGTTAACTACGTTAAGTTATGGCCACCACCCGCCCTGCCGGATCGCCGTACGGCCGGCAACCTCGGGATTGTAGAGATAGAGCCAGGCGGGGCCGAAGGTGGTGGCGTGAATGGCACGGTGGTAGAGCCCGGCGTGCGGCTGGCGCGGGCGGAAGTCCTCGAGCCTGTCCAGTTCGGTAAGCAGGTTGGCATCGATGCGGTATATCTCCACCTCGACCCCGCGCGAGGGTTCGGGCTTGGCCCCGGGGAAGGGGCCGAGATCGTAGAGGGTGGCGCTGGTCAGCCGGTCGCTGCCCACGAAGTCGGCCCCTTCCAGCCAGTGGTGGTTGCGCAGCCCACGCTTCAGGGTGCCGTAGACGGCCACCAGCGGCGTGCGGGAAATGGAGTACGCAGGTGCAAACATCCAGCTTGACTCCTTGCTGCAACGATCTCTGCTTGCAGTCTAACCCAGCGTTTTTTCACGACGAAGAAGCCACAACGACCCGGCTGGCCATCTGCCGGCCGACATGCCGTCATCGACGATAAACGGTCATTTTTCCAACGGCAAAATGGAGTACGCTTAGCTGAGAGCCGGGCCAGAGGGAGCGAGCCGATGAAGCTTTGTGCCGTGCAGTACGCCTGCGTGACGGGCGATATCGAGGCCAACCTGGAGCGTCATGTCGAATTCGTCGAGCGGGCAGCAGCGCACGATGCCGAGCTGATCTTTTTTCCCGAACTCTCGCTGACCGGCTACGAGCCCTCGCTGGCCAGGGCGTTGGCCACCCACGTTGAGGATCCGCGGCTGGATGCATTTCAGCGACTGAGCGACAGCCATGGGATCATCATCGCCGCCGGGCTGCCGCTGGTCACCTCGACCAAGCCGCAGATCGGTATGGTAGTGTTCCAGCCCCACCTGGGCCGCCAGGCCTATGCCAAGCAGCGGCTGCACGACGACGAGCTGCCCTACTTCTCGGCCGGCGAGCGGCCGATGCTGATCGAAACCCGCGAACACCGCCTGGCCCTGGCGATCTGCTATGAATCGCTGCAGCCCGATCATGTCGCCACGGCGGCAAGCCTTGGCGCGGACGTGTACCTCGCCAGCGTGGCAAAGCTCTCGCCGCGCATGGACGAGGCCTATGCCTACTACGCCACCTTCGCCCGCGAGCACGCCATGACGATCCTGATGGCCAACTGCATCGGCCCCTGCGACGGAGAGACCGGCGGCGGCCGCTCGGCGGCCTGGATCGACAGGGGCAAGCAGGTCGCTACGCTCGATGGCCAGCAAGAAGCCATGCTGCTGCTGGATACCGCGACACTCGCCAGCCGCATGCTCATGCTGGCCGCGCCGGCGGCCTAGCATCCTCCTCGATTCCTTGCGCCGGCCCACCGGGGCCGGGCGCTCCACTGCGACAAGACAAGGAGCTCACGAATGGTGACGCTGCTGCTTTTGGCTCTCGGCCTGGTACTGCTGATCGCGGGCGCGGAGGGCCTCGTTCGGGGCGCCTCTCGCCTGGCCCTGCAAGTGGGCATTTCCCCCTTGATCATCGGGCTTACCGTGGTGGCCTTCGGCACCAGCGCCCCGGAACTCGTCGTCAGTATCAAGGCGGCCCTGGATGACCAGGCGGGCATCGCCATCGGCAACGTGGTGGGCAGCAACATCTTCAACGTGCTGTTCATCCTGGGCATCTCGGCGCTGATCGTGCCGCTGGCGGTGGCCCAACAGCTGATCCGCCTGGATATTCCGCTGATGATCGGTATCTCGCTGCTCATGCTGCTGCTGGCGCTGGATGGCAGCATCGGCCGGTTGGACGGCGGGCTGCTGTTCCTGGGGCTGGTCGTCTATACCGGCTTCCTGCTGTGGCAGGGGCGGCGTCAGTCGGAGCCCGCCGAGACGGAGGTTAGCGAGTCGGCGCGCAGCCACTGGGGGATCGATGTGCTGTTCGTCGCGGGTGGGCTCGCCATGCTGGTGGCCGGCTCGCGCCTATTCGTCGATGCGGCAGTGGTGCTGGCCACCTGGCTCGGCGTCAGCGAACAGGTGATCGGCCTGACCGTGGTTGCCGCCGGCACGTCGCTGCCCGAAGTGGTCACGTCGATCGTCGCGGCCTTGCGCGGTCAGCGCGACATCGCCGTGGGCAACGTGGTCGGCAGTAATATCTTCAACCTGCTCGGCGTGCTCGGCCTGGCCGGGCTGATCGCCCCCGCCGGCATTGCCGTGACCGACGCCATGCTCAGCCTCGACATTCCGGTGATGCTCGCCGTGGCCGTCGCCTGCCTGCCGATCTGCTTCACCGCCAGCGCCATCAACCGCTGGGAGGGCGCCGTGCTGCTGGGCTACTACGTGGCCTACACCGCCTACCTGATCCTGGCCGCCACCCAGCACGACGCCCTGGCCGGCTTCAGCACGCTGATGCTCTACTTCGTGCTGCCGATCACCGGCCTGACGCTCACCGTGCTGGCAGTGCCCGAACTGCGGCGTACAACGAAGAGGGCATGAGAAGACCGCCGGCTTTGACTCGCCAGACGCTCGAGAAGTATCAGGTCCTGGTCTACCTGGCATTCATCGCCATGGGCCTGGCGCTGGGTGCCGCCTGGCCAAACCGGGTCGACGCGTTTGAGTCGCTGCTGTGGCCGCTATTGGGGGCGTTGCTCTACGTCACCTTCACCCAGGTGCCGCTGACGCAGCTGCGCGGCGCATGGCGCGATACACGCTTCATGGCAGCCGCGGTGGTGGGCAATTTTCTGCTGCTACCCTTGGTAGCCTGGGGGCTGGCAAACCTGTTCGCCCACGAGCCGGCTATCCGCTTGGGCATGCTGCTGGTATTGCTGGTGCCCTGCACGGATTGGTTCATCACCTTTTCCCACCTGGGCGGCGGCAGGACGCAGCACGCCATCGCCTTCGCTCCGGTCAGCCTCTTGCTGCAAATCGCGCTGCTGCCCGTCTATCTCTGGCTGTTCCTGGACGAGAACCTGCGTCTCGCCATGGTACAGCGTGAACTGCTGCTGGCCTTTGCCGGGCTGATCGTGCTGCCATTGCTGCTGGCCTTCGTGACCGAAGCCTGGGCTCAGGGGCAGCCCAGGCGTGAAGCCGGCATCGAGCGCCTGGGGTGGCTGCCGGTGCCGCTGCTGGGCCTGGTGGTGTTCAGCATCGCCGCTACCCAGGTCGGTGCCGTTGCCGATTCGTTACCCCTTCTCGGCGGGCTGCTGCTGGCCTTTGTCGGTTTCCTGGTTGCTGCGGCACTGCTGGCTCGTGTGCTGACCAGCGTGTTCAGGCTGCCCACAGCGCAAGGGCGCGTGCTGGCCTTCAGCCTGGGCACGCGCAACTCCTTCGTCGTGCTGCCCTTGGCCCTTGCGCTCCCCGCCTCCTACGAGCCAGCCGTGGTGGCCATCGTGTTCCAGTCGCTGGTGGAGCTCATCGGCATGGCGCTGTTCCTGTGGTGGGTGCCGCGAGGACTCTTCCCCTCGGCTCGCTGATCCGCGCCGGCAGGGGGCATGGGCCTCCATGGCCGCGCGCACGAGCCGTTCCGGACAACTATACTCGTTACGCGGCGTGCCGCTTCGTTACGCAATGGAACCACCCCATAACGATACCAAAGGTTCTCGCCATGTCTCCCTTTCGCTCCGTCGGCTGGTTCCTCCTTGCCTTGCCCATGGCCGCGCTGGCGGTCATCAACCCCGCGCCACAGGCGGACGAGGCCGAACGCAAGGCCGAGGTGCTGGAGCAGGTGGTAGCGCCCGATGTAGAGGTCACCCAGCCGGTGGAACCGCTCAGCGAGCAGGAGGTGGAGGTCGTCGACCCCGAGGGCACCGACCCGCTGGAGGAGCCGATCACCTGCCTGGCACGTACCATCTACTGGGAAGCGAAGGGAGTGCCGGGCCTCGACATGGAATCGGTGGCCAACGTGGTGATTAACCGCCTGGCCAGCGAAGAGTTTCCCAATACCGTCTGTGAAGTGGTGAAGCAGGGCTCCGAGCAGAGCCCGTGTCAGTTCTCCTGGTGGTGCGACGGCCGGCCCGATGAGGTGGTGGAAGGCGACGCCTACGAGGTGGCCAAGGATGTCGCGCGCCAGGCTCTCAATCAGGAACTTCCCGACCATACCGACGGGGCGCTCTACTTCCACGACCGTACCGTTCATCCGCCGTGGGCGAACGAATACCTGCTGACCTCAGAGACCGAGGCCTTCATCTTCTACCGACCCAATGGCACCCCGGAGTGACGGTTTTCTCGCCCGAATGCCCAAAGCGTTGCGATTCATGGCCGATTTCGGTTTGACGCAGCGCGCCGTGAGAAACCACCATGGAAGTTACAAGAACCAGAACTCACTCGTAAAACGACAATAAGGTAGCCCGTCAGGGCCAGTATGCTTTGGAGGTACGCACCCATGTTCGTTTCACTGATCCCGCGCTCCGCCGCCGTTTCCGATACCCTGCATGAAGCCGATATCGAGGCACTGCTCGATGGCTTGATGAGCGACGAAGGCCTGAACCGGCAAGAGCGGGACGAACTGCTCGACCTGCTGATTCTGGAACGGGCGGAGATCAAGCGTCAGCTCAACCGTCTCCGTACCGAGCACGCCTGATCGTACAAGCGCCCTGACGCCGCGGCCCGGGTTACCGGCTCGCTTCTCGCTCAATAGCTGCGAAATGCCGCCGTCACATGCCCCACCAGCGTCTCGCAGGCCTGGCTGGCGCCAGGACGCTTGACCAGCGTGAGCTGGTATTCCCCCAGCGGCGGCAGCAGGTCGGGGTCGATACGCCGCAGCGGCGGGCGGACCAGGCTCTGCGGGAAGGGGGAGACCGCCAGGTCGGCAATCATGGCGGCTTCCTGGCCGGCGCAGTGCTCGCAGGAATAGGCGATGCGAAAGGTGATGCCGGCCCGATTCAGCGCCTCCAGCGCCATGCCGCGCCAAGCGCAGCCCTGGTGTGCCATCGCCACCGGTAGCGGCGAGCGCCGGGCGGCCACGCCGCCTTCCCTCCCCACCCATACCAGCGGCTCGCTGTGGACGATCTCGCCGCGCGCTTCCTGGCCGGGATTGCCCGCCGTGACCAGTACCAGGTCGAGTTCGCCGGCATCCAGCCTGGCGAGCATCTCCCGGCTGCTGCCGACCACCACGTCGACCTGAACCGCCGGATGCGAGCGGGCGAACTGCGCCAGTACACCGGGCAGGATACGCGTGCCCACGTCGTCGGTGGTACCGAAGCCCAGCCGGCCCGATACGCTGGGCGCCAGGAACTGCGTGACCGCCTCTTCGTTGAGCTTGAGCAGGCGCCGCCCGTAGCCGAGCAGCACCTCGCCCTCCGGGGTCAACCGCACCTGGCGGGCTTCGCGTATGAACAGCGCCTGGCCGAGCGTCTCCTCCAGCCGCTTGATCTGCATGCTGAGCGCCGAAGGGGTGCGGAATACCTGCCGGGCGGCCCGGGTGAAACTGCCGCATTCGGCGATCGCCACGAAGGTACGCAGCACGTCGGTATCGAGCAGCGGTGTCGAAGCCTGCCAGTTGTCGGCAGGGGGAGCGGCGGGTTGCGTCATGTCTATATCCTTCAATTTTCCTTAAAGGACAATGTAGACCTTTTCGCTGGATTGATCTATCAAGCCGAGCCAAGCTCTCCTTCAAGAGGTCGCGACCCTCCTTTCAACGTGAATCTTCACGGCAACCGCCCGACGGCGGCTGCCCGTCAGGAGGTGCGACATGAGCCAGTACGAGCCGCTACGCCAGCCGCGCACGGAGTTCGACAAACGCCCCACCCCACCGCCCCAGCCGGACTTCTTCATGCCGGCCATGCCCCCGCTGGGGCTGATCCACGCACTCGAAACCAGGTGGCAGGAGTACCGGCGCCGGCGGCGGTTTCGCCAGCGCTTCCTGCATCTGCTGGCCTACGACGACCATATGCTCGAGGACATGGGCCACAGCCGAGACGACATCCTGTGGGCCTCGCGCCTGCCATTGAAGGAGGATGCCGAGCAGGCGCTGGAGCAGCGGCGGGCGAAGCGCAAGGCGAAACAGCGGCGCTGACCGCTCAGGTACCGAGCTGCTCGCCTTCGGAGGAGGTCTCGGCGAGCGCCTCGGCGCGCCGCAGCAGGAGACGCTCCTGCTGCGGTGCCAATGCCAGGCCGAAGCGCTCGCGCAGCACACCGGGCAGTTCGCCGGCAGCGATCCGCCGAAGCTCCGGTGGCTCACCCGGGCGGAAAGTCTTCAGCTCGAGGTCGGTCAGCGCAAGCCTTACCTCCGCGCCGTTGTGCTGAGCCACGATTCGCCGCACGAAGGGCGATGCGGGATGATGAGATGCCAGATAGTTGTATTCGGCGGAGTCGGCGCGATAGGTGAGTTCGTCACTGAACTGGTAGATGTTGAACCACTCACCGAGGCGCTTATGACGCAGCAGCCAGTATCCCAGCGGCGAGCGCTCCAGGCGATACTCCCAGGGGCCATGGCTCGCCTCGCTGTTCACTTCGAGCAGGATCGGCTCACGCGGGCCGACGTTGCCGACGCCGACATCGACCATCCAGTCGCGGCCTTCCGCTGTTACCACCAGCATCGTATGACCGAGCGGGGTGACGACACTGGCATCCTCTCCCATCAGCATTCTCGCGTTGCGCCCCGCGACCTCGAAGCCGAGCCGATCCAGTACCGTGGCGAACAGCGTGTTGTGCTCATGGCAGTAACCGCCGCGCCGGCGCCGGACCAGCTTGTCCTGCAGGCTTTCCAGGTCGATACGGATCTCGCCGCCGGTGACGACATCAAGGTTCTCGAACGGCACCGCGGCGAGGTGCGCCTGCTGCAGGGCCTTGAGAGTCTCCACACTGGGCGTGAGGGGCCCCCGATAGTCGATGCGGGCCAGGTAGGCCTCGAGATCGAGCGCCGGGGTCTCCCACCGGGCCGATTCGTGGAGCGATTGGGTGGTCGATACAGCCTGCATGTCGTTCTCCTTTTTCTTCGAAGGGCAACCTTTTGTCATGCAGGCTAACGCCTCAACCTTGCTTGAGGTAAAGCCAAGAAAGCCCAATCGCTCCCATAGCCACAGGCCATCTGAGCAGGAGGTTGACTGTTCATGGCTACGGCGCCTATTTGATGACAAGCTGCCGAGTGCCTCAATACAAGAACGGAAGGAGTCGTGCCATGAGCTCACCGCTTCCCCCCATCGTCTCCGAAGAGAAGTGGCGCAGCGCTCTGGAGGAACAGATCGCTCGTGAAAAAGCCCATACGCGTGAGCGCGACCGGCTCAACGCCGCGCGGCGCCGCTTGCCGATGACCGAGGTGCGTACCGATTACGTCTTCGACGGGCCGCAGGGGGAAGCCACCCTGCTCGACCTGTTCGAGGGGCGCCGCCAGCTGATCGTCTATCATTTCATGTTCGGGCCCGACTGGGAGGCCGGCTGCGACGGCTGTTCCTGGGTGGTGGACGCCATGACCCACCCCGCCCATCTGAACGCCCGCGATACCACCCTGGTGCTGGTCTCCCGGGCGCCACGGGAGAAGCTCATACGCTACCAGGCGCGCATGGGCTGGCAGCACCCGACGTGGTATTCGTCGCTGAACAGCCGTTTCAACCAGGACATGGGCGTGACGAGCTGCCACTGCGACGCCCCCGGCACCGACCGCGGCGAGCGGCATGGTATCAGCGTTTTTCTGCGCGACGGCGAGCGGGTGTATCGTACCTACTTCAGCGGCAAGCGCGGCGTGGAGTACCTGGGCAGCCTATGGACCTACCTGGACCTGACGCCCTACGGACGCCAGGAAGCCTGGGAGGACTCGCCCCCCGGCTGGCCGCAAACGCCGCCCTACGTGTGGAACCGGCGCCACGACGAGTACGAGACGTGACCACGCGTACGGCGAGCCAGGAAACAACGACAACAGAGGGAAACCATGACCATGAAGACCATCGGCCTGCTCGGCGGCATGAGCTGGGAATCCACCGTCAGCTATTACCGGGCGCTCAACGAAGGGGTGAAAACCGCCCTGGGCGGACTGCACTCGGCCAAGCTGTGTCTCTACAGCGTCGACTTCGCCGAGATCGAAAGGCTGCAGCACGCCGGCGACTGGGATGCCACTGCCGAGATCCTGTGCCGGGCCGCCCGCCGCGTGGAAGCCGGCGGTGCGGATTTCCTGCTGATCGGCACCAACACCATGCACAAGGTCGCACCGCAGGTGGCTGAAGCGGTCTCGATCCAGCTGCTGCATATCGCCGATGCCACGGCGCAGCGCCTGGCCACCGACGGCATTCGTCGCGTCGGCCTGCTCGGCACCCGCTTCACCATGGAGCAGGACTTCTACAAGGGGCGGATCGCCGAAGGCTTCGGCATCGAGGTGCTGGTGCCCGATGAGGCTCAGCGCGACCTGGTGCACGAGGTGATCTACACCGAACTGTGCCTGGGGCAGGTGAAGGAGACATCGCGCCAGCGCTACCTGGAGATCATCGCCTCGCTACGCGAGCGGGGTGCCGAGGCGGTGATCCTCGGCTGTACCGAAATCGCCCTGCTGGTGCAGCAGCGCCATACCGCGGTGCCGCTCTACGACACCACGGCCATACACGCCGAAGAGGCAGTGAAGTGGGCGTTGGAGGATCAAGCGTAGGTATTGATGTGAGTACCCACCATCCCTTCATTGGCCAGCTGTGGCTGCAGTGAAGCCGAGGCCATGACGGCGGCAACCTGGTCCTTCTGCATGTCCAGGGCGTCCTTGTAGACCTCCAACTGCACCTGCTGCGCGGCCTGGGCCTGCTGCATGATCATCGACTGGCCGACGATGGCGTTGACGGCTGAATCCATGTGGCTTGCTCCATTTTTTTGGTTCTTCTGTCAAGCCACGCTAACAGCTAACGGAGGCGATGGCAAAAACGCGGCCCGCCGAAGCGGGCCGCACTCATTCTGCAGTGTTCCTGTTGAAGCGGTTTTCAGGTTCCGGCACTCGCCAGTGGCCGTGTCCTTACGCCCATCAGGATCATCAGCGCGGCCAGCAGCAGCACGGCACCGCTGGCGGCGAACACGTTGAGGGCTCCGCCCAGGTCGAAGATAAGTCCCCCCGCTGCCGCCCCGGTGGCGATCGCCAGGTTGATGGCCGCGACCAGCAGGCCGCTGGCGCTTTCGGCCTCGTCGGGCACCGTGCGGGTGAGCCAGGTCGACCACGCCACCGGAATGGCGCCGAAGGCCAGCCCCCACACTGCCACCAGCGCAGCGTCCGTAGCCGGCGTGCTTTCCAGCACCACCAGTGCCACCCCGAGCGTGCCCATCAGCAGCGGCATCGCGATCATGGTCAGGCGCAGGCTGCGCTCGACCATCCAGCCACCCAGGTAGTTACCCACGAAATTGGCCACGCCGAAGCCGAGCAGGATGGTCGCCACGCCGGTCACGCCGACGCCGGTCACGGTCTCGAGGAATGGTCGAATGTAGGTGAAGAAGGCGAAGTGACCGGTGAAGACCAGCGCCGCGGCCAGCATGCCCAGGCCGACCCGCGGCCGCATCAGCACGTCGAACAGGGTGCGCAGGCGGGTCAGGCCGGTCGGCGCCATGCGCGGCAGGGTGAGAAACTGCACCGTCAGCGCCAGCACGCCGAGCAGCGCGGCCAGCAGGAACACGTCGCGCCAGCCGAGCAGGTCGCCGAAGTAGCTGCCCAGCGGTGCCGCGGCGATGGTTGCCGCGGAGACCCCGCTGAACATGATCGACAGCCCCCGCGGCACCATCTCCTCGGGCACCAGGCGCATCACGGTGGCGATCGACATGGTCCAGAACCCGCCCAGCGCCAGTCCCAGCAGCACGCGCCCGAGGAGCAACACCGACAGGCTGGGGGCAAACGCCACCACCAGGTTCGAGGCCACCAGCAGCAGCGAGAAGCCCAGCAGCACATGGCGCCGGTCGATGCGCCGGGTGGCGGTGGAGATCAGCAGGCTGGTCAAGAGTGCCACCGCCGCGGTGGCGGTCACCGCCTGCCCCGCCATGCCCTCGGTCACGCCCAGGTCGGCCGCCATGGGTGTGAGCAGGCTGGCGGGCAGGAACTCCGCGGTGACCAGCCCGAACACGCCGAGGGCCATCGAGATGACCGCCCCCCAAGCGGGCCGTGCCCGCTGTACCAACTCGTTCATGTTCGTTCTCCTATCCTAGAGAAGCGTTCGTCAGGAACGAGAAGACTAGAGCGATCAGACCGGACGATCTATGCTAGAAACTCTCGAATGCTTGATCATTCATCCGGAACTGATGAATGCCTACAGTAACAGGAGCCCAGGATGCCAAAACCGGAACTGCCCAGCGACCTGGTGAGCGAGCTGCTGCTCGGCATGCGCCTGCGCGGCATCGCCTATCGCCGTATCCAACTTTCGCCCCCGCTGGGGGTGGAGTTCGGCCAGGTGGAGGGCTGGGCCCAGTTCCACTTCGTGGCCCGCGGCCCCGTCTACCTGCGCAGCCCCAGCGGCAGCGTGCATCCCCTCTCGACGGGCGATGCGCTATTGCTGCCACGCGGCGGCCTGCATGCCCTGCTCTCCTCCCCCGACCAGCCGGCCCGGGACGTCACCGCCTTCGAGAGCGCCAGGCTGTGCGAGGCGGTCAGCGCGATCCGCGCCTGCCCTAGGGACTGCACCCTCGACGGCGCCCTGACCTTCAGCGGCTGCATGGAATTCGACCTGGGCAGCATGCATGCACTGGTCTCGCTGATGCCCGAGGTGATGTACGTGGGCACCCTGCTCGAGCGCCAGCCCGAGATCCTGCCCATGCTCGAGGCGATGGAGCGTGAGGCGAAGAGCGAGCGCGCGGGTTATGCCGCCATCCTGGCGCGGCTCGCCGACGTGATGGCCGCCTTCATCGTGCGCGGCTGGGTGGAGTGCGGCTGCGGCGATGCCACCGGCTGGATCGAGGCGCTGCGCGACCCGCGCCTGGGCCGCGTCATCGCCGCGCTGCATCGCGAGCCGGGGCGCCACTGGACGGTGGCGGAACTCGCCGCCGAGATGGGCAGCTCGCGCTCGGTGTTCGCCGAGCGCTTCCTGGCGGTAACGGGCATGACACCGCACCGCTACGTGACCGAGCTGCGCATGCGCCTGGCGGCCCAGTGGATCGGCCGCGAGCGTCAACCCATCGAAACCGTGGCCTACCGCCTGGGCTACGGCAGCGCGGCCGCCTTCAGCCGCGCCTTCAAACGTGTCCACGGCCATCCGCCCGGAGCCCTGCGCCAGCAGCGCGAGGCCGACGCCAACGTGATCTCGCTTGCCCCGGGGGCTACCGCAGCCAAGGGCGAGTATGCACGCTCGGTCGTCGAACCAGGCTGATGGCGCCTGAGTCCTTCAGCCGAGAATATCGACGCCCCGGTGCCCTTCCTCGACGCCTTCCACCAGGATGACGTCGCCCACGGCGTTGGCGGTGCGCAGCGGCAGGATGCGCCGGTAGGCCTCGGAGCGATACCAGGCCCGGGCCTGTTCCAGGCCGGGGAAGCCGAGCATGATCGTGTCACCCTGCCAGTTGCCCTCCAGCACCTCGGTGGGGCCGCCATGAATCAGGTAGCGACCGCCATAGGGCGCGAGGGTGGCATCGATCTTCTCCAGGTACTCGACGATCTCGGGACCCATGGTGACATCCTGCAGGCGGGCGATGGCGTAGGCGGTCATGGCAATGCTCCTGTGGTGGGTTTCGCCATCAGCTTCACCCACCGCGCAGAGCCTGGCGATTACCTGCGAGGTAATAGCCAGGCATATCGCTTGGCGCTAATCTGGTGCCATGACCATGGACTCCCCTACCCCCGGGCAGCTGTTGAAGGCGTGGCGCCAGCGGCGGCGGCTGAGCCAGCTCGCGCTCGCCACCGAGGCCGACATCTCCCAGCGCCACCTGAGCTTCGTCGAATCCGGACGCGCCGTGCCGAGCCGGGAGATGCTGCTGCGCCTGGCGGAGCAACTGGGCGTTCCCCTGCGCGAGCGCAACCGGCTGCTGCTCGCCGCCGGTTTCGCCCCGGCCTTCGGCGAACGCGGCATCGACGCTCCCGAATTCGAGACGGTCCGCAGCGTGATCGAACGGCTGCTGGCGAGCCATGCCCCCTACCCGGCGCTGGCCGTCGACCGCCACTGGCACCTGCTGATGGCCAACCGCCCGCTCGAGCGGCTGCTCGACGGCATCGACGCCGAACTGCTGAATCCCCCGGTCAATGTGCTGCGGCTCACCCTGCATCCCCGTGGACTGGCATCGCGCATCGGCAATTTCCGCGAATGGCGCGCCCACATTCTCGAGCGACTGGCGCGCCAGGCCGAGACGACCGCCGACCCGGCGCTGGCCTCGCTCGGCGAGGAGCTGAAGGGCTACCCGGTGCCGGCCGGCGCTCGCCCCCACCTGACCAGCGCGCCGTCGCGCCACGGCGGCATCGTCGTGCCGCTGGAGCTGGTCATGCCGGATGGCCGCGTGCTGTCGCTGTTGAGCACCACCACGGTGTTCGGCACTCCGCTCGACATCACCCTGGAGGAACTCGCCATCGAGTCGTTCTTCCCCGCGGATGCCGCCACCCAGGACGCGCTGCAGCAGCTGGCGGCGGCCTCCTCCGGCTAGAAGGACAGGCAGATCTTGCCGAAGTGGCGCCCCGCCTCCTCGTGACGGAAGGCGTCGGCGATCTCTTCCAGAGAAAAACGGCTGTCGATGATCGGGCGTACACCGCTGGCCTCGATGCCACGCACCATCTCCTGCTGGTGGATGCGGCTGCCGACGATCAGCCCCTGCAGGCGCGCCTGCTTGGCCATCAGCTTGGCGGTGGGTACCTCGCCCCCACGCCCGGTCAACACGCCGATCAGCGAGATATGACCGCCGATGCGCACGGCGTCGATGGACTGCGGCAGCGTCCCCGGCCCGCCGACCTCGATCACATGGTCGACGCCCTGGCCGTCGGTCAGCGCCTTCACCTTCTTGCCCCACTCCGGCTCGGCCTTGTAGTTGAGGGTGTGATCGGCGCCGAGCTGCTTGAGCCGTTCGATCTTCTCGTCGGAAGACGAGGTGGAGATCACCCGCGCTCCCATCGCCTTGGCGAACTGCAGGGCGAAGATGGAAACGCCGCCGGTGCCCAGCGTGAGGATGGTATCGCCGGCCTTGAGGTGGCCGTCCACCACCAGCGCGCGCCAGGCGGTGAGGCCTGCGGTGGTCAGCGTGGCGGCCTCCTCGTGGCTGTAGCCCTTCGGCGCGTGGGTGAACCAGGTGGCCGGGCGAATGACCTGCTCGCGCGCGTAGCCATCGACACCGTCGCCGGGCGTGGTCTTGAAATCGCCGACCCGCGCCGGGCCGTCGAGCCAGTAGGGAAAGAAGGTCGAGACCACCGCATCGCCCACGGCGAACGCCTCGACGCCCTCGCCCACCGCCTCGACCACGCCTGCGCCGTCGGACATGGGAATGCGGCCATCCTCGGTCGGCATCTTGCCGGACACCACGCCGTAGTCATGGAAGTTGAGCGAACTGGCATGCACGCGCACACGGATCTCGCCCGGTCCCGGCTCACCGGGTGCCTCCCGCTCGACGACTTGCAGCTGGTCCAGCCCGCCGGGGCTCTTCAGGGTTACCACTTTCATCTCGGCACTCCTCTATCTTTTCACTGCCTTTGGCATTTACTGAGAGTGCCAAGAGACTAGTCCATCATGCCGGAGGAAGCGCAAGCAATGGCGCGCCGCAGATAGGCCGCCAGCGCTTCCACCTGGGGCATACGCTGTGGCCAGTCGTCGACGCCCCCATCAAGATAACCGCGTCGCGCCAGCGCCATTTCAGTCTGAAGCTCCGCGGGCAGGCGCTCCAGGGCCCAGGCGGCGGCCACGTCCTTGGGCGCGATCTCTCCCGTCTCGAGGGTCATCCACATTCGTGCCAGGGTCAGCAGCACGTTGCGCTCGTCGCCCGGCAAGCCATCGATCAGGCCGGGCAGCGAATCGACGATCGCCCGTCGCAGGTCCGCCTCGGGAATCGGCGCGATCAGCTCCGCGAGTTCCGGCCCGCACAGCGCCAGGCTCGCCTGCCTGGCGGTGGTCAGTACCAGCGCCAGGTCGGGATCGGTAGTTGCCGGGGGAATGCGGCCCTGCGCGAACTCGTCCCGCAGCCATTCGCCGTAGACCAGCTCGCTTCTCGGCGGGTAGCGCCACGGCACCAGCGACTCTCGACACAGCAGCGTCACTTCCAATGGCCTGGGCGAGCCGTCGTTCGCAGGGCTACCCGAGACCCGCATCAGCGCCTCGACCAAGCGCCGGCGCACCGGCTCGTCGGGTGGCTGGCTGATGATCGCCAGCATGTCCACGTCGCTATTGGGGCGCAGGCCGCCGGTGAGCGCCGAGCCGAACAGATAGACGCCGACCACGTTCTCGCCCAGCTCGCGAACGATGATGTCGAAGGCGGCCACGGCCTCCTTGGGTAGCGGCCGTTCGGCCGCCCGGGAAGAGAGCTTCATTCGTTATCTCCATTGCGTCTTGCCAGGCCACGAGCCTCTGCCAGAGCAGGCGCCCGGCGGTCGACGTCATGCGTTGTCGCCCAGGGCCGCCTGCGCGTAGCGCCGGGCCGGCAGCAGCAGCGCGGCCATCGCCACGCCGACGGCACAGGCGGCCAGCAGCAGGTAGAGCCGGATGAAGCCGCTGGCCGGGTCGTACCCCCAGGCCACGACCGGCACGACCAGGGCGCCGACGCCCAGCGACAGCACGTACTTCACGGCATAGACCCGTGCCCGCCAGTCGCTTGCGGTATGGCGCGCCACGATGGCGTCCTGCACGGGAATGACGCCGAACACCGTTATCATCAGCCCCAGCGACAGCGCCACGACCCACCACTGCCCAGCTTGCCCCATCAGCAGGAACAGGGGCACCTGCAACAGCGCCAGCAGCAGCATCAGTTGCCGCGGCGAGACCCTGTCCACGGCCCTGCCGGTGACGAGTTGCGCCACGGAGGCGCAGGCAAAGACCATCGATGCCAGGCCGGCAGCGCTGACCAGGCCATTCCCGCCACCGTTGAAGGCGTCCTCCATGACCTTGGGCAGCACCACGGTGGTGGCCGCAAACACGAGCCCACCCATCAGCGCCGTGATGAGCAGGTAGGCGAGGATTCGGCCCGGCAGCGCCACCGCGGCCGGCACCGCTGCCGGGGGTTCGGCGGCGGCAGCGGACGCCCCACGCTTACCGCGTTCGGTCGGTACCAGCATCAGGTAGGCGATACCGCTCGCCAGGCACAGCGCGCCGGGAATCAGGAAGGCCGCCTGCCAGCCGAGCAGGCCCGTGAGCGCTCCGGTCACCAGCGGCGCCGCCGCGACGCCCATGTTGCCCCACACGCCGTTCACTCCCAGCGCCTGGCCAACCCCTTCGCCGCTCTCCGCGACCAGAGCGATGCCGACGGGATGATAGATCGCCGCGAAGCTGCCCATGAGGAACAGCCCTGCCGCCATCTGGAAGGGGCCGCTGGCGAAAGCGGTGAGCAGGGAAGCCGCGCCGAGCCCCAGGAACATCACGGCCATCATGCCGTGCCGGCTCCAGCGGTCGCCCAGCCAGCCCGCCGGCAGGGTGAAGGCGGCAAAGGCGACGAAGCCCGCCGTGGCCGGCAACAGCAGTGCACCGTAATCGCCCTGGCCGCGACTCTCGAGCGCCACCGCCACGGTGGGATGGATCAGCATGAAATAGTGGGCATAGGCGTGCCCCACATTGAGGAACAGTAACCGAACGCGATTGCCGCTCATGACCAGACTCCAGGATTGCCGGACTTTCAGGCTAAACTGGAGGCGAGGCGACTTCTCTCGCCATTCTGACAAGATATATCGCGTAATGGACAACATGCTTCACACTCTGGCCCACTCCCTGCCCCTCTCACGCGAAGCCCTGCAGCGGCGCATCGAGAGCGCCCCGGGTCCGGTACAGCCCTATGCCTGCGACTATCCCGCCGGCTGGGACACCGGCCGCCATCATCATCTGCGCACTCAACTCGTCTTCGCCACTCGCGGCGTGATGACGGTATCCACCCCGACGGGATGGTGGGTAGTGCCGCCCCAGCTCGCGGTATGGATACCGGCTCGCCTGGAGCATGCCCTGCTGATGCATCGGGCCGTGAAGCTGCGTACGCTCTATCTCGACGAGCGCCTACCGGGGTTACCCACCCAGCCGCGCGTGGTCAACGTCTCGCCGCTGCTGCGCGAGCTGATACTGCGCTTGATGGAGCTGCCGGCCGAGGCGACCGCCCACGGTGCCGGAGCACGCTTGGTCGCGGTGCTGCTGGATGAGCTGCACGAGGGGCCCACGTTGCCGCTGCACCTCCCCGAGCCCGACGATCCCGCTCTGCGGCGGATCTGCGCCGCCCTGCGCGACGACCCGGCCAACCGGGACGACCTGGCCACCTGGGGCCGCACGGTCGGTGCCTCGTCACGCACCCTGGCACGGCGCTTCCAGGCGCAGACCGGCATGGGCTTCGCCGCCTGGCGACAGCAGGCCCGCCTGCTCGCCGCCCTGCCCATGCTAGCGGAAGGGCGCCCGGTCACGGCCGTGTCTCAGGAGGTCGGTTACGAATCGCCCAGCGCCTTCATCGCCGCCTTCCGCCGCAGCCTCGGCGTCAGCCCCGGGCGCTACTTTTCCCGCCCGGCCGGTGGCGGTTGAGTCGCTATTCCATGCCGTGAGATTGCTGCAAGCGCTCGTCGGCGACCAGCGCCTCGGCCACGAAGGCCATGAAGGCACGGATGCGCGCCACCCGGCGCAGGTCGGGGTGGGTCAGCAGCCCCAGGTCGGTGGCAAGTTCGGGGATCGGCTCGCCGAGTCGCGTAAGGGTCGGTTCGGCATCGGCGAGATAGCAGGGCAGCACGGCACGGCCCAGCCCGTCGCGGGCGGCGGCCAGCATGCCGAACATGGTGTCGACGCGATAGCGGCAGCACTCGTTCGCTCCTTGCTCGGCCATCCAGGCGTCGAGCGCGGCATAGCCCAGATGGCGATCCGGCCCGACCCAGGCATCGGCGGCGCCATCGGAACGGGCGTAAATGGCCTGGGCGATGGTGCCGATTCGCCGCCCCACCAGATGCTCGGGTGGCGTGGGCGAGGGCCGCACCGCCACGTCGGCGTCGCGCTGGGAGAGGTTGAACAGCTGGTTGGAGACCGCCACCTCGAGCACGATCTCGGGATGCGTGCGCTGGAAGTCGGCAAAGATCGGCGACAGCAGCCCCATCAGCAGCGTGTCGGTGGTGGTCACGCGGATGGCGCCGGAGAGGCGCAGGTCACGCCCCGCCACGCGCCGCTCGGCGCCATGCACCTCGGCCGCCACCCGGGAAGCAGTGGCGGCCAGGTCCTCCCCCGCCGGGGTCGGCACGTAGCCCGTGCGCGAGCGCTCGAACAGCGCCACGCCCAGGCGCCGCTCGATGGCGTTCAGGCGGCGGAACACCGTGGCATGGCTGGCCCCCAGCCGCCGGCCGGCGCCGGAGAGCGAACCCGCCTCGGCGATAGCCTGCACGATACGCAGGTCGTCCCAGTGCAGCGACTGCTCATTCACGATGCGCCCCCATCAGCACGGCCTGGCAGTTTCCCGTCTCAGAATTCGGTGACCACGGTCACGCCAACACCCTGGAACTCGTCCATGCTCGTCAGCGCCTTGATCGACTGTTCCAGGTCGATCTGTTGGCCAACCAGCTTCTCGGGCGAGAGCTTCCCGGTCCGGATCATGTCGAGCATGGCGCCGTAGCGATAGGCCTGCATGCCGTGGCTGCCCAGAATCTCGAGCTCGCTGGCGATCACCTTGCTCATCGGAATGACCGGCGTGCTGTGATCGGCCAGCATGAGCCCGACCTGAACGTGCTTGCCGCGCTTGCGCAAATTGCTGATCGAGTTGAAACAGGTAGTGGGATGCCCCAGCGCATCCAGCGACACGTGGGCACCGCCCCGCGTCACCTCGATGACGGCCTCGGCAACGTCCGCCACCTCGGTCGCGTTCACGGTGGCCACCGCGCCCAGCTCGCGGGCCAACTGGAGCTTCTCGGCAGAGATATCGACGGCCACCACGTTGGCGCCCACGGCGTTGGCGATCATGATCGCAGAGAGGCCGACGCCGCCGCAGCCGTGCACCGCCACCCACTGCCCGGCGGATGCCTTGCCCTGGTCGACCACGGCGCGAAACGAGGTCACGAAGCGGCAGCCCAGGCTGGCCGCCGTGGCGAAGTCCAGCGTCTCCGGCAAGGCCACCAGGTTGATGTCGGCATGATGGATACCGACATACTGGGCGAAGGAGCCCCAGTGGGTGAAGCCGGGCTGGAACTGGCTGTCGCAGACCTGGTGATTCCCCGAGTAGCACTCGGGGCAGCTGCCGCAGCCGCCGACGAACGGCACCGTGACGCGATCCCCCACGCGCCATTGCGTCACGTCCTTGCCCACCGCCTCGACGATGCCCGCCAGCTCGTGCCCCGGCACGTGAGGCAGCCGGATGTCGGGGTCGTGGCCCATCCAGCCGTGCCAGTCGCTGCGACACACGCCCGTCGCCATCACCTTGACCACCACGCCGTGCGCTTCCGGCGTCGGGTCGGGAACGTGCTGGATTTGCAGTGGAGCGGAAAAGGCTTCGTAGACCACGGCTTTCATGCAAGGTCCTCTCTGGCAGGCATGTTCAGATATGCAAAGTCGATTGTCAGTCTTTGGGAATGTCGGTTAGTCAACGTACAGCATAGCCTGAAGCGAAGCACTCAACGCTTCCGGAGGTTCCGATGCATGCCCTGATCGTGTTCTGCCACCCCGAACCGCGCTCGTTCAATGGCGCCCTGAAGGAGGTTGCCGTCGAGACCCTGCAGCGGCAAGGCTACCGTGTCGAGGTCTCGGATCTCTACGCCGAAGGCTTCGATCCGCTGGAGCGGCCTGGCCACTACGGCGAACGGGCCGAGCCCGAGACATTCTTCCCCCTCACCGAACAGCGCCACGCCTACGAGGGTG
Source organism: Billgrantia sulfidoxydans (assembly GCF_017868775.1). NCBI lineage: Bacteria > Pseudomonadati > Pseudomonadota > Gammaproteobacteria > Oceanospirillales > Halomonadaceae > Billgrantia > Billgrantia sulfidoxydans. The sequence continues at coordinate 742,917 of NZ_CP053381.1, read as the reverse complement.
GCTTTTTGCCCGCCGACGTGAAGCGTGAGATCGAACGCCTGGAGCGCGCCGACCTGGTGATCCTGCAGTTCCCGCTGTGGTGGCACGCCCAGCCGGCCATGCTCAAGGGCTGGTTCGATCGGGTATTCGTCTACGGTGGGCTCTACAGCGGCCGCATGCGCTACGACCGCGGCCGTTTCCCCGACAAGCGGGTGATGCTCTCGGTGACCACCGGCGCCCCGGCGCCGACTTTCAGCCGGCATGGCCGCAGCGGCCATATCGTGGCGCTGCTGTGGCCGATCCACTATTCGCTCTACTACCTCGGGGTGCGGGTGCTGCCGCCCAAGGTCACCTACGGGGTGCAGGGCGGCGGGCTCAGCTACCAGGACGAGGCGGCGTTCCGTGAGCGCCTGGAAGCGGAGAAGGCCGCCTGGGCACGGCGGCTGGAAGGGCTCGACGGCGAGGCGCCGATCCCCTTCGCCGGCTGGGACGACTGGGACGAGCAGGGCGTGCTGAAAGCGGGACATCCCGAGACCTGGCGACTGTGAATGCCTGGGTGAGCGTCACGCGCGGGGCAGGATGACGCTCACCTCGGTGCCCTTCCCCGGCGCGCTGGCGATCTTCCACGCCACCCCTTGCCGTTCGCAGATCTCGCGCACGATCGACAGCCCCAGCCCCGAGCCATCGCCCCTGTCGAGGCTGGCCCGGGTGCGGTAGAAGCGCTGGGTCACCAGCGGCAACTCCTCCTCGGGGATACCGACGCCGTTGTCGATCACCGCCAACCGCACCCCCTCCGGCAACGCTTCGGCGTCGAGACGCACCCAGCCCCCGGCGGGGGTGGCGCGCAGGGCATTGTCGATCAGATTGGACAACAGCCGGTCGGTCAGCCCCAGATCGGCCTCGACCCGAGGCAGCGAGGGCTCGCAGGCTACCGTCAGCGAGATGCCGGCCGTGCGGGCCTGATGCTGGAACTTGCCGACGATGTCGTGGGCCAGCTCGGCCAGCGTGAACGGCTCGCACTGCAGTGGCCGGTCGTCGGCGTCCAGCCGCGCCAGGGTCGAGAGCTGATGCGCGAGACGGGTCAAGCGGTCGGCATTGTCGAGAATTGCCGTCAGCATGCGCCGGCGGCCCTCGTCGGCGGTCTCCGCGGCCAGCAGCTGTTCGGTATAGCCGCGCAGCGAAGTCAGCGGCGTGCGGAAGTCGTGCGAGAGGTTGGCAACCAGCTCGCGGCGCTGGCGATCGGTCTCGCGCATGGCCTGGAGCTGTGCCTCGATGGTCCCGGCCATGTCGTTGAAGGCCCTGGCCAGGCGGCCCAGCTCGTCGTCGCGGGGCGTGGCGATGCGCTGCCCGTAGTCGCCGTTGGCGAATCGCTGCACCGCCGTGGTCAGGCGCGAGAAGCGTCGGGTCAGCAGCGCGAACCACACCAGGCCGAAGACCCCGGACACCAGGAGCGCCATCAGCCCGGCCGCGACCAGGGTGCGAGTGATGGAGCTGGTGCGCAGCATGGAGAACATCGATGCCTGGCCGGCATTGGCGAGATCGACGTAAAGAAAGCCCTGGCGGCGCGCTTCACCATGCTGGATGGGCGCGACGGAGAAGATGCCCGGTTCGCTACCGCAGGGCGCCGTCGCCAGCACGGGCAGCATCGGCTCTTCACTCAGCAGGGTTTCCAGCGCCCCAATCTCGATCCGCCGCCCCAGCCCGCAGGCCGGCTCGGCGTAGTCGGCGATCACCCTGCCCTGCTCGTCGAGCACATACAGCGACAAGGAGGGGTTGATCGACAGAATATGGCGGGCCATGTCGCGCGCGGCGTCGCTCCCGGCACCTTGCCACAAGGCCGGCTGCATGACCTGGGCGAGATTCTTGGCGAGATCGATCTCCATCCGCTGCTGCAGTTCCCGGGTGAGCTGGTTGAACTGGCTGATGGCGATCCAGGCGGTGGCCACCGACAGCAGCAACAGGCTGCTCAGGTAGACCAGCGCGATGCGCGCATAGAGGCTACGACCCAGCCGCCCGCAGCGGCGCAGCAGCCCCCTCATGGGCGCTCGGCGCCCGGCGCGGACGACGGCGAGCCCTGGCCCTCCGGTGTCTCGGCGAAGCGATAGCCCACCCCCCAGACGGTCTGGATGAAGCGCGGCCTGGCCGGGTCGACCTCGATCTTGTTGCGCAGACGATTGATATGGGTGTTCACGGTGTGGTCGTAGCCATCGAATTCCTCGCCCCAGACATGGTCGAGCAGCTCGCCGCGGCTGAAGCTGCGCCCGGGATGGCGCGCGAAGAGCGAAAGCAGCGCGAACTCCTTGCCGGTGAGCTGGAGCGGCTTGCCATCGAGCTGGACCCGGTGCCGGTCGGCATCGATGACCAGCGGGCCGCAGACCAGCGGCGGCGTGCTGGCGAGGCCGTCGTCGCTGGGCGCCTGGCGCTGGCCGCGGCGCAGCAGGGCCTGGATCCGGGCCATCAGGATCGGCATGGCGAAGGGCTTGGTGACGTAATCGTCGGCACCGATCTCCAGCCCCACCACCACGTCGCGGATCGCCGCCTTGGCGGTCACCATCAGCACCGGCGTCAGGCTGTCGCGACGACGTAGCTGGCGGCACACTTCCAGGCCATCCACGCCGGGCAGCATCAGGTCCAGGGTCACCAGGTCATAGCGTACTCCCGCCGCCTCGGCACCAAGCAGGGCCAGCGCCGCCTCGCCGTCGCGAACCCAGTCACAGGCATACCCCGCCGCCGCCAGCGATTCGGTGAGCAGCCTGCCGATCTCGGCATTGTCCTCGACACAGAGGATTCGATAGCTCATCGCCAGACTCCCGCCCGTTGCCTGCGCCCACTCTAGAACGGCACTGGCCCTGCTACATCACGAAATCATCACGGAAAAAGATACCACGGCGTGATGGTTCCGTGATGAACCCATGGCAGTGCCTGACTAGTGTGACCCTTGCCGCTCCGGCATATCACCGACGGCCAATCCGAACAACCAATCCGAACAAGAGGTGCAAGCCGATGAACCCGTTGAACCGTCCCAAGACCGCGCTGTTTGCCACCCTGCTCGCCACGGCGCTGCTGCTGCCGACCGTCGCCCTGGCCGACGAGCCCATGGAAAGCGACAGCATGGAGCATGAGGCCATGACCGGCGATGACATGGGCAGCGATGCCATGGACAGCGATGCCATGGAAGAGAAAGGCGCAATGATGGAAGAAGACGCCATGGAAGAGAAAGGCGCAATGATGGAGGAAGACGACGACATGATGTCGGACGACGACGCCATGTGAAGCTCGACTCGCGGTATCGGCCGGTGCTCGTCCATTCCTTCCCTCCACCGGCCGATTTTTCTCGATCTTCGCTCGCAGGAGGGTGCCGCGATGCGTGTCTTCGACTCATTCACCGGTACGAACAGGGGCCAGGCTGCCACGGTCATCCAGCGACATGGCGCCTTCACACGGCTGTGGCATTGGGTCAATGCCGCCTGTCTGTTGGTGTTGTTGATGAGTGGCCTGCAGATCTTCAACGCCCATCCCGCCCTGTATTGGGGCAAGGATTCCAGTTTCGCCAACCCGGCACTGTCGATTCACGCCGCGACGGGTAACGACGGCGAGTGGCGCGGCATCACCCAGGTCGGCCCCTACCGTTTCGATACGACCGGGGTGCTGGGCGTTTCCGGCCCGGATGAGGCCCGAGAACGACGCGCTTTCCCGGCCTGGGCCACCCTGCCCGGCCCGCGCTGGCTGTCTGCGGGTCGTGGGTGGCATTTTCTCGCCGCCTGGGTCTTCGTTCCCATGCTGCTCGCCTACCTGGCGTATCTGGTCCTCAGCGGTCAGCTAAGGCGACGTTTGCTGCCGCGTCGGCAGGAATGGCGAACCCTCGGCCAGTCCTTCTACGACCACCTGCGGCTGCGCTTTCCGCGCGGCGAGGAAGCGCGCCATTACAACTTGCTGCAGAAGCTCGCCTACCTGCTGGTGCTGTTCGTCGTCATGCCATTGGTCGTGCTGACCGGGCTGACCATGTCACCGACCATGGATGCCGCCTGGCCCTGGCTGCTGGATGTCTTCGGCGGCCGCCAGAGCGCTCGAACGATCCACTTCCTGTGCGCCCTGGCCCTGGTGATTTTTTTCCTGATCCACATCGTGCTGGTGCTGGTCTCCGGCGTCGCCAACAACTTGCGCTCGATGATCACCGGGCGCTATCGCCTGCCCGCGAGCGAGGAGGTGCTTTCCGATGAACAGCAAAAATAGACCCACCGATCCTCGCCGTCGACGCTTTCTGACCCGCTCGCTGCTGGCCGCATCCGCCGTCCTGCTGACGGGCTGCGACCGGCTGACGCGCAGCGACACCATGGGCCGGCTGTTCGATGCCAGCAGTGCCCTGACCCAGAAAGCCCAGCGCCTGCTGGCCTCGCGCGAATCCCTCGCCCGTGAATACTCGCCCGAGGACATCGCGCCGACCTTTCGCGCCAACGGCACGACCGACCCGCAGGACGCAACCTACCGACGCCTGGCGGCCGACGGCTTCCGCGACTGGCGCCTGACGGTCGACGGGCTGGTCGAGCGTCCGCAACGCTTTTCGCTCGATGAGCTGAGGAGCATGCCCTCGCGTACCCAGATCACCCGCCACGACTGCGTCGAGGGCTGGAGCTGCATCGGCCAATGGACCGGCGTGGTCCTCAGTGACCTGCTGGCCCAGGTCGGGGTGCGTGACGAGGCGCGCTTCGTGGTCTTCCACTGTGCCGACCGCTACCGCGGCGGGGATGCGTACTACGAAAGCCTGGACATGATCGAGGCCTATCACCCTCAGACGCTGATGGCCTACGGCCTGAACGGTGGCAATCTGCCCGTTGCCAACGGCGCCCCAATAAGACTGCGAGCCGAGCGCCAGCTCGGCTACAAGATGGCCAAGTACGTGATGCGCATCGAACTGGTGGAGAGTTTCGCCCACCTCGGCCGCGGCCGGGGCGGCTATTGGGAGGACCGCGGCTACGAGTGGTGGGCGGGGATATAGGCTAGCCGAGTACTACCGCGACAGGCGCTCCAGCAGCGGCTGGATCGAGACGTCACGCGGTTCGCCGTCGAAGTCATCCTGAATCAGCTCTGTCGCGCGCCGTTCGAGATAGCGCCCCGAACCCTCGACCGCGGCGATACGCTCGATGTCGGCCAGCGACTCGATCAGCTGCGGCGTCAGGCGGTCGAGCACCGGGCGCACCTCCTCGGCGAGGTCGGGCGGGTCGGCGAAGGGGGAACGCCCCTCCTGCAGCCATTGATGGTGCAGGCGGCGCTGGATCTGCTTGCTGGCTTCGAACTGCTTCTCGAAGAAGCGCCGGGCGAAGTCCTCCTCGACGCCGGCGGCTTCGGCATCCTCCGCCACCTGGTCGAGGATCTGCGCCTCGCGCTCGGGCGCCTCGATGGGCGCACCGCTGTTCCACTTGGACTGGGCCACCAGCGGCGACACGTCGAGCCGCTCGTCGATCAGCCCCAGCATGCGGTCGATGGCCGCCTTGTCCTCGTCGGGTGGCTCCGGTGGCTGCATCTGGCAGCCTGCCAGCAGCAGGGTCAAGGCAACGACAAGCCAGCGGCCGGGATGGATGGGCAACGTCTTACGCAACGACATGGCGATCCTCGCTCGGTTATTGGAGATGCTTCGAAAGGGTACTCCAATTCGGCTCAACGCTCCCGCTGGGATTCCCGCCACTCTTCGGCGGCCTCCTCGACGCCGGGTTCGTCACCGCGGTTGCGCGCCCCCTGGCGATAGGCCTCCTCCTCGCGCACATCGTCGATCACGCTCATCAGCTCCTCCACGTCCACGGTGCTGGTGTCATGCTCGAAGCAGCCGGTCAGCCGGCTCTCGGGATGCAGCTCGCCGGATTCATAGAGCGCCCAGATCTCCTTGCCGTAGTCGGTGCCGAGCAGCTCCGGGGCGAAGCGGCCGAAGTAGCGGCGCATGTTGTCCACGTCGCGCTCGAACATCCACTCGGCGCTGTTGTTGCCGGCGGCGTCCACCGCCTGGGGCAGGTCGATGATCACCGGGCCGTCGGCGGCCAGCAGCACGTTGAACTCGGAGAGATCGCCGTGCACCAGGCCGGCGCACAGCATCTTGACCACGTCGCGCAGGATCTTGGCGTAGTACTCGCGGGCCTGCTCGGGGCTCAGGATCACGTCGTCCAGGCGCGGGGCGGTCAGGCCCTCGGCATCGCTGATCATCTCCATCAGCAGCACGCCGTCGATGAAGCCATAGGGCTGCGGCACCCGCACGTCCGCCGCCGCCAGCCGGTAGAGGGCGTCGACCTCGGCATTGAGCCAGGCCTGCTCCTGCTCCTTCTGGCCGTAGCGGGTCTTCTTGGCCATGGCCCGCGAGCGGCGGCTGTTGCGTTCGCGACGCCCCTCCTGGTACTGCACCGCCTGCTTGAAGCTGCGCTGCTTGGCCTCCTTGAAGACCTTGGCGCAGCGGCGCTCGCCGTGGGAAATCACCACGAAGACCTGGGCTTCCTTGCCGCTCATCAGCTGGCTCTCGACTGCGTCGATCAAGCCGTCGTCGATCAGCGGCTGCAATCGCTTGGGTACCTTCACCTATCCTCCTTCTGTTCTCAGCGGCTGACGCGCCGGGCGCGGAACGAGCGCCCCTTGAGCTTGCCCGTGCCGAGCTGGGCGAGCGCCGCCTTGGCGACCTCGCGCTGCACGGCGACGTAGGCGCTGCGCTCCAGCACCTTGATCTTGCCCACCTGAGCCCCCTCGATGCCACCCTCGCCGGTCAGTGCGCCGAGAATATCGCCGGGGCGCACCTTCTGCTTCTTGCCGCCGTCGAGCTGCAGCGTCGCCATCTCCGGCAGGAAGGGGTCCCGCGCCAGCACGTTGCGCGGCGGCAGCGGCGCCTCCTCGAGGGGTTCGCCGAGGAATTCGTTGAGCCGCTCGAGGCGATAGGCCTCGCTCTCGCTGACCAGGGTGCAGGCGATGCCGGAGCCGCCGGCACGGCCGGTACGCCCGACGCGATGTACGTGGACCTCGAGGTCGCGGGCGATCTGGTAGTTGAATACCGCATCCAGCGCGGCGATATCCAGCCCGCGTGCCGCCACGTCGGTGGCCACCAGGATAGAGATACTACGGTTGGCGAACAGTACCAGGATGCGGTCGCGATCGCGCTGCTCCAGGTCGCCGTGCAGCGCCAGGGCGCTGAAGCCCGCCTCGCACAGGGCATCGGCCACCTCCTGCGTCTCGCGCCGGGTGTTGCAGAACACCACGCTGGAGCGCGGCCGGTGTTGCAGCAGCAGCCCGCGCAGGGCTTCGAAGCGCTGCGCCTCGTCGGCCACCCGGTAGACGCGCTGGCGGATGGTGCTTTCGTCATGGCTTGCGGCCACCGCCACCTCGGCCGGATCACGCAGCAGCCCCTCGGCGATGCGTCGGATCTCGTCGCTGAAGGTGGCGCTGAACAGCAGGGTCTGGCGGCTGGCCGGCGTCGCACCGACGATCGCCTCCAGGCTGGGCTGAAAGCCCATGTCGAGCATACGGTCGGCCTCGTCCAGTACCAGCGTGTCGAGCGAAGCGAGATCGAGTGCGCCCTTGCGCAGGTGCTCCTCCACCCTGCCGGGGGTGCCCACCACCACATGCGCACCATGCGCCAGCGAGGCCAGCTGAGGGCCGAAGGGCGCCCCCCCGCACAGGGTCAGCACCTTGACGTTGGGCAGCGTGCGCGCCAGCCGCCGGATCTCGCCGGCCACCTGGTCGGCCAGCTCGCGCGTGGGGCAGAGCACCAGCGCCTGAACCTGGAAGCGCGAGATATCGAGGCGCGAAAGCAGCCCCAGGCCGAACGCCGCGGTCTTGCCCGAGCCGGTCCTGGCCTGGGCGATCACGTCGCGGCCCGCCAGCAGCGGCGGCAGGCTTTCGGCCTGAATCGGCGTCATGGCGTGGTAGCCGAGCGAATCGAGATTGGCCAGCAGTTCTGGTGCCAGCGGCAACGAGGCAAAGGCCCCGTCGTTGGGAGAGTCGGACACGGAAATGGACCTGCGAGACTGAGCGATTGCCGAAGCGGCAAGCAAGCGAGGGTGAATGCGAAGGCACGAGCCGAGGCCGGGCTTCGTCTGCTGGGGAAAGGCAGGCAGCATAGCAGAAAAAGGCGGACGGCATCGTGCTATCGACAGCGCCGAGTCAGCGAGTGCTTACTGGGGCCGTACCGCGGAACGTGCTACATAGAACGTGAAACGCGGAACATGGAACAGGTTGAGCCGGCACGACGCATGGCGCCATGCCGGCTCATCTTCGAAGGGCAAACCAGGGGCTCGCCCTCCTCAGGTGGAGGTCAGTGCAGGTTCCTCACTCGCCTGGCGCGGCTCGTCCATGCGCTCGTCCCAGCCGCCGGCCAGCGCCCGGTAGAGCCCCACCAGGGCGCTGGAAGCGCGCACGTTGGCTCGCGCCAGGCCATCCTCGGCCTCGAGTCGCGAACGCTCGCTGTCGATCACCTCGAGGAAGTCGATCACGCCGACCTCGAAGCGTACCCGCGCCTGTCGGGCCGCCTCGGTGCTGGCTTCGGCGGCAGCCGCCAGATGCTCGCGTTCACGCAGCGACTGGGCGTAGCGGGCAAGTGCCGTCTCGGCCTCCTCCAGCGCCAGCAGCACGGCCTGCTCGTAGCGTGCCAGGTTGGCCTCGGCGTCGGCATCGGCCGCCGCCATGCGCGCGCGCACCCGCCCGCTGTCGAGGAACGACCAGTCCACCCCCAGCGCCACCAGCCGGGTCTCGCTGTCGCGGCCGAACAGGTCGCCGGTGCTGGCGGCCTGGGTACCGAGCAGGCCGCTCAGGGTGAAGCGCGGGTAGAGGTCGGCGGTGGCCACGCCGATGCTGGCGGTGGCGGCGTGCAGGCGACGCTCGGCGGCGGCGATGTCCGGGCGTCGACGCAGCAGCTCGCCGGGCAGCCCGGCCGCCACTTGGTCCGGCAATGCCGGTAGCGGCGCCGGAGCCTCCAGCCGGGCGACCAGCGCGGCGGGTTCGCGGCCGGTCAGCACCGCCAGGCGATGGGTGATGGCGGCGATCTCGGCCTCGAGCGCCGGGATGCGCGACAGCGTGCTCTCGAGCTGCGCCCGGGCGCGCACGCTGTCGAACTCGGTGCCGCGCCCGGCCTCCAGCCGTGCATCCACCAATTCCAGCGACTCACGCTGGTAATCGGCATTGGCCTCGGCCACGCGCAGCTGCTCCTGCAGGCCGCGCAGGCGCATGTACTGGTCGACCAGCTCGCCGACCACCACCACCTGCATGGCGCGCACATCGGCGGCCGATGCTTCCGCTTCGGCCTGCTGGGCTTCCACGGCACGCCGCACGCGGCCGAAGAAGTCGAGCTCCCACAGCGCGGCGACGCCGGCATCATAGCTCTCGAAGTCACGCTGGGAGCGCGTCGCCTCGGGCATCTGGTCGGCGCTGGCGCGCTGATGGGCGGCGCCCGCCTCGGCGGTGACGCTGGGCGCCAGGTCGCGGCGCGACTGGCGCAGCAGCGCCAGGCTGCGGTCGTGGCGCGCCAGGGCGATGCGCAGGTCGTGGTTGGCGTCGAAGACCTCTTCGACCAGCTCGCTCAGCAGCGCATCGTCGAAGCCGCGCCAGAAGTCCCGCTCGACGGCTTCCGTCGTCACCAGTTCCGGCTCGGCGCGCACCAGGGCGGCGGGCTCGGGCAGCGTCGGCGCGCGGTAGTCGGGCCCCACCGCGCAGGCGGCCAACGCCAGCACGAGAGGCAACGGCAGCAGGTGTCGCATGGTTCTCTTGCGCTTGGCCAGATCAGGCATGATAGGCGCCCTCCACAGGCTGTGCGTCGCGAGGTTCGACCTGACCGCGCGTGACCAGCTTGCGCAGGGCGACGTAGAACACCGGGGTCAGGAACAGGCCGAACAGGGTCACGCCGAGCATGCCGGCGAACACTGCCGTGCCCAGCGCCTGGCGTACCTCGGCGCCGGCACCGCCGGCCAGCATCAGCGGCACCACCGCGGCGGTGAAGGTGATCGAGGTCATGATGATCGGACGCAGGCGCAAGCGGCACGCCTCCAGCGCCGCCTCGACGATGCCGCGACCCTGCAGCTCCAGCTCGCGGGCGAACTCGACGATCAGGATGGCGTTCTTGCATGCCAGGCCGATCAGCACCACCAGGCCCACCTGCACGAAGATGTTGTTGTCACCGCCGGTAAGCTTCACGCCGATCAATGCCGAGAGCATGCACATCGGCACGATCAGGATCACCGCCAGCGGCAGCGTCCAGCTCTCGTAGAGCGCGGCGAGCGCCAGGAACACCAGCAGGATGGCAAGCGGGAACACCACCAGCGCCGCCCCGCCCTGGTTGACCTGCTGGTAGCTCAGGTCGGTCCACTCGAAGCTCATGCCGGCGGGCAGCACTGCCGGGGCGAGCTGCTCCACCACTTCGATGGCCTGGCTCGACGACAGGATCCGCGGGTCGGCCTCGCCCATCAGGTCGGCCGCCGGGTAGCCGTTGTAGCGGATCACCGGATCGGGGCCGAAGGTTCGGTCGATGCGGATCATGCTGCCGATCGGCACCATCTCGCCGTAGGCGTTGCGAGTGCGCAGGCGATCGATGTTCTCCACGTCCATGCGGTAGTCGCCGTCGGCCTGGGCCATCACCTGCCAGGTACGGCCGAAGCGATTGAAGTCGTTGACGTAGACCGAGCCGAGATAGACCTGCAGGGTCTCGAACAGGTCGGTCAGCGCCACGCCCTGGGTCTTGGCCTTGACCCGGTCGACGTGCAGGTCGAGCTGGGGCACGTTGGACTGGTAGGAGGTGATCGGGTAGCCCATGCCCGGCGCCTGCATCAGCGCCCCGCTGAAGCCATCGACGGCCTGCTGCAGTTCGCCGTAGCCGAGCCCGGCACGGTCCTGCACGAACAGCGAGAAGCCCGACCCCGAACCGATGCCGAGGATCGCCGGCGGGGTGAAGGCGAAGCTGAATGCCTCCTGCATGGCGCCGAACTTGCCGTTGAGCTCACCGACGATCTCCTCGGCGCTGCGCGAACGCGACTCGAACGGGTCGAGGCCGAAGAACACCGTGCCGGTGTTCGGCGTGTTGGTGAACTGCAGCGGGTTGAGCCCGGGGAAGGCCACCGCCGAACTCACGCCTTCGGTCTCCAACGCCAGGTCGGTCATTTGCCGGATCACCGCCTCGGTACGGTCGAGCGAGGCCCCCTCGGGCAGCTTGGCGCCGCCGATCAGGTACATCTTGTCCTGGGTGGGAATGAAGCCTCCCGGCACCAGTTGGAACATCACCCCGGTGCCCGCCAGCAGCAGCGCGTAGACGGCGAACACCGCGCCGCGCCGGCGCAGGCTGCGCCCTACGCCGCGCTGATACCCCCGCGAGCTGGCATTGAAGAAGCGGTTGAACGGGCGGAACAGCCAGCCGAAGAGAAAGTCGATCAGCCGCGACAGGCGGTCCTTCGGCACGTCGTGGGGCTTGAGCAGCATCGCCGCCAGCGCCGGCGACAGCGTCAGCGAGTTGATCGCCGAGATCACCGTGGAGATGGCAATGGTCACCGCGAACTGGCGGTAGAACTGCCCGGTGACGCCTTCGAGGAAGGCCATCGGCACGAACACCGCGCACAAGACCACCGAGATGGCGATGATCGGCCCGCTCACCTCGCGCATGGCCTGGTGGGCCGCCGCCAGCGGCGCGAGCCCCTCCTCGATGTTGCGCTCGACGTTCTCCACCACCACGATGGCGTCGTCGACCACGATGCCGATCGCCAGCACCAGGCCGAACAGCGTCAGGGTATTGATCGAGAAGCCGAGCAGGTAAAGCACGGCGAAGGTCCCCACGATCGACACCGGCACCGCCAGCAGCGGGATCACCGAGGCGCGCCAGGTCTGCAGGAAAAGTGTGACCACCAGCACCACCAGCAGTACCGCCTCGAGCAGGGTCTTGATCACCGACTTGATCGAGTCGCGCACGAACACCGTGGGGTCGTAGACGATGGTGTGCTCAACGCCTTCGGGAAAGCGCTCGGCCAGCTCGCCCATCTTGTCGCGTACCGCATCGGAGAGCGCAATGGCGTTGGACCCGGGCGCCTGGAAGATGCCGATGGCCACCGCCTGCTGGTTGTCGAGCAGCGAACGCAGCGAGTACTCGGCGGCGCCAAGCTCGATGCGCGCCACGTCCGAGAGGTAGGTGATCTGCCCGTCGGCTCCGGCCTTGACCACGATATCGCCGAACTCCTCCTCGGTGGTCAGGCGCCCCTGGGCGTTGATCGAGACGAGGAAATCCGACGCGGTCGGGGTCGGCGGCGCGCCGAGCTGTCCCGCCGAGACCTGCACGTTCTGCTCACGAATCGCCGCGATGATGTCACCCGCGGTGAGCCCGCGCGCGGCGGCCCGGTCGGGATCGATCCACACCCGCATGGCGTAATCGCCGGCACCGAACAGCATCGCCTGCCCCACCCCGGGCAGCCGCGCCAGCTCGTCGCGCACGTGCAGCGCCGCGTAGTTGCGCAGGTAGGTGCTGTCGTAGCGCCCGTCGGGCGAGATCAACTGCGGCACCATGGTCAGGTCGGGCGACTGCTTGTCGGTGGTCACGCCCTGGCGGCGCACCGCCTCGGGCAGCCGCGCCTGAGCCTGGGCGACGCGGTTCTGCACCTGCACCTGGGCCTCGTCGGGGTCGGTACCGGGGCGGAAGGTCAGCGTCATCGCCAGCACCCCGTCGGAGCCGGCCACCGACTTCATGTACATCAGGTCCTCGACCCCGGTGATCGCCTCCTCCAGCGGTGTCGCCACCGTCTCGGCGATCTCCTTGGGGTTGGCGCCGGGATAGACCGCGCGCACCTGCACGGTGGGCGGCACCACGTCGGGATACTCGCTGACCGGCAGCAGCGGGATGGTGATGGCACCGGCGATGAAGATCAGGATCGACAGCACCGCGGCGAAGATCGGCCGGTCGACGAAGAACTTGGCGAAATCCATGACAAGACTCCCTCCCGGCGCGGACAGCCACGTCCGCGCCGAAGATCGTTCAGGGTTTATAGCGCTTGTTCTGTTACATCGGGCAATGGAGTCTGACGGTCAGTGCGTGGCGGCCAGCTCGTTGCCTCCCTCGGCCTGGCCGCGCATGTCGACGCTCTCCGCCGCCACCGGCATCCCCGGGAAGAAGATCCGCTGGGCGCCATTCACGACCACGTGGTCGCCGGGTTCGAGACCGGCGGCGACGACACGCAGTCCGTCGGCCATGCGCCCCAGCTGCACGTCGCGGCGCATGGCGCGCCCCTCCTCGTCGACCACGTAGACGTACTTGCGGTCCTGGTCGGTGAGCACCGCCTTGTCGTCGATCAGCAGGGTGTCCTCGGCGCTGCCCGCCAGCAGCTGCACGCGGGCGTACATGCCCGGTGCGAAGCGGCCTTCGCTGTTGTCGAGCACGGCGCGGGTGAGAATGGTGCCGGCCTCGGCATCGAGGCGGTTGTCGACGAAATCGACTTCGCCGCGGTAGGGGTAGCCCTCGTCGTTGGCCAGCCCCACGCGCACCGGTATGCCGCCCTCGCGGAAACTGGCCTGGCTGCCGTTACGCGCCATGGCGTCGTAATGCAGGTAGGCCAGCTCGTCGCTGTGGAAGTGCACATGGACCCGGTCCAGGGCAACGATCCGGGTCAGCGGCGAGGCCTCGGAGACCAGGTTGCCCGGGGTGACCAATGCCCTGCCGGCACGCCCCGCGATGGGCGCGCGCACTTCGGTGAACTCCATGTTGAGCCTGGCCGTCTCGGCGATGGCCCGGGCCGCCAGGATGTCGGCCTCGGCGGTGGCCGCCGCGGCGCGCCGCTGGTCCAGCTCCTCGCGCGAGATCGAGCGGCTCTGGGCCAACGCCTCGGCCCGGGCGGCTTCGCTGCGCGCCAGCTCGGCATGCGCCCGGGCCCGCTGCAGTTCGGCCTCGGCGCGCTCCAGCTCGGCGCGGTAGGGGCGCTGATCGATGACGAACAGCACCTCACCCTTCTCGACCTCCTGGCCTTCGGTGTAGTTGACGCTCTCGATGTAGCCCGACACGCGCGGGCGCAGGTCGACCGTCTCCACCGCCTCGATACGGCCGGTGAAGGCGTCCCACAGCTCCACGTCCTCGACCAGCACCTGGGCCACGCTGACCTGGGGCGGCGGCGGCCCCTGCTCCGCAGCCTCCTGGGTATCGGCCTGGCTTTCGCATCCTGCCAGGATGACCAACCCGGCGACCACGGCGGTAGCCATGAGCGCTCGCCGGCCTTCTCGATTCGCGAACATCTTGTGGACGTTCATTGTTTCTTTTCTCCCGATACAAGTAGCAGTTAGCAGTGTCGTTATTCGTTCCGGCCAGCGACGCCCATCCCTTGCCTCATTATTCTTAATATCTGTGTCTTGATTTATTAATGTCGTTTGTCGGCGCGATAAATCGACAACTGCAAACTTTGCCGAAGGCCACCATATAGTGTTACCGGTCACTTGATTAGTCGGGCCAACAGGGAAATACTGTCCCATTGGCGGGACAGTTTCCGTGCGGCCGTTCTCGTCGACTCTCGCCCTGCAGTGTTGCTCTCCCCTGACATTGCATGCACGGCACAGGACAACGACCATGCTGCAAGACCTCAACGATGCCCTGATCTTTGCCAAGGTCGTGGAGCAGGGCAGTTTCATTGCCGCTGCCAAGCAGCTTCGCCTTGGAAAGACCACCGTCAGTCGCAAGGTGCAGGACCTGGAGCGGCGCCTCGGTGCCCGGCTGCTGAACCGCACCACCCGCAGGCTGAGCCTCACCGAAGCCGGTGCCATCTACTTCGACTACTGCAATCGCATCGCCCGCGACCTCGGCGAGGCGGAAAAGGCCGTGCACCACCTCGAGGAGAGCCCCCGCGGCTGGCTCAGGGTCACCGCCCCCTTCACCATGTGCACCGAATTCACCTCGGTCCTGATACGCGATTTCCGCCAGCTGTACCCCCAGGTGCGCATCGAGCTGGTGCTCTCCAACGAGCGCCTGGACCTGGTCGCCAACCAGATCGACGTCGCCCTGCGGGTCGGCGCCCTGCCGGACTCCAGCCTGGTGGCGCGCCCCCTGGCCCGCTTCCGCTCGTTCGTCTATGCCAGCGAGAGCTACCTCGCTCGCCACGGCGAGCCGCGCACGCCATCGGACCTGGCCTCCCATGCGGTGCTGGCCAAGGCCTTGGACCAGCGCGGCCAGCGCTACGTCTGGCAGCTGCGCAACAGCGCGAGCCGGGAAAGCGTCGAGGTGGAAGTCGATCCGGTGGCCATTGCCAACGACCCCTTCGCCCTGCGCGGCATGCTCGAGGATGGCCAGGGCATCATGCTCGCCAACGAGTTCGTCGTCTGCCTCGGTGCGGAAACCGCGCGGCCCCGGCGCATCCTCGAAGGCTGGGAAGGCCCCGAGGTGGAGCTCAACGCGGTGTTCCCGGGCGGCCAGCTCATCTCGCCCAAGGTGCGCACCTTCGTCGACTTCGTGGTCGAGAGCATGCGGATCGAGAGCCTATCGGCACCCGAGCCGTGGCGGCCGCCGGTGTCCACCGGCGCAGCGGCCGAGGCCGTCGACGAAACGGCATGATTCGCCGGGCGCCGCAACTCAGGGCGCCACGTCCAGCGGCTTGTCATGCCGGCGCTCGGCCTCCTCCTCGGTATCCAGTCCCAGGAAACCGCCCGACTGGCGGCGCCACAGCGAGGCGTAGAGGCCGCCCTGCGCCAGCAGCTCGCGGTGAGTGCCGCTCTCGACGATTTCCCCCTCGTCGATGACCACCAGGCGGTCGAGCATGGCGATGGTGGAGAGCCGGTGGGCGATGGCGATCACCGACTTGCCCTCCATCAGGGTGTAGAGCTGCTCCTGGATCGCCGCCTCGACTTCGGAGTCGAGCGCCGAGGTGGCCTCGTCGAGCACCAGGATAGGCGCATCCTTGAGCAGCACCCGGGCGATGGCGATGCGCTGGCGCTGGCCGCCGGAGAGCTTGACCCCGCGCTCACCGACATGGGCGTCCAGGCCACGGCGGCCTTCGAGATCCACCAGCTCGTCGATGAAGGTATCGGCGTGGGCGCGGCGCACCGCCTCCCGGATCTCCTCCTCGCTGGCGTCGGGACTGCCGTAGCGGATGTTGTCGCGCACCGAGCGGTGCAGCAGCGAGGTGTCCTGGGTGACCATGCCGATCTTGCGGCGCAGCGACTCCTGGGTGACACCGGCGATGTCCTGGCCGTCGATCAGGATGCGCCCGCCCTCCAGGTCGTAGAAGCGCAGCAGCAGGTTGGCCAGGGTCGACTTGCCGGCCCCCGAGCGCCCGATCAGCCCGACCTTCTCCCCCGGGGCGATGTCCAGGGTAAGGCCATCGAAGACCCGGTTCGTCTCGCCGTCCGGGCGCGCGTAGCCGAAGCGCAGCGCTTCGAAGCGGATCTCGCCGCGCGGCACCACGAGTTCACCGGCACCGGGCACGTCCTGGACCGCCTGCTCGCGGGCGATGGTATTGATCCCGTCCTGCACCGTACCGATGTTCTCGAACAGCGCCGCCACCTCCCACAGGATCCAGTTGGACATGAAGCGAATGCGCATCACCAGCGCGATGGCCACGGCGATGATGCCCAGCGACACGGCCTCGAGGTACCAGGCGCCGATGGCCACCGCCGCCACCCCGGCCAGCAGCAGCGAGTTGAGCAGCGTCAGGCTCACGGTGAGCCCCGTGGCCAGGCGCATCTGGCGATGTACCGTCACCATGAACTGCTCCATGGCTTCGCGGGCATAGGCCTGCTCGCGACGGGTGTCGGCGAACAGCTTGATGGTCTGGATGTTGCTGTAGCTGTCGACGATGCGCCCGGTCATGACCGCGCGGGCGTCGGCCTGCTGCATGGAGACCCGCCGTAGCCGCGGCACGTAGTGGCGCAGGATCGCCACGTAGCCGGCCAGCCACACCAGCAGCGGCAACATCAGCCAGGGTTCGGCCTGCCCCATCACCAGCATGGCGCCGGCAAAGTAGACCAGTACGTAGACCATCAGGTCGAGCAGTTTGGTAACCGTCTCGCGGATCGCCAGGGCCGTCTGCATTACCTTCTGCGAGACGCGTCCGGCGAACTCGTCCTGGTAGAAGGCCAGGCTCTGGCTGAGCATGTGACGGTGCGCCAGCCAGCGGCCGAGCATCGGGTAGTTGCCGAAGATACCCTGATGCATCACCAGCGACTGCAGCAGGGTCAGCAGCGGCAGACCGATCGCCACCAGTGCCGCCATGCCGGCCAGGCGCCAGCCATATTCGGCGAAGAACCCCTCGCGCTCGGCGTCCGCCAGCCAGTCCACCACCTCGCCCATGTAACTGAAGAACACCACCTCCGCGGCAGAGACCAGCGCCGTCAACAGCGCCAGCGCCGCCAGCAGCGGCAGCAGTGGGCGCGAGAAGTGCAGGATGAACGGGCCGAGCTCCCGCGGCGGTGTCCCGGTCTGCCCCGAGGGGTAGGGATCCACCAGTGTCTCGAAGAAACGGAACATGACAACTCCATCGTCAGGAAAAAGAAACAGGCGGCGCTTCCGGAATGATTCCCGAGGCTCCAGAGCGACTGACAGTTCGCAGGCTAAAACCTAAACTTAAATTGAGGTCAAGAAGGAGAATGAAAAAATGAGAGAAAGGCGAGCTGAAAACCATACGAGCCTACCGTGTGAATGCAAAATCAATCTTGGTGATTTTAACCATCAAGAAGCCTTATATATATAAGCCCAAGTCTGGAGGATGCGTGCAATGACTTGCCAGACGCTTGGCGAAGCGCTAAAAACGTCTCCCCAGCAGAAGCCAAGGAGACGGAAGATGCCGGCCCACCTCCAGCGCGACCTCAGTGTTGGCGAAGTCGCGAAGCGCAGCGGCCTGGCGGTTTCCGCCATTCACTTCTACGAGGCCAAGGGGCTGATCAAGAGCCGCCGCAACGCCGGCAATCAGCGCCGCTTCTCCCGCGACGTGCTGCGGCGCGTGGCGATCATCAAGGTCGCCCAGCGGACCGGTATCCCCCTCGCCGAGATCCGCACCGCCTTCGAGGACCTGCCCGACTTCCGCGCCCCCACCGCCGCCGACTGGAAGCGGCTCTCGACGAACTGGCGGCATGCTCTGGACGAACGGATCGCCCGCCTTGCCCAGCTGCGCGACCAGCTCGACCACTGCATCGGCTGCGGTTGCCTGTCGATGGAGGACTGCCCGCTGCGCAACCCCGAGGACGAACTGGCCGCCGAGGGCTCGGGACCGCGATTGCTCGACCCCGACTGAACTACCGTTTAACCGTTCTGTTACGTTAGCGACGGGACCTGCTATCTTGTGCTAAGCGCGCCTGGAGGGACCCGCCATGACTGAGCCACTGACGCTTTACACGCACCCCATGTCCCGCGGTCGCATCGCCCGCTGGATGCTCGAGGAGACCGGGACGACCTACCATACCGAGATCGTGACGTTCGGCTCAGCCATGAAGTCGCCCCGGTACCTTGCCATCAATCCCATGGGCAAGGTACCCGCAATACGTCACGGCGATACGGTGGTGACCGAATGCGCCGCCATCTGCGCCTACCTGGCGGATGCCTTTCCCGAAGCCGGCCTGGCGCCGCCTCTCGCCGAGCGCGGCGCCTACTACCGCTGGCTGTTCTTCGCCGCCGGCCCGCTGGAGGCCGCCATCACCGATCGTGACCTGGGCATGGAACCCAACATCGAACAGCAGGGCAGGGTCGGCTACGGCAGCATCGAGGCCGTCCTGGAGACCCTCGAAGTCGCCGTCAGCGCTCACGAGTTCATTGCCGGCCCGCACTTCAGCGCCGCCGACGTCTACCTCGGTTCCCACATCGGCTGGGGGCTGCAGTTCGGCAGCCTGGAGTCCTGCCCCGCCTTTGCCGACTACTGGGCACGGGTCAGCGACCGCGAGGCGTACCGGCGTGCCAACTCCCTCGACGAGCAGGCCGCACGCCAGGCGGCCAACCCACAGGGAGCCTGAAGCACAGCAGTACGCCAACGGCGGAAGATCAATGCTGCTCGAAGGGGCGTGCCCAAAGATCGTCAGGCTGGTGACGATTGAGAATCTCCTCCGCTTCCGGCTTCGATTCGTCCGGCACGATCACTTTGACCTGATTGGCCTCCTTGTCGAAGTGGAGCTTCTCGCGCGGAAAGTTCTTGGAGATGAGCTCGTCGTAGGCGTTGGTCGCCTTCATGAGGTCGTGATAGGTCGCCGTTACGGTCAGAGTCATGACGTTCTCCTTCCATTGGTTGTCTCTACGAGCACGACGGCACCCCGTTGGGATGTCCTTTTGCCTCCTTCAGTATAGTGAAAGGCTCTCGTCGTCCAGTCTCACCCGGCAAGGGTCTCCGCCAGCGTCCAGTCGTTGTCGGTCAGCGGCTCGGCCCCCTCGGGGGTGACCCGCACGGTATCGCTGAGCCCGATGCCCCACGCTCCCGGCACGCGCAGGCACAGCGGCAGGTGAAAGACCATGTCGGCCTCGAACCGACGCGGCTGGCCGCGGGCGATGTAGCCGCTGCCCTCGACCCAGCTGGGCGGAAACTGCGCGCCCACGGCATAGCCGAACACGCCCGAGAAGAACACTCGCTCGGCGTGGGGCTCGAGCACGGCCTCGGCGGCCCGGGCGGCATCGTCGAAGCTGTTGCCGGGACGCATCGTCGCGGCCAGGGCCTCGAACAGGTCACGACACACATCGCGCAGCACCAGCATCGGCGGCGTGGCACGCCCGGCCACGACCGTCTTCATCATCGGCGCGGTGTAGCGCCGGTAGGCGGCGCCAAACTCCAGGAAGACCGGCTCATCGAGAGCAATGCGATGCCGCTGATGGTTCACGTGGATCACGCTGATGCGCCGGCCGGTGGTCACGATGGGCTGCATGCTCATGAACTCGCTGCCGGCCGCCAGCATCGCCCGCGCGCCCTCCGCCGCCACGTCGCCGTCCGCCATGCCGGGGACGACGATCCGCGCTGCCGCCCTGAGCCCCAGCGAGGTGATCCGGGCACTCTCGCGCAGGCAGGCGAGCTCCGCTTCGCTCTTGACAATGCGGATGCGGTCGAGCAGCTCGCCCCCATCGTCACGGAAGCGCTCGCTGCCCAGGCGCGCCTGCAGCTCGCGCAACACGCCGTGGCGCAGCCCCGCGCCGAAGAGATCCAGGCCGATGGCACGAAAGGGAGCCAGGGTCTCGGCCAAGGGCTCGATCACCTCGCCGATGCCCTCCCAGCGGTAGCCGAGCAGCTCGTCGACCCGCGCGGTGACCACCGCCGGCCCGGTCTCGATGGAAGGGACCTGCAGCACCAGCCGGGCGGACGAGCAGACGAGGCAGGTATATACCGACACCTCGAAGGTGTTGTAGCCGGTCAGGTAGTAGATGTCGGCAGGGTCGGTCAGCAGCAGGGCATCCAGGCCGGCGTGCTGCATGGCGTCACGCACGCGGGCCAGGCGGGCATCGAACTCGCTCTCGGGGAAGGCCAGCTCGCTGGCCTCTAGCCGTGCCGCCAGGGCGTGGCGGTACTGGTGGTGGTCCATGGTGCGGCTCCGACACTTGGGGAATCTCAAGGCAGTGTAGCCGTGACCGGCATCATGTCAGCCCTCATCGAGGCGAAATAGGGCTGTTCCAGGGCAGGCCGGTTTCGTAGAATCCAGCCTCGTATCCGATGCAACAGGACAACGTTATGGGCAGGGCCTTTCAGAACCGCAAGGAATCCATGGCCAAGACGGCCGCCGCCAAGACCAAGGTGTACAGCAAGTACGGGCGCGAGATCTATGTCTGCGCCAAGCAGGGCGGCACCGACCCCAACGGCAACCTGACGCTGCGAGGGCTGATCGAGCGCGCCAAGAAGGACCAGGTGCCCAGCCACGTGATCGACAAGGCACTGGACAAGGCCAGCGGCGTGGGCGGCGAGGACTACTCACCGGCGCGCTACGAGGGCTTCGGCCCGGGCAACTGCATGGTCATCGTCGACTGCCTGACCGACAACCCCAACCGCACCTTCGGCGACGTGCGCGCCTGCTTCAACAAGGCCAAGAGCAAGCTCGGCACCCCGGGCAGCGTCAGCCACATGTTCGACCACTGCGCGATTCTCGCCTACGCCGGTGACGACGAGGAAGCGGCGCTGGAGGCCTTGATGGAGGCCGATGTCGACGTCACCGACATCGAGAACGAGGAGGGTCGCATCACCGTCTTCGCCCCGCACACCGAGTATGCCAAGGCCAAGCAGGCACTGATCGATGCCTTCGGCGAGCTCGAGTTCGAGGTCGACGAGATCCAGTTCGTGCCCCAGACCACCACCCCGGTCGAGGGTGACGATGTGGCACTGTTCGAGAAGCTGCTCGACGCCCTCAACGACCTCGACGACGTGCAGAACGTCTTCCATAACGCCGAAGTCAGCGCCTGACGCGCAACGCCGCGCCCGGCTGGGCGCGGCGTTGCGTTCCTCTTGCCGAAGCGCTTTCAGCCGACAGTCAAGCCCCGCGTGACGGCGTAGAACCGCTATCGCCAGGCTTCGATCCGGAAGCGCCGGGGGGCTGCGGGTTCGCCGAACGGGAGCCCGAGGCGGTGGTCCCGGAGGGGCCGCCGGCAGAAGCAGTGCTGGTGCCGGTACCGCCTTTGCCTGCCGCCGTTTCCCGCCCGGGGCCAGGGCTGCCCGACGTGGAAGCCGAGCCCGCCTTGGCATAGCGCGCTTCGCTCGAGGGGTTTTCCACGTAGCTCGACGAGTTCGACGGCTGTGCCGTGCGAGCCTCCTCCTTGAGCCTGTCTGCGGTCTCGTGAATCTTCTCCTCGGCCCGCGCGAGCTGATCTCGCCCCGCGTCCTCCGCGCGCTGCAGGGCCCGGTCGCGCATCTCGCCCAGGTGCCGGTTTTCGGCACGAGTCGGCGAGAACAGGCTGCCGAGCACGGCTCCCATCGCGATACCAAGGGCGCCGGCCACCAGCGGATGATCCTGGACGAAGTGGCTGGTCTGTGCCCCCGCATCGCGTGCGCGATGGCTGACGGCCTGCATGGTGGAGTGCTGGCGATCACGCAGCCGCGAGGTGCGGTCACGCATCTGCCCGCCCATGTGCTGGGCGCGCTCGCGCATCTGATCGCTGACATGCTGGGCGCGGTCCCGTACCTGGCCGCCCATGTGCTGGGCGCGATCCCTCATGTGGCCGGCCATCTGCTGTGCCTTGTGCGTCATGCCAGCGCCATGGCCGTGCTCTGCTTCGCCATGCTGCGGCGAGGCGCCCAGCGCCGCGGGGTCATGCCCCAGGGTCGTGGTGCCGGCGCCGCTGATGCCGCCCCCCGGGGCGGTGTCGCCATCGGGCATGCGCGTGACGGGCAGCGTGGAGCCGGGGTAGCCCCCCGCATAGGGCTCTCGGTCGAGGTAGTCGTGGTCATGGCCGGAGCGGCGCTGCGCCAGCAGCAGCCAGCCCAGGCCAATGCCGGTCACCATGACAGGGAGCGGGTTCTCGCGAATCGTTCTACCCAGCGAGGAGAGCGCATTTTCTGCACCGCCGTGGCGGAGGTAATCATAGGTCGTGTTCATAAGCGTTTGGGGAGAGAATCTCTCTTCGATTTCGTGAAGGGTCTCATCCAGACGCGCGCGCGTCTGGTGAATCTCATGTTCGATCTCGTCCGAGGTACGTCGGTCACGCTGACTCATCTCAACTCCTCCTTGACCGCCGCCTCGTGCTCCTGGGTCAGCGCCTTGTCGCGCCGCAGGCTGGCCATGGTGCGCGTCGGCATCAGGTTTTCCTGCCTGAGTTTCTTGCGCCCCGCTTGGAGCATGATGAAGCCGATCACCACTACCACCCCACCGACGATGAGGGCGCTGAGCCAAGGGGTGGTGTCGGGAGGCAGCACGGTATTGAGACCGAAGACCGCCGCGGCAAGCAGCACCAGGAAACCACACAGGAGAACCGCACCGGCGATGGCGATCGAGGCCAGGGCACCCATGGCCTGACTGGTCTTTTCGCCCATCTCGGCCTTGACGAGCTCAGTCTCCTTGCGCACCAGCGAGGTGACTTCACGTGCCAGATTGGAGAAGAGAGACCCTATCGAGGGCTCTCCCGTACGTACTCTGTTTTCCGCTTCCATGAGGTGTCGCCTCCTTTGCATCTCACGGCAAAGCATCGTTCGACGAAAGCCAACGCTCTCGCCTCACATGCTGCGACTCAATGGGTCGACGCGTCGCTCTGACTGGAACTGCGCATGAAGCGCGACAGCATGAAGCCAGCGGCGATCGCCCCGCCCATGAACAGCGCCGGGTGCTGGCGGGTATAGTGACGGGTCTGCTCCATCAATGCCTCCAGGTCGCGCTCGCGTAGATTGCGTGAAAAGGCGTCGGAACGTCTGGCCAACTCGTTGACACAGCCGGAAAAGTACGGCTGCTCCTGACGCTCGAATTCATCGGCCATCTTATGCAGCACCGTGGACACCCTTTCGGCCTGATCGGCCGCGGCCGCCTTCTGACGGTCGAGGAGTCCTTCGGCCTGCTGACGGGCGGCATCACGCAGTTCGTCGCGGGTCTCCTCCGCCTGCTGGCGGATCTCCTCGCGATCGAGGCCGTGCCGATCACTGTCGTTGCCAACGCCAGCTTCCCGGCTCGCGCGGCTATCGGTATCGCTCATTCGCCACCTCCATGTTTTGCCAAGTGTCACTACGCCCTCGGAAGGGCTCCATGCAACCTTGTTCCGTCCAAGGCTCGAAAGCTGTGGTCGACACTCGCAAAATAGTACTCGTGAGGGGCCTGTCAATTTCCCGGAGGAGGGAGGGGAAAAACGGAACACAGGGGTGCAATGAGCGGATAATGAACGTTACTTTTGGCACCCGAAACTCACCGAGGAGAAACGGCACTTACCTGGCAAGCACGTCCTCGCCCTTGGGCTCAAGGCTACCGGGTCAGGCCGGCCTGGCGAGCAAGGAAATCATCGATCGAGGCGGAATACTCCGGCTCGCTTTCGATAAAGCCGGTGTTGTGACCGCCGCGAATGGCGAGCATCGTCTTGGGTTCGTTGGCGGCGGCGAAGACCGCCTCTCCCTCGGCATAGGGGATGATCTCGTCCTCACGGCTATGAATCACCAACAGCGGCGATTCGATCTGTCTCACGTAGCGCTCGGTGGGATAGTCCAGCGTCGCCAGCCAGCGCACCGGCAGGAAGGGGTAGAGTCGCTGACCCAGCGCCGGTACCGAGCGAAAAGGCGATTCGAGAATGATCGCCGCCGGTTGCTCCTCGGGAGGCAGCGCGGCGGCCAGCTCCGCCGCAACGGCCGCCCCCAGCGAGCGCCCGAACAGCACGATCTCGCCGGCAGGAACCCCCTGCTCGATCAGCCAGCGCCAACCGGCCCGGGCGTCATGCGCCGTTCCCGCTTCGGAGGGGCGGCCTTCGCTGCGGCCGTAACCGCGGTAATCGAGGATCAGCACCGACAGGCCCAAACGATGGAACTGCCGGATAGAGTCGAGACGATGGGAGATGTTGCCGGCATTGCCGTGCAGGAACAGCAGGCTGCCGCGGGCGCTCTCGACGGGAATCCACCAGGCATCCAGGGTCACGCCGTCTGCGGTCGCCAGCTCGATCTGCTGCCATGCCAGGCCGCGGTCGGCGGGAGTGGCGACATGCTCACGTCCCATGTGCGGCAGGTAGAGCAGCCGCTCCTGAAAGAACCAGGCCAGCACCACCACGAGGCCGTAGATGCCAACCAGGGAGGCGATCACGCGCAGCATGGTCCTCCGCCTTCCTCCTCACACGCTAGCCGGCCTGGATAAAGGCCCGATAGGTCTCCCAGGCATCATCCACACCGGCCTCGAGGAAACGTTGCCCATGCTCGACGCTGGCGAGCGTCGGATCGGAGCCCATGCGCCCGTCGGGAAAGCGGCGGCGAAACTCGTCGGCATCGCACTGGGCGCTACCGCGAGGGGCGATGCGCGGCGACATCTCCACCTGCTTGACCGCTTCGGGCCGCGCGAACCAGGAGAGCGCCACCTCCGAGGCGGTGGCGTGGGTGCCCTCGGCCTCACCGTAGAGCGATTCGGCCAGCTCGCGGACTCGCGGGCCGGCGAACCAGTTGCAGGTGGTGAGGTTGAGCCGGCTGGCTGGCTGGGAGCCGTAACCCAGGCTGCGCTCGGCGTAGATCTCGGCGAAAGCCGCACTCAGGGTCGCAATGTTGCCGCCGTGGCCGTTGAGAAAGAACACATGGGTGAAGCCGTGACGCGCCAACGAGGTCACGGTGTCACGCAGCACGGCGAGCAGCGTGCTGGGGCGCAGGCTTATGGTGCCGGGAAAGGCCAGGTGATGCTGGGCCATGCCCAGGTTCTGGGTCGGCGCCACCAGCACGCCGTGACGCTCGCCGAGCTCCCAGGCAATCGTTTCGGGGCAGATGGCATCGGTGCCCACCAGGCCGTTGGGGCCATGCTGCTCGGTGGAGCCGATCGGCACGATGATGCCGGTCTCGCGCCGCAGGTAGGCCTCGACCTCCTGCCAGGTAGCGTGCTGCAGCCGCATGTCGTCTCCTTATGATCCGCCTTGCCCACCGCTGCGGTCGCAGCCCATCACTCCCGCCTTGGCCCAGTTCTCGCCATCCACTTCCTGGTAGAACACCTGGACGCTCTGCTCGGGAACCCCATAGATCTCGACGAAGGCCTCGGTGATGCGGCGCGCCAGCTCGCGCTTCTGCGCCAGTTCACGCGGGAACTGCTGAATGGTCACGATGGGCATGCGGGCTCCTGTCAGCGCGGGTGGTGGAAAGGTCCATGGTCGGCCCAAAGGCACTTTCCCGCAACCTCATGTGTCCCGCCTGCCCTTCGGCCTCGCTACTCCGGCGACGGGTCGCTGTACTCCATGCGCGACCACAGGCTGCCCTGCAACAGGTCGCACCCCTGCTCGCGCAGGAAATCGGCCTGCAGGCGAGACTCGACCCCGCTCGCCGCCACGCGCACTCCCAGCTCGTGCGCCATCCTGATGACCGAGCGAATGACCGCCTGGCGGCGCGGGTTGTCGAGGCAGCCGTCGAGGAACAGCGCATCGAGCTTCAGCGTGTCGATGGGCAGCAGGCCCAGATGCCCCAGCAGGGAATGCCCCTTGCCGAAGCCGTCGAGGGAGAGCCTCACTCCGCACGCCTGGAGCCGCTCGAGCGTCGCGCAGGCGTGCTCGGGATCCTGCATCAGCCCGCCCTCGTTCAGCTCGATCTCGAGCAGCCCCGCGGGCAAGCCGCTCTCGGCGAGCACCACGCGAACCCGCTCGGCCAGTTGGTCGCCGGCCACGCCTTCGGCCGGCATGCCGACCACCACGCGCAGCCCCGAGCCGGCCTCGTACCAGGAGCGGGCATGGCGGCAGGCCCTGGCCAGTACCCAGGAGCAGATGTCGTGTACCTGATCATTGTCACGCGCGGCAGGCCACCAACGGGCCGCTTCGAGCACGCCGAAACGTGGTGAACACCAGCGCGGCTGGGCCGACACCGCCACCACCTGGCCGCTGCGCGCGCACAGCACGGGGCGATAACGCAGCGCCATCTCGCCGCGCGCCAAGGCATCGCGCAGCTCGCAGCGCAGCGTCATGCGATCAGGACCTTCGTCGAGCAGCTCGGGCGAGAAGACGCAGTGGCGTCTGCTGCCTCCGGCCTGGGCCTTGCGCCGGGCCAGGTTGGCGTGTCGCATCAGTTCGGCGACCGTATCGCCATGGTCGGGGTACAGCGCCAGCCCGATGCAGCAGCTGGCAAAGAGGGTACGCCCGGACAGCTCGATGGGCTGTCGGGCGCGCTCCAGCAGCCGCTCGACGACGGTAACGACCGCCTCCAAGCCGGTCACGTCGGGCAGTGTGGCCATGACCTCATCGCTGTCGAGACGGCTGACACTGCCCTTGAAATCGATGACCTCGCTGACCCGCTGTGCCACCAGGCGCAGGCAGGCATCGCCCATCGGCCTGCCCAGCGAATGGTTGATCTCCTTCAGGCGATCGATGTCGATGTGCAGGATGGCGACCTTCGTGCCCTGTGCGGCGGCGCGATCCAGCAAGGCGGCCAGCTGATGCTCGGCGTGGCGGCGCGTGGCCAGGCCGGTGACGTCATCATGATTGGGCTGATGGGCCGAATCCTGGGATCGGCTCTGAATGGCGAGCTGGCGCATGAGACTCCCTTCCCCACGGGATGCAACGGACCTGTCGAGACATTTACGTGGTCCCTTGAACCGACTGCACTCACGCCAGGGTTGTTGTCGTTATACTCAGTATGCTTCAGATATCATGCCAATCTCATCTCGTCAAAAGGAGTTTTGTAAGTCCGTCAATACCTACTTTAGTCCTTTTTGTAAAAGGCCGGCCATCGGCATGTCCATTGCGGCACAGTCCCATTTACGCAACCAACGTCATTCGTAACACCATGACACAGCAGGTTTCTTTCCCAGTGGCTAGCCTGACCAACAGGACCATGCAGCATCCAGCATCGAACGTCCCAGTATGGAAAGGAAGGAGCCAGACCATGCCCGCCAAATCCGAAGCCCAGCAAATGGCGGCCGGAGCCGCTCTTGCCGCCAAGCGTGGCGAGAAGAAGGTCAGCGAACTCGAAGGTGCGTCCAAACAGATGTATGAATCGATGGACGAAAAGGAGCTCGAGAAAATGGCCTCGACCAGCCAGAAGGACAAGCCCACTCACAACCGCAAGTCATGACCTCGCTGACGAGTGGCCGTTTCCTGCCCATGGCGTCTAGGCTTTAGCCATGCCGGGCCATCCGAGCCTGTGCCAGAGAGTCTGTCTGGGAGACGAGCCATGCAGGAACGCGAGGTCGAGGTTGCCGTCATCGGGGCCGGCACGGCCGGTCTGAGCGCCTGGCAGGTGGCCAGGCAGTACCATGAGCGGGTCGTGCTCATCGAAGGGGGCGAGCCCGGCACTACCTGTGCCCGGGTGGGCTGCATGCCGTCCAAGCTGCTCATCGCCGCCGCCGAGTCGGCCCATCAGGCCCGCGAGGCGGCGGGCTTCGGCATCGCGGTCGGGCGGGTCGACGTCGACGGACAGGAAGTCATGGCGCGGGTCAGGCGCCAGCGCGACGCCTTCGTCGAGAGCGTGCTCGACTCGATGCGACGCATCGAGCCCGAGAACCGCCTCTCGGGCCACGCCCGCTTCGAGGATCCGCATACGCTGCGCGTCGGCGACGACCTGCGCCTGCGCGCACGAGCCATCGTCATCGCCACCGGCTCACGTCCCCACAGGCCCAAGGCGTTCGCCCCCGCCGGCGATCGCCTGGTCGACAGCGATGCCGTCTTCGAATGGAACGACCTGCCCGCCTCGCTGGCCGTGTTCGGCCCCGGCATCGTCGGGTTGGAACTCGGTCAGGCGCTCGCTCGCCTGGGAGTACGCCTGCGCATGTTCGGCAAGAGCGGCTCGCTCGGCCCGTTCCAGGACCCGGCGCTACGCGACTATGCCGAGCGCACCTTTGGCGACGAGTTCTACCTCGACCCGGCGGCCCAGGTCGAGACCATCGAGCGCGACGGCGATCAAGTCGCGATCACCTTCCTCGAACGCGGCAGTGGACGCCGCCTGACCGAGCGCTTCGACTACCTGCTGGCCGCCACCGGACGCCGTCCCAACCTCGACCAACTCGACTTGCAGAACGCCGGCGTGGCGCTGGACGACAAGGGCGTGCCCCACTACAACCGCTTCACCATGCAGTGCCGCAGCGCCGACGACGAGAGCGCCGGCAGCCATGTCTTCATCGCCGGGGATGCCAGCCAGGAGCTGCCGCTGCTGCACGAAGCGAACCAGCAGGGGCGCATCGCCGGACACAACGCCGGCCGCTACCCCGAGCGCCGCGCCGGTCGCCGCAGCACGCCGCTGTCGATCGCCTTCACCGATCCGCAGATGGCCACCGTCGGCCTGAGTCGCGATGAGGCAGCGAGCCGCTTCGGCTGCGATGGCGTCGCCGAAGGGGAAGCCACCTTCGAGGACCAGGGCCGCGCGGTGGTGATGCGCCAGAATCGCGGCCTGATGCGCCTCTACGCCGAGCACGGCTCCGGTCAGTTCCTCGGCGCCGAGCTGTTCGGCCCCCGGGTGGAACATATCGCTCACCTGCTGGCCTGGGCGCTGGAGCAGAGGTTGGGCGTCGAGCGGATGCTGGAGATGCCCTACTACCATCCGGTACTGGAGGAAGGGCTGCGCAGCGCCCTGCGAGACCTCAGCAGGGTGCTGCTGCAGGGGCCGGCCATGACCGAGCGCTGCCTCGAGTATGGCCCCGGCGGATAGGCCCGGAACTTCACTCCTCGAACGCCGAGAGCGCCCGCTCGCAGCCCATGCCCACCTGCTCGCCACCGCCCGGGTCGACCCAGGGCAGGATCGCCAGGGGCGGGGCGACGATGGCACCCAGCAGCGACAGGGCACCACGCGCCATCAGCTCCTCGGTGATGACGTTCACCTCCGGATCGCGCAGGGTCCCCTTCAGCTCCACCGGCGAGTTGCCGGTGAACAGGGTGGGGTCGAGATTGTGTCCCTGGAAGGCCATGTCCATCCGCTCGGTGGCCAAGTTGATGGCCCCGGCCCCCTCGAAATGGGCGATCTCGGTGGCCATGAAGAAATTTTCCAGGTCGGCCAGGCCGTCATTGGCCACGAAACGCACGTAGGTACACTCCAGCTGCACCTGGTCCTCCCCGGTGAGCGCCGCCACCAGGGCATTGGCCACGTTGAGCGGCAGGAGTTCGGCGGCGATGATGTCCAGCCAGCCCTGGGACATGGCCAGCTCCAGCTCGCCATCGAGCCCAGCCATCACCTCGTGCATGGAGCGTCCGTGATAGCGGAGGCCGCCGCGCCCACCGATCACCCCAAGGGTATCGCGTGCCACCTCGGGCAGCCCGGCCTCGTCCAGCAGGGCACTGAGGTTGACCTGATCGAGGGCCAGCTGCAGGTCGCCCTCCAGCCCTGCCTGGCGCGCATCCATGACCCATGCGGCACGAACCCGGCCGCCGCCGAGCCCAACCTGCAATGGATCGACTGTCATCACGCCCTGCTCCAGTTCCAGCGCGAGCGTCAGGTCTTCGAACGGTACATGCTCCGCCTGTACATCGGCTGCCTCGTAGTCGAGCACGATGTCGGTGTTGCGCAGCGCCTCGAGGTTCCATTCGCGATCGGGGAACAGCTTCCCAGTGCGCCGCTCCTCGGCTTCCCACTGCTGCTGCTCGGCGGATTCCGTCTCATCCGGGCCTGTTCCCGGCGACATGCCGAACAGTGGCAACAGGTCGTCCGCCTCGAGCCGCTGCGACTCCAGTGTCGACCAGAGCTTGGGCCGGTCGCCGAAGCGCATGCGCACGTCGCCGGCCACATCACTGTCGCCGAAGCCTCCTTCGAGATCGTCGATGTTGAGCAAATCGTCCCGGTAGCGCAGGTAGCCGCTAACCCGGTACGGCGGCAGCTCGGGCAGGGCGATGCCCGTCAGCTCGGTGAGTTCCGCCGGGCTCGGCCCTTCGAGGCGAACGCGACCCTCCACCGCCTCGAGGACGAAGGGCTGCACCGCACTACCGTCGATCCACAACCGGGTATCGCCGCTGGCCAGCTCGCCGGAAACCGGATAGGGCGTTTCGGAATCGGTGAGATCGAGCAGCGGACCGATCAGGAGGTCGAAGGCAAAGGGCTCCTGCTCGTAGCTGCCCTCGCCCACCAGATGGACCCGCTGTCCCTCCACGCCCTCGGTACGCGTGTCGGCACTGAACGAGAGCGCCAGGCCCCAGTGCGGGGCGCGGTAATCCAGGGCGGTGTTCTCGAACAGCAGCCCGCCGTCGACCACGCGGGTATTCAGCTCGCCATCCAGCGTCCCCAGCTGACCGAGCCCGAACGGTGCGAGCGCAGCAGTCAGGTCGATACGCTCGAGCCGCGCCTGCAAGTCGGCCAGCAGGCGCTGTTCCTCCACCTCGAGCCAACCCTGGACGTCCAGCGAGCGCGGCGTCTCCTCGTCGAGCTGCTGCATCGCCTGCAGCCGCGCGATGGAGAGCCGGCCGTCCTCCAGGGTCGCGCTCACGGCCAGATCATGCAGGGTCTGGCCGGCGTAGTGCAGGCGCCCGAGCGTTAGATCGAGATCGGCTTCGTATGCCGTCAAGGCCTCCAGCACTCGGGCCGCGCGCCGGTCCCACTCCTGCCGCGGCTCGTCCTGCGGCGAGGTGGCCTCGCCCTCCCTGGCCTCGAGCAGGCCCCAGCGGTCGAGGTCGAGTGCGTCGGCCTCGAGCTCGGCGGCAAGCCAAGGGGTATCGCGACCGAGATCCAGTGCCAGGCGGCCCTCGAGATGGCTGTCGCCGATCTGCCCCTGGAACGCCTCGACGACGCCGCGACGCTCTTCCAGTTCCAGGTGCAGCCGCCCCTGGAACTGGACCGGGTCGTCCTGGACTTGGCCCTCGCCGCGCACGTCCAGGCTCAGCTCGTCACCGCTCTCCCCCGGGGTTTCGAAGGCGACGTCGAACTCGATGTCGCGCCCGGCATCGCGATAGACCAGCCGGCCTCGGTCGACGACGAAGGTCTCGGGCCAGAGCGGAATGCCCTGCTCCTCGGTCGGCTCCTCGTCGACCAGATCGTCGATGTTGGTGCTGCCGTCCTCGCGGCGCAGCAGGAGCAGCTGGGGCCGGCGCACACCGACCCGCTCCAGCTCGATCCGTCGCTGGAGCAAGGCACCCACGTCCAGCGTCACCGTCAGCTCATCGAGGCGAGCCATGGGGTCGTCGGCCCACGGCGCGTTGGCCACTTCCACTTCGTCGAGCCGCAGGGTCAGCGGCAAGCCCCAATCGATGGCGTGATCGCCAATCGTCACCTCGCGCCCCAACTGCGTGCTGGCCTGGTCTGCCAGCCAGCCGCGGAACCAGGCGGATTCGAGCAGTAGCACTGCCGCCGCCAGCAGCAGCGCTACCGTCCCCATCGTCATGGCGATTCGCCGAGCGACCTTGTTCACCCCTACCTTCCATGGGTTGTGAGTTGAGATGTTTTCTAACCATGGACACAGACGCGGCCTTGGTCCAATCCTCCCTCTCGCCTGCCCGCCAGCCCCCACCCGGCGGCGCATCGCGGCGCACAGCCGGCCTGCACGCAGCGATCCCTTAGCAAGCCTTCACATTCGCTAACCTGCCCCGGGCCAATAAAGCTTCTATGCTGGAAGCATGGACGTCTCGACCGTGTTACCCACGGTAAACAAGGAGAGACAGCGGGATGTTCCCAGCCGGAACGGGAGGTTCACATGAAAATCTACAAGCCGGAATGGCACTGCACCTTCACCGTGAACGAAGCCGCAGGAACGTCGGCCAACTGGCGAACGAAGCTTGCCTGGCGCATTCGGCGCTGGGCCGACAGGGTCGACGGCAAGGGCCGCACGGTGACGATCGAGTGCAACGTCGAGCCCGCCGTGACCGCCGAGGAGATCGATACCTGCCTGGTCAAGGGCTTCGAGGTCACCCACTCATTGCTCAACCAGCTGGCACAACAGGCAGCCTGCGAGGACGTGATGCGGGATGCCAAGGCCGAGCTCTACGAGCAGGGGCCGCCGCGCTGACGTCGAGGCACACGGCAGGATGCAGGCAAGTCAAGGAGCCGACATGCAGTCACGTTTTTTTACCCTGCGCGACTATCCGACAGGTACGCCGCCGAGAGAGCTGTTCGAACTTCGTCAGCATGAGCTGCCCGCGCTGGACGAAGGTGAGGTGCGCATTCGCAATACCTGGCTCTCGGTAGATCCCTACATGCGCGGCCGCATGAGCGGCGTCAGGACCTATGTCGCTCCTTTCGAGCTGAACGCCCCCATGGAAGGCGCCGCCATCGGCGAGGTGGTCGAGTCGCGCCATACCCGCTTCAAGGCCGGTGACAAGGTGCGCCACATGGCAGGCTGGCGCGACGTCGCCCAGCTCAAGGGCGACGTGCTCGAGTCCCTGCCCGACATGGACGTGCCCGACCAGGCCTACCTGGGGGTGCTCGGCATGCCGGGGATGACCGCCTGGACGGGGCTCAACCGCATCGCCAACCTGCGCGAGGGCGACAACGTGCTGGTCAGCGCGGCCAGCGGCGCCGTCGGCTCGCTCGCGGTACAGCTGGCCAAGGCCAAGGGCGGCACCGTGGTCGGCATCGCCGGCGCAGCGGACAAGCTGGAATGGCTGGAACAACGCGACATTCACGCCGTGAGCTACAAGGGCAAGGATGCCCGGCAGCTCGGCGCCGACCTGGAGGACGCCTGCCCCGAGGGCTTCGACGTCTACTTCGAGAATGTCGGCGGTGACTGCCTGGAGGCAGCGCTGGACCACCTCAAGGTCGGGGCGCGTATCGCCATCTGTGGGCTGATCTCGCGCTACAACAGCGAAGCCCCCGACCGCGGCCCGAGCAACCTGGCGAACCTGCTGGTCCAGCGCGCCCGCATGCAGGGCTTCATCGTCGCCGACCACTGGACCGAATATCCCCATTTCCTCGAGGAGGTCGGCCCCCGTGTTGCTCGCGGCGAGATCGACTACGCAGAAACCGTCGAGGAGGGGCTGGAGCGTACCCCCGACGCCTTCCTCAAGCTCTTCGAGGGCGCCAATCGAGGCAAGATGCTGATACGGCTCTGACCCGGCGGCGGAGGCAGAAACGCGCTGCAACTTCGCCCACTGCCGTTACCAAAATCCAGCCAAGGGTTACCTTGATCCGCTTGGCTTATTCTTCGCCTTCTTCCTAGGCTGCAAAACCCGACCCCGTCTTACCCGCCAAGACAGAGGAGGTGAAGGATGAGCGATACCGGCCTCGATGTGTTCGACAAGACACTGCAGAAGACTCACATCTGGCTCGATGAGCTGATGCAAGAGCGCCCTAACTGCAGCAAGCAGGAAGCCTGGCATACGCTTTGCGCTACCTTGCGCACCCTGCGGGACAAGCTGCCGGCCGACTTGGCGGCCCATTTCGCGGCTCAACTGCCGCTGCTGCTTCGCGGCGCCTTTTACGAGCAGTACGACCCGGCCCAGCAGCCCATGCCACTGCGCAGCCAGGAGGAGTTCCTCCAACAAGTGAAGTCGACGCCGGGGATGATCGAACGAGTCGATGCCGATACGGTTTCCGCAGTGCTACGCGTCGTGTCGCGCCAGGTCGACCCGGGCCTGACCGATAAGCTGCGCCAGGCACTGTCGGAAGAGACTCGCTCGCTCTGGGCCGCCTGAGCCAGAGCCGACTCGCGTGAGCCCCAGCACCCGGGCTCTGCATCCCGGGTGCCATTGAGCCGAGGTTGAGACCCAACCAACGGCTACTTTCGCCCTCCCATGCCTCCCTAGCCTCTCAAGGTTCTTCCATCAGCGCCGATAAGCAAGGAACGCGCTCCGGTTCGCATGGTCACGAAGCTGCCGGGTTGCATCTGGCAGACGTAGCGAAGCGGCACAGCTCGTGAAAGTCCAGTATAAGTTTGGTATTCTTAGAAACGTAGTCTTGTCGAAGGAAACGGAGTCATACACCACGATCGATCATTCATAACCAAGCCAGTACAGGAGGTACTCATGCGAGTCTACAAACCTGAGTGGCGATGCACGTTCAGCGTGAACGAAGGCAGGGAAGAGACGAGCGGCTGGCGCGAGCGCCTCGCCTGGCTGATTCGCAGCCTCGCCGACAAGCTGGACGGACGTGGCAGAACGATCAAGATCGACTACAACGTGATACCCCACTTGAGTCGCGAAGAGGTGGACATCTGTCTCGGCAAGGGCTTCGCCGTGACCCAGAGCCTGCTGACCCAGCTCGCCCACCAGGCCGCCTGCGAGGACGTCATGCGCCAGGCCAAGGCCGAACTGTTCGAGGAGCATCCGCAGCGCTGAACTCCTACAGCACGGCACCACGCCCCTTTCGGCCACCGCCGGACGGGGCGTCTTTGCGTAAGGCGGCAGCGGTGACAGGTTCCGTTACAAATTTTCATGCTGCGTCGCAGCAAAAACCATCTACGCTGTGGGTGTCGTCCCTCAGGAGGACCAACCCATGACACAGATCCACCATCCCGTTTCCGCTCGCCACGACGACGAAGTGCTCCACTTCTGGGCCGCCCTTGCTCTCCAACAGCAGAAGGCCGAGGAAGCAATTCGCCGATACTTGTGTGACAAGGCCCAGCAGGCCACCCCATACCCAGGCTCTGGTGCCGAGAATAACCATGAACCGCTAGAGTAAAAAACCAGATAGAGCGAGTTTTTTCCTGTTCCTATGCACAAACAGGATTGGCGTCGCTCGCTCCATCAAGAAATTCGTTTCCTGGCCGATGCTACTCGCGCACTCGAGCCAAGCCGACTTAGCCCAGGCTTGGCTACGTATCCTTTTATCGGCTCAATAGCAGGAAAAAGAATGTCTTTGACCATCAAAGCAAGGCTGACTCTGCTTTGCATCCTCCTCGTCGGCCTCCTGGTTGCTATCGGCGGCCTCGGCCTGCACGCCATGAACAGCATGGAACGCTCCATGGCAACGCTCTATGAAGAAAGCCTGATTCCGACGCGTCAACTGGGGCATATTAATGCGCTGATGCGAGACAATCAGATGCTTCTCGGCATGCTGTCAAGCCATGATCCGCGCTTGGAGGAGAGCGACCAATACGAAGATGCCACCTCCACTTTTCTTGATCGCATTCAAGAAAACTCTGCAAATATCAGTTCCATATGGAATGAATACAAGCAATCCAACTTAACACCGGAGGAACTTGAACTTTCAGCACAGTTCGATGAATTACGCTCGCGCTTCGTTACCGAGGGTCTCGGACAGGCCATGAGCCTTTATGAACAAGGCGAGTATCGCCGTGCGAACCTGGCGATGTATCGGACGGCAACTCCTCAGTTCTACGCCGCCAACGAGCCGCTTCGCGCCCTGATCGAGATGCAGGACAGGGTCGCCGATGAGCTCTTCTCCGAGGCGCAGGCAACCGGCGTCATGAGCCGTAACATCAGCCTCGTGGCGATGCTGCTCGCCCTGCTCACAGCCGCTGGGCTGAGCTGGTGGATCACACGCTCCATCGACCGTCCGCTCAAACGCATGATGGGCTACTTCTCTCGCATGGCGGAGGGCAAGCTCGATAATGAGATCCGAGTAGATTCACGTGACGAGATTGGTCAGACGCTGCAGATGCTGGACCGCATGCAGGCCAAGTTGCGTCAGCTGATCCTGTCGATCCAGCAGTCATCGGACAGCATCGCTACCGGTGCCGCACAGATAGCGGCCGGCAATACCGATCTATCCCAGCGCACGGAAGAGCAGGCCTCCAGTCTGCAGGAGACAGCCACCAGCATGGAGCAGGTCGCCAAGTCGGTGAAAGGAAACACCGAACATACCGCCCAAGCCAACGAACTGGCCCAGTTGACGAGCGATTCCGCCACTGCCGGGGGTGAGAAGACGGGGTTGGCGGTCGCAAAGATGCGCGAACTGAGCGAGAGCTCAGAAAAGATCAACGGCATTATCTCGGTCATCGATAGTATCTCCTTCCAGACCAACATACTGGCGCTCAATGCCTCGGTTGAAGCCGCTCGAGCCGGTGAGCAGGGGCGCGGTTTCGCCGTGGTGGCCCAAGAGGTCCGCAAGCTCGCCCAGCATTCCGCCGATGCCGCCAAGGAGATCCAGCAGCTGATCAGCCTGAATGCGGATATCGTCCAGGAGGGAAGCCAGTACGTGGATGAAGCTGGCGCTGCCATGCGAGAAATTCTCGATCGCGTACAGAAGGTTTCTGCACTCATGGAAGATGTTGCCCTAGGCTCGGAACAGCAGAACGCCGCCGTGAGTCAGGTAAGCATCGCCGTGACGCAAATGGATGAGGTCACCCAGCAGAATGCAGCCTTGGTGGAACAGACCGCCAATGCCTCTGCCTCACTGGAAGAGCAGGCAAACGAGCTGAAGCGCTCTGTCGAGACTTTCGATGTCGGTCAAGGCTCAACATCGAGCGCGACAGCCACAGCCGCCAGCTTGACCAACTCTGCGGCTCGGCAAAAACTTCCTGTTGATCCCAAGCCCAAGAGTGACCATGCGCACAAAGAAGAGCGAAAAGAGAATGAAGCCTCTCCCTGGGAGACATTCTGATCGCTGAGTCGCCCCAGGAGAGGGGCTGACTCGACTGCGGCCGGGCCTGGGCCCCGGCCGCCTCGGCGGGAGGACATAGGTTGAAACAGGGCTATAACGTCATCGCTCACGCCACGGGAATCGAGGGCCTGGTGGCGATGAGCCTGGCATCGGACCGGGCCTTTCCCCGCCACTCCCACGATCAATACGGCATCGGCGTCATCGCCACTGGCGGACAGCGCTCCTGGAGCGGTGTCGGGCAGGTGGAGGCCTTGGCCGGCGACCTCATCACGGTCAACCCTGGCGAGATGCACGACGGTGTACCGCTCGGGGGAACCCGGCGGGCCTGGCACATGCTCTACTTCGACCCGCCGCTGGTTCGGCAGCTCGTCGGAGGCCCCGACTCGCCGATGGAAATGACCCGCCCCACGCTCAACGATCCCCTGCTCCTCGGGCTGATGCATCAACTGTTCCGCCGGCTTGACGCGGTGCCGGGGGACGAGCTCGGCCTGGAGGAGAGCTGCTGCCAACTGATCGGCGCGGCTTTCTCTCGCCATGGTTCCCGTCGCTTCGACCCCGGTTTTCCGGACAATATCGCCAGGGTGCGCGAACGTCTCGACGACGCCCCGCAGCAGGCCGTCACCCTGAGCGAGCTGGCCGAGCTGGCGGGCCTGAGCCGCTTTCAGCTACTGCGCGGCTTCTCGCGAGCGCTGGGCATCACGCCGCACGCCTACCTGCTGCAGCGGCGAGTCCTGCTCGCCAGGCGCTTGATCGCCACCGGCCAGGCACTGAGCCAGGCTGCCCTGGAGGCGGGGTTCTCCGACCAGAGCCACATGAGCCGGGCCTTCAGCCGCCAGTTCGGGCTCTCCCCGGGGCGCTACCGCCACGCCCTCCGTCAGCCCTGAGGCTGCAATTCCGTTCAAGACCCGACCGGGCGGCAGTGCCACGCTGGCGAGACATCGTCATCGGAGCCTGCCCCATGTCCCTCGAGTATCTGTTGACCTCACTCGTCGTCGTCGCCTCACCCGGCACCGGGGTGCTCTACACCCTCGCCAGTGGACTTGCGCATGGCAGGCGTGCCAGCACGCTGGCCGCCTTCGGCTGCACTCTCGGTATCGTGCCGCACATGCTCGCCGCCACCACCGGGCTAGCCTCGCTGCTGCATGCCAGCGCCACGGCGTTCCACTGGCTCAAGCTTCTTGGCGTCGTCTACCTGCTCCACCTCGCCTGGAGCGTGCTGAGAGAGAACGGGATCCCCCCTGCCACCGCCAATCTGGCGCCCCTGCCGGCCAAGCGCCTGATCGGCAACGGCGTGCTGATCAACCTGCTCAACCCCAAGCTCACCCTGTTCTTTTTCGCCTTCCT
The DNA here is from genome assembly GCF_017868775.1 of Billgrantia sulfidoxydans. Lineage (NCBI taxonomy): Bacteria > Pseudomonadati > Pseudomonadota > Gammaproteobacteria > Oceanospirillales > Halomonadaceae > Billgrantia > Billgrantia sulfidoxydans. The sequence goes on along the minus strand of NZ_CP053381.1, from coordinate 704,698 downwards.
GCCGCAGTTCGTCGATACCGGGCGTCCGCCGCTCGCGCAAATGCTCGAATTGAGCCTCGCGTTCATGCTGCTGACATTTACGGTGTTTATGGTCTACGGCGTCAGCGCGGCTGCCGCACGTCAGCGGGTCCTGGCACGCCCTCGGGCGCTGGCCTGGCTGCGGCGCGCTTTTGCGGCGAGTTTCCTCGCCCTGGCGGTGCGCCTGGCGATGACGGAGCGCTAGCCCGAGCCGCCTCGCATGGCTACGCTCAAGTCTGGCTCCTGGCTGTACCGTGGAGCCCACGCCAACAAGGAAGAAGCGAGACTACGCCATGCACAAGACTCTCTCCACCCTGGCCTGCCTGGGGCTGCTGGCCGCCGGCTCGGCGTCGGCCCAGGAAGCGATCGACAACGCTCCCGAGTGGAACGATGCCCTGCTGAAGGCGGCACGCCAGGTCACGTTCGGCCCGCGCCCGCTGTTTCTGGCCAACGACATGAGCGACGAGACCGAGCGCGAGCGCGAACTCAAGACCAAACTGCTGGAGTGCGCCGCCCGGGCTACCGACTGGCAGCCCTCGGATCTCGTCATCGCCCACCGCGGCGCACCGCTGCAATTTCCCGAGCACACGCTGGAATCCTACCTGGCGGGCGCTCAGGGCGGTGCGGGAATCATGGAGTGCGACGTGACCTTCACCAGCGACAATGAGCTTGTGTGCCGCCACTCCCAGTGCGACCTGCATACCACCACCAACATCGTCGAAACCGAACTCGCCGAGAAGTGCAGCGTGCCGCCGGAAATCGACCCGCAGAGCGGCGAGTTGACCAACGCCGCCGAGATTCGCTGCTGTACCAGCGACATCACCCTGGCCGAGTTCCGTACCCTGCGCGGCACCATGGAAGGCGCCAACCTGGAAGCACGCAGCCTCGAGGCGTACCTGGACGGCAACCCGCCCTGGCGCAGCGACCTCTACGCCACGCGCGGCACCCTGATGAGCCACGCCGACAGCATCGCGCTATTCAGTGAATTAGGCGTAAAGATGACGCCCGAGCTCAAGGCACCGGAGGTGGAGATGCCTTTCAACGGCATGAGCCAGGAGGATTATGCGCAGAAGATGATTGACGAATACAAGGCCGCCGACGTCTCCCCGGGTGCCGTCTTCGCCCAGTCGTTCAATCTCGACGACGTGCGCTACTGGATCGAGAACGAACCCGAGTTCGGCGAGCAGGCCGTCTACCTGGATGGGCGTTACGACCAGGAGGGCTTCGATCATACCGACCCCGACACCTGGTCGCCGAGCATGGAGGAGTTGGCCGAACAGGGCGTGCGTATCCTGGCGCCACCGATGTGGATGCTGCTCGAGGCCAATCCGGATTTCGACGCAGACGATAGCCGCCTCGTGCCCTCCGAGTACGCCCGGCATGCCAGGGAGGCAGGACTCGAGCTGATCACCTGGACCCTCGAGCGCTCGGGTCCGCTGGCCGACGGTGGCCAGTGGTATCACCAGAGCACCGAAGATGTGATTCGCCGCGAAGGCGACAAGCTGATCACCCTCGATGCGCTGGTCCAGGATGTCGGCGTGATCGGCGTGTTCAGCGACTGGTCGGCCACCGTGAGCCTCTATGCCAACTGCATCGCACCGCGCGGCTGAACGTCGGGGCCAGCTGGCGGTTCAACCTGCCGGCTGGCCATTCTGCCCGTTGCGCTGCCCATCCGCCGAAGTGGCGGCCGGCGTGAAATGCAACGAGCGCACCCGCCACTCCCCGTTCTCCTTCTGCCACAACTCACTGAAGTTGAGATGGTACCGGACCCGACCCTCATCGAGGATCCGCACCTGACCGTAGACCACCACGGCCTCGCCCAGCGGCACCAGCTTCAAAACGAGATCCTCCGCCCGGCTACCACGGGCAAACCACTGGTCGGCCGCAACGGCTTCGGCAATCCCGCCGAGTTGATCGAGCTTGCCCCGCAGGCCGGCTTCGTCGATCAGGACGAAATCGTCGAGCTGAACATGGTCCAGCTGACCGACGTTTCCATCGATGTAGGCGGCGTACCACTGCCGCCGCGTCTCTAGCAGTCTTTCGTGCACCGTGTCCTCCATAAGCCCAGCTCTTGGACGGGTACCGCCCACCGTGGATTCAGCAGGCTTAGGAAGATACCCATACTAGACCAGAGCCACGGATGTACCATCAGACATCAGCGCCAAAGTGTGTAAGCCATGTCGTACATCAAGCAAATGGCTACCTCGAATGACCGAAGCGCACCGACTAGAGAGCTCCCCGAATACGCTCGGCGTTCTCCGCCAGCTCCTCCGGCTGCGCCTGGGGCAACCCTTCGAGGCGAATGTCCTGCATCGCGTCGATCGGCACCAGGTGCAGGTGCACGTGGGGGACCTCGAGGCCGACGATCATCATTCCCACGCGCTCGCAGGGAAAGGCCCGCTTGAGCGCCTTCGCCAATTTCTGCGACACCGCCATGAGATGCGCGCCCAGTTCGACCGGCATGTCGTCCCAGTGGTCGATCTCCTCGCGCGGAATCACCAGCAGGTGGCCGGGTTTCATGGGGTTGAGGGTCATGATCGCCACGCACTGCTCGTCGGACCAGACGAACTCGCCGGGCAGCTCGCCATGGATGATACGGCTGAAGACACTCGCCATTTCAGTTCTCCCTGTCAGCAAAGGCGGTGGGTCAAGCTGGCAGTCTCGCCCGAGCGACGCCTGCGGTCCAGCCTCCCTGTGCATCGGGCTTCGCCGGTCAGGAATACGCGACCTTCTGCCTGGTCCGCTCGCCAGAAGCCATTCACCCGCCCCATGTCTCCAAAATGCGACACGCAACATACTGTTTTTCTATCGTTTTCCTAGAACACGCAATAGATGTCTCCAAATGCCAACAATCTGCCCCCTCTTTCCGGCCCCGATTGACCTCGCCCCCCGCCCTGAGTCGCACCAAAGCATTACTAAAACACTGTTTTTTAAACAAGTCGTGTAAACATGGCACTGTTCTCGCTTACCATAAGGCAATGGCAAGGCATGACGAGACAGACACGGCATCACGGTCACCGCTCGTCACTCAGGCGCTTGCAGCGTCACGGACTGACGCGGCACGGGTTGGACCCCGGCAAGCAAGCGGCATTCGCTTCCACCGGCCTAAGGCACGCTCTTGCGATGAGTTAGCACTATCCTTTAGTTCCCTGCGTACTTGGGCCGCTCTGCGGCCCTTTTTTTAGCCGCAAGATGCGCAGCAGAACGCAAGGATGCCGCCAAAGCGCTAGCTGGCCAGAGTCGCCACCCTGCTTCGGACAGTACCCGAACGGCCCAGGAACGAGACGAACGCCATGCATACGAAGCCCAAGTCATTAAGCAGTGGTACCTCTCTTCTCGCCGGAAGCGCGCTGGCGGTTGCCCTGCTGCTCGACGCCGCACTCTCCCTCAATGGCCTCGTGCCCGAACAGGCCGCTCTCTTTCCCAGTGCCGCCGCCTCCCTGGAAGCTCTGGCGGGGAGCGTGCTGCCTCCCGGAAGAGTGCTTGCCGGCTTCGCCAGCGGTATCGCCCTCGCGCTGGCCGTGATCATGCTGCCGATGCACCGGGTATACCGCTCCCGCGAAGCGCGACTGCTGCAGGAGCGAGAGCGCCTCGCTGCGCAGAATGCGAAACTCGTTCGCCAGGCCGCCAGCGACGGCCTGCTGGGCATCGCCAACCGCCGCGAATTCGAGCGCGTGCTGAAACTGGAATGGCGCCGTGCGGCACGCGAGCGCCAGCCGCTCAGCCTGCTGATGATCGACATCGACTGCTTCAAGCTTTTCAACGACAGCTATGGCCACCAGGCCGGCGATACCTGTCTGCGCGGCGTAGCTGACGTGCTTCGCAACGCCGCCGCCCGGCCGGGGGACATGGTGGCACGCTATGGCGGCGAGGAGATGGTAGTACTGATGCCGCATACCAGCTTGGAGGGCGCCGTACGCATGGCCGAACGCATCCATGCCATGCTGGCTGAACACCCACTTCCCTTCGCCGCCTCTCCCGTCGCGGAGCATGTCACCGTCAGCATCGGTGTCTCCTCGATGCTGCCGGTGCGCAATGCCGACCGCTCGGTGCTGGTCCAACAGGCCGACGAAGGCCTCTATGCGGCAAAGGAGAGCGGGCGCAACCGCACGGCGGTCGTGCCGAACCTGCGCCTCATCGCAGAGGAAGAGTCGCGGGCCTGGTTCCATCGCGCCCAGGGTACCTGAGACCTGACGCAAACCAGCCGCACCGGCCGAAACTGTGGCCAACTTGATGAAACCGCGCAGCACGATCCGCTCGTCCAAGGTGCCGCGGCGACCCACCGTACGACCACGGCACGCCCATGGCGCGACATGCGATTCGATCAGCGCCCAACGCCGCCCAACGCGACGGCTTCTCCTGTGAACGGAAGCAAAGCGCACGGCTTGGGTTGCCCTACGCGACCATCACGGGTACTATCCCTAACGCTCACCGGCACCTCATCGATGAAAGCGATAACCGCCACACGATAACCTGAGGTAATACCATGGGAGCTCGACTCAAGAAGTTGCTCGCTTGTTGCCTGGCAGGATTGTTCGCGGTATCCGCCGCCAATGCCCTGGCCCACGAGGCCGAAGTCCAGGAAGAAGGCATCGCCCTCCTTCTACAGCGACCGCTTCCAGGGCGCCACCACCGCCAGCGGCGACCCTTTCGATCAGCAGGCCCTGACGGCCGCCCATCCCAGCCTACCCTTGGGCACCAAGGTGCTCGTTACCCGGGCGGATACGGGGCAGGAAGTGGAAGTGCTGATCAATGATCGCGGCCCCTATGTCCAGGGGCGGATCATCGATCTCTCCAAACGTGCCGCCCGCGAGCTCGGCATGCTGAGGCGAGGCACCGCCCCGGTCATGGTCACCGTGCGATAGACCTTCGTGCCGCACCGCCGCACCGCCTCGACGGCGGTGCCGGATCACGCACCCCTTCACCCGCGCTTCAGTTCCTTCAGCCTCGGCCGATAATGCAGATAAGCGTTTGGCGAGGGGCATCGCGGCGCTTGTCTGTCCGAGTGACGCAGGGGGGAACGTGATGACTAACATGCTGAATATTACGGGAACTTCTCCCGGCGAGGTGGTGCAACCACGCCTCAACGAAGCACTCTGCAAGCGCTTGGTCATGGCCAAGATACAGCTCGACCGCCTGGAGGGCGATGGATCCTGCAAGGACCTGAGCGCCCTCAGTGCGGCCCGCGTGGAGTTCGCCCTTGCTTCACGGGCATTGGCCGACGCTCTCATCGCGCAGGAGGAATGACGACCTAGCCTCGCGCCCTATTACTGGCAGGCGGGTCGACATTGGCACCGCGAGTCGTGCTGCTGGGCTCTACTTCGACGACAAGGGCGTCAGGCGCGATTGCTGCCATAGAAGCGGTAGTGCAGCTCACGGACCCGCTCTGCCAGCCCAGGCGCCGGCCCTTCCACGATAACGCCCGGCGCGACTTCCTGAATCGGCAGGGAACGCACGGGGCTGCAGGAGCACCCAGCTCAGCGAGCCAGCCGGAGAGCTGCTCGGAGGAACTGGCATAAACGATACGCCCCAGCCCGACCCAGCCATGTGCCGCGGCGCACATCGGACAGTGCTCCCCTGAGGTATAAACGGTAGCCGCGGCACGCGCAGCCGGGCTCATGTTCGCCGCCGCCCAGCGCGCCAGTTCGAATTCGGGGTGGCGAGTTCTGTCACCGGAAGCCACCTGGTTGTGCCCTTCGGCCAGCATCCGCCCATCGCCATCGACGAGTACCGAGCCGAATGGCCGCCTACGCCTTCTTGACGAACTCCGATTTCAGCTTCATCGGCCCGAAGCCATCGATCTTGCAATCGATATCGTGGTCGCCCTCCACCAGGCGAATGCCCTTCACCTTGGTGCCCACCTTGACCACCGACGAGGTGCCCTTGACCTTGAGATCCTTGATCACGGTGACGCTGTCGCCGTCCTGCAGCACGTTGCCGTTGGCATCGTGCACCACCTTCTCGTCGCCAGGCTCTCCCTCACCCGCCACGCTCGACCACTCGTGACCGCACTCGGGGCAGGCGTACATGCCGGCGACTTCGTAGGTGTACTCGGAATGGCAGGCGGGGCAGTTCGGCAGCGCGCTCATGGGCTTCTCTTGGGCAGTTTTCGCGAAGCGCGAAGCATGCCAGAGCGCCCCAAGGCTGTCCAATGGAGCACTCGGCCATGCCCGCCGTCCCTAGCGCTTGTCCTGAGTGTTGTTCTCGAAGTCGCTGGCATCGTGGCGCTCGTGCAGCTGCATCTCCTGTGGGCCGAAGGTCCGGTTGACCATGCGCCCGCGCTGCACCGCCGGACGGGCGTCGATCTCCTTGGCCCAGCGCTGCACGTGCTCGTACTCCTGCACCTGCAAGAACTCGCCGGCATCGTAGACGCGGTTCAGCGCCAGCTGCCCGTACCAGGCCCAGCTGGCGATATCGGCGATGGTATAGTCGTCGCCACCCAGGTAGCGGCTCTCGGCCAGGCGCCGGTCCAGCACATCGAGCTGCCGCTTGGCCTCCATGGCGAAGCGATCGATGGCGTACTCGATCTTGGTGGGCGCGTAGGCGTAGAAGTGGCCGAAGCCGCCGCCCAGGTAGGGTGCGCTGCCCATCTGCCAGAACAGCCAGTTCAGCGTCTCGGTGCGCCCGGCATGATCGCGGGGCAGGAACTCGCCGAACTTCTCGGCCAGGTAGAGCAGGATCGAACCCGACTCGAACACCCGGGTGGGCGGCGTGGTGCTGTGATCCATCAGCGCCGGGATCTTGGAGTTCGGGTTGACCTCGACGAAGCCGCTGCTGAACTGTTCGCCCTCACCAATTCGGATCAGCCAGGCATCGTACTCGGCGCCAGTGTGGCCCAGCGCCAGCAGTTCCTCGAGCATGATGCCGACCTTGACCCCGTTGGGCGTGGCCAGCGAATAGAGCTGGAATGGATGCTTGCCGACCGGCCGCTCCTTGTCGTGGGTGGGGCCGGCGATGGGCCGGTTGATGTTGGCAAACTGCCCACCGCTCGCCTTCTCCCATTTCCACACCTTCGGCGGTACGTACTCGTTTCCTTGGCTCATGAGTGCTCCAGATAACAGAGTGTCGAAGCGCCCCGCTCCCCGGCGGAAAGAGGGACGCGTGCAGTAGGGGAAAGATAGCGTGTTAAGGGTTTTCCATCGAGCCAAGCATGCTGAACCGATTTTCGCGCCGCCTACTTGTTGGCGCTCGAGACGATCAGCGTGCCGCCGGCGCCCAGGAACAAGCCCCCGGTAGTGCGATGAAACGCCCGCATCCTACCGGGGCTATCGAACCAGCGGCCCAGCCCCGAACCCAGAGTGGCGTAGAGCGTCATCAAGGTCGTGTCGATGACCAGCCAGGTCAGCGCCAGGATGACGAACTGCATCAATTGCGGTTCGCCGATGGAGATGAAGTTGGGAAACAGGGCAGCGAAGAACAGCAGGTCCTTGGGGTTGCCGATACCCACCAGGAATCCCTGGCGGAACAGGGCGGTTACGGACTGCCCCTTCACCGCCGCTGGCGCATCGGCCAGCGGCGACTGGGGCTTAGCCAACCAGGCCTGCAAGCCCAGATAGATCAGGTAGGCGCCGCCCAGCAGTTTCAGCACGAAGAAAGCCGTTTCCGAGGTGGCGAGCACGGCACCAAGCCCCAAGGCGGAAAGCGTCATCAACACCAGTGACGCCACACCGCCGCCCAGCACCGTGGCGAAGGCGCGGTGCCGCCCAAAGCGCAGGCCATGCGTGGTGCATAGCAGCGCCACCGGCCCGGGGAAAATGATCAGGGCCGTTATCACCCCGACGAAGGTCATCCAGGTCCACCACTCCACGCGTCATCTCCTTGTAGATTCGCTATTTCGTTAGCTGCAGGCCGTTCGCAGGCACTGGGACTGTTCGTAGTGCTGGTTCCCCGATCCGCTGGGCTGCAAGAGCTGATCGGCCTGCGCGGCTGATACTTGGCAAAGGGAGTGTGGCTACTCATCCGCAGAATCCCCTCCCTTCTACCTTACTACTTGCCCTCTTCTTCTACCTTTGGAATAAGCCGATACCGGTATTCCCATTCTGCGGATGCTCCCATGCGACACGGCCATGAAGATCTCGAACCCGAACATCGCCCCGAGGCAGTCAAGGCACGCCTGTCTCAGGCGCCTTCAGCGAGCAGTATGCCCGATGCGGTACTGGGCGGTATCGATGGTTGCGTCACGACATTTGCCGTCGTTTCAGGCGCTTTCGGCGCGGGCTTCTCACCCACGGTTGCCTTGGTTCTCGGTTTCGCCAACCTACTCGCCGACGGCTTCAGCATGGCAGTCAGCAACTACGAGGCTTCCCAGGCGCAACAGGAGCATATCGACAGTGTCGCCCGCCGCGAACGTCACCATATCCAGCTCATCCCCGATGGGGAGCGAGAAGAAATTCGCCAGATCTTCCGGGCAAAAGGCTTCGAGGGGGAGCTGCTGGAGACAGTGGTCGAGACGCTGACCAACGATCATGATGTCTGGGTGGACACCATGCTCAAGGAGGAACATTTCCTGCCACCCGTCGGATTGAACCCCCTGCGCGCCGCGTTGACCACCTTCTTCGCTTTCATCGTCGTCGGCGCCATGCCCCTGCTGCCCTATGCGTTGCCAGGCCTGGATACGACCACACAGTTCCTGGCAAGCCTTGTCATTGCCGGTGCGATGTTCTTCGGCATCGGGATGCTCAAGAGCCTGGTCCATGAGGGGCCGGTGCTGCGTTCCGGCATCCGAACCCTGCTGATGGGCGGCGCCGCTGCCGGCCTCGCCTTCCTCAGCGGGCACCTGGCACATGCGCTATTCGGCCTGGGTTAAAGGCACGCAGAGCAGCCAAGGCTGCCATTTCCCGAGCCGTTCCAACTCGTCAGTAATCGAGCTCCCGGTCCAGTTGGCCAACGGCAACGCCCTGGCCCGTCAGCGCCGCCGCGAACGCCAGCGCGCTATCCGCCGACGTCGGTACGACACACGACGGTGAGGGATAGGGAAGACGCTACCGCTCCATCTTCCCGAGCAGCTCCAACTCCGCATCGTGCATGGAGACGAGCAGCGGCTCGCCGCGCTCGTTGACGCGGAACTGCCCGTAGCGTGCGGGTTCGTAGCGCTCGGCGTGGCCTTCCTGGAAGAAGAAGGCGTCGGTGGCGAACCGCACGCGGCCATTGCGCACCCGGTAGCGCAGGCGCAGCTCGTCGGTGCCCAGCGCCTTCTCCTCACCGCCTAGGCGCTGGAAATGCGCCACGCGCTGCGCATCCAGGCGGACGACGACATGCCCATCGGCGGCATGCAGTGCACCGCTCTGCCAGAGCCTTTCATACAGCGCATCCTGGATCTGGTTGCCGATCTCGAAGTTCAACGCCATGTAGTCGCCCTGGATCAGCGAGCGCGGGTCCACCGGCGCCAGCTCCAGATACACCACTTCACCCTCGGCCAGGTGGCGCTCCTTGGCCCAGATGCTCCAGTTGACCAGCGCCAGGATCAGCACCAGTGCCGCCGCCACCACGACCCTGTCGCGCTTGGCTGTCGCGATCATTGGCTTGCTCCCTTCCCCGCATCGGCCCTGTCCTCGTCGTTTCCTTCGATTGGCCACCCGCGGCGCAGCGCCCAGCGTACCGCCAGCAGCACTACGCCGATGGCGAACAACGTCAGTGCCTTGGCCAGCAGGGTCGCCTCGAGCCAGTAGTAATAATTGGCGATGGAGAGCAGCAACAGCAGCACGCCGCTCCCCATCACCAGCCGGTGGCCAATGGCAAAGCCCAACATCATCACCGCGCCGCCCTGGATCAAGCCATGGGCCCGCAGCGAAAGGAGCAGCAAGAGCACCACGGCCCCATAGGCGGCCAGGCGAACGCTCGGCACCATGACCTGGGCATGGCGCATGAAGAGCTGCCTGAGCAGCAGCAAGAGCGCCAGCGCACCCAGGACATTTCCGGCCCAGGGTTCCAGCCAGGTCAGGCTGACGCCGGAATCGTCATGCCAGCCGAGCTGCGGCTGGCCAAGGTACGCCATGACCTGGAGAGCCACCAGGCCAAGCAGCAGGCCGAGGCCCAGCGCCTCCACTGCCCGCACTCGGGTCGGCCAGCGAAACTCGTTGAGAAAGAGGACGACCAGCGCCAGCAGCACCAGGCCGCCAGCCAGGGAGGGCGCCGATACCCCTTCGGCCAACGCCAGATAGAGTGCCAGGCTCGCCGCGAAGGCTGAGAAACTACGGTGGGTCAGGCTCGGCATGACCATGGCAAGGATGACCTGGAGCACCAGCAGCGACCACCAGAAGCCGGCGGTCATGTCACCCAGCGCATTACCCACCGCCCAGGCCACCAGCAATTGCCCCGCCAGGCTCGCGGCCAGCGCCAGGTGTTCCAGAAAGTCGCCCTTGGCCTTCTGCAGCGCGATACAGGCGCCGGCGATCATGACCAGCCCCAGGGTGGCGGCGGCAGCGCTGCTTTCGAGCACGAACACCGCCCCCATGGCGAGGAAGCCGAGCAGGAACAGGGCGGCCAACCAGCCCGAGAACGCCTGCAATGCCCGCACGAACCAGGGCGTCTCGAGGGCTGGCGAACCTTCGTCTGGCGTAACCTCGATACCGGCCTGGGCGAGTCTGTCCCTGAGCGTCACGACGACATCTCCACATGCAGCCGCTTGAGCCAGACCGCCGCCGCGGCCCCCAGCGCCAGTACCACCACGGCCAGCAGCAGGAAGCCGCCCGCCTCGGCCTGCCACAGCAGGTGGCGGGCCAGGAACAGGGTGACAACGGCGATCACCGACAAACAGCCGCCCGCCAGCATGAACAGATCCGGCCGCCAGTGGCGGTAGACGGCATAAAGCGCCGCCAGCCAGAGCGGATAGGCCAGGATGGCAGGCGAGACATCGGCCCGCTCATCGAAGATCAAGATGATCACCAGCAGGGTCAGGGGAATGCCGCTGCCCAGCGCCAGCAGGCGGGTGGCCCATCCGGCCGCCAACCAGCGCCAGCGTCGCGCGCCCAGCTCCCACAGTGCCAACGCCGCGGTATTGAGGGCGAACAGCCCCCACAGCGCGGCGGTGTCGCTATCGAAAAAGAGATCGAACGCCCCTCCCCAGGTGCGGAAGTAGAGCGCCAGCGCAAGATTGAGCAGCCCCAGCCACAGCACCCAGAGCGCATCGAATCGCGCCACCAGGGTCCAGGGCAGCATCAGCACGGCCCAGAAGAAGAACAGCTGCCAAGGGTCGGCCCCGGTCTGGTACACCTGGCCGAACAGCGCCAGCAGCGCGCCCAGCAGCAGCGAGGCCGCCATGAGTGCCGCCCGCGCCACCATGGCTGCTTTTATGCCGCCACCCGCTCCGCCGCGCCCTTCGGCCCACCAATAGACGCCGATGGCTGCCAACAGCGCCGCCTGCACCAGCCCGAAGCGCAGCCAGCGTCCCATCTCGGTCCAGTTGTAGGCGATAAGAAACAGCAGCCCACAGGTCAGCGCCAGCGTGCCCAGCCATAGCAGCAGCCGGTCCAGGAACACCGCCCAGGCCTGCCCGGATGGGTGCAACCCGGAAAGCGCGACCGCCCTTGGCACCTGGTCACGCGGAATCGCGCCGCGCTCGATCAACCCCACCAGCTCACGGCGAATGGAGGCCATGTCGTGTCCTTGATTGCCTTTCTGTCACCTGGCTTATAGCAGAGTACAGCGCATCGCGAGAGCCGTCTGGATAGCCAGGCTTGCTAGAGCGCCGCTATGACCCGCCATGCCTCGGCGATGTCCTGCTGGCCGAAGACTTGCACTCCGTGCTGGCGAAGCAGCGCCGCGGTAACACCGGCACCGGCCCGTTTCTCTCCCGAGAAGCTGCCGTCGTAAACCTGCGTGCTGCCGCAGGAGGGGCTGTACTCGGTAAGGACCGCCACCTTGATGGCATGCTCCCGGCACAGCTGGAGCGCCAGCGAGGCTCCCTGCCGAAACACCTCGGTGAGATCGACACCGTCGCGATCGACGACCTGCGCCGAACCGGCGAGTACCCCACCCCCATCGCCGGCGATGATTTCGGCGGGTGCCCGGGGCGTGGGCAGGCCGGCATCGACCTCGGGACAAACCGAAATCACCCGACCCTCGGCCTGCCACTGCGCGAGGATCTCCGAGGCCAGGCTCTTGGCCCCGCCGTCGTAGCGTACCCGCCTGCCCAGCAGGCAGGCGCTGACCAGCACCTTTTCCATTGGCCCTCCCGTTTCGTGACGCCTCGCTGCCTCCCGCCCGTCTACTTTAGCGGATCCTGCAGAGAAAAAACCCGCCTCCTGGGCGGGTCACGCAAGACGTTCATTGGCAGCCCCGGGCTGGCCTCGGCTCAATAGCCCACGGTAAAGCGCTGGCGCACGTGAGCAGGACGTTCGAGCTCATCGACCAGGGCAATGGCGTAGTCTTCGAATGAAATGCTGGAACCGTTTTCGTTACTCAGCAGCGCATCCTTGCCGAGGCGGAAATTACCGGTCCGCTCCCCCGCGATGAACAGCGCCGAAGGCGACAGAAAGGTCCAGTCGAGGTCATCGACGGTGCGCAGACGCTCCAGGAAGGCCGCACCTGCGCTCGCCTCCGCCTTGTACTCGGCCGGAAACTCCGGCTGGTCGATCAATCGCTGGCCCGGCGCGACTTCGAGGCTGCCGGCGCCGCCCACCACCAGATAACGCTTCACACCGGAGTCGCGTACCGCGCCAATCAGCTCATCGATATCGGTGGCCGTGAAATGCACCGAACTGATCACCGCATCGTGGCCGCTCAGCAGATCGGCCAGTCCCGCGCGGTCGTGAACGTCCCCATGGCGGGCCATGACACCCGGTAGCTTGTCGATTCGTTCGGGGTGCCTGGCGATGGCAGTCACCATATGACTGCGCTCGGAGAGTTCCGCAAGGATACGAGAGCCGGCGTTGCCGGAAGCACCGATGAGAGCGACGTTTGCCATGACTAAGTCCTCCTAGGTTTTAAATAGAGACCTGGTCTACCAAATAGACCTAAGCGGCAAACTATGGTACTTCTCATCCATCCGCAAGAAGTCACCGCGGTGCGACCCGGTCACACCGTGATGACTCATGAGCGCCCAAGGAGCCCGCCATGACTCAACTACAATCCGAGGTTGCCGAATTCGACAATCCCTGCCCCATTCGCGACGTACTCGACCGCATCGGCGATCAATGGAGCGTCCTCGTTCTGCTGACCCTTCAGCCCGGCACCAAGCGCTTCAACGAGCTGATGCGCGAGATCGGCGACATCTCCAAGCAGATGCTCTCGCGCACGCTGAAGCACTTGGAACAGGACGGCTTCATCACCCGCACGGTTTATCCGGAAGTGCCTCCCCGCGTGGAGTACGACCTCACTGAACTCGGCCACTCCTTCCTCGAACCGATGCAGGCCCTAGTGACCTGGGCCGACACCCACCACCGCACCATCGTCGCGGCAAGGGAACGTTATCGCGATCGCTGGGAGTAACAAGTGTGGCGGGATTGAGATGGATGCGCTGATCACGGCCGCGGGCCGTGCACTCTCGGCGGGCGATCCTCTCGGGGCCTTGAACCGGGTCGCCCTGCGTGACGATGCGCCGGCGCTGGCGCTGCGGGGGATCGCGATGGCCCAGCTTGGCGATTTCACGCGAGCCAGGCTGCTGTTGCAGCGTGCCTCACGCGCCTTCGGTGCCAGGGAAGAGACGGCTCGTGCGCGGTGCATCGTCGCCGAGGCCGAGATTGCCCTGGCGTCGCGCGACCTGGGCTGGCCCACGAAGCGGCTCGACTCGGCGCGGGCCACGCTCGAGGCGCACGGCGACCTGACGAACGCCGCCCACGCGCGGTCCCTCGTGGCCCGCCGCCTGCTCCTGCTCGGCCGCCTGGGCCAGGCGGAGCATGCCCTGGCCCAGCTCGAGCCCTCCGCTCTTCCTCCGGCCCTGGGCGCCGTTCACGCGCTGACCGTGGCGGGCATCGCCCTGCGCCGGCTGCACACCGAGACAGCACGCGCCGCGCTGGAGCGAGCCGAACGGAGCGCACGCCTCGCCGGCGTCCCCGCGCTGCTGGCGGAAGTGGAGAGCGCCTGCCTTGCCCTGAATGCCCCCGCCGCACGCCTGGTGAGCCATGGCCAGGAGCACCTGCTGCAGCTGCATGAGGTCGAGGCGCTACTGCAATCCAAGGCGCTCGTCATCGATGCCTGCCGTCATGCCGTTCGCGATGGCGATGCCGTGGTCTCGCTCGCCACGCGCCCGGTGCTGTTCGCCCTGGCCCGCTTGCTGGGCGAAGCCTGGCCCGCAGACGTATCGCGGGATGCGCTCATCGCCCGGGCGTTTCGCACCCGCTTCGCCGACGACTCGCACCGGATCCGGCTGCGGGTCGAACTCGGCCGGCTGCGCGCGGCCCTCGCCCCCCTGGCCGGAGTGCGCGCGACACCCCGGGGCTACCTGCTGGAGCCAGGAGCCGCGTCGGAGGTCGCAGTGCTGGCGCGCCCCATCGAAGGCAAGCATGGCGAGGTGCTGGCCCTGCTCAGCGACGGCGAGCCATGGTCGAGCTCGGCCCTGGCCATGGCCCTCGGCGCCAGCCAACGCAACACGCAGCGAGCGCTCGAAGCGCTCGCCGATGCGGGCAAGGTGCAGTCCTTCGGACGCGGCAGGGCACGGCGCTGGATCGCCCCTTCGGTGCCGGGTTTCACGACAACCTTGTTACTCCCAGGCCCACTGCCCGGCGCATAGGCTGAAGAGGTCCCTACCAACGAGGTCAACGACATGAACCGTTCAGCAGCAGAACTCCTCGAGGAATTCGGCCCCTTCCCCGGCATGGACAGCGTCCACGGCGTCACCTATGACGGCCGGCACGTCTGGCTGGCTACCGGCGACAGACTCAATGCCATCGACCCCGATACCGGCGAGCCGCAGCGCTCGATCGAGACCGCCGCCGATGCCGGCACGGCCTTCGACGGCCGGCATCTGTTCCAGGTCGCCGAGGATCGCATCCTCAAGATCGAGCCTGCCAGCGGCCACATCCTCTCCACCATTCCCGCCCCGCCGGGGGGCAACTCGGGGCTGGCCTGGGCCGAGGGTTCGCTCTGGCTAGGCCAGTATCGGGACCGCAAGATCCACCAGATCGATCCCGACAGCGGGGCAATTCTGCGCACCATCGAATCCAACCGCTTCGTCACCGGCGTCACCTGGGTCGACGGCGAACTCTGGCATGGCACCTGGGAGGAGGACGGCAGCGACCTGAGGCGAATCGACCCTGATTCGGGCGAGGTGCTGCAGCAGCTCGAGATGCCCCAGGGAATGGGCGTCTCCGGGCTCGAGTCGGATGGCGCCGAGCGCTTCTTCTGCGGCGGTGGCGCGAGCGGCAAGCTAAGGGTCGTACGTCGCCCGCGGTAAGGCGATACGGCGTGACGGCGGCGCACCGTCACGCCACACGACGCGCTTCCTCCGCCGGCTCCATCGGAGACCTGGTCAGGCGGAGGGCGCCAGCGTGGAGCGCCCCATCAGGGCCTCCATCTTCTCCTGGGGTTGCTGAGCACGGTGCGTTTCCTTGGGGGGAAGGGCGAATACCGGAATAGCGCGCTCCTGAACGGCCGCTCACGACCGACGTATCGTCTCATCCTACACCGCCGCCCACCGCAAGCGGCAGCGGTGCCGCAGCCCTTCGGCAGGACGATGAATCGACCCGGCAGGGCGCTGCAAACCTGCCACACTACACCCCGGCAAGAGGAAAGGAGTACCCCATGCAATATCGCAAACTCGGCAACACCGGCCTGTTCGTTTCCCAGTTCTGCCTGGGCACCATGACCTTCGGCGGCGAGGGCGAACTCTGGAGCAAGATCGGCAATCTCCAGCAGAGCGACGCCGAGCGGCTGGTCGCCCGCGCCCTGGAGGCCGGCATTAACTTCATCGATACCGCCGACGTCTACTCCGAGGGGCTCTCGGAACGCATCACCGGCCAGGCGCTGAAGAACCTCGGCATACCCCGCGACGAGGTGGTCGTCGCCACCAAGGTATTCGGCGAGACCGGCGCCGGCATCAATGCCAGGGGGCTGTCGCGCTACCACATCATGGAGGGCGTGAAGGCGAGCCTGAAGCGCCTGCAGCTCGACCACATCGACCTCTACCAGGTGCACGGCTTCGACCCCGCCACGCCCATCGAGGAGACCCTGTGCGCGCTGGATACCCTGGTCCAGCACGGCCACGTGCGTTATGTCGGCGTCTCCAACTGGGCCGCCTGGCAGATCGTCAAGGCGCTCGGCATCGCCGAACGCAAGGGGCTGAACCGCTTCCAGTCGCTGCAGGCCTACTACACCCTGGCCGGACGCGACCTGGAGCGCGAGATCGTGCCGATGCTGGAGAGCGAGGGCCTCGGCCTGATGGTGTGGAGCCCGCTCGCCGGCGGCCTGCTCAGCGGCAAGTACGGCCGCGGCGACCGGGCCAGTGGCGAGGGGCGCCGCGTCAACCTCGATTTCCCGCCGGTGGACGAGGCGCGCGCCCATGGCTGCGTCGACGTCATGCGCGGCATCGCCGAGGCCAAGGGCGTCAGCGTCGCCCAGATTGCGCTGGCCTGGCTGCTGCACCAGCCGGCGGTCACCAGCGTGATCCTCGGCGCCAAGCGCATCGACCAGCTCGACGACAACATCGCCGCCGCGCAGGTCACGCTCAGCGCAGACGAACTCGCCGAGCTCGACCGCGTCAGTGCACTGCCGGCCGAATATCCCGGCTGGATGATCGAGCGCCAGGGCGAGTTTCGCCGCCAGCAGCTCGGTGCGCAGGGACGCTGAAATTGCAGGAGCCACCCCACCAAAACTCTCGCTATCGAACTATGCTTAAGGGGCCGTGGCGCTGCCATGCAAAGCCCACGGCATCACAAGGAGCAGAGCGGCCGCCACGACAGGGGCCGCTTGCATGAGGACACGATGTCCAAGGAGTCATGCCATGTTACCTCGCGATATCCTCAAGCGAATCGGTGTGTTGGGAGTGACGATAGGCCTGGTTGCCAGCCCCTTCGCCTGGTCGGCCGGTACTGACAAGGAAACGGATGCCGCTGGCGAGCAGAGCGGGACCTCCACCATGACGGATGATGCCTCCGGCACGATGGGCGCTTCCGGGTCCGCTGGAACCGATGCCGAGAAAAAGCCCGAGTGGGAAAAGGAAAAAGACGGCGAGATGGAGCCGGAAGGCGCCGGTGACCGCTCCGACGAAGTGAGCAGCGACCCGGGCGCCCCAGGCGTAGACGGAGGTGAAGGCACGCAGGGCGGCGAGGAACCCGACCCGAGCGATACCGACACACTAGACACAGAAGAGGATGAGACCTGATAGGAAATGAATGCGGTTCCGATGGGCCCGGCAATGCCGGGCCCTATCTTGACTGCCACCAAAGTGTGTCGACGTGAACCGTACGATACCTCCGGGCACGAACCCGGAGCCATCCGCCTGACCCATCACCTCCCGGCGTTGCCTGATGCGGAGGGCGGCGGGGCGTCCTTGCGTTCCCCCTTGGCGATATCCGCCTGGCTCAGCACCACCACCTCGCGCGGCCACCACTCGGGGTGCTCGTCGCGGATGAAATTCATCAGCTTCTCGCGGATCTGCATCTCCGCGACCCAGCCGGCGAAGGGGTCGGAGGCCATGAGGTAGCAGCTGACGGTCTGGGCCCGTTCGGTCTGCCCCGTCACGTAGCAGCACAGCTTGTGGTGCTCGACGACGTTGTCCTCCTCCTTGGCGAATTCCATGAATTTCTCCCGAATGAGCTGGATGTCGGCGCTCAGGTGGACGACCAGCTCCAGCGTCCGATACATCTTGGCGCTCTTCACCGAGAGGTTCTCGAAGGGTTTCGAGACGAAGTAGGTCACCGGCACGATCAGGCGCCGTTCATCCCAGCTCCTCAACCGGATGAAGGTGTAGAAGATGCCTTCCACATAGCACCACTGCCCTTCGAACATCACCAGGTCGCCGATACGGATGGGCTTGGCCAGCGACAGCTGGAACGAGGAGAGGATGTTGCCCAGCACCGCCTGCCCGGCGATACCCACCAGCACCGCCAGCACGCTGGCCGAGGCCAGCAGCGACATGCCCAGGGTCTCGAAGAGCTGGATCTGGCTCAGCACGTAGACCGAAACCGCGGTCACCGTGACCAGGATGATGACCCGGCGCAGCGCATACAGTGTCGTCAGCAGCTTGCGCTCGTCCTTGGGCTTGGTGTCGTCGATCTCGCCGACGATGCGCCGCGTCACCTTGAGCAGGATGGTATCCACCAGGCGCAGCGCAATCGTGCCTGCCCCCCAGGCGATCAGGATCGTCAGCAGCACGCGGATGAAGGTGGTCGCCACGGCGGTGAACGAGACCACGTAGTCGAGCAGGGCCTGGGCCGTGAACGCCATGACCAGCAGCGCCATGGGGCTGCCGATCCGGCTGGCGAAGATGCTCGGCCAGCCGGAGGGGAACCAGTGCGCCAGCCACCCGACCAGGCCGTGCACGCCCCAGCCCACCAGGCCGATGGCCAACACAAACAGCGGAATGGCGATCCACTCCCAGAGCTCGAGCCAACCGAGCGATGTCTTGAAGCGCTCCGGGATGTACTCCTCCAGCAGCGAGGGGCCATAAGCCTCGTAGAGCGTGGGAATGGTCGAGACGCTGTCCGGTGTCACCAGCCAGACCGGATCCTCGTCGTCCAGCCGGTACCGCCCCAGGCGAATGTCGTAGGCCTCGCCATCGAGCGTGAGCGAGGCCAGTTCGATGTCCCGTCGCGGCTCGCCGGTGCGGGGGTGCTGGCCCGAGGGGTCCTCGATGGCGGCATCCTGGCGTCCGGAGAGGTTGGATACGTTGAGCCACTCGCCACGCCGCAGCACCTCGGCCAGTTGCCTGGCCAGCTCGGGGCCGCGACGCTCCTGCTCCGCCTCGTCGAGCTCGGAGAGGTTGAGCATGTGGGCGGCGGCGGTGAAGTTCTTCTCCTCGGCAAGCTTCAGGAAACTGCGGATCGCCTCGCGAGGCGTCTGCCGCTTGGCCTCCTCGGGCACCTCGCCCAGCCCGGCGTTGAGTGAATCGACAGAGAACCACTGCTCCCTCTCCTCGCTCTCTTCCTCCTGCGCCATGCCCAGGCCGGAAACGAGCAACGCCAGTAACAGCACGATCCACAGACGCCAACAACCTTTCGCTTTCATACTTCTCATCCTGTTCGTTCCATGCCGCTGTCGCCTCCCTCCGACAGCTCCGTTCAGGCTCGCCGGCCCCTCCTTCCCCGCGGGCCGCCCTGCCCGGGGTTATCGCAGTACAGCTCAGCGCACGCCGCCTCGTCCAGCTTGGGAGGGAACCGGCGGCGGATACCGAAAATAAACGCGAAAGGCTTTGACCCAAGCCGCTCGAGCATGACACGGTGGGTTCAGCGGGTAAGCCAATAACCTGCTAGCCAACGGGGGTAACCCCAAGAATGTAGCAAGGCGCTACGGCGCGAAAGGAAAGTTATGACGACTGGTACAGTCAAGTGGTTCAACGATTCCAAAGGCTTCGGCTTCATTTCACCGGCCGATGGTGGTGACGACGTATTCGCTCACTTCTCCGAAATTAAGGCTGACGGCTTCAAGTCCCTGCAGGAAGGTCAGACCGTCGAATTCGACGTGACCCAGGGCAAGAAGGGCCTTCAGGCCTCCAACATCAAACAGCTCGCCTGACCCACTGTCACGCGAGAGAGCCCTACGGTTCGAAAATCAAGGCCCGCTCCGGCGGGCCTTGTCGTGTCTGCCATCGCCTTGGCGACCCTGCCGGGCCCCTGCCGCGGCATCAGCAGCTCGCAACGCGGCTCACGGTATCCCCACGCGCCCCCCGGGCCTGCGCCAGATCTTCACGCGTATCGATGTCCAGCGCCCACTCGGCGGGGATGGGCACGGTGGCCGTATGCGCCAGCGACCGGAATATCTGGCCGGCCCCGGCATCGCCCCCCAGGCCGGTCAAGCCGTCGAAGACGGATCGATCGAAGAGAGCAGGCGGCAGATGCACCGCTCCAGCTGATGACATGACCGCGCTGCGCTCCGGCGTCAGGGCATCGCGCAGGTCGACGAGATGGGCGTCGGGCACGTTCGGCATGTCGGCCAGCATGACCAGGGCGGCCTCGACGGCGTGCGACTGGCCGGCCTGACGAATGCCGGCGGCCAGCGAGGTCGACAAGCCCTGCGCCGCGTGCGCATTGACCACGACGCTCCAGCCCGCGGCGCGCAGCTCCACCGCCCGCGCGGCCTGATCGGGGCCGACGACCGCGATGCGGGCGGCAAGCGCATGGCTCTGGAGTGCGGCGGCGGCACGCTGGATGAGGCGCTGCCCGCGCAGCCGCGCCAGGAGCTTGTCGCCCTCCGCGAAGCGATGGGACTGCCCCGCGGCCAGCAGCACCAGTGCCGTCGAGGCGAAGGGGCACCGCACCTTGCGCTGGTAGGCCTCGACGATCTCCGCGAGGACGGAAACGGCCAGCGTCGACGCCTCGCGCATGGAGGGGAGCAGGCCGACGGGGCCACGCAGGCGTTCGATCTGCCGCTCGGTGGCGCCGGCCGCACGCAGTCGCTCGCAGCGCCGGGCATGGGTCGCCCTGCTGCCCACGGCGCCGAGGTAGAGGGCGGGGCCGCCGAGGGCCTGGCCAAGCAGGGCCTCCTCCCAGTCGACGTCGTGGAAGGCGAGCAGAAAGGCCGTCCAGGGATCGTCGCCCAGGGCCGGCAGCGCCGAGGGGACCGTCAGCGGCGTGACCCCGGCGATTCCCAGCCGCCGGGCAGCCTGGACGTCGGCGCCGTCGCGCAGTTGCAGTTCGGTCTCGATACCGCTTGCCGTCGCCAGGCGGGCAAGCGCCAGGCTGTCGGCCCCACGCCCGGCGATACGCAGGCGGAGCTTGGGCGTGTAGCGGAAGGAGCGCGCGCGGGCCTCGGCCGAGTGCCCCAGCCGCAGCGCGCCGGATGGCGCCAGCGTGAGCGTCGCCGGCTGACGCGAGGCGAGCCGGTCATGGCACCCGCGCAGCACCTCGACATCGGGATCGGGAAGCACCCACACCTCGATGGCACCGCCGCAGGGCAGCGGCAGGTCGATGAAAGGCGAGCCGCTGCCGTATCGCAGCCGTTCGATGCGCCCCGAGCGGAGAGATGCCTGGGCATGATGCACCACATCCGCGTCGATGCAGCCGCCGGAGAGATAGCCGCAGCTCTCCCCTGCCGCCGATACGGCCAGCAGCGCCCCTGGCAGGCGCACGGCGCCGCCCTCCGTCGCCGTCACGATGACGAGGGCGACCTCCCCCGCCCGGCGCCAGTCGAGCCATTGGCCAAGGACGTCCTGAGCATGTTCCAGATACGCATGTTCCCACTGCATGGCGGGCCTCGACAGGTCTGATCTCGCCCTCACCTAGGCGTGGTCGGCGAACGGCAGGTGGCGGATTCGCTGCTGCGTGGCGGCGAACAGCGCGTTGGCCAGCGCCGGCGCGAGCGGGGGAACGCCCGGCTCCCCGACGCCGCCCAGCGGCGAGCCGATCTCGACGATGCCCACCGCCACGGGCGGCGCCTCGCCGATACGCAGCAGCGGGTAGTCGTGGAAGTTCGACTGCTCGGCGCGGCCGTCGCGGATCGTGACCTTCTGCCGCAGCGCCGCACCGAGCGCATCGATGACGGAACCCTGTATCTGCGCCTCCACCTGGCCGGGGTTGATGGCGCGCCCGCAGTCGATGGCCGCATGGACCCGCGCCACCTGGAACCCCTCGTCGTCGGCCCGCGTCTCGACCACCTGGGCAACGTAGGAGCCGTAGCTCTCGACCACCGCCAGGCCGCGCGCCATGCCCTCGGGCGCCGGCTCGCTCCAGCGCGACATCTCGGCCACCCGGTCGAGGACGGCGAGCATCCTCTCCTGCCCCTCGCAGTGGCGGCGGCGAAACGCCAGTGGGTCGAGGCCCGCGGCCGCCGCGCATTCGTCCATGAAGCTCTCCAGGAAGAAGCCGTTGAAGGAGTAGGCGATGGAACGCCAGGGGCAGAGCGGGATCGGCAGGTCGACCACGGCGTGCTCCACGACAAAGTTGGGGATGACGTAGTGCATGTCCGACAGCCCGCCGAGCGAGAAGGGATCGAAGTTGGCGAGATTTCCCGTTTCCCGCGCCCGCTGCTCCGGGTCGATGCCGTACTCGCGGCCCATCTGCGGCCCGGCAACGCGAATGCGCATGCCGGCGATATCCCCGGCTTCGTCCAGCACCGCCCGGAAGCGGCAGCGCATCGTCTGGCGGTACTGGCCCTGCCGCACGTCGTCCTCGCGCGCCCACAGCACCTTGACCGGCCGGCCGCCAGCGGCACGACTGGCCAGCGCGGCCTGCAGGGCGATCTCACCGTGTGTCTTGCGGCCGAAGCCGCCGCCCAGGTAGGTGGTATTGATGAAGAACTGGTTGGCCGGCACCTGCAGCGCGTTCTCGAGCGTCATGCGCACGACGTCCTGGCCCTGGGTACCGATCCACAGCTCCGTGCGCTCCTCGGTGGATTCGGCGGTGCAGTTGATCGGCTCCATGCACGCATGGGCGAGCAACGGCACCGAGTATTCGGCCTCGACGACCCGGCCGTCGCTCGCGAGCGTCGCCTCCGCCTCGCCGCGCAGGGTGGAGACGGGCACGTCTGGCCGCTCCAGCGCCTCGCGCAGCATCGTGTCGATCGCCTCGCTGGAGAGCTCGTCGGCGTCAGTGGCGGTGAAGGTGATATCGAGCGCCTCGGCGGCCTGCCTGGCCTGCCACCAGGAGTCGGCGACCACCACCGCGCCGCGCGGCACGCGAGCCACCGCCACCACGCCCGGCATGTCGGCGACGCTGCTCTCATCGATCGACTCGACCTCGGCGGAATAGACCGGGGCGAGGCGGACGGCGCCATACAGCTGGCCCTCGCGCTCGACGTCCACCCCGTACTGGGCCCTGCCTGTCACCTTCTCCAGCGTATCGAGGCGCGGCACCGCGCGCCCGCTCAGGGTTCGCTCGCCATCGGGGCGCAGGGTCGGCGCCTCCGGCACCGGCAGCGACGAGGCCTCTGCCACCAGCTCGCCGAAGGGGACCCTCCGGCCGCTCTCGGCATGGACGATGAAGCCGCTCTCGGCATGCAGGGCCTCAGGCGCTACCCCGAGACGCTCGGCCGCGGCCTGGGTCAGCATCTCTCGCGCCTGGGCGGCCGCGAGGCGCAACGGGTCGTGCCAGAAGCGGATGCCGAACGAGCCCACGGAGCGCATCTGGCCGATGAACGGAATCCGGTAGTCGGAGGTCGGCTGGTTCGGCATGCCCACTTCGATGCTCGACCAGTCGGCGCCCAGCTCATCGGCAAGGATCTGGGCCTGGCCGGTGTGGGTGCCCTGGCCCATTTCGCTGGTGGGCAGCAGAAAGGTCACCCGGCCGCTCGCGTCGATGCGGATGTAGGCCTGCGAGAGGCCCGCCGCCTCGCCCTGCCCCGCCCAGGCCGGCAACCGGAGGGGAACGACGAGGGCGACGCCGGCCGCGACGGCGCCGGCGAGAAACGAGCGACGGGTAAGGGAAAGCTCTTGGAGTTTCATCGTGCTACCTGCGCCTCGGTCAAGGTGATGGAGAGTCGAGCGGGATGAAGAGGGATCGGCGGAAGTCGAACCTCGTCACGCCTCGGCGGCGCGATGAATGGCCGCCCGGATGCGCACGTAGGTGCCGCAGCGGCACAGGTTGCCGGCCATCGCCTCGTCGATCTGCTCGTCGGAGGGGTTCGGGTGGCGCGCCAGCAGCGCGGCCGCGCTCATGATCTGCCCCGACTGGCAGTAGCCGCACTGCGGCACGTCCAGCGCCACCCAGGCCTGCTGGACGGGGTGCGAGCCATCCTCGGACAGCCCCTCGATGGTCGTGACGGACCGGCCCTCGGCACCCGATAGCGCAAAGACGCAGGAACGCACCGGCTCGCCATCGACATGCACCGTGCAGGCACCGCACTGCGCAATGCCGCAACCGTACTTGGTCCCGGTGAGTTTCAGTTGCTCGCGGATCACCCACAGCAGCGGCGTGTCCGGCTCGGCGGTGACGTTCACCTCGCGCCCGTTGAGCGTGAAAGCTGTCATGAAGGCTTCTCCTCGGCTGGCTACTGGTTCATGGCGCTTGCGCCTCGCCAACTACTTTTAACCATTCGTCCGGGAGAGGGCTTGCCAACGCCTGCGTAAAACTTGCCTGATCCTGCCGGATTGGTGCTGCCCCTTCATTGCCGTGCTAGGTTTTAACCGAACTGCAGGAGGGAACCCATGGAATCGCTCAGACAGGCCGTGCGGGCTTATACCCGCCGCCACGCCAACCGCCGCGGCATGGCGCTGACGCCGGTGCCGGGGCTGCGCATGATGTGTCTCGAAGCGCCCACCGGCGACCTGCACACGGTCTACAAGCCGCTGGTATGCCTGGTGCTTCAGGGCGCGAAGCGCCTGATCGTGGGAAAGGAGGAGCGTGTACTCTCTGCCGGGCAATCCGCGATGGTGAGCGCCGACATGCCGGTCATCGGACGGGTCGTGCAAGCGAGCCACAGCGAGCCCTACCTGGCGATCGCCGTCGAGCTGGACATGGCGATCCTGCGCGAGCTCACCGCCCACCTCGGCAGCCCCCGCCCGCAGCGCCCCTCCGAGATGCCGACGCTGTTCGCCGTAGACACCGAAGCCGCGCTGCTCGACTGCGCAGCACGACTGATGCAACTGCTGGACCGCCCCGAAGCGGCGCCGCTGCTGAGCCCGGGCATCATGCGCGAGCTGCACTACTGGCTGCTGTCGGGGCCTCACAGCACCGTCTTGCGCACACTGGCGGATCCGGACAGCCACGCCGGCCGCCTCGCCGCCGCCATTGCGATCCTCCGGGCGGAATACCGCTCGCGCGTGCCCGTGGAGCGACTGGCGGCGCAAGCCGGCATGAGCCTCACCTCGTTTCACAAGCACTTCAAGCACATGACCACGCTGACGCCGGGGCAGTACCACAAGCGCCTGCGCCTGGTCGAAGCACGCCGGCTGATGCTCGACGAAGGTTTCTCGGCCAGCAATGCCGCCTTCGAGGTGGGCTACGAGAGCGTCTCGCAGTTCACGCGGGAATACGGCCGCCTGTTCCAGGCGCCGCCGAAGCGCGACGCGCTGAGTGCGCGCAAGCCCGCCAAGGTCGCCGATCCCTCCACTAGCGCTGCCGTCGGCATCGGCTCGCCGGCGTGATAGCGCCTGGTCATCAGGCCAGCGCCTCGAAGCGCTGGATCTCCTCCGCAGGTAAACGACGGGTCTCACGAGCGACGTTGGCCTGCATGCTGACCCGGGCCACTTCGCGCAGGGCCTCATCGACGGCCTTGTGCTGGTGTGTACGGAACCACTCCAGCACCTCGGCCAGGTGCCAGAGTGCGGCGCGCCCTTCGTGCAGCGGCAGCGGAAAGGTCGCCAGGTGAGACTGCAGCAGCTTGCGCATATTCTGGCGGCTGAACGCAAATAACTCCGCGATATCCGTCACCCCTACCAAGTCGGGGCCGGCTTCGATCAGACGCGCCTCTGGTACGGCACGCTTCACATCCGCCATGGCGCTGATGATCGCCTCATGGGCCGAGACCGCTTCACGTGAAAACTCCAGAGCCAGGCGACCTTTCTGCCCCAGCCCGACCAGCGCATCGTCACAGCCCGTCTCAAAGAGGCGGGTTTCCAGCGTCTCCATGTCGAGCGCATCAGGGACGGCGAATTTGAGAGTGAAGTCGTAATGGGTCATGGTTTGTCGTCCTCCCTGGGAGGTGTATCACGATAGGTTGTCAGGTGACAACCTTATGCCGACCTGACAAAACGATGACAGCCACGACTGGCGTAAGAAATCGCCGAAATATCTGTAAGCCATATCTCAACCCCTCGCTCAGTCATGACCCGCCGCTCCAGGCGAACAATAATGAGTTTCAACATGGAGAAAGACCGAGGGATTGGGATGCACTCACCGAAGATCGACAAATACCTGTTTGCCACCCTGCTGCTGGCCAGCGGTTCGCCGGCCAGCGGCGAACCGCCGGCGCACTACCTGGAGCGCGCCGGTGCTGTGCTGATGGAAGCCCGGGGCGATACGCAGCACTACGAGAAGGCGCTGGCGATCTACGACGAGGGGCTGGCGCGCCACCCCGACCACACCGAACTGCGCACCAACCGCGTCAGCCTGCTTGCCAGTCTGGGCCGTTACGAGGCAGCCAAGCGCGACCTGGATGCGCTCGACGAAGAGGGATTGCACAAGGAGGGAATGCTGCTGCGCTGCATGCTGCACGAGCGCCTGGAGGGAGCCACGGACGATGCCGTGGCGTGCTATGCCAAGGTGGAGGCCGCCTACGTCATGGCCGGCGAGCCAGCTGACACGCCGAACGCCAACCACATCCTCGCGGCCCGCCTGGCCGGCTCGCCCGAAGCCGAAGCGCTGCTGCTGGAATGGCAGGCTAGTGAGGAAGCCGGGCAGAACCCGATGTCGGGAGAGATGCTGGAGATGGAGCGCGAAGCGTTGATCCGGGTGTTTTTGCCGTAAGCTACGCGGTACAGGGTCTCACCAAGCCAACGAGGCATTGAATGGCGAAGATCGAAAGCCCGTGCGTCTCGATATGCCAACTGAAAGGCGATCTCTGCATCGGCTGCGGCCGCACCATGGAAGAGATACGCCATTGGAAAGCCATGAAGCGGCCGGAGAAGATGAAAACGGTGAAGCGCGCCGATGAGCGCCTGAAGAAACTCCCGCGCGATTGAGGCAGGTGAAGGTGGAGCGGAAGAAGGTGAAGCGGGGAGCGTTACGGAAAGAGTTACGAAGAGAGCGACCAGGATGGACGACATGATCGAACGCGCGGCGCTGTTCAGCCGCGCCGCCCACCAGGCCGTGGGGCAGCGGCGCAAGTACACCGACGAGCCCTACTGGCGGCACCCGGCGGCCGTGGCAGAGAGGGTGTCGGCCGTGGAGTCGGCGACAGCGGAGATGATCGCCGCCGCCCACCTGCACGACGTGCTCGAGGATACCGCCGTGACGGCGCTGGACATCGAGGCGTGCTTCGGCGAGCGGGTGGCCGTTCTGGTCCTGGAGCTGACGGATCAATTCGTCGACCCCGAAATCGGCAACCGCGCTCACCGCAAGGCGCTGGAGCGCGACAGGCTGGCACTGATCTCCCCCGAGGCGCAGACCATCAAGTACGCCGACCTGATCGACAACACCGGCAGCATCGTCGCGCGGGCCCCCGGCTTCGCCCGGGTCTACCTGGCCGAGAAACGCCAATTGCTGGAAGTGATGACAAGGGGTGACGAGGCGCTGAAGCGCCAGGCATGGAGCGTATTAGTGGAAGGCGAGGCAAGGATTCGCGGCGCTGCGCGATAGCTGGCGACAGTCGACCGATCCCATGGATATGGCCAGTAGTTACCGATCGGTAATTTTTCTGTAAATCGAACCTTGATTCCCACGAAAATTACCGGTCGGTAATTTCCTCATTGCGAATCAGACAATCCCTGCCTAGAATTACCGAACGGTAATTACAAGCGGATTTGCCATGCCGACTTACGAGTTCACTGCTTCGCCTTCCTTGACCGCTCCTATTCGTCACAGCGAAGACCTCGGCAAGCTGGTGCGCCAGCTGCGCGCCGAACAGGGGCTGTTGCAGATCGACCTGGCCGGCCTCGCCGGCACCGGCAATCGCTTCATCGTCGACCTGGAGCGCGGCAAGCCGACACTGCAATTGCAGAAGGTGCTGGATGTACTCGACCTGATGGGGCTCGAGGTGGTGGTGCGGCGCAAGGGTGGCAACCGCCATGGCGAGTGACGATACCCTGGTGCTTTACCACGGCGACAGGCATGTCGGCCGGCTGCATGACGCACAACCGCTGCGCTTCGAGTATGCCTCCGCTTGGTTGGAGCACCCTGAAGCGGTGAGCCTTTCTCCTTCCCTACCCCTCTCGCAGCAGGTGCATGTAGGCGATGCGGTGCTGGCCTATTTCGAAAACCTGCTGCCGGAAGGCGACCTGCGCCGCCACCTCGAGCTTCGCCACCACACCACGACCGTTTTCGGCCTGCTGAAGGCCATCGGCGGAGACACGGCCAGCGGCTTCACTCTGCTGCCGCCAGGAGAAACACCCGCTCCGCCGCACTATCGGCCCATCAGTTGGGAAGCGCTGGCGGAACACCTACGGCACAGAGAACGAGGGCCTCTGCTCTCGCAGCAGAGCGAAGAGGCGCGGATCTCGCTGGCCGGCGCCCAGGACAAGTTGCTGCTAATGGTGCAGGCAGACGGAAGCCCCGCCATCCCGGAAGGGTCGGCCCCTTCCAGCCATATCCTCAAGCCGGATATCCAGGGCTTGAGAGGTGTATGGGCCAGCGCCATCAACGAAACCTTCTGCATGCAGCTGGCCGCCGAACTCGGGCTCGAAGTCGCCGAAGCCAGCTACCAGCCCGATACCCACGCCTGCCTCGTGCGCCGGTACGACCGGGCGCCCGACGAACAGGGCCGGCTGCGTCGCCTGCACCAGCTCGACTTCTGCCAGCTTGCCGGTACCCCCTCGCTGATCAAGTACGAAAGCGACGGCGGCCCCGGCCTGGCGCGCTGTCGTGAACTCATGCAGCAGGTGGGAGCACCGGCAAAGGACCTGCAGCGCCTGATCGCCTGGTGCTTCTTCAACCTGCTGATCGGCAACAACGACAGCCATGCCAAGAACCTCGCCATCCTCTACACCGAGGAAGGTCCCCGGCTGGCGCCGTTCTATGACCTGATGAGCACCACGCTCTACAGCGGCCTCGCGCGCCGCTTTGCGTTTCGCATTAATGGCGAAGACCGCCCCGGCAGCATCGAACGCTCACACCTCGAAGCCCTGGCACGCTCGATGCGATTCCAGCCGCGCTACTTCCTGCGCCAAGGGCTCGAACTCGCCGAACGCATGCCGGCAGCCATCGACGCTACCCTCGCCACCCTAAGCGCCGAGGCCCAGCAAGGCACTGAGCAAACGCTGCTGGAGAGGCTGCAGCAGCGCCTGTTGAGCAACTGCCGCAAGCTGCCGGAGCGGTGGGTCGTTGGGAGGTGACCCCACCAACGCAAGCATATGCCATACCTTCCTTGATCAGACATAGCCAGGCCATGGCGAGCATCCGCTTCGGTATGGCGCACGCCTAACGCGCCTCCAGCAACGCATCGACCAGCTCGGCCAGGCTCGCCTCGCAGCGTGCCTGCGGCGCCCGCGCCTCGTCCCCAGGGCGATACTTGCCTGAGCGAATCAGGCAGGCCTGCAGGCCTAGCTCCATGGCGGCGACCACATCGCACTCCACGTCATCGCCCACCATCAGCGCCTCGCCGGGTGCCACGCCGATGTCGTCGAGCACGGCATGAAAGAAATCGCTCGCGGGTTTTCCCAGCACCTTGGCCTCGATGCCGGCGGCATATTCCAGGGCGCGCACGAAGGGCCCCGCGTCCAAGTGCAGGGTGCCCGACTGGCGAAAGTAGCGGTTGGTGCCCACGGCAAGCAACGGCGCTCCCTCCAGCAGCAGCCGGAAGGCCTCGTCGAGGTGGGCATAGTCCAGGCGCTGCTCGGCATCGCCGAGCACCACCGCGTTGGGCGCTTCGCAGGGCAGGTCGGCAAACTCGGGCTCGAGCCGCTCATGGATCAGCAGGTAGGGACGAAGACCACTGCGCTGGAGATAGCGACGGATGGCCCCCGGTGCGGTGAACACCTGCTCGGGCGCCGGGGCGAAGCCCAGTCGCTGCAGCTCGTCGCACACCGCGGCCGATGTCTTGCGCGAGGTGTTGGTCAGGAAGCGCAGCGCCAGGCCGCTGGACTGCAGCCGCGCCACCGCCTCCACGGCGCCGGGCAGGGCCTCGCCGTCCTCGCTCAGCACGCCACTGATGTCGAGCAAGACCGCCTTCAGCATCGCACCTCTCCCTCCGCCACTGTTGAGCAAAATTGACTACATTGAGGCTAGTCCGCGCAGCGCCGTCCATCCACGCTGGCGGCGCCGCTCCGGTCAGTCGCACGGGAGCGGAAGGCACTCGGTAGCTAGCGGCTCGCTGCCTAGCTGGTGTCCAACGCAGGCCCAGGAGTCAGAAACGCAAATAATTCCATTCACCACTCTATTTACGGGCAAAGATTCCGCCTTCTATTCAAAATATAGAGCGATAATCTTAATTTTCAGCAGGTAGCCGATTTTCTGGGAAGTGCTGATAAACTCCGCCCATGACAGGCTCTGCCCCGTGGCGGAGCTTTCCATTTTCCATCGGCAGGGAGACCTTCATGGCCCGCAATATCATCGTTCTTGGTGCCGGCATGGTCGGCGTATCCGTGGCCTGGCATCTGGTGCGTCGCGGCCATGACGTCACGCTGGTGGACCGCCGCGAGCCGGGGCTCGAGACCTCCTTCGGCAATGCCGGCATCATCCAGCGCGAGGCGGTGCGCCCCTACGCCTTCCCCCGCGATATCGCCACCCTGCTGCGGGTGGTGCCCAACCGCCAGGTGGACATCCGCTACCGCCCCACCGGCATGCTGAGCGCGGCGGGCCCGCTGCTGGACTACTGGCTGAACTCGAGCGGCAAGCGCTACGAGCGCATCGTGAACGAGTGGGCCTCGCTGATCATGCGCTGCCAGGATGCCCACGCGCCGATGATCGAGGCCGCCGGCGCCGAGGCGCTGGTGCGCAAGGGCGGCTGGCTGGAGCTTTACCGCACTCAAAAGGAGTTGGAGGAGCGCCAGCAAGAAGCCCAGGAAAACCACGAGCGCTTCGGGGTCGAGTACGAGGTGCTGGATGCCGAGGCGCTCTACGCCAAGGAGCCGCATCTGGGCAAGGGGCTGGTCGGGGCGATCCACTGGACGCAGCCGTGGATGGTCTCGGACCCGGGCGGCCTGGTGCAGGCCTACGCCCGCAGCTTTGCTGAACAGGGCGGTCACATCAAGCAGGCCAGCGTCGAGGACGTGCTCCAGGTCGAGGGCGGCTGGCGAGTCGATACCAGCGAAGGCCCCCTGGAGGCAGATGAAGTGGTGGTGGCCCTCGGCCCCTGGGCCGGAGAGCTGCTGGGAAGGCTGGGCATGAAAGTGCCGCTGTTCGTGAAGCGCGGCTACCACATGCACTACTCCGCCGAAGGGGAAGCCAAGCTCAACCACTGGGTAATGGATGCCGAGAAGGGCTTCCTGCTAGAACCGATGCGCGCCGGCATTCGCCTGACCACCGGCGCCGAGCTGGCCGACCTGGAGTCGCCGCCCCAGTACAAGCAGCTGGCCGCCGCCGAGAAGGTGGCACGCAAGCTGTTCCCGCTGGGCAAGCGT
Organism: Billgrantia sulfidoxydans; assembly: GCF_017868775.1. Lineage (NCBI taxonomy): Bacteria > Pseudomonadati > Pseudomonadota > Gammaproteobacteria > Oceanospirillales > Halomonadaceae > Billgrantia > Billgrantia sulfidoxydans. The sequence continues at coordinate 673,500 of NZ_CP053381.1, read as the reverse complement.
CGCGACAGCCAGCCCTGGAAAGGCGCCCGCCCCTGCCTGCCCGACATGAAGCCGGTGATCGGCCCCGCCCCCAACAAGGAAGGGCTGTGGCTCGCCTTCGGTCACGGCCACCAGGGCTTCACCCTCGGCCCGGCCACCGGCGAACTGCTCGCCCAGATGATCGATGGCGAAAAGCCCGCGGTGGATATGGCACCGTTCCGCGTCGACCGCTTCTGAAGGTGAGGCCATAACGAAAACGGGCGCCCTTGAGGCGCCCGTTTTTTTAATGCCTCTCTACGACTCCCCTGCCCCTTGGTCACTCCCCATTCGCCACAGTGGAGGGCTTGCAGCACCGAGCTTGAACCGTTCGGTTGATGAGCCCATTATATCCGTATTGATATAGCCTCACAGAAGCCAAGGAAAGCAGCGATACAAAGTGCTGCCCTAAGCCCCGGCCACCAAGCGAGGTGACACCATGGCCATCGAGTATTATGACAGCGTATGGGACGCCATTGAGGATACTCCCGAAGAGGCGCTGAACATGCGTCTGCGCTCCGAGCTCATGGCGAAGATCGCCGGTCGTGTCCAGGAGTGGGATATCACTCAGAGTGAGGCCGCGCATCGACTGGGCATCACGCAGCCTCGCCTCAACGACTTGCTGAACGGCCGCATCAACAAGTTCAGTCTGGACGCCCTGGTCAACCTGACGGGGCCGGCTCACTTCCACCTCGAGCTGGCGATCGAGGACGAGGAAGAAGTGGCTGCCTGATTGTGACATGGCCTAGCTAGATCGCAGCGCCTGCAGCACCAGCCGCCGCTCCAGGCGCTCATTCCAGCCGGTGGGCCGATCCAGCTCGAGTCGGGCCAGCAGCGACCGTTCAGCGTCGCTGGCTTGGCCCGTACCAAGTGCCCCCAGTAGGGCTTTCAGCTTGCCGCGTCGGGTGGCGGTGCGCGCCTTGAGCTGCTCACCCCCCATCCGCTCAAAGTGCTGCGCTAATCGCTGCGGGTACTGCCCAACCGCCAGGTGGACATCCGCTATCGCCCCACCGGCATGCTGAGCGCGGCGGGCCCGCTGCTGGACTACTGGCTGAACTCGAGCGGCAAGCGCTACGAGCGCAGGCAGATGAAGTAGTGGTAGCCCTGGGCCCCTGGGCCGGAGAGTTGCTGGGAAGGCTCGGCATAAAAGTGCCGCTGTTCGTGAAGCGCGGCTACCACATGCACTACTCCGCCGAAGGGGATGCCAAGCTCAACCACTGGGTGATGGACGCCGAAAAGGGCTTCCTGCTCGAACCCATGCGCGCCGGCATTCGCCTCACCACCGGCGCCGAGCTGGCCGACCTGGAATCGCCGCCCCAGTACAAGCAGCTGGCCGCCGCCGAAAAGGTGGCACGCAAGCTGTTCCCACTGGGCAAGCGTCGCGACAGCCAGCCTTGGAAAGGCGCCCGCCCCTGCCTGCCCGACATGAAGCCGGTAATCGGCCCGCCCCCGGCAAGGCGGGCCTGTGGCTCGCCCAGATGATGGCGGGCGAAGAGCCGGCGGTGGATATGACACCGTTCCGGGTTGATCGTTTCTGACTGTAAGGTCATAACGAAAGCGGGCGCCCTTGAGGCGCCCGCTTTATGAAGCTTCAGTACTGATTGGACTGGTGTTCGATAGCCGAGGCACTCCGGGGGCGTCAGGTATCGATCTGCGGTGAAGTGGCAGGTCCCTGCGCTGATGATTCCGCCATTTCCACCTCTGCAGAGGAAAGCTGTTTCGAGGGATTGGTTAGCAAATAAATATGAGCGGCAATGCTGATAGGCCACAGGCTAAGACCGATGGTTTTGGCCAGTAGAAATAGCCACCCACTACTATAAAACTCGTTTATTGCCAGCCAGACCGTACCGCCTCCGATGACGACTGTCAGGACTATACCCCAGCATATAATTGCCATCGTAGCATCGGTGAAACTATTCAATCGCTTGACGACTAGCTTAAGAATCCAGATGCATCCCAGCACTGCCAGTAGCAGTAGGAAAAAACCACCGATCTTTAACGTTGTATCGGCTACCCCATAGTACCCCATCACTGATAGGTTGTTGAGACGCCAAAACATGATGCCGATAATTGCGACACCCATCACGTTGATCACCAAGTGGGCTAACAGGTAGCGGCGCAAGAAGGACAGGCAATCCAGCTGTTTTTCCAAAGGTATGTCCGGGCGCTGTCGCAAGAGCGCATGTGACGGGTCGACATCGCGAAGAGAGCGTAACGTGAAACCCATGAACAGCGCCACGATACCTATTATTGCCAGCATCACTATCGATAGTAGTGGGTACCAAAGGGGCTCATCCATACCACGCGATGCCGCCCAACTGGACGCTGAGGCCAGAGCCCCTAATGAGTAAATGCCGATCCCGGCGAGGCCACCAAAAGCCCGCCCGAAGGCGTTAATACCCACGATAATGTACAGAACGATCAATGCGAGATCCATCGAGACGTGCGGCGTGAAATAGCTTATCCAAAAGAAAGCTTCAGGATAAAAATCTGGCATCATGCTCCATAAGAACTGGTCTTGGCTCATAAGAAACGCAGCACCCAGCTGTACGCTTAACAGCAAGTAGGCAGCCAGCCAGTAGCGGTGACGATCCATGCGCGGTTCGCTCATGGAGCGGAGCCAATAAAGTTCTTTCAAGATGTGAAACATATCCTTCCCTTGGAATTAAGTAACGTTAGAGGGGTGCTTACCTTAAGGCTGAAAGAATTAGCGAAAATCACTCCCACTCGATCATCGCCGGTGGCTTGCTGCTGACGTCGTACATGGTGCAAGAGGAAACAGTTTCCAAGTGCAGGTGCGCCCAATGGTCGGTCATGATGTCGATGGTTTCCACGGCGCGCAGGGCTAGGTCCCATTCGTAGCTGTGGGGATGGCCGTCGACGACCTTCACCAGCAGGAACACGGTGAAGGCCAGGCAGGTCTTGCCAAACTTACCAGTCTCTTCTCATGGTCCTGTGGCTGATAGTAGCTATGGCGCCGTTAGGCCATTCCACAGAGGTGCACATGCAGGGATTCTAATTTGTCAGACCGCTGAGCCGCAACAGTCGCGTTTCCTCATTGTTGCGGCAACCTGCTTAACCCACGTTGTGATAGCGCTGGGTGGCGACACCGATTGGCCCCTCACCGTCTATACGGCGGGCTGGGGCCGGATTGCTCGTGGCAGGGCTGTGCGGCTCGTAAGGACTTAGGCGCAGGAATGCTCACTCCTAAAAATCCTTGGTGAAATACACCGAGCTGCATTTCACCAAGTAAATGACGCAAACTGACCTTGCTCGGCGGTGAGAATGTGGGACCATATGCGTTCGTTCACGTCGAGCGTAGTCAAGCATAAACTCAGGGAACCCAATGCAACTTCTTACCCGCAATATCGCAGTGATGGTGTTGACTTACATCCAGCTGCTCGGCCCAGTCCAAGCTGACGCACAGGAGCCCTTTCAATGGGCTGAACAGTTTGTGTCCAATTTCGATCGGTACTGCTTCAGCACCGACGCCGATTACCAGAGCACCGTGTCAATTGCAGATGAGCAAGGCTTGGACCCCATTCCTGCCCACCAGCTTCCTGAACTAATGCCGCCTACGCCCCCTAAGCAGGGAAGTGGCTACCAATTGGCTCTCGACGAAGACGCTGAAGTCGACATGATCTTGTTGACTGTTGCTGGTACCGATGCATGTACCATCAGCTCCTCAGGTATTGATCAGGGTCTAGTAGTAGCCCTGATGAGGGAAAGCTACAGTCTCATGGAGGTGCAGCGCATTGACTTTCCCAGGCGGATTACCACGGTTTACGTTCCAGAAGGCACAACAGGTGACTTCATGGAAGGTGGAGAAAAAGGTTTTGTGAATACTGTCATAAACATAAACCCTTTTTTCGAGGTCATAACTATAACCTACTTGCCACCAAGATCACTGAAAGAGCTATGGTCACAACTGCCAACATCGGATGAATAGCTTGTCGATGCCTTTCAGGCCGGACTTCTGTTGGCAGATGAATGGAAACCACTGTAAAAAAGGGCCCTAACATGGGCCCTTGCGTCAAGACTAATAGTCTAATCACGGTTTAGATAGCTCACCAGATGTGAGGTCTATCAAGGTATGCCAATTGTATACACCCTGCGCATCATTCTTCAGGATGCTCTCAATTAAAAAACTATTGTTAGAGTTAAAGACACAAATAGCACTTCCTAATAGCTCTTTATATTTTTAGATGGCAAAGCTTGCCGACTGTAATTTTAGCACATATTAACTGCCCTCATAACGATGATGCTATTTATGACAAGCCTTCATAACAATTGTTACTTAACGCAAATCATCATAACTGATAAAAACTACCATAAGAAGTATAACAATCAATTTTACACCTGCAATTCAGGTAGCCCCGAGGTCACCAAGCCACGCCCCGGCGCGAGATTTCACCTAGGCATAGCCACCGAAACTCAGACCGTTCGCATCTGACTCGCGAAGATAGTGCTGACTGGTTGGTGGCGTGCGAAATTCGGCCGTTTTCTATACGTGTGCAGCCCCTCCACCAGCAGCTCTTGAAGCTCTGCAACAATTACATCAGATATTTCTGCCAATGACATGAACTGCGCCTTGAAATATTTCAGCTCTCGACAAATCTGTACCACACAGAGCCGTACCAAACACCTCACGACTACCCTCCCCCTGAAAAGTAAAAGAATAAAAAGCATGCGTTTCCTCGGTTTCGAGTCGTAATCAATCTATACAAGCACGGAAGGTATTGTTCAGTAACCCACCGTACTTCTACAAATAGATCGGCATTGTTTTCATCAAGCACCATTCTCGTATCGCCCCCTTAATTTGCATCTCATGCTCGACAGAGCACCGCGTTCAAAGAACGGCAAATCGATAGTATCGCATACCGAGTTGCAATACTGTTCTGCGAAGAGCTGCAGGTGAGCAGCGTCACGGGCCACGTCTGGATCGGATGGCAGATACTGGAGTAGCGCGTCGCTGATAAGCATCACAAACTTGCTTCTTGCTCGCGTCAGCGTCACATTGAATCGTCTCGGGCTTAGGATGAACGTATCTTCAGATGCAACAAAATCCCGGTCAGCCACCACATAACTGGAAAGGATAAGATCGCGTTCTTGGCCCTGGAACCGGTCCACAGTGTCCACAAATGGTGGTGGGTCCATCGTCATGCCGGCCGCATCCACAAGTAGGTTTCTGATGGATGCCATCTGGGCTCTATGGGGAGTTACGATGCCGATTTTCTGTGTCCAAAACTCTTGAGTACTTACTCCGACCTGTTGCGCATCAACCAGCTTCTTGTACAAAAGGGTCAAAGTGGAAACGATCTGCGCCTCGAAAGGATTCGACAATGTATAAGTGTTGGCAGAGTAGCTAATCACCACTACGGGGCAGGCTGGATCAAGAATGCGGAGGAACTGGTCGGACCATGGCAATTGCTCAGGCCAGTCGGTAGGTCTTCCATCAAAATTGATGGTGAGATCCAGTTTTCTCTCCGGGAAGAACGCCTCGTACTCGTTCTGATAAAAACGCTTACAGGGCCATGCGGAAATTTCCACGTTGGTCCGGTAGTTGTGTTTAAGCTGCACCGGAGTGATGCCGTGAGTCTCCTTCATGTAAGAGAAAATGCAGTCAAACAGCCCTTGAACGCTGTCCTTCATCTGGAAGCCGTAGATCGGCCCGAGCTGCCGGTCATCACCCGCGAGGACAACATGCCCATCAGACTTCAAAAGCAGAAAGTAGGCCGCAGCCGCAGCAACCTGAACCTGTGACGCCTCATCGATCACCAGCAGGTCAAACCATTCGGCGGTCGGCTCACTATCCTGGTGGTCTTTCTCGGCCAGTCGACCAAGCTGTTGCCAGGTTCCACCGACGATGATGATCCCGGGGTCGTCGCCTTTCAGGGAATTCACAAATCCCTGAGCCCTTGCGGAGGTCCTCGGCATATCTTCGATCTGATCACTTAAGGGAGGCGCAGATGAGTCGCTCCTCACCCTTGTGACACGAACCGGACAAGCTAACACTCCGACCGTGGCCGTCCGTCTGTTAATCAGCTCCAGGACTTCGTTGAGGACATTATCGATAGCGTTGTAGTTACTGGACCCGATACCGATACGCAGCGGAATTCCCGCTTCGGCGTAATGCTCAACCCACCCGAGAATAGTCCCGGCCAAGACCGTGGTCTTTCCCGTTCCCGGCGGCCCCCAAAGCAAAGAAATCCTGTTTCTGAATGCATCGTGGAAAAGGGATTCCTGCTTTTCGTTAAAGGCATCCTTCAGATATGGAGTTACATTCGCGTATAGCTGGTTGGTATCAGAGAAGGTTTTTCCTGCCGCCAGTGAGCCGGGGGTATACATCAGGCTATGGGCTGGTTCAGTCATTTTTGTCGGTCTCTTAGCCATTGCCTTACCTCCGCTTCCTGGGACGTTTAATCGGTGCTGCCTTGCCGCCGACAGATCTCAATGCTTTTTCTATCCTGTCACTTGAGAAATCCCGATACACCGGATCGAGGACAAGCGGTGAGTCGAGTGCCACGAGTCCTTGCGCGACGGCAAACTGAAAGAGCCCCTGGTGACCCGGCTTAAGGACCAAATAGGGATTGTCCTGCATGGCCTCCAGCCGAATGACCTCTACCTGAAGCAATGCACCTATCGACTTGTTTGTCATCCACCGCTCGGTAAGACCGTGTTCACCCAGCAGTTCCTCTGCATCCTGGAAGCCCAATCCAAGTCGCTGACGCCATGGTTCGTCGAGATCCACGTATACATTCTCGTTGGATAGGGCGACGGTAAATTCACCTTCCTTGATTCGGGAATCTCTGCTAGTCGGGGAAAAATCGAAAACATAAAGCGTTTCGTGTTGGTACTGTGGATTCACAAACTTGATCTCATCGATGATCGGATCAGCCTCTACTTGAAGCTTCAAGGTCAACCCGCGTATCGAAAAAAACCTCGCTTCCCGTTCATCGACAGGCAGTGAGCGAGTGTTCCGGTTTTCCATTTCTTGGCACGCAACATTGAGCTTCTCAAAGGCGATCAAGCTTCTTGCCGCCTCCGGCACGCTTGCCTGAGAGGATCTTGCGGAAGAGAAACCGCTCTTTTTCAGCACCAACCGGTCTTTGTAGTTCTCACGCAGTCTCCGGACAATGTGCTGCAAAGCTTGCAGGTGAACCTTCGTAGCCTGCTTGATACCATCGTAGAGTTCGTCCCGGGTGTAGCGCCGCCACTTGGATGGATCAGTAGGATAAAGCTTATTGAAATGGCGGACGAAGATTTTGTCCTGCCACAGCTCATAGGCCCGTTCGAAAGGAATCTGATCACTCATTGGGGTAGCGAATCCAAAAGGCAGGCCGAACTTATACGGGGTGCCATCCTCCCGGATATTTGGAAAGAAACTGTTCGCAGCATCAAACAGGGAGTAATCGTGGGCAACCGGCAGGCCAACAAGCATTCGAAGAACTTCTTTGACGATTGTCCCAGGCTGGGATTTAAAGGCATCCGGATCGGGCAGCAGGCTGTCCGGCGGGAAGAAACGGGTAAGCACCTCAATCAGTTCGATCACGTCAGGGTTCTGCATATGACGCTCGAACATGCGCTTGAGCTGACGCACCTCCAGCATGTCCCAGAAGAAGATATGGGAAGAGAGACGGTCACGGGCAGGTAGACCTTTGTTGAGGGTCGACACCTCCTCTAACCATTCAGAAACTACAGTCGCAAATTCCTTCAGCCTCTCGCGTTCCGTTTCCGGGTTCATCGCATCGACACGGTCGACGATGAAAATCTTTTCGTTCGTTACCGGTGGATCGCCCGGTTTGCGGCCGTGTGGGAAATAGAGCCGCGTCGCGCCCAAGGCAAAGGAGATACCAGAGCCCGGGTCGAAATGGATCGTGATAAAGATACTTTGGTCAGTCCAGGCAGGGATCATCGCACTGCGCCTCCCGTCGACCGGCAAGGGCGCCCCCTCGGTCAGGGATCGGGCGCGAGTTGCCAGCGCTGGCCCATCCGCCCGCAACTGGTGGCTGGAGTCGATAACGGATTGCCACCGATCATCGGCGGTAGTAACAGCTTCGGCCAGTTCCGCCGTAGTGGTGATGCCATTTGAACGGAGCAGTTCCGCCTGCCCCTGATTGAGCCAGGCCAGCCGGGAAAGATGATCGCATTCGGATGCCTTGTCTCGGCAGTAGCGAACGTAGTCGCAAAGCTGGCACTTGGGGCCGACATGCCAACTGGCATCCTCCATATCGGTCTGCAGAACCCGGAGAAGACGATCCTCGAAAAACTGCTGCACGTGGACTTCATAGACTTCATACGGAACCCGAATCAGCGTCTCGCTGAGGGCTTCGGAAACGGGATCTGTGGCTCCCTTGGCCTGATATAGCTGGACTAGGTTCCTGAACGCGTTGATGTCGTGGCTTCCTGGCCAGATGGTGCCTTCTGCCGAAACGGCATATCTGCTGCCAAGCCCTTCTTGCTGGATGGCTGTGGCCAATGCCAGAGCGTAGTAGGTCACCTCTGTAAAGTGCCGTAGTGATGGTTCCGCAGCCATTTTTACGTCGATGATATGGATTTCGTATTCAGGCACAATTCCATTACCGATCAGTGGAGCACCAGTACCGCCTGGACGAATCCAAAGGATGTCCGGGCGCACTCTTACCTGATCTAGACCGAAATCGTCGTATGCTTTTTGAAGACCGGGAGTAATGTTTGTAGGAACCGTAAATTCCGCCTCGATAATTGCCTGGGGTGGTTCCTGTTGCCGGAGGATGTCAAAAAGGTTCTGGATCTTTTTGAAGGGCTTCCGTCCCAGAAGATCATCGATCTTGTCCTCGAGCAGGAACACAACTTTCCCATCATCCGAGGTATCAATCAGATCCTGATACTTGTCGGCTTCCCAACGCCGCCCGGCCGCTTTGATAAGTTCAATACCAGGGCGTTTGTAGGTTTCGGCTGAGACGCCAAGTGAGTCCCTCTCAACATCGCTGGCCAGACGAAATCGGAGAAACCGGTCGCAGTCGAATTTGAATGTTAGGGCAAGCGTTCCTTTATCAAGTTTCGCCATCACAACTCTCCCGGGGTTGGTATGTTCTTCAATGCATCCGATATCAGTCGTGTGCTGGCGTCCGCCTCGCCTAAGAAACTTCTGCTGACGACCAACGCCCGAGCCAAGTTGCTGAAATCAGGTGCTTTAAAGCCGATCCGCTTATGGGTGGACAAGACCTCAAAATGAGAGCCCGCCTCCAAGATGGCGTCTTTGAAGGCGGTTTCGCTGATGACTGGAACGCCCTCCTTGTTGACGCCTCTCTTCTTGCGGCAGACCAGCACCGCGTCCCACTTGATGGTCCCATCGTAAGTGTGAAGCCCCCCTTGACCTTCACCACGCATAGGCAGAACCTTGGTTACCGAGAGTCCAGAATGAAGCAGAGCCGTGCCGAGAGCATCCCATGCCGATGCAAGTTTATGGTGGTAGGTGAACACGCAGATCCCGTCCGGCTTGAGCACTCGGTTGCATTCCATGAAAATCTGCTGAAGCCGTTCCTGGTATCCCTTAATGGCCTCGCCGGACCGTCGCGTGATGGCGAGGTTCTGTAGTATCGGAGCGGGAGTGACGTTGTCGTCATATGGGGGCGGTGCGATTCCCAAAGCCTGATGCCAGGCTAAATAAAAGTCCGAGAGTTCCGAGTAGCTCAAATTGTCGAAGTAAGGTGGATCAGTTAGCACGAGATCCACTGAACCGTCCGGTAGTAAGTGGAGTTCCTCGGAAGACTGCGTTTCAATCGCCGCCGTGGCGCTGCCGTTCAATACATCATCGACAGAGCCAAGGCAGGCTTGTTCACGCCGAAAATCATCTTCGTAGGCGATTCTGGTGCCTTGCGGATGCAGCTCCTCGGGCGCTTTGGCAAAGGCAATCGCCTTTGATATTTTCCGAACCGTGTTGATGAACGTTCCCCGTCCGACACCATCCTGCCAAGGGTTGAGCTCGACCGGACGGGTGATGTGCCGGTATGAGTGGATGGAGAACATTGGGCTGGTTCGACGATAGCCAAACGCATAGGCTGTGTACATGCAGTTCGTAGTGAGATGTTCGCTAAAGGCCAGCTCAAGGCAGCGCCGTGCCTCATCACTTTCCACTCTGCTGATGGCAGAACCGAGAAGGTGCAGGTGAAGCTTCTGCCGGTTGTTGAAAAAGTCTGCGTAGTGCCGAATCCCGTGGATCAGCGGTCGTCCATCCGAACGCCCCTCGCGGGGAATGCTTCTCGTCGGTACAAGCAAGCCGTTTCCTATCATCCGTAGTTTCCGGGTGGCTCGGTCGTACAACGCCTGGTCCGCTTCTTCCACGCGCTTGAAATGCCTTGTGCAGTTTTTGCCGGTTCCGACCAGATACTCCTGGGCAAAGAGTCTCCAAGCGGGACGTTCGGCACCGTCAAGGTCGTCCGCTGCGATTTTCTGGGTGTGCTTGCAAGTCGGGCATGTCATGATCCCGTTCCCGTGCGTGCCCGCGCTGATAGTGGTGCGCTTGCCGCATGTGCAGTGCAGCACCTTACGCTCAATCGGCAATTCATGGACCGCATGACAGTCCTTGCAGAATACCCACTGCAGACCCTTCTCTTTGGAGTAGGCCAGTTGAAAATGGGGATGGAGCTCTACATCGCTCTGGCAATTCGAGCACTGCTTCACCTGGACCCAGAAATGATGAAGAACATCCCGTTCGACGCCGTTCACCATTGTCCGGTGCAACGGCGTAATTAGTTGGGCGACCTCATTGCAGATCTGCTCGATTTCCGGGTAGTGATCCTCCATCTGGGAGGCGGCCAATTCAAATCGGGTAATAATGGTCGCTACCGGGTCGATATCAAAACCAATCACTCGGGCGTTGCAGCGCATGGACTCCACCAAACTCGTTCCGCCGCCGATGAATGGATCGAGAACAACTGCGCCATGTACGGAGGTCTTGCCGAGATAGGTATGCCAAAAAGCGTCGGCCTTGCCAGGGGGAAGGGTCAGCGCGGTGAGGATCGAGCGGAACTGAGAGCCCACCCGGCGAGCAAACCAGCGGTGGACCCTATACAAAGGGTTTGAGCTCTGTCCTTCACGCAAGGCAAGCTCGGCGATTTGGGCAATGGGAATGTCGCCCGCCTCCAGTAGGGTGTGGGCAGGCCAACCGCCAAAGGTATCGCCTCTGCAGTTTTCCATGGTTTTCTTTGCCTGCCCTGTTTTAGCCATAAATCCCCATTACCATCTCTTCTCAATAGTACTGCCGGATATATCCAAATGCCTGTCAAATAGTTCTAGGTCTTTGGCGTGATATTTAATGCAAATGACTCTACTCAGGGCCTTCTGAACCCCGCGCTCTCCGGCTTTGGTGTTTTTTCAGCCGGGAGCCGGACCAGCCGCACGATTTCGTCGATGTCGGTCACGACCCGCTCGACCACCATTGGCGTCTTGCCGTTCTTCACCTTGGCGAACAGTTTGATCAGGGCCGCTTTAGCTTTAGCCTTGGCCTTTCATTGACCGACTCCACCTGCTTCGCCAGGGTCAGCAGCTCCTTGAGGAAATCGTGATTTTGGAGCAAGCTCGACCTTTTTTCACGAGATGGATACACTTGTTGTACCGTTGATATACGCTACACAATCAGACCGGCCAAAATTGTACCAGAATATGCCTCGCCAGACCCTAAAGGAGCTAAAGTATTCATCAACAGCTCTGATTAGAGGAAAGTACCTAACCACCCAATTCGGGCACCTGCTGCGCTCCACCATGTCCGCTTTGGGTCATAAGCAGAACTCTGCATTAAAAGTTTCCTAGGCTTATAACGAAGGTCGCGTTATCGGTATAAGTTACCTTTATTTGGCAAAGCACACTACCGCCCGGGGATGACATCATTTCCCTGCGACAGCCCTGTCTGCGTTGTACTACCTGTTCTATCGGTGGTCGTCTCGGCGACCTTAACCCGAGTAAACAAAACCCTGTAACGAATTGCAAAGAAAAAGGGCTTACCAAATGGTAAGCCCTTGATCTCGGTCAGCTTAGCTGTGTCAGGCGTTCTGCCTAGACGCGCCTCACTCCCACTCGATCGTCGCGGGTGGCTTGCTGCTGACGTCGTACGTCACGCGGGAGACGCCGCGGATCTCGTTGATGATGCGGTTGGAGACTTTCTCCAGCAGCTCGTACGGCAGGTGGGCCCAGCGTGCGGTCATGAAGTCGATGGTTTCCACGGCGCGCAGGGCGATGACCCATTCGTAGCGGCGGCCGTCGCCGACTACGCCGACGGATTTCACCGGCAGGAACACGGCGAAGGCCTGGCTGGTCTTGTGGTACCAGTCGGCGTTGTGCAGTTCCTCGATGAAGATGGCGTCTGCTTCGCGCAGGATGTCGGCGTACTCCTTCTTCACTTCGCCGAGGATGCGCACGCCCAGGCCCGGCCCCGGGAAGGGGTGGCGGTACACCATGTCGTAGGGCAGGCCGAGTTCCAGGCCGAGCTTGCGCACTTCGTCCTTGAACAGTTCGCGCAGCGGTTCGACCAGCTGCAGCTTCATGGTCTCGGGCAGGCCGCCGACGTTGTGGTGCGACTTGATCACGTGGGCCTTGCCGGTCTTGCTGGCGGCGGATTCGATCACGTCGGGGTAGATGGTGCCCTGGGCCAGGAAGTCGACGCCTTCGATCTTGCTGGCCTCTTCATCGAACACGTCGATGAAGGTGTTGCCGATGATCTTGCGCTTGGCCTCCGGGTCGTTCTCGCCTTCCAGCTTGGAGAGGAACAGGTCTTCGGCGTCCACGCGGATCACCTTCACGCCCATGTGCTGGGCGAAGGTTTCCATCACCTGGTCGCCTTCGTTCTTGCGCAGCAGGCCGTTGTCGACGAACACGCAGGTGAGCTGGTCGCCGATGGCGCGGTGCAAGAGCGCGGCCACCACCGAGGAGTCCACGCCGCCGGAGAGGCCGAGCAGCACGTGGCGGTCGCCGACCTGGTCGCGCACGCGGGCGATCTGGTCTTCGATGATGCGTGCCGGGGTCCACAGCTTCTCGGCGCCGCAGATGCCGACCACGAAGTGCTCGAGGATGCGCATGCCTTGCAGGGTATGGGTCACCTCGGGGTGGAACTGCACGGCGTAGAAGCGCTTCTCGGGCCAGGTCATGGCGGCCACGGGGCAGCTCGGGGTCGAGGCGGTGACGGTGAAGGGCTCCGGCGCACGGGCGACCTTGTCGCCGTGGCTCATCCACACGTCGAGCAGCGCCTTGCCGTCGTGGTCGACGTGGTCCTTGATGTCGCGGAACAGCTCGTCGCTGCCGTCGACCTTGACCTGGGCGTAGCCGAACTCCTGCTTGTTGGAGCCTTCCACCTCGCCGCCGAGCTGCACCGCCATGGTCTGCATGCCGTAGCAGATGCCGAGCACCGGCAGGCCCATCTCGAACACGCACTGGGGCGCGCGGGGCGAGCCGGCCGCCACGGTGGATTCCGGGCCGCCGGAGAGGATGATGCCGTTGGGGGCGTACTCGCGGATCTCCTCCTCGGTGATGTCGAAGGCACGCACTTCGGAGTACACGCCGATCTCGCGCACGCGGCGGGCGATCAGCTGGGTGTACTGGGAGCCGAAGTCGAGGATGAGGATCTTGTGGGCGTGAATGTCGGTCATCGGGTCGTCTCTACTGGCAGCGTATGGCGGCGGGCCGGATGCAAAAGCGTGCGGCGGGATGATACCCGCCGCGTTTGTCTCTTTCGAGCTGGCGGTTAACCTGCCCGATAATTGGGCGCTTCTTTGGTGATCTGCACGTCATGCACGTGCGATTCGGCGAAGCCGGCGCCGGTGATCTGCACGAACTCCGGCTTGGTGCGCATCTCCTGGATGTCGCGGCAGCCGGTGTAGCCCATGGAGGCGCGCAGGCCGCCCATCAGCTGGTGGACGATGGCGCTCATCACGCCCTTGTAGGGCACGCGGCCTTCGATGCCTTCCGGCACCAGCTTCTCGGCGCCGGCGTCCTTGTCCTGGAAGTAGCGGTCGGCGCTGCCCTGGCTCTGGGCCATGGCGCCCATCGAGCCCATGCCGCGGTAGGCCTTGTAGGTACGGCCCTGGAACAGCTCGACCTCGCCCGGGGCTTCCTCGGTACCGGCCAGCAGGCCACCCACCATCACCGCGCTGGCGCCGGCGGCGATGGCCTTGGCCAGGTCGCCGGAGAAGCGCACGCCGCCGTCGGCGATCAGCGGAATGTCGAACTCCTTGAGCGCCTCGGCAACGTTGGAAACCGCGGTGATCTGCGGCACGCCGACGCCTGCCACCACGCGGGTGGTGCAGATGGAGCCGGGGCCGATGCCCACCTTGACGCCATCGGCGCCGGCTTCGGCCAGGGCGCGGGCGGCGGCGGCGGTGGCGATGTTGCCGCCGACCACCTGGATCTGCGGGAAATGCTCCTTGACCCAGGCCACGCGGTCGATCACGCCCTTGGAGTGGCCGTGGGCGGTGTCGACGATGACCACGTCGACGCCGGCCTCGGCCAGCGCGGCCACGCGATCAGGGGTCTCCGGGCCGGTGCCCACCGCGGCGCCGACCAGCAGGCGGCCGTCGGCGTCCTTGGCGGCGTTGGGGAAGGTGCGTGCCTTCTCGATGTCCTTGAAGGTGACCAGGCCGCGTAGATGGAAGGCGTCGTTGACCACCAGCATCTTCTCGACCCGGTGCTCCTGCATCTTGCTCTTGATCACGTCCAGCGCGGTGCCCTCGGGCACGGTGACCAGCCGCTCGCGCGGGGTCATGATGTCGGTCACGCGGTCGCCGTGGTTGGGCTGGAAGCGCATGTCGCGCTCGGTCACGATCCCCACCAGGGTCTCGCCCTCCACCACCGGGAAGCCGGAGAAGCCGTACTCCTGGGCCATCGCCAGCAGGTCCTCGAGCTTGGCCTTGGGCCCCACGGTCACCGGGTCCTTGACGATCACGCTCTCGTGCTTCTTGACCTTGCGCACCTCGGCGGCCTGGGCCGAGATGGCCATGTTCTTGTGGATGATGCCGATGCCGCCTTCCTGGGCCATGGCGATGGCCAGGCGGGCTTCGGTCACGGTATCCATGGCGGCGGAGACGAGGGGGATGTTGAGGTAGAGGTCGCGGGTCAGGCGGGTCCGCAGGCTGACGTCCTTGGGCAGGACTTCCGAGTAGCCGGGTACGAGTAATACGTCGTCGAACGTAAGAGCTTCTTGGGCCATACGTAACATAGTCGGCAACACCCAGTGCTGGTGGGGGAGTGGGGAAAGTAATCGACCATTATAGCGCTCCGGCCAAGGCCCGGGCAATGCGAAGGCCGGCTCGCCGGCGGGTCAACGGCGTTCGAATTCGCGCCGCCAGCGCTGCATGAAGGCGTCGCGGCGCTGCGGGTCGACGAAGGCCAGCAGCGAGGCATTGAGCGGAATGGGATAGAGCCGATCGCCGACCTGGTCGCGCAGGCGCTGCGCGGTATAGGGGCCGGTCACCTCCGGGTGAATGCTGAACAGCGGGGTCTCGCCCGCCAGCACGTGCTGCCCTTCCCGGCTGAGCAGGAAGTTGAGGAAGGTCTCTGCGGCGCGCGGATTTGGCGCATCCCGATGGATGAACGCCATGCGCATCATCACCAGCGAGTAGTCCTGGGGCACCTGGACGATCACTTCGGGATGCTCCTGGGCCCACACCATGGCGTAGGAACCCAGCAGGTTGTAGCCCAGCCAGTAGCGCCCTTCGCTGATGCCTTCGAGCATGTCGCGGGTGTTGGCTTCGAGCACGGCCTCGGCGTTGCCCATGGCGGCGACCAGGTCCCAGAAACGGGTGGTATAGCGGGCATCCTGCTGGAACAGCGTGTAGCCCACCCCGCTGTGTGCCGGCGAGTAGGAGGTCACCCGCCCGCGCAGCCGTTCCCGCTGCTCGGTCAGCAGGGTGTGCAGGTCGGCATGGGTGGCCGGCGGCATCATGTGGCGCGACAGGTCGAGGCGGTAGGCCATGACGATCGGCTCGAAGGTGAAGCCGAACACCTCGTCGCGCCACTTGGCCCACTCCGGCCAGGCCCGCGCCTCGGCCGAATCCAGGCGGCTGGCGTAGCCCTCGTTGACGCGTGCCATCTGCCACGGCATGGCCGAGCTGATCACCACGTCCGGCGCCGGGGCCGCGCCGGCCACGCGCTCGTCGACCTCCAGCGTGGAGCGGTCGCGGAAGTCCAGCTCGATGTCGGGATGCGCCAGCTCGAAGGCGGCCAGCAGCGGTGCGACCACCTCGCGGTCGAGCGCCGCCTCGACCACGAGCGGAGTCGCCGCCCGGCCCGGTGCCGCCGCCAGCAGCAGAGCGACGAACGCGAAGGCGTGGAAACAGCGGGGCATCATGGTCGGTTCTCCAGGGGGAAAGAGACGCTGATTCGCAGCCCACGCGGCGTGCGCGGCGCCACCTTCAGGCGGGCGTCGTGGCGCCGGGCAATGGAGTCGACGATCGCCAGCCCCAGCCCCGAGCCTTCGGTGTCCTGGCGGCCGCCACGCTCGAAGGGCTGATGCAGGCGCTCCAGCATCTCGGGGGACACGCCGGGACCGTCGTCCTCGATGTAGAGCTCGACCTCCCCGGCGCGCCCCTTGGCTCCAGCGTGCTGCACCAGACCCAGGGTGATCACGCTGCCCGGCGGCGTGTAGCGCAGGGCATTGTCGATCAGGTTGCCGAGCAGTTCCCGCAGCGCCCACGGCTCACCGCGCACGGGGATCGGGGTAGCGGGAAGTTCGGCCAGGCCCAGGTCGTGGCCCCGGGCGACGTCGCGCCCGGCCCAGTCGAACACGGTCTCGCGCAGCAGCGCCGCCAGGTCGAGCCGGCTCATCGCACGGCCATCGGCGACGTGACGCAATCGCGCCAGGCTGAGCAGCTGGCTCGCCAGGCGGCTGGTGCGCTC
The DNA here is from genome assembly GCF_017868775.1 of Billgrantia sulfidoxydans. Classification (NCBI taxonomy): domain Bacteria; kingdom Pseudomonadati; phylum Pseudomonadota; class Gammaproteobacteria; order Oceanospirillales; family Halomonadaceae; genus Billgrantia; species Billgrantia sulfidoxydans. Next base: position 656,619 of record NZ_CP053381.1, on the reverse strand, counting down.
GGCCCCCTGGTGGACCGCCGCCAGCGCCCGGTGCCACTCCTCGGGCCGGGGGCTCTTCAAGGCCAGCTCGCTGGTGCTCTGCAGCCCCGACAGCGGCGTCTTGAGCTGGTGGCTGGCATCGGCGGTGAAACGCAGCAGCGCATCGCGGCTCTCTCGCTGGCGAGCGAACAGGGTATCGAGCGTTTCGGCCAGCTCGCGCAGCTCTTCCGGCACCCGCGCATCGAGCGGGCGCATGTCGTCGGCCTCGCGCTGGCGCAGCAGCTGGCGCAGGCGACGCATGGGCTTCAACGCCACCCGCATCGCCAGCAGCATCAGCAGCCCTGCCACCAGCACCATGACCAAGAAGCGGCTCACCGCGCCCACGAACAGCTCCTGGACCAGGGCCTGGCGCCCGGCCAGGGTGTGGCCGACCCAGATCTGCACCGGGTCCTGGGTCTCCCAGCCCGCCGAGTCGAACTCCCAGCCATGCAGGCGCCACTCGGCGCCGCTGTGTTCGGCGTTCGTCCACACCGGCCCCTCGGCCACCTCGGCACGCCGTTCGGCCGCAATGGGGATATCCAGGTTGGCCGAGACCCGCCGGCCCTCGGCGTCGAGCACGGCGTAGAAGACCCGCTCCTGATGGCGGGTGGCGATGATCTGCAATGCCGCGGCGGGAATCTCCACCACCGGCTGCCCTTCCTGCCACTGCACGGCCTCGGCAATGGTCAGCGCCGCCGATTCGAGCTGGCTGTCGTAGGCGCGCTCGGCGGCGCGCTGCGAGCTGACATAGGCCTCGACCAGCAGCAGCGCGCCCAGGGCGCTCACGGTGACCGACAGCCAGATCGCGAGGCGCGACTTGAGCGTGCCGTCGACCTCGATCACTCGCGCGCTTCCTCGAGCCGATAGCCCAGGCCGCGAAAGGTGCGGATGCGCAGCCCGCTGTCCTTCAGCCGCTTGCGCAGGCGGCTGATGTAGACCTCCAGGGCATTGGAGCCCACCTCGCCGAAACCGAACAGCCGGTTCTCGAGCATCTCGCGCGGGGTGATGCTGCCGGCATGCAGCAGCAGGTCTTCCAGCAGGCACAGTTCGCGGCGCGGCAGCTCAAGGGGCTCGTCATGCAGCGTGGCCACGCCCAGGGCCGGGTCGAAGCACAGCGCGCCGAGGCGCAGGCGGTTGTCGCTGCGCTGCTGGCTGCGCCGCAACAGGGCGCGCACCCGCGCCTCGAGCTCGGCGAGCGAGAACGGCTTGGCGAGGTAGTCGTCGGCGCCCAGGTCGAGCCCGCGCACGCGGTCGTCGATGCCGTCGCGGGCGGTGAGGATCAGCACCGGGGTGGTGTCGCCGCGCTCGCGCAGTTCGCCGAGCAGCGTCAGGCCGTCGCCGTCGGGCAGGCCCAGGTCGAGCAGGATCAGGTCGAAGCTGTCGTGGCGCAGCGCCGCGCTGGCCTCGGCATGGCTTGCGAAGCCTTCGACGGTATTGCCCAGCGGCGTCAGGGCCTGGTGCAGCGAACGGGCGATGAGAGGATCGTCCTCGACGACGAGCAGGCGCATACGACCAAAGTCCTATGAGGCGGTGGCGAGATGACAGGTTGATGAAAGGTTGGGCGCCTAGCATGGCCGTTCTGGCATCCACGGCGATGGCAGGCGGGGAAATCCCTCTCCGCATTCCCAGAACAAGAGAACAGGAGTTCGCCATGAAGATCAACAAGGCTTTCCGTCACTGCTCCGGGCTGGCCCTGCTGGGCGGCATGCTGGTGGCCGGCGGCGCCCAGGCCCAATCCGATTCCACCGAGTGCATCGCCCCGGCCAAGCCGGGCGGCGGCTACGACCTGACCTGCCGCTTGGCGGCCAACGGCCTGCAGGAGACCGGGTTGATCGACCAGCCGATGGTCGTCACCTACATGCCGGGCGGCATCGGTGCCGTGGCCTACAACCATGTCAACGGCGTGCGCAAGGACGACCCCAACCTGATCGTGGCGGCCAGTACCGGCGCGGCGGTCAACCTGGCGCTGGGCAAGTTCGGCCAGTACGACGCCACCGAAGTGCGCTGGCTGGGCGCCCTGGGCGTCGACTATGGCGCCATCGTGGTCAGTGCCGATGCGCCCTGGCAGAACCTCGACGAGCTGATGGACGATCTGCGCGAGAGCCCCGGCGAGATCGCCTTCGGCGCCGGCGGCACGATCGGCAGCCAGGACTGGATGAAGGCGGCGCTGACCGCCAAGTCCGCCGACATTGCGCCACAGGATCTGCGCTACGTCGCCTTCGAGGGTGGCGGCGAGGCGCTGGCGGCGCTGCTCGGCGACCACATCCAGGTCTTCACCGGCGACCTCTCCGAGCTCAAGTCGCAGCTCGAGAGCGGCAAGATCCGCGTGCTGGCGGCCCTCTCCGAAGAGCGCATGGACGGCCCCTATGCCGAGATTCCCACCGCCGCCGAGCAGGGCTACGACGTGCAGTGGCCGATCTGGCGCGGCTACTACATGGGACCCGAGGTCGACGACGAAGCCTACGCCGCCTGGGTCGAGCGGCTCACCGAGCTTTCCGAGTCGGAGCAGTTCGCCGAGCTGCGCGAGGCCCGCGGGCTGTTCCCGATGTCGCGCTTCGGGCCCGACTTCGACAGCTACGTCCAGGAGCAGGTCGCGCAGTTCCAGTCACTTGCCGATGAAGTGGGTCTGAGCCAATGAAGCTCGCCGCCGACCGAGTGCTGGGCCTGTGCCTGATCGGTCTGGCGGCGTTCGTCGCCGTCCAGGCCGCCAGGCTTCACGTGCCCTTCAGCTACGATCCCGTGGGGCCCAAGGCCTTTCCGCTGATTCTCGCCATCCTGCTCGCCGCGCTGTCGCTGGTGCTGGTGCTCAAGCCCGGGAGCAACGGCCACTGGCCCGACCGCTCCCTGGCCGTGAAGCTGCTGGCGGTGCTCGCCGCGCTGCTGGTCTACGCGCTGCTGTTCACGCGGCTGGGCTTCATCGCTACCTCACTGCTGACGACGGTCGCCCTGGCCCGGGCCTTCGCCGCCCCCTGGGGCAAGGCGCTGCTGACCGGCGTGCTGATGGCCGTGGGTAGCTATTACGTGTTCACCGCCGGGCTTGGGATCTCGCTGCCCAGCGGTGACTGGCTGCGCCCGTTACTCTAGAGGAACGCCCTCATGTTCGATTTCCTGATCCAGGGCTTCGGCGTTGCGCTGAGCCCGCTGAATCTCGGGCTGGCCTTCCTCGGCGCCCTGCTCGGCACGCTGTTCGGCGCCCTGCCCGGCATCGGCCCGATCAACGGCATCGCCATCCTGATGCCGCTGGCCTACACCCTGGGCCTACCGGCCGAATCGGCGCTGATCCTGCTCGCCGGCATCTACACCGGGGCCGAATACGGCGGCCGCATGTCGAGCATCCTGCTCAACGTGCCCGGCGATGCCGGGGCGGTCATGACCACCCTCGACGGCCACCCGCTGGCCAAGCAGGGGCTCGCCGGCCCGGCACTGGGCCTGTCGGCGGTCAGTTCCTTCGTCGGCGCGACCATCGCCATCCTCGGCCTGACGCTGTTCGCCCCGCTGCTGGCGGAAGTCGCGGTGATGTTCGGCCCCGCCGAGTTCTTCGCCCTGATGGTGTTCGCCTTCGCCTCGATGTCGGTGATGATGGGCAAGGACCCGATCAAGACCGCCATCGGCGCGGTGCTGGGCGTGCTGATCGGCACCGTCGGCGTCGATTCGGGCACCGGGGTGCTGCGTTATACCTTCGGCATGGCCGAACTCTACGACGGCATCGACTTCGTGGTGATGATCATCGGCCTGTTCGCCATCAGCGAGATCCTGCTGATGCTCGAGCATGCCAACCGCAAGGATTCCAGCGGCGACATTCCTCCGCTGGGGCGGGTCTTCGTCACCCTCAAGGAGGTGCTCTTCTGCAAGGGCGCCATGCTGCGCTCGGGGCTGATCGGCTTCATCATCGGCGTGCTGCCGGGTACCGGGGCCTCGGTGGCCGGCGCGGTGTCCTACACCACCGAGAAGCGCCTCTCCGACAAGGAAGGCACCTTCGGCAACGGCGACATGCGCGGCCTGGCGGCACCGGAGTCGGCCAACAATGCAGCGGCGGCGGGCTCGTTCGTGCCGATGCTGACCCTGGGCATTCCCGGTTCCGGCACCACCGCCGTGCTGCTCGGCGCGCTGATGCTCTACAACATCACCCCCGGGCCGATGATGTTCAGCGAACGCCCGGAAGTCGCCGGCGGCCTGATCGCTTCGCTGTACATCGGCAACCTGGTGCTGCTGGCACTCAACCTGCCGCTCGCCGGTGTGTTCGCCCGGGTGCTGACCATCCCGCGCTGGGTGCTGGTGCCGGGTATCGCCATCCTGGCCTTCGTCGGGGTCTACCAGCTCCACTCCGACCTCACCGCCATCTACCTGATGCTGGTCATCGGCGTGTTCGGCTACCTGCTGCGCAAGCTGGGCTTCTCGCTGGCCCCGGTGATCCTCGGCTACGTGCTGGGCGGGCTGATGGAGCAGAACCTGCGCCGCGCCCTGTCGATCAGCGGCGGCGAGGTGGAGATCCTGTGGCGCTCGGGCATCTCGCTGGGCCTGTGGATCGCCGCCGCGGCGCTGCTGGTGCTGCCGTGGCTGCTGCCCAGGCTGGTCAAGGCGCGCCTGGGACGCGCCTGACCCCCGCCGGGGCCCGGCCCCGGCGATACCCCCGTTCCTGATGTCCTGATGCGGATACCGGCCTTGCCCTCGAAGCGAACCCGATTCGACGCCCTGCGCGCCTTTCTCCCCACCCTGCTGCTGGGCCTGCTCGGCGGCAGCCTCGCTTACTGGGCCGGCCTGCCGCTGCCCTGGCTGCTGGGTGCCATGCTGGCCACGACCCTGCCCAGCCTGGCCGGGATGCGGCTGCGCGGCCCGGGGTCGGCGCGCAAGGCCGTGCTGGCGGTGATCGGCGTCATGCTGGGGTCGGCCTTCTCCCCCGACATGGCCGGCGACGTCGCGTCGTGGACGATCAGCCTCGGCATGATGCTGCTCGCCACGTCCGTGATGTGGGCGTTCTCGTTCTGGTTCGCGCATCGAGTGGCCGGTTATTCCGTCGAGACCTCCCTGTACGCCGGCATTCCCGGCGGCGTTTCGGCGATCACTGCCATGGCCATGGAGTCGGGGGCGGACCTGCGCATCGTCGGCCTGACCCACGCCACCCGCATCCTGGTCCTGCTGCTTGCGATACCCCCGTTGCTTGACGTGCTGGGCCATGTCGAGCTCGGCATGCGCCCCGCCGACGCCGCCTCCTGGCTGTGGCTTCCCTCGCTCTCCGATATGGCCTGGCTGGTGGGCTCAGGCGTGGCCGGCATCGGCCTGGGCCGCCTGCTGCGCCTGCCCAATGCCTTCCTGTTCGGCCCCGCGCTGGTGTCGGCAACACTTCACCTCACTGGGCTGACTCATGCGGTGGTTCCCCCTTCGGTGCTGGCCATCGCCCAGGTCATTATCGGGGTCTCGGTGGGCATCCGCTTCGGGGGCACGCCGCTAGCCGCCGTGGCCTTCAACCTGTGGATGGCGACGCTGCAAGCAACGATGCTGCTGATGCTTGCCATCGCGGCGGCCTGGAGCATTCATGTGGTGACCGGGTACTCCATGGCGGCGGCGCTACTGGCCAACATGCCCGGCGGCGCCCCGGAGCTGAGCCTCGTTGCCCTTTCGCTCGGCATCGACCCTGCATTCGTGACCTCTCATCACCTGCTGCGGATCACGGCCTTGATGCTCCTGATGCCGCTGATGCTGCGTGCCTTCCGCCGCTTGCTGGTCTAGCCCGCCGCGCTCCTAATTACGCTTCGAAACAGTCCGAAACCGACTTTGACTTACAGCGCCAGGCACCTGATCTAGTTTGATGAAGTACACGTCATATTCACTCATGGAAGGAGTGACGAGATGAACTGGGACCAGATCGAAGGCAAATGGAAAGAGTACATGGGCAAGGCCCGTGCCAGCTGGGGCGAATTCAGCGACGAGGAACTCGACCAGATTGCCGGCAAGCGGGAGCAGCTGATCGGCAAGCTGCAACAGCGCTATGGCCTGGAGCGTGAAGAAGCGGAACGCCAGGCCGATGAGTGGGCACGCAACCTCTAGAGCGGAGATTGACTTCCCACTGAGCAAGATCCGAACCATGGAAAGGAGAGCGATCATGCAAAAGCATCTACTTACCATCGCAGTGGCAGCCGTAACCGGTAGCCTGGCCCTCGGGACCCAGGCGATCGCGCAGGAGAACGATCCCAAGGCGGCCCAGGGCCTCTACTCCGCCGACGACATCATCGGCGCCGACGTCTACCACGTCGACGACAGCGACGAGGACGTCGGCAACGTCGAGAACCTCCTGCTTGATGACGAAGGCAAGGTCAGCGCCGTGGTAGTGAACGCGGGCGGCCTGTGGGGCATCGGCGGCGATGAAGTGGTGGTCGGCATCGAGCACTTCACCCTGGAGACCGAGCGCGATGACGACGACGTCTCCCACCGCATCATGGTCGACGCCAGCGAGGACGAACTCGAGAACTTCCCCGAGTACAACGAGGAGTGGTTCGACGATGAGCGCAACCGTCGCATCGATGAGCGCGGTGAGCGTGAAGGCGTGTGGCAGACCACCGGTACCACCGGTGCAGGCCCCGTCGGTGACGGCGGAGAAGTCACCGAAGACGATGTCGAAGACGATTTCGAGTAAAAAGTTGACGTGTCCCTCCCCATGACGCTCTTGCGCCGGGCCTTCCCGGCGCTTTTTTTCGCCTGCCTCCCGCGTGCTGGCACGCCGGCGCCATGCTAGCCTTGAGGGCTCTCGTCGAGGCCCAGGAACCGCCGTCTCATGCCCCAGCCCACCGCTAGCGCGCTCTCCGTCAGCGAAGTGAACCGCCGCGCCCGGCTGCTGCTCGAACAGGGCATCGGCGAGGTATGGGTCGAGGGCGAGCTCTCCGGCGTCTCGCGGCCGGCCTCGGGGCACGTCTACTTCACCCTCAAGGACAGCTCGGCGCAGCTGCGCGGGGCGCTGTTCCGCAACCGTGCGCGCTTCGTCGCCGCGCCCATGCGCGACGGCGACCGGGTGCGGGTGCGCGGGCGGGTGTCGCTGTTCGAGCCGCGCGGCGACTACCAGTTGATTGCCGAAGCGGTGCAGCCGGCCGGCGAGGGCGAGCTGCTGCTCGCGCTGGAACGGCTCAAGCAGCGTCTCGCCGCCGAGGGCGTCTTCGCCAATGCGCGCCCCCTGCCCTGCCCGCCCCGCCACCTGCTGGTGCTCACCTCGCCCACCGGCGCCGCCATCCGCGACGTGCTGGCGGTGCTCGCCGCGCGCTGGCCGCTGGCCCACGTGACGCTGATCGCGGTGCCCGTGCAGGGTCGCGAGGCGGCCCCGACGCTGATCGCCGCGCTGGGGCTGCTCAACCGCCAGCAGGCGCTCGACCCGGCCCGCGACGTGATCCTGATCACCCGCGGCGGCGGCAGTCTGGAGGACCTGTGGGCCTTCAACGACGAACACCTGGCGCGGGCGATCTTCCATTCGCGCCTGCCGGTGATGTCGGCGGTGGGCCACGAGGTCGACCTCACCCTGTCGGACCTGGCCGCCGACGTGCGCGCCCCGACGCCTTCCGCCGCCGCCGAGATGCTGGTGCCGGATGGGCGCGACCTGCGGCAACGCCTGGCCGGGCTGGAGCGCCAGCTCTGGCGTTGCACCCAGGCGCGGCTCGAACGCGAGGGCCAGCGGCTCGACCACCTGCGTGCGCGGCTGCGCCACCCCGGCGAGGTTGTCGCCCGCCAGCGCCAGACCCTGGGCGAGCTGGAGGCCCGCCTGCGGCGCGCCATGCACATGCGGCTCGCCGCCGACCGCCGCCAGTTGGACCACCTGCAGCGGCGCATGGGCGCCTGCCACCCGCGGCGCGGGGTCGAACGAGCCGGGGAACGGCTGGCACGTGCCCGGGCCCGGCTCGCGCTGGCCATGCAGCGCGACCTGACGCGCCGGGGCGAGCGCCTGGCCGGCCTGGCGCGGCAGCTGCAGGCGGTGAGCCCGCTGGCGGTGCTGGGGCGCGGCTACGCCATCCTGCAGGACGATTCAGGCAGGGTGATACGGCGCGCAACCGACGCCCAGCCCGGCCAGGCACTGACGGCCCGGCTGGGCGAGGGTAGGTTGAAGGTAGAGGTCAAGCGCCGCCTCAAATGAAGAGAGCGCCTGGGTCAGGCGCTCTCGGTGTCGGCTCGGCCGGCGTCACTCCGGCTTGAAGGTGCTCGGCTCCAGTTCGTGGCGGCTGAGCAGCTTGTAGAAGTCGGTGCGGTTGCGCCCGGCGATGCGTGCCGCCTGGGTCACGTTGCCCTCGGTGATCTTGAGCACCTTGACCAGGTAGCTGCGCTCAAAGCTGGCGCGGGCGTCATTGAAGGTCGGCAGCGCGCAGTCCTCCGCCGCCAGCGCCTGGGCCACCAGGGCCTCGGGGATCATTGGCGAGCGGGTCAGCGCCACGCACTGCTCCACCACGTTGACCAGCTGGCGCACGTTGCCGGGCCAGGCGCTGGTGGCGAGCAGGTTGAGCGCCTCCGGCGAGAACCCCTTGACGAACGGCTTGTGGCGCTCCGCCGCCTGGGCTACCAGGTGACGCGCCAGCAGCGGCACGTCCTCGGCGCGGTCCTTCAGCGCCGGCAGCTTCAGGTTGACCACGTTGAGGCGGTAGAAGAAGTCCTCGCGGAACTCGCCCTGGTGCATCGCCTGGCTGAGGTCACGGTGAGTGGCGGAGAGGATACGCACGTTGACCGGGATCGACTGGGTCGAGCCCAGCGGGCGGATCTGGCGCTCCTGCAGCGCGCGCAGCAGCTTGACCTGCAGTGGCAGCGGCATGTCGCCGATCTCGTCGAGGAACAGGGTGCCGCCCTCGGCGGCCTGGAACAGGCCCTTGTGGTCGCTCACCGCGCCGGTGAAGGCGCCCTTGGCGTGGCCGAACAGCTCGCTCTCCAGCAGCTGTTCGGGCAGCGCGCCGCAGTTGATCGCCACGAACGGTTTGTTGGCGCGCGGGCTGGCGTCGTGGATCGCGCGTGCCAGCAGCTCCTTGCCCGAACCGGAAGGGCCGGTGATCAGCACGCTGACGTCCGACGAGGCCACCATGCGCGCCTGCTCCAGCACCCGCTCCATCTCGGGGCTGCGGGTGATGATGCTGGCGCGCCAGGCCTCGCTGTCGTCGCCGTTGCCGGTCGGCAGGTGGGTCAGCGCCTCGTCGATGGCGCTAAACAACTCGTCGCGGTCCACCGGCTTGGTGAGGAAGCTGAACACCCCCTGCTGGGTAGCATTCACGGCGTCGGGGATGGAGCCGTGGGCGGTCAGAATGATAACCGGCAGCCCCGGCACCTCGCGCTGGATCGCCTGGAACAGGGCAAGGCCGTCCATCTCGTCCATGCGCAGGTCGGAGAGCACGATGTCGGGGCGCTCGGCCGCGAGCTTGCGCAGTGCCTCGGCGCCGCTCTCGGCGGTGGTCACCCGGTAGCCGCGGCTCTCCAGGCGCATGCCGAGCAGACGCAATAGACTGACGTCGTCGTCGACCAGCAGAACGTGGGCATTGCCGGATTTCGCGCCCGACGTGCGCGCCGCCGGCCTGCGAGCCTCATTCTTGCGTGTTTCGATCAATCGAGCCGCTTCCATCACGTCTTTCTCCCGTATTAACCGGTCGCCCTTCAGGGCGATTGTTGTCGCAGGTTCATGTTCTGCTCAATGGCGGTCAGCGCCTCGAGCTTTTCGGAGAGTTCGGCATTCTCTCGCTGCAAGGAGACCACCTGGGCGCGGGCATCCGTGCTCTGGTTGGCCAGGGAGCGCCGCCCTTCCAGCTCGTTGCGCCAGTAGCGCAGCAGCGGCTGCAGGTCGGCCGGGGCGGCATGCGTGTGCTCCTGGTAGAGCTCCGCCGCCTGGCGCCATTCCCGCTCGCTGCCCCAGGCCAAGGCCACGGCCCGCGCCAGCTCGCGCTCGGCCTCGCTCCTGTCGTGGGCGGCGTCCAGCTCGTTGAGCGCCTGGCGGCGCCACTCGCTATCGCCGCGCTGCGAGGCCAGCCCGTACGCCACCCAGTTGGGCAGCAGGCAGGCCTCGTTCTCGAACGTCGGCTCCCCACCCCGGCAGCCGGCCGCCTGAGGCGCTTCCGGCTCGGTGCCAAGCCCGCCTTGATCGGGCAGGTACTGGCAGCCGCCCATCAACAGGATCAGTCCGCCAGCACCGAACACCTTCTTTGCACAGCCTTTTTTTCTTACCCGCATCGTTCATCGCTCCTTGCGTTGATGCCCACTTCGACGGGCTCAATCTTATTGTTTTCCGTGGTCAAGGGAAGCGCCTGGCGCGGAAGCGTCAGGCGGAAACACACATCGAAATCGCGATCCTCGAGCAGCACCAGGCTGCCGTTCTGGATGCGTGCGCAGTCGGCGGCCACCGAGAGCCCGATGCCGGAGCCCTTGAGCGGCCCCTTGCGCCGCGACCGGCCCTGGTAGAACGGCTCGAACAGGCGCGCGCGGTCGTGCTCGGCGATGGGCTCGCCGGTGTTGGCCACGTCGAGGATCAGGTGCTCGCGCCCGGCATGGGCGCGAATCATCAGCTCGCCGCCGTCCTCGCCGTAGGCGATGGCGTTGGAGACCAGGTTGTCGAGAATGCGCCCCACCGCGGTACGGTCGACCACCCACTCCAGCGGGCCATCGAAGGCGATGACGCGCATGCCCTTGTTCTCCAGCGCCAGGCGGTGCTTGGACAGCGTGGTCTTGACCAGCGTGGCGAGGTCCACCCGCTCGAGGCTGATGCGCTGGTTGTGCTGCAGCAGGTTGTAGTCGAGCAGCTGCTCGATCAGCCGCTGCAGCTCGCGGCCGCTGGCATCGATCAGCGTCAGGATCTCGCGCTGGCGGGGGCTCAGCTCGCCGGCCACGCCGTCGGCCAGCAGCGCCGAGCCCTCGCGTACGCTGGCCAGCGGGGTCTTGAGTTCATGCGACATGTGGCGCAGGAACTGCTGCTTCTGGGCCTCGAGGTCGCTGAGCCGGGTCGACAGCCAGTCGAGCCGGTCGCCGAGCTGCACCAGCTCGGCGGGCCCCTGGATGGTATCGCGGTCATTGGTCTCCACGCCGCTGCCGATGCTGAGAATGCGCCGCTCGAGCTGGCGCACCGGGCGGATGATCAGCCAGCTGAACAGCAGCATGAGCAGCAGGCTGGCGGAAACCAGCGCCGTGGTCTGCAACCACAGCCGCGACTGTACCGCTTCCGCCCGCGCACTGATCATCTCGATGCTGGCGTCGATCTGGCGATTGGTGGCGCGGCGCATCGCCTCGGTATGCTCGGCGAACGGCACGAACAGCGACAGCCAGACCTCCAGCGCGTCGGCGTCCAGTTCCGGCAGCTGCGACAGCAGCAGCAGCTGCTCCTCCAGCGCCAGCACGTCGGGGTCGTTCGGCAGGAAGCGGCGCTGCTGCGCCAGCAGTTCCTGGAACTCGCCGTGACGCTCGGCATACAGATCGAGCAGACTCTCCTGCTCGAGCACCGCATACTGGCGCGCGCTGCGCTCCATCTCGACGGCCAGGCTGCTCAACACCCGGGCACGCCGGCTCTCTTCCACCGCCTGGCGAGCGCTCACATCCGCCAGGCGAGACAGTTCGGACAAGGCCTGACCGGCCTGGTACATCAGGATTCCCAACGGCAGCATCACTACCAGGAACGCCAGCAGCACGAGCTGCAGCAATGAGCGTGGACGCCAGCGGCGCGAGACCCGTTTGGTCATGACCAATGTTCTATTCAGGAGAGGAAAAGGGACCACCATGGTACGTTCCTGAAGGATAACAGAGTTCCACGCTCGGCTACTGCCCCGTCACAACCCCCCGGAAAAAAAAGAGGCCGGCTAAGTGCCGGCCCAATACGCAGGGAACTGAAGGGGTTGAAAATATGGGCATCGTTCGCCTGGTCGAGCCATGACCCATACTTTCAGCGGACCCGAGGGTCCCGAAGCCCCATTACCGACGCTGTGCCACCAGGAGCCGTCGGTACGGGCGGGCAGCGAACCGCCCTGCTTCGTCCTTTGGCGCCACCGCTGCGAGATGTTCAGCAGCGCTGGCCCGAAATTCGATCCCCCGAAGGGGATGAGGCATCCTTGCCGGGGCATCCTTGCCCTTCTGGTACCGTTCCATGCCTGTCGGCGGCACCCGTCTCATCGCAACCTAAGTTACACATCGCGGAGCGAACGTTTATCGTCGTGATGCCCGGGTCGCACAGGGCATGGGGGGGGGTGGTGGTCCCCGAGCCTCTCGACGATCCGAAGTGATTCGAGCCGTTTGAATCACTTCTTTCGTTGCTCACCTAGTATAGTGCCAATAGCGTGCCAGGAATCTTTATACGTCTTTAAATTCAGGGTGTTAAAACGCACTGTGAAGTGGCATGCCGCCACCCTGCGGTAAAACCGAGATGAAAAGCGAGTGACGGCGCCACTTTTCGTCATCGATTGGAGACACCCTTTCGAACGATCCCCCGCTGCGCTATAGAAAACAATGCGTTGCCTTGTTGCCTTTTGGAGACAACCGCGAAGGCGGCGTTGCCCCAAAGCGACAGCCACCGCCCGAAACAGGGTCCAGAGCGGCGGCGGGCCCAGGAGCCAGCCTGTATCAGGCGCTGATACGGGCCCCTCAGCCGAGCGGTTTGACGAGGATCTTCGACTTGCGGGCGTGGTTGTAGGTGTCGCGACGCAGCGTGGGCAGCGAATCGATGTCCGAGGGACGGAAGCCGTGCTCGACGAACCAGTGGGCGGTGTGGGTGGTCAGCACGAACAGCGCGTTGAGCCCGAGCCGGCGCGCGCGGCGCTCGACGCCGGACAGCAGCAGGGTGCCCCGCGCCCCACCGCGGTAGTCGACGTGGATGGCCAGGCAGGCCAGCTCGCCCATCTCGGCCTCGGCGAAGCAGTGCAGCGCCGCACAGCCGATGATCATGCCGTCGCGCTCGATCACCAGGTAGTCGTCGATCTCGTGCTCCAGGCGCTCGCGCGAGCGCGGCACCAGCATGCCACGGCGCTCCAGCGGCTCGAGCAGTTCCAGCAGGCCGGCGATGTCGCCGAGCTCGGCCGGGCGCAGCTGCTCGTAGCGGTGCCGGGTGATCATGGTGCCGACGCCATCGCGGGTGAACAGCTCGCCCAGCAGGGCGTCATGATCCTGCCACGAGAGCAGGTGCGTGCGTGCCACGCCGTGGCGCGCCGCGGCGCAGGCGGCGGCGATGTGGCGCGCCTGCTCGCAGCCCGCCTCGATCTGGCTCAGCAGCGGCTCGGCTTCGGCGGGCGTCAGCTGGCGCTGCAGGGCGCCATTCTCATCGTACAGCCCGGCCGCCTCGCCCAGCAGGATCAGCTTGTCGGCGGACAGCGCCATGGCCGCGTGCTGGGCCACTTCGGCGGCGTCCAGGTCAAACACCTCGCCGGTGCTGGAGAAGCCCAGCGGCGGCAGCAGCACCAGCGAGCCACGATCGAGCAGCCCCTGCACCGCCGATACCCGCACCCGGCGCACCTCGCCGCTGTGGTCGTAGTCGACGCCTTCGCGCACGCCCAGCGGTTTGGCCATCACCAGGTTGCCGGAGACCGCGGTCAGCTCGACCCCGTGCAGCGGCGTGTTGGGCAGGCCCAGCGATAGCCGCGCCTCGAGCCACAGGCGCTGCTCGGCGGCGACCCGCTCGACGCAGGCCATGATCGCCTCGTCGGCCACCCAGCGCCCGTCATGGCGCCGCGGCTCGATGCCGGCGTCGCTCAGCGCCTGCTCCACCTGGGGGCGGATGCCGAACACCACGACCAGCCGCACGCCGAGGGTATGCAGCAACGCCAAGTCCTGGATCAGCTGCTCGCCTCGTCCTCGCGCCATGGCCTCGCCCTCGATCAGGATCACGAAGGTTCGGCCCCGGTGTGCATTGATGTAGGGGGAGGAATTGCGGAACCAGTCGACGAAGGGGAAACGAGTGTCCAAGGCCGCTCTCCGGCAGCAGATGAAAGGAAGGGTGTATCGGCTTCGACTATATCAGAGCGACGAAAACGGCGGCACCACTGTTGTGGTACCGCCGTTTCGGGCTTCGGGCTTCGGGCTTCGGGCTTCGGGCTTCGGGCTTCGGGCTTCGGGCTTCGGGCTTCGGGCTTCGGGCTTCGGGCTTCGGGAAGATTATGCTCCTTCCCTAGCTCGTGGCTCGTGGCTCGTGGCTCGTGGCTCGTGGCTCGTGGCTCGTGGCTCGTGGATTGTCCTTACCCGAAGATTCCCTTGAACATGAAGAAGAACAGTATAGCCAGGCCCGCCCCGGCCGGCAGAGTGATCAGCCACGACATCGCGATGGTGCCGATCACGCGCAGGTTGAGCGCCGCCATGCCGCGGGCGAGGCCGACGCCGAGCACCGCGCCCACCAGGGTGTGGGTGGTGGAGATCGGCAGCCCGGTGCCCGAGGCCAGCACCACGGTCAGCGCCGCGGCCAGGGTGGCGGCGAAGCCGCGGCTAGGGGTCAGCTCGGTGATGCCGGTGCCGACCGTGGCGATGACCTTGTGGCCGTAGGTCACCAGGCCCACCACGATACCGCCGCCGCCCAGCACCAGCACCCACCAGGGCACCAGCGCCGAGGCCCCGATGGTGCCGCCGTGCTCGACGACGCTGATCACCGCCGCCAGCGGGCCGACGGCGTTGGCCACGTCGTTGGAGCCGTGGGCGAAGGCCATGGCGCAGGCGGTGAAGATCATCAGCACCCCGAACACCCGCTCGACCCCGGTGAAACCGAAGTGGTCGCTCTGGCGGCTGCCGGCCTGCACACGCCGCTCCATCCAGCCGCCCAGCGCCATCATGCCGAGGCCGAACAGCAGCGAGAGCAGGAAATTGGTGCCGAAGCCCAGGTTCAGGCCCAGGTGCTTGAGCCCCTTGGTGAGGGTCACCATGCAGATGGCGAAGCCGACCAGCAGCACGTAGAACGGCACGTAGCGCTTGGCCGCGGCGAACGGGTCCTTGGCCTCGAAGATCAGGTGCTGGACCGACTTGAACAGGGTGAAGGCGATGACGCCCGACAGCAGCGGCGACACCACCCAGCTGGCGGCGATCTGCCCCACCTTTGCCCAGCCCACGGCATCGATGCCGAGCCCCGCCAGGGCGAAGCCGACGATGGCGCCGACGATGGAGTGCGTGGTCGACACCGGCCAGCCCTTCATCGAGGCCACCAGCAGCCAGGTCCCGGCGGCCAGCAGCGAGGCCAGCATGCCGTAGATCAGCAGTTGGGGGTCGTTCTGCAGCGAGGCGGGGTCGATGATGCCCTTGCGGATGGTCTGGGTGACCTCGCCGCCGGCAAGCCAGGCGCCGAGGAACTCGAAGATCACGGCGATGAAGATCGCCTGCTTGATGGTGATCGCCCTGGAGCCGACCGAGGTACCCATGGCGTTGGCGACGTCGTTGGCGCCGACGCCCCAGGCCATGAAGAAGCCGAAGAGGCAGGCCAGGATGATGAAGGTATTCGCGTGCTCTGCAATGATCGACATAGGGGGTTGGATCCTATGTGGCTGTCAGGTTGAGAGGGCATGCCCCGGCCAGGCCGGGCGGCGATGCCCTACCGGGCAGTGAGAATCTGGAGACGGCTGCCGACGCGCTCGGCGCGATCGGAAAGCTCGCCGACCCAGTCGATGATCTTGTAGAGAAAGACCACGTCTACCGGCTTGAGCCTGTCTTCGAGGTCGAAGAGCTGGCGGCGAATGGCGATCTGCTGCTGGTCGGCCTGCTGTTCGAGGATGTGCAGCTCGCGGATCAGGTTCTGCATCACGTCGGAGACATGCCGGCCGAAGCCCGATTCCAGCAGGTCCTGGAGTTCCTCCAGCGCCTGGCGCGCCTGGGCGACGCAGGCCACGGCGGTGTGCATGTAGTCGCGCATGGGCTGGGCCAGCTCATCGGGCACCCGCATGCGGCGGCCGAGCATGATCCCGGTGATGTCGCGCACCTTGTTGGCGATCTTGTCCTGGACGCTGATCAGGTCGAGCAGATCGCTGCGGGAAACGGGCAGGAACAGGGTGTTGGGCAGGTTGAGGCGCAGTTCGGTCTTGAGGCTGTCGGCCTCGTGCTCCAGCTGCGTGATGGTCTCGCGGACCCTGGCGGCCTCGTCCCAGTCACCGGCAAGCGATGCCTCGAAGAAGGGCAGCAGCTGGTCGGCACACTCGTTGGACTTGGCGATATGGGCCAGCAGTGGCTGGAACGGCGAACGGCCGAACATCGCCGAAAACGGGTTGGTTTTGACCATGGCGTTTTAATGCGCTTGTGGAATGGCGGCGCCAGTATAAAGAATGGCACCCTGTCACGTCATCGAAATATTTGATCCCACGATAGTTCCTGACACGTACTCACACCAGTCATATAGCAGGAAGAGGCATGAGCGAAGAGATCGAGATGAAACTGGCCCTTGGCGAAACGGGGCCGGAACGCCTGCTGCAGCACCCCTTCCTGCGCGGCGGAGTGGACGAGGCCCAGCGCCTGGCGAACACCTACTTCGACACGCCCGAAGGCGACCTCGAGGCCGCACGCATGGCGCTGCGCCTGCGTCGCCGTGACGAGCGCTGGGTGCAGACGCTCAAGACCAGCGGTGAGGGCAGCGGCGGCTTCAGCCGGCGGCGCGAGTGGGAGTGGCCGGTGGCGTCGGGCAGCCTCGACCGCGCCGGGCTTGCCGCCCTGCCCCCCGTGGCCGCGCTGGGAGAAGAGGTACTGGCACGGCTCGAGCCGCGCTTCTCCACCGACTTCGAGCGCCGGGCCTGGCGCCTGGAGCTGGCCGAGGCCAGCATCGAGGTGGCGCTGGACCAGGGCGAGATTCGTGCCGCCGGCCGCCGCGTGCCGATCCACGAACTGGAGCTGGAACTCAAGGATGGCGACCCGCAGGCGCTGTGGAGCCTGGCGCTGGCCTTCGCCGAGACGGTCCCCCTGCGCCCCGCCGAGGCCAGCAAGGCCGTTCGCGGCAGTGCCCTGCTCAGCGGCCGCTGGACGCTGCCGCAAGGCTCGGCTGATGGCGAGCGGCTGCGGCGTGCATTGCTGGCCCTGGATGCCTGGACCGATACCGGCGACGATGAGTGGAAGGCCACGGCCAGGCAGGCGCTGCTGGCGATTGCCGCCGACGGTGACGGCGACGCCGGCACCCTCGCCGCCAGGCTGCAGCGGCGCGATTGGCTCGACGTGGATTTCGGCCGCGTGGCCGTGCGCCTGGCGCATCGCCTGGCACCTTAGGCGCCCCAACAGAACCGCTTCAGGGAGCAAAGGAATGAGCGAGCCGTTTCGGCCGGGTGGCGACGGGGTACGCACCCGGCTGTTCCAGATCATCTTCGAATCCGACACGCCGCTGGCCAAGGGCTTCGACATCGCCCTGATCGCGGTGATCCTGGCCAGCGTGGCGATCGTGCTCCTGGACAGCATCGCCGCCTGGGAAGCCGCCTATGGGGAGTGGTTCTACTGGCTGGAGTGGGGCTTCACGCTGATCTTCACCGTCGAGCTGGCGCTGCGCGTCTACTGCCTTGAGAAACCCTGGCGCTATCTGCGCAGCTTCTACGGCATCGTCGACGTGCTCGCCGTGCTGCCCACCTGGCTGATGCTGATCCTGCCCGGCAGCTGGGAAACGCTGGTGATCGTGCGCCTGCTGCGGGTGCTGCGGATCTTCCGCGTGCTGCGCCTGATGCAGTTCGTCAGCGAGAGCCGCCTGCTGCTGGATGCCCTCCGGCGCAGCGTACGTCAGATCATCCTGTTCTTCTTCAGCATTTTCATGGTGGTGACGATCTTCGCCGCCGTGATGTACACCATCGAATCGCCCGAGGCGGGCTTCACCAGCATCCCGATGTCGATCTACTGGGCCATCGTCAGCCTGACCACGGTGGGCTATGGCGATATCGTGCCGATGACCTCGCTGGGCAAGGCGATCACCGTCATGCTGATGCTGATCGGCTACTCGATCATTGCGGTGCCCACCGGGGTGTTCTCGGCGCAGGTGATCCGCGCCATCCGCGAAGAGCGCTACTCCGACGAGGCCTGCCCCGGCTGCGGTCATGACAAGCATGAGCGGCGCGCCCGCTACTGCCTACTGTGCGGCACCTGGCTCGATGAGACCTCGGCGGACCCTCGCCTCGCCGCCGCAGGACGCTACGGCGAACCGGGGTCGGACGAGTGATTCGCCCAGGCTATGCCTGGAACGGCGCCAGGTCGCCGCGCCCCTCGCGCACGACGGTCGGCGGCAGCTCGCGCAGGTCGATCACGCTGGTGGCCTCCAGGTGGCAGGCGCCGCCGTCGATGATCAGGTCCAGGTGGGCGCCGTAGCGCTCGCGGATCTCCTCCGCATCGGTCATCGGCAGCGCTTCACCCACCGGGATCAGGGTCACGCTCATCAGCGGTTCGCCCAGGGCCTCGAGCAGGGCGTGGGTGATGCGATGATCGGGCACGCGCACGCCGATGGAGCGCCGCTTGGGGTGCAGCAGCAGGCGTGGCACCTCAGAGGTGGCGTTGAGGATGAAGGTGTAGGCGCCCGGGGTGTTGGCCTTGAGCAGGCGGAACACGCTGTTGTCGACCTTGGCGTAGGTGCCGATGTCGGAGAGGTCGGAGCACACCAGGGTGAAGTTGTGCTTGTCGTCCAGCGAACGCAGCCACTTGATCTTCTCGATCGCCTTCTTGTCCCCCAGATGGCAGCCCAGGGCATAGCCGGAGTCGGTGGGGTAGGCAACCACCCCGCCCTGGCGCACGATCTGCACCGCCTGGTCGATCAGCCGCTTCTGCGGGTTTTCCGGGTGAATCTGGAAGAACTGACTCATGCACGGGCTCCCTGTCGTGTTGGATGCATGCCGCCCACTATAGCGCGCCGGAGGCGGACGCGTCGCAGCCCGCCGCGACGACACCGGCCAGCAGCGGATGGGTCCACACCGGCGGCACGGCGGTGCGCGGTGGCGGGCTCATGCTGCCCGGCGCCAGGTGACCGCCGGGGAAGTGGAAGTCGCTGCCGAGCGAGGCATGCAGCGCCCGCTCGTCGAGCTGGCGGGCCAGGTCGCGGGTCACGTCGGCGTTCTGGAAGCCGCTGACCAGCTCGGCGGCCTGGCCGCCGGCGGCGATGAAGTCGTCCAGCAGCTGCCCGCGCTTGCGTCGGGTCAGCCCGTAGCGCAGGGGATGCGCCAGCACCGCCACGCCGCCCGCCTCGACCACCCAGCCCACCACTTCGGCCAGGGCCGGCCAGTGCGCCTTGACGTCGCCCGCCTTGCCGCTGCCGAGATGCTTGCGGAACGCCGTGGCCATGTCGGGCACCAGCCCCGCCGCCACCAGCGCCCGGGCGAAGTCCGGCCGCCCCAGGGGGCGATGGGGGCCGGCCTGCTCGCGGGCTCGGGCCAGGGCGTCGTCGAGCCCGAGCTTCTCCATGCGCCCGGCGATCTCCTCGGCGCGGGCCTCCCGCGCCCGGGCCTGGGCTTCGAGCCCCTCGGCGAGCGCCCCGCGGGCCCCCTGCGGCAGCAACCCCACCACGTGGATGCCGACCCCGTGCCAGCGGGTCGAGAGCTCCGTCGCCGGCAGCAGGCTCACACCCAGGCGGATGGCCGCCTCGCCGGCCTCGGCCACGCCGGCCACGGTGTCGTGATCGGTCAGCGCCATCAGCCTCACCCCGCGCGCGGCACACAGGGCCACGACCTCGGCGGGCGCCAGGGCACCGTCCGAGGCGGTGGAGTGCATGTGGAGATCGACCCCCAGGGGAGCGGAATCGCCTTCGAAGCGCGCGGGCAGGGAGGGCTGTGGCATGACGCAGGCAGGCAACTTTGTCAAAATGATGGCCCATGGTGCGCGCCCGGCGACGGTCGGTCAACGCACGCTTTGAGTCTGCGGAGATACCGCGCTTGCCAGAGGAAACGCTGCGATGCTGTACGCAATCATCAGTGAAGACGTGAAGAACAGCCTGGAGCGCCGCCTGGCCGCCCGCCCCGACCATTTGGCCCGCCTGGAGAAGCTGCGGGACGAGGGCCGCCTGGTGCTGGCCGGCCCGCACCCCGCGGTGGATGCCGAGAACCCCGGCGATGCCGGCTTCAGCGGCAGCTTGGTGGTGGCCGAGTTCGACAGCCTCGAGACCGCCCGGGCCTGGGCCGACGCCGACCCCTACATGATCGCCGGGGTCTACGCCAAGGCGACGGTGAAGCCGTTCAAGAAAGTGCTGCCGTGAAGGCCGAATAACAACTCCCGCAACACCTCCCCGACGGGAACGTTTATCCACAGAGGTTTTGCTCACAGCTTCTGTGGATAACGCTGTTGAAACGCCGCGGATGGTCGTCGAGATCCACCATGCCATGCCGTCACGGCGCCA
This sequence comes from Billgrantia sulfidoxydans, assembly GCF_017868775.1. Taxonomy (NCBI): domain Bacteria; kingdom Pseudomonadati; phylum Pseudomonadota; class Gammaproteobacteria; order Oceanospirillales; family Halomonadaceae; genus Billgrantia; species Billgrantia sulfidoxydans. The sequence goes on along the minus strand of NZ_CP053381.1, from coordinate 636,380 downwards.
TCGATCATTTTTTGAGCAGCTTACCGTTCGTGGAGATGTCAGTGTCCTATCCTTCCCTTCCGCCGCTGGCCGGTCTCGAACCCGCACGCCTCGACTGGCTGAGCGACGACACCGGCGAGCACGCGCCGCACTCGACGCAGTTCGACGACGTCTACTTCTCGCGCCACGACGGCCGCGCCGAGACCGAGCATGTCTTTCTCGCCGGCAACGACCTGCCGCGGCGCCTGGCCGCCTGGCGCGAACGACGGCCCTTCACCATCGGCGAGACCGGCTTCGGCACCGGACTCAACATGCTCTGCGCCTGGGCCTGCTTCGACGCACACGCCCCGGCCGGCGCGCGGCTGCACCTGGTCTCCACCGAGCGCTATCCGCTCACCCGGGACGACCTGGCCCGGGCGCTGGCCGCCTGGCCCGACCTGGCCCGGCGCGCCGAGCGGCTGGTGAGCCAGTGGCCCGAGCCGGTGGCCGGCGTGCACCGGCTATGGCTCGACGAGCGCGTGACGCTGGACCTCCACTTCGGCGACGCCACCAAGCGCCTCGCCCTGCTCGAAGGCCAGGTGGATGCCTGGTTCCTCGACGGCTTCGCCCCGGCCAAGAATCCCGAGATGTGGCAAAACGAGCTGTTCGCCGCCATGGCCGCCCGTTCGCGGCCGGGGGCGACCTTCGCCACCTTCACCTGCGCCGGGGTGGTCAAGCGCGGCCTGGCCGCGGCCGGCTTCGCCTGGCGCAAGGTGCCGGGCTTCGGCCGCAAGCGCGAAATGCTGGCCGGCGAGATCGCCGCGCCGCCCGCCGACACCCGCCGTGGACAGACGCCCTGGTTCACTCCGCCGGCGCCGCGCCCGCCGCGCCGCGTGGCGGTGATCGGCGCCGGTATCGCCGGTGCCAGCACCGCCGCCGCCCTGGCCCGGCGCGGCATCGAGGTGACCCTGATCGATCGCCTCGACCGCGCCGAGCTGGGCGCCACGCACCTGCAGGGGGCGCTCTACGTCAAGCTCGCGGTGGAGACCAACCTGCAGAGCCGGGCCTACCTGGCCGGCCTGCTCCACAGCCGGCGCTGGCTGGCCCAGCTCGACCCGGATCAGTCGCTGTGGCGGCCCAGCGGCGTGCTGCAGCTGGCCCTGGACGAGAAGGAGCGACAGCGCCAGGCGCGCTTCCTGGCCAACCATTCGCTGCCTGAGAGCGTGGTGCGCGGCCTCGACGCCGAGGCGGCCAGCCGCGCGGCGGGAATACGGCTCGAGGCGCCGGCGCTGGATTATCCCGACGCCGCCTGGGTCAGGCCGCTGGAACTGTGCGTGCGCCTGGCCCAGACGCCCGGCGTCAGCTTCCGCCGCGGGGAAGTGACGGCGCTGCACGGCGACGCGGCGGGCTGGTCGCTGACCCTGGCCGATGGCGAGCGCATTGACGCCGACCAGGTGGTGATCGCCGCCGCCGGCGAGGCCGCCCGCTTCGCCCAGACGGCGGCGCTGCCGCTGCAGCCGGTGCGCGGCCAGGTCAGCCAGCTGGCCCTGCCCGAGGGCGCCCCGGCGCTGGGCCGCGTGGTGTGTGCCGGCGGCTACGTGCCGCCGCCGGCGGACGGCGTGCTCAACTTCGGCGCCACCTTCGCCCCGGGCGACACCGACCGGGCCGAGCGCGAGGCCGACCACGCCGCCAACCTGGCAGAGCTCGAGCGCGGGCTGCCGCATTTCGTGGCGGCGCTGCGCGAGGCCGGCGCCGCGCTCGCGCCCGAGCGGCTCACCGGGCGCGTGGGCGTTCGCGCAGCGAGCCCCGACAAGTCGCCCTACGCCGGGCCGGTGCCCGACGCCGAGGCCTGGCGCGAGGACTATGCCGTACTGGCCAAGGATGCCACCCGCATACCCGACGCTCCCGGCAGGCACCACGCGGGGCTGTGGATCAGCGCCGCCCACGGCTCGCGCGGCATGGCCAGTGCGCCGCTGTGCGCCGAGCTGATCGCCTCGCGGATGTGCGACGAGCCGCTGCCGCTGGAGTGGCCGCTGGTGGACCACCTGCACCCCGGGCGACGGGTCGTTCGCGACATCGTGCGCGGCGGCTAGGAGTCGCTGGGCAGGCGCTCCGCCTGGCGGCGGCCGACGAAGCGCGGCCCCGGCCGGCCCAGGTGGTAGCCCTGGCCGAAGTCGATGCCCAGCGCCCTCACGGCCTCGAGCACGGCCTCGTCCTCGATGAACTCGGCGACGGTGCTGACGCCGAGGCTCTGGGCCAGGGTGACGATGCTCTTGACGAAGGCCATGTAGGTCTCGTCGTCGAGCATGTTGCGGATGAACTCGCCTTCGATCTTGATCACGTCGATGGGGAACTGCTTGAGGTAGCGGAACGAGGAGTAGCCCGAGCCGAAGTCGTCGATGGCGAAGTTGAACCCCTCGAGCTTGAGGTCGTGCACGAACTTTTCCAGCAGCTTGAGGTTGCTCACCGTCTCGCGCTCGGTCAGTTCGAAGACGATGCGCTCCGGCAGGATGTCGTAGTCGATCGCCAGCTGATGGATGTGGCCGATGAACTCCCCTACGATCAGCGACTTGGGCGAGAGGTTGATGAACAGCATGCCCTCGTAGTGCTGCTCGCGAACCTGGGCGAAGGCCTTCTCGACCAGTTGGTAGTCCATCTTGTGGATCACGCCGATGCTCTCGGCGAGATCGATGAACTCGCCGGCCGGCACCAGGCGGTCGTCGAGCTGGATGCGCATCAGCAGCTCGTGGATATGCACCTCGCCGCTGGCCACGTTGGCGATGGGTTGGAAGTAGGGCACGATGCGCTGCTCCTCCAGCGCACTGAGCACCATCTGGTTCTTCTCGCCCACCTTGCGGAACACCTCCGCCACCTCCTCCCGTTCCGGCAGGGCCACGCAGTTCTTCCCCTGGCGCTTGGCCTTGTACATCATGTTGTCGGCCATCAGGAACAGGTCGTGGGGGTTCTCGGCGTGGTTGGGGTAGCTGGCGATGCCGATCGAGGTGGTGGCCCGCACCACGCTGCCGTCGGGCGCGGTGAGCACCTGGCCGGCCAGCTTGTCGGCGATGCGCAGCGCCACCGAGTAGGCCTGCTGCTCCTCGGTCTCGGGCAGGATCACGGTGAACTCGTCGCCGCCATAGCGCGCCAGGAAGTCGCCGGGGCGTACCGAGTGCGCCAGGGTATCGGCCACCGCGTGCAGGAACTGGTCGCCGAAGGCGTGACCGTGGCGGTCGTTGACCGTCTTGAAGTTGTCGAGATCGAGCATCAGCAGGCTGAAGTGGTCCTGGTGGCGCGTCGCCCGGCCCACCTCGTAGGCCAGCATGTCCTTGAAGATGCGCTGGTTGTACAGGCTGGTCAGGGGATCGCGGGTGGCGTAGTACTCGAGATCCTTGGTGTACTTGTAGATCGCCTTGACCGAGCCCACCAGGTTGAGCAGCGTCGACAGGATGCCGTCGATGACGATATGACGGATCGGGTCCTGGGCCAGGTCCGACTGCACGCCGATGCCGACGATGCCGCCGATCTTCGGCGCCTCGAGCAGCAGCGACTTGGTCTGCAGGCGGATATCCTCGGGTGTCAGCTGCGCCGCCAGCTCGCCTTCGCCATTGGTCATCACGGTATGGTGCAGGACCTTGAGGATGCTGCCCGCGGGCGGGTCCTCGTGGCGGCGCTCCAGCAGCTGGCTAAGCAGCGCCTCGAAGGTCTCGCGGGTCTCGGGGGCCACTTTGCGATACCAGAACACCTCCAGCTCGTAGCCCTCGTCCTCCACCTGGAAGATCGTCACCAGCGTATGCGCCTGGATGATGGTGTTGATGTCGGCCAGCAGTTCCTTGATGAACTCGCGCCAGTCGCGCACCACCTCCGAGGTGATGATGAACTTGCTCAGCAGGCGAATCTCGAACTCGAGGATATCCTTGTCCACCGCCACGTTCCTGAGCCGGTCGACCAGGGCATTGACCTGCTGCATGGCGATGTTGAGCTCCTGGAAGCGCACCTGGGTGTCGCTGACGTCGAGCTTGCGGAAGTCCTCGACCGAGTTGACCGCGGCAAGGCGGTCGCGGAACTGGTCGAGGGTGACCTGGATCCGCTCCGCGAACAGCTTCGACATGCCCAGCGCCAGCAGCAGAATCAACAGCGCGGCGACGATGAACAGGGCCAGGTAATTGAAGCGCATCTCGCGGCTGATCGGGGCCATGTCGCGCTGGATGTCGATCACCCCCAGCACGTCGCCGGTGGCCGCGTTCTGGTGGCAGGCGAGGCACTCCGGCCGCGCCACCAGCGGCATGACCCAGCGCACCGTGCCGTTCTCGCGCCACACCCGCTCGTTGCCCGTCTCGAGGGCGGAGCGAATGACGATGTCCAGGGGCGGCTGGTCGATCACCCCGTAGCGCTCCGAGACCCGCTCGCCGCGATAGAAGGTGAAGCGATAGCCGGCGCCGGCATGGGCGCGCTTGGTCTCGTCGATGAAGGCTTCCATCTCATCGCGGCTCCAGCCCTGGCGCATCACCTGCAGCATGGCGTTGAAGCTCTGCCGGGCCAGGGTCTCGGAGGTCTGCTCGGCCTGGCGCGCCAGGATGTTCTCATAGAGCAGCGACGAGACCAGGGTAACGCCGACGAAGACGGTCAACGAGGCAGAGAGGATCGCCACCAGCACGAAACCCTGGAGGGATCTCCAGCAGGCAAGACGAGAACGAACGTAGGCGAGCATTGCGATACTCAACGAGCGGGACGAGGCGCCGTTTCCCGTCCCTGGAGGCGCGACCGTCAGCGGAAGAATGAGAAGAGCCATTCTTGCCGCATGAGGGCTCTCAGCCTCTGATCTGGATCAATTCTCCGTTACATTCTCGCGTCGGTACGCTTGGACCTTGGTCGTGCGGCGCCCGCTAGCCCTCCTCCTCGTCGTCGGCCAGGTCGCGGCCGAAGGCGCGCCACTGGGCCAGCGTCATCACCTCGGTGGTTTCGGTCTGCAGGTCGTGGGCGATGATCAGCTCGCCGCGCTCGAGCTGGCGCTTGAGCTGGCCGACCCAGCCGCGCATGCCCTCGCCGGTGTCGCTGGTGTCGTAGCCCTGGCGGGTGACGAAGGTTTCCAGCAGGGCGTCCAGGGTCTCGCCCGGCAGCATGCGGTAGGGCACCTCGATGAAGCGACCGTCGCTCATGGTTCGGCCTCCTCGTCGCCGGTTGTGCCTTCACCGCGCTCCCAGGCGGCCAGCCGCTCGAGGAAGACGGCCTCGTCGAGCACTTCCACGCCCAGCTCCCGGGCCTTGGCCAGCTTGCTGCCCGCGGCTTCGCCGGCCACCACCGCGGCGGTCTTCTTCGATACGCTGCCGGCCACCTTGGCGCCCAGCGCCTGCAGGCGTTCCTTGCCCTCGTCGCGGGTCATGCTCTCGAGCGTGCCGGTGAGCACCCAGGTCTGGCCGGCCAGCGGCTGGGGGCGCTCGCCGACGCTCTGCTCGGCCCAGCTCACGCCCAGCTCGCGCAGCGCCTCGATGGTCTCGCGGTTGTGCTCCTGGCGGAAGAAGGTGTGCACGTGGGCCGCCACCACCGGACCGACGTCCTCCACCGCCTCGAGGTCGGCCAGCTCGGCGGCCATCAGCGCATCCAGGGTGCCGAAGTGGCGCGCCAGGTTGGCCGCCGTCGCCTCGCCCACCTCGCGGATGCCCAGCGCGAAGATGAAACGCGGCAGGGTCGTGGACTTGGCCTTCTCCAGCGCGGCGACCAGTTTCTCGGAGGATTTCCGCGCCATGCGCGGCAGCGTGGCCAGGCGCTCGGCGTCGAGCCGGAACAGGTCGGCGGGCGTCTTGACCCAGTCGAGCTCGACGAGCTGGTCGATGAGCTTCTCGCCCAGCCCGTCGATGTCCATGGCCCGCCGTGAGGCGAAGTACCTGAGCGCCTCCTTGCGCTGCGCGGCGCAGTAGAGCCCGCCGGAGCAGCGCGCCACTACCTCGCCCGCGAGGCGCTCGATCTCCGAGCCGCAGACCGGGCAGCGGCGGGGGAAGACGATCTCGCGGGCATCGTCCGGGCGCTGCTCCTCGAGCACCCGCACCACCTGGGGAATGACGTCACCGGCCCGCCGGATCGCCACGGTGTCGCCGATCATCACGCCGAGCCGCGCGATCTCGTCGGCGTTGTGCAGGCTGGCATTGGAAACGGTGACGCCGGCCACCGAGACCGGCTCGAGCCGCGCCACCGGGGTGATCGCCCCGGTACGGCCGACCTGGAACTCGACGTCGTTGAGGCGCGTGGTCTCCTCCTGGGCGGGAAACTTGAAGGCGATGGCCCAGCGCGGCGCCCGGGCGACGAAGCCCAGCTCGCGCTGCAGGCGCAGGTCGTCGACCTTGATTACCACGCCGTCGATGTCGTAGCCGAGGCCGTCGCGCCGCTCACCCAGCCGGCGGCAGTAGTCGATGACCCCCTGGCTGCCGGTCACCACCCGAAGCTGGGCGCTGCTGCGAAAGCCGAAGGCCTTGAGGTGAGTCATCAGCTCGCTGTGGCTGGCATCGCCCGGATCCGGCTCGATGCGTGCCACCTGGTAGGCGCTGAACTCGAGCGGCCGCGTGGCGGTGATCCCGGGGTCGAGCTGGCGCAGGCTGCCCGCCGCGGCGTTGCGCGGATTGGCGAAGACCTTGCCGCCCTCCTCTCGCGCCCGCTCGTTGAGACGCTCGAAGCCGTCGTGGCTCATGATCACCTCGCCGCGCACCTCGAGCAGTTCGGGGGCGTCGCCGCGCAGCTTGAGCGGGATCGAGCGCAGCGTGCGCAGGTTGGAGGTAATGCCCTCGCCGGTGCGGCCGTCGCCGCGGGTCGCACCGCTGATCAGCACGCCCTGCTCGTAGACCAGCGACACGGCGGCGCCGTCGAGCTTGGGCTCGCAGCAGAAGCGGATCGCCTCGCCGTCGGTCTCCAGGCGCTCGCCCACCCGCTTGACGAAGGCTTCGATCTCCTCCTCGCTCAGGGCATTGTCCAGCGACAGCATCGGCACCGCGTGCTCGACCTCGGGAAAGCCGGCGTCGGGCGGCGCCCCCACCCGCTGGGTCGGCGAGTCGGGGGTCACCAGCTCGGGATGCGCCTGCTCCAGCTGCTGCAGGCGGCGCAGCTTGCGGTCGTACTCGGCGTCGGTGAGCTGGGGCTCGTCGAGCACGTAGTAGCGGTAGTTGGCGTCGTCGAGCTCGGCGCGCAGCTTGGCGACTTCGTCGAGGGTGTTCTGATCGGGCTGGCTCATGCGTCTGTCATGTCTCGAAGAGGATTCTCCGCCGCCCTCAACACGACAACCCCGTGATCGCTCACGGGGTTGTCGACGGGTGCGGCATGGCACGCGGTCAGGCGTCAGTTCACCTGGTAGCGGTTGAGGCGGTTGCGGCGCTCGAACTCCTGCACGCGCTGGCGGGCGAACTCCACCGTCTGCGCGGTCATCACGCTGCGGTTCTCATCCTTCAGCTCGCCCCCCAGGTTGCGCACGATGACCATGGCGGTCTCGACCATCGCCTCGAAGGCGGCGGCGGTGTCCAGCGCACCGGGCAGCGGCATCAGCAGGGTGATGCCCGGGGTGCGGAACTCGTCCATCGCTTCGATCGGGAAGGTGCCCGGCTTGAGCACGTTGACCATGGAGAACTGCAGCTCGCTGTCGGGGTCCTCGGTCTCGAAGCGGTGGAAGATGCCCATGTCGCTGCTGTAGCGCAGGCCGCAGGCCAGCATCAGGTTGAGCAGCGCCTCGCCGGAGAAGCCCTCCTCGTCGCGCGACAGCACGCTGATGACGATGATCTCGTCGGCCTGGCTCAGGGTGTCGCGCGCGCGCTCGGCGTTGACGTTGTGGCGCAGCGCCCGGGCCAGCGTCGGGTGGGCGCGGACCACGTCGTCGTCGTTGACGGGCTCGGCCTGCACGGTGGCCGGCTCGGCGTGATCGGCCACGGGCTCGGCATGCGCCGGCTCCGCCGCCCGCGAACGCGGCGGGGCGAACAGTGGGTCGTCGTCGTCGGCTCGCTCGATGGCCTCGGCTTCCAGGCGACGGCGCTCGGCCTCCCTGGCGGCCTGGGCCTCGGCGGCCTCGCGGCGCTGCTCGGCTTCGCGCGCTGCCTTCTCGGCGCGGGCCTGCTCGCGGCGTGCCTTCTCTTCGCGCTTCTGCTCACGGCGCTTGGCCATGCGCTGCTGGATGGAGAGGCCGAAACGCTGCACCGACTCGCCCACGCGGCGCGAGCCGTCCTTGAGCGAATCGCCCATGCCTTCGAGGTCGACCAGCCGGTAGCGCTCGTCCTCGTCGTGGTGGGGATCGTGGTCGGCGGGGTCGGCGGCCAGCGGCTCGCTGACGGCGCTCGGCGCTTCGTCGTCCAGCGCGGAGAGGGTCGGTTCGTGGCGCCCTTCCCGTTCGTCGCGTGCCGGCGGTTCGGCAGCGGCTTCGACGCGGGAGGCATGCTCGGGCTCGACGGGACGAGGGGGCGCTTCGGCTTCGCCCCGGCGATCCGCGCGCTCGTGCGCCTCGGCCATGGCAGGCTGGGTCGAGGGCGGCGCTTCCGGCTCGGCAGGCTTGGCCGCGGACGACGCTTCCGGCATGGCTGACGCCGCCGGGCGCGTTGCCGCGGCGGCGCCGGAATCGGGGCTCGACATGGGCCGGGGATCGGCACTGGCGCTCTTCAGGCCGGACAGCACCCGCGAGGGCCCGGGGTGATCCTGGCGTTCGAGCTTGGGCTTCGCCGGCACCTGGGTATAGCTGGCGGGCCTGACGACCCGGGCGCCGCCGTTGGGCAACTCCCAGTTGTCATCGCCTTCGGCCGCTGCCTGGCCATTGCCTTGGTTGTTGTTATCCCCTACCTGGTCCAGGCGGGGCACTCGGCGCTGACGCTTCAGGCGACGCACACCATCGATCACGATGAGCGTTACCAGGGCCAGCCCCAGAATGATCAGCCATTCTCTAAGTTCCATGGGTCGTCTTGCCTATCACTAGGGCGCCATGCCGGATGGATGTTCGTCAACAGCATAGCGCGATTGCCGGAAAAAGGGCCACTTTTTTTGTTTGTCAAGCCCCGGCATTATCGCTCGAGAGTCAAATCGACCCTGCGCCTTTCCCTGTCAATTCGCTTTTGTAATCTGCGTCATGACCGTGATATGTCTTCTGATATCGCGTTTGCCGCTCGCTTTCAACCCCTTTTCAGGCTTCGGCGAGGGCCGCCGCCTCTTCTACACCGACCGCCACCAGGCGCGAGACGCCGGGCTCCTGCATGGTCACGCCCATTAGCCTTTCGGCAGCCTCCATGGCGATCTTGTTATGGGTGATATAGATGAACTGCACCGACTCGGACATGTCCTTCACCAGTTTGGCATAGCGCCCGACATTGGCATCATCGAGCGGTGCATCGACTTCGTCGAGCATGCAGAAAGGTGCCGGATTGAGTTGGAAGATGGCGAAGACCAGCGACAGGGCGGTCAATGCCTTTTCCCCACCCGAGAGAAGGTGAATGGTGCTGTTCTTCTTTCCGGGAGGACGCGCCATGATGGCAACCCCGGTGTCGAGCAAATCCTCGCCGGTCAGCGTCAACCATGCGGTTCCACCTCCGAAGACTCGTGGAAAAAGTGACTGCAGGCCCTGATTGACTCGCTCGAAGGTGTCGCGGAATCGGGTGCGGGTCTCCTGGTCGATGCGTCGTATCGCCTTCTCCAGCGTCTCCAGCGCCTCATTGAGCTCCGACTGCTGCGCCTCGAGATAGTTGCGTCGCTCGGCCTGCTGGTCGTACTCCTCGATGGCCGCCAGGTTGATCGCCCCCAGGCGGCGGATGCGCTCGCCGACCTCCTCCAGGCGGGTCTGCCAGGCCGATTCGGTGGCACTGGGGTCGAGGTGCTCCTCCAGCGCCGCGGCCTGGTGGCCCAGTTCGGCGAGCTGCTCGTCCTGGGTCTCGGCCTTGAGCGCCAGCGCCTGCACCTGCATGCGCGCTTCCTGCAGGCGCTCGCGGATCCCCTCCAGGTTGCGCTCGTGGTTCTGCCGCGCCAGCTCATCCTCGCGCAGCCGCTCGACCAGTTCGGCGGCGCGCGCCTTGGCCTCGTTGAGTGAGCGCTCGTCGCCCTCGCGACGATGCAGCAGCTCGTCGAGCTTCTCGCGCTGCTCCTCGTCGGGTTCGCGCAGCTGCTCGAGGGCCTCGGTCAACTCCTCGCAGCGCGCCAGCAGCCGCTCGCGCGTGTCGCCGCTGCGCCCCTGCTGCTCGGCCAGGCCGGCGCGCTCGGTGGCGAGCCGCTGACGTTCCAGCGCCAGTTGCTGCACCCGCTCGTTGAGCGGCCGCTGCCGGGCACGCAGGGATGCCAGGCGCTCGCGGGCGTCGCTGCGCGCCCGCTCCAGGCGCTCGCGCTGCTCGGCGCCCTCCTCCAGCCGCGCCATGGCCTGCTGCCACTGTTCGCGCGCCTCCTCGATCGCCAGTCGCGCCTCTTCGCGGGCCTCGTCGAGCCCCGCCAGTTCCTCGGCCAGTTCGCCGGCGCGCCCCTGCAGGTGCTCCAGCCGGCTGGCCAGGCCGCTGTCCTGCACCGCCAGCTGCTGCTGCTCGCCGGCCAGGCGTCGCTCCTCGTGGCGGATCGCCTCGAGGTCGTGCTCGGCCCGCTCGGCGCGCTCGTGCTCGGCGGCAATGGCCTGGTCGCGTGCCGCCAGCCGGGTCTCGATGGCGTCGAGCTCGGCCGCCGCCTCCTCGAAGCGGCGCCGGCTGACCAGCAGCGCATCGGGACCGGCTCCCTGGCCGCGATGACGCACCCAGTCGCGCCCCAGCCACAGGCCCTGCGGCGTGATCAGGCTCTCGCCGGCGGCCAAACCGTCGCGCGCCTGCCAGGCTTGGCCGTCGTCCTCCATGCAGCGGATCGGCGCCAGCCAGGCCGCGGCGGCGCCGGCCCCGCGCACGCGGGCGGCCAGGCTGTGCGGGGCGAACTCGGCATCGCCACGGGGCGACAGCACGCCCAGCTCGGCGGGCGGGGCGGCGCTTGCCGGGCGAACGCGGTCGGGCTCCGCCAGGCGCGCCTTGAGCCAGGGCGCCAGCACCCAGGAGACGCTGGCCTCCCAGCCGGGCTCGACCTCGAGCGATTCGCCCAGCCGCGGCAGCTCGGCCAGCGCATGGTTCGCCAGATGCTCGGTGAGGGCCTCGTCGGGGTCGGTCAGGGCGGCCTGGATCAGCGCCTCGAGGGAGGCCAGTTCGCCCTGCAGGCTGCTGCGCCGGGCGCGTTCGGCCTCGCGCTCACGCTCCAGCGTGGCGGCGGCTTCACGGGCCTGCTCGCGGGCGGCCTGCAGCCGCTCACGACGCGCTTCGGTCTCCTCCTGGGCCAAGCCGAACTCGGCGAGCCGCTCTTTCAATTCGTCGCGCCGGGCGGTCAGCTCGGCCAGGTCGGGCAGCTCCTGCTGCTGCTGGCGGCGGCGCTGGGCATCGGCCTCGAGCCGGGCCAGGCGGTTCTCGAGCTCGCGCAGGCGGTCCTGGCTGCGCTCCGCGTCGCGGCTGGCCTCGCGCCAGCCCTCGCTGAAGGCCTCGAAGGCCCGCTCGGCCTCCTCCGCGCCGGGCTCGGCCTCCTCCAGCATCGCGTCCAGCTCGGCGAGCTGCTCGGCGAGCTCCTCCTGCTCCGGTACCAGGGTCTCGAGCCGCTCGTCGAGCCGCACCAGGCGCTCGCGGTCGTGCTCGCCCAGGCGATCCAGCTCGACCAGCTCCTGACGAGCGCTCTCGAGGTCGCGGGCCAGCTGTCCCTCGCGGCTGCGCGCATGCTCCAGGCTCTGCTCGAGGCGGGCGATGGCGCCGGAGGTCTCGAAGAAGCGCGCCTGGCGTGCCTCGAGGGTCTCGGCCAGGGCGTCGTGGCCGGCGCGCGCCTCCTCGAGGCGGGTCTCGCACTGGCGCAGGCTGAGGACCTCGCGCTCGACCGCGGTCTCCAGGTCGCGCACCCGGTGCTCCTCCTCGCGCTGGCGGGCGCGCAGGGCGCGGCCGCGCAGCAGCGCCAGCTCGCCCTTGAGGCGGTGCTCCTCCTCCTTGAGGGTCTGGTAGCGGCGGGCGGCCTCGGCCTGGCGCCGCAGGCGCTCGAGCTGCTTGTCGAGCTCGTCGCGGATGTCCTCCAGGCGCTCGAGGTTCTCGCGGGTGCGGCGCATGCGGTTCTCGGTCTCGCGGCGGCGCTCCTTGTACTTGGAGATGCCGGCGGCCTCCTCGAGGGTGGCGCGCAGCTCCTCCGGGCGCGCCTCGATCAGCCGCGAGATCATGCCCTGGCCGATGATGGCGTAGGAGCGCGGGCCGAGGCCGGTGCCGAGGAAGAGGTCGGCGATGTCGCGGCGGCGGCACTTCTGGCCATTGAAGAAGTAGCTTGACTGGCCGTCGCGGGAGACCAGGCGCTTGACTGCGATCTCGGCGTACTGGGCGTAGATTCCCCCCATGGTGCCGTCGCTGTTGTCGAAGCGCAGCTCGATGGCGGCCTGCCCCACCGGCTTGCGCGCGGTGGAGCCGTTGAAGATGACGTCGGTCATCGACTCGCCGCGCAGGGTCTTGGCCGAGGATTCGCCCATGACCCAGCGCACGGCGTCGATGATGTTCGACTTGCCGCAGCCGTTGGGGCCGACGATGGCCGTCATGTTGCCGTCGAAGGGCACCGTGACCGGGTCGACAAAGGATTTGAAACCGCTCAGGCGGATCGAGGTGAGTCGCATCCGGCTATTCTATGACACGGTCGATCACGACCTCCACGGGCTCGCCTTCAACGTCACCCACCGGCACGCCCTCCAGGTCGCCGTACATGTCGCCGGACTCGGGCGTGGCCCCACCGCTACGGGTCACGCGGACGATCAGGCGCACCTCGCTGGCCTGGGACAGGCTCGCCGCCTCGGACATGGCGTGGCGGTCGTCCAGGGTGAGCGTGGTCGGCAGCTCGCCGAGGGTCAGCCGGGCGACCGCCAGCGGCGGCAGCTCGCCCTCCATGTCGCGGGCCACGACGTAGACGCGGGTGTCGTCGTCGAGCAGGCCCTCGAGCTCCTCGGCGAGGCGGACGCTCACCTGCACCCCCGGCCCCTGGGCGACGCCGGCTTCCGCCCCCTCGGGAGCGACGCCGAGGCGCTGCTGGGCGACCTGGATGCCTTCGCGCAGGGCCCGCGACGAGCTCGAGTCGGACATCCCGGCGATGGCCCGCCGCCAGTGGTCGATGGCCCGCTCGTAGTCGCCTCGGTCGAAGGCGTGCACGCCGAGCATGCCGAAGATGGTCGGCTCCCGCGAGTCGCGCTCAAGGGTCTCGTCGACCAGCGCCTGCACTTCGTCGGTGAGGGTGCGGTCGTTGATGAAGAACAGCAGCTGCGCCTTCTGCGCCAGCAACGAGGGTACCCGCCCCTCGAGTTCGATCAGCCGGTCCAGCGCCTCGATGGCGGCTTCGCCCTGTCCCGAATCGCGGTAGAGCGGGAACAGCGAGGACCACACGTCGGCATTGTCCGGCTGACGCTGGGCCTCCTGCTGCAGGCGCTCCAGCAGGGCCGGCAGCGAATCGCTCTGCTCGAAGGCGGCGAACAGGCGCAGGTCGCCCTCGGCGCCCTCATGCTGGTACCAGAGCATGGCGGAGAGCACCAGGGCCAGCGCCACGACGGGCACCGCGAAACGTCCCGCCGTGGGCGAATGCAGCGGCCGGCGCTTGAGGTTCGCGGTATCTTCCAGCAGGCTGCGGTCGAGTTCGAGGCGGTCTTCGTCGAACTGCGCGCGGTCGATGTCGCCGCGTTCCAGCGCCGCCTCCAGCGACGCCAGGCGGCGCCGGTAGATCGCCACGTTCTGCTCCGCCGCGCGGTCGTTGGCCTCGAAGCTGGCCTGGGCGTCGTGGACCAGGCGCGAACGCCGCAGCGGTGCCACCAGCAGCCACAGCGCCGGCAGCAGCAGCAGGGCAAAGGCTAGCCACAGTTCGATCATTGGCCTTCCCCTCGGTTGATCAGTGTCTCCAGGCGTCGGCGCTCCTCGTCGCTCAGGGCGCGCAGCGAGGCGTTGCGCCGCGCACGCACCAGCAGCATCACCAGCACGGCGCCGGCCACGACCAGCACCGCGGGCAGCCCCCACAGCAGGTAGGTGCGCCCCTCGAGGCGGGGGTTGTAGAGGATGTAGTCGCCGAAGCGCTGCACCATGTGGTCGCGGATCTCCATGTCCGAACGTCCCTCCTGCAGCAGCAGGTAGACGCGGTCACGCATGTCGCCCGAGACCGGCGCGTCGGAGTCGTTGATCGCCTGGTTCTGACAGGTGGGGCAGCGCATGGAGGCCGTCAGGCTGTGATAGCGCTTCTCCAGCACCGGGTCGTCGAATTCACGCACCTCGATGGCGGCGCCCTGCACCAGGCCGGCCGCCAGCATCAGCGCCATGGCGACCAGCATCCAGCGGATTACTGCCATTTTTCCACCTCCGGCAGGATGTGTTCACGCAGGTCGGATGGCGAGATATACCCGGTATGGTGGTAACGGATGATGCCGTCGCGGTCGACCAGGAAGGACTCGGGGGCACCGTAGACGCCCAGCTCGAAGGCGAGCTCGCCCTCGGGGTCGAAGAGGTTGACCTCGAACGGGTCGCCGAACTCGTCGAGGAAGCCCCGCGCCTTGTCGCGGGTGTCCTTCCAGTTGATGCCGACCAGGCGCACGCCGCGGTCGGCCAGGTCGAGCAGCTGCGGCATCTCGCGCTTGCACTCGGGGCACCATTCGCCCCACACGTTGACCAGGGTGACCTGGCCGGGTATCAGCGACTCGTCGACGCGCCGCTCGGGGTCCTCCAGCGTGGTCAGCTCGAAGGCCGGGAAGGCTCGCGCCTCCTCGACCAGCCGCGATTCGCGGTGGAACGGATTGAGCCCCAGCCCCAGGTAGAGGAACAGCAGCAGCAGCAGGAAGCCGAGCAGCGGCAGCATCAGCAGCAGGCGTCGTTTCATGCCGTGGCCTCCCTTGTCGCGCCTTCGCGGGCGCTATCCTCGGGGTCGCGCGAGGTCGCCAGGCGCCGGTAGCGCCGGTCGATCACGGCCAGCACGCCGCCGGTCGCCATCAGCAGCGCGCCGAGCCACAGCCAGCGGACGAAGGGCTTGTACTGCACGCGCATCGCCCAGCTGTTGTCGCCGAGGTCCTCGCCCATGGCGACGTAGAGATCGCGCAGCAGCCCCGGGCGCAACGCGACCTGGCTCATGGGCATGCCGCGGGCGATGTAGAGCCGCTTCTCGGGGTTCATCATGAAACTGCGCCGACTGTCGCCGCGGCGCACCTCGATCGCGGCGCCGTCGGCGATGTAGTTGGGCCCGCGGCGGCTGGTCAACTCCTGCATGGTGAAGGTGTAGCCGGCCACCTCGACGCTGTCGCCGGGCGACATGCGCACGTTGCGCTCGATCTCGAAGTTGGAGACCACCGCCACGCCGATGATGGTGACCGCCATGCCCAGGTGGCCGAGCTGCATGCCCCAGTAGGCCAGCGACAGCTTCTTGAGACCGGCGCCGAACGACTCGGCGCGACGGGTCTTGTCGTAGAGGTCGCGCAGCGTCGGCAGCACGATCCACATCGCCGCCACCAGGCCGAGGGCGACCCAGGCGTTCCACTCGCCGCCGATGACGAACGGCATCGCCGCGGCGATGACCAGCGCCGCGATGCCGGCGAGCCACAGCCGCTTGACCAGCAGGCTTGGGTCGGTGTGCTTCCAGCGCGCCGACGGCCCCAGGCCCATGAACACGCACATGATCACCGTGAGCGGCACGAACAGGGCGTTGAAGTAGGGCGGGCCCACGCTGATCTTGCCCAGGTCGAGGGCGTCGAGCAGCAGCGGATAGACGGTGCCCATCAGCACGGTGACGGTCATGATCACCAGCAGGATGTTGTTGATCAGCAGCAGGGCGTCGCGCGACAGCCAGTTGAAGCCGGTACGCTGGCTGACCCGCGGCGCGCGCAGGGCGAAGATCAGCAGCGACAGCCCGACGGTGACGCCCAGCAGGATCAGGATGAAGAAGCCGCGCGAGGGGTCGTTGGCGAAGGCGTGCACCGAGGTCAGCACGCCGGAGCGCACCAGGAAGGTACCCAGCAGCGACAGCGAGAAGGTGAAGATCGCCAGCAGCACGGTCCAGCTCTTGAACGCGCCGCGCTTCTCGGTGACCGCCAGCGAGTGCATCAGCGCGGTGCCGGTCAGCCACGGCAGCAGCGAGGCGTTCTCGACCGGGTCCCAGAACCACCAGCCGCCCCAGCCCAGCTCGTAGTAGGCCCACCAGCTACCCAGCGCGATGCCCACGGTGAGGAAGGCCCAGGCCAGGTTGGTCCAGGGCCGCGCCCAGCGGGTCCAGGCTGCATCGAGGCGACCGCCGAGCAGCGCGGCGATGGCGAAGGCGAAGACCACCGAGAAGCCCACGTAGCCCATGTAGAGCATCGGCGGGTGAAGGATCAGGCCGATATCCTGCAACAGCGGGTTGAGGTCGGCGCCGTCGCCCGGCACGTTCGGCAACAGCCGCTCGAAGGGGTTGGAGGTGACCAGCACGAAGGCCAGGAAACCGACCGCGACCAGGCCCAGCACGCCGACCACGCGCGCCACCATGTCGCGCGGCAGCTCGCGGGAGAAGCGCGCCGCCAGGTAGCTCCAGCCGGCCAGCATCAGGCTCCACAGCAGCACCGAGCCCTCGTGGTTGCCCCACACGGCGCTGAGCTTGTAGTACCACGGCAGCATCGAGTTGGAGTTGTTGGCCACGTTGGCCACGCTGAAGTCGTCGAGCAGATAGCTCGCCGTCAGGCACAGGTAGGCGATGACCACGAACAGGAACTGACCGGCGACCATGGGCCGGGCATAGGCCATCCACAGCGGCCGGCGCAACGCGGCGCCGGCCAGCGGCATCACCCCCTGCACCGCCGCCATCAGCATGGCGATGACCAGGGCGAAATGGCCGATTTCAGGGATCATTCGAATGAACATGACGTCTCCGGATCAGTTCTGGCTCGCGCCCTCACGCTGCTCGACACGCTCAGCCACCTCGGCGGCCTTGGCCTGGTAGTCGGCAGGAGAGTAGCCGGCCGCCTCGAGCGCCTCGGACACCTCGGGCGGCATGTAGTTCTCGTCGTGGCGCGCCAGCACCTGGTCGGCCCGGATGTAGCCGTCGCGCTGCAGCTGGCCGACCACCACCACCCCCTGCCCTTCACGGAACAGGTCGGGAAGGATGCCACTGTAATGCACGCGCACGTCCTCGACGTAGTCGGTCACGGTGAACTCGACGTCGAGGCTGTCCGGATTGCGCGCCACGCTGCCCTCCTTGACCATGCCGCCGGCGCGGATCTGGCGCTCGTAAGGCGCATCGCCGGCGACGATCTGGATCGGGCTGAAGAACAGGTTGATGTTGGCCCGCAGCGCATAGAGCGTCAGCCCCACGGCGATCGCCGCCAGGGACACCAGGCCCAGGACCATGAAGAGCTTCTGTTTACGTTTAGGCCTCATTGGTGCTTCTACCCCTGCTAGTTTGGATCGGTTGCGCCTCGCCGGCGTGTCCGGCCTGGCGGGCTTCGCGGCGTACGCGGCGCCGTAGCTGGCGCAGCACCTGGCGGCGCTCGACGCGGGCATGCAGCACGGCACCCAGCAGCAGTACGGCGGTCAGGCCCCAGGCCGACCACACGTAGGGGGCGTGCCCGCCCATGGCGAAGAATTCCTGGAACGTCGCGAAGGCCATCAGGTCGCCTCCTCGGCCAGCTCGCGCACCCAGCGCTTGCTGGACTCGCGGCGCAGGATCTCGCTGCGCGTGCGCATCAGGGTCAGGGCGATGAAGAAGCTGTAGAAGCCCAGCACCATGATCAGCAGCGGCAGCCACATCTCCATCGGCATGGCGGCACGCCCGGTGACGGTGAAGGTGGCGGGCTGGTGCAGCGTGTACCACCAGTCCACCGAATACTTGATGATGGGGATGTTGATCACCCCGACCATGGCCAGCACCGAGGCCGCACGCGAGGCGCTGTCGCGGCTGGCGAAGGCGCCGCGCAGGGCGATCACGCCGAGGTAGAGGAACAGCAGGATCAGCATCGAGGTGAGGCGCGCGTCCCACATCCACCAGGTACCCCAGGTGGGCACGCCCCACACCGCGCCGGAGAACAGCGCGACGAAGGTCATGGCCGCACCCAGTGGCGCCATGACGGTGGCGGCCATGTCGGCGATCTTGATCTTCCATACCATGAACACCAGGCCCGTCACCGCCAGCGAGATAAAGATCGACTGGGCCAGGAAGGCCGCCGGCACGTGGACGTAGATGATGCGGAAGCTGTTGCCCTGCTGGTAGTCGGCGGGGGCGAAGGCCAGCCCCCAGACGCTGCCGGTGACGATCAGGATCAGCGCTGCGGCCCAGAACCAGGGCTGCAGGCGGGCGCTGATGGCGTAGAACCACTTGGGGGAACGCAACTTGTTTATGAAGGCCCACATGCCTCGTCAACCTCTCAACCGTTGATACTGATGCGCAGCGACGCCGCAATCGCCAGTGGCGCGAAGATCAGGGCCAGCGCCAGCAGCGCGCCGAGGATCGCCAGGTGCGCCAGCACGCCATCGCCGAAGATGGCTGCCTGGACGGCCCCGGCACCGAAGATCAGCACCGGAATGTACAGGGGCAAGACCAGCAGCGACAGCAGCACGCCGCCGCGGGAGAGCCCCACCGTCAGCGCCGCTCCGATGGCACCAATCAGGCTGAGACTGGCACTGCCCAGTGCCAGTGAGACGGCCAATACCAGATAGCTGCCCGCCGGCAGTGCCAGCATGATGCCGAGCACGGGGGCCATCAGCGCCAGGGGCAGGCCGGTCAGCAGCCAATGCACGGCCACCTTGGCCAGGGCCAGCATCGCCAGCGGCTGGGGTGTCAGCAGCAGTTGCTCCAACGAGCCGTCGTCATAATCGGCCCGGAACAGGCTGTCCAGCGACAGCAGCGCCGCCAGCAGTGCCGCCACCCACAGCAGGCCGGGCGCGATGGTCGCCAGCAGCGTCGGGTCGGGGGAAATGCCGATCGGGAACAGGGTAATGACGATGGCGAAGAACACCAGGGGGTTCAGCACTTCACTGCGCCGCCGCAGCAGCAATACCAGGTCCCGCTTCAACGTTGCCCACACTGCGACAGCGAGGCCGCCGCGAGGTTCCTCGCGAGCCATCACCGCACCCTCTCTCAGCGAGCCCTCAGATGCCGGCATCGGCCCCTCCCCCGCCGAGGCGGACACGGCGCAGCTCGGCGCACGGCGCCAGTTCGTGGTGGGTGGTGACCAGCACGCAGCCACCGCGGTGGGCGTGCTCGACCAGCCGCCGCTCCAGCGCCGCGACGCCGTCGCGATCGATGGCGGTGAAGGGCTCGTCGAGCACCCACAGCGGCCGCGGCGTCAGCGCCAGCCTCGCCAGCGCCACGCGGCGCTGCTGACCGGCGGAGAGCTGCGCCGCGGGGACGTCCTCGAAGCCAGCCAGGCCGACCTCTTCCAACGCCTGGAAGCGTGCCGCCTCACCCCCCGACTGACCGGCCAATGCCTGGTACCAGGCGAGGTTCTCCAACGGCGTGAGCGCGGCCTTGACGCCCGGCGCATGGCCCAGGTAGAGCAGGCTGGCGAGGAAGGACTCCCGCGCCCTGCGCATCGGCCGCTCACCCCAGAACAGCTCGCCTTCGTAGTCGGCCAGCTGGCCGGAGAGAATCTTCAGCAGAGTGGTCTTGCCACTGCCGTTGGGGCCTTCCACCCGTACGATCTCGCCAGCGCGAATATCCAGGTCCAGGCCCCGGAACAGCCAGCGGTCGTCACGCTCGCAGGCCAGGCTTTGCGCTTGCAGACGCAGGCTCAACGGCACTCTCCAGGAAAGGGTAAATTCGACCGA
The DNA here is from genome assembly GCF_017868775.1 of Billgrantia sulfidoxydans. Classification (NCBI taxonomy): domain Bacteria; kingdom Pseudomonadati; phylum Pseudomonadota; class Gammaproteobacteria; order Oceanospirillales; family Halomonadaceae; genus Billgrantia; species Billgrantia sulfidoxydans. The sequence continues at coordinate 616,659 of NZ_CP053381.1, read as the reverse complement.
AATGCTACACGGAAAGGCCCCTAGCCGCTAGCGACGGGGGGTGCGTCACGGCGCCACCCTTGCCTCAGGTCAAGGCATGTCGGCATCGGCAAAACTTGCCACCCGGCGACCGCTTGGTATGATGCAGGATACCTGTACATTTCAACAGGGTCGCAAAGAGGGGGAACGCCAATGCCAACGCCTTCCATGCAGTACCTGTACCGACGCCCCAACCAGCCCATCGCCACCTCCTGGGCCAGCGTCGACGCCACCGACCTCGTCGAGGTGCCCCTGCTCGGGGACGTCTCGGCGGGCCTGCCGATCGAGGCCTGCCCCAGCGGCGGCAGCATCCACGCCCCCGCCTGCATGGTGCGGCGCAACACCTACGCCCTGCGGGTGCGCGGCGATTCGATGGTCGACTGCAACATCTTCGACGGCGACGTGATCATCATCGAGCGCCAGGAGAGCGCCGAGAACGGCGAGACCGCCGTGGTGCTGATCAACCAGCAGGAGGTGACGCTGAAGAAGCTCTACATCGAGAAGAGCGGCGTGCGCCTGCAGCCGGCCAACGAGAACATGGCCCCCATCTACCTCAAGAACAGCGACATCCAGGTGCTCGGCATGGTCATGGGCGTGGTGCGCCAGGCGGATCGCCGCGAGCTGACCCACTGATGCGCTATCCGGTCCCCGACCTGCCGCCGGGCGCCTGGCGCGAGAGCGTGACGGAAGTGGAGAAAAGCCGCTTCATCGCCTGGCTCTGCCACGCCCCCGACGTCGCCGCCTTCGAGACCCTGCTGGCCGAGGCCCGTCGCACTCACCCCAACGCCAGCCACCACTGCAGTGCCTACATCGCCGGCCCGCCCGGCGAACAGAATGCCATCGGCTTCTCCGACGACGGTGAGCCCGGCGGCACTGCGGGGCGCCCCATGTTTCAAGTGCTGGAGGGCGCCGGGCTGGGCCAGGTCGGCTGCGTGGTAACGCGCTATTTCGGCGGCACCAAGCTCGGCACCGGCGGCCTGGCCCGCGCCTACGCCCAGGCCGTGGCCCGCGGGCTCGACGCGCTGCCGCGACGGGAAGTGGTCGAGCGCACGGCGCTCAGGCTCAAGGTCGGCTTCGCCGGCGAGGCCGAGGCCCGCGCCTGGCTCGAGAGCCACGGCGTACCGGTCGAAGCCGCCGACTACGCCAGCGACGGCGTGCTGCTCAGCGTGGGCTGGCCCAGCGACACCGAGGTCGATCTCAGCCCACTGGAAGCGCGCCTGCGCGGCAATCTCAGCCTGGTCGAGGCGGACTGACTCCCGCCGTCACGCCCCGCAGCGCCACTTCGTAGGAGCGCTGGATATGGTCGTCCATCACGGCCCGTGCGGCCTTGATGTCACGTTCCAGCGCCAGCTGCACCAGCTCGCCGTGCTGGGCGTCCAGCACGCGGCGCACTTCGGGCGCCTCGGGTGCCATCCGGCGGTAGCGGTCGAACTGGTCGTGCAGTTGCTCGATGAAACGCAGCAGCCAGGCCGAGCCGCACGGCGCCACCAGGGTACGGTGGAAACGGGCGTGAAACTGCTCCCATTCATCAACCTTCTCCGGCGCCATGTCGGCTCGCTTCAGTCGATGCGCCGCGGCCAACAGCTCGGATTCCCACTCGGCATCGCCGAAACGAATGGCCCGCTCCAGTGCCATGCCCTCGAGTTCTCTGCGCATCTCGGCGATGTCGTCGAGCTCGCTTCGCTCAAGGCTGGGCACGCGGAAGCCCCGCTGGTTCTCCTGGATCAGCAGACCGTAGGCCGCCAGGCGGTTCAATGCCTCGCGCAGCGGGCTCAAGCCTACCTCGTAGCGCTCCTTGAGCGCACTGATGGCGACCTTTTCTCCTGCGGCAAAACGGCCGTTCACCAGGTCCTGTCGCAGGGTGTCGTAGATGCGACTGGACGTCGTCGGCTGCTCCTTGCGTTTGGCGATCCCCATGCCCCCTCCTCTGTTCGTCTCGGAATCGAAGGTTGACGCTGCTTTCTGACTCAACCTATATTCTAGCCACAATAATCGATTTTTTTCTCATAAGATGACAAATGAAATCTAAATCAACGATCACCTTCAATACCGATTCGCCTGAGACGACGGCATGACGGCATCCCGCAAAGCGCCCCTGGGCGCGCTGTTCTGGGCCTTCACCCGCATCGGCCTGCTTGGCTTCGGCGGCGGTCCTGCCATGATACCTCTGGTACAGCAGGAGGTGGTCAAGCGCCATGCCTGGCTCAGCGACGAGGAGTTCGCCGATATCCTCGCCATCGGCAACACCCTGCCCGGCCCCATCGCCACCAAGATGCCCGGCTATATCGGCTACCGGGTTGCCGGCTCGCTCGGCTGCCTCGTGGCCGTGATTGCCGTCATCCTGCCCATGATCGTGGCCATGATCGCCTTGCTCACCGTATTCAGCCGCTACCGCGACGTGGCCTGGATCCGCGGCATGGGGCAGGCCGTGGTACCGGTGGTCATGGTGATGATGGGACAGCTGACACTGGACTTCTGGCACAAGTCGCGGCTCGCCCTGGGCTGGATCGCCAGCCTGGCCTTGGCGGCGACCTCGGGGGCGCTGATCTACCTCATCGGAGTCCATCCCGGCCTGATCATCGGCGCACTGCTGGCTGCCGCCCTGCTGCGTCCCGCGCTCCGGCGCAAGGAGGCGACCCAGTGATCTACTGGCACCTCTTTCTCGCCTTCTTCATCCCCAACATCATCGGCTATGGCGGCGGCCCTGCCATCATCCCGTTGATCGAAGCCGAAGTGGTGGGCCGCTACGGCTGGATGAACGCCCAGCAGTTCGCCGAAACCCTCGCCCTCGGCAATGCCCTGCCGAGCCCCATCGCCACCAAGATGGCCGGCTACGTGGGCTACGACGTGGCCGGCTTCGGCGGCGCCCTGGTAGCCGTTCTGGCCACGGTGGCGCCATCGCTGCTGCTGATGCTCGGTGCACTGGGGCTGCTCTACCGGCACCGCCACTCTCCGCGTGTCCAGCGCATGAGCCAGTGGGTACGCCCGGTGATCGCCATGATGATGGCCTGGCTGACCTGGAGTTTCCTCAGCGAGGGGGTGGCAGGCGCCGGTTTGATTCACACGCTGATCATCGCCTCGGCTGCCGCCATTGCCCTGCTGCGCTTTCGCACTCATCCGGCCTTCGTGGTGCTGGGGGCGCTCGTCTACGGAGGGCTCTTTCTCGGCGGATGAGGCTCGCCACCCAGCCGGCTGCTCACGACAACGACATCACAACGACAATAACGCCCCAAGCGGAGTAGGCGCTCACACCGTGCCGCCTCATGACGAGCGGCACATCACCACACCACCCACAAGAGCAAAGGTGTTTCGACATGACGCGCACACGACTGACCCACACCCTCGCCGCCATCGGCCTTGCCACCGGCATTGCCCTGACCGGCACGGCCCAGGCCGACTACCCCGAGCAGGACATCCGCCTGATCATCCCCTACGGCCCGGGCGGCGCCACCGATATCATCTTCCGCCTGATCTCCCAGGAGGCGGAGCAGCACCTGGGCGAATCGATCGTTCCGGTCAACATGGCCGGAGCCGGCGCCACGCTGGGCTCACGCAACGTCAAGGATGCCCGCCCTGACGGCTACACCCTGCTCGGCAGCCACGACACCATCGCGCTGTCCAAACTGGCCGGCACGGTGGACTACTCCTTTGACGCCTTCGAACCGGTCGCCCTGCTGACCCAGACCATCAACATCCCCACCGCTCACGCCAACCACCCGGTGCAGAGCGCCGCGGAGATCGCCGACTACGTGCGCGAGAATCCCGGTCAGGTGCGCTTCAGCATGATTCCCAGTTCGACCGACCACTTCTTCTGGGCCCAGTTCTTCGACGCGGCCGGCATCGACATGGCCGACGTCCGCCTGGTCGGCTATCCGGATACCGGCGAACAGGTTTCTGCCCTGATGGCCGAAGAGATCGACTTCGCCATGTTCAACCTGCCCTCGGGTGGCGCCTTCTTCGAGGATGGCACCTTCCGACCGCTGGGCGTGGCGCACCCCGAGCGGCTCGACAGCCTGCCCGACGTGGCCACGCTGCGCGAGCAGGGCATCGAGATGGACCACTCCACCAGTCGCGGCATCTTCGCGCCCAAGGGCACCCCGCAGGAAGTTCAGGAGACCATCGCCGAGGCCTATGGAAAGGCCCTGGAAGATGAGCAGGTACGCAGCCGCATAGAGAACGAATTCGGCTCGGTGATCCGCTTCCTGGCCGGTGACGATTACCAGGCCTTCCTGGACGACAACGAGGCGGCCCTGACCGCGGCGGCCGAGAACATCGACTTCCAGAACTGAGCCCTATGGCCCTGCCGGCCGGAGCCGGCCGGCAGGGCCGGAGAGAGACGACATGTTGACGCTAACCAAGGACCGCGCCCTCGCGCTCGCCATGCTGGTGCTGGCCGGTATCCTGCTGGTCGAGACCGGCAACATACCTCCCCCCACCAGCTGGCAGCCGTACGGCTCGGCGCTCTTTCCGCGCATCCTGCTGGTGGTGATCGCGGTACTCGCCACGCTCCTCCTGATCCGCTCGCTGCTGGCCGGTGCACCGCAACGCACCACGCCACGCCTTGCCTTCGGCGAGTGGCTTGCACTCAACCGCACCGTGCTGGCCCTGTTCGCCCTGTTCGGCCTCTACGCCCTGCTGCTGCCACTGATCGGCTACCTGGCTGCCACCCTGGGCTTCCTGGTGGCTTCGCTGGCACTGCTGCTGGGCGTCGACAGCAGGCGCAAGTGGACCATCAATCTCGCTGTCAGCTTCACCCTGGCGCCACTGGTTTACGCGATCTTCCGCTTCGGCCTCAAGGTCTGGCTGCCCTGATAGCTACGGAGTGACCCATGGCTGATTTCTTTCTACAGGCTCTTGCCCAGGTCAGCAGCCCTACCGTGCTGCTGCTGATCGTGATCGGCGTGCTGTTCGGCATCGTCGGCGGCAGTATCCCTGGCTTCACCGTGACCATGGCAATTCTGGTGGTCTTTCCCTTCACCTTCGCCATGGATCCGGTCAGCGGCGTCTCGCTGATGGTGGGCGTGTTCGTCGGCGGCTATTCGGGCGGCATCGTCTCGGGCGTGATGCTCGGCATTCCCGGCACGCCCTCCTCGATCACTACCGTCTATGATGGCTACCCCATGGCGCAACAAGGCCAGCCCGGCCGGGCGCTGGGAATCGGCGTGGCGGCATCGTTCCTCGGCACGCTGATCAGCGTGGCGGTGCTGGTCTTCTTCGGCCCGCTGATCGCGAGCTTCAGCATGAACTTTCGCCCGTGGGAGATCACGGCGCTGATCGTCTTTGCCCTGACGCTGGTCGCCGGGCTCTCCAACGGCGCTCTGCTCAAGGGGTTGCTGGCAGCGGCGCTGGGGCTTTTGATCACGACCGTCGGCTACGATCGCAACAGCAACCTGCGCTTCGACTTCGGCCTGCCGGCGCTCGGCTCAGGCTTCGAGATCCTGCCGGTGATGATCGGCGTGTTCGCATTTTCCCAGCTGATGGGAAACATCGAGAAGCTGCGCGACGAGAAGCACTCGAGCAAGGGAGTCGATACCAACGTCTCCATCCCTTATGCCCGAATTCTGCGCGACATGGCGGGGCAGAAGCTCAACACCGTGCGCTCCTCGCTGATCGGCAGCCTGGTCGGCGCCCTGCCCGGCACCGGTGGCACCGTGGCCAACTTCGTCAGCTACGACCAGGCCAAGAAGTTCTCGCGCCACCCGGAGCGCTTCGGCACCGGCACGCCGGACGGCATCGTCGCCTCGGAGGCTTCCAATAGTGCCGTGGCCGGCGGCGCCTTCGTGCCGACCCTGGCGCTGGGCATCCCCGGCGACCTGCCCATGGCGATCATGATGGGCGTGCTGATACTCCATGGCATCACCCCGGGGCCGCTGATGTTCGAGCAGAATCCGGTGCTGGTCGGCGCGATCTACGCCAGTCTGCTGATCGGGGCCGTGATCATGGTGCTGTGCCAGCTGATGCTGGTGCGCTGGTTCGCCAAGATCTCGCTGATCCCCCAGCAGATCCTGGTGCCGGTGGTGCTGATGCTCTGCGCGATCGGCTCCTATGCCCTGAACAACAACCTGTTCGACATCTGGGTGCTGTTCGCCTTCGGCATCCTCGGCTACCTGTTGTGGAAGGCAGACGTTCCCTTGACTCCGCTCATCCTCGGCGTGGTGCTGGGCAACAACCTGGAGCGCCAGCTGTTTCGCGCGCTCGAGCTCGACAGCAGCTGGCTGACCTTCCTGACCCGGCCGCTCTCGGCGCTGTTCCTGGCACTGGCGGTGGCCTCGTTGATCTTCTCGCTCTACCAGAATCGCAGGATTCAACGTCATCAGCGCCAGGCCCAGGATCTGGCCAAACCCTCCAAGGAGCCTCCCCATGCAGCATGACCCCCACTTCTACCCCAGCCCCTCGCGGCGCATGGCCACCTACGGCGACCGCGGCATGGTCGCCACCTCGCAGCCGCTCGGGGCGCAGGCCGGCATGCAGATCCTGCAGCGAGGCGGCAACGCCGTGGACGCGGCGATTGCCACCGCCGCGGCGCTGACGGTGGTGGAGCCGACCTCGAACGGCCTGGGCAGCGATGCCTTCGCCATCGTCTGGATCGACGGCGAGCTGCACGGCCTCAACGCCAGCGGCCCGGCGCCCCAGGCAGCCACCCTCGAGGCCGTCAGGGCGCTGGGCCACGAGCGCATGCCCGAGCACGGCCTGCTGCCGGTCACCGTGCCGGGAGCGCCCGCCGCCTGGGCGGCGCTCTCCGAGCGCTTCGGCAAGCTGCCCTTCGCCGAGCTGCTGGCACCGGCCATCGCCTTGGCGGAAGCGGGCTTTCCGATCTCGCCGGTGGTCAACCGGATGTGGGAGGAGGCCTACGACAGCTATCGCCAGCACGACGACGCCGTCTTCGAGCCATGGTTCGACACCTTCGCCCCGCACGGCCGCGCGCCGCATGTCGGCGAGCGCTGGGCGGCACCCGATCACGCCCGCACGCTGCGCGCCATCGGCGAAACCCGCGCCAAGGCGTTCTACGAGGGCGAGCTGGCCGAGCGCATCGACGCCTTCTTTCGCGAACATGGCGGCCTGCTGCGCCGCGAGGACCTCGCGGCCTTCCAGCCCGAGTGGGTCGAGCCGATCGGCACCCGCTTCCGCGGCCACGACATCTGGGAGATTCCGCCCAACGGCAGCGGGTTGATCGCGCTGCAGGCGCTGGGCATGCTGGAACGCCTGGGCGAAGAGGGACGCGATCCGGTGGAAACGCTGCATCGGCGCATCGAGGCCACCAAGCTGGGCTACGTCGACGGGCTTCGCTACGTCACCGAGCGCGACGCCATGGGGCCGAGCGTGGCGCAGCTGCTGGCCGACGACTACCTCGAGGCCCGTGCCGGGCTGATCGGCGAACAGGCGCTCGACCCGCAGCACGGCAACCCGATCCACGGCGGCACGGTGTACCTGGCCACCGCCGATGGCGAGGGCAACATGGTGTCGTTCATCCAGAGCAACTTCAAGGGTTTCGGTTCGGGGATCGTGGTGCCGGGCACCGGCATCAGCCTGCAGAACCGCGGCTGGTCGTTCTCGCTCGACCCCGCCCATGCCAATGCCCTGGCCCCGGGCAAGCGCACCTATCACACCATCATCCCCGGCTTCATCACCCGCGACGGCGAGGCGGTAGGGCCGTTCGGCGTGATGGGCGGCTTCATGCAGCCGCAAGGCCATGTGCAGGTAGTCGCCGCCATGCTCGACGACCATCTCAATCCCCAGGCGGCGCTGGACCTGCCACGCTGGAAATGGACCCAGGGCAGGACCGTCGAGGTCGAGCCGCACTTCCCCGACCACCTGGCCCAGGCCCTGGCGCGCCGCGGTCACCAGGTCGTCAAGCGCACCGATTCGCTGAGCTTCGGCCGCGGCCAGGTGATCCTGCGCGACCGCGACAGCGGCGTGCTGTGCGGCGGCACCGAACCGCGCACCGACGGCGCCGTGCTGGCCTGGTAGCCTCGCCGCGACCCAAAACGCCAACGGCGCCCCGCAGGGCGCCGTTGGCAGGCTTTGGCCGGTCTCGCTCAGCCCAGGTACTTGATCATCACACCCGCGGCCACCGCCGAGCCGATCACGCCGGCCACGTTGGGCCCCATGGCATGCATCAGCAGGAAGTTGTGCGGGTTGGCCTCGAGGCCGATCTTGTTGGAGACCCGCGCCGCCATCGGTACCGCCGACACGCCGGCCGAGCCGATCAACGGGTTGATCGGCATGTGGCTGACGAGGTTCATCAGCTTGGCCATCAGCACGCCGGCCGCGGTGCCGATGCCGAAGGCCACGATCCCCAGCCCCAGGATACCCAGCGTCTCCACCGCCAGGAAGCTCTCGGCCATCAGCTTGGAGCCCACCGAAAGCCCCAGGAAGATGGTGACGATGTTGATCAGCGCATTCTGCGCGGTATCGGAGAGGCGCTCGACCACGCCGCACTCGCGCATCAGGTTGCCGAAGCAGAACATCCCCAGCAGCGGCGCGGCGTCGGGCAGGAACAGCGCCACCAGCAGCAGCAGCGAGACCGGGAAGACGATCTTCTCGAGCTTGGACACCGGGCGCAGCTGGGTCATGGTGATCTCGCGCTCCTTCTGCGTGGTCAGCAGGCGCATGATCGGCGGCTGGATCAGCGGTACCAGTGCCATGTAGGCGTAGGCGGCCACGGCGATGGCGCCCAGCAGCTCGGGGGCCAGCACGCTCGACACGTAGATCGAGGTGGGGCCGTCGGCGCCGCCGATGATGCCGATGGCGGCGGCCTGGTTGAGCGAGAAGTCCATCCAGCCGAGCGCCGAGAGACCCACCGCGCCGAGCAGGGTGGCGAAGATGCCGAACTGTGCCGCCGCGCCCAGGAACAGCGTGCGCGGATTGGCCAGCAGCGGGCCGAAGTCGGTCATCGCCCCGACGCCCATGAAGATCACCAGCGGCGCGATGCCCGAGGCGATCGCCACGCTGTAGAACTGGTAGAGCATGCCGTTACCGTAGCCGGCGTCCTGCGCCACGTCGCTGGCCGCACGGTAGGCCTGCGGCGTGAGGTCGCCATGCAGCGCTTCGCCGAGGGCGTGGCGCCAGGCTTCCAGCGAGGCGCCCGGCGCCAGGTCCACGCCGAGTACCGCCGCCATTTCCTCGAGCACGCCGGGACGCGCCAGGTGCGCGGCCTGCTCGGCCGCCGACAGCGCCAATCCGGCCTCGGGGATGTTGGCGAGGATGCCGCCGAAACCGATCGGCACCAGCAGCAGCGGCTCGAACTTCTTGTAGATCGCCAGGTAGAGCAGCAGCAGGCCCACCGCGATCATGACCGCCTGGCCCCACGACAGGTTGTAGAGGCCGGAGCCCTCCCACAGGGTCAGTAGCTTGTCCATGTGATAACGACCCTTAGAGCACGATCAGCGTGTCGCCGACGGCGACGCTGTCGCCCTCGCCCACCTTGACCTCGGACACGGTGCCGCCAGTGGCGGCGCGCACTTCGGTCTCCATCTTCATGGCCTCGAGGATGATCACCACGTCGCCCTCCTTGACCGTGTCGCCGGGGCGCACGTTGACCTTGAAGATATTGCCGGCCAGCGGGGCGGCGATCGTCGCCCCGGAGGAGGCCGGGGCGCTCTCGGCGGGCCGGGCAGCCGGCGGGCCCGGCTGCTCGGTCACGGCGCCGATCTCGCCGCCCTCGGCGACCTCGACCACGTACTGCTTGCCGTTGACCGTGACGGTGTAGGTCTCGGGGCCGGCGGGCGCGTCGGCCTGGGCCGCCGGCACCTTGGCCGCGGGCCCGCCCTGCGGGGCGGCGGCCGGCAGCTTGGCGCCGGGTGTCTCCTGGCCGGGGGCCAGGGGAGCGGGCTCGAAGGCCTCGGGGTTGTCGCGGTTCTTGAGGAACTTCAGTCCGATCTGCGGGAACAGCGCGTAGGTCAGCACGTCGTCGATCTCACGCTCGCCCTCGGCGAGGCGGATGCCGTCGGCCGCGGCCTTCTCCTTGAGTTCGGCGGCCAGACGCTCCATCTCGGGCTCGAGCAGGTCGGCGGGGCGGCAGGTGATCGGCTCGCCACCCTCGAGCACGCGGCTCTGCAGCGCCTTGTCGAACGGCGCCGGGGCGGCGCCGTACTCGCCCTTGAGCAGCGCCTGGACCTCCTTGGAGATCGACTTGTAGCGCTCGCCCATCATCACGTTCATCACCGCCTGGGTGCCGACGATCTGCGAAGTGGGCGTGACCAGCGGGATGAAGCCCAGGTCCTCGCGCACGCGCGGGATCTCGGCCAGCACGTCATCGAGCTTGTCGCCGGCGCCCTGCTCCTTGAGCTGGCTCTCCATGTTGGTGAGCATGCCGCCCGGTACCTGGGCGACCAGGATGCGCGAATCGATGCCCTTCAGCGAGCCCTCGAAGGCGGCGTACTTCTTGCGCACCTCGCGGAAGTAGCCGGCGATGTCCTCGAGCAGCTCGAGGTCGAGATGGGTGTCGCGCTCGGTCCCCTTGAGGATGGCCACCACCGACTCGGTCGGGCTGTGGCCGTAGGTCATCGACATCGAGGAGATGGCCGTGTCGACATTGTCGATCCCGGCCTCGATCGCCTTGAGGTAGGTGGCGGTGGAGAGCCCGGTGGTGGCGTGGCACTGCATGTGGATGGGGATGTCCAGCGCCTTCTTGAGGCGGCTGACCAGCTCGAAGGCATCGTAGGGCGTGAGCAGGCCAGCCATGTCCTTGATCGCCAGCGAGTCGGCGCCCATGGCGGCAATGGTCTCGGCGAGCTCCACCCAGCTGTCCAGCGTGTGCACCGGGCTCACGGTGTAGGAGATGGTACCCTGGGCATGGCCGCCCACCTTGCGCACGGCCTGGATCGCCCGCTCCAGGTTGCGCGGGTCGTTCATGGCGTCGAACACGCGGAACACGTCGACGCCGTTGGTCTTGGCGCGCTCGACGAAGCGGTCGACCACGTCGTCGGCGTAGTGACGGTAGCCGAGCAGGTTCTGGCCCCGCAGCAGCATCTGCTGCGGGGTGTTGGGCATGGCCTCCTTCAACGCCCGTATCCGCTCCCACGGATCCTCGCCGAGGTAGCGGATACAGGCGTCGAAGGTGGCCCCACCCCAGGACTCGAGCGACCAGAAGCCGACCCGGTCGAGCTTCTCGGCGATCGGCAGCATGTCGTCGAGCCGCAGGCGGGTGGCGAACAGCGACTGGTGGGCGTCGCGCAGGACGACGTCGGTGATGCCCAGCGGGCGCTTGGTCTCACTCATCAGAATGACCCCGTAGGTAGCGTGTTGTGTAGTAGTATGAGGCTTGGCGGCGCCGGTCAGCGGCGGTGGCGACGGCGGTAGCGGTGTACGGCGGCGCTGATGACGGCGAGGAGCTGGGCGTCATCGGTCTTGTCGGCAGCCGTGGAGGTCGGCACGGGGGCCGGGGGCACGGGAGCTGGCGCCAGGCGGCAGACGATTCTCGACATCAGGGTCGTGATGATTACGAGGACCGTAAGAAAAACAAAAACGAACCCCATGCCGACCCCCATCAGGGCCAGACCGTCGAGCAACAACTGCTTGTCCTGCATGCACTATCTCCCTCATCCTTCACGACTTGCCTGCAAATGGCCGCAAACATGTCGCCAAGCGGTAAATGGCGGCCCTATAAACTGCCACACTCTGGATATATTGCAAGCGCGCCATGGTGGAAGACAAAGTTGTTGTTTTACTACAAGGACGCATCGGTCTCGCCCCCATGGAGGGCGTGATCGATGCCCATACCCGCGACCTGCTGACCCGGCGGCCCGGCTTCGACTGGACGGTGACGGAGTTCGTTCGCGTCGTCGATGCGCGCCTGCCGCCGAGGGTGTTTCGCCGCCACTGCCCCGAGCTCGACGCGGGCGTGACGACGCCCTCCGGCGTGCCGGTGGCGCTGCAGCTGCTGGGCAGCGACCCCGGAGCCCTGGCAACCAATGCCGAACAGGCGTTGCGGCTAGGCGCCATCGCCGTCGATCTCAACTTCGGCTGCCCGGCAAAGCTGGTCAATCGCCACGATGGCGGCGCCTCGCTGCTGCGCGACCCGCGCCGCGTGCGCGCCGCCGTGGCGGCCGTCCATGCCGCCGTGGGCAGCGAGATACCGGTCACGGCCAAGATCCGCCTGGGCTTCTCGCATCGGCGCCTGGCGCTCGACTGCGCCAGGGCCGCTGAGGACGGCGGTGCTGCGCAGCTCGTCGTCCACGCCCGCACCCGCGACGAGGGCTACCGCCCTCCGGCCCACTGGGAGTGGGTCGGCCGCATCCGCCGCCACCTGCGCATTCCGGTCGTGGCCAATGGCGACATCTGGAGCCTCGAGGACTACTGGAAGGCCCGCACCCTCTCGGGCTGTCGCGACGTGATGCTGGGCCGCGGCGCGCTGGCCGACCCCTGGCTGGCTCCGCGCATTCGCCACTGGCTGGCAACCGGCGAGCAGCTCGCCGCCACGCCGTGGCAGGCTCGCGCCAAGGTTCTGGCAGATTTTGCTGCATTGCAGCGTACCACACTCCCCGAGCGAGTTGTCACTTCCCTGATCAAGCAATGGCTGAACCACATGCGCCAGCGCGATGCCGAGGCCGCGCGTCGCTTCCAGGCGCTAAAGCGCATCAATGATCTCGAGACGTTGCTGGCAGGGCTCGGCTGCAAAGAGCCGGAGCCGGAGTGCAACGACCTCGCCCTCGCCTGAGCACCCGGCTCGGCCACAACGGCGAAGCCTGGTCAGGCGGAGGTGAGGACAGCTGCGGAGAATAAAAGGAGAATAAAAAAAGGTGCCCACCGCATCGCGAGGGCACCCAAACGATCGCGCGACCGGCATCATCCCATGCCGGCTCGGCTAGTCGATCGACGCACCCCGCGGCGTGGCCGGGGGGCCAAAGCAGAAGACCCGCCCTCGAACGAGGACGGGTCACAATCTGGCGCGCCCGGGAGGATTCGAACCTCCGACCACCTGATTCGTAGTCAGGTACTCTATCCAGCTGAGCTACGGGCGCTGACGGCAAGATCCACGATCCTGCAAAACGATGCCTTCTTCGAACCGCACGACGAGAAACCTGCGCACCCCGACTCGAGTGCTTGTGCTCACTTCGCCACTCTTGGCGCGCCCGGGAGGATTCGAACCTCCGACCACCTGATTCGTAGTCAGGTACTCTATCCAGCTGAGCTACGGGCGCATCATCACGCTTCGAACAACGACAACGTGTCGCATGGCGGAGAGGGAGGGATTCGAACCCTCGATGGGGCTATAAACCCCATACTCCCTTAGCAGGGGAGCGCCTTCAGCCACTCGGCCACCTCTCCCTCAACGACACGGCGCATATCCTATCGTTTTGGCTCCCCTTTGTCCAGCGTATTCAGCTATTTGTTTGGCTACGCCAAACGGGAGGAAGCCGGCACGACGTTACGAGGCGGAGCCGCTACCCCCCTCATTGTCGGACTTCTCGCGCTGAATGCGCTGGTAGATCTCTTCACGATGTACGGCGACATCCTTCGGCGCATTGACGCCAATACGGACCTGGTTGCCCTTGACGCCAAGGACGGTCACGGTGATGTCATCACCGATCATCAGCGTTTCTCCGACTCGGCGGGTCAGGATGAGCATGACTGATCTCCTTCTCAGACGACTAGCAACGGGATGCGCGTCGATCCCCGACGCTTAGTTGCTGCTTGCATTATGTAACATATGAACCACTGTGCACCACCACCAACCCCACCATGACACCATGACAGCGTTGAAGGGAAGCCGCGCCGCTCATCGCAGCAGACTTCCCCCAGCGTAGAACAGGCACCGTATGCAAGCCGTCCGTACCTTGTTAATTTTCTTGTTGCTTGCCTATTCGCTCTCGATATCGGCCTTGTCCAGACCGAAAGCGGTATGCAGGGCACGCACGGCGAGTTCCATCTGCTTCTCGTCGATCACCACCGAAATCTTGATTTCGGAAGTGGAGACCATGCGGATATTGATGTTCTCGTCCGCCAGGACGCGGAACATCTTGGAGGCCACACCCGCATGCGAGCGCATGCCGACACCGACCAGCGAGACCTTGGCGATGTTGTCGTCGCCGTTGACCTCGCCGCCGCCCAGGTCGGGAATCACCTGCTCCTCGAGGATCTTCAGGGTCTTCTTGTAGTCGCCCTTGGCCACGGTGAAGGTGAAGTCGGTGTAGTCGCCGGCCGGCGCCACGTTCTGCACGATCATGTCGACTTCGATGTTGGCGTCGGCGATCGGCCCGAGGATGCGCGAGGCCACGCCCGGCACGTCAGGGGTGTTGAGCAGGGTCAGCTTGGCCTCGTTGGCAGTGAAGGCGATGCCGGAAATCAGCGGTTCTTCCATGGAGTCCTCGTCTTGGTCGGATTCTGCAACGATCAGGGTGCCGGGGCCGTCCTGGAAGCTGGACAGCACGCGCAGCGGGACATTGTACTTGCCGGCGAACTCGACGGAGCGAATCTGCAGCACCTTGGAGCCGAGGCTCGCCAGCTCGAGCATCTCCTCGACGGTGATGGTGTCGAGGCGCTGCGCCTTGGAGCAGACGCGCGGATCGGTGGTGTAGACACCATCCACGTCGGTGTAGATCTGGCACTCGTCGGCGCCCAGCGCGGCGGCCAGCGCCACCCCGGTGGTATCGGAGCCGCCGCGGCCCAGCGTGGTGATGTTGCCCTCCTCGTCGACCCCCTGGAAGCCGGCCACCACGACCACCTTGCCTTCGTCGAGATCTTCGCGCATCTCGTCGGTCTCGATACGCTGGATGCGCGCCTTGGTGTGGGCACTGTCGGTAAGGATGCCGACCTGGGAACCGGTGTAGGAGGTCGCCGGTACGCCGAGCTTGTGCAGGGCCAGCGCCAGCAGCGAGATGGTGACCTGCTCGCCGGTGGAGACCAGCATGTCCATCTCGCGCGGCGTGGGCTCGTCGTTGATCTCGTTGGCCATGCCGATCAGGCGGTTGGTCTCGCCGCTCATGGCGGAAACCACGACCACGACCTGATGGCCATCGTCACGGAAGCCCTTGACCTTCTCGGCCACGGCCTTGATGCGCTCCACGGAGCCTACCGAGGTGCCGCCGAATTTCTGTACGTATAGTGCCATCTACGGTTTTCCCTCGCTTATCGAGCGCGACGCGCCCGGATGAGTGAAAGTCGTCAAAGTCAAAGGGCCGGGACATCACGGTCGCCGGCCCTGTCTCGCGTCATTGCAGGCGCTGCTCGACCCAGCCGGGAACGCTCTCCAGCGCCGCCGGCAGAGCGCCGACATCGCTGCCGCCGGCCTGGGCCATGTCGGCGCGCCCACCGCCCTTGCCGCCGACCTGCGAGGCGACGTGGTTGACCAGCTCGCCGGCCTTCACGCGGGACGTCAGGTCGTCGGTGACGCCGGCGATCAGGCTCACCTTGCCGGCGTCGCTGTCCGCCACGCCGAGCACTACGATGCCCGAGCCCAGCTTGTTCTTGAGCTGGTCGAGTACGCCGCGCAGCTCCTTGGCCGAGACGCCCTCGAGCCGGGTCGCCAGCACCTTGACGCCGCCGATCTCGCGCGCCTGGCTGAGCATGTCGCTGCCGGCGGCGCTGGCCAGCTTGGCCTTGAGCCGCTCGAGCTCCTTCTCCAGGTTGCGGTTGCGCTCGACCAGCGACTCGACGCGCTCCTCGACCTGCTCCGGCTTGGCCTTGAGGCGCTCGCCGATGCGTGCCAGGCGCGCCTCCTGCTCGCGGAAGTAGGCCAACGCTCCTTCGCCGGTGATCGCCTCGATGCGACGCACCCCGGCGGCGATGCCCTGTTCGGCGACGATGTGGAAGCAGCCGATGTCGCCGCTGCGCGCGACGTGGGTGCCGCCGCACAGCTCGACGGAGAAGTCGTCGGCGCCGATGGTCAGCACCCGCACGCTGTCGGCGTACTTGGCCTCGAACAGCGCCGCCGCGCCCTTGGCCTTGGCCTGGTCGAGGGTCATCTGCTCGATGCGGGTCGGCGCGTTGGCCAGAATCTGCTCGTTGACCAGGCGCTCCACCTCGGCAAGCTGCTTCGGCGTCATCGCCTCGAAGTGGCTGAAGTCGAAGCGCAGCCGCTCGGGCGTGACCAGCGAGCCCTTCTGCTGCACGTGATCGCCCAGCACCAGACGCAGCGCCTTGTGCATCAGGTGGGTGGCGGAGTGATTGCGCACGGTGGCCGCCCGCAGCCCGGCATCGACCTGGGGACGCACCTCGCCACCCACCGACAGCGTGCCCTCCAGCATCACCCCGTGGTGCAGATGGTGGCCGCCCTGCTTCTGGGTATCGGTGACCAGGAAGCGGCCGCCTTCGAGGTGCAGGTAGCCGATATCGCCCACCTGGCCGCCGGACTCGCCGTAGAACGGTGTGCGGTCGAGCACCACCACGCCGCGCTGCTCGGGTTCGAGCGCCGCCAGGGCATTGCCCTCGCCATCGACGATGGCGGTCACCGTGGCGCGATCCTCGAGCCGGTCGTAGCCGGTGAAGGCGGTCTCGCCCTCGAGCTCCAGCGCCGCGCCGTAGTCGGCGCCGAACTGGCTGGCGGCACGGGCGCGTTCGCGCTGGGCCTCGAGTTCGCGCTCGAAGCCGGCTTCGTCGAGGCTCACGCCGCGCTCGCGACAGACGTCGGCGGTGAGGTCGTAGGGGAAGCCGTAGGTGTCGTAGAGCTTGAACACCGTCTCACCCGGCAGCACGTCGCCCTCGAGGTTGGCCAGGGCCTCCTCGAGCAGGCTCATGCCGTGCTCCAGGGTGCGCGCGAACTGCTCCTCCTCCTTGAGCAGGATGCGCTCGATCTGGTGGCGCGCCTCGCGCAGCTCGGGGTAGGCCTCGCCCATCTCGACATCGAGAGCGCCGACCAGCTTGTGAAAGAAGCTGCCCTTGGCGCCCAGCTTGTTGCCGTGGCGAATGGCGCGACGAATGATCCGGCGCAGCACGTAGCCGCGCCCCTCGTTGGAGGGCAGCACGCCGTCGGCAATGAGGAAGGCGCAGGAGCGGATGTGATCGGCGATGACCCGCAGCGAGGGCGTGGTGGTATCCGCATGGCCGGTGTGACGGGCCGCTGCCTCGAGCAGGTTCTGGAACAGGTCGATCTCGTAGTTGGAGTGCACGCCCTGCAGCACCGCCGCCACGCGCTCCAGCCCCATGCCGGTGTCGATGGAGGGCTTGGGCAGCGGGTTCAGGTTGCCGGCGGCGTCGCGATCGAACTGCATGAACACCAGGTTCCAGATCTCGATGTAGCGGTCGCCGTCCTCCTCGGGGCTGCCGGGCGGGCCGCCCCACACCTCGGGGCCGTGATCGAAGAAGATCTCCGAGCTGGGCCCGCAGGGGCCGGTATCGCCCATCTGCCAGAAGTTGTCCTCGTCGAGCTTGGAGAAGCGCGCCGGGTCGACGCCGATCTCCTCCTTCCAGATGCGCTCCGCCTCGTCGTCGCTCACGTGCACGGTGACCCACAGCTTCTCGGCCGGCAGCCCCAGGCGCTGGGTGAGGAACTCCCAGGCGAAGCGGATGGCGTCGCGCTTGAAGTAGTCGCCGAAGCTGAAGTTGCCCAGCATCTCGAAGAAGGTGTGGTGGCGCGCGGTGTAGCCGACGTTGTCGAGGTCGTTGTGCTTGCCGCCGGCGCGCACGCAGCGCTGCGCCGAGGTGGCGCGCACGTAGGGGCGCGGGTCGCGGCCGAGGAAGACGTCCTTGAACGGCACCATGCCGGCGTTGGTGAACAGCAGCGTCGGGTCGTTGCCCGGCACCAGGGAGCTCGACGGCACGATGGTGTGGCCGTGCTCCTCGAAGTAACTCAGAAAGGCCTGTCTGATGTCTGCGCTTTTCATGGGGTATCCGTGGCGATGAGCGTGGTCACCCGACGGGCAGGCGCGTCCAGCACCGTGTCAACCTGGCCGAATCGCACGCCTTGACGTGTCAGGAGCGCCACCTAGGGCGTTCGCAAAGGGAGGCATTATAACGCAGTTGTCAAGCGACTGAAGGGGAGGTGCACATGACCGTGCTCAGTCGACGGCGCCGAGTCGCGCCAGGGCATGACGGATCTGCTCGAAATCGAAGCCGCGGGCCGCCAGGAAGCGTTCGCGCCGGGCGCGTTCGCGAGGGGTATCGCCAGGGCCGGAGAAGCGGCGCTCGAGTACCTCGCGGGCAAGCTCGAACCAGTCGACCTCGCCCTCCCGCTCGGCCTCGGCCAGCGCGGCCGCGATCAGGCCGCGCTCGACGCCGCGCCGCTCCAGCTCGGCACGCACCTTCAGCGGACCCTGGCCGCGCATCACCCGCGAGCGCAGGAAGCTCTCGGCGAAACGGGCGTCGGACTGCAGGCCGGCCTCGGCCAGCGCGTCGAGACAGGCGTCGATCGCCTCCGTGGGGTGGGCCCGGGACGCCAGCCGCTGGGTCAGTTCGGCGCGAGAGTACTCGCGCCGGGCCAGCAGGCGGATGGCGTCATCCCGCGGGGACGCCGCGGGCGCTTCGGACCGGGCAGGCATGGCTTAGAGCAGGTCGTCCTCGCGCTCGGCGTCGGCCGCCACCGGCTCCTCGGCCTCCTCCTCCTTGGGCGCGACCGTGGCCAGCAGCTGGCCGCGGATCTGGCTCTCGATCTCCTCCATCACCGCCGGGTTGTCCTCGAGGAACTGGGCGGCGTTGGCCTTGCCCTGGCCGATCTTGTTGCCCTGGTAGCTGTACCAGGCCCCGGCCTTGTCGATCAGGTTGCACTGCACGCCCAGGTCGACCACCTCGCCGGCGTGATAGATGCCCTTGCCGTAGAGGATCTGGAACTCGGCCTGGCGGAACGGCGGCGCCACCTTGTTCTTGACCACCTTGACCCGGGTCTCGTTGCCGACCACCTCGTCGCCCTGCTTCACCGAGCCGGTGCGGCGGATGTCGAGGCGCACGCTGGCGTAGAACTTGAGCGCGTTGCCGCCGGTGGTGGTCTCGGGGCTGCCGAACATGACGCCGATCTTCATGCGGATCTGGTTGATGAACACCACCATGCAGTTGGCGTTCTTGATGTGACCGGTGATCTTGCGCAGCGCCTGGGACATCAGGCGCGCCTGCAGGCCGACGTGGGAATCGCCCATCTCGCCCTCGATCTCGGCGCGCGGTGTCAGCGCCGCCACCGAGTCGATGATGATCACGTCGACCCCGCCGGAGCGCACCAGCATGTCGCAGATCTCCAGCGCCTGCTCGCCGGTGTCGGGCTGCGACACCAGCAGGTCGTCGAGGTTGACGCCGAGCTTCTCGGCGTAGCTCGGGTCGAGCGCGTGCTCGGCGTCGATGAAGGCGCAGGTCTTGCCCTGGCGCTGGGCCTGGGCGATCACCGACAGGGTCAGGGTGGTCTTGCCAGAGGATTCCGGGCCGAAGATCTCCACCACGCGACCGTAGGGCAGGCCGCCGATGCCGAGCGCGATGTCGAGCCCCAGCGAGCCGGTGGACACCGATGGCATCACTACCCGCGGCGCGTCGCCCAGGCGCATCACGGTGCCCTTGCCGAACTGGCGCTCGATCTGGGAAAGGGCGGCATTCAATGCCTTGGAACGGTTTTCATCCTGTGCCATGAGGCTCTCCTCGCAGAACTCGCAGACGCTTGCAGGTGCAGTTGGTAGGCGGGCCACCGTGGGGAGCTCGCCCGGACACTGTATGGTTGGACAGTAGTATGACGAAAAAAACGCCGCGCGACTAGTCGGCTTCGAGGTAACGAATCAACCCGACGATGGCCTCGCGTACCGCGCGCTCGCGCACCGCGCGGCGGTCGCCGGGAAAGTGGAAGCGCTCGGCCCGCTGGCGTGCCTCGCTGCCCCAGGCCAGCCACACGGTGCCCACCGGCTTTTCCGGCGTGCCGCCGTCGGGTCCGGCCACGCCGCTGATCGCCACGCCGAGCTTGGCCCCGCTGTCGCGGCAGGCGCCCGCCACCATGGCCTCCACCACTTCGCGGCTGACCGCGCCGTGCTGGGCGATCGTTGCCTCGGGTACACCGAGCAGGCGCGCCTTGGCGGCGTTGGAGTAGGTCACGTAGCCGGTATCGAAATAATCCGAACTGCCGGCCACCGAGGTAATCGCACTGGCCACCCCGCCGCCGGTGCACGACTCGGCGGCGGTGACGCTGACGCCATGCTCGCGACAGCGTCGCCCGAGCCGTTCGGCGAGGGTGGCGAGGTCGAGGTTGGCCAGGCTGGAGGCACTGTGGGGCATGGTATCGCTCCTTTTGGTAAGGACCGGCCGACAGGCGCCGGCCACGCATTCTGCGGCTGCCTGCTACCATAGCGCATCCCCCCTTGATTGGCAGGCATCACCGCTTCGTCACGCCCGGTCGTCGGCACGGGCCCGCGCCGGCGAGGCGCCCGCCCACTCTGCCGCCAGCGGCACCTCGTCGAGAAATTCGAGAGAGCGCACCGGCATGGCGAACTTGATCTCGCGCTTGCGCAGTTCGTCCAGCAGGCCGAAGTTGATCGTCTGCTGGATGTCCATGTAGAGGTTGAAGTCCGGGCTGAGCACGTAGTAGACGACCTCATATTTCAGCGCATAGTCATCGAAGAAGCGCAGGTGGGCGCGATCGAAGCGTGTGCTCTCCACCGACTCGATGACCTGTCGAACGATCTCCGGCACCTCGCGCACCTTGTCCAGCGGCGTGCGGAAGGAGAGCGACAGGTTGAACACCACGCGCCGCTCCTGCATGCGGTTGTAGTTGTGGATGGTCTGCTGCAGCAGGCGGGTGTTGGAGATGATGACCTGTTCGCCGCTGAGGCTGCGAATGCGGGTGGTCTTGAGCCCGATGTACTCGATCGTGCCGGCGATCGTATCGAAGACGATGAAGTGTCCGACCTTGAACGGCTTGTCGACCCCGATCGACGCCGACGCAAACAGGTCGCCGAGCAGGGTCTGCACCGCCAGCGCGATGGCGATGCCACCGATCCCCAGGCTGGCCACGAAGGCGGTGATATTGACCCCCAGGTTGGCCAGGACGGAGAGCAACACCACGGCCCAGAGCCCGATGCGAAACATCAGCACGACCATGGTCACGGTCAGTTGATTGTCGCGCCCGGCCTCCGACCGCAGCGTATCCTCCTTCCACAGGCCCAGTGCGGCATCCACCCACAGGCCGAACTGAAACGCCAGCACCAGGAACCATAAATGGCTGACCCGCCGCTCCCAGAGCGGATCGAGTTCCACCACGAACAGGGCCACCTGCAGGGCCAGCACGGCCAGCAGCAGTCGGCTGGTATGCTCGGCGATATGCGCCGCATAGTGCCGCCAGTGCCCGCGCCCATGGGCCGACCAGTCGACGATGCGACCGACGAGCAGGCGCAATGCCAGGCGCAGGACGAGGTAAGCGACCAGCGTGATGCCCAGCAGCAGGAGCGCCGTCACCAGGGTCGGCTGGCCCAGCCACGCCCCCCAGCCTTGCCACAATTCCGTCTCCATGGATGCCTCCCTTTATCCGATGGCGCCAGTCATTATGGACAAAGCGACGCCTTCTGACGGCGTGGCTTTGTTACGGCATGTCGAGCGCGGGTGGGGCGTGGTAACCTTGCTTCCTTCCATGCCCACACAACCGACGAGCCAGCCGAGAAAGCATGAACGACGCGGTCAAGACGGATGTGCCGAGCCATACGCCGATGATGGCCCAGTACCTGAAGATCAAGCGCGAGCACCCCGAGGTGCTGCTGTTCTACCGAATGGGCGATTTCTACGAGCTGTTCTTCGACGACGCCAGGCGCGCCGCCGCGCTGCTCGACATCACCCTGACCCAGCGTGGGCAGTCCGCGGGCAAGCCGATTCCCATGGCCGGCGTGCCCTACCACAGCGCCGAGGGCTACCTGGCGCGCCTGGTGAAGGCCGGCGAATCGGTGGCCATCTGCGAGCAGATCGGCGACCCGGCGACGAGCAAGGGGCCGGTGGAGCGCCGCGTGGTGCGTATCGTCACCCCGGGCACGCTCTACGACGAGGCGCTGCTCGACGCCCGCCGCGATAACCTGCTGGTCGCCGTGCACCCGGTCGGCGACTGCTGGGGCATCGCCTGGCTGGAACTCTCCAGCGGCCGCTTCAGCGTGCTCGAGGTGGAAGGCGAAGGCGACATGCTCGCCGAACTGCAGCGCCTCGACCCCGCCGAGCTGCTGCTGCCCGAGAGCCTGTCGCTGCCGCCCGCGCTGGAGGGTCGCCCGGGGCTGCGCCGCCAGAGCGACTGGCTGTTCGATCTCGAATCGGCCACGCGCCTGCTGTGCGACCAGTTCCAGGTGCAGGACCTGCGCGGCTTCGGCTGTGCCCACCTGGAGGCCGCCCTCACCGCCGCCGGCGTGCTGGTCGAGTACGCCCGTGACACCCAGCGCTCGCGGCTGCCCCACGTCACCGCGCTGGGCGTGGAGAACCGCGACGATGCCGTGGTGATCGACGCCGCCAGTCGACGCAACCTCGAGATCGACATCAACCTCGGCGGCGGCGGCGACAATACCCTGGCCAGCGTGCTCGATACCACCGCCACCGCCATGGGCTCGCGGCTGCTCAAGCGCTGGCTCAACCGCCCGCTGCGCGACCGTGCCCAGGTGCAGGGGCGCCAGGCGGCGGTCGCGCTGCTGCTCGAGCAGGAGGGCTTCGTGGCCCTGCGCGAGCTGCTCAAGGCGATCGGCGACGTCGAGCGCATCCTCGCCCGGGTGGCACTCTACAGCGCCCGGCCGCGGGATCTCGCGCGCCTGCGCGACGCCCTGCTGGCGCTGCCCACGCTCGAGCGCGAGCTGCAGCACTACAGCGAAGGGACCGCACTCGACGAGCTGAGCCATCATATCCGCCCCTACCCCGAACTCGCCGACCTGCTCGCCCGCGGGCTGGTCGACAACCCGCCGGTGGTGATCCGCGACGGCGGCGTGATCCGCGAAGGCTTCGACGCCGAGCTCGATGACTACCGCGGGCTGGCCGAGCACGCCGGCGACTACCTGGTGCGGCTCGAGGCCCGCGAGCGCGAGCGCACCGGACTGGCCGGCCTCAAGGTGGGCTACAACCGGGTGCACGGCTACTACATCGAGATCCCCCGCGCCCAGGCCCGCGAGGCACCGGTCGACTACATCCGGCGCCAGACCCTGAAGAACGCCGAGCGCTTCATCATTCCCGAACTCAAGGAGTTCGAGGACAAGGCGCTGTCCGCCAAGTCACGCGCCCTGGCCCGCGAGAAGCTGCTCTACGACAGCCTGCTCGACTCGCTCAACGCCGAACTCAACGCGCTTCAGGGCACCGGCCGGGCGCTGGCCGCGCTGGACGTGCTGGCGGCCTTCGCCGAGCGTGCCCAGGCGCTCGGCTTCTCGCGGCCCCGTCTCGCCGAACTGCCCGGCATCGAGATTCGCGGCGGGCGACATCCGGTGGTGGAGCACGTCAGCGACACGCCCTTCGTGCCCAACGACCTGGTGCTCGACGACCGCCGCCGCATGCTGGTCATCACCGGCCCCAACATGGGGGGCAAGTCGACCTACATGCGCCAGGCGGCGCTGATCGTGCTGCTCGCCCATACCGGCAGCTTCGTGCCGGCGGACGAGGCCTGCATCGGCCCGGTGGACCGCATCTTCACCCGCATCGGCTCGTCGGACGACCTGGCGGGCGGCCGCTCGACCTTCATGGTGGAGATGACCGAGACCGCCAGCATTCTGCACAATGCCAGCGACCACAGTCTGGTGCTGATGGACGAGATCGGTCGCGGCACCAGCACCTTCGACGGCCTGTCGCTGGCCTGGGCCAGCGCCGAGCATCTGACCCGCACGCGTGCCTTCACCCTGTTCGCCACCCATTACTTCGAGATGACGGCCTTGGCCGATCAGGCCGAGGGGGTGGCCAACGTGCACCTCACCGCCGCCGAGCATCGCGACGGCATCGTCTTCATGCACCGGGTGGAAGAGGGCCCCGCCAGCCAGAGCTACGGCCTGCAAGTGGCCCAACTGGCCGGCGTGCCGCCATCCGTCATCGCACGCGCGCGCGACAAGCTGGCCCAGCTCGAGCAGCAGGAGGTCGACCAGGGCCACCGTGGCACCCCTCGACACGACAGCGGGCCGGCCCCGTTGCAGAGCGATCTGTTTGCCACCGCGCCCCACCCCCTGCTCGACGATCTGGCCGGCCTTGACCCGGATGAGCTGACGCCGCGCCGAGCGCTGGAGTTGATCTATGCCTGGCGCGAGAAGCTCTAGGTGTCGCGCCGCTTGCTCACACGGGGAGGCCTGTCTAGAATGAAGCGTCCAGCAAATTACATCTTATAAAAAGTTAATTTTTTATAACCATCAGGCTTAAGGCTGATACCGAACATTACCAACCGGGAGGTCACGACCCGGCTGCGAGGAGGGAGACAGGCATGACCTTTGTCGTCACCGAAAACTGCATCAAGTGCAAGTACACCGACTGCGTCGAGGTCTGCCCGGTGGACTGCTTCTACGAAGGCCCCAACTTCCTGGTGATTCACCCGGACGAGTGCATCGACTGCGCCCTGTGCGAACCGGAGTGTCCCGCCGAGGCGATCTTCTCGGAAGATGAACTCCCCGAGGGCCAGGAGGAGTTCATCGCCCTCAATGCCGAGCTCTCCGAGGTGTGGCCCAACATCGCCGAGAAGAAGGATCCCCCGGCCGACGCCGAGGAGTGGGACGGCAAGCCCGGCAAGCTGCAGTACCTGGAGCGCTGAGCCCAGCCAGACCCGCCCACTCGCGCCGAATGCCGGCCGGCATTCGGCGCAGCGTCCGCCCCCGTAGCCCAGGCAAAAAAAAGGCGACCCATAGGTCGCCCGGCTCCCAGCATTTCCTTGGGCGGTTCCCTCCGCCCTCTCTCCTGCGGCAACGTCCCTGCCCGGAGGCGACTTCCTGTCACACCGGGCGTGCCACGTCGATAGCATCCCGTTGCATCCTGCCGGAGAGCCTCCCGCTCTGCCTTGTCCCACGTGCATTCTGGCATGTCCGGCAAAAGGCGCAAGCGGCCGCCAATCAACTTCAAGGCCTCCCTAAAGTTGACTGAAGAAGCAGCCAAGCCAGTAAAAACAAAGGGATAGAAAAAGGCCGACACCTCCGGCATCGGCCTTCTCACTGCTATGTAGGCTTAGGTCTTCGCCTTTTTGTAGTCAATGTCCTACAAAAATGTCAGCGATATCGTCGGCCAGATGGCCAGAGCGATGCGCTCACTGCCCCTTGATCGCGGAGCGGCCGGGATAACCAACGCGATCGCCGAGCTGCTGCTCGATCACCAGCAGGCGGTTGTACTTGGCCACCCGGTCGGAACGGCACAGCGAGCCGGTCTTGATCTGGCCGGCCGAGGTGCCCACCGCCAGGTCGGCGATGGTGGTGTCCTCGGTCTCGCCGCTGCGGTGGGAGATCACCGCGGTGAAGCCGGCGTCCTGGGCCATCTTGATGGCGTCCAGCGTCTCGGAGAGCGAGCCGATCTGGTTGAACTTGATCAGGATGGAGTTGCCGATCTGATCAATGATGCCGCGCTTGAGGATCTTGGTGTTGGTGACGAACAGGTCGTCGCCGACCAGCTGCACCTTGTCGCCGAGCTTGTCGGTCAGCGCCTTCCAGCCGTCCCAGTCGGACTCGTCCATGCCGTCCTCGATGGAGACGATCGGGTACTGCTCGCACAGCTCGGCCAGGTAGTCGACGAAACCATTGGCATCGAAGGACTTGCCCTCGCCGGAGAGGCGATACTGGCCGTCCTGGTAGAACTCGGAGGAGGCGCAGTCGAGCGCCAGGGTCACGTCGCGGCCGAGCTCGTAGCCGGCATCGGCGACGGCCTGCTTGATCACCGCCAGCGCCTCGGCGTTGGACTCCAGGTTCGGCGCGAAGCCGCCTTCGTCGCCCACCGCGGTGGCCAGGCCGCGCGCGGAAAGCACCTTCTTCAAGGCATGGAAGATCTCGGCGCCGACCCGCAGGGCCTCGCGGAAGTTGGGCGCGCCCACCGGCTGGATCATGAACTCCTGGATATCGACGTTGTTGTCGGCGTGCTCGCCGCCGTTGAGGATGTTCATCATCGGCACCGGCATGCGGTACTGGCCCGGCTGGCCATAGAGTTCGGCGATATGGGCATAGAGCGGCATGCCCTTGGCGTTGGCCGCGGCCTTGGCGGCCGCCAGCGACACGGCAAGAATGGCGTTGGCGCCAAGGCTGGCCTTGTTGTCGGTGCCGTCGAGCTCGAGCATGGCATTGTCGAGGCCACGCTGGTCGCGGGCATCCATGCCGACCAGGCGCTCGCGTATGGCGCCGTTGACGGCCTCCACCGCCTTCAGCACGCCCTTGCCCAGGTAGCGCGACTTGTCGCCGTCGCGCAGTTCCAGGGCCTCGCGCGAGCCGGTGGAAGCGCCGCTCGGCGCGCAGGCCACGCCCACGGCGCCGCTCGCGAGGCGCACTTCGGCCTGCACGGTGGGGTTGCCGCGGGAGTCGAGTACCTCGAGGGCGTGGATGTCGACAATCTTGGTCATCGGTGTCGTCCTTTGGTTCTGTCAGCGTTGATTGAGTCGATAGGGGCTAATGTCTCTCTCGGCTTATAGCGCCACTGCCTGGGTAACCGCCGTTATTCGATGTTCAGTGCCGGAAAGCCCTTGACCAGTTCGTCGAGCGCCTTGAGCTGGGCCAGGAAGGGCTCGAGCCGGTCCAGCGGCAGCGCGCAGGGGCCGTCGCACAGCGCGCTGTCGGGGTCCGGATGGGCTTCCAGGAAGAGCCCGGCCAACCCCACGGCGACACCTGCCCGGGCCAGCTCGGCGACCTGCTGGCGACGCCCGCCGGCACTGTCGGCACGCCCGCCCGGGCGCTGCAGCGAATGGGTGACGTCGAAGAAGACGGGGCAGCCGGTCTGCTTCATGTCGCCGAAGCCGAGCATGTCGACCACCAGGTTATTGTATCCGAAGCTCGAGCCGCGCTCGCACAGCAGCACGCGGTCGTTGCCCGCCTCCTCGCACTTGCGGATGATGTGGCGCATCTCGTGGGGCGCCAGGAACTGCGGCTTCTTGATGTTGATCACCGCGCCGGTCCTGGCCATGGCCACCACCAGATCGGTCTGGCGCGCCAGGAAGGCCGGCAACTGGATGATGTCGGCCACCTCGGCCACGGGCTCGGCCTGCCACGGCTCGTGGACGTCGGTGATCACCGGCACGCCGAAGCGCTGCTTGATCTCGGCGAGGATCGCGAGCCCCCTCTCCAGGCCGGGGCCACGGAACGAATGGATAGAGCTGCGGTTGGCCTTGTCGAAGCTGGCCTTGAAGACGTAGGGCATGCCGAGCCGGCCGGTCACCTCGACATAGGCCTCGGCCACCTCGAGGGCGAGCTCGCGGGACTCCAGCACGTTCATGCCGCCGAGCAGCATCAAGGGCAAAGAATTGCCGGCGGTGAGGCCGGCAATGGAAACGTGACGTTCGGGTGCGGACGGGGCCATCTCGGACATGGTCTCACTCCTGATGCGACGACAGCGCCCGGGTGCGCGCCGCCTTGTGCTCCAGCGCCGCATTGACGAAGCCGGTGAACAGCGGGTGGCCGTCGCGCGGCGTGGAGGTGAATTCGGGATGGAACTGGCAGGCCACGAACCACGGGTGGTCGGGCAGTTCGATCATTTCCACCAGGGAATTGTCGACGCTCTTGCCAGAGATCACCAGGCCGGCCTTCTGCAGCTGCTCGACGAACTGATTGTTGACCTCGAAGCGATGCCGATGCCGCTCGACGATCTCGTCGCTGCCGTAGGCCTCGCGCGCCTTGGTGCCGGGTTCGAGGTGGCAGACCTGACCGCCCAGGCGCATGGTGCCGCCCAGGTCGGAGGCCTCGTCGCGCAGCTCGATCTTGCCTTCGGCGTTGATCCACTCGGTGATCAGGCCCACCACCGGATGCTGGGTGTCGTGGGTGAACTCGGTGGAGTTGGCATCCTCCCAGCCGGCCACGTGGCGAGCGAACTCGATCACCGCGACCTGCATGCCGAGGCAGATGCCGAGGTAGGGAATGCCGTTCTCGCGGGCGTAGCGGGCGGTCTCGATCTTGCCCTCCACGCCGCGCTCGCCGAAGCCGCCCGGCACCAGGATGGCGTCCTTGCCGGCCAGGCGCTCGGTGCCGTGGCGCTCGATGTCCTCGGAGTCGATGTAGTCGACATTGACCTTCACCCGGGTCTGGATGCCGGCGTGGATCAGCGCCTCGTTGAGCGACTTGTAGGCGTCGAGCAGCTCCATGTACTTGCCGACCATGGCGATATTGATCGACTTGAGCGGGTTGAGCTTGGCATCGAGCACGCGGACCCATTCGGCGAGATCGGCCGGCTCGGCCTCGAGGCGCAGCTTGTCGCAGACGATCTCGTCGAGGCCGTGCTCGTGGAGCATCAGCGGGATGCGATAAATGGTATCGGCATCCTGCAGCGGGATGACCGCGCGCTCCTCGACGTTGGTGAACAGCGCGATCTTGCGCCGCTCGGTCTCCTCGAGCTCGACCTCGCTGCGACAGATCAGGATGTCGGGCTGGATACCGATCGAGCGCAGCTCCTTGACGCTGTGCTGGGTCGGCTTGGTCTTGGTCTCGCCGGCGGTCTTGATGTAGGGCACCAGGGTCAGGTGCATGAAGATCGCCCGGCTCGCCCCCTGCTCGCTACGGATCTGGCGGATCGACTCGAGGAACGGCAGCGACTCGATGTCGCCCACGGTGCCGCCGATCTCCACCAGCGCCACGTCGAAGCCCTCGCCGCCGGCATAGACCCGGCGCTTGATCTCGTCGGTGATGTGCGGGATCACCTGCACGGTGCCGCCCAGGTAGTCGCCGCGGCGCTCGCGCCGCAGCACGTGCTCGTAGACGCGGCCGGTGGTGAAGTTGTTGCCCTGGGTCATCTTGGTGCGGATGAAGCGCTCGTAGTGGCCCAGGTCGAGATCGGTCTCGGCGCCATCTTCGGTGACGAACACCTCGCCGTGCTGGAAGGGGCTCATGGTGCCCGGATCCACGTTGATGTAGGGATCGAGCTTGAGCATGGTGACCTTGAGGCCGCGCGCCTCGAGAATCGCCGCCAGCGAGGCCGACGCAATGCCCTTGCCGAGAGAGGACACAACGCCGCCGGTCACGAAGATATATCGTGTCATGAAGAACCTGTCGAAACGTGATCATGAGGCGTGGCAGAAAGCCGCGCCAGGATGGGACGACAGCGTAGCAGATTACGACCAATGGCTCAATTTCGCCGCCGCCGGGCGCGGCTCAAGGCCACCAGCGCGCCGTATCGCCGCCCAGCGGATCGCGCGGCGGCCGCGAGACACGGGCGATGCGCGCCACGGCGGCATCGTGCGCCTCCGGGTCGGCGCCGATCAGGTCGAGCTCGCGCTGATCCTCGGGGTAGGCGGCCAGCAGCAGGAAGTCGGCGCTGGCCTCGAGGTGGCAGTGGCCGGTGCCCGCCGGCAGTACCAAGGCGTCGCCGGTGCGCAGCTCGACGTCATCGCCCCGCTCGCCGCCCAGGCGCAGCCTGCCCCAGCCCGATAGCACGCCGAAGGCCTCGTGGGCGATGGAGTGGTAGTGGTGGTAGTCGTAGACCCCGCCGCGCCAGCTCGGCCGCCAGCCGTTGGCACCGAACAGGCGCTCGAAGCGCGCGGCGATGTCCTCGCGATCGAACACCGGGTTCACCCCCCGCGAGCGGAAGGCCAGGGTCGCCAGCGGGCTGTTGGGAATGCGCCCGTCGTCGGCGAAGTGCCGGCACTCAGGTGCCACGGGGCCGCCATCGGCATCGGCCAGCCCCAGCATGTCGAGCGAATCGTCCATGATCGTCTCCTGTCGCGTTCGGTTCCTGTCACGGGTACCCGAACCTGAGTCTAGAAAAAGAGCGCGCCGAACGACAACGCCCCGGCACTTGGCCGGGGCGGGCAGGTGGGGAACGGTGTGGTTACACGCCGAGGTAGTCGAGGATGCCCTCGCCGGCCTCGCGCCCTTCGTACACGGCGGTGACCACCAGGTCGGAGCCGCGCACCATGTCGCCACCGGCAAAGATCTTCTCGTTGGTGGTCTGGAAGGCGTAGGCGCCCCGCTCCGGCGCCAGCACGCGGCCGCGCTCGTCGAGCTCGATGCCGAAGCGATCGAACCACGGCGCCGGGCTCGGCTGGAAGCCGAAGGCGATGACCACGGCGTCGGCCGGCAGGATCTCCTCGGAGCCGGGCACCACCTCGGGGCGCTGGCGACCGTTCTCGTCGGGCTCGCCCAGACGGGTGCGCACCACCTTGACGCCCTCGACCCGGCCCTCGCCGACCACCGCCACCGGCTGGCGGTTGAACAGGAAGTCGACGCCCTCCTCGCGGGCGTTGGCCACCTCGCGCTTGGAGCCCGGCATGTTCTCTTCATCGCGGCGATAGGCGCAGGTGACCGAACTGGCCCCTTGGCGGATCGCCGTGCGGTTGCAGTCCATGGCGGTGTCGCCGCCGCCCAGCACCACCACCTTCTTGCCTTCCAGCGAGACGAAGTCGGCCGGATCCTTCTCGAAGCCGAGGCAGTGATTGACGTTGGCGATCAGGTAGTCGAGCGCCTTGTGCACGCCGGGCAGGTCTTCCCCGGGGAAACCACCGGTCATGTACTTGTAGGTGCCCATGCCGAGGAACACCGCGTCGTATTCGGCGAGCAGGGTGTCGAAGTCGACGTCCTTGCCCACCTCGATGCCCAGGCGGAACTCGATGCCCATCTCCTCGAACACCGCGCGACGGCGCTCCATCACCGTCTTGTCGAGCTTGAACTCGGGAATGCCGAAGGTCAGCAGGCCGCCGATCTCGGGGTAGCGGTCGAACACCACCGGCTTGACCCCGTTGCGCACCAGGATGTCGGCGCAGCCGAGCCCGGCCGGACCAGCGCCGATGATGGCGACCTTCTTGTCGGTCCAGGTGACCTGGGACATGTCCGGGCGCCAGCCCATGGCGAAGGCGGTGTCGGTGATGTACTTCTCCACCGAGCCAATGGTCACCGCGCCGAAGCCGTCGTTGAGCGTGCAGGCGCCTTCGCACAGGCGGTCCTGCGGGCACACCCGGCCGCACACCTCGGGCAGCGAGTTGGTCTTGTGCGACAGCTCGGCGGCCTCGAGGATGTTGCCCTCGGCAACCAGCTGCAGCCAGTTGGGGATGTAGTTGTGCACCGGGCACTTCCACTCGCAGTACGGGTTGCCACAGTGCAGGCAGCGATGCGACTGGCTGGCCGCCTCCTGGGGCTTGAACGGCTCGTAGATCTCGCCGAACTCGCGCGAGCGCGTGCGGGCGTCCTTCTTCTGCGGATCCTGACGCCCCACGTCGATGAACTGGAAGTCGTTTCTGGTCAAACGGTTGGCCATTTGTCTGTCTCCTGGAATCCGGCTCACTCGGGGCGTCTGCGCGATTCGTCGAGCAGACTGTTCAGGCTCGCCGCCTTGGGCTTGACCAGCCAGAAATGACGGGCGAAGTCGCTGAAGTCGTCGAGTATCTCGCGGCCGCGGGCGGAGCCGGTCTCGGCCACGAACTCCTCGATGATCTCCCTCAGGTGACGCCGATAGGCCTCCATGGCCTCGGTATTGACCCGGTGGATCTCCACCAGCTCATGGTTGTAGCGGTCGACGAAGGAGCGGTCCTCGTCGAGCACGTAGGCGAAGCCGCCGGTCATGCCGGCACCGAAGTTGACGCCGGTCTCGCCGAGCACGCAGACCAGGCCGCCGGTCATGTACTCGCAACAGTGGTCGCCGGCGCCTTCGATCACCGCGTGGGCGCCGGAGTTGCGCACGGCGAAGCGCTCGCCGGCGGTGCCGGCGGCGAACAGCTTGCCGCCAGTGGCGCCGTAGAGGCAGGTGTTGCCGATGATCGCCGTCTTGTGGCTCTCGAAGCGGCTGCCGCGCGGCGGCACGATCACCACCTTGCCGCCGTTCATGCCCTTGCCGACGTAGTCGTTGGCGTCGCCCTCGAGGTAGAGGTCGAGGCCACGCGCGTTCCACACGCCGAAGCTCTGTCCCGCCACCCCGGTGAAGCGCAGCGTGATCGGGGCGTCATCGAGACCCGCCTCGCCGTAGTGCTTGGCCACCGCTCCGGAGGAGAGCGCCGGCACCGAGCGGTCGCAGTTGGTGATGGTGAAGGCGAACTCGCCGCCGCTCTTGTCGGCGATGGCCTGCTCGATGGTCGCCAGCACCTCCTGGTTCTTGGTGCCGGGATCGTGCGGCACATTGCGGCTGACCTGGCAGAACTGCGGTGCGTCGGCCGGCACGAAGTCGTTGGCCAGCAGCGGCGTCAGGTCGAGCCTGCGCTGGGAGGCGGTATCGCCCTCCAGCACCTCGAGCAGGTCGGTGCGGCCGATCAGGTCGGTCAGCTTGCGCACGCCCAGCATGGCCATCAGCTCGCGCACCTCCTCGGCAATGAAGCGGAAGTAGTTCTTGACCATGTCCACAGTGCCGCGGAAGTGCTCGTCGCGCAGGTACTGGTGCTGGGTGGCCACGCCGGTGGCGCAGTTGTTGAGGTGACAGATACGCAGGTACTTGCAGCCCAGCGCCACCATCGGCGCGGTGCCGAAGCCGAAGCTCTCGGCGCCGAGGATCGCCGCCTTGACCACGTCGAGGCCGGTCTTGAGGCCGCCGTCGGTCTGCAGGCGAATCTTGTCGCGCAGGCCGTTGATGCGCAGCGCCTGATGCACCTCGGGCAGGCCCAGTTCCCAGGGGCTGCCGGCGTGCTTGATCGAGGTCAGCGGGCTCGCTGCGGTGCCGCCGTCGTAACCCGACACGGTGATCAGGTCGGCATAGGCCTTGGCCACGCCGGTGGCGATGGTGCCGATGCCGGGCTCGGAGACCAGCTTCACCGACACCTGCGCCTCGGGGTTGACCTGCTTGAGGTCGAAGATCAGCTGCGCCAGGTCCTCGATGGAGTAGATGTCGTGGTGCGGCGGCGGCGAGATCAGCGTCACGCCGGGCACCGAGTAGCGCAGCCGCGCGATCAGCTCGTTGACCTTGCCGCCGGGCAGCTGACCGCCCTCGCCGGGCTTGGCGCCCTGGGCCACCTTGATCTGCAGCACCTCGGCGTTGACCAGGTAGGCCGGGGTGACGCCGAAGCGGCCCGAGGCGATCTGCTTGATCTTGGAGCTGCGGATGGTGCCGTAGCGCGCCGGGTCCTCGCCGCCCTCACCGGAGTTGGAGCGCCCGCCGGCCTCGTTCATGGCCTGGGCCAGCGCCTCGTGGGCCTCGGGAGAGAGCGCCCCCAGCGACATGCCGGCGCTGTCGAAGCGCGGGATCAGCTCGTCGACTGACTCCACCTCTTCGAGCGGCAGCGCCGTCTCGGCGGCCTTGAGCCCCAGCAGGTCGCGGATGGTCGCGGCGGGACGCTCGTTCACCAGCTGGGCGAATTTCTTCCACTTGCGGTAGTCGCCCTCCTGCACGGCCTCCTGCAGCGCCTTGACCACGTCGGGGTTGTAGGCATGGTACTCGTGGTCGTGCACGTACTTGAGCAGGCCACCCTGGTTGATGCCCTTGCGCGGCGTCCAGGCGTCGCGCGCCAGCAGCTCCTGCTGCAGCTGCAGCTCGCTGAAGCCGGTGCCCTCGATGCGCGAGGCCATGCCGGTGAAGCACAGCTCGACCACCTCGGAGGAGAGTCCCACCGCTTCGAACAGCTGCGAACCGCGGTAGGAAGCCAGCGTCGAGATGCCCATCTTGGAGAGGATCTTGTAGAGCCCCTTCTGCATGCCCTTGCGGTAGTTCTCGCGGGCATCCGCCGGGTTGCCGGTGAGTTCGCCGGTGCGATGCATGTCGGCCATGACCTGGTAGGCCAGCCACGGGAACACCGCGGTGGCACCGACGCCGAACAGCACCGCCATCTGGTGGGCGTCGCGGGCGTAGCCGGTCTCGACCACCAGGTTGGCGCGCGGGCGCAGCGCCAGCTTGCCCAGGTGGTGGTGCACCGCGCCCACGGCGAGCGCGGCGTGGATCGGCAGCTGGCCCTGCTCCAGGTTGGCGTCCGACAGCACCAGGATCACCTTGCCCTCGTGCACCGCGGCCTCGGCCTGGCGGCATAGCTCGACGATGGCCGCCTTTAGCCCCACCTGCTCGGGGTCGTAGCCGAGGCTCAGCCGCTGGTGCGCAAAGGTCGGATCGTCCTGCTCGAGCAGCGCGGTGAACTTGCGCGGCGACAGGACCGGCGTGGTCAGGATGATGCGGTGAGCGTGCTCGGGCGTGGCCTTGAACACGTTGAGCTCGGCACCGATACAGGTCTCCAGCGACATCACGATCGCTTCACGCAGCGGGTCGATGGGCGGGTTGGTGACCTGGGCGAACTTCTGGCGGAAGTAGTCGGTCAGCAGGCGCTGCTTGCGCGACAGCACCGCCATCGGGGTGTCGTCGCCCATGGAGCCCACCGCCTCCTGGCCGCTCTCGCCCAGCGGACGCAGCACCTGGTCGCGCTCCTCGAAGCTGACCTGGAACATCTTCTGCCAGGTCTTGACCTGCTCGGCGTCCATGTTCTGGAAGCTGGCCAGCTCGGTCAGCGCCGACTCGAGGTAGTGGGCTTCCTCTTTCAGCCAGCGCTTGTAGGGGTAGGCGGACTGCAGGCGCTCGTCGATGTCCGCGGTGTGCAGCACCTCGCCGGTGTGGGTGTCCACGGCCAGTATCTGGCCCGGGCCGACGCGGCCCTTGGCCACCACGTCCTCGGGCTTGTAGTCGTAGGTGCCGATCTCCGAGGCCAGGGTGATGTAGCCGTTCTTGGTGATCACCCAGCGCGCCGGACGCAGGCCGTTGCGGTCGAGCATGCAGACCGCCTGGCGACCGTCGGTCATGACCAAGCCGGCCGGGCCGTCCCACGGCTCCATGTGCATGGAGTTGTACTCGTAGAAGGCGCGCAGTTCGCCGCTCATGGTCTCGACGTTCTGCCATGCCGGCGGCACCATCATGCGCACCGCGCGGTGCAGTTCCATGCCACCCATCAGCAGCACCTCGAGCATGTTGTCCATGCTCGAGGAGTCGGAGCCCACGGTGTTGACGATCTCGTCGAGTTCGGCGATGTCGGGAAGCCGCTCGTTGACGAAGTTCTCCTTGCGCGAGTTCGCCCAGCTGCGGTTGGCCTCGATGGTGTTGATCTCGCCGTTGTGCGCGAGCAGGCGGAACGGCTGGGCCAGCGGCCAGCGCGGCTCGGTGTTGGTGGAGAAGCGCTGGTGGAAGACGCAGATAGCGGTCTCGAGGCGCTCGTCGCCCAGGTCCCGGTAGAAGGTCGGCAGGTCCACCGGCATCATCAGGCCCTTGTAGGAGACGACCTTGGATGACAGCGAGCAGACGTAGAAGTCCTCCTCGTCGCGCAGCATCTGCTCGGCGCGACGACGCGCCATGAACAGATCGACATCGAAGCGCGCGGCATCGCCGAGCTTGCCCGGCTCGACGAACAGGTGCCGGATGCGCGGCAGGCAGGCACGCGCGATGGGACCGCAGCAGGAGGGATCGACCGGCACGTCGCGCCAGCCGCGGATGACCAGGCCACAGGCCCGCAGCTCGCCCTCGAGGATGCCGCGCGCGCGCGCCTCCTTGGCGTCGTCGTCGGGCAGGAACACCGCGCCCACGGCAAACTGGTCGCCGAGCTCGACGCCCAGCGCCTCGGCGGCGACTTCGCGCATGAAGCCCTCGGGCATCTTGAGCAACAGGCCACAGCC
The DNA here is from genome assembly GCF_017868775.1 of Billgrantia sulfidoxydans. Classification (NCBI taxonomy): domain Bacteria; kingdom Pseudomonadati; phylum Pseudomonadota; class Gammaproteobacteria; order Oceanospirillales; family Halomonadaceae; genus Billgrantia; species Billgrantia sulfidoxydans. Next base: position 581,152 of record NZ_CP053381.1, on the reverse strand, counting down.
GTCACCGGTCTTGCCATCGGCGGCGATGCCGCCGCGATGGGTCATGCAGGTGAGCGACTCGATGGCGGTACGCAGCAGATCGTGGCTGGCCTGCCCTTCCATGTGCGCGATCAGGCCGAAGCCGCAGTTGTCACGGAATTCGCCTGGATGATGAAGGCCTCGGTTCATGGGCGTGCCTCAGAGAATGACTATTGACCAAACGTTAGCCGTTATGTATTTTTATCTGTTTTCTTTTCGTTTGCGCTGACAAAGACAGCCGGCTAACGTCGCGTGAAAAGGACGCCCAGCATAGACACTTACTCCCCCGACGCGCAATCTCCAGCCTCCCCTCTCGCCAGCAAAACCTTCGCCAAATCCGCAACTTGCTGAATGAAGCAAAGCAAAAAAAACCATCAGTTCAAAGACTTGCGTGGCCCATAAACGGATTCCAAACGGCCAAAACGGAGCATTCGACTTTAGTCTAAAATTAGCCATTTCCCCCATGCCGATCCGGCATGAGGCATACGGATTCAATGCTTGAGGGGCAAAGCGCCCCAGGCGCAGGCCCACGCAAAAAGGCCGCACGAATCGCTTCGTGCGGCCTTCTTTACAAGCTCCACCTCGATCTGCGCGTCAGGTCAACGGCGCGGAAAGGCGACCAGCAGCGCCTCGAGCAGCGGCGGAGGGGTCTCGTCGTGGATCACCGCTCGGCCGAGCGCCTCGAGCAGGACGAGACGCAGGCGCGCGTCGACGTTCTTCTTGTCCAGGCGCATGCGGGCGAGAAAATCCTCCACCCCCATGTCGGCGGGGGCCGTCAGCGGCAGGCCGGCAGCGGCAATGATGGCGGCGGTGCGTTCGACGTCGGCGCGCGACAGCCAGCCGAGGCGCTGCGACAGCTCGGCGGCCATCAGCATGCCGGTTCCCACCGCCTCGCCGTGCAGCCACTTGCCGTAGCCCTGGTGCGCCTCGATGGCATGGCCGAAGGTGTGGCCGAGGTTGAGCAGCGCGCGCACGCCCTGCTCGGTCTCGTCCGCCGCGACGACCTCGGCCTTGAGCTGGCAGCTACGTTCGATGGCCCAGGCCAGCGCCTGCGGCTCCAGCGCTCTCAGCGCGGCCATCTCGCTCTCCAGCCAGGCCAGGAACTCGGCGTCGCGGATCAAACCGTACTTGATTACCTCGGCCAGCCCCGCCGAGAGCTCCTTGGCCGGCAGCGTCTGCAGGGTATCGGTATCGATCAGCACCGCCCGCGGCTGCCAGAAGGCGCCGATCATGTTCTTGCCCAGCGGATGGTTGACGCCGGTCTTGCCGCCCACCGAGGAATCCACCTGCGAGAGCAGCGTGGTGGGCACCTGGATGAATGCCACGCCACGCTGATAGCAGGCAGCGGCGAAGCCGACCATGTCACCGATCACCCCGCCCCCCAGGGCGATCAGGGTGCAGCGGCGGTTGAAGCCGGCCTCGAGCAGCGCATCCCAGATGCGGCCGACGCTGGCCAGGGTCTTGGTCGCCTCGCCGTCGGGCAGCACCAGCTCGCGGACCTCGGCATCACCCGGCAACCCCTGCTTGAGGCGCGCCAGGTAGTGGGGCGCTACCGTCTCGTTGGTGACGACCATGACCTGGCGCCCGGCCAGGTAGGGCGCGAGCCAGGCGGGGTCGCCCAGCAGGCCGGTGCCGATGTGGATGGGATAGCTGCGCTCGCCCAGCGCCACCTGCAGGCTGCGTCGGCTCGCTCGAGGTTCGCTCATGGACATGGTTCAGGCCTTGGCTTGTAGGGGATCGACCAGCCGCTGCACGCGGCGCACGATCTCGTTGACCACCGCCCGCGGGCTGCGTCGGTCGGTGCGCACCACGATGTCGGCCGTGGCGCGATAGAGGGGGTCGCGAAGATCGAACATCTCGCGCAGCACCTGCTCGCGGTCGGGCCGCTGCAGCAGGGGGCGGTTGCGGTCCTTGGCCACGCGCTTGAGCTGCTGCTCGACGGTGGTGAACAGATAGACCACGGTGCCCCGCTCGCGCAGGCGCCGGCGATTCTCCTCGCGCAGCACCGCCCCGCCACCGGTGGCAAGGACCACGCCCTCGCGCGCGGTCAGATCTTCGATCATCTGTACTTCGCGCTGACGAAAGCCCGCCTCGCCCTCGACATCGAAGATCCACGGGATGTCGGCGCCGCAGCGGGCCTGGATCTCGTGGTCGCTGTCGAGGAAGTCGCGGGAAAGCTCGGCCGCCAGGAGGCGGCCGATGGTGCTCTTGCCGGCTCCCATGGGGCCGACCAGTATCAGATTGGGCAAGTCCTGCATCAGCGAATCGCCAGGCCGTCCTCGAGTATCCGTGGAGTGATGAACACCAGCAGCTCCACTTTCTGGTTGCTCGACTCATTGTACCGGAAAAGCCTACCCAGCACAGGCAGGTCCCCGAAGAACGGCGTCTTGGCCAGGCGGCTCAACTGCTCGGTGGTGAGGATGCCGCCCAGCACCACCGTCTCGCCGTTGTCGACCAGCACCTGGGTCTCGATGCGATTGGTGTCGATGGGCGGCGCCTGGCCCACCGCCGCCTCGCGGAAGCTGTCGTTCTTGACCACCAGGTCCATGATGATGCGGTTGTCGGGGGTGATCTGCGGGGTCACCTCGAGCGACAGCTCGGCCTCCTTGAACTCGGTCTGCGGCACGTTGCCTTCGCCGATGGACTGGAAGGCGCGCTCCTCGCCCTGGATGATCGTCGCCTTGCGCTGATTGGCGGTGATCACCCGCGGCTGCGAGATGGTCTGGCTCTTGTTCTCGCTCTCCAGCGCGCGCAGCTCGAGGTCGAGCAGGATGTCGCCGGAGAGATAGCCGAAGCTGAAGCTGGTCATGGGGTTGGCGCTACCCAGGTCGACCGCGAGCCCGCCGCGCTCGAAGCGGCTGCCGGTGGGGTCGTCGAACTCGCCGGTGAACTGCCCGCGGCCGTCGCGCTGGCCGGTGAGGCCGTCGCCGAACCCGGCGATGGGGGTGCCGGTCGAGGCACCGCCCAGGTTGAAGCGGCTGCCGCCGCCCGAGGCCCCCCAGTTGACGCCGAGCTCCTGGGTCACGCCGTCGCGGGCGATGACGATGCGCGCTTCGATCTGCACCTGGCGCACGGCGACGTCGAGCTGCTCGAGGGTAGCGAGGATCTCCTGGATCTGGTCGGCGGTATCCTGGATCAGCAGCGTGTTGGTGCGCGCATCCACCGCCACCCGGCCACGCTCCGAGAGCAGCCCGAAGCCCTCGCCACCCCGCAGCAGCTGGGCCAGGTCCTCGGCGCGGGCATACTTGACCTGGACGTACTCCGACACCAGCGGCGCCAGCGTCTCGGCCTGGGCCCGCGCCTCGAGCTGCTGGCGCTCGATGTTGGCCAGCTCGCTGGCCGGCGCCACCACGATGACGTTGCCCTCCTGGCGGCTGGCCAGGCCGTGGCTCTTGAGCACCAGGTCGAGCGCCTGGTCCCAGGGCACGTCCTGCAGGTTGAGGGTCACCTCGCCGGTGACGCTGTCGCTGGCGACCAGGTTGAGGCCGGTGAAGTCGGCGATGATCGCCAGCACCGAACGCACCTCGATGTCCTGAAAATTGAGCGTGATGCGCTCGCCGGTGTAGGGGAACTGCTGGCGTACGCGCTGTTCGCGCTCCTGCCGGGTGACGGGCTGCGCCTCGATGGTGAGCTGCCGCCCGCTCTGGGTGGAAAGCATGGCGAACTCGCCGCTGCCTTCGATTTCCAGGGTAACGCCGTCGCGTCCGGAGCGCGGCGTGATACGCTGAATCGGCGTGCCGAAATCGGTGACGTCGAGGGCCTGATTGTACGCCTCCGGCAGCTCGACCCCGCTGAGTTCGGCGACGATGCGATTTCGGCCCGGCTCGCGCACCCTGGCATCGATGCCGGCTCGGTCGAAGGTGACGATCAGACGGCCCGCGCCCTCCTCGCCACGGCGGAAGTCGATGTCGGTGATGGTCGGCATCGCGCTCGGTACGGCCGCTGCGGGCCGGGAAGCAGCGGCCGGCTCGGGGCTCGGCGCCGCAGCCGCCGAGGCGGATTCCCTGCCGCCGATGACCAGCCTCAGCCGATCGCCCTCCTGCACCGTGTCGTAGGGCAGCGGGCCATCCATGTTGAAGACCAGGCGCGTGCGCGAGCCGGCCTCCAGCGCCGTGACCTGCTCGACTCCGCCGATGCCGAGGTCGATGCGGCGGCGCTCCAGGGCGTTGGTCGTGTCCGTCAGGTCGAGGGTCAATCGCGCCGGCTCGTCCAGCCGATAGCCACGGACTTCCGGCACGCCCTCGCTGAAGGAGAGGTCGATCAGCAGCTCGCCGTGCTCGCCCTGGCGGAAGTCCAGGTCGGTCAGCGCGGTGGCTGCCAGGCCGGGCATTGCCACCAGCGCCAGGCAGAGCCCTCCCACTATGCGAATCACATCTCTCATCGTTGCCCTACTCCTGCCTGTTCCAGGTGCCCTGCCACGAGCTACCGCAGTATTCTCAGCGCCTCGTCTCTTCCAGCGCCAGCTGTGTCGTGCGCTCCATCCAGCCGCCTCCGCCGGTGGGCACTAGCTCCACCAGCTGCACCGTCGAACCGGTGATGCTGACGATCCGGCCATGGTTACGGCCCAGGTAGTTGCCGGGACGCAGCCGATGCACCTCGCCCTCCGGCGCCCGGACCAGCGCATGGGTCTGGCCGCTCATGGTCAGGATGCCCACCAGTCTCAACGCCTCCAGGTCATACCCCTCGAGCGGTTCGCGTGCCCGCTCGAGGTCGGGCGCCAGGTCGCTGTCGCCCACCGGCGCCTGCTCCGGCTCCGGCAGCTGGGGGCGGAAGGGGCTGCGACGATCGCTGGCCTGGTAAGGTATCGATTGGTAGGTGGGTATCTCCGGCATCTCCAGTACGCGCGGCGCCCCCGGGTTGGCGCGAATGTCGCTCAGCCGGCGGTCCAGCTCGCCCAGATGGGGGTCGGCACAGCCCACCAGGATCAGGCCGGCCACCAGCGCCATCGACGACCGCATCATGGCGACGCCTCCTCTTCGGGCTGGGCACGGTAACTGTAGGTGCGGGCCAGCATCGACAGGCGCAGGCGATCGCTGCCCTCCACCGGCGCCAGCACGAAGTCGTGCAGCGTCACGATTCGCGGCAGTGCCGCCACGCTGGCGAGGAAGCCCGCCATGTGGTGGTATTCGCCCTCCACCTGGAGATCGAACGGGCGCTCGACATAGAAGTCGCGCTCGACGGTGCTGCGCAGGCGGATGAAGTCGATGGTCAGATGGTGGTCGAGGGCGCTCTCGCTGATGCTGTCGATCAACGAGGGGATCTCCGCCCCCGAGGGCAGCATCGCCATGAGCTCGTCCATGCGCGACTCGAGCCGGGCCAGCTGCTCGAGCATGTCGGGCAGGCGAGCGGCCTGGGCGGCGCGGTTGCGATAGTCGATCAGCAGCCGCTCCTCCTCCGCTTCGGCGCGCTTGAGCTCGTCCGCCTTGGGGCCGGCCAGGTACCAGTGCGTAGCGGCGAAGGTCAGGCCCAGCACCAGCAGACAGCAGAGCCATTGCAGCAGCAGCGGCCAGGCACCCGACTCCTTCAGGTCCAGCCCGCGCCAGTCGAGCTCGCGAAGACGGCGTACCTCGGCGCGCAGGTTCATGGCTCGCCCTCCTCTTCATCCCCCGGGGGCGGCATGCCTTCCATGAGCTGGGTCACGCCGAGGCTGAAGCGGCGGCGCGCGCCGCCGTCGGATTCCACCTCCGACAGCACCGGCTCGGAGAAGGCCGGCGCGGCAGCCAGCGCGCGCATCTGCTCGGAGACTCGATGGTTGCTCTCGGCACGCCCGGTCAGCCGCAGCTGGTCGCCCTGGCGGCTCATCTGCAGGTAATGCACGCCGTCGACCAGGCTCAGGGTGAGGTCGCGGAAGACACGGACCGTCTGCGAACGCCCCTGCTGCAGGTCGCTGAAGACCTGCACCTGGCCGATCATGCGCTCGCGGATGGCCTCGTATTCGCCGATCGAGCGGATATCGCCATCGAGTTGCTGCATGCGTTCCTGAATGTGCGCATTGCGTTCGCGCTGGGCAGCCAGCGCGGCGTCGTAGTGGTAGGTCAGCCCCAGGCCGCCCGCGCCGCCGAGCAGGGCCATGACCGTCAGCGCCAGGTAGAAGCGACGGCTGCGCCGCGCCCGCTGCTGCTCCCGCCAGGCCAGCAGGTTGATTTCGATGGTCATGTCGGCGACCTCATGGCCAGGCCGCAGGCAGTGACCATCGCCGGGGCATCGCTGGCCAGGGTCTGGACGTCGATGCGGGAATTGATCCTCATGCGCAGGAAGGGATTGGCGATCACCACCTGCATCGCGCTCTCGCGGGCGAGCCGCTCGGCAAGGCCGGGGATGACGCTGGAACCGCCGGCCAGCACCATGCGCCGCACCTCCTGCTTGCGTCCGGCGGTGTAGTAGAGCTGCAGCGAACGGCCGACCTGCTGTACCAGGGTGTCGATGAAGGGCTCGAGCACGCTGGTCCGGTAATCCTCCGGCAGCCCGCCCCGCTTCTTGGCCAGGCCGGCCTCCTCGAGCGTCAGGCCGTAGCGCGCGCGGATCTCCTCGGTGAGCTGGCGCCCGCCGAAGACGGTGTCGCGGCTGTAGACGATGCGCCCGCCGCGCAACACATGGAAAGCGTTCATGGTGGCGCCGATATCGACCAGTGCCACGCAATCGTCGTCGCCGGCGGCCGGCGGCAGCTGCTGGCGCAGCTCGCCGAAGGCGCGCTCCATGGCGAAGGTCTCGACGTCCACCGCCGCGGGCGACAGCCCGGACTGGTGCAGGGCATCGGTGAGCTGGACGACGTCTTGCTGGCGACAGGCGACCAGCAGCACGTCCTGCTGGTCACCGTAGCGGGCGTTGAGCCCGAGCCGCTGGAAGTCGAAGGCGACCTCGCTGAACGGAAACGGGATGTGCTTGTCTGATTCGAGTTGAATACGCGCTTCGATCTCGTCATCGTTGAGCGAAGCGGGCAGCGTCAGGGTCTTGGTGATGGCCGCGCTGGCCGGCACCGCGGCGGCGGCCAGCCGGGACGCGGGCCGGGCGCTCTCGACCGCGCGGCGCAGCGCATCGGCTACTTCTCCCATGTCGCGAATGCGTCGCTCGACCACGGCACCTTCGCGCAACGGCCTGACGGCATAACTTTCGATCTGGTAGTGGGAGCCCACCCGCTTGAGTTCGATCAGCTTGACCGTTGCCGAGGTGATATCGACACCGATCAACCCCTTGCCGGAGGGTCTGAGTCGCATCAATCGTTGCCCTTGCGTATGCCGTTGCGATAGCCGCTAGTTGTCATCCTGCTCTTGTATGCCTGTTGCACCTGAGCGCGGAAGGCTGAGAAAGATCATACCCGCATTACTAGGAATGAGGTTACATGATATTTCGCCACTGCACACAAAGTTGGACGGGGCGCTGCCTCAACGCTGGTGGCGAGCGGCTCAGGTTCTTTATAATGGCGACCACGCCAGTGAAGGCGCATTTTCATCGCCATCTCCTTCCTGCCCTCACCACGGATAACGTCTTTTCATGAAGTGGATCAAGACTCTAGTTCTCTCGGCCTTCTGGCTGCTGGTCTCGCTGTCCGCCGCGGCCCTGCTCAGCGTGGCCGGCGCAGCCCTCTATTTCTCGCCGGGCCTGCCCGACGTTCGCCAGTTGCAGGATTTCGAGCTGCACACCCCCCTGCGCATCTTCACCCGGGACGGCAAGCTGATCGGCGAATACGGCGAGGAGCGGCGCATGCCGGTCACCTTCGACGAGATTCCCGAGGACTTCCTCCAGGCTCTGCTGGCCGCCGAGGACGCCTCCTTCTTCGACCATCGTGGCGTCGACCCCAAGGGCCTGGCACGCGCCGCCGTGGAGCTGGTCGCCAGCGGCGACATCCAGTCGGGCGGCTCCACCATCACCATGCAGGTGGCACGCAACTACCTGCTGACGCTGGACCGCACCTTCACCCGCAAGATCCGCGAGATCCTGCTGGCGCTGCAGATGGAGAAGATCCTGTCGAAGGAGGAGATCCTCGAGCTCTACGTCAACAAGATCTTCCTCGGCCACCGCGCCTACGGCATCGCCGCCGCCGCCGAGGTCTACTACAACAAGCCGCTCGACGAGCTGACGCTGGCGCAGAAGGCGATGATCGCCGGCCTGCCCAAGGCGCCCTCGTCGTTCAACCCGCTGGCCAATCCCGAGCGCTCGCTCATTCGCCGCAACTGGATCCTCTACCGCATGCGCGAGCTCGGCCACATCGACCAGGAGACCTACGAGGCCGCGGTGCAGGAACCGACCACCGCCCGCCGCTACGTGGCACAGGTCGAGGTGGACGCCGACTACGTGGCGGAGATGGCCCGACAGTACGCCATCGAGCGCTTCGGCGACGAGGCCTACACCGGCGGCTACCGTATCCACACCACCCTGGACAGCGAGCTGCAGCCCTTCGCCCGCCAGGCCCTGGCCCGCGGCCTGATCGACTACGACACCCGCCACGGCTGGCGCGGCCCGGAGGAGCGCAACATCCCCGCCAGCCTCGCCGAGGCGCAGGAGCGCACCGAGCGCCGCGGCCTGGAGGAGGAGCTCGACGAGTCGCCCGAGATCATGCAGACCGCGCGTCAGGCCGCGGAGCGCAGCCAGACGCGCGTCGAGGGTATCGACGGCGACGTCAGCAACTGGCTGCGGGTGCTGGAGCGCACGCCGGGCTTCGGCCCCCTGCAGCCCGCCATCGTGGTCGGGAGCGAGGGCCGCGAGATGCGCGTGCTGAGCCGGGAAGGCGAACTCGTCACCCTCGACTGGGACGGCCTCTCCTGGGCTCGCGAGTACCGCAGCCCGCGGGCTCGCGGGGCCGAGCCCGGCTCCGCCGCCGAGATCGCCGACACCGGCGACCTGGTGCGGATCCTGCAGCGCGAAGATGGCAGCTGGCGGCTCTCCCAGCGCCCCGACGCCGAGGGCTCGCTGGTGGTGATGAATCCGGCCAACGGCGCCATTCTCGCCCTGCAGGGCGGCTTCAGCTTCAATGCCAGCAAGTTCAATCGCGCGGTGCAGGCGCAGCGGCAGTCGGGCTCTATCTTCAAGCCCTTCGTCTATCTCGCCGCCCTCGACACCGGCCTGATGACCGCCTCCTCGGTGGTCAACGACGCGCCGGTGGTGATGCAGGACGGCAGCAACGAGATCTGGCGACCGGTGAACTCCAGCGGCGACTTCCTCGGCCCGACCCGGCTGCGCGTGGCGCTGGCGCGTTCGCGCAACCTGGTGACGATCCGCATCCTCCAGACCCTGGGGCTCGACAACACCATCGAATACCTGGAGGGCTTCGGCTTCAGCCCGAGCCGACTGCCCCGCGGCCTGTCGCTGGCGCTGGGCAGCGCCGACCTGACCCCGCTGGAGATGACCAACGCCTATGCCGTGCTGGCCAACGGCGGCTTCCAGGTCTCGCCCTGGTTCATCGAACGCATCACCCGCGGCAGCGACGACCAGGTCATCAGCGAGGCCCGCCCCGCGATCGCCTGCCGCGACTGTCGCGAGGGGCAGACCGAGGTCGAGATCGACGGCAAGCGCTACGACGTGGCGCCCAGGGTCGCCGACCCGACGGCCGTCTACATCCTGCGCGACATGCTGCGTGACGTGATCGAGAGCGGCACCGGGCGTGCCGCCCTGTCGCTCAACCGCAGCGACGTGGTGGGCAAGACCGGCACCACCAACGGCTTCCGTGACGCCTGGTTTGCCGGCTACAACGACGACCTGGTGGCCACCGTGTGGATCGGCAAGGACAACAACGAGTCGATCGCCGAGTATGGCGGCAACGCCGCCCTGCCGGTCTGGATCGACTTCATGGGCAACGCGCTGAACGGTCGGCCCGAGGCCATCCCCGAGGAGCCGGACCAGCTGGTCCGGATGCGCATCGACGAGCAGACCGGGCGACGCCTGGCCGACGGCCAGCCCGGCGGGATCACCGAGATCTTCCATCCCGATCATCTGCCCGACATGGAGCCGCGTCGGGTCGAGCAGGAGATCGAGCAGCGCAGCGGCTCGCAGGGCACCGGCAGCTACGAGGCAATCTTCTGAACGGAACGTATGCGAGGGGTGGCAAGGACGCCGCCCACCGTCTTGCCAACCGCCAAACAGCCGCTCACCCAGGCGGCCCGTTACCGGGACAACAGGACAGGTTCGTTGCTATGCCACGCTTTATTCCATGGTGCTTCACCGGTCTGATGCTGCTGCCGGGCACCGCCCTCGCCAACAGCGTCTTCTATGCCCCGCCGCAGCCCGAGGAAGACAGCCCCACCTTCAGCGGCGAAGCCGAACTCGGCTACACCCACCTCTCCGGCAACACCGACAGCCAGACCCTGATCGGCAAGAGCCGGCTGGCCTGGCTGACCGGTCGCCTGACCCACACGCTGCGCGGCGAGGTGCGCAACGTGGCCCGCGACGGCGAGACCAGCGCCGAGCAGTACCTGCTCTCGGGGCGCGAGCGCTACGACTTCAACGGGCCACATTACCTGTTCGGCTTCGCTCGCTGGGAGAAGGACCGCTTCAGCGGCTACGACCAGCAGATCACCACCATCGGCGGCTACGGGCGTGACGTCATCGACACCGACCGGCACCGGCTCTCGCTCGAAGGCGGACCGGGCTTTCGCCATGACCGGATCGATCAGGGCGAGAGCCAGAGCCTTGGCGTGGTCTACAGCGCCCTCGACTACCAGTGGACCTTCTCCGACCACTCCCACCTGCGCCAGGAGATGTCGGTGGAAGCCACCGACGAGAACACCACGTCGCGCTCGGTGTCGTCGCTCACGACACGCCTCAACTCGCGGCTTTCGCTGCGCCTCTCCCACGAGGTCAAACACAACTCCAACCCGCCCGAGACGGCCGATGCGAACACCGACCACACCAGCAACGTGACACTGCTCTATAACTGGTGATCCGCCGCAGCACCCCGAAACGCAGTGCGCCGGCCCGAAGGCCGGCGCACTGGCATGAGGCGAGGTGGCCCGGCGTCAGCCGCCGTAGACGTCGTCCACGGCCTTCAGCGGGTAGTGGGCCGGATAGGGGCGACGCGCCACGCCGGAGTCCACCGCGGCCTGGGCCACCGCCGCCGGGATGCGCTCCAGCAGCCGCACGTCGACCGGCGTGGGGATGATGTACTCGGGACCGAACGCCATGTGCTCGCGCTCGTAGGCGTCGAGCACCGCCTGGGGCACCGGCTCACGGGCCAGGTCCTTGAGCGCATGCACGGCCGCCACCTTCATCTCCTCGTTGATGCGCGTGGCACGCACGTCCAGCGCGCCACGGAAGATGAACGGAAAACCCAGCACGTTGTTGACCTGGTTGGGGTAGTCGGAGCGACCGGTGGCCATGATCACGTCGGGCCGCGCCTCCCGTGCCACATCGGGGTGAATCTCCGGGTCGGGGTTGGTACAGGCGAAGACGATGGGATTCGGCGCCATCTTGCGCATGTGCTCGGCGGTCACCAGGTTGGGCCCGGACAGGCCGATGAAGACGTCGGCGCCCTCGATGGCGTCGTCCAGCGTGCGCTTGTCGGTCTCCACCGCGAATACCGCCTTGTAGGGGTTGAGCCCCTCGCGGCCGGCGTGGATCACGCCGCGACGATCGAGCATCAGCAGATTCTCGGCGCGGGCTCCGCAGGAGACCAGCAGCTTCATGCAGGCGATGGCCGCCGCGCCGGCGCCGAGGCAGACGATCCTGGCCTCTTCCAGGCGCTTGCCGGCGATCTCCAGCGCATTGAGCATGCCGGCTGCCGTGACGATGGCGGTGCCGTGCTGATCGTCGTGGAACACGGGGATGCTGCACTGCTCGATCAACGCCTGCTCGATCTCGAAGCACTCGGGCGCCTTGATATCCTCGAGATTGATGCCCCCCCAAGTGTCGGCGATGCGCGCCACGGTATCGATGAAGGCCTGCGGGCTCTCGGCGTTGACCTCGACATCCACCGAGTTGATGCCGGCAAAGCACTTGAACAGCACGCCCTTGCCCTCCATGACCGGCTTGCTGGCGAGCGGCCCCAGGTTGCCCAGGCCGAGGATCGCGCTGCCGTCGGAGATCACTGCCACCAGGTTGCCCTTGCCGGTGTAGCGATAGGCGTTCTCCGGGTCGCGAGCGATCTCGCGTACCGGCTCGGCGACACCAGGACTGTAGGCAAGGGAGAGATCACGAGCGGTCGCGGTGGGCTTGGTCAGCTCCACGGAGAGCTTTCCGGGAATCGGCTTGGCGTGATAGTCCAGCGCTGCCTGCTTCTTGGCGTCTGTCATGCTGAGGGTCCGGTATCCATACTTTTGGGTAAGGGCATCTACAATATAGAAAAAGCTTCCATTACTCAACAAGCATGCCATTCGCCGCTTTTGAACGCTCGTTCGCGAACAATCGCCACCATTTGCTGCAACTTATGCCAGATGCGGTATCCATAACCCTTTCCTTATCGCCGGTCGATATCTTCCCTTCCCCCCAGAACGAGAAAACCCGCCATGAAGGCGGGTTTTCGAGGCGTATCGCCGCAGCAGGGGCGAATCAGCCGCGCTTGATGGCGGCACCGAAGCGCTTGTTGAAACGCTCGACGCGTCCACCGGTGGTCGCCTGCTTCTGCTTGCCGGTGTAGAAAGGGTGGCACTGGGAGCAGACGTCCAGTGACAGGTCATGGCCGGCCGTGGTACCGACCTCGAAGGTCGCGCCGCAGGAGCAAGTCGCGGTGACCATCTTGTAATCCGGGTGAATACCTTGTTTCATCTTGAGCCTCATTGGAGCGGTATGCCGCCACCTGATCCGTTGCCAGGCACCGCATACGGGTTGTCTGTCGTCGCTACTCGTTACGTCGTTCCACCAACCGGTAGCCGCCGGGCCTGGTTCCCGAGAGCCAGGCGCCACGACGGCCGGACATTCTAGCAGAGCCGACGCCGGAGGCCAATTGCCCGAATCCCACTCTTCGCCTCGCGTGCTGCGCGTGGCGGTGCCCACGCCCCTGAGACGCCTGTTCGACTACCGCCCGTGCCGCGACGCCCCGGTTGGCGGCTGGCAGCCCGGCATTCGCGTGCGCGTGCCCTTCGGCCGTCGCCAGGTGATCGGCGTGGTGATGGAGTGCCGCGACCACAGCGACCTGCCCCTGGAGCAGCTGAAGCCGGTGGAGGCCCGCCTGGACGCCGAGCCGCTGCCCGAGGAGTGGCTGTGGCTGTGCCGCTTCACGGCGCGCTACTACCAACATTCGCTCGGCGACACCCTGCACCAGGCGATGCCGGTGCTGCTGCGCCAGGGGCGCCCCCTGGTCGGGCGTCGGCGCGAACGCTGGCAGGCCCTGGCGCCCCCCGGCGATGACGATGCACGGCTGCTACGTGCGCCGCGCCAAGCCGAGCTGCTGGCGATGCTGCGCCAGCATCCGCACGGCTTGCCCACCCAAGCGATAGTGGCCCAGGGCTATTCCCGCGAACAGCTGCTGGCGCTGGTGGAGAAAGCGCTGGCCGAACGCCACGAGATACCGCTCGCCGCCGCCGAGCCCGCCACCTCACAGCTGCTGGCCGAGCCGGCGCTGCCGCTCAACCGCGAGCAGGCCACGGCCCTGGCGGCGATTCACGAGCGCCTCGACGCCTTTCACCCCTGCCTGCTGCACGGCGTGACCGGCAGCGGCAAGACCGAGGTCTACCTGCAGCTGATCGAGGCGGTGGTCGCCCGCGGGCGCCAGGCGCTGTTGCTGGTGCCGGAGATCGGCCTCACGCCGCAGACCCTGGCGCGCTTTCGCAGCCGCTTCCGGGTGCCGGTGGTGGCGCTGCACTCGGGGCTCACCGACAACGAGCGCCTCGACGCCTGGGAGGCGGTGGCCAGCGGCCGTGCGCCGATCGTCATCGGCACCCGCTCGGCGATCTTCACGCCGCTGGCGCGGCCCGGCGCGATCATCGTCGACGAGGAGCACGACGGCTCGTTCAAGCAGCAGGAGGGATTGCGCTACCACGCCCGCGACCTGGCCGTGGCCCGCGCCAAGCATCACGGCATCCCCCTCGTGCTGGGCAGCGCCACGCCGTCGCTGGAGAGCCTCTACCACGCCGAGCGCGGCAACTACCGTCACCTGCGCCTGACCCGCCGCGCCAGCCGCCACGCCCCGGCCCGGCTGGAGCTGATCGACCTGCGCGGCCGCCCGCGCCAGGGCGGACTGATCCCGCCGGCCATCGAGGCGATCCGCGAGACGCTCGCGGCCGGCCACCAGGTCCTCGTCTTCATCAATCGCCGCGGCTTCGCGCCCACCCTGGCCTGCCACGCCTGCGGCTGGCTGGCCGACTGTGACCACTGCGACGCGCGCATGACGTTGCACCGCCAGCCGCCGATGCTGGCCTGCCATCATTGCGACAAACACCGCCCGGTGCCGGACGCCTGCCCCGGCTGCGGCAGCGCCGACCTGCGTCCGCTGGGCAGCGGCACCGAGCGCACCGAAGAGACCTTGGCCGCCCTCTTCCCCAAGGTGCCGGTACACCGCATCGACCGCGACAGCACGCGGCGACGCGACGCCTTCGAGCAGACCCTCGGTGAGGTGAGGCGCGGCACCCCCTGCCTGCTGGTCGGCACCCAGATGCTGGCCAAGGGCCACCACCTGCCCCACGTCACGCTGGTGGTGGTGGTCAACGCTGACGCCGGGCTCTACGCCAGCGACTTCCGCGCCCTGGAGCACAGCGCCCAGCTGCTCGTCCAGGTAGCCGGCCGCGCCGGCCGGGCCGCCCACCCCGGCCGCGTGCTGGTGCAGACCCTGCACACCGACGACCCGCACCTGCGCCTGCTCGCCGAACACGGCTACGACGCCCTGGCCGGCCAGCTGCTGGCCGAGCGCCGCGCCGCCGCGCTGCCGCCCTACCGCTTCCTCGCCCTGCTGCGACTGGAGAGCCCGCGCGAGAAAGCGGCCGGCTCGCTTGGCCGCGAAGCGAGCGCCATGCTGCGCCAGTGGGTCGCCGAACATGCCCCCGACGTGCACTGCCTGGGGCCGGTGCCGGCGCCCATGGAGCGGCGCCAGAACCGCTACCACGTGCAGCTGATGCTCAGCGCCGGCCGGCGCAGCCAGCTTCACGCCGCCTGTGCGCAGTTGACCGCCTGGCTCGAGGCCTCGCCCGAGGCACGCCGGGTGCGCTGGTCGCTGGACGTCGACCCGCAGACCCTGAGCTGAACGCGGCCTTTAAAGCGTCGGCACAATTGCCGATAATGGCCGACCAGCCCAACTTTCGTGGCCGCGCCTTTTCGTTCGCGAGTGCCTCAGGCTTCGTCGTCACCTCGTGCGCCCGCCGCTACAGGACATAACCGCTTCATGAAAGAGACGATCATCTCCCTGCTCGAGAACGCCCTCGACACGCTCAAGCAGCAGGGCACGCTGCCCGCCGATGCCGCGCCGACCATCAAGGTCGATCCGACCAAGGACAAGGCCCATGGCGACTATGCCACCAACCTGGCGTTGACGCTGGCCAAGCCGGCCGGTCGCAAGCCCAGGGAACTGGCCGAGGCGCTGATCGCGGCACTGCCCGCGAGCGACGCCGTGGAGAGGGTGGAGATCGCCGGCCCCGGCTTCATCAACTTCTTCGCCGCCACCGACGCCGCCGCCCAGGTCGTGCGCCAGGTGCTCGACGCCGGCGACGCGTTCGGCCGCAGCCTGGCCGGGCGCGGGCAGAAGGTCCAGGTCGAGTTCGTCTCCGCCAATCCCACCGGGCCGCTGCACGTGGGCCACGGCCGCGGCGCGGCCATCGGCGACTGCATCTGTCGGCTGCTCGAGGCCACCGGCCACGACGTCACCCGCGAGTTCTACTACAACGACGCCGGCGCCCAGATCGTCAACCTGGCGCTGTCCGTCCAGGCCCGGGCCAAGGGCCTCACGCCCGACGACGGCGGCTGGCCCGAGGACGGCTACCGCGGCGACTACATCGTCGAGGTGGCCAACGACTACCTGGCCGGCGAGACGGTGCATGCCGACGACCGCCACGTCGTCGCCAAGGCCGACCCCGACGACCTCGACGCCATCCGCGAGTTCGCCGTGGCCTGGCTGCGCCGCGAGCAGGACCTCGACCTCAAGGCGTTCGGCGTCTCCTTCGACGTCTACTTCCTGGAGTCTTCGCTGTACCGCGAGGGCAAGGTCGAGGAAGCGGTCGAGCGGCTGATCGAGAAGGGCCATACCTATGAGCAGGACGGCGCCCTGTGGCTGCGCACCACCGACTTCGGCGACGACAAGGACCGGGTGATGCGCAAGTCCGACGGCAGCTACACCTACTTCCTGCCCGACGTGGCCTACCACCTGAACAAGTGGCAGCGCGGCTTCACTACGGTGATCAACGAGCAGGGGGCCGACCATCACTCCACCGTGACCCGGGTGCGCGCCGGCCTGCAGGCGCTGGAGGCCGGCATCCCGCAGGGCTGGCCCGACTACGTGCTGCACCAGATGGTGATGGTGACCCGCTCCGGCGTCGAGGTGAAGCTCTCCAAGCGCGCCGGCAGCTACGTCACCGTACGCGACCTGATCGACGAGGTCGGCCGCGACGCCACGCGCTTCTTCCTCGCCGCGCGCCGCGCCGACTCGCAGCTCACCTTCGACATCGACCTGGCCCGCTCGCAGTCCAACGACAACCCGGTCTACTACGTGCAGTACGCCCACGCCCGGGTGTGCAGCATGCTGCGCAAGGCCGACGCCCAGGGTCTGGGGTTCGACCACGACCTGGCGATGGTCAGCCTGGGCCGGCTCGAGGAGGACCAGGAAAAAGCGGTGATGAACCGCCTGGCGCGCTTCCCCGAGGTGGTCGATCACGCCGCGGCCTCACGCGAGCCGCAGCAGGTCGCCCAGTACCTGCTAGACCTCGCCGCCGAGTTCCACTCCTGCTACAACGCGGTGAAGGTCATGGTCGACGACGACGAGCTGCGCAACGCCCGCCTGGCCCTGGGCCTGGCCACGCGCCAGGTGCTGCGCAACGGCCTCGACCTGCTGGGCGTCAGCGCCCCGGAGGAGATGTAAGCCATGGCCGCCCGTCGCACGCCGAAGAAACGTGGCGCCACCAGCAGCCGCAAGCGCGCTCCGGCCCGGCGCGAGGGCTTTCGCCTGCCCGGCTGGGTATGGGGCGTCGGCGGGGTCGTGGCGGGCTTCCTGCTGGCCCAGCACCAGCACGGCACCGCCCCTTGGCAGGCGGGCAGCGACTCGCCGCTGGCCAAGCTGATCCCGCGTACGCCCACCGAGGTGAGCGAGCCCGCGCCGACCATCGAGCCGCGCGAGCCGCCCATGCCCACCTTCGAGTTCTATACCCTGCTGCCCGAAGAGGTGGTGGCCCCCAAGGAGGTCGCCTCGACCGCCTCGCCGCCCGAGCCGACGGTCGAGGTGCCGCCGCCCCTCGACGCCGGTGCCGCCAGCGAGACGGCGCCGGCCGACGACCCCATCGCCCAGGTGATCGCCGCCAACCTGCGCGACGAGGTGAATGCCACCCCGGCCACCGAGGCAGAAGCGCCGGCGGGGACGCGCTACATGCTGCAGGCGGCGTCGTTCCGCCAGCCGGAGGACGCCGAGCAGCTGCGCCAGCGCCTGCGCAACCTGAGCCTGATGGCCCAGGTCAGCCAGGTGCAGTCCGCCGACGGCGAGACCTGGCACCGGGTCATGGTGGGCCCCTACGACGACACCCGCGAGCTCAATCGCGCCGAGGACCTGATGACCACCCAGGGGATCACGCCGCTGCGCCATCGCGCCACCAACTGAGGCGCGCTGGTGGACCGGCCGATGGCGCTTGAATTCGCTCCCTGCCGCCCACACCTTCCCTGAATGCTCTTTCACGGTCCCCGGCCAGCCGGGGACCGAAAGTCACCGGGAGCCCCGGCTCCCCGTTACGGAGTCACTCTCCATGACCACGATCGTTTCCGTGCGCCGCGGTGACCAGGTAGCCCTGGCCGGCGACGGCCAGGTATCGCTGGGCAACACCGTGATGAAGGGCAACGCCAGCAAGGTACGCCGCCTCTACCGCGGCCAGGTGCTGGCGGGGTTCGCCGGCGGCACCGCCGATGCCTTCACCCTCTTCGAGCGCTTCGAGGCGCAGCTGGAGAAGTACCAGGGCAACCTGGTCAAGGCGGCCGTGGAGCTGGCCAAGGACTGGCGCACCGACCGCGCCCTGCGCCGGCTCGAGGCCCTGCTTGCGGTAGCCGACAGGAACGCCTCGCTGATCATCACCGGCAATGGCGACGTGGTGGAGCCGGAGCGCGGCATCATCGCCATCGGCTCGGGCGGCAACTTCGCCCTGGCCGCGGCCCGCGCCCTGCTGGAGAACACCGACCTCTCGGCCAGGGAGATCACCGAGAAATCGCTCGAGATCGCCGGCGACATTTGCGTGTTCACCAACCATCACGTCACCCTCGAAACGCTCTGAAGGCCGCCATCATGTCCCAGATGACACCCCGCGAGATCGTTCACGCCCTGGACCAGTTCATCGTCGGCCAGCAGGACGCCAAGCGCGCCGTCGCCATCGCCCTGCGCAACCGCTGGCGGCGTATGCAGCTCGACGACGACCTGCGCCCCGAGGTCACGCCCAAGAACATCCTCATGATCGGCCCCACCGGGGTCGGCAAGACCGAGATCGCCCGGCGCCTGGCCAAACTGGCCCGCGCGCCCTTCATCAAGGTCGAGGCGACCAAGTTCACCGAGGTGGGCTACGTCGGCCGCGACGTCGAATCGATCATCCGCGACCTCACCGAGGCCGCCATCAAGCTGGTGCGCGAGCAGGCCAAGAACGAGGTGCGCCATCGCGCCGAGGACGCCGCCGAGGATCGCATCCTCGATGCCCTGCTGCCGCCGCCCCGCGGCCAGGAGGAGAGCCCCCGTGCCGACAGCTCGACGCGTCAGATCTTCCGCAAGAAGCTGCGCGAGGGCGACCTCGACGACAAGGAGATCGACATCGAGATCACCCCCCAGGGGCCAGGCATCGACATCATGACCCCGCCGGGCATGGAGGAGATGACCAGCCAGCTGCAGAGCCTGTTCTCCAACATGGGTCGCCACAAGACCGAGACCCGCCGGGTCAAGGTCAAGGATGCCTTCGCCCTGCTGCGCGACGAGGAGGCCGCCAAGCTGGTCAATGAGGAGGAGATCAAGCACCGCGCCATCGACGCCGTGGAGCAGAACGGTATCGTCTTCCTCGACGAGATCGACAAGGTGGCCAAGGGCAGCGGCCAGTCCAGCGGCGGCGAGGTCTCCCGCGAGGGCGTGCAGCGCGACCTGCTGCCGCTGATCGAGGGTTCCACCGTCTCGACCAAGTACGGCATGGTCAAGACCGACCACATCCTGTTCATCGCCTCCGGCGCCTTCCACCTGTCGCGCCCCTCCGACCTGATCCCCGAACTGCAGGGCCGCCTGCCGATCCGGGTCGAGCTCGAGGCGCTCACGCCCGAGGACTTCAAGCGCATCCTCACCGAGCCCTCCGCCGCGCTGACCAAGCAATACAAGGCGCTGCTGGCCACCGAGGGACTCGAGATCGAGTTCACCGAGGATGGCATCGAACGCATCGCCGAGATCGCCTGGAAGGTCAACGAGGGCACCGAGAACATCGGTGCGCGGCGCCTGCACACGGTGATGGAGCGGCTGCTGGAAGAGGCCTCGTTCAAGGGCGCCGACCTCGGCAGCCCGCTGGCGATCGATGCCGCCTACGTCGACTCCCAGCTCGGCGAGCTGGCCATGGACGAGGATCTGTCGCGGTATATTCTGTAAGCCACGTGCCACGGGCTTCGGGCCACGAGCCGCTCGAAGCTCGAAGCTCGAAGCTCGAAGCTCGAAGCTCGACGTCAGGAGTCTGCCCATGACAGCCCCCATCCCCAGCAAGATCCACTATCACAAGAAGGCCCGCGAGCTGGAGCTCACCTACCCCGACGGCGAGAGCCACCGCCTGGCTGTCGAGTACCTGCGCGTCTACTCGCCCTCCGCCGAGGTGCGCGGCCATCATCCCAGCCAGGCCGTGCTGCAGGTCGGCAAGAAGGATGTCGGCCTGAAGAACATCGAGCCGGTGGGCCGCTACGCCGTCAAGCTCGCCTTCGACGACGGCCACGACAGTGGCCTGTACAGCTGGGAATACCTCTTCGAGTTGATCGAGAACCGTGAGGCCTACTGGGCCGACTACCTCGAGCGCCTGGAGAAGGCCGGCGCCAGCCGCGAGCCGTTGGGCATCGAAATCAAGCAGCTGTAGGAGACGGGCGTCAAGACAAGCGCCGTTGCCGAAGGCTACAATGTGGCCCTGAACGAGGCCCGCCTCACCTTTCCGCAGCGACTCGGGAGCCCTTTCGCATGAGCCCTCACTCCACCTCCGGGGACCAGCGCACCACCCATTTCGGTTACCAGGAAGTGCCGTTAGCGGAGAAGGCCTCGCGCGTGGCCGACGTCTTCCACTCCGTGGCGGCGCGCTACGACGTCATGAACGACCTCATGTCGCTGGGCATTCACCGGCTGTGGAAACGGCTCACCATCGAGCGCGCGGGCGTGCGCCCCGGCCACAGCGTGCTCGACATCGCCGGCGGCACCGGCGACCTGACGCTGAAGTTCTCGCGCCTGGTGGGGCCCCGCGGTCGCGTGGTCCTGGCCGACATCAATGCCTCGATGCTGCGGGTCGGCCGCGACAAGCTGCTCGACCACGGCGTCGGCGGCAACGTCGAATACGTGCAGGCCAATGCCGAGTGCCTGCCGTTTCCCGACAACAGCTTCGACTGCATCACCATCGCCTTCGGCCTGCGCAACGTCACCGACAAGGACGCCGCGCTGCGCTCCATGTGCCGCGTGCTCAAGCCCGGCGGCCGCCTGCTGGTGCTGGAGTTCTCCAAGCCCGGCAATCCGTTGCTGACTCGCGCCTACGACGAGTACTCCTTTCGCCTGCTGCCGGTGATGGGCCAGATGGTGGCGGGCGACGCCGACAGCTACCGCTACCTGGCCGAGTCGATCCGCATGCACCCCGACCAGGAGACGCTCAAGGCGATGATGGAAGCGGCAGGCCTGGAGCGGGTCGAGTACACCAATCTCACCGGCGGCATCGTCGCCCTGCATCGCGGCATCAAGTTATAATGTTGGTCCTGGCCGGCATCGAGCGTACCCTCAATGCCCTTCTCGCCCGCGATCTGGCCGCGCCCTCGCGTCTGGCCCGGCTGGCCGGCAGCCGGCTGCTGCTGCGCCTGGAGCACCCCACCCTGACGCTGCTGTTGAGCTTCCATCCGCGTGGCGTCGACCTGATGCGCCAGGAAGAGCTCGACGAGGGAAGCGCCGACGCCGTCGTCGAACTCGATGCCGAGACGCTCGGTGAGCTGCTCGGCGGCGAATCGATGGAGCGGCTGATGTTCCGCGGCCGCCTGGCAGTGCGGGGCCGGGTCCACCTGCTCGAGGAGGTGCGCGAGCTGTTCTTCGACCTCGACATCGACTGGGAGGCGGAGCTCGCCCGCTGGCTCGGCGACGTGCCTGCCCACAGCCTGGCCGAGGGGCTCAGGCGCATGGCCCGCTGGGGCCTGCGTGCCCAGGAGGAGATGCGCGCCGATATCGCCGAGTACGTGTTCGAGGAGGCGCGCCTGCTGCCCGGGCGTCACCAGTTCGAGACCCTGCGCGACCACCTCACCGAGCTGGAGGTGGCCGCCGACCGCCTCGAGGCCCGCCTGGCCAGGCTGCGCCGCCGCTTGGAACACGAGGCCGCGCCATGATGGGGCTACGGCTGCTGCGCATCATCTGGGTGATCACCCGCTACCGCCTCGATACCCTGCTGCCACTGCAACGCCTGCCGTGGTGGCTGCGGCTGGCCTTCCTGCTTTCGCCGCTGCGCCTGGTGCCGGTGGGACGCCGCACCGGCGGCGAACGCCTGCGCCTGGCGCTCGAATCGCTGGGCCCGATCTTCGTCAAGTTCGGCCAGTTGCTCTCCACCCGCCGCGACCTGCTGCCCGAGGAGATCGCCAACGAGCTGAGGCGCCTGCAGGACCAGGTGCCGCCCTTTCCCGCCGAGGAGGCAAGGGCTCTGGTCGAGGCCGAGCTTCGCATGCCACTCGACGCCGCCTTCGCCCATTTCGAGCCCGAGTCGCTGGCCTCGGCCTCCATTGCCCAGGTACATGCCGCCCGCCTGCACAGCGGCGAGGACGTGGTGGTCAAGATCATCCGCCCCGCCATCGACCGGGTGATGCGCCAGGACATGGCGCTGATGTACCGGGTGGCGGGGCTGCTGGCCCTGCTGCCAGAAGCGCGACGGCTGCGCCCGGTGGAGGTGGTTCGTGACTATGAGGCCACCCTGTTCGACGAGCTCGACCTGCACAAGGAAGCCGCCAACACCTCGCAGCTCAAACGCAACTTCAAGGATTCGCCGCTGCTTCACGTGCCCACGGTTCACTGGTCGCACACCCGCCGCCGGGTCATGGTGCAGGAGCGCATCCACGGCATCCCGGTGGCCGACATCGCCGCGCTGCGCGCCCAGGGCACCGACCTCAAGCGGCTCGCCGAACGCGGCGTGGAGATCTTCTTCACCCAGGTGTTCCGCGACAACTTCTTCCATGCCGACATGCATCCGGGCAACATCTTCGTGTCCCGCGAGCACCCCCACGACCCGCAGTACATCGCCATCGACTGCGGCATCGTCGGCAGCCTGACCCGCGAGGACCAGGACTACCTGGCGCGCAACCTGCTCGCCTTCTTCCATCAGGACTACTACGAGGTCGCCGCGCTGCACATCGAGTCGGGCTGGGTCGGCGAGGACACGCGTGCCAACGAGTTCGCCGCCGCCATCCGCACGGTGTGCGAGCCGATCCTCGAGAAGCCGCTCAAGGACATCTCCTTTGGCCAGGTGCTGCTGGGGCTGTTCCAGACCGCACGGCGCTTCAACATGGAGGTGCAGCCACAGCTGGTGCTGCTGCAGAAGACCCTGCTCAACATCGAGGGACTGGGGCGCCAGCTCTATCCCGACCTCGACCTGTGGAGCACCGCCAAGCCCTATTTGGAACGCTGGATGCACGAGCGCGCCGGCGCGGTGGGCCTGTGGGAATCGCTCAAGCGTCAGGCGCCGGAGCTGTCGCGCCAGCTGCCCGAGCTGCCTTCCGTGGCCCACCAGGCGCTCAGCCGTATCGAGCACGAGCATCGCCAGCGGCGGCGCCAGGCCCACGCCCTGGGCGGCATCCAGCACCAGCTGCGCGAAAGCCGGCGCGGTGGGCGCCGCCTGCGCCTGGGGCTGCTGCTGGCCGGCCTGGCGCTGGCCTGGCAACCGCTCTCCGAGTGGGCCGCGGGACAGCCCTGGCCGGTGCTGCTGATCGCCGTGCTGGGCCTCGCCCTGCTGGCCTGGCAGTGAACTTGATCCATCGCAACCGGAGTCGCCCGCATGCATGATATTCTCGATGAACTCTTCGGCGTCCTGGCAAGCCGTCGCAGCGCCGACCCCGCCGACTCCTACGTGGCCGCCTTGCATCAGAAGGGGCTCAACAAGATACTCGAGAAGGTCGGCGAGGAAGCCACGGAAACCCTGCTGGCGGCCAAAGACGCCGAGGCCGGCGGCGACGCCGAGCGCAAGGCACTGGTCGCCGAAACCGCCGACCTGTGGTTTCATAGCCTGGTGATGCTGTCGCATCTCGGACTCGACCACCGGGACGTGCTAGACGAGTTGGCCCGCCGTTTCGGAATCTCCGGGCACGAAGAGAAGGCCGCAAGGTCCAAGTGAAATTGGCTTCCGGATTCGCCGGAAACCCGACTCAGAGGTAACGCTTCATGTTAGGTGGCATCAGTATCTGGCAACTGCTGATCGTACTCGGCATCATCATCCTGATCTTCGGCACCAAGAAGTTGCGCAACGTCGGTTCCGACCTGGGTGGCGCGGTCAAGGGCTTCAAGCAGGCCGTCAATGAAGAAGACAAGGCGGGCAAGGACGACAAGCCGCAGGCCAAGGTGACCCACGAAGAGCAGCCCAACACGTATGACGTCCGCGCCGAGGAGAAGAAGGCGGCGGACAGCGTCGAGGAACGGGAAGAGCGCAAGTAAGCCTCCATGTTCGATATCGGCTTCCTCGAACTCCTGGTCCTCGGGATCGTGGGCCTGCTCGTGCTCGGCCCGGAGCGCCTGCCCAAGGCGGCGCGCACCGTGGGGCTGTGGGTCGGCAAGATCAAGCGCACCGTGTCGAGCATGCAGCGAGAGATCAACTCGCAGCTCGAGGCGGAGGAGCTGCGCCAGAAGCTCAAGGAGCAGCAGGCCAAGCTCGACGAGAGCCTGAGCAAGGCCAAGCGCGACGTGGAGAGTATCGCCGACCCCGCTCCGACGCCAGGCCAGGCCGACGCCAAGCGCTCCGCCGAGGGCGACGGCGAGGCGACACCGCCGGCCTCCGCGCGCCTCGACGATGCCCTGGCCGACGCCCGGGCTGCCGGCAGCGAGCCTCCCTCCCCCTCCGACGATGACAAGGACGCCGCTTCCCGATGAGCGACTCCGACGACAAGCAGGAACTTGGCCAGGCTCCCCTGATTGAGCACCTGATCGAGCTGCGCTCGCGCCTGCTGCGCGCCGTGGTGGCGATCCTGGTGATCTTCCTGGGGCTCTACCCCTTCGCCAACGAGATCTACACCTTCGTGGCCCAGCCGCTGATGGGCATGCTGCCGGAAGGCTCGCAGATGATCGCCACCGAGGTGGCCTCGCCGTTCCTGGCCCCGTTCAAGCTGACCCTGGTGGTGGCGGTGTTCGTCGCCATCCCCTACGTGTTGCACCAGGCCTGGGCCTTCGTCGCCCCCGGGCTCTACGACAACGAGAAGGCCCTGGCGCTGCCGCTGCTGGCCTCGAGCGTGGGGCTGTTCTATGCCGGCGCCGCCTTCGCCTACTACGTCGTCTTCCCGCTGCTGTTCCAGTTCTTCACCCAGACCGGGCCGGAGAACGTGGCGGTGATGACCGACATCAACCAGTACTTGAACTTCGTCCTCAAGCTGTTCTTCGCCTTCGGCGTGGCCTTCGAGATCCCCATCGCCACCTTCCTGCTGATCCTCTCCGGCGCCACTACGGTGGAGAGCCTGACGAAGAAGCGGCCCTACATCATCCTCGGCTGCTTCGTGATCGGCATGCTGCTGACGCCGCCCGACGTGATCTCTCAGAGCCTGCTGGCCATCCCGATGTACCTGCTCTACGAGGTGGGCATCCTGTTCGGCCGTCTGGTGCGCCGGCGCCGGCAAGACGCAGCGATGTCGGCCGAGGAGCGCGACGACGCCTGAACCGGCCGTCGCGCCATAGCGAAAGCACCCCCGCTTCCGACGAAGCGGGGGCGCCTTGCATTGCCGCGGTGGGTCACAGATCCATCAGTTCATCGATGCGCTCGACCAGCTTGAAGATGCCGGTGGCGGCCTCGCCGATGCGCGTGGCGAGCATGTAGGCCGGCGTGGTCACCACGCGGTTCTCGAAGTCGACCACGATGTCCTCGACGCCACAGCTGCGATGCAGGCCGCCCATCGAGCTGATCGCGCCGGCGACACCCGGATCGTGGCCGATGGTCACGGCGATGCCAGGCCCCAGCAGCTTGGGCACCAGCGCCGGTGCAATGCACATCAGCCCGATCGGCTTGCGCGCCTCGTGGAACGGTGCCAGCGCCTCGACCAGTTCCGGCAGA
This sequence comes from Billgrantia sulfidoxydans, assembly GCF_017868775.1. Lineage (NCBI taxonomy): Bacteria > Pseudomonadati > Pseudomonadota > Gammaproteobacteria > Oceanospirillales > Halomonadaceae > Billgrantia > Billgrantia sulfidoxydans. The sequence goes on along the minus strand of NZ_CP053381.1, from coordinate 555,617 downwards.
GGCTCCATGTCACTGCCGGCTTCGGCAAAGTTGGACAGATTCTTGGCCGCACCGAAGCCACCGGGCAGGATCACCGCGTCGAACTCCTCGACCTCGAGCTCCTCCAGCGGCGCGATATTACCCCGCGCGAGGCGAGCCGACTCCGTGAGCACACTGCGTGATTCACCTTCGGCCACCTCGCCGCTGCGATGATCGATGACGTGATGCTGCATGATGTCCGGTGCAAAGCAGCGATGGCCGATGCCCAGTTGATCCAGCCGCAGCAGGGTCAGGGTGGTCTCGTAGATCTCCGAACCGTCCTGAACGCCGCAGCCCGCCAGGATGACCGCCACTTGTTTGCTCATGCCATTCTCCTTGTTGTAAAGGCGCCTCGGTTGAAGAGCTTCGCCTCGAATCCTGAAGCCCACACTTTAGAGAGTCGCAACGGGTGCGACAAGGCGTGACTTCCCGCACGGGGTGGCGCTGATATACTCGACGAAACGCATTCGAACGCCATCGCACTGTCATCCTTGCCGGGGCACACTTCCGTTACGTCATGCCAATGGCGCAACGCGGCCCCACTGCCGGAGTAGAACATCTTGAGTTTCATGACCACGCGCCAGTTCCCCGCCACCCGGATGCGCCGCATGCGCCGCGACGACTTCTCGCGCCGGCTGATGCGGGAATCGACCCTGACCGCCGCCGACCTGATCTGGCCGGTGTTCGTGCTCGACGGCGAGCAGCGCCGCGAGGCCGTGCCCTCGATGCCGGGCGTGGAGCGGCTGTCGCTGGACCTGCTGATCGAAGAGGCGCGCGAGGCGCACGAGCTGGGCATCCCCGCCCTGGCGCTGTTCCCCGTGGTCGACCAGTCGCTGAAGAGCGAGCTCGCCGAGGAGGCCTACAGCGCCAGCGGCCTGGTCCAGCGCAGCGTGCGCGCACTCAAGGCCGCGGTGCCGGAGCTCGGCCTCATCACCGACGTCGCCCTCGACCCCTACACCATCCACGGCCAGGACGGCATCATCGACGACAGCGGCTACGTGCTCAACGACCGCACCGTGGAGACGCTGCTCAAGCAGGCGCTGTCGCATGCCGAAGCCGGCGCCGACGTGGTCGCCCCATCGGACATGATGGACGGGCGCATCGGCGAGATCCGCCAGGTGCTCGAGCAGGAGCACCTGCACAGCGTGCGCATCATGGCCTACAGCGCCAAGTACGCCTCGCGCTACTACGGCCCGTTCCGCGACGCAGTGGGCTCGGCGGCCAACCTCGGCAAGGCCGACAAGCGCACCTACCAGATGGACCCGGCCAACAGCGATGAGGCGCTGCACGAGGTGGCGCTGGACCTGGCCGAGGGGGCCGACATGGTGATGGTCAAGCCCGGCATGCCGTACCTGGACGTCGTGCGGCGCGTCAAGGAGGAGCTGCGGGTGCCCACCTACGCCTACCAGGTGAGCGGCGAGTACGCCATGCACATGGCCGCCTTCGACAACGGCTGGCTCGAGGCCGACGCCGTGATCCTCGAATCGCTGATGTGCTTCAAGCGCGCCGGCGCCGACGGCGTGCTGACCTACTTCGCCAAGCGCGCCGCGCGCCTGCTCGCCGGCTAGCCTCGCTTGAAGGCCGCCAGGTCGTGAGGATCGAAACCGTCGACCCGGGCGGCCAGCCCGCGTTCCTCGCGCAGCTGGCGGATCCTGGCGCGTTCGCCGAGCAGCTCTCCGTCGTCATCCAGGGTGCGGCCGTTGAGCTCGGCCAGCTGCGCCATGCCCTGGTGATAGGCGGTCATCAGGTGGAGGGCGACGCCGTTGCCCTGGTCCATTTCGCGACGCAGGGTGGCGAGGTAGCCGCTGAGCCGGGACAGATGGTGCTTGAGCTGCCAGACGTAGCGCATCTCGCGCATCCATGGCCGCTCGCGCAGCACGGCAAAGGTCAGGCTGGTCGCCAGCAGCCCGAGGAACACCCCCAGCGCGTTGAGCCACAGGCTGGAGCCGAAGGCCGCCACCAGCAGCTGGGAAAACACCAGGCCGAAGACGATCAGCTGGCCGGCCATGGCCACGCTGATGATCCTGGCCTTGCGGCGGTAGGTCTCGGGATCGTGGTGTTCGAAGGTAAACGGCATGGAGGGCTCCTGTGGCAACGCGATGGCGGGATTATCCCGGCATCGCGCGCCGAGGTACAGTCGCCCTCCTCGCGGCTCAGCGCAGCCGCTCGGCGGCTTCCAGCAGCAGCGCTTCGGTTTCCCGCCAGCCCAGGCAGGGGTCGGTCACCGACACGCCATGGCGCAGCGCACCGGGGGTCAGGGGCTGCTTGCCCTCCTCGAGGTAGCTCTCCAGCATCAGCCCCATGAGAGACGCCTCGCCCGCCGCTCGCTGTGCCACCACGTCGCGCAGCACCTCCGCCTGGCGGCGATGATCCTTGCGTGCGTTGGCGTGGCTGCAGTCGACCATCAGCCGGGCCGGCAGGCCGGCAGCCTCCAGGGCCTCGCGGGCGGCACGCACCGAGACGCCGTCGTGGTTGGGCCCCCGATGCCCCCCACGCAGTACCACGTGGGCATGCGGGTTGCCCCTGGTCTCGCGCAGCGCCGGGCGGCCCTCTTCGTCGAGGCCGAAATGCTGGTGAGGATGCGCCGCCGCGCGAATGGCGTCCACCGCCACGCCTACGTCGCCGCTGGTGGCGTTCTTGAAGCCCACCGCCGCGTCCAGGCCGCTGGCCAGCTCGCGGTGCAGCTGCGATTCGGTGGTGCGGGCCCCGATGGCGACCCAGGCCACCAGGTCGCCGAGGTAGGCGGCCAGCATCGGCTGCAGCACCTCGGTGGCCACCGGCAGCCCCAGCGCGGCGATCTCGTGCATCAGGTGGCGCGACAGGTGCAGGCCGCGGGCCATGTCGCCGCTGCCGTCCAGATCGGGGTCGTAGGCGAGCCCCTTCCAACCGACCGTGGTACGCGGCTTCTCCACGTAGACCCGCATGACCGGCAGCAGGCGATCGCTTACCCTGGGCGACAGCTCGGCCAGGCGATGGGCATACTCCAGCGCCGCCAGGGGCTCATGGATCGAACAGGGGCCGACCACTACCAGCATCCGGTCGTCGCGACCGACGACCACTTCCTGGATGGCGCGGCGCTGGGCCGAGAGGCGTTCCGCCACCCGGGGCGAGACGGGAAGGCGCCGGCGCAGTTCGCCGGGCGTCGGCAGGGTCATCCCGACCCGGCTGGAGGGAGGGGCGGCAGAATCGTCATGGCTGTCGGCCAGGCGCTGGGCAAGCGATGCGGGGGCATTCATGTGTCTTCAACTCCGTGGGATCGGCAAACATCGTGTCGTCATGCCACCGGTCATCTCACGGTCGGAGGTGGCGCACTGGACCGACCGCGCGGCGCTAAATCGCCAGCCGTAGTCCCAGCCATAATAGGCGTAACGGGCGTTGGCGGCGAAAGTGGCGCGACGTGCGGTCATGGTGCTTCTCCTCTGGTTGAAGGGTCGGGCGAATACCGGGCGACCAACGCAAAACCCCCGGTCGGGGTTGCCGACCGGGGGTTTCGTGGGAGGCAACCCGGTTAGGGTGTGCCTTCGCGGCGCTGTCCTCGCTCAGGACCCGGCCGCGGGCACACCGATGCTAAACCAATACCAGTACTGACCACCGAAGCCGACGCCATGCGCCGCCACCGCGCTCGGGGCGCGGTAGGCGACGGCAAGGTTCGTATGCGGCTTCGGTGTCATGGTCGTCTCCCGATGTTCTCGCCTCATCGTGCCCGATCAGGGCAGGCTTGGCAAGCGTGGCCGTCAGCCGGCGAACACCTGGTACCAGCCGATGGTGGCCGGCAGTGCGCTCATGCTGACCAGCACCACCAGGCCCAGCACGATGGACAGCAGGCCGCTGTCGTCCTTGAAGTCGGGGTCGTAAGCCATGTCGGCTCCTCTCGAGTTGTCAGGGGGGGACACCATTTTAGCGGAGGTGGCGGCCGCCATCGACCGGTAGCGTGATGCCGGTGACGTAGCGGTTGTCGAGCAGGTAGCGCAGGCTCTGGTAGACCACCCCCGGCCCCGGCACCATCCCCATGACCGATTTGGCTCGCGCCTGCTCGGCGTAGGCTTGGTCGTCATCCGCCCCCAGCATGATCAGGGCGGGCGCGATGGCGTTGACCTGGATCGCGGGGGCGTACATTGCCGCGAAGGAGAGCGTCAGGTTGGCCAGCCCCGCCTTGGTGGCGGCGTAGGCCGCGTGCTGCTTCGAGCCCTTCTGCACCACGTAGTCGGTCATGTGCACGATGTCGCGCTGGGGTTCACCGCACGCCTCGAGCAGCTCGCGGCCGTGCAGGTTGATCAGGTAGGGCGCCTGCATGTGCACGCGAAACAGTCGCTCGAAGTCGGCGCCGGCCTCGTCGCCCTGGCGGTCCGGTGTCCAGTCGCTGGCGTTGTGCACGATGGCCCGCAGCGACTGCGTCTCGTCCTTGAGCCGGGCGATGAAGTCGAGAATGCCGGCTTCGCTGGAGAAGTCGGCGTAAAGGGCGACGATGCCGCGGCGGCGCATCGCCTCGAGCTCCGGGCGCTCGCGGCGATAGCTGATGATCACCGGGTGCCCATCCTCGACCAGGCGCTCGGCGCAGTGACGACCCAGGCGCTGGGCGCCGCCGGTGATCAGGATCGGCGAGGCGCTCACCCCGCGCTCCCCCGGCGCAGCACCCCGGCGGTCGGCACCAACGGTCGGCGCGGCGCGTAGGCGAAGACGTCGGAGAAGACCCGACTCGGCTCGAGGCCCAGCGAAGCCAGCACGTCGACGCAGGCATAGACCATGCCCGGCGAGCCGGAAAGATAGACATCGTAGCCGCTGACGTCCTCGAGCCCGGTGGCCAGCGCCTGGTCGATACGGCCCAGGTGGCCCTGGATGCGCTCTCCGGTGACCGGCGGCTCCGGCGCCGCCTCGGTGACCACGTGGAATCGCACGTTCTCGTGGCTCTCGGCCCACTGCCGCGGCAGGCTCTCGAGGTAGAGGTCGCGCCGCTCGCGGGCGGCCCACCACAGCTCGATGGGGCGCTCCGGCACCTCGTGCAACGAGGCCTCGACGATCGCCTTCGCCTGGGCGAAACCGGTGCCGGCGGCGACCAGCAGCAGCGGCCGCCGGCTGGTGGTGTCCAGCACGCAGTCGCCGCCGGGAAGGCGTACCGTCAGGTGGTGCGCCACCACGATCAGCTCGCGCAGCCGGGCGGAGTTCTCGCGCTCCGGCCAGTGCTGGATGTGCAGCTCCAGGGTGCCGTCGCCGGCATGCGCACTGGCGATGGAGAACGGCACCCAGGTCTCGTCGTCCAGCTTGAGTTCGAGATACTGGCCCGGCGCGTGCGCCATGGCTTCGGCGCGCCCTTCCAGGCGCACGCGGAACACGTCGGGAGTCAGGTCCTCCACTGCCGTCACCTGGCAGCTCAGGGTCCTCGGGGTCATGCAGGCCTCTTGTCGTCAGGGTGGGGGGGCAGGCGGATGCCCAGCTCGTTCCAGCGTTCGCTGACGCGGGCCTTGACGGCCTCGTCCATGACGATGGGCGTGCCCCATTCTCGATCGGTCTCGCCGGGCCACTTGGTGGTGGCATCCAGCCCCATCTTGGACCCCAGCCCCGCCACCGGCGAGGCGAAGTCGAGGTAGTCGATAGGTGTGTTCTCGACCATCACGGTATCACGGGCAGGATCCATGCGGGTGGTGATGGCCCAGATCACGTCCTTCCAGTCGCGGGCGTCGACATCGTCGTCGAGCACCACCACGAACTTGGTGTACATGAACTGGCGCAGGAAGCTCCATACGCCCATCATCACGCGCTTGGCGTGGCCGGCGTACTGCTTCTTCATGGTCACCACCGCCATGCGGTAGGAGCAGCCCTCCGGCGGCAGGTAGAAGTCGACGATCTCGGGGAACTGCTTGCGCAGGATCGGCACGAACACCTCATTGAGCGCGACGCCGAGGATCGCCGGCTCGTCGGGCGGTCGTCCGGTGTAGGTCGAATGGTAGATGGCGTCGCGGCGCATGGTCATGCGCGTCACGGTGAACACCGGGAACTCGTCGACCTCGTTGTAGTAGCCGGTATGGTCGCCGTAGGGCCCTTCCGGCGCCGTATCGTCGGGGTAGATGAAGCCCTCGAGGATGATCTCGGCGGAGGCCGGCACCTCGAGGTCGGCGTGGCCGCACTTGACCAGCTCGGTGCGCGAGCCGCGCAGGAGGCCGGCGAAGGCGTACTCGGAGAGCGAGTCCGGCACCGGGGTCACCGCGCCGAGAATGGTGGCCGGGTCGGCGCCCAACGCCACCGCCACCGGGAAGGGCTCGCCGGGGTTCGTCTGCTGGAACTCCTGGAAGTCGAGCGCGCCGCCGCGGTGCGACAACCAGCGCATGATCAGGCGGTTCTTCGACAGCTTCTGCTGGCGGTAGATGCCCAGGTTCTGGCGCTTCTTGTGCGGCCCGCGGGTGACCACCAGCGGCCAGGTGACCAGCGGCGCGGCATCACCGGGCCAGCAGTGCTGGATCGGCAGGCGGTCAAGGTCGACGTCATCGCCCTCGAGCACCACCTGCTGCACCGGGGCGCTGCGCACCGTCCTGGGCCCCATGCTCATCACCTGCCTGAAGATCGGCAGCTTGTCCCAGGCGTCGCGAAAGCCCTTGGGCGGCTCGGGCTCCTTGAGGAAGGCGAGCAGCTCGCCCACCTCGCGCAGCGCCTCGACACTGTCCTGGCCCATGCCCATGGCGACCCGCTTCGGTGTGCCGAACAGGTTGCCGAGCAGCGGCATGTCGTGCCCCTTGACGTTCTCGAACAGCAGCGCCGGGCCACCGGCACGCAGGGTGCGGTCGCAGATCTCGGTGATCTCGAGGTAAGGGTCCACCTCGGCTACAACACGCACCAGCTCGCCCTGGGCCTCCAGGGCCGCGATGAAGTCGCGCAGATCGTTGTACTTCATTCGATTTCCCGTTTCCGGAACGACGAAAGGGGCAGCATAGCATGCCGCCCCTTCCTCTTCCCCGCCGGCCAACGCATCCTTACCCGCGGCCACTCCGTCGACAGGCGCCGGACCGTCGAGGAGGCGCTGTGAACCCATCCCTGGGCGCTACTTTTGCCATCCATGGCAAAAGACCTCCTCTTCGACCTGTCCCCGGCGCCGCTAGCCTTGGCCTAGCAACCGAAGCCTAATAGCTCCGATCAACGGCGCTTCATCGCCTCGAAGAATTCCAGGTTCGTCTTGGTATCTTTCAGGCGGTCGATAAGGAACTCGGTGGCCGCGGTATCCTCCATCGGGTTGAGCAGCTTGCGCAGGATCCACATGCGCTGCATCTCGTCCTCGGAGGCGATCAGGTCCTCACGGCGAGTGCCGGAGCGGCGGATGTTGATCGCCGGATAGACGCGGCGCTCGGCGAGCTTGCGGTCCAGGTGGGCTTCCATGTTGCCGGTGCCCTTGAACTCCTCGAAGATCACCTCGTCCATCTTCGAGCCGGTGTCGACCAGCGCGGTGGCGATGATGGTCAGGCTGCCGCCCTCCTCGATGTTGCGCGCGGCGCCGAAGAAGCGCTTGGGCTTCTCCAGGGCGTGGGCGTCGACACCGCCGGTGAGCACCTTGCCGGAGCTCGGCACCACGGTGTTGTAGGCGCGCGCCAGGCGGGTGATGGAGTCGAGCAGGATAACCACGTCCTTCTTGTGCTCGACCAGGCGCTTGGCCTTCTCGATGACCATCTCGGCGACCTGCACGTGGCGCGCCGGCGGCTCGTCGAAGGTCGAGGCGACCACCTCGCCGCGCACGGTGCGCGACATCTCGGTGACCTCCTCCGGGCGCTCGTCGATCAGCAGCACGATCAGGTGACACTCGGGATTGTTGCGCGTGATCGAGGTGGCGATGTTCTGCAGCATCAGCGTCTTGCCCGCCTTGGGCGGCGAGACGATCAGGCCGCGCTGGCCCTTGCCGATGGGGGCGGTGAGATCGATGATGCGCGCGGTGAGATCCTCGGTGGAGCCGTTGCCGATCTCCATGCGCAGCCGCTCCTGGGGGAACAGCGGCGTGAGGTTCTCGAACAGGATCTTGTGCTTGGCGTTTTCCGGCTTGTCGAAGTTGATCTGGCTGACCTTGAGCAGCGCGAAATAGCGCTCGCCTTCCTTCGGCGGACGAATCTTGCCGGAGATCGAATCGCCCTTGCGCAGGTTGAAGCGACGGATCTGCGACGGCGAGACATAGATGTCGTCGGGGCCGGCCAGGTAGGAACTGTCGGCGCTACGCAGGAAGCCGAAGCCGTCCTGGAGGATTTCCAGAACACCGTCGCCGTAGATGTCCTCGCCGCTCTTGGCGTGCTTCTTGAGGATGGCGAAGATGATGTCCTGCTTGCGCGAGCGGGCCAGGTTGTCGATGCCCATCTCACGGGCGATCTCCAGGAGGTCCGGCACGGATTTTTGCTTGAGTTCGGTAAGATTCATCGGTGCGTTCGGAAGTTGCTCATGTCAGCGTGGCGGCACGGCGGCCGTGGGAATGGTGCGGAGAAAGAACGGTACGCCGCTTGGGTGCGTTCAGCGCCCGGGAAGCTGTCGCTCATGAGCGATGCCCGTCGCGGTACGACCACTCTGCGCAAGGGTCGCCGGCACGGTATCGTGTTAGAGGGAGCAGCGCTTCTTGTCGCCGGGACTCTTCGCCTGGTGCGTTTCAAGTGCCACCGAGGCTAACGGCACATGACAGGGCGACAAAAAGGGGGCTGACTGACGACTTGATGTTGACCGCGACGCGGACGTCGTGTCTCGGTCGGAAAGCATTCGGAACAGGCGAACGACCCGATGTTAGTCAAGGCCGGCGACGAACGCAACCCCGCAGATCAACCTTGTGCGATTGACACGCCCGGGGAGTCGCCGCACCCTTTAGCCATTGACTATCAGGATGCTTCGATGAACTCACCCACGGAACGGCCCAATCTCGTCAGCGACGCTGTCGACATGCCCCAGGCAGTGCGCCTGGCCGCGATCGACCTGGGTTCCAACAGCTTTCACCTGCTGGTCGCGCAGTATCAGGACGACCGGCTTCAGGTGGTGGCCCGATTGGGTGAGAAGGTGCAGCTGGCCGCCGGCCTCGACGCCACCAATTGCCTGGACGACGCCTCGATGGAGCGTGCCATGGCGTGTCTCGCCCGCTTCGCGCCGCTGCTGGACGGCGTCGGCGCCGAATGCCTGCGTGTGGTCGGGACCAGCGCGCTGCGTACGGCGCGCAACCGTCGGGTCTTCATCGCCCGCGCCGAAGCGCTGCTGGGCTGCCGCGTCGAGGTGATTCCCGGCCACGAGGAAGCCCGCCTGATCTATCTGGGCGCGGCCCACGCCCTGGCCGAGAACGGCCGCCGCCTGGTCGTCGACATCGGCGGAGGCTCCACCGAATTCATCGTCGGTGAACGGCTGAAACCGCTGATGCTGGAGAGCCTCGACATCGGTTGCGTCACCCATACCCGGCGCCACTTCGCCGATGGCCAGCTGAGTGCCGCACGCATGGAGCAGGCCGAAGCGGACGTACTGGCACGGCTCGCCCCCCTCAAGGCGAGCTACAGCGAACTCGGCTGGGACGAGGCACTGGGCTCCAGTGGCACCATCAAGGCCGCCGCTTCGGTACTGGCAGCCGATGGCGGCACGCCCGGCGAGATCACCCGGACCGGCCTGGCAGAGCTGCGCCGGCGCCTGGTCCAGTGCGGCCACCTCGACCGGGTTGCCCTGGAAGGCCTCAAGCCCGATCGCGCGCGCATCTTTCCCGCCGGAGTGGCCATTCTCGGGGCGATCTTCGAGGCGTTCGGGCTGACCACGATGCGCTACGCCGATGGGGCGCTGCGCGAAGGGGTGCTGCACGACATGCTGGCTCGGGGCCTCTCAGCTCGACGCTGACCCCTCGCCGACAGAAGCCCGCCACCCCTCGGCCACCGCCAGCCAGCGTATCGCGTCGGACTGAAGCGCCGCCACGGGCACCTCGCCGTGCCAGGCCACCAGCAGCCGCTCGCGCTCCCATGGCGGTACCTCCGCTTCCTGTAGCAGGCGCTTGAGATCGCGACTTCCGCGCCGTGCCAGACGCAGACTCTCGCCGCCCTGGCGCGGCATGAGGCGCAGCGAAGCCTGGCCGCCCTCCTCGGGAACGAGCGTGACGTCGACGGTTCCCCAAGGAGTCGCCAGGGGGGAGACGCCGTCCCATTCGACCTGCCACGTCGGCGCCAGCGGCGGCCGGCTCGACAACAAGTGAAGGTGTCCGCGCCAGATCCTCCCCTCGGCGCCGGTCCAGGTGACCCTCACCCGGGCGTCATGACGCGCATCGCACTGGGCAAGCAGCGCCTCGAGACGCGCCGCGGGCGGCGTGGGCAACCCCAGACGGTGGCAGGCGTGCCGCACCAGCACGCGCCGACGCGCCGGCGATAGGCGCCCCAGCCCCGCCAGCGGCAGGCACGCGGCGTCGTCCCCCAAGACCGCCAGATCCACGGCGGACAGATCGGCGATCAGCGCGTCGGCTTCGGCGGCCTGGCGCGCGCTGGCCGCCAGCGCCTCGCCCGCGTGGGGCCAGCGCTGCGCCAGCAGCGGCAGCACGCGGCGACGCAGGAAGTTGCGATCGAGCGTCTCGTCGGCGTTGGAGGGGTCCTCGACCCAGCGCAACCCGCGCCGCGCGGCCTCGGCCTCGAGCTCGGCCCGCGAGCGGGCGAGCAGGGGGCGCACCAGGCGCCTGCCCCGCCACTCGCGCCCGGCCGGCATGCCGGCCAGGCCGCGCACGCCGCTGCCGCGCAGGGCGGCCAGCAGGAAGGTCTCGGCCTGGTCGTCGCCATGCTGGGCCAGCCACAGCGTCTCGCCCGGGGCTACGCGCCGCGCGAAGGCGTCGTAGCGCGCCTGGCGCGCCGCGCCCTCCAGCCCCAGCCCGGCGTCGCGCTCGACCGCCACGCGCTCGACGAACAGCGGTACGCCGAGCCGCGAGGCGAGCCGCCGGCAGTGGGTCTCGAAGTCGCCGGCGGCGGCCTGCAGGCCGTGGTGGACGTGCAGCGCACGCAGCGGCCGGGGATGTCGACGGCACGCCGCGGCCGCCAGGGTGAGCAGCAGGCTCGAATCCAGCCCGCCGGAGAGCGCCACCCAGACGACACGCCCCGGCGGGGTCTCCGCCAGGGCGTCGTCGATCAGGGCCTGCAGCGAGACTCTCTTATGCCGGTGCGCCATAGCTCATCAGGCGCTCATAGCGCCGTTCGAGGAGCGCCTCGGTATCCATCGCCTCGAGCCGATCCAGGCTCGCCAGCAGCGCCTCCTTGACCCGTTCGGCGGTGGTCTGCGGGTGGCGGTGGGCGCCGCCCAGCGGCTCCTCGATCAGGGTATCGACGAAGCCGAGCTCCTGTAGCCGCTCGGCGGTGATGCCCATGGCCTGGGCGGCGTCGGCGGCCTTCTCGGCGCTCTTCCACAGGATCGAGGCGCAGCCCTCGGGCGAGATCACCGAGTAGGTGGAGTATTGCAGCATGGCCAGCTCGTCGCATACGCCGATCGCCAGCGCCCCGCCGGAGCCGCCCTCGCCCACCACGGTGGAGACGATCGGGGTCTTGAGCCGCGACATCACCGCCAGGTTGTAGGCGATGGCCTCGCTCTGGCCGCGCTCCTCGGCGTCGATGCCGGGGTAGGCGCCCGGGGTGTCGATGAAGGTGAGCACCGGCATCTTGAAGCGCTCGGCCATCTCCATCAGGCGGCACGCCTTGCGGTAGCCTTCGGGGCGCGGCATGCCGAAGTTGCGCCGCACCTTCTCCTTGACGTCGCGGCCCTTCTGGTGGCCGATGACCATCACCGGGCGGTCGTCGAGGCGGGCGACGCCGCCGACGATGGCCGGATCGTCGGCAAAGCGCCGGTCGCCGTGCAGCTCGTCGAAGTCGGTGAAGACGTGCTCGAGGTAGTCGAGCGTATAGGGGCGCTGGGGGTGGCGCGAGAGCTGCGACACCTGCCAGGGGCTCAGGTCCTTGAAGATCGACTCGGTGAGCTTGCGGCTCTTCTCCTCGAGGCGACCGATCTCGTCGCTGAGGTTGAGCTGGCTGTCGTTGCCGACCAGGCGCAGCTCTTCGATCTTGGCCTGGAGTTCGGCGATGGGCTGTTCGAAATCGAGGTAGTTGGGATTCATAGTGGCTGGGCCGCCTTGTCTTTGCTGTCGCCGGGGCATGATGAACGCTGTTCGCCCCGGAAGCCATAAAATCGAGTGTCGGGCATTATCGCACCCTCAACGCGCGGCGCAAGGCAACGTATGCGGACTTCGCCAGCACCGAGGGCTGCCGGGGACAGGCCGAAGAGGAGGTCTTTTGCCATGGATGGCAAAAGTAGCGCACAGGGAAGGGTTCACAGCGCCTCCTCTCAGGCCTGTCGCCGGGTCAGCCCCGCTGCCTTTCTCGGCGCCAACACCCATCGTCGATACCTAGCGGTACTTCAGCCGCACGCCGTCTTGCCCCTCCACCTCACGCAGCGCGATCAGCAGCTCGTCGCTGGGGGCCACGCGCCACTGCGCGTCCAGCTCCAGCCAGCCGGCAGCGGCGTCGTTGCGGTAGCGCAGGCGCACCGGCAGGCCGCCATCGTCGCGGTGCGGCACGAGGCTCTCGCGCAGGCTCTCCACCAGCCTCCCGTTGACCCGGGTGCCGTCGAGCGACAGCTCCACCGCCTCGCCGTAGCGGGCGCGGGCCGCCACCATCGGCGTGATCTCCTTGCCGCGCAGGCGCAGGCCGCCGGAGAAGTCGTCGCTGGAGACCTCGCCCTCGACGATCAGCACCTGGTCGGCCTCGATCTGGCCACGCAGCTGGTCGTAGAGCTCGCCGAACAGCGACGCCTCGATGCGTCCGGTGCGGTCGTCCAGGGTGACGAAGGCCATGGTGTCGCCGCGCTTGGACTTCATGGTGCGCAACGCCACCACCAGGCCGGCGACGCGCTGCGGCTCCCGTGAGGGCTTGAGATCGCTGATGCGGGTGGAGACGAAGCGGGCGAGCTCCTTCTCGTACTCGTCGATGGGGTGGCCGGTGAGGTAGAGCCCCAGGGTCTCCTTCTCGCCGGCCAGACGCTCCTTGTCGGTCCACTCGCGGGCGCTGCGATAGGCCTCGTAGGGGTCGCTCTCGGCCTCGTCGTCGGCGAAGGCCTCGCCGAACATGTCCAACATGCCGAGGCTCTGGTTGGTCTGGGTCTGGGCGGCGGCGCGGATGGCGTCGTCCAGTGCCGCGGCCAGCACCGCCCGGCTCGGCCCCAGGTTGTCCAGCGCGCCCGAGCGGATCAGCGCCTCCAGGGTGCGCTTGTTCATGCGTTTGGGATCGACCCGGCGGCAGAAGTCGAACAGGTCGGTGAACGGGCCGTCGGCCTCGCGGGCCTCGACGATGGCGCCGATGGGCCCTTCGCCTACGCCACGAATGGCACCCAGGCCGTAGACCACGCGGCCCTCGGTATCGACGGTGAACTTGTAGGCGCCGATGTTGACGTCCGGCGGCGTCACGGTCAGGCCGATGCGCCGCGACTCCTCGATCAGCGGTACCACCTTGTCGAGGTTGTCCATCTCGGTGGACATCACCGCGGCCATGAACGGGCCCGGGTAGTGCGTCTTGAGCCAGGCGGTCTGGTAGGAGACCAGGCCGTAGGCCGCCGAGTGCGACTTGTTGAAGCCGTAGCCGGCGAACTTCTCCACCAGGTCGAAGATGTTGCCGGCCAGCTCCTTGTCGATGCCGTTGGCGGCGCAGCCCTCCATGAAGCCGCTGCGCTGCTTGGCCATCTCCTCGGGCTTCTTCTTGCCCATCGCCCGGCGCAGCATGTCGGCCTGGCCCAGGGTGTAACCGGCCAGCACCTGGGCGATCTGCATCACCTGCTCCTGGTAGAGGATGATGCCGTAGGTGGGCTCGAGCACCGGCTTGAGCCACTCGTGCTGGTAGTCCGGGTGGGGGTAGGAGATCTCGGCGCGACCGTGCTTGCGGTTGATGAAGTCGTCGACCATGCCCGACTGCAGCGGCCCGGGACGGAACAGCGCCACCAGCGCGATCATGTCCTCCAGCGAATCGGGCAGCAGGCGCTTGATCAGCTCCTTCATGCCGCGCGATTCGAGCTGGAACACCGCCGTGGTCTCGGCGCGCTTGAGCATCTCGAAGGTGGGACCGTCATCGAGCGGGATGCTGTCGATGTCGAGCGGTCCTTGGCCCTTGACCGCCCGCACCTTGTCGACCATCTCCAGCGCCCAGTCGATGATGGTCAGGGTACGCAGCCCGAGGAAGTCGAACTTGACCAGCCCGGCCTCCTCGATGTCGTTCTTGTCGAACTGCACGACCAGGCCGTTGCCCTCCTCGTCGCACAGCAGCGGCGAGAAGTCGGTCAGCTTGGTCGGCGCGATCACCACGCCGCCGGCGTGCTTGCCGGTGCCGCGGGTGATGCCCTCGAGCTTGACCGCCATCTCCCAGATCTCGGCGGCCTCCTCGTCATTCTCGACGAACTCCTTGAGCGCCGGCTCCGCTTCGATGGCCTTGGCCAGGGTCATGCCCACCTCGAAGGGAATCAGCTTGGAGAGCTTGTCGCCGAGCGAATAGGGCTTGCCCTGGGCGCGGGCCACGTCGCGTACCACCGCCTTGGCCGCCATGGTGCCGAAGGTGACGATCTGCGACACCGCATTGCGGCCATAACGGTCGGCCACGTACTCGATCACCCGGTCGCGCTTCTCCATGCAGAAGTCGACGTCGAAGTCGGGCATCGAGACCCGCTCGGGGTTCAAGAAGCGCTCGAACAGCAGGTCGTACTCCAGCGGGTCGAGGTCGGTGATCTTCTGCGCATAGGCCACCAGCGAGCCGGCCCCGGAGCCGCGCCCCGGCCCCACCGGCACGTCGTTGTCCTTGGCCCACTGGATGAAGTCCATCACGATCAGGAAGTAGCCGGGAAAGCCCATCTGGATGATGATGTCGAGCTCGAAGTCCAGCCGCTCGCGATAGCGCTTGTCGATCTCGGCGAACTCGGCGCCGTCGCGCGGATACTTCTCGGCCGGGTAGAGAAAGTCGAGGCGCTCGGTGAGGCCGTCGTGGGAGACCTTGCGGAAAAACTCATCCTGGGTCATGCCCTCGGGAATCTCGAACTCCGGCAGGAAGATCTCGCCCAGGCGCACGTCGACGTTGCAGCGCGCGGCGATCATCACGCTGTTCTCCAGCGCCTCGGGAATGTCGGCGAACAGCTCGGCCATCTCCGCCGGGCTCTTGAGGTACTGCTCCTCGGTGTACTTGCGCTCGCGGCGCGGGTCGTCCAGCGCCTTGCCCTCGCCGATGGAGACCCGGGTCTCGTGGGCCCAGAAGTCGTCGCGCTCGAGGAAGCGCACGTCGTTGGTGGCCACCACCGGCGTGCCCGAGGCCATGGCGAGTTCCACCGAGAGGTGCACGCACTCCTCCTCCAGCGGTCGCCCGGTGCGGGTCAGCTCCAGGTAGAAGCGCTCCGGGAAGGCCGCCTGCCACTCCTCCAGTAGCGCGCGCGCCTCATCGCGGTGATCGGCGAGCAGGTGGCGGCCGATCTCGCCCTCACGGCCGCCGGACAGCGCGATCAGGCCCTCGCTCTGCTCGAGCACCCAGGCCTTCTCCAGCACCGCGCGCCCCTGGCGCTGTCCCTGCATCCAGCCCCGCGAGATCAGCTCGGTGAGGTTGCGATAGCCGGTGTCGTTCATCGCCAGCAGCGTCAGCCGGTAGGGGTGCGTCTCGTCGTGGGGATTGGCCAGCCACAGGTCGGCGCCGATCACCGGCTTGAGGCCGCTGCCCTGGGCACCGCGATAGAACTTGACCAGACCGAACAGGTTGGATTCGTCGGTCACGGCCAGCGCCGGCATGCCCTGCTCGGCGGTGGCCTTGAGCAGCGGCTTGAGCCGCACCAGGCCGTCGACCAGGGAATATTCGGTGTGCACGCGGAGATGAACGAAAGGCGTGGTCATAAGAGGCTCGGGGCTAGGCGGTAAATGATCTAGAGCAGCTCGAGCTGCCCCTTGAGCGGGGCGAAGGAGCGGCGATGTTCGGGCAGCGGCCCGAGGCGCTCCAGTGCAGCCAGGTGCTCGGGCGTGGCATAGCCCTTATGGCGGGCGAAGCCGTAGTCGGGAAACAGGCCGTCGAGCGCCACCATCTGGGCATCGCGCGCCACCTTGGCGAGTATCGAGGCGGCGGCGATAGCCGGATGGCGGGCATCCCCCTTGACGATCGCCTGGCCGGGAACATGATGCCCGGGGAGGCGGTTGCCGTCCACCAGCAGGTATTCCGGCGCCAGCGGCAGGGCGTCGATCGCCCGGCGCATGGCCAGGTGCGTGGCGTGGTAGATGTTGAGTTCGTCGACCTCGGCATGCGTGGCCTCGGCCACGGCGAAGGCCAGCGCCTTGTCGCGGATTTCGGTATCCAGCGCCTCACGCCGCTGCGGCGTGAGCTTCTTGGAGTCGGTCAGCCCCGCGATGGGGCGCAGCGGATCGAGGATTACCGCCGCCGCCACCACCGCGCCGACCAGCGGCCCACGGCCCACCTCATCGACACCGGCGAGCAGCTGGCCCTGGTAGTCGATCACCAGCGGGGGAAACGGACAGTCACTCATGTCTCTTCTCTCCCTTTCGGCGTTCGTTCGACCGGCCGCGTGGCGCTCACCACCAGGGACTCATCGCTGGACAGCTCGGTCGGCAGCGGCCGCCCCGCCACCACGGCCTCGATGGCCTCGGCCGCCCGGGCGCTGGCGTTGCGCTGCAGTCCGGCATGCAGGGCAGCGAAGCGCGCCTCCAGGCGGGCGCGAGCCTCGTCATCGTCGAGCATCGACCCGACATGCGCGACGATCGCCTCGGGCGTCGCGGCGTCCTGGATCAGCTCCGGCACCAGCGACGCCTGGGCGATCAGGTTGGGCAGCGAGATCCACGGCGTCTTGACCAGACGCCGGGCCAGCCAGTGGGTCAGCGGCGCCATGCGGTAGGCCACCAGCATCGCGCGGTGGCACAGCATCGCCTCGAGCGCCGCCGTGCCCGAGGCCAGCAGCACCGCGTCGCTGGCCACCATCGCCTGGCGCGCCCGGCCGTCGAGGAGCGTGACCCGCCCCGCCAGCGTCGGGCGGGTGGCCAGCAGGCGCTCGAGTTCCTCCCGGCGCAGCGGTGTTGCCGCCGGGATCACCACCCGTAGCGTGGGTCGCTCCCGGCACAGCCGCTCGGCGGCGTCCAGGAACGTCACGCCGAGAAAGCGGATCTCGTTGGCCCGCGAACCCGGCAGTACGGCCAGCACCGGATCGTCTGGCGGCAGG
The DNA here is from genome assembly GCF_017868775.1 of Billgrantia sulfidoxydans. Taxonomy (NCBI): domain Bacteria; kingdom Pseudomonadati; phylum Pseudomonadota; class Gammaproteobacteria; order Oceanospirillales; family Halomonadaceae; genus Billgrantia; species Billgrantia sulfidoxydans. The sequence goes on along the minus strand of NZ_CP053381.1, from coordinate 538,424 downwards.
CCGAGCTCGTCACGCACACCGGCGCGATCGCTGACCAGCGGAAGCTCGTCGGCCAACGGATGGCCGACGAAGGCCACCGGCAGACGATGCCGCTCGTAGAAGGCGGCCTCGAAGGGCAGGAAGGTGAGCATGGCGTCGACTGCTCGCGCGATGCCCTTCACCCGGCCCTGGCGCCATGCCCAGACCGTCGGGCTGACGTAATGGACCGTGGTGAGGCCCGCCTCGCGCAGCTGGCGCTCGAGGCCGAGGTTGAAGTCGGGGGCGTCGATGCCGATCATCACGTCCGGCTGCCAGGCCAGGGCATCGGCGCGCAGGGTTCGCCGCACCCGTACCAGCTCGGGCAGATGCTTGAGCACCTCCACCAGCCCCATGACCGAGAGCGTCTCGAGCGGGAAGCGGCTGTCGATGCCCTCGGCAATCATGCCCGGGCCCCCGATACCGCGGAACTGCACCTCGGGATGGCGCGCCTTCAGCGCGCGCATCAGGCTCGCCCCGAGCAGGTCGCCGGACATCTCGCCGGCGACGATATAGACACGCGCAAGCTTGCTCATATCAGACCCGTTGCGAAGCCGCGTCAGCGTATGATGCCGCGTGTCGAGACCTCGATGGACGCGGCGAAGGCTTCAGTTTCGGCCAGAGAGTAGCGGCGGCGGATCTCCTCCAGCGCCTGGGCGATGGTCAATCCCTGACGATAGACCAGACGGTAGCACTCGTTCAGCGCCTTGATCGCCTCGGTCGAGAACCCGCGCCGCTTGAGCCCTACCTGGTTGAGTCCGTGCACCCGGGCCGGATTGCCGTTGATCATGACGAAGGCGGGGGTGTCCTTGGTGATGATCGAACCACCGCCGGCCATGGCGTGATCGCCGAAGTGGCAGAACTGGTGGATCGCCGACAGCCCGCCGAGGATGGCGAAGTTGCCCAGGGTCACATGCCCCGCCAGGGTCGCCTGGTTGGCCAGCACGCAGTCGTCGCCGATGACGCAGTCGTGGCCGACGTGCACATAGGCCATGAACAGGTTGCGCGAACCGATGGTGGTCTCGCCGCGATCCTGGGCGGTGCCGCGATGCAGCGTCACGCATTCACGAATGACGTTGTCGTCGCCCATCACCAGGCGCGTCGGCTCGCCGGCGTATTTCTTGTCCTGGCAGTCCTCTCCCACCGAGGCGAACTGAAAGATGCGGGTCCGCGCCCCCAGCACGGTCGGCCCCTTGATGACCACGTGCGGACCGATGCGGCTGCCGGGACCGATCTCGACGTCGGGCCCGATCACGCTGAAGGGACCGACCTCCACATCCTCGGCCAGACGTGCCCCGGGGTCGACGATGGCAGTGGTATGTATCAAGAAACCTTCCTCTCCGCACAGATGACGTCGGCCTCGCAGACCAGCTCGCCATCTACCGTAGCACGACAGGCGAACTTCCAGATGCCGCGCTTTTCACGCTCGACCTTCGCCTCCAGCCGCAGCCGGTCTCCCGGCATCACCGGCCGCTTGAAACGCACGTTGTCGCTGCCCACGAGGTAATAGACATAGCCGTCGGCCGGCAGCTTGTTGACGGTCTTGAAGCCGAGGATGCCGCAGGCCTGCGCCATCGCCTCCAGCACCAGCACACCGGGCATGATCGGGTGGTGCGGGAAGTGGCCGTTGAAGAACGGCTCGTTGATGCTGACGTTCTTGTAGGCAACGATGGCTTCGCCAAGGCTCAGCTCCGTCACCCGGTCGATCAGCAGGAACGGGTATCGGTGCGGCAGGTATTCGCGAATCTCGTTGATGTCCATTACCATCGTAGCGACCTCTGAAATGAAGTAGGGAAGCCATTGCGAGCGCGGCGCGCGTCGCCCGGGCTTCCCGCAAGAACGCCTGCATCAGGCAGGCGGAATTATAGCGCCGCCCGATCCTGTCTCAACCCTCCCGGCCGCGCTTCTCGAGGCGCGCCAGGCGTCGGGCGAAGTCATCGAGCTGCTTGAAGCGCACCGCATTCTTGCGCCACAGGGCATTGGTCATGGCCCCGGTGCCCGAGGAGTAGACGCCCGGCTCGTGAATCGAGTTGGTCACCAGGCTCATGCCGGTGACCTGCACCCCGTCGCCGATGGTGAGGTGGCCAGCGAGCCCCACGCCGCCGCCCAGCATGCAGTTCCTGCCCACCCGGGTGGAGCCGGCGATGCCGACGCAGCCGGCCAGTGCCGTGTGGTCGCCGATGCGCACGTTGTGGGCGATCTGCACCTGGCTGTCGATCTTCACGTCGTTGCCGATCACGGTGTCGTCGAGCGCGCCGCGGTCGATGCTGGAGCAGCTGCCCACCTCGACGTCGTCGCCCAGCACCACGCCGCCGAGCTGGGCGATCTTGTGCCAGCGACCACCGTCGTGGGCGAAGCCGAAGCCATCGGCGCCGATCACGCAGCCGCTGTGCAGAATGGCCCGTGCCCCGACGACCACGCCATGGCAGACGGTGACGTTGGGGTGCAGCCGCGAGCCCGCACCGATGCGCGAGCCCGCGCCGATGAAGCAGCCGGCGCCGACCACCACCTCGTCGCCCAGCTCCACGCCGGCTTCGATCACGGCATTGGGGCCGACCTCGACCCGCTCGCCCAGCACCACGTCATCGGCCACCACGGCCGCGGGGTGGATGCCTCCCCGCGGGGGGGCCAGGATCGGGTCGAACAGCTGCGACAGCTGGGCGTAGCCTAGGTAGGGGTTTGCCAGTTCCAGACGCGCCACCGGGCAGGCGGCGGCATGCTCGGGCTGAAGCAGCACGGCACCGGCCCGGGTTGCCGAGAGGTCCTTGAGGTAGGAGCGGTTGGCCACGAAGGCGACCTGATCGGGACCGGCCTCCCTCAGGGTGGCCAGGCCCCGGACCCGGCGGCCACCATCGCCCTCCAGGTGGGCGCCGAGCCGCTCGGCCAGTTCGGCCAGGGTGAATTCGCGAGTAACAGGGTGCTTCATGGAAACCCGTATCGACAGCGTGCGGCAGAAGCTGCCGCAATGATCAGTTGAGAGAATTGAGGATTTCGATCACTTCGTCCGTCAGGTTGGGCAGCTCCTGCTCGGCGTGCAGCACGCCCTGGGGCTCCACCAACACCTCGACGCCGTGGCGCTCGATCACCTGGCCAACCGCCTCCTCCAGCTTCGGCTCGGCCTGCTGCAGGAACTCCTGCTCGGCGCGCATCTGCTCCTCCATGATCTGCTGGCGCAGCTGCTCGAAGCGGCCGCCCTTCTGTTGGAACTCCTGGATCAGCGACTGGCGCTCGGCATCGGGCAGGCTGTCGCCCTCCTGCTGCAGCCGCTGCTGCAGCTGGGACAGCTCCTGGCCCAGCGACTGGGCCTCCTGTTGCTGGCCGGACAAGCGGCTCTCGAGGTCCTGCATGGAGCGCTGGGCGGCATCGGAGGCGAGCAGCGCACGGCGCCAGTCCAGCAGCGCGACTTCGGCCGAGTGAGCCGGTACGGCCAGGACGGCAAACAGGCCCAGGCAGAGAATGGCGGTCAACTTGCGCATGCGAAATACCCTCTTGGCAGGCCGGCTCAGAACGTCTGGCCCAGCGAGAATTGGAAGAACTGGGTGTCGTCGCCGCTCTCGTCGTTGAGCGGCTCGGCAATGCTGAAGGTCAGCGGGCCGACCGGAGTGAGCCAGGAGAGCCCCACGCCGATGCTGTAGCGCAGCTCACCCAGGTCGACGCCCGACGAGCAGCGCGAGGGACCGTCGCCCTCCACCACCGGATAGCAGCTGGTCAGGAAGGTATTGCCGGCGTCGACGAAGAAGCCGGTCTGCAGCGAGCGCTGGTCCTCGATGAAGGGCAGCGGAAAGAGCAGCTCGGCGCTGCCTTCGACCAGGATGTTGCCGCCCAGGGTGCGGTCGCGTCCGGATTCGCGCGGCGTGGTGCGCTCGCCCAGGGTATTGGCGGTAAAGCCGCGCACCGACCCCAGGCCACCGGCGAAGAAGTTCTCGTAGAACGGATAGGGATCGCTGCCGATACTGTCGGCGTAGCCCAGGGTGGTGCCGAACTTGAGCGCCCAGGTCTCCTCCTCGTTGAGGGCGAAGAGCTGCTGGGCACGCGCGCGCAGCTTGTAGTAGTCGGCGTCGCTGCCGGGCGCCGCGGTCTCCAGCGACACGCGCTGATAGTCGCCGGAGGTCGGCATGATGCCGCGGTTGAGGTTGTTGCGGGTCCAGCTCGCGGTGAGCTTGAGGCTCTGGGCGTTGTCGCCCTGCTCGTCGACGTAGCGCACGATTTCCGAGGCGGTGTCGCGATAGGTCTTGACCGTCAGGTCCTCGACGCTGGCGCCGAAGTTGAGCCGCGACAGCTCGCTGACCGGGTAGCCGAAGTTGATCCCCGCGCCATAGGCGTCGGTGGAGTAGGTCGAGATGTCCGAATCTTCGTAGTCGGTCTCGCGGTAGAACAGGTTGTAGCCACGCGAGATGCCGTCCAGCGTCCAGTACGGATCGGTGAAGCCGAAGTTGACGCTGGTGAAGGTGTCGCTGCGCTGGGCGCCGATGTTGACGCGATTGCCGGTACCCAGGAAGTTGTTCTGGGCCAGCGCCGCGCCGTAGATCACCCCGGCGCTCTGGGAGAAGCCGATGCTCGCCGAGACCGAGCCGGAGGGCTGCTCTTCGACGGTATAGGTGACGTCGAGCTTGTCGGATTCGCCAGCCACCGGCTGGGTCTCCACCTCGACCTGACGGAAGAAGCCCAGGCGCTCCAGGCGGCGGCGTGACTGGCTGATCGATTCGGTGGAAGCCGGCGCCCCCTCCATCTGGATCATCTCGCGGCGCAGCACCTCGTCCTGGGTGGTGGTGTTGCCGATGAAGTTGATGCGGCGTACGTAGGCGCGGCGCCCCGGATCGACGCTGAAGGTGAGGTCGACCGTTTCGCCGTCGGCGCGCGGCTCGGGCACGCCCTCCACCCGGGCGAAGGCGAAGCCCTCGGCGCCCAGCCGCGAGCGCAGCGCCTCGGTGGAGGCGGTGACGTCGCTGCGCGAGAAGATATCGCCGCTCTCCACCTGCAGCAGGCCGCGCGCTTCGCGCTCGGAGATCTCGAGATCACCGGCGAAGCGAATATCGCCCAGGCGGTACTGGCTGCCCTCGTCGACGTTGACGGTGACGAAGATCTGCGACTTGTCGGGGCTGATCGAGACCTGGGTGGAGGTGATGTTGAAGTTGACGTAGCCGCGGTCGAGGTAGAAGGAGCGCAGCCGCTCCAGGTCGCCGGCCAGCGCCTCACGCGAGTATTCGTCCTTCGAGAACCAGCCGAAGAAGCGCCCGGGGCGATCGTTGAGCTCGAACACCTCGCGCAGCTCGTCGTCGTCGAACTGGCGGTTGCCGACGATGTTGATCTGGCGAATCTTGGCCACCGCGCCTTCGTTGATGTCGATGTCGACCTGGACCCGCCCCTCGTCGATCTCGCGCACGCTGGTCTCGATGCGGGCACTGTAGCGCCCCTGGGCCTGGTAGACCCCCTCGAGCTCGCGCTGGATGTCCTCGAGCGTCGAGATCTGCAGCACCTGGCCCTCCGCCAGCCCGCCTTCGCGCAGCCCGCGACGCAGGTCCTCCTCGGAGATCTTGCTGTTGCCGGTGATGTTGAGCCGCGAGATGGTCGGCCGCTCGACGACCTGGATGACCAGCACGTTGCCGTCGCGGGCGAGCTGAATGTCCTCGAACAGGCCGGTGGCGAACAAGCTGCGGGCCGCCTCGGCCAGCTCACGGTCATCCACCTGATCACTCGCACTGATGGGGAAGGCGTTGAAGACGGAAGCGGCGGAAACCCGCTGCAGCCCCTCCACGCGAATGTCGGATACTTCGAAAGATTCGGCCAGCACCGTACTGGAACCGGCCAGCAGCAGTGCCGCCAGTCCGAGGGTCTTGATATTCATGCAGTCGCTTCGCTCGCGTTGATCCGCCTGCCTGTCCAGACAGGCACCATATACATATGTGCGGGTGACTGACAAGGCAGAGCGAAGCTCTGCCTCCCTGTGCCCCTGTGGGGCGCTTGCTACCAGAGACGCATCAGATCGAAATAGAGGGCCATCAGCATCAGCATGCCGACCAGCGCCAGACCGATCCGCAGCCCGAACGCCTGGGCCCGCTCCGACACCGGCCGGCCGCGCACCACCTCGACGAGATAGTAAAGCAGGTGGCCACCATCAAGTACCGGAATCGGCAGCAGATTGAGCACCGCCAGGCTGATCGAGAGGTAGGCCAGGAAGCTGACGAAGCTTTCCAGCCCCGTGCGCGCCGTATCCCCCGCCATCTGGGCGATGGTGATAGGCCCCGAGAGGTTGGTCGGCGAAATCAGCCCCACCAGCATCTTGCGGATGGCATCCAGGGTCAGCAGCGTCATCTCGCCGGTACGGCTCATGGCCTTGCCCCACCGCCGCCACCACCGCCGCCACGGGACCGTAGCGAATCTCGCGGCGGAACTCCTCCGGCCATTCGACCGCCTCGACGCCGGCGCCGACATAGCCGATCGCCGCCCCCGTCTCGAGCTCGCGCTCGCCCGGCACCAGGGTCAGGGCGAAGCGCTCGTCGCCGCGCGCGACCTCCAGCTCCAGCGTCTCGCCGGGGCTGGCACGCACCACGCTGACGAAGTCCATCCACTCCTCGACCGCGCTGCCGTCCACGGCCAGTATCCGGTCGCCGGGGCGCAGCCCCGCTTCGGCGGCGGGCTCGCCGTCGATCACCTGGCCCAGCACCGCGGGGATGCTCGGCTGCCAGGGAGTGATGCCGAGGGTGGCCAGCGGCTGGGGCGGCTCCTGGCGCACCAGGTAGTCCTCCACCGGCAGGCGATAGTCACGGGGGTCGGCCGCGGCGTCCTCGCGGGCCTGAAGGGTGAGTTCCCCGCTGTAGCCGATGGCGGCGATCAGGCGCAGGTTGATCTCGTCCCAGGAGCGCACCTCGCTCCCCTGCACTGCGACGATTTCCTGGCCCGGCTGCAGGCCACCGCGGGCCGCCGGCGAGCCGGGGGCCACCTCGCCCACCACCGGCGCCACCGTGGAGGTGCCGGCCACGAACAGCGCCCAGTAGGCGACGATGGCGAGCAGGAAGTTGGCCAGCGGCCCCGCCGCGACGATGGCGATGCGCTGCCATACCGTCTTGCGGTTGAACGCCTCGTGGAGCTGGTCGCCGGGCACCGGCGCCTCGCGCTCGTCGAGCATCTTGACGTAGCCGCCGAGCGGAACCGCCGCCACGGCGAACTCGGTCCCATGCCGATCGACACGGGACCAGATCGGCTTGCCAAAGCCGACCGAAAAACGCAGCACCCGGACACCGCAGCGGCGTGCCACCCAGTAATGGCCGAATTCGTGGAAGGTGATCAACAGGCCCAGCACCACGATGACGGCCAGCACGTTCTGGATCAGGCCCAAATCAGTCTCCTCGAAAAGTCACGACGCCGTCGGCGAATCGGCTCAGCGCCCTTGCAGCCTCTCGCGCGCCGCCTGGCGCGCCCGGGCATCGGCGCCGAGGATGGTTTCCAGGTCCCCGCCGGCTTCGACCGGCAGCGCTTCCAGCACCTCCGCCACGAGCTCGCCGATGCCCGGGAAGCTCAGGCGCCCCGCCAGGAAGGCATCGACGGCCACCTCGTTGGCGCCGTTGAGCACGGCCGGCGCCGTGCCTCCCGCCTGCATCGCCTCGCGCGCCAGCCGCAGGCACGGGAAGGCCACCTCATCCGGCGCCTCGAAGTCGAGCCGCGCGACCCGGAACAGGTCCAGCGCCTCGACGCCGGCCGCGATGCGCTCCGGCCACGCCAGGCCGTAGGCGATCGGCGTGCGCATGTCCGGGTTGCCCAACTGGGCCAGCACCGAGCCGTCGCTGTAGGCGGCCATGGAGTGAATCACGCTCTGCGGGTGCACCACCACCTGAATCTGCTCAGGGCGGGCGTCGAACAGCCAGCACGCCTCGATTAGTTCCAGCCCCTTGTTCATCAGGGTGGCGCTATCCACCGAGATCTTGCGCCCCATCGACCAGTTGGGGTGGGCGCAGGCCTGCGCCGGCGTCACCGTGGCCAGGCGCTCCGACGACCAGCCGCGGAAAGGCCCACCGGAGGCCGTCAGCAGCAGTTGGGTCACGCCATGGCGGGAGAGGCCGCCGCGGTGTTCGGGTGGTAGACACTGGTAGATGGCATTATGTTCGGAGTCGATCGGCAGCAACGTGGCGCCGTGGCGCGCGACGGCGTCCATGAACAGCGCCCCGGACATCACCAGCGCCTCCTTGTTGGCCAGCAGCACGCGCTTGCCGGCGCGCACCGCGGCCAGCGTCGGCAACAGCCCCGCGGCACCGACGATGGCGGCCATCACCACGTCCGCCTCGGCGGCGCTGGCGACCTCGACGAGCGCCGCCTCGCCGGCCCGTACCTCGGTCGCCAGGCCCGCCCCGGCCAGCCGCTCGCGCAGCCAGGCGGCGTCGTGCTCCTCGTCGAGCACGGCCAGGCTGGGCCGATGACGCAGGCACTGGGCCAGCAGCGCCTCGCGCGAGCGATGCGCCGTCAGCGCATGCACCCGGTAGCGCTCGGGATGGCGTGCGACCACGTCGAGCGTGCTGGTGCCGATGGAGCCGGTGGCGCCGAGTACCGTGACGCCCTGCTGCCGAAACGGACCGCTCATGTCACAGCATCCCGGTGGAGAGCAGTGCGAACAGCGGCACCGCCGCGGTCAGGCTGTCGATGCGGTCGAGTACGCCGCCGTGCCCGGGCAACAGGTTGCTGGAGTCCTTGATGCCGCGAAAGCGCTTGAGCATGCTCTCGAGCAGGTCGCCGAGCACCGAGACCAGCGTCACCCCCGCGGTCACCACCATGAGCCCCAGGCCAGCGGCCACGCCCAGCCCCTGCCACACGGCGAACAGCAGCGCCAGCAGCAGGGTCACGGCCACGCCGCCGGCCACGCCTTCCCAGGACTTGCCGGGGCTCACCCCCGGCGCCAGCTTGCGCCGGCCCCAGGCGCGCCCGCAGAAGTAGGCGCCGATATCGGCGCCCCATACCAGTAACAGCACGTAGAGCAACCACACGCCGCCGCTGTCGCGCAGCACGTTGAACCCGACCCAGGCCGGCAGCAGCACCCACAGCCCCATGGCCAGCCGCGCGGCCGTCGAGCCCCACTGCTCGCGCTTCGCCGGGTAGTGGACGACCCAGTAGAAGTTGATCGCCCAGCCGGCCACGGCGAGCCACAGCGGCCATACCGCCAGCGCCGCGCCGAGCCACCACAGCAGCGTCATCAGCACGGCCAGGACACCCACCAGCGTCAGGCGGCGGCTCGTCTCGGCCACCCCCGCGAGGTTGGTCCACTCCCAGGCGGCCAGCAGCACGACGAGGCCGGTGAAAGCGGCAAAAGGCCCTCCCGAGAGGCCGAACAGGCCGGCCAGCATCAGCGGCGCCAGCCATGCCGCCGTCACGATCCGCTGTCTAAGCACCCTTCGCCTCGATCTGTTCGTCGGTCATGCCGAAGCGACGCTGGCGCCGGCAGAAATCATCGATCGCCATGTCGAAGGCCTGGCCGTCGAAGTCCGGCCACAGCAGCGGCGTGAAGTAGAGTTCGGCGTAGGCCATCTGCCACAGCAGGAAGTTGGAGATGCGCTGCTCGCCGCTGGTGCGGATGCACAGGTCGATCGGCGCCTCGTCGCCCAGGCACAGCTCCCGCTGGAAGACGTGCTCGTCGATGGCGTCGGGCTCGAGCTCGCCGTGTGCGACACGCATGGCCAGGTGTCGCGCGGCGTTGACGATGTCCCAGCGGCCGCCGTAGTTGGCGGCGACGACGAGGTGCAGGCCGGTATTGTCGCGGGTGAGCTCTTCGGCCCGCACGATGTACTTCTGGATCGAGGAAGAGAAGGCGCTGCGATCGCCGACGACCGAGAGCCGGATACCGTTGTCATGCAGCTTTCTCACCTCGCGCTTGAGCGCGATCAGGAACAGCTCCATCAGGGCGCGCACCTCGGCCTCCGGGCGGCGCCAGTTCTCGCTGGAAAAGGCGAACAGCGTGAGGGTCTGGATGCCGCGCTCGGCGGCCCGGCGAATGACCGCTCGCACGGCCTCGACGCCGGCACGGTGACCACGAATGCCGGACAGCCCGCGTGCTCGCGCCCAGCGATTGTTGCCGTCCATGATGATCGCCACGTGTCGCGGCAGGTCGTCGCCGGGGGGCTTCGGTGGCATCTGCGATGCGGAAGTCTGCGCTGACGTCATGATGTCTCGCAATGGGAATGGAAGGACCAGGCGGCGTCGCTGCGGGCGCCGCCCGGCGCTGCTCAGACCTGCATCAGGTCGTGTTCCTTCACTTCGAGCTGCTTGTCGATCTCGCCGATGTACTTGTCGGTCAGCTTCTGGATCGCCTCTTCGGCGCGGTGCTGCTCGTCCTCGGAGATCTCCTTCTCCTTGAGCAGCGCCTTGATGTCGTTGTTGGCATCGCGACGCACGTTGCGCACCGCCACGCGAGCGTTCTCGGCCTCGGCGCGCGCCTGCTTGATGTAGCCCTTGCGGGTCTCCTCGGTGAGCATCGGCATCGGCACGCGGATCACGTTGCCGGCACTCGCCGGGTTCAGGCCCAGGTCGGAAGTCATGATCGCCTTCTCGATCTTGGGCACCATGTTCTGCTCCCAGGGCACCACGGAGAGAGTGCGGGCGTCCTCGACGTTGACCGATGCGACCTGGTTGAGCGGCACCTGACTGCCGTAGTACTCGACGGTGACCGAGTCGAGGATGCTGGAGTGAGCACGCCCGGTACGGATCTTGTTGAAGTTGGCATGAAGGGCGTCGAGGCTCTTCTTCATGCGACTCTCAGCATCTTTCTGGATGTCATTGATCACGGTATCAACCTCTGTCTATCAGCGTGCCTTCCTTGCCGCCCACCACCAGGTTCAGCAGGGCGCCCGGCTTGTTCATGTTGAAGACGCGAACCGGCATGTCATGGTCCCGCACCAGGCAGATAGCGGTCAAATCCATGATGCCGAGCTTTTGATCGAGCGCATTATCGTAGCTCAGATGATCGTACTTGACCGCATCGGCATGTTTCACCGGGTCCTTGTCGTAGACGCCGTCCACCTTGGTGGCCTTGACCACCACGTCGGCATCGATCTCGATGCCGCGCAGGCAGGCCGCGGAGTCGGTGGTGAAGAAGGGGTTGCCGGTACCGGCGGAGAACAATACCACGTCTCCCGAGGTCAGGTAGCGGATGGCGGTACGCCGGTCGTAGTGCTCCACCACGCCGCTCATGGGAATGGCGGACATGACGCGTGAGCGGATATTGGAGCGCTCCAGGGCGTCGCGCATGGCCAGGGCGTTCATCACCGTGGCCAGCATGCCCATGTGGTCGCCGGTGACCCGGTCCATGCCGGCCGCGTTGAGCGCGGCGCCGCGGAACAGGTTGCCGCCGCCGATGACGATGCCGACCTGCACGCCGATGCCCACCAGCTGACCGATCTCCAGCGCCATGCGATCGAGCACCTGGGGATCGATGCCGAAGTCGTGTTCGCCCATCAGCGCCTCGCCGGAGAGCTTGAGCAGGATGCGCTTGTACTTGGACTTGTCGCTGCGGGTCTTGGCGGGGTTATCGACGTGATCGAGCGTGGACATGGCATCTCTCCTGGGCGCAAGGGGATCAAGCAACTCTACTACAGCCGACGCGGGGGCCGGATACGAGAAGGCGTGCGCTCGCGCGCACGCCATTCTCGAGCTGGAACCTCTGACCTTAGCGACGGCCAGCCTGTTCCATGACTTCCTTGGCGAAGTCGACCTCTTCCTTCTCGATGCCCTCGCCCACCTCGAAGCGGGTGAAGCCGATCACCTCGCCGCCGGCGGCCTTGACGAACTCGGCCACGGACTGGTTCGGGTCCTTGACGAAGGGCTGCTCGGTCAGGCTGTTCTCGGCCAGGTACTTCTTCAGGCGGCCTTCGACCATCTTCTCGGCGATCTGCTCGGGCTTGCCGGCCATGTCGGGCTGGGCCAGGATGATCGCCTTCTCCTTGTCGAGCTGCTCCTGCGGCATGTCCTCGGGACGCGCCACGGCCGGGTTGATCGCGGCCACGTGCATGGCGACGTCCTTGGCCACCTCGGCGTTGCCGCCCTTGAGCACGGTGAGCACGCCGATACGGCCGCCGTGGACGTATTCGCCCACCAGCGCGCCTTCCGGCGCCTCGACCACGGCGCAACGACGCACGCCGATGTTCTCGCCGATCTTCTGCACCAGCTGCTCGCGAGCGCTCTCGAGGGCGCCCTCCATCACCGCGGCGACGTCTTCGCTCTTGGCGGAGAAGAAGGCGTCGGCGACCTGGTCGGCGAAGGCCTTGAAGTTGGCATCGCGGGCGACGAAGTCGGTCTCGGAGTTGATCTCGACTACCACGCCGTAGCTGCCGTCCTCGGCGACGCGGGTCGCCACGGCGCCTTCGGCGGCGGTACGGCCGGCCTTCTTGGCGGCCTTGAGGCCGGAGCTCTTGCGCAGGTTCTCGATGGCGACCTCGATGTCACCATCGGCTTCGGTGAGCGCCTTCTTGCACTCCATCATGCCGAGCCCGGTACGCTCGCGCAGTTCCTTGACCTGGGAAGCGCTGATCGCTGCCATGGTATTCACCTCTCGATAAGTGGAACCCGGGTAGGTTCGACCTGGGAATAAGGGCGCCGGACCCGTGGGCCCGGTGCAATCCCGCTCCGCCGCAGCGGAGCGGTGGCGGGCGGCCGCCTGGGCTGGCCGCCCGCCCGGGCCAACAGCGCCGGCCCGGGCGACTCGCCGTTACTCGGCAGCGGCCGCCGCGTCGCCGCTCTCACCCTCGGTGACCTCGACGAACTCGTCGGGACGGCCTTCCTTCGCCCGCGCGCAGGCGTCGGCGATCGCCTTGACGTAGATCTGGATGGCACGGATGGAGTCATCGTTGCCGGGGATCACGTAGTCGACGCCGTCCGGATCGGAGTTGGTGTCGACCACGCCGATGACCGGGATGCCGAGCTTGTTCGCCTCGTTGATGGCGATGCGCTCGTGGTCGACGTCGATCACGAACAGCGCGTCGGGCAGGCCGCCCATCTCCTTGATGCCGCCGATGGAGCGCTCGAGCTTGTCCTGCTCGCGGGTCGCCATCAGGACTTCCTTCTTGGTCAGCTTCTCGAAGGTGCCGTCCTCGCGCATGGTCTCGAGGTCGCGCAGACGCTTGATCGACTGACGGATGGTCTTGTAGTTGGTCAGCATGCCACCGAGCCAGCGGTGGTTGACGAAGGGCATGCCGACGCGGTTGGCCTCTTCCTTGATGATCTTGCTCGCGCTGCGCTTGGTGCCGACGAACAGGATCTTGTTGTTGGCCGCCGCCATCTTCTCGACCACGTCGATTACCTCGTTGAGGGCCGGCAGGGTGTGCTCGAGGTTGATGATGTGGATCTTGTTGCGGGCGCCGAAGATGAACTTGCCCATCTTCGGGTTCCAGTAACGGGTCTGGTGACCGAAGTGTGCGCCCGCCTTGAGCAGGTCGCGCATGTTGACATGTGCCATGGATGACTCCTGAAAATCGGGTTAGGCCTCCACGCACCCCATGGATCCGACCGCCGGGCTAGACCGCGGCAGCACCCGGGACCATGTGCCGGTACGTGTGTGTTTTCAAGGCTGTTGAGTTGACGGCTCGAGCCGCGACCTGTCGCGACCTGGCGCCGGCGCCCTCGGCGTCTCGCCTGCCGGCCGGGCCGGGGCCATGGCGGGCGACGATTGCAGGAAAGCGCGCGGCTTTATACCATAGTTCGCCAACGAGATGAAGTCGCCCGCCGTCCTTGGCCCACGTTGCCGGCGCTGCAACCCCTCTGAACCGAGATTCCATGAACATACCCATCAAGACGCCCGACGAGATCGAGAAGATGCGCGAGGCCGGCCGCCAGGCCGCCAGCGTGCTGGAAATGATAGCACCGCACGTCACGGCCGGCGTGACCACCGGCGAGCTGGACCGGCTGTGCCACGACTACATCGTCGACGAGCTGGGCTCCACGCCGGCGCCGCTCAACTACCACGGTTTCCCCAAGTCGATCTGCACCTCGCTCAACCACGTGGTGTGCCACGGCATCCCCGATCCGGCCAAGAAGCTCAAGAAGGGCGACATCATGAACATCGATGTCACCGTGAAGACCGCCGACGGCTACCACGGCGACTCCAGCGCCATGTACATCGTCGGCGAAAACATCCAGGGCGAGCGGCTGTGCCGCGTGACCCAGGAGTGCCTGTACAAGAGCATCGCGCTGGTACGTCCGGGCGTACGCCTCTCCGAGCTGGCCCGCGCCATCCAGCGCCACGCCGAGGCCAACGGCTACTCGGTGGTGCGCGACTTCTGCGGCCACGGCATCGGTGCCGGCTTCCACGAGGACCCGCAGGTACTGCATTATGACGGCTATGCCCCCGAGGCCGATGCCACCCTGGCCGCCGGCATGTGCCTGACCATCGAGCCGATGATCAACGTCGGCGGCCACCAGACCAAGGTGCTGCGCGACGGCTGGACCGCCGTGACCCGGGACAAGAGCCTGTCCGCGCAGTGGGAGCACACGCTGCTGGTCACCGAGACCGGCGTCGAGGTGCTCACCGCGCGCCACGAGGAAGACTTCTCCTTCCTCGACCACTGAGTCGAGCCAACATGCTCCTGCACCACTACCGCTTCGTGCCCGACGAGACGCTGTTCGACGCCGAGACCTTCCGCCGCGAACTGGCCGGCACGCGTTCACCCATCGCGCCGTTCAAGACAGCGCTGCGCGACATCCAGCGCCGGCTCGACGAGCGCTTCCATGCCGGTGCCGACATCCGCGATCTGGTGCACGGTCGGGCCTGGTGCCTCGACCAGCTGCTCGGTGTGGCGTGGTCGCTGCACGACTGGCCCGACGACGGCGTGGCGCTGCTCGCCGTGGGCGGCTACGGCCGCGGCGAGCTGCATCCGCACTCCGACGTCGACCTGATGCTGCTGCTCGAGGACGACGACGACACGCCCTACCGCGAAGGACTGACCGCCTTCATCACCCTGCTGTGGGACATCGGCCTGGAGATCGGCCACAGCGTGCGCTCGCTTGCCGACTGCGAACGCGAGGCAGAAGGCGACATCACCGTCATCACCAACCTGATGGAGTCGCGCCTCCTGGCCGGCCCCGAGTCGCTGCGCGAGGCGATGAAGGCGCGCATCGCCCGCGAGCGGATGTGGCCGTCGGACCGATTCTTCGAGGCCAAGTGGCAGGAGCAGATCGCCCGCCATCACCGCTTCAACAACTCCGAGTACCACCTCGAGCCCAACATCAAGAGTTCACCGGGCGGGCTGCGCGACATCCAGATGATCGGCTGGGTGGCCAAGCGCCACTTCGGCAGCCAGCGCTACGAGGATCTGGTGGCGAACGGCTTCATGAACGATGCCGAGCTGCGCATCCTGAGCCAGGGCCAGGCCTTCCTGTGGCAGGTGCGCTATGCGCTGCACATGCTCACCGGCCGCGCCGAGGATCGCCTGCTGTTCGACCACCAGCGCACCATCGCCGAGCTGTTCGGTTTTCGCGACACCCCCGAGCGGCTCGCCGTCGAGCAGTTCATGAAGCGCTACTACCGCCACGTCACGGCGCTGGCGGGTCTCAACGACATGCTGCTGCAGCACTTCGACGAGGCGATCCTGCGCAGCGGCGAGCGTCTGGAGACCGCCGATCTCAACGAGCGCTTCGTGATCGAGGGCGGCTACATCAAGGCGCGCACCCGCTCGGTGTTTCGCGACCACCCCTATGCGCTGCTCGAGCTGTTCCTGCTGATGGCCGAGCACCCCGAGATCGAGGGCGTGCGCGCCGACACCATCCGCCTGATTCGCGACAACCGCCACCTGATCGACGACCTCTACCGCGACGACGCCCAGCACCAGCACCTGTTCATGTCGCTGCTCTGCTCCAGCGGCAACGTGGCGCGCCAACTGCGGCGCATGAACCGCTACGGCGTGCTGGGCAAGTACCTGCCCGAGTTCGGCCAGGCGGTGGGCCTGATGCAGCACGACCTGTTCCACATCTACACCGTGGACGCCCACACCCTGCGCCTGCTCAAGTTCATCCACCAGTTTCGCAAGCCCGAGGCGCGCGATGACTTCCCGGTGGCGGCAGCGCTGGTGCACCAGCTGCCCAAGCTCGAGCTGCTCTGGATCGCGGGTCTCTACCACGACATCGGCAAGGGACGCGGCGGCGACCACTCGCTCCTCGGTGCCCGCGACGTGGAGCGCTTCGCCGAGCGCCACGGCCTGTCGAGCCGCGACACGCGGCTGGTCAGCTGGCTGGTGGAGAATCACCTGGTGATGTCGATGGTGGCGCAGAAGCGCGACATCACCGACCCCGACGTGATCCGCGAATTCGCCGCCCAGGTCGGCGACGAGATCCGCCTCGATTACCTCTACGTGCTGACCGTGGCCGACATCAACGCCACCAACCCGACGCTGTGGAACGGCTGGCGCGCCTCGCTGCTCCGCCAGCTCCACGCCGAAACCAAGCGCGCCCTGCGCCGCGGCCTGGACAACCCGCTGGACCGCGAGGAGTGGGTGCGCGAGACCCGCAGCGAGTCGCGCTCGCTGCTGGCCACGGTGGGGGCCGACATCGACCGGGTCGACCGCCTGTGGGAGTCGCTCGGGGAGGAGTACTTCCTGCAGTACGCGCCCAGCGAGATCGCCTGGCAGACCATGGGCATCCTGGCCCACGGGGAGTCGCCGCTGCCGCTGATCCTGATCAGCGCCCCCACCGACGACATGACCGACGGCGGCACCAAGGTGTTCATCCACACCCGCTCGGTGGACGACCTGTTCGCCGCCACCGCCGCCGCCATGGAGCAGCTCGGGCTCTCCATCCACGACGCGCGCATCGCCACCTCGAGCAACGACTGGACGCTCAACACCTTCATCGTGCTCGACGACCAGGGCCGTGCCATCCGCGACCCGAACCGCATCGAGGAGATCCGCGCGCATCTGGTCGAGGAGCTCGACGACCCCGACGACTACCCGCAGATCGTCACCCGTCATACCCCGCGCCAGCTGCGCCACTTCAAGGTACCGACCGAGGTGCTGATCGAGCAGGACCCGGCCAACGAGCGCACCCTGCTGGAGCTGACCGCCCCCGACCGCCCCGGCCTGCTGGCCCGGGTCGGACGCATCTTCATGGAGCAGGACATCTCGCTCTCGGCGGCCAAGATCGCCACCCTGGGCGAGCGGGTCGAGGACGTCTTCTTCATTACCGACAAGACGGGCACACCGCTGACCGACCCCGCCCGTCAGCAGCGCCTGCGCGAGCGGCTGATCGAGGTGCTGGACGTGGCGGGCTGACGCCCGCCACGTCCGGGTTTGAGGCGAGCCTGGCGCTTCCCTATAATCGTCGGTCTGCCCGCAGACACGACAACGACGCCGCCCCACGGCGCCTGGACACCGATGAACCCCGACCTCGACGCCCTCAAGCCGTATCCCTTCGAAAGGCTGGCCAAGCTGAAGGCCGGCGTGACGCCCCCTACGGGGCTCGCGCACATCCCGCTGACCATCGGCGAACCGCAGCACGCCCCCTTCGCTGCCGCCCTGGCGACGCTCCAGGCCCACCAGCAGGATTTCGCCCGCTACCCGGCCACCGCCGGCATTCCCGAGCTGCGCGACGCCATCGCCGGCTGGGCCACACGGCGCTTCGGCCTCGAGGGGCTCGACGCCGAGCGCCAGGTGCTGCCGGTCAACGGCACCCGCGAGGCGATCTTCGCCTTCGTCCAGGCCGCCCTGGACCGCCGCCGTCCGGCCCGGGTGGCGGTACCCAACCCCTTCTACCAGATCTACGAGGGCGCCACCCTGCTCGCCGGCGGCCAGCCGCTCTACCTCGACTGCCGGGCCGAAAACGGCTTTCGCCCCGATTTCGATGCCGTGCCGCCCGAGACCTGGCGCGAGGTGCAGATCCTCTTCCTCTGCTCGCCGGGCAACCCCACCGGGGCGGTAACGCCGCGCGCCGAGTTCGAGAAGCTGATTGACCTGGCCGACGAGTTCGATTTCATCATCGCCTCCGACGAGTGCTACTCCGAGCTCTACCTCGACGAGGACGCCCCGCCGCCGGGACTGCTCGAGGCCTGCGCCGCCCTCGGCCGCCACGACTACCGGCGCTGCCTGGTGTTCCATTCGCTCTCCAAGCGCTCCAACCTGCCGGGGCTGCGCTCCGGCTTCGTCGCCGGCGACGCCGAGCTGATCGCGCCGTTCAAGCGCTACCGCACCTATCACGGCTGCGCCATGTCGCTGCCGCTGCAGCACGCCTCGATCACCGCCTGGAACGACGAAGCTCACGTGCGTGCCAACCGCGACGCCTACCGCGAGACGTTCGCCGCGGTGACCGAGATGCTTGCCCCGGTACTTGAATTTCCCTCCCCCGAGGCCAGTTTCTACCTATGGCCGGCGGTGCCGGGCGGTGACGACGAGGCCTTCGCCCGGGCGCTGTTTGCCGCCGAGCACGTCAGCGTGCTTCCCGGCGCCTACATGGGACGCCAGGGCCACGACGGCACCAATCCCGGTGCGGGCCGCATCCGCCTGGCGCTGGTCGCCGACCTCGACGCCACCGTGGAAGCCGCCCGGCGCATTCGCCGTTTCATCGAAAGGAGTGCATGATGGCGACCCTCTTCGTGATCAAGAACTGCGACACCTGCCGCAAGGCGCGCCAGGCCCTGGACGCGAAGGGCCTGCCCTATCAGGTCCACGACCTGCGCGAGGACGGCCTCTCCGCCGCGCTGCTCGAGCACATCCTCGCCCGGGTCCCCGTGATGGAGGCCATCAACCGGCGCAGCACCACCTGGCGCAACCTGCCCGAGGAGGACAAGCAGGACCTCGACGCCAACAAGGTGCGTGCATTGCTCATGGCCCACCCCACCCTGCTCAAGCGGCCGTTGCTCGATACCGGTGACGAAATACGCGTCGGCTACCGCGACGGCGACTACGACGATCTCAAGGGCTGAGGCCCATCCCCCTTCAAGACGTGAGGACACCCCCATGCTGAGTTTTGCCTTCGGAATCGGCACCCAGAACACCCAGGGCGACTGGCTGGAGATCTACTATCCGGCGCCGCTGCTCAAGCCGGATGCCAGCCTGGTGGAGGCCGTGGGCAAGGTGCTCGACGTTCCCACCGGCAACGGCGCCGTCAGCTTCCTGCCGGAGCACTGCGCCACGCTGGCCGAGGCACTCAGGGCGGCGGGTCACGTGGCCCAGGCCGAGCTGGCCGAGGCACTGGCCGCCAGCCAGCGTCCGCTGGTCGCCACCTTCCTCGACAGCGACCTGCCGCCGCAGAGCGCCCCCGAGGTCTATCTCAAGCTGCACCTGCTGTCGCACCGCCTGGTCAAGCCGCACGGCGTCGACCTCACCGGCATGTTCGGTCTGCTGCGCAACGTGGCCTGGAGCAGCGAGGGCCCGATCGACATCGAGGAGCTGCCCGCCCGTCGCCTCAAGGCGCGCCTGGAGGGCCGCGCCCTGTCGGTGGACTGCGTCGACAAGTTCCCCAAGATGACCGACTACGTGGTGCCGAGCGGCGTGCGCATCGCCGACACCGCGCGGGTGCGCCTGGGCGCCTACCTGGGCGAAGGCACCACCGTCATGCATGAGGGCTTCGTCAACTTCAACGCCGGCACCGAGGGCCCGGGCATGATCGAGGGCCGCATCTCCGCCGGCGTGATGGTGGGCCGGGGCTCCGACCTGGGCGGTGGCTGTTCCACCATGGGCACCCTCTCCGGCGGCGGCAACATCGTCATCAAGGTGGGCGAGGGCTGCCTGATCGGCGCCAATGCCGGCATCGGCATTCCGCTGGGCGACCGCTGCACCGTGGAGGCCGGGCTCTACATCACCGCCGGCGCCAAGGTCACCCTGCTCGACGACCAGGGCCAGGAGGTCAAGACCGTGGCGGCGCGCGAACTGGCCGGCCAGAGCGACCTGCTGCTGCGGCGCAATTCGCAGAACGGTCGCATCGAGTGCCTGACCAACAAGAGCGCCATCGCGCTCAACGAGGCCCTGCATGCCAACGACTGATCCACAGGGGCTCTCCGCGACCCTGCAGCTCGCCTTCGAGCTGATTCGCCGCCCCTCGGTCACGCCCGACGACCTCGGCTGCCAGGCGCTGATGATCGAGCGCCTGGAGCGGTTGGGCTTCCAGGTCGAACGCCTGCCCTTCGGCGACGTGGAGAACTTCTGGGCGACCCATGGCCATCACGGCCCGGTACTGGCCTTCGCCGGCCATACCGACGTGGTGCCGAGCGGCCCCCACACCCACTGGGACACGCCTCCCTTCGAACCCGTCATCGACGAGGCCGGCATGCTGCGCGGCCGCGGCTCGGCCGACATGAAGGGCAGCCTGGCAGCGATGGTCACCGCGGTGGAGCGCTTCGTGACCGCCCACCCCGATCACCACGGCCGCATTGCCTTCCTGATCACCTCCGACGAGGAGGGCCCCGCGGTGGATGGCACCCGGGCCGTGGTCGAACACCTGCGTGAACGCCACGAGCGGCTCGACTACTGCATCGTCGGCGAGCCCTCCTCCACCGACGTGCTAGGCGACGTGATCAAGAACGGCCGCCGCGGCTCGCTCGGCGGCGTGCTGCACGTACGCGGCATCCAGGGCCACGTGGCCTACCCGCACCTGGCGCGCAACCCCATCCACCAGGTCATGCCGGCACTCGACGCGCTGGTGCACGAGCACTGGGACGGCGGCAACGACTTCTTCCCGGCCACCAGCTTCCAGATCTCCAATCTGCGTGCCGGCACCGGGGCCACCAACGTGATCCCCGGCGAGGTGGAGGCGGTGTTCAACTTCCGTTTCTCCACCGAAGTGACCCATGAGCAGCTGCGCTCACGCACCGAGGCGATCCTCGATGCCCACGGCCTCGAGTACCAGCTCGACTGGACGCTCAACGGCGAACCGTTCCTCACCGCCGAGGGCGAACTGGTGGACGCCGCCCTGCACGGCGTGGAAAGCGTGCTCGGCCGCCGCCCGCGGCTCTCGACCAGCGGTGGTACCTCGGATGGGCGTTTCATCGCCACGCTGGGCAGCCAGGTGGTGGAACTGGGGCCACGCAATGCCACCATTCACCAGACCAACGAGCACGTTCGCGCCGCCGACCTCGACGACCTGAGCCGGATCTACGAAACGATCCTGGCCAGGCTCTTCGTCAACGGCACCGCCCGGCCCTGACCGCGCCAAGAGGGTTCACCATGCCACACCCGCACGACAGCCACATGCGCTACCCGGACATCGAGATCTACCTGCGCCACCCTCAGCCGGGAGCGATCGATGCCTGGCTCGGCGAGACGCTGGATGCCGCCCCGCTGCGCGGTGCCGGGCGCGGCAAGTGGCAGACCCGCGGCCATCACGCCGGGCACGAGATCCCGGTGCTGCTGGTCGAGAAGGCCGCCGACGGCTTCGCCAGCCTGTGGTTCGACAGCTCGCACACGCCGTGGTTGAGAGACTGCGACTGCGCCCGCGACGCCGCTGCACGGCTCGGCTGCGAGGTACGCTGCTCGCTGGGCGGCTGGCAGCCCGGCGACGACCCCGACCGCTTCTGGCAGGTGCTGCCCGACGGCAGCGAAAATGCCATCGACTGGCCCGACTCCGGCCAGTGACTCGAAACGACATCGCCCCGCATGTTCTGAAACATGCAGGGCGATGGGTTGGTTAGAGTGAGACTCGATGCGAGAAGCTGCCGAGTGATGGCCAGGCTAGGCGGGATTGCAGCGAGAGAGCGGAGTTTACTTTAGTAAATGAGCCTCTCGCGCTGCAATTCCAACAACGCCTGGTCGAGCGCAGGCGCTTCGCTCAAGTGATGACCGTGACGTCGTCGGCTTGCAATCCCCGCTCGTTCTCGATCACGTGATAGCGCACCTTCTGGCCCTCGGCCAGGGTACGATGGCCGCGGCCGCGAATGGCGCGAAAGTGGACGAAGACGTCCTCGCCACTCTCGCGCTTGATGAAACCGTAGCCCTTGTTGACGTTGAACCACTTGACCTCGCCGATCTCGCGATCGTCGTTCTCCACGGCGGCGAGCACCGCCAGCTGCGGGTTCAGCGCCTGGGTGGACAGCGTGGCGATGAGCAGCAGCACGAAGACGGCGAGGGAGACGGTGACATAACCCACCGCATAGCCGCCGGGCTCCAGCAGGGTCAGGAGCTGCTGGGGCAGGCCGACATCGGCCAGGGCCAGGGACAGGGCAATCAGCAACGGCGCCGGCAGCGCCAGCAACAGGCTGACCAACGTACAGCGAATGATGACCTTGCGATTCATGGATCCGTATTGCTCACTTGTTATGGGGAATTGAAGAAACAGGATGTTCGATGACGACGCGACCCGAGGCCCCGCCGACCAATGAAGGTGTCACGATGAACAGCGACACGCAGCGCGACGATTCTAGCATGAGCCTTTCCCAGGCGCTCGCCACCCGACTGGAAGCCCTGGAGAGCCGGATTGCCTATCAGGAACACTGGCTGGATACGCTGGACCAGGCGGTGGCTGCCCAGGAGCGGCGCCTGGCGCAGCTCGAGCGGATCAACGCCCTGATGCAGGAAAAGCTGCGCGACCAGCAGCGGGCGCTACAGGATTCGGAGATGGCGGCACCGTCAGCGCAGGACGAAGTGCCGCCGCATTACTGAAGAAGGAAGGGAGAAGAGGAAAGCCAGCCCATGGCTACCTCTCCTCGACCCAAGGTTTTCTCTTCTGTCTTCCAGGTGCGCAGCGCCGCTCTTCCCTCTGCAGCGGCGTAGCCGCGTTCTACAGGTCGTCGAGGTAGCGCTCCGCATCCAATGCCGCCATGCAGCCGGTGCCGGCGGAGGTCACCGCCTGGCGGTAGACGTGATCCATCACGTCGCCGGCGGCGAACACGCCCGGCACGCTGGTGGCCGTGGCGTTGCCCTCGAGGCCGGACTTCACCTTGATGTAGCCGTCGTGCATCTCGAGCTGGCCCTCGAAGATGCCGGTGTTGGGGCTGTGGCCGATGGCGATGAACACCCCCGGCGCCGCGATCTCCTTCACGCCGCCATCCACGGTGGAGCGTACGCGCACACCGGTCACGCCGCTGGCGTCGCCCAGCACTTCCTCCACCACGTGGTTCCACTCGAGCACCACGTTGCCGCTCTCGGCCTTCTCGCGCAGGCGATCCTGCAGGATCTTCTCGGCGCGCAGGCTGTCGCGCCGGTGCACCAGGGTCACCTTGGAGGCGATGTTGGAGAGGTAGAGCGCCTCTTCCACGGCGGTATTGCCGCCGCCCACCACCACCACCTCCTTGTTGCGGTAGAAGAAGCCATCGCAGGTGGCGCAGGCCGACACCCCCTGGCCCATGTACTGCTGCTCGGAGGGCAACCCCAGGTAGCGGGCGCTGGCGCCGGTAGCGACGATCAGCGCATCGCAAGTGTAGCTGCCGCTGTCGCCCTTCAGAGTGAAGGGACGGTTGCGCAGGTCCACCTCATGGATGTGGTCGAACAGCACTTCGGTATCGAAGCGTTCGGCATGGCGCTTCATGCGCTCCATGAGTTCCGGTCCCTGCACGCCGGCATCGTCGCCGGGCCAGTTGTCGACGTCGGTGGTGGTGGTCAACTGGCCGCCGGCCTGGATGCCGGTGATCAGCACCGGCTTGAGGTTGGCCCGCGCCGCGTAGACCGCGGCGGTATAGCCGGCCGGACCGGAACCGAGAATGATCAGGCGTTCGTGACGCGCTTCGCTCATGAAGGGAATCCTCGCAGCTCGAAAACAGGATGAGGCTTGTCATGTCCCGGTCGCTGCCATGGCAACCCGCCGGGGCATAGGGTTGCCGCCATTGTACCAGCCTACGATGCCGAGGGCGTCGCCCCGGCCCGTGTCTTCACAGGACTTCGTCGTCGCGCCCCAGCACCAGGGCATCGAGCTCTCCCGTCATCGGCGACACTTCCACCCGCAGTTGGATCGGCGCACAGCAGTAGGGGCAGTCTTCCCACGTCTGATGGCTGCCTTGCGAGACGTCGACTGGCAGGTCGAAAGGCATGCTGCAGTAGGGGCAGTGGACCGGATGAGTATCGAGCTGTTCTTCATGCATGACGGGAAACTCCCGGCGCTCGCCCTCTCCTACCGGGGCGGCAGCGCCACGCAACGGTTTTCGTTCAGCATAGAAACCTTGGGCAGCGCTTGAAAGGGGGGCCTATCATGACCATGTGCTAAGCATGAGAGCAAAGAAAAGGACCGTTCACTATCGTGACAGGAGGCCTTCATGAGCCGTGACGAGATGCCGGACACCCAGCAGACCCTGGCTGTCGGCGGCAGCACCTACCACTACTACAGCCTGCCGCAGGCAGCCGCCGCCCTGGGCAACATCGACAGGCTGCCGAAGACGCTGAAGATCCTGCTGGAGAACCAGCTACGCTTCGCCGACGACGAGAGCGTCGCCCGCGAGGACCTTCAGGCGCTGGTCGACTGGCAGCAGGGCGGGCGCTCCAGCCGCGAGATCGGCTATCGCCCGGCCAGGGTGCTGATGCAGGACTTCACCGGCGTTCCCGGCGTGGTGGACCTGGCCTCGATGCGCGCCGCGGTGCAGAAGCTCGGCGAGGATCCCTCGCGCATCAACCCACTGTCGCCGGTGGATCTGGTGATCGACCACTCGGTGATGGTCGACAAGTTCGGTAACCCCACCGCCTTCAAGGACAACGTCGCCATCGAGATGGAGCGCAACCGCGAGCGCTACGAGTTCCTGCGCTGGGGCCAACAGGCCTTCGACAACTTCCGCGTGGTGCCGCCGGGCACCGGCATCTGCCACCAGGTCAACCTCGAGTACCTGGGCCGCACGGTGTGGAGCAAGGAGGAGGACGGCAAGACCTTCGCCTACCCCGACACCCTGGTGGGCACCGACTCCCATACCACCATGATCAACGGCCTCGGCGTGCTGGGCTGGGGCGTGGGCGGCATCGAGGCCGAAGCCGCCATGCTCGGCCAGCCGGTATCGATGCTCATCCCCGAGGTGGTGGGCTTCAAGCTCACCGGCAAGCTCAAGGAGGGCATCACCGCCACCGACCTGGTGCTGACGGTGACCCAGATGCTGCGCAGCCGCGGTGTGGTGGGCAAGTTCGTCGAGTTCTACGGCGACGGCCTGGCCGACCTGCCGCTGGCCGACCGCGCCACCATCGCCAACATGGCGCCGGAGTATGGCGCCACCTGCGGTTTCTTCCCGGTCGACGACGAAACCCTGGCCTACCTGCGCCTGACCGGCCGCGACGATGCCCAGATCGCCCTGGTGGAAGCGTACAGCAAGGCCCAGGGGCTGTGGCGCGAGCCCGGGGACGAACCGATCTTCAGCGACACCCTGCACCTCGACCTCGGTGACGTCGAAGCCAGCCTGGCCGGCCCCAAGCGCCCCCAGGACCGTGTCGCCCTGAAAGACATGAAGACCACCTTCGAGAAGCTGATGGCGGGCGAGGAAAATGGCAAGGCCCCGCCCAGCGAGGAGCGCGGGCGGCTCAATTCCGAAGGCGGCCAGACGGCGGTCGGCGTGCACGAGAGCTACGAGCACCACGACAGCCAGGACGTCGAGATGGACGGCGAGCGGTTCATGCTCAACCCGGGCGCCGTGGTGATTGCCGCGATCACCTCCTGTACCAACACCTCCAACCCCAGCGTAATGATGGCCGCGGGGCTACTGGCGCGCAACGCCCTGGCCAAGGGGCTCAAGACCAAGCCCTGGGTCAAGACCTCGCTGGCGCCGGGCTCCAAGGTGGTCACCGAGTATCTCGAAGCGGGTGGCGTCAACGAAGACCTCGACGCCCTGGGCTTCAACCTGGTGGGTTACGGCTGCACCACCTGCATCGGCAACTCCGGCCCGCTGCCGCCGCCCATCGAGAAGGCGATCGAGGACGGCGATCTCACCGTGGCCTCGGTGCTCTCCGGCAACCGCAACTTCGAGGGGCGCATCCACCCGCTGGTGAAGACCAACTGGCTCGCCTCGCCGCCGCTGGTGGTGGCCTATGCCCTGGCCGGCAACGTACGCCTCGACCTCAGCCGCGATCCGCTGGGTGAGGATCGGGACGGTAACCCGGTCTACCTGCATGACATCTGGCCCTCCCAGGCCGATATCGCCAGCGCCGTGGAGAAGGTCAAGACCGAGATGTTCCGCAAGGAGTACGCCGAGGTATTCGAAGGCGACGAGACCTGGAAGGCCCTGCAGGTACCGCAGAGCCAGGTCTACGAGTGGTCTCCCTCCTCGACCTACATCCAGCACCCGCCCTTCTTCGAGGGCATGGGCCGTGACCCCGACCCGATCGAGGACGTGCGGGACGCCCATATCCTCGCCCTGCTGGGCGACTCGGTGACCACCGACCACATCTCGCCGGCTGGCTCGATCAAGCCCGACAGCCCCGCCGGGCGCTACCTGCAAGAGCGCGGCATCAAGCCGGTGGACTTCAACTCCTACGGCTCGCGGCGCGGCAACCACGAGGTGATGATGCGCGGCACCTTCGCCAACGTGCGCATCAGAAACGAGATGCTCGACGGCGTGGTCGGCGGCGAGACCCGCCACGTGCCCTCGGGCGAGCAGATGGCGATCTACGACGCCGCCATGAAGTACCAGGAGAAGGGCACGCCGCTCGTCGTGATAGCCGGCAAGGAGTACGGCACCGGCTCGTCACGCGACTGGGCGGCCAAGGGCACGCGCCTGCTCGGCGTGCGCGCGGTGCTCGCCGAGTCCTACGAGCGCATCCACCGCTCCAACCTGATCGGCATGGGTGTGGTGCCGCTGCAGTTCCCCGAGGGCGAGGATCGCAAGAGCCTCGGCCTGACCGGCGACGAGACGATCTCGATCGAGGGGCTGGCCGACCTCACCCCGGGCGGCAAGGTGACGGTGACCATCAAGAGCGACAAGGGCGAGAAGCGCATCGAGGCGCTGTGCCGCATCGACACCGCCAACGAGCTGGAGTACTACCGCCACGGCGGCATCCTCCACTACGTGCTGCGGCGAATGATCGGCGCAGCCTGAGCCCCTTCCTGCCTGTTGCGCTACACGAGAAAGGCCCCGTCGGCAGCCGGCGGGGCCTCTTTGTGTCGGGCTATGGGTTGCGGGCTGCATCTTGCTCGCAGCTCGAGACCCGTAGCCCGTAGCTTGCACCTAGAACGAGCGGCGCCGATAGCTGCGATACTCCGGCGTCCAGCTGCTGCGCTCTATCGCCTCGCGCAACTTGATGCCGTCGGTACGCAGTGCCACGCCCTCCTGCTGGGCCTGGGCAGCGACCTCGAAGGCGATCGCCTTGGAGAGTTCGCGGATATGCGACAGCGGCGGCAGCAGCGCCCCTTCACCCTCCTTGACCAGCGGCGCCTCGCGAGCCAGCGCCCGGGACGCGGTCATCAGCATGGTGTCGGTGATTCGCTTGGCACCGCTGGCGACCACGCCGAGACCGATGCCGGGGAAGATGTAGGCGTTGTTGCACTGAGCGATGGGATAGGTCTTGCCATCGTGCACCACCGGCATGAAGGGGCTGCCGGTGGCCACCAGCGCCTGACCGTCGGTCCACTCGATCACGTCCGCGGGCGTGGCCTCGGCGCGCGAGGTGGGGTTGGAGAGCGGCATGATCACCGGGCGCTCGCAGCCGGCGTGCATGGCGCGGACCACCTCCTCGGAGAACAGTCCCGGCTGGCCCGAGACGCCGATCAGCACCGTGGGCTTGATATGGCGCGCCACCTCGAGCAGGGATTGATCCTGCCACGCCGCGACCAGTTCCGGGTCGTGCGCCAGGCGCCGCTGGAAGTCGCGCAGCCACGGCTGGTCCGAGGTCACCAGGCCATCGCGGTCGACCATGAAGACGCGCCGCCGCGCCTCCTTCTCGGAGAGCCCCTCCGCCTGCATCGCCACCACCACCTGCTCGGCGATGCCGCAGCCGGCGGAACCGGCACCGACGAACACCACGCGCTGGTCGGCGATGGTCTCGTCGCGGGCCTGGCAGGCCGCCATCAGGGTGCCCACGGCCACGGCAGCGGTGCCCTGCACGTCGTCGTTGAAGCAGCACAGCTGATCGCGATAGCGCTCCAGCAGCGGCACGGCGTTGGCCTGGGCGAAATCCTCGAATTGGAGCAGCACGTTGGGCCAGCGGCGTTTCACCGCGGCGATGAACTCGTCGACGAAGGCGTCGTACTCCTCCTGGGAGATACGCGGATGCCGCCAGCCCATGTACATCGGATCGTCGAGCAGGGTCTGGTTGTTGGTGCCCACGTCGAGGGTGATCGGCAGCGTATAGGCGGGGCTGATGCCGCCGCAGGCGGTATACAGCGCCAGCTTGCCGATGGGAATGCCCATGCCGCCGATGCCCTGGTCGCCGAGGCCGAGGATACGCTCGCCGTCGGTCACCACGATCACCTTGACCCGGTCCTTGGTGGCACTGCGCAGGATGTCGTCCATACGCTCGCGGTCGGGGTAGCTGACGAACAGGCCCCGGTGGCTGCGGTAGATGTTGGAGAACTCCTCGCAGGCCTGGCCCACCGTGGGGGTGTAGATGATCGGCAGCATCTCCTCGAGGTGCTGCATCACCAGGTGGTAGTAGAGGGTCTCGTTGTCGTCCTGGATCGCCCGCAGGTGGATGTGCCGCTCAAGGTCGCTGTGGCACTGCTGGTACTGGCGATAGGCGCGTTCGGCCTGCTCCTCGATCGATTCCACGTTCTGCGGCAGCAGGCCGACCAGGTTGAACTCGAGCCGCTCCTCGCGGGTGAAGGCGCTGCCCTTGTTGAGCAGCGGCATCTCGAGCAGCGGAGGGCCAGCGTAGGGAATGTAAAGTGGACGTTTGCTTTCGGGCATCTCTTGTCTCGATACGGTGACTGGAACCGGGCCGTAGGCGCTCTACTGGCGCCTTGGCGCCAACTCTACCACGCCTCTGCCATCGTGGCGCATCAGCTGACCTTGGCGCGTGTCCTGTTGCTGGGCGGACGATCGAAAAACCACGGGCGCAGCCGCACGCCGAGCATGTTGCCGGCGAAGCCCGCCACCAGCCACACCCAGCCGTGCAGGCTGCCCGAGGCAATGCCGCTGAAGTAGGCACCGATGTTGCAGCCGAACGCCAGCCTGGCCCCGTAGCCCAGCATCAGGCCGCCGATGATCGCCGCCATCACCGAGCCCAGCGGGATGCGCAGGGTCGGGGCGAAGCGCCCGGCCAGGGTGGCAGCGACCATGGCGCCAAGGATGATGCCCACGTTCATCACCGTGGTGATGTCGCTCCACACGCTGGCCTCGAGCGCCGCGGCGTTGCCCGGGCTCTGCCAGTAGGCCCACTGGCTGACGTCACCGCCGATGAATTCGTATGCCTTGGCACCCCACAGGGCGAAGGCCGAGGTAATGCCCCAGGGGCGGCCGGCCAGCGCCAGGGTGGTGAAGTTGAGCAGCGCCAGCGCCACCGCGCCGAACAGCAGCGGCCAGGGCCCGGTGAACCAGCGTCCCTGGCTGAAGTTGGCCCGCGGCGCCTCCTCCAGACGGCCATGGCGGTGCTTCTCCAGCAGTACCGTGAGCACGGCAATGGCGCCGAACAGCGCCAGGCTCACGGCGATGCCGCCGCCTGCGCCGAAGGTAGCCACCA
Organism: Billgrantia sulfidoxydans; assembly: GCF_017868775.1. NCBI lineage: Bacteria > Pseudomonadati > Pseudomonadota > Gammaproteobacteria > Oceanospirillales > Halomonadaceae > Billgrantia > Billgrantia sulfidoxydans. The sequence continues at coordinate 508,947 of NZ_CP053381.1, read as the reverse complement.
GCGACACCGGCTCGAGGGCCGGTAGATCCATCCACCAGGCGAAGTGGGCGGTGCCGATCAGCGAGCCGACGATGAAGAAGAGCAGCGTGATCGCCATGCGGGCGTTGCCGCCGCCGGCGGTGAACAGCGTACCCGAGGCGCAGCCGCCGCCGAGCTGCATGCCGATGCCGAACAGGAACGCGCCCACCACCACCGAAACCCCGATCGGCGCCACGAAACCGGACACGCTCTGGCCCCAGAGCGTACCCGCACCCAGTGCGGGGAAGAACAGCACCACGGCGATGGCCAGCATCACCATCTGGGCGCGCAGCCCACGCCCGCGGCGCTCGCTGATGAAGACCCGCCAGGCGGCGGTGAAGCCGAAGGCGGCGTGGTAGAGGGAAACCCCGAGCAGCGCCCCGACGATCATCAGCAGGCCCAGGCGCGCGCCGAAGGCCAGTCCAACCAGCAGCGCGCCCGTCATTACCAACGCGCCCAGCAGCAGGGAGATCCGGCGCGGTTGTACCGCCTCTACCGCAGTGACCATGAGACTTCTCCTCTCGACTCTCTCATGCAGCGTGGCAAGTTTCGCCAATGCGCGCCAACCGGCCGCCGCAACGAGACAGGGCGCCGCAGGGGCGCCCTGTACGGAGGCTGAGGCCGATCAGACGAAACGGCCCAGCCCCACGGCATGACGCAGTTTGTCCATGAACGGTGCGGCCTCGGCGCGGGCGCGCTCAGCGCCCTTGAGCAGCACGCTTTCGATGTGCCCGGGGTCCTCCATGAGCGCCACATAGCGCTCACGGGGCTCGCGCAGCTGCGCGTTGAGGTGTTCGAACAGGCGATTCTTGACCTCGCCCCAGCCGATGCCGTTCGCGTACTCGCGGCGCATCGCCTCGCGCTCCTCACGTGTGGCGAAGGCGGCGTAGATCTGGAACAGGGTGCAACCTTCGGGGTCCTTGGGCTCGCCGGGCTCCAGCGAGTTGGTCTTGATCTTGCGCACCAGCTTGAGCAGCTTCTTCTCGGAGACGAACAGCGGAATGGTGTTGTTGTAGCTCTTGGACATCTTGCGTCCGTCGAGACCGCCGAGCACCGCCACCTCGTCGTCCACCACCGCTTCGGGCAGAGTGAAGAATTCGCCCTTGTAGAGGTGATTGAAGCGCCCACCCATGTCGCGGGCCATCTCGATGTGCTGGATCTGGTCGCGACCCACCGGCACCTTGTTGGCGTTGAACATGAGGATGTCGGCAGCCATCAGCACCGGGTAGCCGAATAGCCCCATGGTGATGCCTTTGTCGGGGTCCTGGTTGCCGGCGGCCTCGTTCTCGGCCACTGCCGCCTTGTAGGCGTGGGCGCGGTTCATCAGGCCCTTGGCGCAGACGCACGACAGCATCCAGGTCAGCTCGGGGATCTCGGGAATGTCCGACTGGCGGTAGAAGATGGCGTTGTCGGTGTCGAGCCCCAGCGCCAGCCAGGTGGCGGCGATCTCCAGGCGCGACTCCTGCACCCGGCGTGGATCCTGGCACTTGATCAGCGCATGCAGGTCGGCGAGGAAGTAGTAGGACTGCACGCTGGGGTCCTGGCTCGCGGCGATGGCCGGCTTGATGGCGCCGACGTAGTTGCCCAGGTGGGGCGTGCCGGTGGTGGTGATGCCGGTGAGAACGCGTGTCTTCTGGGAAGCTGCACTCATGGAAAGCGGACTCTGCTGATCGGAAATGCCCGCTATGGTAACGCGAGGGGACGGTCAAGGCGACCGCCCCCGGCGCCGCTCTCACCGTATCAGGCTGGCGGGATCGACGCTCTCAAGGCCGAAGGCCTCGGCCACGGCGCGGTAGGTGACCTGGCCGTCGTGGACGTTGAGCCCGGGCAGGAAGTGGGCATCGTCGGCCAGTGCCCGCTTCCAGCCCTTGTCGGCCAGGGCAATGACGAACGGCAGGGTGGCGTTGGTCAACGCCTGGGTCGAGGTACGCGCCACCGCACCCGGCATGTTGGCCACGCAGTAGTGAACGATGCCGTCGACCAGATAGGTCGGCTCGGCATGGGTAGTGGCACGGCTGGTCTCGAAGCAGCCGCCCTGGTCGATGGCCACGTCCACCAGCACGCTGCCGGGCTTCATGTCGGCCAGCATCGCGCGAGTGATCAGCTTGGGTGCGGCGGCGCCGGGGATCAGCACGGCGCCCACGATCAGGTCGCACTCGCGCACCGCCTCGTCGATGGCGTCGGCGGTGGAGAAGACGGTCTTCATGCGGCCCTGGTAGCGGTCGTCGAGCACCTCGAGGCGCGGGATCGACTTGTCGAGCACCGAGACCTCGGCGCCCAGGCCCAGCGCCATGCGTGCGGCGTTCTCGCCCACCACGCCGCCGCCGATCACGGCGACCTTGCCGGGGGCCACGCCGGGCACGCCGGGCAGCAGCACCCCGGAACCGCCCTGGGCCTTCTCCAGACTATGGGCTCCGGCCTGTACCGCCATGCGGCCGGCCACGGTGCTCATCGGCGCCAGCAGCGGCAGGCCGCCCTGGCGGTCGGTGACGGTCTCGTAGGCGATGCAGGTGGCCCCGCTCTCCATCAGCCCACGAGTCAGCTTCTCCTCGGCCGCCAGGTGCAGGTAGGTGAAAAGGGTCTGGCCGCGGGTGAGGCGTGCCACTTCCTCCGGCTGCGGCTCCTTGACCTTGAGGATCAGCTCGGCGTCGCCCCACAGCGTGGCCAGGTCCGCCTCGAGCCGGGCCCCGGCCGCTTCATAATCGGCATCGGAGAAGCCCGCACCGACGCCAGCGCCAGCCTGCACGGTGACCGAATGACCGCGGGCCACCAGCTCTCGAGCCCCAGTCGGCGTCAGGGCGACGCGATATTCATGGTTCTTGATTTCCTTCGGCACGGCGATCTTCATGGGACACCTCCTGAGCGTTCGACGCCTGTTGTTAGGGTATGACAGGCGAATTACAGCACAGACAGTCCAAACATGAAGCACCCCGCATAAAGAACGGTAAAAAATCGTGAAAGGGCAACTAGCAGAAGAAAATCAGCACCTCAGCCAAGGCTTCAACAAAAAAATCGCAGCATCACTCGGCAATAAGCGCGCCACCGTAGATGGCCACGTACTCCACGGGCAGGCGCCGCGGCCGGCCCGTGGTGAGCTCGATGCAGGCGAAGCGGGTGCGCGCCCGCAGCAGGGTGCGACCGTCGGCGGGTCGGACGAGCTGGAAGCGCCGGGTCAGGGTCAGGCGACCGTCGCAGCCTACGATCCAGGTGGCCAGCGCAAGGCGCTCCCCCTCGAAGGCGGGTGCCAGGTAGTCGAGCTCGTGGCGATGCACGGCCATGGCACGGTCCAGTTCCCGATAGCGCGCCAGGTCGAGACCCAGATGCCGCGAATGCGCCCAGCTCACCTGCTCGACCCAGCGCAGGTACGCGGCATTGTTGGCATGGCCGTACTCGTCGATGGCCGAGGCCTCCACCTCGAGCTCGATGACGTACGGGTCGGGAAGATCCCACTCCTGTGACAATGTCGCCTCCTTGCCGGGTTACTTCGCCAGCTCAGTCCCTCGTCGCACCGCAGCGCCAACAGGCCTCGAACACTCCCTCCAACGCCTCGCCACAGCCGGAACAGGTCCAGCCCGGCGCTTCACTGCCGCCCGTCATGGCCTCGTGGATCAGCGCCTCGGCGCGTTCACGGTTGTGTGGCGCCACCCATACCTCGGGCTCGCACTCGCCCAGCGGCAGCTCGCCCGCACCGCCGCCCAGCACCATGTTGCGCAGCTCCACGGGAATTCCCGCCGCCGCCAGCAGGTTGCGCACGTGGCTGACCAGCAGCGCGTTGGAGTGCGCGAAGACACGAACGTAGCCGCCCACCTCAATCCCTGAAAACCCTGACGCCGAGCGCCTTCAGATAAGCCGTCTCGGGAATCGCCGGGTGTACCGGATGGTCCGCCGCCTGGTGACCCTGGTAGATCACCTGCCCATGACGATCCTGGTGGCGCACCGCGCCGCGTACCACGTCCACCAGCCGCTCCGGCGCCAGGTGCATGGAGCAGGAGGCCGACAGCAGCAGGCCATCGCGTCCCAGCAGGCGCATCGCCTCGCGGTTGAGCCTGGCATAGGCGCGCTCACCGTTGGGAATGTCCTTGCGCTTCTTGATGAAGGCCGGGGGGTCGAGGATCACCACGTCGAACTGCTCGCCGTCGGCCTTGAGCGCCGCCAGCGCCTCGAAGGCGTCGGCTTCGCCTACCGCCACCTGATCGTGCAGGCCGTTCAGGGCCGCATTCTCGGCCACCCGTTCCAGCGCCTGGGCGCTGGCGTCCACGCACAGCACCTCGCGGGCGCCGTGGGCCGCCGCCTGCACACCCCAGCCGCCGACGTAGCTGAACAGGTCGAGCACCCGCTTGCCGGCCACCAGGCCATTGAGCCAGGCGCGGTTGGCGCGGTGATCGAAGAACCAGCCGGTCTTCTGCCCGTCGAGCACCGGCGCGTGGAAGCGCACGCCGTTCTCTTCCATCAGCACGGGGCCGTCGAGTTCGCCCTTGGCCACGGTGACCTGGCGCTCGAGCTGCTCCTGGCGCCGCCCGGAGGAGTCATTCTTGAACACGATGACCCGTGGCGAGAGCACCTTGTCGAGCGCGGCCACGACCTCCTCGGCCAGGCGCTCCATGCCCAGGGTATTGAGCTGCACCACCAGCACGTCGTCGAAGCGGTCCACCACCAGCCCCGGCAGCAGGTCGCCCTCGCCGTGCACCAGGCGGTAGAACGGCTTGGCGTAGAGCCGCTGGCGCAGGGCCAACGCCTGGTTGAAGCGGTGCACCAGCAGCGAACGGTCGAGGCGCATGCCGGGGTCGCGCGACACCACCCGGGCGCAGATCAGCGAGTTGGGGTTGACGTAGGCCACGCCCATGGCCTTGCCGCCCGCGGCCTCGACCACCACCTGGGCGCCCGGCTCGAGGCCCTTGAGCGGCGTGGCCTCGGTGTCGACCTCGTTGGAGTAGAGCCACAGGTGGCCGGCCTTGAGGCGGCGATCGGCATTCTTCTTGAGGCGCAGGGTCTGGGTCATGGCAGGTCTCGTGGAAGGGTAATCATCGTTGGCAAGAAGGACAGAACACACTGGCCCGCTGGCCCAGCGTCACCAGCCGCAGCTCGCCATTGCAGCGCCGGCAGCCCTGGCCATGGCGGCCATAGACGTTGAGACGCTGCTTGAAGTAGCCCGGCTCGCCGGTGCCGCTGACGAAGTCGCGCAGGGTGGTGCCGCCCTGGGTGATGGCCGCGGCGAGCACCTCGCGTACCGCCGCGGCCAGGCGCGCGTAGCGCTCGCGGGAGATGCGCCCCGCCGCCCGGCGCGGGTCGATGCCGGCCAGGAACAGCGCCTCGCTGGCGTAGATGTTGCCCACGCCGACCACTACGGCATTGTCCATCAGGAACGGCTTCACGGCCATGCGTCGGCCGCGCGAGAGCCGGTAGAGCCGCTCGCCGTCGAAAGCCTCGGAGAGCGGCTCGGGCCCCAGGTTCGCCAGGCGCGGGTCGCTCTCCCGGCTTCCGGCAAGCCAGTCGACGAAGCCGAAGCGGCGCGGATCGTGGTAGCGCAGGATGCCACCGTCGTCGAGCACCAGGTCGACATGGTCGTGCTTCCTGGGCAGTTCGCCCAGCCGGACGATGCGCAGGCTGCCCGACATGCCCAGGTGCCAGATCAGGCTGCCGGCGCCCTCGCCCCGGCCCTCGATCGGCAGCAGCAGGTACTTGGCGCGGCGCGCCAGGACGCCGATGCGCGAGCCCACCAGGCGCTCGATGAAGTCGTCCGGCACCGGCACGCGCAGGCGCGGCTGACGCACGATCGCCTCGACGATCTCGCGCCCCTCCACGTGAGGAGCGATGCCGCGGCGGGTGGTCTCGACTTCGGGAAGCTCGGGCATGGCGAGGAAATCCGGGGAATAGATACGCCTGAACCCGGCAGGGCCGGGTTCAGGAGGACAGGTCTTGCTACCTGCGGCTGGAAGCCGTCAAGCCGCCAAGGGCGCCCGTCGCCAGCGGCGGACGCCGGATCGGCTCACTTGATCTTGGCTTCCTTGTACATCACGTGCTTGCGGACGACCGGATCGTACTTCTTGAATTCGAGCTTGTCCGGGGTGTTCCGCTTGTTCTTGTCGGTGGTGTAGAAGTGGCCGGTACCGGCGCTGGACACCAACTTGATCTTGTCACGCATGACTGCTGTCTCCCTGAGGTTCGCTTAGACGGCTTCGCCGCGCTTGCGGATGTCGCTGAGCACCTCGTCGATGCCCTTCTTGTCGATGATGCGCATACCCTTGGAGGAGACCCGCAGCTTGACGAAGCGGTTCTCGGACTCCACCCAGAAGCGGTGGGTGTGCAGGTTCGGCAAGAAACGACGGCGGGTCTTGCGCTGGGAGTGTGAAACGTTGTTACCAGTCACCGGGCGCTTGCCGGTAACCTGACATACTTTGGACATGGGAGCCTCCAACCGCTTGGCCAGGTGGTCAAACCTGTGTGTTCAAAACCTGTCGGGCAAACCGGGAACGACCCCGTTGTCATTTGACCCAAGGGAATTCAAAGGCTGCACTTTATAGCAGAGTGCGCCCCGGCAGGCAATAGTAGGCGCGTATTCTACCTTTCCTGCCGCCTAAAGCCACCCTCTCTCTGCAAAAGATACGACTTCCCCATCGCCGACCACGAAGTGGTCCAGCACGCGAATCTCGAATAACCCCAGCGCTTCGCGCAGCCGCTCGGTGATGCGCCGGTCGGCGTCAGAGGGCTCGGCCACGCCGGAAGGGTGGTTATGGGCAAAGATGACCGCCCCGGCGCCCAGCTCCAGCGCGCGGCGCGCCACCTCGCGGGGGTAGACCGAGGCGCTGTCCAGCGTGCCGCGGAACAGCGATTCGAAGCGGATCACGCGATGCTGGGTATCGAGGAACAGCGCGGCGAACTCCTCGTGGCCCAGGTGGCGCAGTTGGGTGGCCAGATAGGCGCGCACCAGGGAGGGCGAGGTCAGCGCATTGCCGCGCGCAAGCTCGGCGGCAAGATGACGCTTGGAGAGCTCGAGGGTGGCCTGGAGCTGGACGAACTTAGCCGTGCCCAGCCCGCGCTCGGCGCAGAAGCGAGCCTGGTCGGCCTCGAGCAGTTGGCGCAGGCCGCCGAACGCGCCGAGCAGGTCGCGGGCCAGGTCCACCGCCGAACGCCCCGCCACCCCCACGCGCAGGAAGATCGCCAGCAGCTCGGCGTCCGACAGTGCCTCGGCGCCCAGCGTCAGCAGTTTTTCCCGCGGGCGCTCGCCCTCGGGCCAGTCGCGAATCGACATCCCCTGTCTCCTTGCTACGCTTTCCCTGGTGATAGGAAGTCACTCATTGTAACCGACCTTGGCCGAAGGCTGCGGCTGCGCAACTTCAACGGCAGTGGTAAGGTAGGCGGTCGGGTTTCAGCTCAGGAAAACAGCATGGCAACGCAACTCGCACAACGGCTTGCCGGCCGGCGCATCCTGCTCGGCATCAGTGCCGGCATTGCCGCCTACAAGAGCGCCCAGCTCGCCCGGCTGCTCAAGCAGGCGGGCTGCGAGGTGCGCGTGGCCATGACCGAAGGCGCCCAGGCCTTCATCACCCCGTTGACGCTGCAAGCGCTGACCGGCGAGCCGGTGCGCACCTCGCTGCTCGATCCCGAAGCCGAGGCCGGCATGGGGCATATCGAGCTGGCCCGCTGGGCCGAGACGATCCTGATCGCCCCGGCCACCGCCGACCTGATGGCACGCCTGGCTCTGGGCATGGCCGACGACCTGCTCACCACCCTGTGCCTGGCCAGCGACGCCGAAAAGGTGATGGCGCCGGCCATGAACCAGGCCATGTGGCGCCATGTCGCCACCCAGCGCAACGCCGAACGCCTCGCACAGGACGGCTGGTGGCTGCTGGGGCCGGCCAGCGGCGACCAGGCCTGCGGCGACGTGGGGCCGGGCCGCATGCTCGAGCCCGAGGCGATCGTGGCCGAACTCATTCAGCCCACCCGCGAGAGTGCACAAGCCCAGGCGGCGCGGGTCGAAGACGCCCCGGCCCGGGGCCTGCACGTGGTGATCACCGCCGGCCCCACCCGCGAGCCGCTCGATCCGGTGCGCTACCTCTCCAACCACAGCTCGGGAAAGATGGGCTTCGCCCTGGCCGCCGCCGCGGCCGAGCTCGGCGCCCGGGTCAGCCTGATCAGCGGACCGGTGAGCCTGCCGACCCCCGCGGGAGTCGAGCGCACCGATGTGGAGACGGCGCGCCAGATGCACGAGGCGAGCCGCCGCCTGGCGGCCGACTGCGACTTGTTCATCGGCTGCGCCGCGGTGGCCGACTATCGCGCCGCGACGGCCGCCGAACACAAGATCAAGAAGCGCGAAGGCGAGGAAGGCCTGACCCTGAAGCTGATCAAGAACCCCGATATCATTGCCGATATCGCCCATACGCGCGATGCGGCCGGGGGACGCCCCTTCGTGGTGGGCTTCGCCGCCGAGACCCGCGATCTCGAGGCCTATGCGCGCGACAAGCTCGAGCGCAAGCGGCTGGACATGATCGTCGCCAACGATGTCTCGGCCGCAGGGCTCGGCTTCGGCGCCGACGACAACGCCGCCCTGCTGCTGTGGCGCGACGGCGAAGGGGAAGGCGGCGAGCAGTTGCCGCCGCAGCCCAAGCGCGAGCTGGCCAGGGCAGTGATCGAGCGAGCGCTCGGCTGCCTGACCTCCCGCCCCGTACACTGAACCCGAACCTGCCCGGAACCCGCAGAACCGACGGAGCCACCATGTCCGATTCCCGACCCCGACAACCGCGCCTGGCCGTCAAGCTGCTCGACGAGCGGCTGCACGACTACATGCCCCGCTACGCCACCCTGGGCTCCGCCGGGATGGACCTGCGTGCGCTGCTCGATGCGCCGTTGACCCTCGAGCCCGGCCAGTGCGAACTGGTGCGCACCGGGCTCGCGATCCATATCGGCGACCCGGGCCTGGCCGGCCTGATCCTGCCGCGCTCCGGGCTGGGCCACAAGCACGGCATCGTGCTCGGCAACCTGGTGGGTCTGATCGATTCCGACTACCAGGGCGAGCTGATGATCTCCGTGTGGAACCGCGGCACCAACACCTTCGTGCTGGAGCCCTTCGAGCGCCTGGCCCAGTATGTGCTGGTACCGGTGGTCCAGGCCGAGCTCGACGTCGTCGACGACTTCGAGGCCAGCCTACGCGGTGAAGGCGGCTTCGGCAGCTCGGGCCGCCACTGACCGCAGGAACGCCGCAAGCGTCCCAAGGAGCGGTGACGCCCGGCAGCGCCGTCGTAACCTGGCATCAACGAACCCACCACTGTCTGACAAGGAACCGCTATGAGCCAAGTCGAGAACAGCCCCGTACCGGCCTCCATCTTCCGCGCCTACGATATTCGCGGCATCGTCGACGACACCCTGACCGAGGCGACCGTCGAGCAGATCGGCCGAGCCATCGGCTCGGAGGCCGCCGCCCGCAACGAGTCCACCGTGGTGGTGGCCCGCGACGGCCGCCTCTCCGGCCCGCGGCTGAGCGAGGCGCTGATGCGCGGCCTGACCGCCGCCGGCCGCGACGTGATCGACATCGGCATGGTGCCCACGCCGGTGCTCTACTTCGCCACCCATGTCCTCGAAGGCACCGCCTCGGGGGTGATGGTCACCGGCAGCCACAATCCGCCGGACTACAACGGCTTCAAGATCGTGCTGGGCGGCGAGACGCTCTCCGGCAAGGCGATTACCGCGCTGTACAAGCGCATCGAGTCCGGCGACCTGACCGAAGGTCAGGGCAGCGTGCGGCACGAGGACGTACGCGACGCCTACCTCGAGCGCATCGTCGGCGACATCCGTCTCGAGCGCCCGCTCAAGGCGGTGGTCGACTGTGGCAACGGCGTGGCCGGCGAGCTGGGGCCCAAGCTGATCGAGCGGCTCGGTGCCGACACCGTGCCGCTGTTCGCCGAGATCGACGGCAACTTTCCCAACCACCACCCCGACCCGGGCAAGGTGGAGAACCTGCAGGACGTGATGCGTGCGGTGAAGGAGACCGGCGCCGACATCGGCCTGGCTTTCGATGGCGACGGCGACCGCCTCGGCGTGGTCACGCCGAGCGGCAAGCTGATCTACCCCGATCACCTGATGATGGCCTTCGCCGAGGACATGCTGTCGCGCAATCCCGGCGCCCGCGTGATCTTCGACGTCAAGTGCACCGGCAACCTGGCGGGCGTGGTCGAGCGGGCCGGCGGCACGCCGGAGATGTGGCGCACCGGGCACTCGCTGATCAAGGCGCGCATGAAGGAGACCGGGGCTCAGCTCGCCGGCGAGATGAGCGGCCACATCTTCTTCCAGGAGCGCTGGTACGGCTTCGACGACGGCATCTACGGCGCCGCCCGGCTGCTGGAGATCCTCTCCAAGCAGGAAGACGACGCCGACACCTTCTTCGCCCGCTACCCGCAGGACCTCGGCACGCCGGAGATCAACGTCCACGTGACCGACGAGAACAAGTTCGAGCTGGTCGACAAGCTGGCCCGCGAGGGTGACTTCGGCGAGGACGGCGTCAAGACCACCCTCGACGGCATCCGCGTCGACTATCCCGACGGCTGGGGGCTGTGCCGCGCCTCCAATACCACGCCGGTGCTGGTGCTGCGCTTCGAGGGCAAGAGCGACGCCGCCCTCGAGCGTATTCGTAACCGTTTCGCCGACGCCCTCAAGCAGGTCGACCCGGCGCTGACGCTGCCGAGCTGACGGCGGCGTTTCGTATCCCCGAGGAAGGACCATGACCGAAACGACTCGTGACCCGCGGTTGGTAGTGGAAGTGCTCTCCGAGGCACTTCCCTACATCCAGCGTTTCTCCGGCAAGACCGTCGTCGTCAAGTACGGCGGCAACGCCATGACCGAAGATGCCCTAATCGACTCCTTCGCCCGCGACATGGTGCTGATGAAGGAGGTCGGCATCAATCCCGTGGTGGTACATGGCGGCGGCCCGCAGATCGGGGAATTGCTGGCCAAGCTCAAGATCGAGTCGCGCTTCGTCAATGGCATGCGGGTTACCGACTCGCAGACCATGGATGTGGTAGAAATGGTGCTCGGCGGGCTGGTCAACAAGGAGATCGTCAACCTGATCAACCAGTGCGGCGGCAAGGCGATCGGCCTCACCGGCAAGGACGGCGCCCAGATCCGCGCACGCCAGCTCAAGGTGGCGCACAAGACGCCGGAAATGACCGCCCCCGAGATCATCGACATCGGCCACGTGGGCGAGGTCGAGCATGTCTCCACCGACCTGATCGAGATGCTCGCCGAGCGCGACTTCATTCCGGTGATCGCCCCCATCGGCGTCGACGCCAAGGGTCACAGCTACAACATCAACGCCGACCTGGTGGCGGGCAAGGTGGCCGAGGCGCTGGGGGCGGAGAAACTGATGCTGCTGACCAACGTGGCCGGCCTGATGAACGCCGAGGGCGAGGTGCTCACCGGGCTGACCACCGCCCAGGTGGACGCCCTGATCGCCGACGGCACCATTCATGGTGGTATGCTGCCCAAGATCCGCTGCGCGCTCGACGCCGTGAAGGGAGGCGTACGCAGTGCGCATATCATCGATGGCCGCGTGGCGCATGCCACGCTGCTGGAAATCTTCACCAACGCCGGGGTCGGCACCCTGATCACCGATGCCGACCAGCAAGGGAACGACAGCGCCTGAAGAGGCACTCGCCCCGTGCCGGCCATGGGGCGAGCACCTCCGGCCACCCAATAACCAGAAGACATACTTCGACATGACGCAGGCAACACAGACCTCCAGCCGGCGCGAGCAGATCCTGCAGGCGCTCGCCCTGATGCTGGAAGAAGACAGCGGCAAACGCATCACCATCGCGGCGCTGGCGCGCCAGGTGGGCGTTTCCGAAGCCGCCCTCTACCGCCATTTCCCGAGCAAGGCACGCATGTTCGAGGGGTTGATCTCGTTCATCGAGGAGACCCTGTTCGAGCGCATCAGCCGCATCCTCGACGAGATGCACGAGGCCGTGCCGCGCTGCGGGCAGATCCTCACCCTGCTGCTGGCCTTCGCCGAGAAGAACCCGGGCCTCTCGCGCCTGCTGGAGGGCGACGTCCTGACCGGCGAGACCGAGCGGCTGCGGCTGCGTATCCACCAGCTTTTCGAACGCCTGGAGACCCAGCTCAAGCAGGTGCTGCGCGAAGCCGAACTGCGCGAACGGCAGCGTACCGTACTGCCGGTATCGGCCACCGCCAACCTGCTGATGGCCGTGGCGGAGGGGCGCATCTCCCAGTACGTGCGCAGCGACTTCCAGCGTCGCCCCACCGAGCACTGGGACGACCAGTGGGCGCTGCTCTCGGCCCAGCTGATGCGCACGCCGATCACCCAGAGCGCGTAGGCGCCCAGCCCGCCAAGCAAAAGCCCCGGTTCACGGAACCGGGGCTTCGTCGTCGGGGCAATGTGGCGCTCAGGCCGCCAGGGTGTCGCCCAGCTGCTGGCGGATCTTCTTCATGGCGTTCTTCTCGAGCTGTCGGATGCGCTCGGCGGAGACGCCGTAGACATCGGCCAGATCGTGCAGCGTGGCCTTGTCGTCGGCCAGCCAACGGCGCTGGAGGATGTCGCGGGAACGCTCGTCCAGCGCCTCCAGGGCCATCTTCAGGCGACGATTGGCATCGTCTTCCCAGTCGCTGTCCTCGAGCTGGACGGCGGGGTCGGAGCCGTCATCGTCCAGGTAGTGGACCGGCGCCTGGTAGGCGGCCTCCTCGTCGTCGCTCGGCGAGACGTCGAAGCCGGCATCGTGGGCCGAGAGGCGGCCCTCCATCTCGCGCACCACCTCGGGCTTGACGTCGAGGTCGCGGGCGATGGCGTCGACCTCGTCGTTGTTCAGCCAGGCCAGGCGCTTCTTGGCGCTGCGCAGGTTGAAGAACAGCTTGCGCTGGGCCTTGGTGGTGGCGATCTTGACGATGCGCCAGTTGCGCAGCACAAATTCGTGGATCTCGGCCTTGATCCAGTGCACGGCGAAGGAGACCAGCCGCACCCCCTGGTTGGGGTCGAAGCGCTTGACGGCCTTCATCAGACCCACGTTGCCCTCCTGGATCAGGTCGGCCTGGGGCAGGCCATAGCCGGAGTAGCTGCGTGCGATGTGCACGACGAAGCGCAGATGCGACAGCACCAGGCGACGCGCCGCCTCCAGGTCGCCTTCGTCGTGAAGGCGGAAGGCGAGTTCGCGCTCTTCCTCGGCGGTCAGCATGGGAATGCCATTGACCGCCTGGATGTACCCGTTGAGGTCATGTCCCGGTGAGAGCTGGCCCACCGGAAGAAGACTGGTGCTCATAGCAGGTTGTCTCCCTGAAAACCCATCTACATAAAGACCGATGTCTGTTTCAACCGCTTGTTTGACGATCGAATATCGATAATGTTCCCTGTCTGGCGACAGGGTGGCAGATGCCGCACGATGTCGCCAGCGAGCGGATGCGGCCGGTATCGCCAGAGGATGGGCCTATCGGGGCCGCACCTCCGCGAGGTGGCGGCTCACGGCGATCCAGGCACCCAGCCAGCCCAATAGTGTACTGCACAACAGCAGCGTTGCCGAGCCCCCCGGCCCCAGCCGCGGCAGTGTGAAGGTGGCACCGTAGCTCGCCGCCAGGGCGCTGACCGGCGCCGCCAGCCACTGGTTGCCGAGCCCCAGCAGCCCACAGGCGAGCAGGCCGCCGCCGAGCCCGTACCAGGCCCCGCTGTAGAGGAAGGGGCGGCGCACGAAGGCATGGGTGGCACCGATCAGCATCACCACCTCGATCTCCTGGCGGCGGCTCTCCACCGCCAGGCGGATGGTGTTGCCCACCACCAGCAGCACGCCCAGGCCGAACAGCACGCCGAGCGCCAGGGCCAGGCGGCTGCCCAATTCGGCCAGGTGGCGCAGCCGCTCGAGCCAGGCCAGGTCGAGCCGCACCTCGTCGACGCCGCTCAACGTCTCGAGTTCGCCGGCGAGCCGGCGCACTGCCTCGGGGGCCGGGTCGACGGGCACCACCACGATGCTGGCCGGCAGCGGGTTGTCCTCGAGCCGACCCAAGGCATCGTCCAGCCCCAGCGCCTGCTGGAACTCCGCCATGCCTTCGGCGGCAGTGATCAGGCGGCTGCGGGCGACGCCCTGCTGGGCGGCCACGGCCTCGCCGATACGCCCGGCCTGGGCCTCGTCCACGTGGCGCTCCAGGTAGGCCGTCAGGGTAGCGCTCTCGTCGAGTTCGGCATCGAGCAGGCGCGCACTGTCCAGCGCCAGCCACAGCGCCGCCGGCAATACCAGGGCAATGGCAATGGCGAGCATGGTGAGCAGGCTGCCGATGGGGGCTCGCAGCAGGCGCCGGGCACTATCGAGGCACATGGCACGATGGTGGCGCAGCCAGCCGCGAAAGCGGCTGGAGGAGCGGGTGCGCTGAGTGCGCGCGCCGCGCGGCGGCGCGGGCGGCTGCCGGCTCATGCGGCCTCCTCGTCGGCCACCAGGCGCCCATCGCGCAGGCGCAGCACGCGGTGCCGCAGGCGGGCGATCAGCGCCAGGTCGTGGCTGGCGATCATCACGGTGGTGCCGATGCGGTTGAAGTCCTCGAACAGCGCCATGATGTCGGCCGAGAGCTGCGGGTCGAGGTTACCGGTAGGCTCGTCGGCGAGCAGCAGCGAGGGCTTGTTGACCACCGCCCGGGCGATACCCACCCGCTGCTGCTCGCCGCCGGAGAGCTCGATGGGCAGTGCCTTCTCCCGATGCAGCAGCCCCACCTTGTCCAGCGCCGCGCGCACCCGGCGTGCCGCCTCACGCGGGTCGACCCCGCGGATCTCCAGCGGCAGCGCCACGTTGTGGAAAATGGAGCGGTCGAGCAGCAGTTGGTGGTCCTGGAACACGACGCCGATCTGGCGGCGGTAATAGGGCACCTGGCTGGGGTGCAGGCGGCCGATGTCGTGCCCGGCGACCAGCACCCGGCCGCGAGTCGGCCGCTCCAGCAGCATGATCAGGCGCAGCAGCGAACTCTTGCCGGCGCCCGAATGGCCGGTGAGGAAGAGCATCTCGCCGCGCTGCACGCGGAAATCGATGTTGGCGAGTGCCTCGAAGCGCCCGCCGTAACGTTTCCCCACATGCTCGAAGAGGATCATGACGAGGCGGCAGCCCCCTCGTCGCCCTGGTCGAAGAGGGCGTCGACGAAATCGCGGGCCTCGAAGGGACGCAGGTCGTCGAGGCCCTCGCCCACGCCGATGAAGCGGATCGGCGTGCCGAGCTGCTTGGCCAGGGCAAAGATGATGCCGCCCTTGGCGGTACCGTCGAGCTTGGTCAGGGTGATGCCGGTGACCGGCACCGCCTCGTTGAAGGTATTGGCCTGGGACAGCGCGTTCTGGCCGGTGCCGGCATCGAGCACCAGCATCACCTCGTGAGGGGCACCCCCGTCGAGTTTGCCCATTACCCGGTGCACCTTCTTGAGCTCTTCCATCAGGTGGCTCTTGTTGTGCAACCGCCCGGCGGTGTCGGCGATCAGCACGTCAACCTTGCGCGCCTTGGCCGAAGCCACGGCATCGTAGATCACCGAGGCGCTGTCGGCGCCGGTGTGCTGGGCGATCACCGGTACCTTGTTGCGCTCGCCCCATACCTTGAGCTGCTCCACCGCGGCGGCACGGAAGGTGTCGCCGGCGGCCAGCATCACGCTGCGCCCCTCGCGCTGGAAGCGCTGGGTCAGCTTGCCGATGGTGGTGGTCTTGCCGACACCGTTGACGCCGACCACCAGGATCACGAAAGGCCCTTCGCTCTTGGCCGGCAGCACGAGAGGCTTGGCCACGGCGTCGAGCATCACGGCGAGTTCGTCCTGCAGCGCACGATAGAGTGCCTGGGGCTCCTTGAGCTCCTTGCGCGAGACGCGCTCGGTAAGACGCTCGATGATCTCGCTGGTGGCCTCGATCCCCACGTCGGCCATCAGCAGTTGGGTCTCGAGGTCCTCGATCAGCTCGTCGTCGATCTGCTTCTTGCCCAGGAACAGCCCGGCGACACCCTCGGTGAGGTTGGCGCGGGTCTTGCCCAGGCCCGAGCGGATGCGCGCGAACCAGCCCCGCTTCTCGGCGGCCGGTTTCTCCTGCAGCGCCGGGCGGGCAGGCTCGGGTTCGGGTTCGGGTTCGGGTTGTGATTGAGGCTCGGGCTCGGGTTCGGGTTCGGGTTCGGGTTCGGGTTGTGATTGAGGCTCGGGCTCGGAGGCCAGCGCCTCCTCACGCAGCACCTCGTTCTCCTCTTCCCGGCCGACCTCATCGACTGCTTCGGTCCGGTCACGCACCTCATCCGCCGCCGGGCCAGCCATGGCGGTCTCCTCGGGGCGCGGGGCGTCGACGACGTCCGGCTCGGCGGGCGCCGCCTCCCGCTCCGCCTCGGCAGCCGTTTCACTCGTCGGCGCACCTTCGCGGGACGCCTCCTCCTCGTGCTCTTCATCAGGCTGAGTCGACTGCCGCTCCTGCTGCTCTTCCTGCTGGGATTCCTGCTGCTTCTTGCGCTTGAAAAAACCGAACATGGGGGAATTCAGCCTCACGGGTGAATGATCGCTACATCCTAACACCGCGCACCATGACTGTGGACACGGCGCCGGGTACAATTCCGCCGCATGACACGTCGCCGCTCCTCCCCTCGTTCACGCTCCCGCCCCGGCGCTCGCCCGTCCAAGGGTAGCGGCCGCCTGCGCATCATCGGCGGCGAGTATCGCCGACGCCTGCTGCCGGTACTCGACAGCCCGGGCCTGCGCCCCACGCCCGACCGGGTGCGCGAGACCCTGTTCAATTGGCTGGCCGCGGCCACGCCGGGCGCACAGGCGCTCGACCTGTTCGCCGGCACCGGCGCACTGGGTCTCGAAGCGCTTTCCCGCGGCGCGGCCTCGGTGCTGTTCGTCGAACGCGACGCCAGGGTCGCCGGAGCTCTTGCGGACAACCTCCGCACCCTGGGCGCCAGCGAGCGGGGCCGGGTGCAGGCCGGGGATGCCCTCGCCCTGCTCGCCGCCGGGTCGGCCGACGCTGCCTTTACCCTGGTCTTCCTTGATCCACCCTTCCGCCAAGGCCTGGCGGAGCCCTGCTGCGAATACCTGGAGCGGGGCTGGCTCGCCGCGGAGGCGTGGATCTACCTGGAGGCCGAAACGGCGCTCGACGTACACGTTCCCGCCAACTGGGCGCTGCATCGCGAGGTGCGGGCCGGCGATAGTACCGGGCGACTCTACCGGCGCCGGTAGTCAGCCGGCCCGGCGTCGCCGTTCGGCTACGCTTGCCGAGCCTTGGCCTCGGCGTTACGCTGCGCAACGGAATCAGCGCGGGCAGGCGCCCGCCCCGGCAGGACGTCATTCAGGAGAACACGATGAGCACCGAACTCTTCAACCGGCTCGAACAGAAAGTGGCCAGTGCCGTCGAGGCCCTGGAACTGCTGAAGATGGAGGCCGAGGAACTGCGCGAGGAGAACAGCCGGCTGAAGCACGAGCGCGAGGAGTGGGAGCGCCGCCTGACCGCGCTGCTGGGCAAGTTCGACGAGGTGGAAACCGAACGAGGCTGAGCCCTGGCGTTTCCGGCCGTGCGTCCTGGCGCCTCACCGCACCAGCCGTCTCAAGGCCGACGCGACATCAGAACGGCATCCTCCCTGCGTGCGTCGGCCGCCTCCTCCAGGGGCGGGTAATAGCCGCGGCGCCGCCCATCCTCGCCGAAGCCCGCGTGGCGATAGAGTTCGATGGCCGGCACATTGCCCGCTCTTACCTCGAGCAGCAGCCGCTCGCTGCCCCATTGCCGGCACTGCTCGATCGTCGTTTCCAGCAGCTCGGCGGCCAGGCCGCGCCGACGCATGTCGGGCGCCACCAGCATGGCCTGCAGTTCCGCCTCGAAGGGCAGCCTGGCGACCACGGCATGGCCGACGAGCCGGCCGGCCATCTCCGCCCCCAGTACCAGACAGCCGGCATCGCTCAGGGCGGCCTCGAGCTGGCGACGTGACCAGGGGCGCAGCTGACAGTTCTCCAGCGCCACCAGGCGCCCCAGATCGTCGGTCGTCAACCGATGGATGGCGAGTTCAGTCATCGGTCTCGCTGTCAGACCGGGACCAGGCCCGCCGCCACTCCAGCAGGGTAGGCCACAGTTCACGCTTGGCCGCGGCGCTCTGCGCCAGCTCGCCCAGCGCGGGCCCCTGCCACGCGGGCAGGCCAAGCAGCTCGAATGCGCCCTGCTGCGGGCCAAGCAGCCGATCCAGGGCTTCGTCGCGACCGAACACCAGGATACGTTCGAGCGCCCAGCCCCGTCGACGCGTGCCTTCGATGAAGGCCTGCAGCCCCTCGCGCGCCTCTTCCAGCGGCGCCTCGACCGGCAGGTTCTCCATCGGCGGCCAGCGAAACGTCTCGAAGACCAGCGAGGGCTCGGCTGCGATCCCGGCCGCCTGCAGCAGGTTGCCCAGCAGCTGTCCCTGGTCGCCCGGCGGCGCCTCCCCGGGCACGGTCACCAGCCAGCGCCCTGCCAGGCACGCCACCTGCAGGGTGAAGCGCAGCGGCTCCTGGCCCGGCTTTGCCGCCTCGGGAGCCGCCGCCTCGCTGGCCGCCGGCCCGGCCTCCTCATCGGCAGAGGCGATGCCCAGCAGCTGACGAGCGCGGTTGGGAGACGACGCTCTCGGCGGCTCCGCGGCCGGTGGTCCGGGAGGGGCCTGGCGCGCGGCGGCATCCGCCTCGTCGAGCAGCGCATGCAGGCGCTCGGCGGGCGGCGTGGCGGCGGGCCGCTCGGGCAGCTCCCACGCGCAGGCCTCGGTCGGCCGTGCGTGGGGCAGCCGGTAACGCGCCACCCAGGCCGTCAGCCCCATCGCCTCCAGGTACTGCAGACGCTGCGGTTCGGTAGTCACGCACCGGCACCACGGCAGTTGGGGGAGTCGGGGCGCGCCTCGCCGCGGGCGGCCCACTCCTGCGGGGTATAGAGATGCAGGGCCAGGGCATGCACCGGCCCCGAGAGCTCATCGGCCAGCAGCGCATAGAGACGCTGGTGGCGCTTCACCGGCATCAATCCCTGGAAGTGTTCGGACACCACCGTGACCTTGAAGTGGGTTTCGGAATTGGCCGGCACGGCATGCCGATGACTCTCGTTCTCCACCGCCACATGGGTGGGTTCGAGGGCCTGCAGCTTCTCTTCGATATCGGCCTGAACGCTCATGAGGGCTCCTCGATCATGGATGTCAGGTCATTGTACTCGCTTGCTCGGCGACTGCACCTGCGCGGCCTCCTCGCGACAGCCCGCCTGGGCGGCGCCGGCCAGTGACACCCGCGCCAGGCTGGCCAGGAGCGCCAGCAGGCAGGCCAGGCAGCCAGCCCACAGCGTGGCCTGCACCGGCGCATTGGCCGCCATGAAGGCACCGACCAGCGCCACGCCGAGGGATTGGCCCACGGTACGCGTGGTGCTGAGCACGCCCGAGGCGCTGGTGCTCAGTTCGTGCGGCGCACTGGTCATCATTTCGCGGTTGTTGGGCGGCTGGAACAGACCGAAGCCGATGCCGCACAGTGCCGTGCGCCACAGGCTGTCCAGCACACCGGCCGCCTGCGGCAGCAGCGCCAGCGAGGCGAGCCCCAGCATCAGCACCACCAGCCCCAGGCTGGCCATGAGGCTGGGATTCATCCGGTCGGCCAGGCGACCGGCCAGGGGGCCGACCAGCATGATGGCCAGCGGCCAGGGTGTGAACAGCCAGGCGGTGTGCAGCGGCGAGAACCCCATCTCCTGCTGGTAAAGAAACGACAGCGCGACGAAGGCCAGCCCCTGACCGACGAAGGCGAGCCCCGACGCCGACACCGCCAGGCGGAAGCGCGGCACCCGAAACAGCCGTGGCGGCAGCAGTGGGTGGCTGGCCCGGCGCTGGCGGCGCAGGAACAGCCCGCCCGTCACCACGCTGAGCGTCAGCCAGGCCAGCGACTGCCACGGCGCCGCACCGTGGCCCAGGGTATCCATGGCCAGGAAGAAGCTTCCCAGCGTGACCACCGAGCCCAGCGCCCCGCGACCGTCGAAGCCGCCGCGGCGCCCCTTCTCGCGGGGCAGCGCACGCCACGCCAGCCACAGCGCGACAAGCCCCAGCGGCAGGTGCAGGGCGAACAGCCAGGGCCAGCTGACCACCGACAGCACCAGCCCACCCAAGGCCGGTCCGGCGGCATAGCCGCCCGCTACCACCAGGGCGGAAAGCCCCAAGGCACTGCCTAGCAGGCGAGTGGGAAAGATCGAGCGATAGAGCGATGGGCCGATGGAGAGCGTGGCCGCCGCCCCGAGCCCCTGCAGGGCCCGAAAGAGCAGCAGCCACTCCAGGCTGCGCGACAGTGCCGCACCCAACGAGGCAACCACGAACAGCGCCAGCCCGGCCACGTAGAGCCGGCGGCGACTGATCATCTCGCTGAAGGAGGCGCACACCAGCAGGAAGGCGGCGCAGACGATCTGGAACAGGTTGGTGACCCAGACCGCGCGGGCGTCGGAGACCTCGAGGTCACGCGCCATGGATGGCAGCGCAATGTTGACCATGGTGACGTCGACCACGGCCATCAGCGTACCGAGGATCAGCGCCAGTACCGCCAGGCGTCGCTCGGGCCCCGGCAGGCCGTCGTCGCCGGGCCGGGTGGAAAAGAGTCGGCTCATTCGGTTCCCATCAGGGCTTGGTACATAACGAGAAAACCGGCCGCAGCCGGTTCTCGAAGATCAACGAAGGAGCGAATCAGTCCTGATCCGTCTCCAGCAGCAGGGAATCGTCGACCTCGGAGATCTCCAGCGCCGTCTCGTCGTCGAGGTCGATGGCCAGGTAGCTGTGCTCGACCTGCAGGAAGCGCTGGAACAGCGCCCAGTCCAGAGCCTCGGGCCACTGGCGCTCGTCCTCTTCCCAGGCGCGCAGCTCGGTCTCGAGGATCTCGAGGTAGCGCTCCCGCACGAAGGCCTCCAGCGCCTCCGGGGTGTCCATCTCGGGAATCAGGTAGACGGTGCTTTCGCGTTCGACGTCGGCCAGGGTGAGGTCGTCCTCCCCCATGGTGGGTTCCAGGGCGTTGATCCAGTCCACGAAGTGCCGGGTCGGCCTGACGCTCAGGGCGGAGCGGTTGAGCAGTTTCATCGCGGTCTCCTCGACGTCGAAACGGTGATCATTATGGGCGCTAGCGCCGCCGCTTACCAATACTTCCGCCGGTTCGACACCGAGAGGCCCGGGGCTTTACCGGGGGCAGGCCTTCGAGGAGGCGCTGTGAACCCATCCCTGGGCGCTACTTTTGCCCTGCTTCGCTCTCGCATCCTGCTCCGCTTGCAGGACCGGGGCTGGCCATCCATGGCCAGCCCGTTCGGAGCAATGCTCCTCACCCATGGCAAAAGACCTCCTCTTCGGCCTCCCCCCGGCGCCCCTCGCTTAACCACCGCAAGTAGCGGAAGGAGGCGAGCAAAGGCCAGGCTAGGCGCTCAGGTGTTCGCTGGCGGTGTGTACGAATTTGTACATGAGCAAAGCGAACTCCTGAGCAACAACGCCTGGCCGAAGCGCAGCCCCTTCACTCCACCTCAGGACGCATGGCCGGGAACAGCAACACATCCCGGATCGAGGCGCTGTCGGTGAACAGCATGACCAGGCGGTCGATGCCGATGCCCTCACCGGCGGTGGGCGGCAGGCCGTACTCCAGCGCGCGCACGTAGTCGGCGTCGTAGTACATCGCCTCGAGGTCGCCGGCCTCCTTCTCCGCGGCCTGGGCGCGGAAGCGCTCGGCCTGGTCCTCGGCGTCGTTGAGCTCCGAGAAGCCGTTGGCGATCTCTCGCCCGCCGACGAAGAACTCGAAGCGCTCGGTGACGAATGGGTCGCTGTCCTTGCGCCGCGCCAGCGGGCTCACCTCGGTGGGGTAGTCGGTGATGAAGGTCGGGTCCTTCAGGCGGTGCTCGACGGTCTTCTCGAAGATCTCGATCTGGATCTTGCCCAGGCCCCAGCCATCCTTGACGTCGATGTCCAGGCGCTCGGCGATCTGCCGTGCGGCGGCCTCGTCGGCCAGTGCCTCGGCGTGAATGTCCGGGTTGAACTCGAGGATCGAGTCGAACACGCTGATGCGCCTGAGCGGCTTGCCGAAGTCGTATTCGTAGGTCTCGAGCACTTCGCCCTCGGCGCTGCGCACGGTGTTGACCACCGTGGTGGTGCCCAGCACCTTGAGCGCGACGGCGCGCAGCATCTCCTCGGTGAGGTCCATCAGGTCATGGTGGTTGGCGTGTGCCTGGTAGAACTCGACCATGGTGAACTCGGGGTTGTGGCGCGTCGACAGCCCTTCGTTGCGGAAGTTGCGGTTGATCTCGAAGACCTTCTCGAAGCCGCCCACCACCAGGCGCTTGAGGTAGAGCTCGGGAGCGATGCGCAGGTACATGTCGATGTCCAGCGCATTGTGGTGGGTGATGAAGGGCCGCGCGGTGGCGCCCCCGGGGATCGGCTGCAGCATGGGGGTCTCGACCTCCATGAAGCCGCGCTCCTCGAAGAAGCGGCGCATGGCGCTGATCACCCCGGCGCGGGTCTCGAACACCTTGCGCGAATCGGGGTTCATGATCAGGTCGACGTAGCGCTGGCGATAGCGCGCCTCCATGTCGGTCAGGCCATGGAACTTGTCCGGCAGCGGGCGCAGGCTCTTGGTCAAGAGCCTGGCCTCCTCCATCATCACGTAGAGGTCGCCCTTGCCCGACTTGTGCACCGGGCCGCGGGCCGCCACGATGTCGCCGATGTCCCAGCCCTTGATATCCTCCAGCACCTCTTCCGCCAGCCCCTTCTTGTCGACGTAGAGCTGGATCGTGCCGGAGGGGTCCTGGATCACCAGGAACGGGCCGCGCTTGCGCATGATGCGCCCGGCCACTGCCGCCGGCCGGTGCAGCGACTCCAGCTCGTCCTTGTCCTTCTCACCCAGCTCGGCCACGAGGTCGGCCGCCAGGCTGTCGCGGCGAAAATCGTTGGGGAAGGCGCTGCCGCCGGTGGCATCGGCGCGCTCGCGGCGCGCCGCCAGCTTGGCCCGACGCTCGGCGATCAGACGGTTCTCGTCGGTCTGGGGGCTTTCCGGGGAGGAGCTCTGGTTGGCCATCTCGCTACCTGTTAGCAGTCACAATATGCGGTGTTGTAAACGCGACTAGCGCCGCGCGAGCGAAGCTGAGACAAGGCGCCCCTCAACGCGAGAACGGAGCTGACTGTCGTCAATGAGACTCTCGAGTTGAGGGGCAACGCCGTATCAGCAAGCGCAGCAGGCTATAGCCCCTGCTTCAAGCTGGCTTCGATGAAGGCGTCCAGGTCACCGTCCAGCACCCGGTCGCAGTTGCTGGTTTGCACGCCGGTCCGCAGGTCCTTGATGCGCTGGTCGTCGAGCACATAGGAGCGGATCTGGCTACCCCAGCCGATATCGGCCTTGGAGTCTTCCGCCTCCTGCTTGGCGGCATTGCGCTTCTCCATCTCGTGCTCCCACAGCTTCGCCTTGAGCTGCTTCATGGCGAAGTCGCGGTTGGCGTGCTGGCTGCGCTGGCTCTGGCAGGCCACCACGATGCCGGTGGGCTCGTGGGTGATACGCACCGCGGAATCGGTGGTGTTGACGTGCTGACCGCCCGCGCCGCTGGAGCGGTAGGTGTCGACGCGCAGATCCGCCGGGTTGATCTCGACCTCGAAGCTGTCGTCGATCTCCGGCGACAGGAACACCGAGGCGAATGACGTGTGGCGACGGCCGCCGGAGTCGAACGGGCTCTTGCGCACCAGGCGGTGCACGCCGGTCTCGGTACGCAGCCAGCCGAAGGCGTGGTCGCCCTGCACGTGAATCGTGGCCGACTTGATGCCCGCCACCTCACCGGCGGAGAGCTCGGTGATCTCGGTCTTGAAGCCGTGTTGCTCGCACCAGCGCAGGTACATGCGCAGCAGCATGTTGGCCCAGTCCTGGGCTTCGGTGCCGCCGGAACCGGCCTGGATGTCGAGGTAGGCGTTGTTGGCGTCCATCTCGCCCGAGAACATGCGCCGGAACTCGAGCTTCGCCAGGCTCTCCTGGAGCCCATCGAGCTCCCTCTTCACCTCGGCGACGGTGTCTTCGTCCTCTTCCATCTCGGCCAGCTCGAGCAGGTCGCGGCTGTCCGCCAGGCCCTGGTCGAGTTCGTCGATGGTCTCGACGATGGCCTCGAGGGAGGCACGTTCCTTACCCAGCTTCTGGGCGTACTCGGGGTCGTTCCACACGCCCGGGTCTTCCAGCTCGCGGGTGACTTCCTCTAGCCGATCCTTGCGTTCGGCATAGTCAAAGATACCCCCTCAGGACGTCTGTCCGCTCGGCCAGGTCCTTGATGAGGTTGTGAATGGGGTTGGTTTCCAGCATGGGCTCGCTCGCCTGGTTCGCTTGGAGAACGGCTGCCGGGCAGGCCATGGACCCGCCCCGGCAGCGCGGAAAAGGCGACTATTGTAGCCAACTCGGCGCTGCGACGCATCCTCGCCCGCCGCGACCCTCGGCGATGTCCCATCAGCGGACTGGACAAAGTCGCACGTTGCCGCCATGGTTAATTCTACTAAGATCCACTGAATTGACAGTGGAATCACCATCCAATAACAAGATACAAGGAGAAACACGCTGATGGAACTCGCATCTCGCTTGCGCCCTGCGCTCCGCTCCGCCGCCCTCATGGCCAGCCTCGCCGCCCTGCCGCTTCAGGCCGACACGCTGCGTATTGCCATCATGGGCGAGCCCGCCTCCCTCGACCCCCACAAGATCAGCGGCACCTGGGAGAACGACGTGGCGGGCGATCTCTTCGAGGGGCTGGTCACCGAAGCCGCCGATGGGGAGCGCATCCCCGGGGTGGCCGAGTCGTGGGAGATCTCGGAGGACGGCACGGCCTACACCTTCCAGATTCGCCAGGATGCCCGCTGGTCGGATGGCGAGCCGGTCACCGCCGAGGACTTCGTCTTTGCCTTCCGCCGCATCCTAGACCCCGCCACCGCCGCCGACTATGCCTATCTGCTCTATCCGGTGAAGAACGCCGAGGCGGTCTACGGTGGCGAGGCGGAGCCCGAAACGCTGGGCATCGAGGCGCTCGACGCCCATACCCTGCAGATCACCCTGGAGCGCTCGACGCCCTATTTCCTCGACCAGCTCTCCCACTACACCGCCTATCCCGTTCCCCAGCACGTGGTGGAGGAGCACGGCGACCGCTGGTCGCGGCCCGACAACCTGGTCTCCAACGGCCCGTTCAAGGTCCAGCGCTGGCAGTCGCAGACACGCATCGAGGCGGTACGCAACGAGCACTTCCATGATGCCGACAGCGTCGCGCTCGATCAGGTGATCTACTTCCCCATCGAGGAGCGCAACACCGCCCTCAACCGCTTCCGCGCCGGGGAGATCGACGTGGCGCGCGAGTTCCCGACCCAGCAGTACGGCTGGCTGCAGGACAACCTGCCCGAAGCGACCCACACCGCCCCCTTTCTGGGGATCTACTACTACGTGCTCAACTCCCGCGAGGGCCATCCCACGGCGGATCCGCGCGTGCGCGAGGCCCTGAGCCTGGCCGTGCGGCGTGAAGTGATTACCGAGCAGATCCTGGGCACGGGCGAGGAGCCGGCCTACAGCTTCGTTCCGCCCGGCGTCAGCCATTACGAACCGGCGACGCTCGATTTCGCCGATATGTCCCAGGATGAGCGCATGGCACGCGCCCGCGAACTCATGACAGAGGCGGGCTATAGTCCCGACAATCCGCTCCAGCTCAACCTGCGCTACAACACCAGCGAGGACCATCGCAAGGTGGCCATCGCCATCGCCGCCATGTGGGAGCCACTGGGCGTCGAGGTCGACCTGTTCAACTCCGAGGTCGCCGTGCACTATGCCGATCTCAGACAGGGCAAGTTCGACGTGGGCCGTGCCGGCTGGATCGGCGACTACAACGATGCCCAGAACTTTCTCAGCCTGCTGGAGAGCGGCGTGGCCAACAACTACGGGGCCTACTCCAACGAGGAGTTCGATGCCCTGATGCGCGAGGCCGCCGAGACCCAGGAGCTCGACCGGCGCGGCGAGATCATGACCGAAGCCGAGCGCCTGGCGCTCGAGGACAACGCTACCTTGCCCATCTACTACTACGTCTCGCGCAATCTGGTGAACCCCGCCCTGCAAGGCTGGGAGAACAACATCGAAGACATCCATCGCTCACGCTGGGTTTCCTTCGAAGATTGATTTTTCTCCATCAAGCCTGACGAGGCCCCGGGCGACCGGGGCCGGGGGATGCCATGCTGCTCTATGTCTTCAAGCGCCTGTTCCAGGCCATTCCCACCCTGCTGATCGTCATTACCCTGTCGTTCTTCCTGATGCACCTGGCGCCGGGAGGACCGTTCGACGGCGAACGCCAGCTGCCGGCGGAGATCGAGGCCAACCTGCGCGCGGCCTACCATCTCGACCAGCCGGTGTGGAAGCAGTACCTGATCTACCTGGGCAACCTGCTGCAGGGCGATTTCGGCCCCTCCTTCCGCTACAAGGATTTCACCGTCACCGAGCTGATCGCGCAGGGGTTTCCGGTCAGCCTCGAGCTCGGCCTGTGGGCCATCGCCCTGGCCATCGCGCTGGGGCTTCCGCTCGGCATCGTGGCGGCGCTGCGACGCAACACGAGCGTCGACTACCTGGTCATGGGCACGGCACTGGCGGGGGTTGCCATTCCCAACTTCGTCATCGCGCCGATCCTCGCCCTGGTCTTCGGCGTGCTGCTGGCGTGGCTGCCGGTGGGCGGCTGGAACGACGGACACTGGCGCAACATGGTGCTGCCGGTGGTGGCGCTGTCGATTCAGCAGATCGCCTACACCGCCCGCATGACCCGGGCCAGCATGATCGAGGTGCTGGGCAGCCACTACATCCGCACCGCCCGCGCCAAGGGCCTGACGGAGCGCGAGGTGATCTGGCGCCATGCGCTGCGCCCCTCCTTGCTGCCGGTGATTTCGTACCTGGGGCCGGCCATCGCCGGGATCATCACCGGCTCGGTGGTGATCGAGCAGATCTTCGGCATCCCCGGCATCGGCCGCTACTTCGTCCAGGCCGCGCTGAATCGGGACTACACACTGGTGATGGGCACGGTGGTGTTCTACGGCATCCTGATCGTGCTGCTCAACCTGATCGTCGATCTCCTCTACTCCGCACTCGACCCGCAGATCCGCTATGACGACTGAACAAACGACCCCCCATCCGGGCGCCGGCGACCTACCGGTGGGCGATAGCCTGGGAAAAGACGCCTGGCGTCGCCTCAAGCAGAACCACGCCGCCATGGTCAGCCTGGTGCTGCTGACCGTGATCGCGCTTGCCTGCGTGGCGGGGCCCTGGCTCACGCCCTGGGGGCTCAACGAAGTGGACTGGGCCGCCTTCAACGCACCGCCCAGCCTCGCCGACGGCCATTACGCAGGAACCGATGCCAACGGTCGCGACCTGCTCACGCGAACGCTCTTCGGCGGCCAGATCTCGCTCTCGGTGGCCGTGGTGGCCACCTTCGTCTCGCTGGTGATCGGCGTGCTCTATGGCGCCGTGGCCGGCTACCTCGGGGGGCGCGTCGACAGCCTGATGATGCGCTTCGTCGACATCATGTACTCGCTGCCGTTCATGTTCCTGGTGATCCTGCTGATGGTGGTGTTCGGCCGCAACATCCTGCTGATCTACGCCGCCATCGGTGCCGTCGAATGGCTCGACATGTCGCGCATCGTGCGCGGCCAGACGCTGGCGCTCAAGCGCCGCGAGTTCGTCGAGGCCGCCCGCGCCCTGGGGGTGAAATCGAGCACCATCGTCACGCGCCACCTGATTCCCAACACCCTCGGTCCGGTGATCGTCTACGTCACGCTCACCGTGCCCAAGGTGATCCTGCTGGAGAGCTTCCTGTCGTTCCTGGGGCTCGGGGTGCAGGAGCCGATGACCAGTTGGGGCGTGCTGATCAGTGAAGGCGTGGACATGATGCAGAGCGCCCCCTGGATGCTGCTGGTGCCATCGACCTTTCTTGCGCTCACCCTGCTGTGCCTGAACTTTCTCGGTGACGGGCTGCGTGACGCCCTCGACCCTCGCACTCGCTAAAGGAGGCCTGCATGTCTCAGCCATTACTGGAGCTCGATCACCTGCAGGTCGACTTCGCCCTGCCCCACGGGAAGGTGCCGGCGGTCAAGGAGGTGAGTTTCTCTCTCGCCGAAGGCGAGACCCTGGCGCTTGTGGGGGAGTCCGGCTCGGGCAAGTCGGTCTCCTCCACGGCCATCCTGCGCCTGCTCCCGGAGTTCGCCTCGACCCGCGGCGCCATCCACTGGCACGGTCGCCAGGGCCGGGAGGAACTGCTCGACGTCCCCCTCCGGCGCATGCGACACATCCGCGGCAATGAGATCTCGATGATCTTCCAGGAGCCGATGACCTCGCTGAACCCGCTGCAACGGATCGGACACCAGGTGCGCGAGGTGCTCGACAAGCACACCACGCTGCGCGGCCAGGCGGCGAAGCGGCGAGTGATCGAACTGTTCGAGCAGGTCGGCATTCCCGAGCCGGAGCGCCGCGCGTCGAGCTATCCCCATGAGCTCTCCGGCGGCCAGCGTCAGCGCGTGATGATCGCCATGGCGCTGGCCTGTGAGCCGCGGCTGCTGATTGCCGATGAACCCACCACGGCGCTGGACGTCACCGTCCAGGCGCAGATCCTGACGCTGCTCAAAGACCTGCAGCGCCAGTACGGCATGGCCATCCTGTTCATCACCCACGACCTGGGCATCGTCCGGCACTTCGCCGACCGCGTCTGCGTGATGCGCCATGGCGAGGTGGTCGAAAGCGCCCCGACCCGGGAGCTGTTCGCCTCCCCCCGCCACGACTACACGCGCATGCTGATCGACGCCGAGCCGCACGGACGCAAGGCGCCGGTAGCGGAAAGCGCCCCGGTGATCATGCAGGCTCGCGACCTCAAGGTGCGCTTCGCCCTCAAGAAGCGCCTGTTCCGACCCAGCGACTACTTCGAGGCGGTGCGCGGCATCGACCTCACCATTCGCCAGGGCCAGACGGTGGGGATCGTTGGCGAATCGGGTTCCGGCAAGTCGACGCTGGGCCGGGCGCTGCTGAGATTGCTGCAGAGCTCGGGCGACGTGCGCTTCGAGGATACCGACCTGACCCACCTCGACAGCAGCACGTTGCGCCCACTGCGCTCGCGCATGCAGGTGGTGTTCCAGGACCCCTTCGGCTCGCTGTCGCCACGCCTGACGGTGGGCGAGATCGTTAGTGAAGGCCTGCGCGTCCACTATCCGGAGCTGACCCGCCAGCAGCGCATCGCTCGAGTGATCGAGGCGCTGCAGGAAGTGTCGCTGGACCCTGCCACGCGGCAGCGCTACCCCCACGAGTTCTCCGGCGGCCAGCGCCAGCGCATCGCCATTGCCCGCGCGCTGGTGCTCAAGCCGCGCTTCCTGCTGCTGGACGAGCCGACCTCGGCGCTCGACCGTTCAGTGCAGGCCACGGTGATCGAGCTGCTGCGAACGCTGCAGCAACGCCACGGCCTGACCTACCTGTTCATCAGCCACGATCTCGCCGTGGTGCGCGCGCTGGCCGATACCGTGCTGGTGATGAAGGAGGGACGGGTGGTCGAACAGGGCGCGACCGAGGCCCTGTTCCGCTCCCCCCGCGAGGCCTATACCCGCGAGCTAATACATGCGGCTTTTCTCACCGAGGCAGCCTAGCAGCCCAACGCACAAGGCCCGGCAGTGCCGGGCCCGGGGAGTATCAACCTCGGAGAGTTTCGATACGATCAGAAGCGGTAGGTCAACTGAGCACCGAAGCCATGGGCCTCGTTCTTGTAGTCGGCGGTGTAGGTCAGTTGAGTCTCCGCTATCGTGCCAGCATGATCCGTGCGAGTCTGATCCACCTGCGTACTGCGCTCGGTCAGATAAGAGTATGCGAAGTCCAGCGTCAGATTCTCCGTAGGCGTCCAGCCGGCACCGATGGAGAAGATGCGGCGATCGTCGGAGGGAATCCGCGCGCTGCGATACTGGTCGCTGGTTGGCGTAAAGTCGAGCGTTACACCGGCACGCAGCGCCAGCTGCGGGTTGAGCTGGTATTCACCGCCGACCCCATAAGCCCAGGCATTCGAGTAGTCCTGAGTCTCCAGGGTGATAGTGTCGCCCCCATCATTCGTTACATGGATTTCATCGAAGCGGCTCCAGCGAACCCAAGAGGCACCCGCCATCAGCTTCAAGCGGTCGCTCATCTGCTGGGTCACGGAGAAGTTGACGGTTTCTGGCGTCACCAAGTTCAAGCGTGCATTGTCCTCCAACGCTGCACCTGTAAGGGGATTGGTAGCGACCGAACCATCGGGATTGGTTGCCCTATAGGTGCCCGTAAGGTCGTAATCGACCTTCGAGCGGTAAGTCAGACCCAGCGTGGTCTCCGGAACCGGCTGGAAGATGACCCCCAGGTTATAACCCCAGGCATCGTCATCCCCTTCCACCCGTGAATCCAGATCCTGATCAGGATCCGCCATGCCAAAACCGGGCTGCGGCACTTGGCGCTGAAGTTCACCCTCCACACGGTTATAGGTAAGTCCAGCACCGATAGACCACTGGTCATTGAAGCGATAAGACACGGTGGGTTGAGCACTCATCACCTTCAGCTCGGTATAATTGCCCAGGTTGCGGCCAATGAAACCGTCTTCGTACTCGGTCTTCGAACCAAACGGTGCATAAACACCGAAACCGAAGGCCAGCTGCTCATTCACCGGATGCGCATAAAAAGCAAAGGGAATCAGGGTACCCGGCACCATATCGCCTTCAGAGGAACCGTCAACCGGCTGGGCAAACCCACCAGTAAGGAGGTTGGAGCGACTCGCCTCGGCATCGCTGATCTCGCTATTGACGTTCAGGTAGGTCCCGCCCGCTGTCAGCTGCGCGCGGTCGAGGAAGGACATGCCCGCCGGGTTGCCGAACACGATGGTGGCGTCGTTGACGTTGGAGCTCCGACCCGCGTGGCCATAGCCCTGGCCGCTGACACTCTGCTCGTTGATCTGATAACCGCCGGCGTTGGCCTGGCTGGTGAAAGCGGCAGCCGCGATGGCCACGGCCCAGGTGATCTTGTTGAACTTGTTCTGCATGGTCTCGACGTCCTCTATCCAGATGCGAGCTGGAGCTGTTTATGAGTTCCGCCCTCGCCGGAGCGGTGCCCTACCCGGTCAGTTTTCGCCAAACATCCGTTTGGATCAAGGCCAAACGTTCGTTTTAATAC
Organism: Billgrantia sulfidoxydans; assembly: GCF_017868775.1. Lineage (NCBI taxonomy): Bacteria > Pseudomonadati > Pseudomonadota > Gammaproteobacteria > Oceanospirillales > Halomonadaceae > Billgrantia > Billgrantia sulfidoxydans. The sequence continues at coordinate 477,819 of NZ_CP053381.1, read as the reverse complement.
GAGAAATCCTCATCCTTTAGTTCTATTCCAGCGTAAGCCGTTGAACTTTTCCCTTGTGCGAAGCAACACGCCTACCCTGCAAGTGAGCGTCGCTGGCGAACGAACAGCGCCTGCTAAGCTGAAAACATTATGGTTGCAGGAGAAAACGCCATGCCCAAGCTCAACGGCGTTCTCGAAACCGCGCTCTACGTCGACGACATGGATCGGGCGCGGGTCTTCTTCGAAGGCGTGATGGGTCTCGAGCCCTTCAACGCCGACCACCGATTCACCGCCTACGACGCCGGCGCCGGCTCGGTGCTGCTGCTGTTCCTGCAGGGCGAGACGCTGGAGACCGTGGTGCTGCCCCACGACATGGGCACCATTCCGCCCCACGATGGCAAGGGGCGGGTGCATCTCGCCTTTGCCGTCTCGGCCCGCGAACTACCCGCCTGGGAGCGCCAGCTCGACGACCACGGCATCGCGATCGAGGGCCGCACCCATTGGCCTCGCGGCGGCGAAAGCCTCTATTTTCGCGATCCCGACGGCCACCTGATCGAGCTAGCGACGCCCGGCGTCTGGCCTAATTATTAGGAAACCCCCATATAGCGGCCGGGCTTGTGGTTAAGGGCAATGATCAGGTTCAGCGCCACGGCGCCGAGCACCGAGAGCCAGACCCGCTCCGGCGGCAGCACCAGGAAAGCGGCGAGCATGATCAGCCCGTCGATGCCGAGCTGCACGTAGCCGGCACGCAGGCCGTAGCGGCCCTGCAGGTAGAGCGCCAGGATGTTGATACCACCGAGGCTGGTGCGGTGGCGAAACAGCACCAGCATGCCGATGCCGATCAGGCTACCACCCATCAGCGAGGCGTAGAGCGGGTTCAGGCTGTCGAAGGCGACCCACTGGCCGGTCAGCTCGGAGAACAGCGACACCAGGGCGATGGCGACGAAGGTGCGCAGGGTGAACGACCAGCCCATGCGCTTCACCGCCAGGTAGTAGAACGGCAGGTTGATCAGGAAGAACCATACCCCGAAGCGCCAGCCGCTGGCGTACTGCAGCAGGAAGGCCATGCCGGCGGTACTGCCGGTGAGCAGCAGCGCCTGGGTATAGAAGGCGACGCCGAGGGCGACGAACAGCGTGCCCACCAGCATCGCCATCACGTCCTCGTAGGGGCGATGGGGATCGGTGGGGAGATCTTGTGGATCCATTCACGATTCCTTGGGAGGCGGGCATCGCGCCCGAACGGCCCGGATTCTAGCGGGTCGGGCCAGGGAAATCATTGATCTCACTCACCTGTACGCGAGGCACGCTTCAACCGCGACGCGGCTCGGCATGTTCGATCATCAGCTGCAGCGACTCCTGCCCCCGCCAGCGGTTGCGGTTGAGCCGATAGGCGCAGCGCAGCCTGTCACCCAGACCAAAGGCGGGCAATTCTCCCGGCGTGAGGGCACGAAACCAGATCGCCTTGAGACTCGCCGCACCGGCCGACAGCGTCATCGACAGATGAGTGCCATCGGCCCCCACCGAACGCAGCGACTCCACCAGGAACTCCCCTTCGAACAGCGGCGCGTCGAACTCGCGCCCGTAGGGGCCCAGCGCCTCCAGCTCGAGCAGCGTGGACAGCCGGAACTGCTCGGGCATGAGCGTCCCGTCGGTGAACACTTGGGGAAACAGCTCGAGCCCGACCAGCTGCTCGCCTACGGCCTGCAGAAAGGCGACACGGAAAGCCTCGAACCGCTCCACCGGCACGCCGACCCCGGCCGCCCCGCGATGGCCACCGAAGCGCGGCAGCGCCTCGGGCGCCAGCTCATGGGCGCGCTGCAAGGCGTCGCGCAGGTGCAGCGCCTCGATGGAGCGCCCCGAGCCGGTGAGCATGCCGGGCGCCGCGGCCGGCGTCAGCACCAGCGCGGGGCGTCCGAAGGCCTGCACCAGCCGCGAGGCGACGATGCCCTGCACGCCGGGATGTCCGCTTTCGAGGTAGACCACCAGCGCCGGAAGATCGGCCTCGATCTGGGGCAGGGCCAGGGTGCGCGCCTCCTCGACCATCTCCGCTTCGATCACCTTGCGCGACTGGTTGTCCTCGTCCAGCGTCTGCAAATGGCGTATCGCGGTGGCATCGTCCGCCGCCAGCATGAAGTGCAATGCCGCGTAGGGGTCGTCGAGGCGGGAACGGGCGTTGATGCGCGGCCCCATCTGGAAGGCCAGCGTCTCGGCGGAAAACGGCACGCTGTCCTCGCCCAGGCGCGTGGCCATGGCGCGCCAGCAGGCCGCCTCCATGCGGTTGATCAGCGCCAGGCCGTGGCTGACCACCGCGCGATTGGCCGGGCTCGCCCCCAGCGACACGCAGTCGGCCACGGTGCCCAGCGCCACGTAGGAGAGCCAGGCGGAGAGCTTGGGCGTCGCCTCGGGGATCACGCCCCATTCGATCAGTACGCTGCGCGTGAGCGACATGACCAGCCAGGCGACCATGCAGCCGGCGATAGTACGGTCGGGATACCGGCAGTCGCTGCGCGTGGGATTGACCACGGCATGGGCCGAGGGCGGAGGTCCCTCGATAGGCAAGGCGTGATGGTCGCTCACCACCACGTCGATGCCTTCCGCCTTGAGCCGGGCGATGCGCGGTTCGTCGGAGCTGCCGCAGTCGGCGGTGATCACCAGCGTCGGCCGCGGCGAGAGCCCGAGCGTGCGCTCCACCAGCGGCAGGCTGATGCCGTAGCCGTCGTGGATGCGGTGACCGATCAGGCTGTGCAGGCGCGACTCCGGCACGCCGAAGAGTTCCACCAGGGTGCGCCGGATCACCACGTGGGAGGTGATGCCATCGACGTCGTAGTCGGTGAGGATGCCGATGTGCTCGCCCTCGGCCACGGCGGTGGCGATGCGCTCGGCGGCGCGGCGGCCGTCGGCCAGGCGCTCCGGGTGTTCGAGGTAGCGCAGGCTGGGCTGGGTCAGCGGTGCCAGTTCGCCTTCGTAGTCGGCCAGGCGGCCGGCCAGCACGCGGGCCTGCAGCTCGCTCAGCCCCTCGGCGCGGGCGCGGGCGTAGAGTGCCTCGTTGCGCGGACGCGGCAATAGCCGCGGCTTGAGTCGGGCGTGCAGGTCGGGCGGCGCGGTCACGTCCAAGCGTGGCTCCTCTGGTTCGCATCCGATGGTACAAGGCGATGGAAACGGTGTGCCGAGCGAAGGGCGCCGGGGACAAGCCGAAGAGGGGGTCTTTTGCCATGGATGGCAAAAGTAGCGCCCAGGGAAGGGTTCACAGCGCCCCCTGGCCTGTCGCCGGATCAGCCCTGAGCGGGCATCTGGCGCCAGCGGCATAGAGGCTTCCCGAGGCCTTTCCCCGGCGCCCTCGCTCAGCTTCGGCCTTCCATTCTAGCGCCGGTTTTCGGCCACGAACGCCTGCACCTTCGCCAGCTCCGCCGGCAGCACGGTATAGCGCTCCTCACGTTCGAGCAGGTCGTCCATGTGCGGCGGCAGCGGCACGCCGGGGAAGCCCGCCTTGACCACCGCCTCGGCGAACTTGGCCGGGTGGGCCGTGGCCAGGGTGATCATCGGCGTCTCGGCGTCGGCCCGGGCCCGCTCGGCGGCGCGGTAGCCAGTGGCGGTGTGGGGGTCGAGCACTTCCTTGGTGCGGTGGTGCGCCTCGCGGATCACCTCGAGGATGGTGGCATCGTCGACGCTGTGGCTCGAGAAAAGCTTACGCAGCCGGGCCAGGGGGGCATCCGCCAGGGCAGTGGACTCCTGCTGGAAGCGCTCGAGCAGCGCCGCCACGGCGGCACCGTCACGCTCGTAGGCCTCGAACAGCAAGCGCTCGAAGTTGGACGACACCACGATGTCCATGGAGGGCGCCAGGGTCGCCTTGAGCTCCTGCTTGGAGAAGTCGTTGGCGGCGATGGTCCGGTGCAGGATGTCGTTGGCATTGGTGGCGATGATGAACTGCTTGACCGGCAGCCCCATGCGATAGGCCATGTAGCCGGCGAAGACGTTGCCGAAGTTGGCCGAGGGCACGCAGAAGCTGACCTGACGATGCGGCGCCCCCAGCGCCACGCCGGCGGCCACGTAATAGACGATCTGGGCCATGATGCGCGCCCAGTTGATCGAGTTCACCGCCACCAGGCGCGTGCCGTCGAGGAAGCCCTGGTCGGCGAAGCTCGCCTTGACCATTGCCTGGGCGTCGTCGAAGTTGCCCTCGATGGCGATGTTGAAGACGTTGTTCGCCAGCACCGAGGTCATCTGGCGACGCTGCACCTCGGAGACCCGGTTATGGGGATGGAGGATGAAGATGTCGAGGTTGTCGCAGTGGCGACAGCCTTCGATCGCCGCCGAGCCGGTGTCGCCGGAAGTGGCGCCCATGATCACCGCCCGCTCGCCGCGCTTGGCCAGGAAGTGGTCGAGGATACGGCCGAGCAGCTGCAGGGCGACGTCCTTGAACGCCAGCGTGGGGCCGTGGAACAGCTCGAGCAGGAAGTGGTTGGCGTCGAGCTGGTTGAGCGGCACCACCGCGTCGTGACTGAAGGTGGCGTAGGCGTCGCGCACGATGCCGCGGAGGGTCTCGTCGTCGATCTCGCCGTTGACGTAGGGCTTCATCACGCGGAAGGCGATCTCGGCGTAGGAGAGCCCGGCCATGCCGGCGAGTTCTTCACGGGAGAGCTGCGGGATGGTCTCCGGCACGTAGAGGCCGCCGTCGCTGGCCATGCCGGTCAGCACGACCTCTTCGAAGGAGAGCGCAGGCGCCTGCCCGCGGGTACTGATATAACGCATGCCCTTACTCCTGCTCGTCCAGCGACTCGACGCGAATGCGTGTTACCGGTCCGGCGATGTCGGCCATCGACTCGATCTGGCGGATCGCCTCGTTCATGTGCTTCTCGCGGCAGCTGTGGGTCAGCAGAATGATCGGCACCAGCTCGCCTTCGGTGGCCTCCTTCTGAATCAGCGCCTCGATGGAGATGCCCTGCTCGGAAAGGATGGTGGCCACCCGCGCCAGTACCCCGGGACGATCCACCGCCAGCAGCCTCAGGTAATAGGCGGTGACGATGTCCTCCATGGGCAGGATCGGCAGGTTGCCTTCGTCCTCGCCGATGCCGCTGAAGGCCAGGTAGGGCACGCGGTAGTGGTGGTCCGTGGCGATGTCGCGGGCCACGTCGAGCAGGTCGGCGACTACCGCCGAGGCGGTGGGCTCGGAGCCGGCGCCGGCGCCGTAGTAGAGCGTCGGCCCTACGGCGTCGCCCATGATGGCGATGGCGTTCTTGACCCCGTGCACGTTGGCCAGCAGCCGCTCCTTGGGGATCAGGGTCGGGTGCACGCGCAGCTCCAGCCCCGCCTCGGTGCGCTTGGAAATCCCCAGGTGCTTGATGGTGTAGCCCAGGTTGTCGGCCTGCTCGACGTCCTCGGCGGTGACCCGGGAAATGCCCTCGGTGTAGGCCTTCTCGAACTGCAGCGGCACACCGTAGGCGATGGAGGCCAGGATGGTCAGCTTGTGGGCGGCATCGATACCCTCGACGTCGAAGGTGGGATCGGCCTCGGCATAGCCCAGCGCCTGTGCCTCGGCGAGCACATCCTCGAAGGCGCGGCCTTCGCTGCGCATGTGGGTGAGGATGTAGTTGCCGGTGCCGTTGATGATGCCGGCGACCCACTCGATGCGATTGGCACCGAGCCCCTCGCGCAGCGACTTGATCACCGGAATGCCACCGGCCACGGCGGCCTCGAACGCCACGATCACCCCCTGCTCATGGGCGGCCTGGAAGATCTCGTTGCCGTGCACGGCAATCAGCGCCTTGTTGGCGGTGACCACGTGCTTGCCGTTGGCGATGGCGGTGAGCACCAGCTCGCGGGGCACGTCATAGCCACCCAGCACCTCGACCAGCACGTCGATGTCGGGGTTACGGGCCACCTCGAACACGTCGTTGGTGGTCTTGATACCGGTGAGGTCGCACTCCGGGTTGGTGCTACGCAGGGCCACCTGTTCGATGATGATCGGGCGGCCGGCCCGCCGCGCGATCTCGTCGGCGTTGCGCGTCAGTACGTTGAAGGTGCCGCCGCCGACGGTACCCAGACCACAGATTCCCACTCTCACCGGTTTCAATGTCCTGCTCCCCTGATGGTGTCCAATGTCCAGCGTTCTGATTGCGGCCGGCAGTGCTTGAGCTGCCGGCGCTTGTCACCCTGACTACTACTCTGCCAGGCCAAGCATCTCGGCCAGGCGCTCGGCGGGCACGTAGCCCGGCACCAGCTGCCCGTCGGGCAGCACGATGGCCGGCGTGCCCTGGACGCCCAACGCCATGCCCAGATGATACTGTTCCTCGACCGGATTGTCGCAGTCGCCGCTGCCCGACAGCGTCTCCTGGCGCTTGCCGGCGTTCATGGCCTCGCTGCGGTTGTCGGCACACCAGACCTGCTCGAGGATACGCGCCCCCTGGGAGTTCATGCCGGCACGGGGAAAGGCCAGGTAGTGTACCTCGATGCCCATCTCGTTGAGCGTCGGCACCTCCTCGTGGAGCTGACGGCAGTAAGGGCAGGTGGTGTCGGTGAACACCACCAGCTCGGCGCGGCTGTCAGCGGTGCCGCGGAAGACCACTCGCTCGCTCTCGGGCACCTGGGCGAGCCGCTCGGCGCGCTCGACGTTGCGCGACTGCTCGGTCAGGTTGGTCAGCCCATTCTCGCCGTTCTCGTAGAGATCGCCGACCAGGAAGTAGTTGCCTTCGGCGTCGCTGTAGAATGCCTCGCCGGTTTCCAGGCGCACCTGGTAGAAACCCTCCAGGGGGGTCTCGTGCACGCTGGCCACGGGCATCGGCTGGCCGTTGACCTTGAGGCGCTCGGCAAGCCGCTCGGCACCATCGGCCAGGGCGGCGCCGGGCAGGAGTGCTGCCAGAGGAAGGACCAGGGCAAACAGGGCGCCGGCAGGACGGTGAAGGAACTCAATCATGATTCAGCCTCGAGGATGATGATCGGCATGCAGGGCTTCGAGTCGAGCCTGTGCCACGTGGGTATAGATCTGCGTGGTCGACAGGTCGCTGTGACCGAGCAGCAGCTGTACGACACGCAGGTTGGCCCCATGATTCAACAGATGCGTGGCGAATGCATGCCGCAGCGTATGCGGCGACAGCGGCCGGGTGATACCGGCGGTACGCGCATGGGCCTTGATCCGGTGCCAGAAGGTCTGGCGCGTCATGCAGTTGTCGCCACGTCCGGGAAACAGCGCCGGCCGCGTCACGTCGGCCATCAGCGCGCCACGGGCGCTGCGCAGGTAGCGCGTCAGCCAGTGTACGGCCTCTTCCCCCAGCGGGACCAGCCGATCCTTGTCGCCCTTGCCACGCACCCGTACTACGCCCTGACGCAGGTTGAGGGCATCCACCCTGAGCCCTACCAGCTCCGACACGCGCAGACCGCAGCCGTAGAGCACTTCGAGCATGGCGCGGTCACGCAGGCCGAGATCGGTCGTGAGATCCGGCGCGGCCAGTAGACGCTCCACCTCGTCCTCGTCGAGGGTGTCGGGCAGGTTAGGCCGCACCCGCGGCAGGCGCACTTCGGCCAGCGGATCGCGCCCGATACGACCCTCGGCCAGCGCCCAGCGGTAGAAGCCGCGCAGGCTGGAGAGCAGCCTGGCGTTGCTGCGCAACTGGTAGCCGGCGGCGCGGCGCTCGTCGAGCCAGGCCGGCAGCAGCGCCTCGCCCGGGGCGAGCAGCGCATCACCCGCCTCGTCCAGCCGCGCGGCCCAGGCCTCGAGGTCGCGGCGATAGGCCGCCAGGGTATGCTCGCTCGCCCCGCGTTCCAGCCACAGGGCGTCGAGGAAGCTCTCGATCAGGGCCAGGGAGCGGGTATCGTGTGTCATGTCATCGCCCGATACGACGAAGCCCCGCCCCGCGTGAGCGGTGGCGGGGCTTCGCGATGGCGCAAGCGCCGTCAGCCAACCTGGATCAGGAGAGCTTTTCCTTGATACGCGCCGACTTGCCACTGCGCTCACGGAGATAGTACAGCTTGGCCTGGCGCACGTCGCCGCGACGCTTGACCTCGATGGAATCGACCAGCGGGCTGTAGGTCTGGAAGGTACGCTCGACACCGACGCCGTGGGAGATCTTGCGCACGGTGAAGGCAGAGTTCAGGCCGCGGTTGCGCTTGCCGATCACCACGCCTTCGAAGGCCTGCAGACGCTCGCGGTTGCCTTCCTTGACCTTCACCTGCACGACGACGGTATCGCCCGGGGCGAATTCCGGCACCTGCTTGCTCATCTGCTCGGCTTCGAGCGCCTGGATCACCTTGTTCTTGCTGCTCATGACATAAACTCCTCGATGTTCGGCACCGAACTCGATTGCACGGACGGTGCGTGATCCCGGCGCCCGAGCCTGGCTCGAGAGCGCGGGAGATGATGGGTGACGCAGATCCACCGCTCCTCGCCAGGAGAGTGCCCTGCACCTCCGCCCCGACCTACTTGTCAGACGAGGCGTATTCTTCGATGAACTCCTCGAGCAACTTGCGCTGCTCGTCGCTCAACGACCTGCCCTCGAGCAGGTCGGGACGCCTCAGCCAGGTCCGCCCCAGCGACTGCTTCAAGCGCCAGCGCCGGATCTCGCCATGATGGCCGCTGAGCAGCACCTCCGGCACCCGCCGCCCGTCGATCTCCTCGGGGCGCGTATAGTGGGGGCAATCCAGCAACCCTTCGTTGAAGGAGTCCTCGACCGCGGAGTCCTGGTGCCCGAGCACGCCAGGTACCAGCCTTGCCGCGGCGTCGATCAGCACCATGGCCGGCAGCTCGCCGCCGCTGAGCACATAGTCGCCGATCGACCATTCCTCATCGATGTCGCTCTCGACGATGCGCTCATCGATGCCTTCGTAGCGCCCGGCCACCACCACCAGCGGGGGGCCGGACGCCAGCTCGTGCACGCCCTGCTGATCGAGCCGCCGTCCCTGGGGCGACAGGTAGATGACCCTGGGGCGCCGCCCCGTGGCCTCACCGGCGCGCTCTCGGGCGGCGTGGATGGCCGCGCGCAGGGTGTCGACCTTCATCAGCATGCCCGGGCCGCCGCCATAAGGCCGATCGTCCACGGTGCGATGACGGTCGCTGGCGTAGTCGCGCGGGTTCCAGAACTCCAGCGCAATTCGCCCCTGGCTGACCGCCCGCCCGGTGACGCCGTGCCGGGTGATGGCCTCGAACATCTCGGGAAACAGCGACACGACACCGACCCACATGCCTGGCGACTCGCTCGGCCCGGCATTCGCCTCGACAGTCAAAAGTACGGATCCCAGGCGACGGTCATGACGCCGCCCGTCAGGTCCACCTCGACGATCACCTCCTCGGGCAGGAAGGGCAGCAGGCGCTCGCGATCGTCGATCGCCGGCGGCACGTCCTGCGGATCGCCCCTGACGACCAGCACGTCGTTGGCGCCGGTCTCGAACAGGTAGGCGACGCGACCCAGCACCATGCCCTCGCGGGTCACGACCGTGAGCCCTTCGAGCTGGTGCCAGTAGTACTCGTCGCCGTCCAGCTCGGGCAGCTCCGTCTTGGACAGCAGGACCTCGGCGCCGGCGGCGCGCTCGGCGGCCTCACGCGAATCGATGCCCTCCAGCAGCGCCACCAGGCCCTTGCCATGGCGCCGACCCTGCAGCAGCCGATGGCGCGTCAGCGTACCATCCTGCCGGAGCACCCACTCGGGATACTCGAGGATGCCATCCATCGGGCTGGTGTGAGAGTAGACCTTGAGCCACCCCTTGACGCCGTAGGGACTGGTCAGCTTGCCCAGCACCACGTGGTCGTCGCGTTCGCTGCGTACGGCCTGCTCGCTCATGGGGTCACCGCTGCACGGCAGGCTCAGGCCTGCTTGCGAGCTTCCTTGACCAGCTCGGCCACGCGATCGGACAGCTGGGCGCCCTGCTCCTGCCAGTGAGCGACGCGGTCCAGATCGACGCGCAGACGCTCTTCCTGACCGCGGGCGATCGGGTTGAAGAAGCCCAGACGCTCGATGAAACGGCCGTCGCGGGAGTTGCGTGAATCGGTCACGGTCAGGTGGTAGAAGGGACGCTTCTTGGCGCCACCACGTGCCAGACGAATGGTAACCATGGCGTTAACTGTCCTTCGGTTGAGGTTACGTTTAATACCGATGCGCCGGCCCCGGCGAACGGCCGGGGTTCTCGGCATCTGCCAGGAAAGCGGGTCCGTGGACCCGCTTTCGCGTCATTCGGTCACTTCTTTACAAGCGCTTCGTTACAAGCGTGCAGCCGGGCAGAGCCACGGTCCTGCCATGAAGACGCAGCATTCTACGGAAATCAGCCCCGCTTTGAAACCCTTTTCTCGAGCCTCACAGGCGCAGCCGCCCCATGGCTATCGCCAGGGGAAGCCGCCGGGGCCACCCATGCCGCCCATGCCGCCGGGGCCACCCGGCCCGCCGCCGCCCATCATGCCGGACATGCCGCGCATCATCTTCTGCATGCCCCCCTTCTTGCCCGCTTTCTTCATCATCTTCTGCATCTGCTTGTGCTGCTTGAGCAGGCGGTTGAGGTCGGGCACCTGCAGGCCGGCGCCGGCGGCGATGCGCCGCTTGCGCGAGCCGTTGATGATGTCGGGCTTGCGCCGCTCCTGAGGCGTCATCGAGTTGATCAGCGCCTCGAGCTTGCCCAGTTCCTTCTCAGGCCCCGGCCCCTGGGCCAGCTCGGCCATCTGGCCCATGCCCGGCAGCTTGCCGAGCAGACCGCCCATGCCACCCATCTTCTTGAGCTGCTGGAGCTGGTCGCGGAAGTCCTCGAGGTCGAAGCCCTCGCCCTTCTTGACCTTCTTGGCCAGCTGCTCGGCCTTCTTCTTGTCGACCGTGCGCTCGGCCTCCTCGATCAGCGACAGCACGTCGCCCATGCCGAGGATGCGCGAGGCCACCCGATCCGGGTGGAAGGGCTCCAGCGCGTCGACCTTCTCGCCCACGCCCATGAACTTGATCGGCTTGCCGGTGATGTGACGCACCGACAGCGCGGCACCGCCGCGGGCATCGCCGTCGGCCTTGGTCAGGATCACCCCGGTCAGCGGCAGCGCCTCGTGGAACGCCTTGGCCGTGTTGGCGGCGTCCTGGCCGGTCATGGCGTCGACCACGAACAGGGTTTCCTGCGGCTGGCAGGCGCGGTGCAGCTCGGCGATCTCGGCCATCATGGCGTCGTCGATCGCCAGGCGGCCGGCGGTGTCGACGATCACCACGTCGTGGAACTGGATCCTGGCGTGCTTGATCGCCGCCTCGGCGATGGCCACCGGCCGCTGGTCGCTCCGGGAGGGGAAGAAGTCGACGCCGACTTCGCCGGCAAGCGTCTCGAGCTGGTCGATGGCCGCCGGGCGATAGACGTCGGCGGAAACCACCAGCACCTTCTTCTTCTCGCGCTCGCGCAGGTAGCGCGCCAGCTTGGCGACCGAGGTGGTCTTGCCCGCGCCCTGCAGGCCGGCCATGAGCACCACCGCGGGCGCCCCCTTGAGCGAGAGCCCCTCGTTGGCCTCGCCCATGGTCGCCTCGAGTTCCTGCTGGACGATCTTGACGAACTGCTGGCCCGGCGAGAGGCTCTTCGATACCTCCTGCCCCACGGCGCGCGCCCGCACCCGTTCGATGAAGTCCTTGACCACTGGCAGGGCGACGTCGGCCTCGAGCAGCGCGCGGCGCACTTCGCGCAGCGTGTCCTTGATGTTGTCCTCGGTCAGGCGCGCCTGGCCCTTGATCGACTTGAGCGTCTGGGAGAGCCGCTCGCTGAGGTTCTGGAACATAAGCCACTCCGGCTGACAGGCTGTCGGGTTACCGCATTGCGTAAGGCCGCGGCGAAGCGCCACATCCATTGTGAGGCAAGGAAACAGCCTGATTAAAGCGGTTGAAGAATCTGGGCGGCATTATACGCCCTGCGACGGACAGTCTCCATGCATGCCGCCACGCGCCACAGCTGTGCGCCGCAGCGAGGATTGGGTATAGTGGCCTCGGCAGACACCATCCACACGAGATGAATAGACGCTGGTGACGGCGCACGGACGACACTGATGCAGGCGCTTCCTCTGGCCATCATGGCCTTTATCCTCTACCTGGGCGCGGCTTCCTGGCAAGGGCTCACGCTGCTTCGACGTGTGCCGCAGCGCCCTGCCCTGGTCCGCGCCCTGGGCCTGCTGGGCCTGCTGTTCCACCTTCCCGTGGCCTTCGGGCTGCTCGACCAGAGCCCCGGCCTCATGCCCGGGCTCTCGACCAGCGCCGTGGTGCTGACCGCCGTGATGGTCATCCTGCTGCTCAGCGTGAGCCTGGCCAAGCCGGTACTGAGCGTGGCCGTGGCCCTGTTTCCGGTGTCGGGCCTGGCGCTGCTGCTGGCGGTCGGCCTGCCGAGCCCCGAGCGCACCGGCGGCATGACGCCGGGCATCGCCCTGCACGCCATGAGTTCGGCGCTGGCCTTCGGCATCCTGTTCATTGCCGCCTGCCAGGCCGTCCTGCTCGGCCTGCAGAACCAGGCCCTGCGCCATCATCACACCCGCGGGGTGGTGCAGGTCCTGCCCCCGCTGACCACCATGGAACGGGTGCTGTTCGAGCTGATCTGGGCGGGCATGGCGCTGCTCACCCTGTCGATCGTCAGTGGCTTCGTCTTCGTCGACAGCATGTTCGCCCAGCACCTGGCCCACAAGACGATTCTGTCGCTCGCCGCCTGGGTGATCTTCGCCATCCTGCTGATCAGCCACCACATACTGGGCTGGCGCGGGATGCGCGCGGTACGCTGGACGCTGGGCGGCTGCGCCGTACTGTTGCTGGCCTATTTCGGCAGCAAGTTCGTGCTGGAAGTCGTCCTCAACCGCGCCTGAGCAGGAAGTCGCCTTGACACTGAAAGGCCGAATCCCTACAAACGGGGCTGACACGCCAGCGAGGATCCTACGACCTTGAGCGACGACTTCCCTTTGGGATTGCTGTTCGGCCTGCTTTTTCTGCTCATCTGCCTTTCTGCATTCTTCTCGAGCTCCGAGACCGGCATGATGTCGATCAACCGCTACCGGCTGAACCATGAGGCCAGCAGCGGCGACAGCCGGGCGCGCCGGGTCCTGCGCCTGCTGGCACGCCCGGATCGCCTGATCGGCGTGATTCTGATCGGCAACAACCTGGTCAACAACCTGGCGGCCGCCATCGCCACCGTGCTCGCCATCCACTTCTTCGGCGAGGTCACCGGGCCGGCGATCGCCCCGCTGATCCTGACCATCGTGATCCTCATCTTCGCCGAGGTCAGCCCCAAGACCTATGCCGCGATCAAGCCCGAACGCGTCGCCTACCCCTCATCGCTGATACTCGAGCCCCTGCTGAAGCTGCTCTATCCGCTGGTGTGGCTGGTCAACGCCATCTCCAACGGGCTGCTCAGGCTGATCGGGATCAAGAGCCTCGAGGGCGGCGCCGACAGCCTGACCCGCGACGAGCTGCGCACCGTGGTGCACGAGGCGGGAACGCTGATCCCCCACCGCCACCAGGCCATGCTGCTGTCGATCCTCGACCTCGAGAACGTCACGGTCAACGACATCATGGTACCGCGCCACGAGGTGGTGGGGATCGACCTCGACGACGAGCTGGAGGCCATCCTGGCCCAGATCCGCACCAGCCAGCACACCCGACTGCCGGTGTTCAAGGGCGACATCAACAACATCATCGGCATGCTGCACCTGCGCAACGCGGCGCGCTTCCTGTCGCGCGACGAGGTGACCAAGGCCTCCATCGTGCAGGAGGCGCGCGAGCCCTATTTCATTCCCGAATCGACGCCGCTGCACACCCAATTGCTCAACTTCCAGAAGCAGAAGCGCCGCATCGGCATCGTGGTCGACGAATACGGCGACGTGGAAGGGCTGGTCACGCTGGAGGACATCCTTGAGGAGATCGTCGGCGAGTTCACCACCGACGTGGCCGGCCAGGATCAGGAGATCCATCGCCAGGACGACGGCAGCCATGTGATCGACGGCACCGCCAACATCCGCGACATCAACCGCGCCCTGGGCTGGAAGCTGCCCACCGACGGCCCCAAGACCCTCAACGGCCTGATCCTGGAACACCTGGAAGCCTTCCCCGACGGTCCCGCCTGCCTGCAGATCGGCAGCGTACGCATGGAAATTCTCGAAGTCCGTGACAACTTGATCACCTCGGCGCGCTGCTGGCAGGTGGTGCGCAGCGGCCGCCAGCGCCAGACGTGATCAGCCTCGCCGCAACGGGGAGACCTCGTGCGGACAGGCCCAGGCGTCGGCCTCGGCCTTGAGCCCCCGCACCCGCGCCTCGAGCAGCTCGCGCCGTGCCAGCCTGGGGGGAATCGGCTTGCCGAAGTAGAGCGCCACCCTGGCACGGAAACGCCGCGGCCGCTTGGATAGCGCCGGGCCATCGCGATGCGAGGTCCACGAGCCCCACAGGCCGGACAGGCCGGCCGGGATCACCGGCACCGGGTCGCGCGCCAGGATCGTCTCGAGCCCTCGGCGGAAAGCCTGCACCTCGCCATTCGGGGTCAATCGCCCCTCGGGAAAGAGCATCACCACCTCGCCGCCGCGCAGCGCCCGGCTGACCTCCTCCAGCGCGCGACGTACGCTGCCGGGGTCGCGCCGGTCGGATTCCACGGGAATCGCCCCCACCAGGCGGAACAGCCAGTTGAGCCAGGGCGACTCGTAGATCGGCCGGTCCATGAGGAAGCGCAGCGGGCGCGGGCTGGCCCCGCCCATGACCAGCGCATCCATGAAGCTGACATGATTGCACACCACCACCGCCGCTCCCTTGGCCGGGATGGCGTTGCGACCGCGCAGGCGCAACCGATAGCAGCAGCGAACCAGCAGGTAGATGAGAAAGCGGATGAGCGGTCGCGGTGAGCGCGCCACGCGCCAGCCGCCCAACACCAGCAGGGAGCCGACCAGCCCGTACAACGCCAGCTTCACGCGATATCGGACCTGTGTCTCAGGCCGGCGAGGATGGTGGAGAGCAGTTGGTCGAGCAGCTCCGGCACTTCGAGCTGCTGCCCCTGCCAGTAGCCCAGGCGCTCGTTGAGGCCCAGTTGCACCAGGCCATGCACGCTACCCCACAGGGTGCGCCCGAGACGCCTCGCCTCCAGGTCGCCAAGTGCCGGCTGGTACTCCTTGAGGCTCGTCTCGACACGCAGGAACAGGGCCTCGATCATGTCGGATTGACGCTGGTCGAGTTCACCCTCCTGAGCCAGCGGATAATCGAACAGCAGTTGCCAGCGGAACGGCTCGCGCTGGGCGAACTGCCAGTAGGCCAGCGCCAGGGCGCGCATCTGCCTTTCAGGCTCCGCCCCCTGGGTCAACGGCTCGATGACCGTGCGCAGGCGTGCCAGGGTCTCGATGTTCACATGCTGCAGCAGGTTGCCGAAGCTGCCGTAGAGCTTGAGCAGCGTACTCGGCGCACAGCCCACCTCGCGCGCCAGCGCGCGCAGCGAGAGCGCATGCACAGGGTTGCCCTGCAGCCAGTCATCGCAGGCGGCCATGACCTGGGCATGAAGTGCTTCGGGCGCATGCTGTCGGGGACGAGCCATCGAGTTCCTCGCAGGAGGTGGTACATCGCGGGGCGACAGGACGTCGCCCGGTAGCTTAGGATAGCGCACATCGAACACTGTTTTCGACCATGCGCATCACCCCTTTTCCGTTTTCTTCGACTTGGCTAACCTGACGCCACCACGTCATCCGGAGACTCCATGGCCGGCCGCCTCTACATTCCGCCACTCGACGTGGCCCGACTGCTGCCCGATCTGTGCGAGGAGTCTCCCTTGGTGACCGCCACCAACCTGGCGCCGAGGCGCCCTGTCTCCCACATCCGCCTGGCCGCCGGTCGCGCCCGGCTGACCCGGGTCTTCTGGGGACTGACGCCCTCCTGGCTGAGCGTGCTCGATCACGCCCCCCACTGTGCCCGGGCCGAGTCGCTCGAGGCCCGCCCCATGTTTCGCGACGCCTTCGGTGCTCGTCGCAGCCTGGTCCCGGTGGCAGGCATCTATGTGTGGAAGACGCAGCCGCGCTTCAAGCAGCCGTTCCTGGTCACCCGGGTCGATCGCGGCCCGATGCTGCTGGCCGCCATCTGGTGCCGCTACCATACCGACCTGACCGAACATGCCGACTCGATGGCGCTGATCACCGTGCCGACCAACGCCTTCCTGGCGCCGCTCGGCGACAGGCTGCCGGCGCTGATCGACACCGCCGACGCCATGCGCTGGCTCGATCCGGAGACCCCGCCAGACGCGGCACGCGCCCTGTTGCAAACTGCTCCGCGGGAACTGTTGGGCGCCTTTCCGGTATCAAGAAGGGTGAACGACCCTGCCAACCAGGATCCCGCCTGCGCCCATCCCACGGGTCCCATGCTGCGCTGGAACGAAGAGGAGAAATGATGCCCACGCCCCGCCCGCCCCTGCCTCGCCCTGGCCGCCGACACTCGCTGCCCTGGCTGGCCTACCTGCTGCTGGCCGGCCTTCTGCTGTCCGGCCTGGCCCAGGCAAAGCAGCCAGGCGATACCGCTGCCGAGGAGGCGGTCGAGGAAGTCGTGCTTCCTCACGTCAGCCCTCACGACAGCCGCGACTATCGCGTGCTACGGCTCGACAACGGCCTCACCGCCCTGCTCGTCAGCGATCCCGAGGCCGACCGGGCGGCCGCCTCGTTGAACGTCGGCGTCGGCAGCGCCCAGGATCCCGACGACCTTGCCGGACTGGCCCATTTCCTCGAACACATGCTGTTCCTCGGCACCGAGCCCTTTCCCGAGGCCGATGCCTACCAGGGCTACCTGCAGCGCCACGGTGGCAGCCACAACGCCTTCACCGCGCCACAGGACACCAACTACTTCTTCGACATCGAACCCGAGGCGCTGCCCGGCGCCCTGGACCGTTTCAGCGAGTTCTTTCTCACGCCGTTGTTCAACCCCAGCCGCCTGGAGAGCGAGCGCAACATCGTCCACTCCGAGTACATGGCGCGGATACGTGACGACGGCCGGCGCGAGAACGACGTGCTCAACCAGGTACTCAATGCCGCCAACCCCACCACCGGCTTCTCGGTGGGCAGCCGCGAGACGCTGGCCGACCGGCCCGAGGGCGAACCCTCCCTGCGTGAGCGGGTGATCGAGTTCTACGAGCGCTACTACGACGCCAACGTCATGCACCTGGCACTGGTGGCGCCACAGCCGCTGGACGAGCTGGAAGCGATGGTGGCCGAGCGCTTCGCCGACATCGCCGACCGCGGCCTGGAACGCCCGGTCATCGAGGAGCCGCTGGTACGGGAGGGAAGCCTGCCGCGTTACGTGGAGCTGCAATCGGTGCGCGATAGCCGTCAGGTGAGCTTCATGTTCCCGGTGCCCGACCCCATCCAGCACTATCGCCACAAGCCCGCCGACCTTCTTGCGCACCTGCTGGGCCACGAGGGCGAAGGCAGCCTGTTCGCGGTATTGCGCGAGGCCGGTCTGGCCGATGGGCTTTCGGCCGGCGTGGGCCGCGGCGATGAGCGACATGCGCTGTTCACCGTCAGCATCAGCCTGACGCCGGCCGGCGCCGAGCGCATCGACGAGATCGAGGCCACGCTGTTCGCCGCCATCGAGGCGATCCGCGAGAATGGTCTGGAGGCGTGGCGCTACGCCGAGCAGGCTCGGCTTGCCGAACAGGAGTTTCGCTTCCAGCAGCACGGCTCGACGCTACAGAGCGCCATGCGCCTGGCCATGAACCTGGCCCGCTTCCCGATGGAGGACGTGCAGTACGCCGCGTACCGCATGGACGGCTTCGAGCCCGAGCTGATCGAGCCCTATCTCGAGGCGCTGCGCCCCGAGCGGCTGCTGCGCGTCTATAGCGGCCCCGATGTCGAAGGCGAACGCACTTCGCCCTGGTTCGACACCCCCTGGCGCGAAATCGAGCCGGGGGCCGCCACGACCCGGCCGCTGGCGGGCCTTGCCCTGCCGGCCCCCAACCCCTTCATCGCCGAGGACGTGACACTGCTCGACGAGCAGGACGAACGCCCCTCGCAGCTGCTGGAAGCGCCCGGCTTCGAACTCTGGCACATGGCCGACGCCAGCTTCGACACGCCCAAGGTGGAGTGGCGCTTCAGCCTGCAGAACCCCGCGGCCAGCAGCGACCCGCGCCATGCCGTGCTGGCCAACCTGCTGGCCGGCTGGCTGGAGGACAGCCTCAACGAGGAGTTCTATGCCGCGCGCCTGGCCGGCCACGATGCCGAGGCCTATGCCCACGCGCGGGGCATCACGCTGGCCTTCTCGGGCTGGCGAGACCGCCAGGATCGGGTCATGCGCCGCACCCTCGAACAGCTGCTCGAGGGTGACATCGACGAGGCGAGCTTCGAGCGCGTGCGCTACCGGCTGCAGCGCGAATGGCGCAACGCGCCACAGGCGGCGCTGTTCCGCCAGGGCCATCGCACTCTGGCCGAGGCCCTGATGCGGCCCCACTGGCCGACCCAGAGCCTGCTGGACGCCAGCCGCGAGCTGACGGTGGATGACCTGCGCGCCTTCCGCAAGCGCTTCCTCGGCGAGCTGCGCCTGCAGGCACTGGCCATCGGCAATCTCGATGCCGAGTTGGCTCGCCGCGAAGGCCGGCTGGTGGCCGAGATGCTCGCTCCGTCGCTGCCTCGCGAGGCGATCCCCGACCTGACGCCGCTGCGCATCGATGACGAACTGCCTATCCTGCGCCCGGTGACCACCCGCGAGGAGTCGCTGGTGCTGCGCTACCTGCAGGGCAGCAACCGCTCGCTCGACGCCCAGGCGCGCCTCTCGGTGCTCGGCCAGGTGATCGACACCCCCTTCTACCAGCGCCTGCGCACCGAGGAGCAGCTCGGCTACGTCGTCAGTGCCGGCTATTCACCGCTGCTCGACGCCCCGGGGCTGAGCCTGCTGGTGCAGTCTCCCGATGCCACCAGCGACGAGATCCAGGCGCACATCGACGCCTTCCTGGAGAGTTTCGGCCGTCGCCTGGCGGAGATGGACGACGACGACCTCGCCCCCTACCGTCAAGCCGTGCACGATGGTCTGCTGCAGCGCGACACCAGCCTGTCGGAGCGGACCAACCGCCTGTGGCGCGCGCTGTCGTTCGGCGATACGGAGTTCGACCGCCGCGAGCGCCTGGCCCAGCGTGTGCTCGCGGTCACCGCCGAGGACCTGCGCGAGACCTGGCCGACACTGCTCGACACGGCCATCGCCACCATCGCCTACGACCCGGGTGACGAACCCAGCGACGTGGCGGCGCTGACCCGTCACCTCGAGCCAATGCCCGAAGCCGCCGACTGACGGCAGCCGCCTTCGGCGAAGCGCCCGGCACTGGCCGGGCGCTTCATATCGACTCGGGGAAACGCAGCGTCAATCGCTGCTCAGCCGAAAGCCTGGGCCGGCATCATCGCCTCCACATGCATGACCAGCTCCTCGAGAATCAGGCGGTCGCGATCGCTCAGGGCGACCTGGTTGAGCCGCTCGATCTCGCGGGCGAAGTCCTTGAGCGTGAACCCGGCCACGGCGCCGTCGTTCATGCGCTCCCAGCGGTAGGCCTCCCAGCGTGCCTGCTCCTCGCCGCTGAGGGTGTCGGGGTAGTTGCGCGCCCGGTAGCGGAACAGCATCTCCTCCAGGCGGAGGTCCTGGAAGGCAAACCGGGCATCCACCAGATCCCACGGCGGCGTCGCGCGGACACGCTCCATCTGCTGGCGATCGGCCGGCGAGAAGAAGCCGCCGCTGTAGAGCATCAGGTCCGGGTCGTGGGGGCCGTCGGGAGGTGGCTGGGCGAAGACCTCGGCCGCCTTGGCGGCCGCCTCGGGGCTCGCCGCGAGACGCTTCCAGTTGGCCCGGCAGGCGGACAGATCGAGCCCCAGGCGCTCGACGATTTCACCGTACTCGCCCTGGCGCGGCCCCTCCACGTCCTTGAGCGCCGCGGCGGGCAGGATCACCGGGCTGCGGTTGATGTGGATGACCTTGAGCGGAATCCGCGCCTCGCCCTCGGCGAGGTCGTCGCTGCTGACGAAGACCCGCTGGCGGATCTGCTCGGCATCCAGCTCGATCATTCCCTGGGGGTCCACCGAGAGATCGTAGACGATCACCCCATTGGGGTTGGTGGGATGCTCGGCCAGCGGCATCACCAGCGCGCTGCAGCCCCGGCTGGCCGGGTAGCGGCGCGATACGTGGAGCACCGGCTTGCGGCCCGGGATGTCGAGGCGCCTGGCCACCTCGCGCTTGTTGCGCAGCGCCAGCAGGTGATCGAACAGGCGCGCATTGCGCTGCCTGAGCAGCCGGGCCAGCGCGATGGTGGCACGCACGTCGGCCACGGCATCGTGTGCGCCCTCATGGGCGATGCCGTTGGCCGCGGTCAGGTCCTCGAGGCGAAAGCTGGGCGAGCCGTCCTCGCGGCGCGGCCACTCGATGCCCGCCGGGCGCAGGGCATGGAAGGTGCGTACCGCATCGATCAGGTCCCAGCGCGAATTGCCGTTCTGCCACTCGCGGGAGTAGGGATCGAGCAGGTTGCGGTAGAACAGGCAGCGGCTCACCTCGTCGTCGAAGCGCAGGCTGTTGTAGCCCAGCGCGCAGGTGCCCGGCTCGCTCATCAGCGCATGGATACGCCCGGCGAACTCGGCCTCGGGCAGCCCGCGGCGGCGCGCCTGCTGCGGCGTGATGCCGGTGATCAGGCACGCCTGGGGATGCGGCAGGTAGTCGTCCGCCGGCTTGCAGAAGAGTTCGACCGGCTCGCCGATCTCGTTGAAGTCGCTGTCGGTGCGAATCGCGGCGAACTGCGAGGGCCGGTCGCGACGGGGATCGGCGCCGAAGGTCTCGTAGTCGTGCCAGAGGAAGGTCATCGGGGCGGCATTGGGCTTCGCCATGGGCGCGGTGTCTCCTGACGGCGTCCTGAATGGCACAGCCTAACATAGCCCCGCGGGCGACTCAGCCGCGCGGCGCTCCGTCCGGCTTCCCCTAGCTGCGCGGCAGGGTGACGTTGAGCTCCAGCACCGAGCAGTTGTCCTCGCTGTCCAGGCTGATGTTGATAGCGTCGTCGTCCACCTGGACGTAGCGCCGAATCACCTCCAGCAGCTCCTTCTCCAGCATCGGCATGTAGTCGGGCTGGCCACGCTGGCTACGCTGGTGCGCCACGATGATCTGCAGCCGCTCCTTGGCCACCGAGGCGGTCTTCTTGCGTTCGCGCTTCAGGAATTCCAGCAACTTCACCGGCGACCTCCTCCGAACATGCGGCTCAGCAGGCTCTTCTTCTGGAGTTCATGGAAGCGCAGCGGCACTTCCTCTCCGAGCAGGCGCGAGACGGTATCCATGTAGGCCTGGCCCGCATCGCTGTTGTCGTCATGGGTCACGGGCACCCCCTGGTTGGAGGCACGCAGCACCGCCTCGGACTCGGGAATCAGGCCGATCAGGTCGATGGCCAGGATCTCGCGAATGTCCTCGAGATTGAGCATGTCGCCATGATCGACCCGGGTCGCATTGTAGCGGGTGATCAACAGGTGCTCCTTGACCGGGTCTTCGCCGCGCTCGGCGCGGCGCGTCTTGGAAGCGAGCAGCCCGAGGATTCGGTCGGAGTCTCGCACCGACGATACCTCGGGATTGGTGACCACGATCGCCTCGTCGGCGTAGTACATGGCCAGTTGGGCACCGCGCTCGATGCCGGCGGGGGAATCGCAGAGGATGTAGTCGAAATCCTTGCCCAGGGTATCGAGCACCTTCTCGACGCCCTCGGCGGTGAGGGCGTCCTTGTCGCGGGTCTGTGAGGCCGGCAGGATGTGCAGGTTGTCGACCCGCTTGTCGCGAATCAGCGCCTGGTTGAGGCCGGCCTCCCCCTGGATCACGTTGACCAGGTCATACACCACGCGGCGCTCGCAGCCCATAATCAGGTCCAGGTTGCGCAGCCCCACGTCGAAGTCGATGACGACGGTCTTGTTGCCTCGCAGCGCCAGCCCGGTGGCGATGGCCGCTGCACTGGTAGTCTTGCCGACCCCACCCTTGCCTGAGGTCACTACGATGATCTTGGCCAAGTTACACGTTCCTTTGGATTAGACGAAGTAAAGACGAAGAGAGAGCGCAAGCGGCCTAGGCCAGCGAGGTGATCCCTAATTGGGCATCGCGCAGGGCGACCTGGACCGAGGAACCCAGCAGGTGGGGATCGATGTCCTCGAGACGCTTGTAGTTGCCCGCCACCGAAAGCAGTTCGGCATGCAGTTCACGGCAGAAGATGCCGGCGTCGGTATCGCCATGGATGCCGGCCAGTGCCCGGCCGCGCAGGGCGCCGTAGACGTGAATGCTGCCGGCGGCCAGCACCTCCGCCCCGGCGTTGACGGCGCCGATGACCACCAGGTCGCCATCGGGGGCGCTCACCTGCTGTCCCGAACGCACCGTACCGCGATAGATGCGGCCGCCGCTGGCCACCGAGGCTGCCGCCTCAGGTGTGCTGGCCGCTGGCATCTCAACGGGCGGAACCTCTTCGAGCGAGCGGGCCCGCGCCCCGTCGGAGGGCGGAAACCAGCCCAGCCCCAGCGCCCAGGCCGACTGCTTCACGGGGTCGGCGCCACCTCGCACCGCCACCGGGAGCAGCTTGTGAGTGCGGCATACGGCACAGATCCGCTCCAGGGCCAGGTGGGGCTCGTCGAGCTTCTCGACGCTCAGGACCACGGGGGTATGCTGAAAGAAGGCAGGGGATTGGCTGAGCTTGCCCGAGAGCTGTTCGCGGATCTGCTCCGGATCCGCGCTCGCCAACTCCATGACCGTCATGGGCAGCATGCCCCCCTTGAAGGTGAATGCCATGTCTGCCCTGTCCACTTTGAGACTCATTGCCGGACTCCACTCGGGTGTTGTCGGGTCGTGGGACTAAAGCTAAGCGACTCCCATCCCCCCTGCAACTGATGATACGGCCAGCCAAGGCTCGGCGGCCATTGTCGTCGTTTGTCCACACGCTCCTGTTCCGACAAGCTTTTCTGTAGCCGCGGCGCGTGCTTAGATAACATACATTAGACGAAAGACGCCGCCCCGACAGCAACAATACGGCTTGCGCAGCCGTCGCTGCGCCCTTCACGTTCAGGATGCCCCATGCCCGGATTCCTTCGCCGCCTTTTCGCCCCGCGCTGGCAGCACCCCGATGCCAAGGTGCGATGTCAGGCCGCCAGCCGGCTCGACCCTGCGCGCCCTGAGCAGCGCCAGGCACTGGAAACGCTGTGTCTCGATGCGGAGGACTCCGTGCGCCAGGCGGCGCTGGCAAGAATCGATTCGCCCGAAACCCTTCTGGAACTTCTGACCCGCCAGCCGGAACTGACCGAGATCCGCCAACGCCTGATCGTGCTGCTCAGCAGCCAGGGCGGCGGTATCGACCTGACCCGGCGGCTGCGCATCGTCGAGGGCCTCGACGACAGGCTCCTGCTGTCGCGCGTGGCACTGGAGGGCGACAACCAGCAGCTGCGTCTGGCCGCCGTGGCACGCCTGACGGAAGAAGAGGATCTCATCGAGCAGGCCTGCGACAACGGTATCGCCGCCGTGCGTCACGCCGCTGCAACGCGCGTCACCAGCGAAGCCGGCCTGCAGCGCCTGGCCCAGCAGGCGCGCCGCGATCGCCAGGTCATGCGCCAAGCGCGCGAGCGCTTGAACCGGCTGCGCACGGATGCCGCCTCCCTGGCTCACGCTCGGGCTCAGCGGGAAGCGCTGCTGGCCAAGCTGGAGACCCACGCCAGGGCGCCCTGGGAGCCCCTCTATGCGGGTCGGTACCGGCACCTCGTGCGCGAGTGGGAAGCGCTCGACGACCTGCCCGGTACCGAACAGGAGCGCCGCTTCCAGGAGGCCTGCCTGCGCTGCCGCAAGGTCATTTCCGATCACGAGGCACGCGAGCACGCCATCGCCGAGACGGATCGACGCCGGGAGCAGGCGGCCGAGGCCCGGGAGTCGCTGCTCGAGGCGCTGGAGGAAAGCCTCGCCGGCCTGCCCAGGGGCGATCGCCTGACGGGCCAGGACATCGCCAGCCTGCGTGCGCAGAAGGTGCTGCTGGCCAACCGCTGGCAAGCGCTTTCCGACCTGCACGTGACCGACGAGACGCTGCGTCGACGCTACGACACCGTGCTCAAGGATTACGACGCGGTGCTCGACGCCTGGGAGCGCCTCCAAGCGCACGTCGCCGATATCGAGCAGGCTCTCAAGGACAAGGACACCGAGCGCCTGCAGGCCAGCGTCGCCGCATGCCATTGGCCCGGCACGCTACCGCCGACGCCGCTGCTCGCCCGCGCCCAGCAGTGGCTGGCCGGCCGGGAGGAGCCGGCGGAAGAGGCCCTCGAGGCACGCCTCGAGCGCTTCTCCCAGGATCTCGCCCAGTTGGAAACGCTGCTCGACCGCGGCGCCTTCAAGGGCGCCAGCCGTCTCCACCAGAGTCTCAGGCATCGCGCCGATACGCTGCCCGCCGCGAGCCTGCGCCCACACCAGGCGACGCTCAAGCGGCTTGGCGCCCGGCTGGCGGAGCTACGCGACTGGCGCGGCTTCGTCGCCGGCCCCAAACGCGAACAGCTGTGCCAGGCCATCGATCAGCTCGCCGATGACCGTGCCATCGCGGATGCCGAGCTCGACCGACGGCACCGCCAGCTGGTGCGCGACTGGAAGGGTCTCGGCGATGCCGCCGCCAGCCGCGAGCTTTCCGAGCGCTTTCGCCACGCCTCCGACCGGATTCACGAACGCCTGGCACCCTGGCGTGAGCGCCAGGCCAGCGAACGACAGCGCAACCTCGAGGCGCGCAGCGCCCTGTGCGAGCAGCTCGAAGCCCTGCTGGATACGCCCGCCGCCGACGCCGATCCGGACGCGCTGCGGCGCATCCGCGATCAGGCCCGCGAGGAGTGGCGTCGCCACTCCCCCGTGCCTCGCGAGCAGGCCCAGGCCATCGGACGACGCTTCGGCCGCATCCGCTTCGCCCTGCAGGGCCTGATCGACCAGCGCGCCAAGGAGGTGGCCGACGCCAAACGCCGGCTCATCGAAGAGGCACAGGCGCTGATCGAGCGTCCTTCCTCCCCCGACGAGCGGGCGGAACACGCCAAGCGCCTGCAACAGCGCTGGCGGGAGCTGGGGCGTGCCCCGCGCGGTGAGGAACAGACGCTGTGGCGCGAGTTCCGCGCGGCATGCGACCAGATCTTCGCCATGCGCGAGGCCCAGCGCGACGACCGCGCCCAGCGTACGCGCCAACGTCTCGACGAGATGCAGGCCCTCATCGACCGGCTCGACGCCTGGCAGCCGGCCCGTCACGCCGACGGTCAGGTGCTGGAGCAGGCCATTGCGCAGGTCGCCGCCTTGGAGCCGCTGCCTTCGGGGCGGCGCACGGAGGGCATGCGACGCCGCTGGAGCGGTATCGTGCGCACCCGTCGCGAGCGCCTGGCGCGCCTGGCCGTGGTGGAAGAGATCCAGCAGTGGCAGGCCTGCCGCCCCCTGCTCGACGCCCATCTGGCGGCCGATGCCGCGTGCCTCGCGGGAGGCGCCTGCGAGGACGTCCCCCTCGACCCGGAACTCGGCCTGTCCGATGAGATGCGCCGTGCCCACGAGCAGCGCAATGCCTCACGGCGTGACCCGCTGTCTCCACAAGAGGTCGCTGAAGGGCTGGCCCGGCTACGCGTTCATCTTTCGCTGCTCGCCTTGGGGCGCATCAGTCAGCATGACGAGCCGCTGCGGCTCGCCATCCAGGTCGAGCGACTCAACGAGGGGCTTGGCCGCGAGCTGAGCCGCGCCGAAGAGGTTCGCATCGTGCTGCGCAACTTGCTGGCCACGGGGCCGGTCTCCCCCGAGCAATGGGAACGGGAAGTCGGCGAGTTCGATTCGCTGCTGACGCGCCTGACGCGCCTGCCGCCGCCCTGACGTCTTGCGGTACCAACCAAAAACGGGAGGCCACGAGGCCTCCCGTCAAGCCTCACTGCCTGTCAGCCCATGAACTGACCACCGTTGATATCGATGTTGGCCCCGGTGATGAAGCCGGACTCCTTGTCGGCCAGGAACACGACCAGCCGAGCGATCTCCTCCGGTGTGCCATAGCGCTTCACCGGGATGGTTTCACGGATGGCTTCACGCACGTTTTCGGGAATCTTCATGATCATGTCGGTGGCGATGTAGCCAGGCGACACGGTGTTGACGGTGATGCCCTTGGTCGCCGTCTCCTGGGCCAGTGCCATGGTCAGGCCATGCATGCCCGCCTTCGCCGCCGAGTAGTTGACCTGACCGAACTGACCCTTGCGGCCGTTGATCGAGGAGATATTGATGATCCGCCCATGCTTGTGCTCGAGCATGCCCTCGATGACGCTACGGCAGGTGTTGAACACTGTGTTGAGGTTGGTGTCGATGACTTCATGCCACTGTTCCGGCGTCATCTTCTTCATGGTGCCGTCCCGAGTGATGCCGGCACAGTTGACCAGTACGCTGATCGGCCCATGGGCCGCCTCGATCTCCTTTACGCCCTCTTCGCACGCCTGGTAATCGGTCAGGTCGATACCCGACAGGGAGATATTGTCGAATCCGTCGGCCTTCTGTGCCTCGAGCCAGGCCTTGGCCTTTTCCGGATTGTGGTAGCCCGCCACCACGTGGTAGCCGGCCGACGCCAGCGCGCGACAAATCGCCGAACCAATGCCACCGGTTCCCCCGGTGACCCACGCTACGGGTGCTGTTTGAGTCATAGTCCACCTCCCTGATCATGACACTTGTCATTGCATTGCTTGACCTGGCACAGCAGGCCAGCCGTAACAGGATGCTGGCAGAAGGGCTCGCCTTCAAGCTTCCCCTCCTGATTATGGACACATGCGCCGCGCTTGCACGAGGATTGCCGCCCACCTTGACACAGCGCAGAAAAAGCGTAGAATACTCAGCACATTGATGCGGGGTGGAGCAGTCTGGTAGCTCGTCGGGCTCATAACCCGAAGGTCGTCGGTTCAAATCCGGCCCCCGCTACCAAATTGGAAAACCGAGGCCACACAGCCTCGGTTTTTTGTGCCCACTCGGTACTGAACCGACGACCGTCGGTTCGCTCTTCGTTTCAAGATCAGCGGCCCCCGCTACCAAATAGGAAAAACGAGGCCACACAGCCTCGGTTTTTTGTGCCCACTCGGTACTGAACCGATGACCGTCGGTTCGCTCTTCGTTTCAAGATCAGCGGCCCCCGCTACCAAATAGGAAAAACGAGGCCACACAGCCTCGGATTTTTGTGCCCACTCGGTACTGAACCGACGACCGTCGGTTTTACAGGAGCCATTCGATATCGTTGCGCGCGTAGGGGGAAAGCTCCCTGGCGGCGCGAGTCGTGAGATGGTGCTCGTCCCGATACACCACGGTGTCGCCAAGCAAAGAGTGACATTTCCCGCCCGGACACAGCTGCGCGTGGAAGTCGACGACTCTGACGCCCGGCTCCTCCTCGGCGATATCGTGCATGATGGAAAGTATGGCCTCCCTGCGTTTTTCCAGCCGCCGTTGATAGGTGCTGCATGACGCCACGGTTCGCCTGGCCAGGCAGTCCGTCATGGGTACGCTGAACACAGGCGTGGGCGCCACGACAACCACCCTCAGCCCATGCGCAAGCAGAAGATCGACGGTATTCCTGAGTCCCTTTTCCGCCAGCGACAGGTGGCTCTCGCTGCTCGCTCGCCCCAGCCAACTGGCACTCAACACGACCCCCGACAGCCCCCTCTGCGCCAACTCGGCGAGTTCATCGGTCAGGGCCTCCTTGAACAGCTCGCAGTTCCGATCGTTCTCCCGGGGATGGCCCTGAGAATAACCGTGGGAATAGCCTATCAATGGCGGACAGGTACTGAAGGATCTCTGCAGGAAAGCGAACTGGAGGACTTCGGATAGCTCCTCCAGCATCGGGGAATAGTGATCCGCGTGGGAGTCCCCCCATAGCAGCAGATCCGGTGCGCCCATATCGGACCGATTCACACAGCTGGATGCATCCGGTAGCCCCTGGAAGGGGGTGCTCAAATGGCACTCTCCTCGCAGCTCGGGCACATCTTCCGCCGCCCGGTCCAGTTGTCGATAGAAGCCCGTGCTCTTCTGCTGGTTGGCATGGCTCATCAACCCGAACGCGGCGAGGGCGAGCAGGAGAGACGACAACCCGCCCAGCTTGACGAGCTGCTTGTGGGATACGGATCGCCTCGCGAAGAAACCCGAGGCAGGGATTTCCACCAGGCGATAGGTCAGGAATGCGAGAACGAACGAGAGAGATGCCAGCATCACGTCACGCTCCAGATCACCCTCACCCAGGTGATAGGCGCGGGACATGGCCAGCAAGGGCCAGTGCCAGAGATACCAGGGGTACGATATCTTTCCCACGAAGACGAAGGGCCGTGTGGCGAGCAACCGGGACAGGGGGTTAGAAGCTCGGCCGAACCCGGCCACGATCAATGCCACCGCCGAGAGAACGGGCAGCATTCCCACCCAGCCGGGATACGCGTGGGAGCCCTCGATGACGAACGCCGCTGCCAGCAGCAGCGCCGCTCCAAGCGCAGCCAGGGCAGACCGAGCAGCGTTCGAGACCTGCGAAAGCAGCCCGCGCCCCAGCACACACGCCAGCAGCGAGCCCGCCAACAACTGCCAGCCGCGGGAGAGAACGGAGAAATAAGCTGCATTCGGATTGACGCTGGAAAGCCACCACCCGTAGCAAAAAGAGGCACCGATTCCTAACGCGGCAAGCGTCGAAAAGACGACCCATGACCGTTTTCCATGGTGCCTGGCGAGCGACAGGCTCGCGATAAGGAGGACCGGCCAGATGGCATAGAATTGCTCTTCCACCGACAGGGACCACATGTGCAGCAACGGCACCTGGTCGGTGGGGCCATCGAAATAGCCGCCTGTCGTCGCGATGAAATAATAGTTGGCGAAGAACGCGATGGAGGCGATAGCCGATTCAGACAGATTCTGCTGCTGTCCCACAGGGGTGAGGAGGAGGTAGCCAAGGACAAGGGAGGACAGGATCACGACGACCATGGCCGGCATCAGCCGCCGGACACGGCGACCGTAAAACGCGAGCAGGCTTATATCGCCGGTGCGCTCCAGCTCCCTTATCAGCAAACTCGTGATCAGGTAGCCGGAGATGACGAAGAAGACGTCTACGCCGATGAACCCGAAGTCAAATCCTGGAATTCCGGCATGATAAGCGACCACCAGGGTGACGGCTATCGCCCTCAGGCCATCGATGTCCGGCCTGTACTGCGGCTTCTGCATCGCTTCCTCCATCCTTGGGCACTCCCCGTGCAGCGGGAGTCGTATCGCCTGCCCACGCATCGCCGATGGCGAGCCGTACCTGGCATCGCGGCGAGTCGACAGCTGCTGGAGCCTCTACGGCAAAGCATAGCCTACGGCGTGCACGAATCTTGCAAGTCTCCGCGTCCACGCCGGAGGTTGCGCCCCTACATGGTCATCGACGCCTCACCGCGCTTGCAGTTCCCTGGCCAGCAGGGCAATGCTGCGGTCGTCACCGCTGGTACCGCGGCAGAAGCTCTCTCCGTAGAAGCGACGCACCAGGTCCCGCTGGCGCAACCGCCCCTGGCGCAAGTCGTCGAGCCAGTGGCTGAGCTGTCCTGCCACCTGTTGCCCATCGAGCGAGACCAGCTTCTCGGCCGCCCCGTCGCTGAGCAGCGCGACCCCCGTCAGTGCCGCCGTCGATTCGCAGCCGTACTGCACCTGCTCGAAGCCCAGGCGTTCGTCGACGAAGCATGTCTGGTTGGCGAACTCCCCCCTGCCGCGTTCGCCCAGGGTCGAGAGATGCGGCGTCAGCTCCGCTTCACCCCCCTCTCCGGCGTCGCTGGATACCGCCCGCTCCAGCACCAGTTCGCCATCGCCCACCTTGAGCCACAGCAGCCTCTCGCGCCCGGCCAGTGCCAGCAGCAGCGTACAGCGCAGGTCGCGCACCGGTCGGCGCTGCTCACAGGCCAGATCCTCGAGCGTGCCCTGCGCATGACGCACCAGCAGCCCGGCGAACTGGCGGATGGCCTCGGGCCCCGGCTCCGCGTCGGCATCGAGCAGCCAGGCCAGTTGCGCCTCCAGGGTATCGGCCAGACGCAACATGGCGGCGACCAGGGTGCGTGCGCCCTGGTCCGACGCCGGTGAGCTGCCGGCTCCGTCGGCCACCACGAGCGCAGGTCGCGGAGTCGCCACGGCACCCGCGGCATCCTGGCAAGGCAAGGGGGGCAGGCGCTCCAGATGCGCCAGTCCGACGGTGGCGACACTCAGTGCCGACCAGGTGAGTCCCGGTGCGCTCCGGGCGAGCTGCGATTCAGCGGGCATGCTGCACCTGCGAGCGACGCGGCCGGCCGGGTTTGGCCAGGTGCACGGCGCACCGCCCTGCCGCCATCGCCTCGCGGTAGTCGCTCAGGGCGGCATGCCACTGGGCCAGCGTGGCCCGCTGGGCGGGTGCATCGGCCCCTACCGTGAAGGTGGTCACGAACATGTCGCGCAGGGTGTCGGGCAGCTCCCTCCAGAGTTCGTACCATACGCCCTGGGGCACGTCGCGCTGGCCGCGGCCATAGGCGAAGTTGCCACGCCGCAGATTGCGTACCGGGTCGTCGCCCCCGACGATGTCGTAGGGATGGCGACCCAGCATCAGGCACTTGAACAGTACGATGGCCAGCGAGAACGCCTCGCTGCGCGGCGTGCGCACGGTATGGCGGAAGGAAACCCCCTGGTGCTCCTTGGGGGTCATGTCGGGGCTGCCGACGGGGCAGGGATAGAAGGTGCCGTCGACGCGTAGCTGGTAGCTGTCGCAGTCGATCAGCGTCACCTGCCCGGATGATGGCACGCAGAAGACGTTGTTGAGGTTGTAGTCACCGATGCAGACCCCGGCTTCGTGCAACTGCTGGACGATCTCGATGAAGCGGATCAGGTAGGCGACGATCCGGCGCCGGTCGAGGCCGGGGAAATAGCGCTCGCAGAGCAGGGCATGCGCGAGGAAGCTCATCTTCACGCCGCGTGCCCGGTACATGGCGAAGCCGATCCAGCGATGCCGCTCGTCGAACACGCGAATCAGCGGCCAACAGACGTCACGCGTCATGTGGGCATCGCGCAGGCCGCGCATGGCCTCGACCTTGCGATGCAGCTCCTCGCCGCGCTTATCGAGCACCTCGGGGTAGTACCACTTGACGATCACGTCGGGGCGATCCCGCAGGGCGAAGATCTCGCCCTCGCCGCCACGCTCGAGGCGCCTGCCGAGCCGGCGCTGCTTGCCCTGTGAATCCGTCACCACCAGTGCGCGTGCAACCACTCGACCTCCTTCGACGCCACGCATCCGGACTAGATGCTGTCCCAGCTGTCCGTGGGCGGCAGCTTGACCTGGTCGGTGATCGACGCCGACGCCGAGACGCGGCTCATGCTGGCCGAGAGCCACAGGAAGAACTCGCGAAACTTCAACCCGTCGAGGCGCTTGGCCGGCCGGGTGGAGAAGGCGCTGAGCGCCTCGAGGTCGGCCTCCTCGACGCCCACCGGCATGACCACCAGCTTGCGCTGCTGGGCCAGGGTACGAGCCCTGGTCGACGCGGCCTGCCACTGGTCGGTCGGTACGCCATCGCTGATCACCACGAGCCACGGCTGGTAATAGGCGACCCCCGCCTTGCGGTAGGCCGCGGTGCGCTCTTCCAGGCGATCCAGTGCCAGCTCCATGGCGCTGCCCAGCGGCGTCAGCCCGGCGGCGGTGAACTGGCGACACTGCGCTATGTTCATGGCCGTGGTGAAGGGCAGCTGCTCGGTGACCTTGCCGCCAGCGGTAATTACCCCGAGCTCGACGGAGCAGGCGGCCATATCGTCTTCCTGAACCGCCGAAATGAAGGCCTGGACGCCGGCGTTCAGTTCACGAATCGGCGGCCCCGACATCGACGCCGAGGTATCCAGTACCAGCATACAGGCGCAGCGCGGCGAAGGGTTGTCGATCAGGTCGCTGTCGCGGTTCAGTCGGTACGTTGCCATCCCACGGCTCCTCATGTCTGGATGCCCGGCACCGATACGGCCGAACGAGGACGAGACTATCACAGCCCCGGGATGGATGCCGCGACTGCAGCCGCTCGTCAACCAACGCGCCGCGGGAGCCAACATCCGCCCCCCTTGAATCCCGCGGCCTTTACCCGCATCTTTCGAACAAACTCACTCTTCGTGCAAGGCCGTTTCCATGTCCATCGTCGACCCTCGCAATGGCGCCCCGCTGACGGCGCCCCAGCAATCTACCCCGTCACCGCAGGAAGCGGCGCCCGGCGATGAGCAGTTGATCATCGACGTCGACCGCAACAACATCCAGCAGGTCCTGGAAGTTTCCATGCAGGTGCCGGTGCTGCTCGACTGCTGGGCACCCTGGTGCCAGCCCTGCAAGACGCTGATGCCGCTCCTCGAGAAGCTGACCCGGGAGTATCGCGGTAGCTTCCTCCTGGCCAAGCTCAACATCGAGGAGAACCAGGAGATCGCCGCCCAGCTCGGCGTGCGCTCGGTGCCGGACGTCAAGCTCATCAGCCAGGGCGGCCTGGTCGACCATTTCCAGGGCGCGCTGCCCGAGAAGGAGATCCGCGAGTGGCTGTCACGCTACTTCCCCGCGCCGGAAGACGCGCCGGCCAGCCCCGAGGAGCAGGCCGCCGAGGCCTTGGCCCAGGGCGACGCCGCCACGGCCCGCACGCTCTACGAGCAGCTCGTGCAACAGCACCCCGAACACTACCCCTACCAGGTGGAATTGGCTCGCGCGCTGGTGGCGGAAGGTCGCAGTGAAGAGGCCCTGGCACTGCTGGACAACCTGCCGCCCGAGGAGCGCGACGCCGCTCCGGCCCGGGGCGTGCGCGCCAGCGTCGAGTTCCGCAAGGAGGCACCGAGCGACGACGAGCTCGCCGCACTGGCCGGGCGCGACGACAGCGAGGCGAATTTCAAGCGCGCCCTGCGCCAGGTAGCCGACGGCGACTACGAGGCCGGGCTGGAGGGACTGCTCGGCGTGATGCGCAAGGATCGGGGCTACGGGGACGATGCGGCACGCCTGACCCTGCTGCGAGTCTTCGATGCGCTGGGCGCCGACCATCCCTTGACCGTGACCTATCGCCGCAAGCTGTTCACGCTGCTGTACTGACCCGTTGCCGAACCGATGGCGGCCCGATGGGCCGCCTCATCACGTGCGCTTCATCCCTTCAACACCGTATCGAGGCGCTTCAAGGCTTCCTCGAGCTGTGACGCGGTGGTGCCGAAATTGAGCCGCACGAAGCCCGGCCAGCCGAAGTCGGCGCCATCGGAGAGCGCCACCCCTGCCTGTTCCATCAACACCCGCTGAGGCGAGCCTCGATACCGTGCCAGCCCTTCGGCGCGGCGCAGGTCGAGCCAGGCCAGATAGGTCGATTGCGGTACGCTCATGCTCGCGCCCGGCCACGCGGCGATGCGCTCGCTGAGCGTCTGGCGGTGGCCGCGAAGCGTCTCTAGCAGGGCCTGGCGCCACGCATGGCATTGGCCATAGGCGACCTCGGCGGCCACCAGCCCCATCACGTTGACGTCCGGCAGCAATCCTCGCATGGCGGCGGCGAAACGCTGGCGCAACGCAGCGTCGGAAATCACCGCACAGGCTGCGGTGAGGCCGGCGAGATTGAAGGTCTTGGAAGGCGCCCACAGCGTGATGGTACGTGCCGCCAGCGCCGGGAAAGCCGCTGCCAGCGGCCGGTGCGCGGCCCCTTCGTCGAGCAGCAGGTCGCAGTGCAGTTCGTCGGACACCACCAGCAGGTCGTGCCGCTCGACCAGGGCCGCCAGCCCAGCGAGCTCCTCGTGCCGCCACACCCGGCCGGTGGGGTTGTGGGGATGGCACCAGAGCAGCAGGCGTGTCTCGGGAGTGATCGCCGCCTCCAGCGCCTCCAGGTCGAGCCGCCACGGCTCACCGGGCGCCACCGGCTCGCCCAGTGGGGCCTGCTGGGCCAGGCGCCCGGTACGCTCGGCCACCTTCAGGAACGGCGGGTAGATCGGCGTGCTGGTCAGCACCCCCTCGCCCGGCTCGGTCAGGGCCAGGCTGGCCAGGTGCAGGGCCGGCACCACGCCGGGCAGCCACAGCTGCCACTCCGGCTCGATCGGCCAGTCGTATTCCCGAGCGCTCCATTCACACAGGGTGCCCCGCAGGCTGTCGGGCACCAGCCCGTAGCCGAAGACGCCATGATCGACCCGCTGACGCAGCGCCTCGACCACTTCGGGAGGGGAGCGAAAATCCATGTCGGCCACCCACAGCGGCAGAATACTGGCATCATAGCGATGCCACTTCTGCGACGGCCACTCGCCCCGATCGGGGTGGCGACGTTCGATGGGCGTGGCAAAATCGAACTCCATGTTCTCTCCTCGGAAGCAGCTGTATGAGCGAAACCATGCCGCAAAGCGGCTTCTATGCCAAGGTACGCCGTGGCATGCCGGAATTGATCGCCCAGTGGCGTCGGCTCGGCCAGGGCGATCCGGACCGCCTCGCGCTGATCCTGGCCGAGACGGCCCGCGTCGCCCGCCTGGGCGAACCCGAGGCCACACCCGACGGCGCCACGCTCGAGGCCTGGAGCGAGCCGGGCGCGGAAGATGACATTCCGCTGTGGGCGGCACGCACCGCCACCTTCCTGCTGATCCAGATGCCGGCGCGCCCGGTGCCGAAGAGCGACGACGAGGCCTGTGCCTGGGCCTACTGCTGGCTACGCAACCGCGATTTCGCCAGCGTCGACGAGGCCCGTGCTGCCCTGCCCGACCATCTGCAGGTGACACTGACCCACGCGGTGGGCGCCGCCTGGGCCGATCGCCAGGGCTTGCGGCTCATCTAACCGCGCCCCCATTGCACCAGTGCAAGGAAATTCGCCATGGAAGTCCCCCTGAGCTGGCAGCTGGCCAAGCTTGCGGTATCGATCGGTATCGTGCTCGGCCTGTCGGTCGTGGCCGAGCGCGTCAGCACGCGGGTGGCCGGGCTGCTTTCCGGCTACCCGCTGGGTACGGCCATTGCGCTGTTCTTCATCGGTCTGGAGATCTCACCCGGCTTCGCTGCCGAGAGCGCCGTGTTCAGCCTGGCGGGCTTCACCGCCACCATGGCGCTGGGCGGTGGGTACCTGCTGTGCGGGCGCCGCGACGGGCTCGTCGGCATCCTCACCGGCACCCTGGGCGGCCTCGTCGCCTGGTGGCTGACCAGCCTGGTGCTGACGCGCTTCGATTTCGATCGCCTGGGCGGGACCCTGGTGACACTGGTGGCCATCTTCGCCTTCACCTGGCTCTATCGGCACGTGCCGGAAACTCGGGTCAAGGTGCCTCATGACAGCTCGCGCTGGAAGCCGCTCATGCTTCGTGCCGGGCTCGCCACCGCCATCGTCTTCGTGGTCACCGGCCTGGCGCATGTGCTGCCGACCTCGTGGGCCGGCATCCTGGCAGCCTTCCCGATCTCGATGTATCCGCTGCTGGTGATCCTGCACCTCACCCACGGCGCGGCCCCGGCCGCCACGGTGATCAAGCACTATCCGGCCGGCCTGGGTGCGCTGCTCTGCTACGCCCTTTGCATCTCGCTCACCTATGCCACCCTGGGCCTGCTGTGGGGCACTCTGGCGGGATTCGCGGTCGCTACGCTGTGGCTGCTGGGCTGGATGCGGCTGCAGGCATGGCAGGGGGAGAGGCGGTCCGTCGGCACTTGACCTAGCGTTTGCTCGGGGCAATGCTGTCCCTCTGCCATCGGCTTGCCACAAGACCACAAGACCACAAGACAGCAAAGGGACTCTCACATGTTCGTGCGCACCATCGAACCCGCCTTCTACGACACTGACGCCCTCGGCCACGTCAACAATACCCGGCTGCCCGCCTGGTTCGAGCTGGCACGCAACGACCTGTTCCGCCTGTTCACGCCGGATCTCGACCCGCGCCAGTGGCGACTGATCATGGCTCGCATGGAGATCGACTATCGCGCCGAACTGCACTACGGCAGCGACATCGAGATCCGCACTTACGTCTCGCGGCTGGGCAACAGCTCCTTCACCGTGACCCAGGAGGCCTGGCAGAAAGGAAGGCTGACCAACCTGGGGCATACCGTGATGGTGCATTTCGACCACGGCCTGAAGCGTGCCGTGCCCATCGTGGGTGAGCTGCGCGAAGCCCTCGAGGCCCATCTGCAGCCGCTCGAGGAGACAAGCGACGCATGACCCCGGCCGTCAAGGCGCTGGAACGCGACGGCGCTGCCTTCGCGCTGCTCAGCTATGAGCACGACCCGCGCGCGCCGGCCTACGGCGAGGAGGCGGCACGCGCCCTGGGGCTCGATCCGCGCTGCGTGTTCAAGACCCTGGTCGCCTGCCTCGACGATGGGCGCCTGGCGGTGGGCATCGTGCCGGTCACCGGCCAACTCGATCTCAAGGCGCTGGCCAGGGCGGCCGGCGCCCGGCGTGCGAGCATGGCCGAAGCGGCCGAGGCCGAGCGCGCCACCGGTTACGTGCTGGGCGGCATCAGTCCGCTGGGGCAGAAGAAACGCCTGCCGACCTTCCTCGACGCCAGCGCCGAGCCACTTGAACGGATGCATGTCAGCGGTGGACGCCGCGGCCTGGAGATCGCCCTGGCGCCTGCCGACCTGATCCGCCTGTGTCGTGCGCGCCTGGTCCCATTGGCGCGTGCCTGATTCGCATGAGCCGACCCCGCGCTCTCGTGGTCAAAACACCATGCCCCGACGGAATGCGGGGCCATACATCCTGGCAGGAGAGCATGATGGGCATCCGCTACAACCTTTGGCTTGACCCCGATAACGTGGCCCAGCATCGCGCCGTGGAGGCCGACCTGGAGCGCTATTTCATGGAGCGGTTCGCCGACTATCCGCATATCCGCTTGTTCGGCGCCGACCCCTACGATTATGATGCGCCGTTCAATCGCCTCTACGACATGCTGATGGCGCGGGCCAACGAGTACTGCGAACGCCAGTGGCGTGGCTACGTGCCCACGCCAGAGCAGCTCAACCGGACCTTCTTTCGCGCCGTGGGCCGCTCCAACAAGTTCGTACGGGACCGCAACGATGGTGATCCAGACCGACCAGATGCCTGACGCCCTCCAGCTGAGCATCATCGCCGAGCAGCTGGGGCGAGCCCCGCGCGGCATCGAGGCGGTCGCCGCGACCGATGGCGAAGGCACACCCCTGGTGCTGCGCATGGCCCCCATCGTCGACGGCAAGCCCTTTCCCACGCTCTACTGGCTCTGCTCCGAGCGACTCAAGGTCGCCATCTCCCGGATCGAAGCCAGTGGCGTGATCAAGCAGCTTGAGGCCAGGCTGCGGGACGACGCCGATTTTCTCGCCGCCTACCATGCCAGCCATCGCGATTATGTCGAGACCCGCTGGCGCAACATGAGCCCGGCGCAGCGCAGCGAGGTCGAGCGCCTCGGCTACGAGGCGGTATTGCGCGAACGCGGCGTCGGCGGCATTGCCAACTGGGACCAGGTGCGCTGCCTGCACACCCAGTACGCCCACCACCTGTGCGGCTCCAACGTCATCGGCCAGTGGCTCGACGCCGAGTTCGCCGTGGCCGACTGCCTGCCCTGACGCGATTTCGACGCTTTCGAAGCCTCTCCCCGGCAGCTAGGATAAGGGCTTGCCAAGGAGAAGCGCATGTCGAGATTCTGTGTCTACCTGGGCTCCCGTGACGGTCGGGATCCCGCTTTCGTTGAAGCCACCCGAGCGCTCGGGCGTGAGCTGGCCGCGCGCGGGCATGGCCTGGTCTATGGCGGCGCCCGCATCGGCCTGATGGGGGAACTGGCCAACGCCGTGCTGGAAGGCGGCGGCGACGTCATCGGCGTGATGCCCGACCACCTGGTGGAGCGCGAGCAGGCACACGAGAGGCTGCCGACCCTGATTCGCGTGAACAACATGCACGAGCGCAAGGCCAGCATGGCCGCCCATGCCGATGCGTTCATCGCCCTGCCCGGCGGCATCGGCACGCTGGAGGAGCTGTTCGAGGCCTGGACCTGGCAGTACCTGGGGCTTCACGACAAGCCCATCGGCGTACTCGATACCGCCGGCTTCTACTCCCCCCTGCTGGCCTTCCTCGACAGCACCGTTGAGCACGGCTTCCTCAATGCCCGCACCCGCAGCTGCCTGGTCGATGCCGAGGAGCCCGCCGCCCTGCTGGATGCCCTGGAAGCCCGGCTCACCGAGACCACCACCTAGGGAGACTGCCCATGCATGCCATTGCCGTCGATGAGGATTGCCTGCGCTGGCATGACCAGCCCGCCCCCGAGGGTCCCGCGGCGGGAGAGGTACGCCTACGCGTCGCCTGGGCCGGCGTCAATCGCGCCGACCTGATGCAGCGCAGCGGCCACTACCCGCCGCCACCCGGGGCCAGCCACCTTCTCGGTCTCGAGGTCAGCGGTACGGTGATCGAGGTCGGCGCCGGCGTCGATGGCCTGCGCCCGGGAGAGCGGGTCTGCGCCCTGCTGGCGGGCGGCGGCTATGCCGAGGAGGTGGTGGTCGATGCAAGGCAGGTGCTGCCGCTGCCGGACGGCTTCGGCCTGCGCGAGGCGGCCGCGCTCCCCGAGGTGTTCGCCACCGCCTGGCTCAACCTGTTCATGGAAGGCCAGCTGGCGACCGGCGAGCGCGTCCTGCTGCATGCCGGCGCCAGTGGCGTGGGCACCGCGGCGATCCAGCTCTGCCGGGCCTTCGGCCATCCCTGCTTCGTAACCGCAGGCAGCGATGA
Organism: Billgrantia sulfidoxydans; assembly: GCF_017868775.1. Taxonomy (NCBI): domain Bacteria; kingdom Pseudomonadati; phylum Pseudomonadota; class Gammaproteobacteria; order Oceanospirillales; family Halomonadaceae; genus Billgrantia; species Billgrantia sulfidoxydans. Next base: position 439,295 of record NZ_CP053381.1, on the reverse strand, counting down.
CAAGCTCGCCGCCTGCCGCGAGCTGGGTGCCGACGGCGTGTTCAATCGCCACCAGGGCAGCTTCGTGGAAGCCGTGAAGCAATGGGGTGGCGCCGACTTGATCCTCGACCCCGTGGGCGGTGCTTATCTGGCGGACAACCAGCGCGTGCTCAATGCCGGCGGGCGCCTGGTGCTGATCGGACTCATGGGAGGACGCCGCGCCGAACTCGACCTGGGGCGAATGCTGATGAAGCGCCAGCGGCTGATCGGCTCGACGTTGCGCGCTAAGCCGCCGGCGGCCAAGGGAGCCATTCTCGACGCGTTGCGGGCCCATGTCTGGCCGCGCCTGGCGAGCGGCGAGATTCGACCCTTGATCGACCGCACCTGGCCGATCACCGAGGCCGAAGCCGCCCACGCCCATGTCGAGCGGGACGCCAATATCGGCAAGGTACTGCTCGAGGTGGGCGGAGAGAGCTGACGCCGGCTTCGCACAGCCTAGCCGCAATTAGCCTGCTGGCGGGTGCGCTGATAGGTAAGCTGCAGCAGCCGGGCATCCTCACCGGCGCGATGACGATGGATGCCCAACTCCTTGACCAGCGCCTCGCGGGTCCTGTGCCAGCAGGCAAGCTGCTGCTCACTGAGCAGGATACGCAGCGCCTCGAGGCGGAAGGCCGGCAGCATGCCGGCGTGGTGGAACAGCAGCGATAGCCAGGTATTGTCGTACCCCCAGCTGTCACTGTAGGCCACGCCGATCTCACCCAGCTCGTCGTTGAGCCAGCGGGCGACCTGGGCCACGGGCAGCCCTTCGCGCTGCAGTCGCGCCCGGGAAATCCCATGCAGCAGCTCGGCCTTGGGGTCCCAGTGCGTCCATTCCACCAAGGGTTGGATGAGGAAAGCGCAACAGCTGCCGTCGGCCCGCGCCAGGCCGATCTCGATGGGGTAGCTACCGCGCCCGAACCCGGACGCCTCGATATCCAGCAGTGTCGGCAGCGTCACGAATGGGCGTGTCCTCGAAAGCGGGGCCGTCTTGCATAGCCGTGGAAGGGAAGGGTCAGTGTCGGGCCTGGAGGTCGTCCATGTCCAGCTCGTCACCTTCCAGGCCTGCATGGCGGTCGGCCAGAGCCTGCCAGCGCTCGGCCTGGGCACTGTCCACCGGCAACCCCAACTCGCCCAGGCGGTAGGCCCTGGCCAGGCGAAGCGCGGCGAGTGGATGTCCGGCCTCGCCGGCGCGGGCATACCAGGTCACGGCGCGCTCCTCGCGACGCGGATACTGGGCGCAGCCGTGCTCGAGAATGCGCCCCGCCTGGAACTGAGCCTTGAGATTGCCGGCCTGTGCCGCCTCGAGAACGTAGCGCGCGCCGCGCGCCTTGTCCTGCGGGCTGACGCCGCGCTGGAAGAGCATATGCCCGTAGAGCGATAGCGCGGCAGGGTGGCCGGCATCGGCGCAGCGCTCGAAGAGGTGCATGGTCAAACGCTGGGTACGCGGCGAGCGAGGCAGCCAGCGCGTATGAAAGAGCTGCTCCGCAAGACGGTACTCGAGCCGGGTAAACAGTGATGATGCCTGCGTCATGGTGCAAACAACCTTGCGTTCGTCTTGAAGCTGGCCAGTTGACGCTACGCTCACGCCCCTGTGATCTTCGCCATGGCCTGTCTTGAGCTCGCCGCGGGACTCCGCCGGGGCCGCTGAGGGTCGCCAGCATACGCTCGCCCCGGCGGCGACTCAACCCCCACGATTTGCTGCCTTGGTAGGCCTCGGCTAGCATGGCTCTGGATATGCCACGAGAACGCTTCCGACCCTACCTCATACAGGAGCGATGATGCAGACGCGACCGCTTGGCGACACGGGCATCGAGGTCAGTCGCCTGTGCCTGGGCACCATGACGTTCGGCGAGCAGAACAGCGAAGCCGAGGCCCATGAACAGCTCGACCGCGCCGTAGCCTTCGGCATCAATTTCATCGACGCCGCCGAGATGTATCCGGTTCCCCCCCGCCCGGAGACCCAGGGTCGCACCGAGTCCTACATAGGTAACTGGCTCAGGCGCCGCGAGAGTCGCGACGATGTCATCATCGCCACCAAGGTGACCGGCCCCGGCCTCGAGCATATCCGCGGCGGCCCGCACCTCGATCGCCAGCATATCCACCAGGCCATCGACGCCAGCCTTGCCCGGCTGCAGACCGATTATGTCGACCTCTACCAACTACACTGGCCCGAGCGCTCGACCAACTATTTCGGCCGGCTGGGCTATGAGCACGACGATGAGGAAGAGGCCATTCCTCTGGAAGAGACCCTGGGTGCGCTCAAGGAGCTGGTGGTTGCCGGCAAGGTGCGCGCCATCGGCCTCTCCAACGAGACGCCATGGGGCGTGATGAAGGCACTGCAACTGGCCGAACGACTCGATCTGCCGCGTGTGGCCTCGATCCAGAATCCCTACAACCTGCTCAATCGCACCTTTGAGGTCGGTCTGGCCGAGGTCGCCCATCGCGAGAACGTGGGTCTGCTGGCCTACTCGCCGCTCGGCTTCGGCGTGCTGTCCGGCAAGTACCTGGACGGAGCCCGCCCCGAGAACGCCCGCCTGACGCTGTTCGAGCGCTTCAAGCGCTATACTTCACCGCTCGCCGAGCAGGCCACCCGCGCCTATGTCGATCTCGCCCGGGAAAGCGATCTGGATCCGGCCCAGATGGCGCTGGCCTTCGTCAACTCGCGCAGTTTCCTCACCAGCAACATCATCGGCGCCACCACCATGGAGCAGCTCGAGAGCAACCTGGCCAGCGAATCGCTCAAGCTCGAGCAGAGCGTGCTTGACGCCATCGACGAAATCCATCGGCAGGTCCCCAACCCCTGTCCCTGAGGCGTCGCCTTCGCCAATGCTCGATGCGCCGGGGCTATCGCCACGATAGCCCTATGATTGCCCCGCGGCTGGTATACTCGCTCCATTCCCGTTTCGCCCCCTATCAGCTACAGGAGCGCCCCATGCTGAGCGTGATCTCGCCGGCGAAGACGCTGGATTTCGAGACCCCTGCCACCACGGCCGTCCATTCGCAGCCGGACTTTCTCGACCACAGCCAGCGACTCGTTGCCATTCTTCGCGACTACTCGCCGCAGCAGCTCAGCGAGCTGATGGGCATCAGCGACAAGCTGGCCGGACTCAACGCCGCCCGCTTCGCGGAATGGCAGCCCCACTTCACGCCCGAAAACGCCAAGCCGGCGGCACAGGCCTTCCAGGGCGACGTCTACTTAGGTCTCGAAGCCGCCAGCTTCATCGACGAGGACAACGCATTCGCCCAGCGGCACCTGCGCATCCTCTCGGGCCTGTACGGGCTGCTGCGCCCGCTCGACCTGATCCAGCCCTACCGCCTCGAGATGGGCACCCGGCTGCCCAACCCGGCCGGCAAGGATCTATACGCGTACTGGCAAGGCACCCTGACCGAGGCGCTCAACGAGGCCATTGCCGCCAGCGGCTCGAAGGTGCTGGTCAACCTGGCCTCCAACGAGTACTTCAAGGCCGTCGATACCAAGCGGCTGGATGCCCGTGTGATCACACCGGTGTTCAAGGACGAGAAGAACGGCACGTTCAAGATCATCAGCTTCTACGCCAAGAAGGCACGCGGCCTCATGGCCGCCTGGATGATTCGTCAGCGCCTGGACGACCCCGATGAACTCAAGGCGTTCGATGTGGCGGGTTATGCCTTCAATCCTGCCATGTCGGAAGGCGACACCCTGGTCTTCACTCGCCGCGAGAACCAGGGCTGAGCGTTTCAGAAGAAACGTAGCGGGCGCGCCGATCGTGGCTTGAGAAAGCGCTTGTGGACCTGGCGGAAAGGCTCCTCGTCACAGCGCGCGAGCCACTCGTAGGCCACCATGTCGGCACTCACCGGGGTCGCGCCTGCACGTATCATGCGCTCGCGGGCGAGCCTTGCCTCCTCGGCACGCCGGCTGACCGTCGCCTCGCTGAGCCAGTACACCTCGTAGCCCGCTTCCAGCAGCCCCAGGCCAGTCTGCAACACGCAAATATGGGCTTCGCTGCCGCACAGCACGATCTGTCGCTTGCCGCTCGCCTCCAGCGCAGCGGCAAAATCCGGCTCGGCATGGGCATTGAAGTGAACCTTACGCCACAGCCGATGGCCGGGTAGCGCTTCCAGCAGCCGCGGCTCGCTGCTGCCCAGGCCCTCGGGATACTGCTCCGTGAGCCAGACAGGCACGCCCAGGATGCCGGCGATTCCCCCCAGCCACGCCGCCTCGGCCACGGCCTGGTCACCCCCATCGATGACCGGCAGCAGGCCGGCCTGAAGGTCCACGATCAGCAGCAGGCTCTGTTTGCTTGTCACGCGCATGATTTTTTCCATTTTCGCCATCAAGGCCCCAGCATACCCGGTAGAATGGGACTCCCAAATTCGACTTTACCTCCAATCCTTGCAGAGAGAATCCTTCGATGCGTCACTTCCTCGTCATGCTGATGGTCGCCGTGCTGGGCTTTGGCCTGGCCGTCGAACATGCCGAAGCCCGCCGCATGGGCGGCGGCGGTAATGTCGGCAGCTTCTCGCGCTCGGCCGACCGGCCGGCCGCGGCACCCAACCAGGCCGCTCCGGCACGCCAGGCGCAATCCAACCAGGCCACCGGCTCACGCATGCCCGGCATGCTGGGCGGCATGCTCGCCGGCGGGCTGCTGGCGGCACTGTTCTTCGGCGGCGCCTTCGACGAACTGCGGCTGATGGACATCCTGCTGATGGCCGGCCTCGGCTTCCTGCTGTTCCGCCTGCTGGCGCGCCGCCGCCCCGCCGTGGCCGGAGGCCCCCAGCCAGCGGCCGAGCGTCCGTCACAGTTCGAGCCCGAGGCCTTCCAGCCGGCTCAGGGTGCCGCCAAGGGTGGCGGCAGCTTCGGCAGCCTGCCGGCCTGGTTCGACCGCGAGCGATTCCTGTCCGGCGCCAAGGAGCACTTCATGACCCTGCAGCGCGCCTGGGACAATAATGACTTCGCTGACATTCAGGAGTACGTCACGCCCGAACTCTACAACCTGCTGCGCGAAGAGCGCGCCAAGCAGCCGGCCAACAACCGCACGGAGATCGTCCGCCTGTTGGCAGAACTCGGCAACGTGCGGGAGATAAATGGCCAAGCGGAGGCCACGGTCATCTTCCATGGCATTCTCGAAGAGAACGGCGAGCAGACCGAGTTCAACGAGACATGGCACCTGCTTCGCGATGTGCGCGATGGCGCTCCCTGGTACCTACAGGGCATCGAGCAGAACGCCAGCTGAGGGTCCTCCCACGACGAGGGCCGATCCTGGATCGGCCCTCGTCATCTCGCCACGGATGCGCAGCGGTAGCGGTATGGCAGTTCAGGCCGGCTCGACCTCAGGTGCCGGCAACAGATCGCTGCGCAGCTTGAAGCGCCCCACCATCGAGGCCAACTGGTCGGCCTGCTCACTGAGCTGGTCGGCTGCCGTAGTGGACTGCTCCGCCAGTGCGGCGTTCTGCTGCGTCATGCGGTCCAGCTCTGCCACGGCGATATTGACCTGGCCAATCCCGTCGCTCTGCTCACCCGCGGCATGGCTGATCTCGCCCAGCATGACCGCCACGCGCTGCACCCCTTCCATCAACTCATGCATGGCCTTGCCAGCCTCGCTGACCAGGTGCGTGCCGCTCTGCACTCTTTCACCCGAGGCTTCGATCAGTTGACGAATGTCGCGTGAGGCCGCTGCACTACGCGTGGCCAGTTGACGTACCTCGCCGGCTACTACGGCGAATCCGCGTCCGCTCTCTCCGGCCCGTGCCGCCTCGACCGAGGCATTGAGGGCCAGCAGGTTGGTCTGAAAGGCGATGTCGTCCATGACCCGCACGATGTCGCCGACCTTAATGGAGGCTTCGTGGATCTCCCCCATGGTGACGACGACCTGCTCGACCTGCCCGCTGGTGCGCTGGGCGAGTTCTGCCGAAGCCTGCGACAAGGCGTTGGCCTCCCGGGATGACGCAGAGGTGTTCTCCACGGTGCCGGTGATCTCCTCCATGGAAGCCGAGGTCTCTTGCAGGCTGGATGCCGCCTGATCGGTACGCCGCGACATGTCCTTGCCGCCGGTAGCGATTTCCTGAGCGGCGCGCCGAACGGCATCGCTGCTGGCCCGCACTAGGCTCAGCACGTCATGCATCTTGTCGGCAAAGGCATTGAACTGAACGGCAAGCTCGGCGCTCTCATCCTTGCCGTCGACCGGCAGGCGCAGGGTCAGATCCCCCTCTCCCTGGGCGATATCCCGCATGGCTTCGGCAGTGCGTCGTATCGGCCGCAATAGCGCACGCAACAGCAGCGCGATCACTCCCAGGCTGGCCAGCAGGATCAGACCCACCGCCAACAGAATCAGCATGACCGCCCGGTTGAGGTCGGCGAACAGCTCATCGCGCGGAATCTGGGCAAAGGCAACCCAGTTGGTGCCGGGCACGTCGATGGCCGCCACCAGATGTTCGGCCCCCTGTCGGTCACGCATCGCAGCGAAACGATAGCCCTCCTCCGCCAGTAGAGCGGGGGCGACGCTTTCCCAGCCCGACAGCTCCGTCAGCGGTTGCCCGACCCGCTCGGCGCCATCGGGATGAATACTGATGGCGCCATCCCGGCTGGCCAGGAATACCGTACCGCTCTCACCCAGGCGATAATCGCGGATAGTGGCTGCCATTGTCGCCAGGGTATACCCCACGCCGGCGATGCCGACACGCTCACCGTTCGCTTCGATCACGTGATTGATGAAGACTTTCAGTTCACCGCCTTCGTTATCGATATCGAGCTGGTAGGCATTGCCACCGGAGGCCTCGATGAGGTCGTAGAACCAGCGGTCGTCCGCGCGGCTCAGGGTGCGCTCGATTCCGTTGGCCGTGTAGTAGTTGCCGCTCTGCGCCGATACGTAGAAGACCACATCGGCCCCGGTGCGTCGTTGTATGTCATGGAAGTACTCGATGGCTCGGTCAGCTTCCGCCTCGGGCTCTCCCGCGACCAGCCAATCCTTGAGGTAGCGATTGTGCGCCAGGTTCCCGGCTACGCTGATGGGGGCCGCCAGCGTCGCTTCGATATCGTTGCGGATACTCGTCAGCGTGGCCGGCAACTCGGCCGTCGTGACGCGTTCGGTCACCAGCTTGCCGAATAGGTGGTACTGGATGGCGGTGGCACCGCCGACGATGAGGAGCATGCAGAAGCTGACGATTAACATCAGCCGCTGGGCGATGGTGAGATTTTTCATTTTTACTTCCCCTTGGCTGCGGCATAACGCCAGGGTGGCCTCGCCGCATTGACCGTTTAGTCAACTTTATCGGCGAGCGGGGAAGAAACTTGAACCATACGGGCGGGTCGCGCACCCTCTACCCGTTATCATTTCTCTCCTCTTCCATGTCCTTCTCGATTTTCTCACCCACCTCTCCGAGCCGCTCTTGAGTTTCGTCCATTGCCTCGTCGATATTGCGCTCGGTGACGTCCTCGGGACCCGACTCCTTGCAGCCCAACAGGCCCACCACGATCACCACCATCAACCAGGCGACGTTTCCATGTCTGATCGGCTTCACTCAGTTTGCTCCGTAACGATGGTTTCAGTAGACGACGCCACGCTAAACCTCCGGCACCTCCTACGCCACTCGATCATGTATGTCCCTGTTTGCCAGTGTAACCTCGATCCACTGACCTGCCCCAGGCTTGGCCTACCCAGAACGACAAAACCCCGAACTCTTACGAACTCGGGGTTTTGGAATAGATGCCTGTCGAGCCGGGCGGCGCTCCGCTACTCTACGTGGGAGGCCCCTAAACGGCGAAACCCCGACCAGTTGGCCGGGGTTTTGGAATGGATGCCTGACGATGACCTACTCTCGCATGGGGAGACCCCACACTACCATCGGCGCTGAGCGGTTTCACTGCTGAGTTCGGCATGGGATCAGGTGGTTCCCACTCGCTATGGTCGTCAGGCGAAAACAGTTGGAATCATGCTGCGTGATCGTCTCGCCCGCGCCTACCGGCGCGGTGCGTATCCGTCAATCGTGCGCGATGCGCAGACCCCTTGGGGTTATATGGTCAAGCCTCACGGGCCATTAGTATCGGTTAGCTCAACGCCTTGCAGCGCTTCCACACCCGACCTATCAACCAGCTGGTCTCGCTGGGCCCTTCAGGAGGCTCGAGGCCTCGGGGATGTCTCATCTTGAAGGGGGCTTCCCGCTTAGATGCCTTCAGCGGTTATCCCGTCCGCACGTAGCTACCCGGCAATGCCACTGGCGTGACAACCGGAACACCAGAGGTGCGTCCACTCCGGTCCTCTCGTACTAGGAGCAGCTCTTCTCAAACATCCAACGCCCACGGCAGATAGGGACCGAACTGTCTCACGACGTTCTAAACCCAGCTCGCGTACCACTTTAAATGGCGAACAGCCATACCCTTGGGACCGACTTCAGCCCCAGGATGTGATGAGCCGACATCGAGGTGCCAAACACCGCCGTCGATGTGAACTCTTGGGCGGTATCAGCCTGTTATCCCCGGAGTACCTTTTATCCGTTGAGCGATGGCCCTTCCATACAGAACCACCGGATCACTAGAACCTACTTTCGTACCTGCTCGACGTGTCTGTCTCGCAGTCAAGCACCCTTATGCTCTTGCACTCAATGCACGATTTCCGACCGTGCTGAGGGTACCTTCGTGCTCCTCCGTTACGCTTTGGGAGGAGACCGCCCCAGTCAAACTACCCACCACACACTGTCCTCGATCCGGATCACGGACCTGAGTTAGAACGCCAATGATGCCAGGCTGGTATTTCAAGGTTGGCTCCACCCGAACTGGCGTCCGGGGTTCTAGCCTCCCAGCTATCCTACACAAGCAACATCAGCGTCCAGTGTGAAGCTATAGTAAAGGTTCACGGGGTCTTTCCGTCTAGCCGCGGGTACACAGCATCTTCACTGCGATTTCAATTTCACTGAGTCTCGGGTGGAGACAGCGTGGCCATCATTACGCCATTCGTGCAGGTCGGAACTTACCCGACAAGGAATTTCGCTACCTTAGGACCGTTATAGTTACGGCCGCCGTTTACCGGGGCTTCGATCAGGAGCTTCGCCCGAGGGCTAACACCATCACTTAACCTTCCGGCACCGGGCAGGCGTCACACCCTATACGTCCGCTTGCGCGTTTGCAGAGTGCTGTGTTTTTAATAAACAGTTGCAGCCACCTGGTATCTTCGACCGCCTCGTGCTCCAGCCGCGAGGGCCTTCACACTAGCGCGGCGTGCCTTCTCCCGAAGTTACGGCACCATTTTGCCTAGTTCCTTCACCCGAGTTCTCTCAAGCGCCTGGGTATTCTCTACCTGACCACCTGTGTCGGTTTGGGGTACGGTCCCACTGTATCTGAAGCTTAGAGGCTTTTCCTGGAAGCGTGGCATCGATGACTTCCACCCCGTGGGGTGTTCGTCTCGCCTCTCGGCCTTGGGATCCCGGATTTGCCTAAGATCCCAGCCTACTGGCTTTCACCAGGACAACCAACGCCTGGCCCACCTAGCCTTCTTCGTCCCCCCATCGCAATACAGTGAGGTACGGGAATATTGACCCGTTTCCCATCGACTACGCCTTTCGGCCTCGCCTTAGGGGCCGACTCACTCTGCTCCGATTAGCGTCGAACAGAAACCCTTGGTCTTCCGGCGGGGGAGTTTTTCACTCCCCTTGTCGTTACTCATGTCAGCATTCGCACTCGTGATACCTCCAGCAGACTTCTCAATCCACCTTCATCGGCTTACACGACGCTCCTCTACCGCGAGCATGCATCCTTGATACCACTCCTCCCCTCCCGACTCGACGTTCGGGACGGCTTGGACGTCGCTTCGCGACGCCAATCGAATAGCATCAAGTGATGCATGCTCACCCGTAGCTTCGGTACCTGGTTTAGCCCCGTTACATCTTCCGCGCAGGCCGACTCGACTAGTGAGCTATTACGCTTTCTTTAAAGGATGGCTGCTTCTAAGCCAACCTCCTAGCTGTCTGAGCCTTCCCACATCGTTTCCCACTTAACCAGGATTTCGGGACCTTAGCTGACGGTCTGGGTTGTTTCCCTTTTCACGACGGACGTTAGCACCCGCCGTGTGTCTCCCACGCTTGCACTCACCGGTATTCGGAGTTTGCCTCGGGTTGGTAAGCCGGGATGGCCCCCTAGCCGAAACAGTGCTCTACCCCCGGTGGTGATACGTGAGGCGCTACCTAAATAGCTTTCGAGGAGAACCAGCTATCTCCGAGCTTGATTAGCCTTTCACTCCGATCCACAAGTCATCCAAATCTTTTTCAACAGATCCTGGTTCGGTCCTCCAGTTGATGTTACTCAACCTTCAACCTGCTCATGGATAGATCGCCCGGTTTCGGGTCTATTCCCAGCGACTGGTCGCCCAGTTAAGACTCGGTTTCCCTACGCCTCCCCTATTCGGTTAAGCTCGCCACTGAAAATAAGTCGCTGACCCATTATACAAAAGGTACGCGGTCACCCCACGAAGGGGCTCCCACTGCTTGTACGCATACGGTTTCAGGATCTATTTCACTCCCCTCTCCGGGGTTCTTTTCGCCTTTCCCTCACGGTACTGGTTCACTATCGGTCAGCCAGGAGTATTTAGCCTTGGAGGATGGTCCCCCCGTCTTCAGTCAAGGTTTCACGTGCCCCGACCTACTCGATTTCACGACACTCAGGTTTCGGCTACGGGACTATCACCCCCTATGGTCGAGCTTCCCAGCTCGTTCGCCTACCAGTCGTGCCGCTTAAGGGCTACTCCCCGTTCGCTCGCCGCTACTGGGGGAATCTCGGTTGATTTCTTTTCCTCGGGGTACTTAGATGTTTCAGTTCCCCCGGTTCGCCTCCCAACACCTATGGATTCAGTGTGGGATACCCAGCTGGTGCTGGGTGGGTTTCCCCATTCGGAAATGCCCGGGTCACAGGTTGTTTGCCACCTCACCGAGCCTTATCGCAGGCTACCACGTCCTTCATCGCCTCTGGCTGCCAAGGCATCCACCGTATGCGCTTAATCGCTTGACCATATAACCCGAAGGGGTCTGGTCTGCGATCACGTACGACAATTGCCGGATACGCTTGAGACGTATCACTTTTGCTTTCCCCTTGCGGAGAAAACGTGTCAGCATGATTCACATTGTTAAAGAGCAGACTGTCAATCGACAGTCATAAACCCGACATCGCAAGGTGCGACGATGGCTTATGACTGCAGATCCGATCAGGGTAGACTGCGGGGAAGTGGTGGAGCCAAGCGGGATCGAACCGCTGACCTCCTGCGTGCAAGGCAGGCGCTCTCCCAGCTGAGCTATGGCCCCACTGATCACCGCATTGCAACTGGCGATGAATTTCGTCGGAGACAAGGCGCTTTGGGCCGACGCATAGCTCCGCTATGCGAGGTTCAAAGCAACGCCGTATCCGGCGAAATTGGTGGGTCTGGGCAGATTTGAAATAAACCCGGCGACCTCACCCTTCTCTTTGCAGAACTTCCGGGGGTGCGCTCTCACCAACTGAGCGACAGACCCGGCCGAAGCTCGAGAATGGTGGGTCTGGGCAGATTTGAACTGCCGACCTCACCCTTATCAGGGGTGCGCTCTAACCAACTGAGCTACAGACCCATTGGCCGCGCTGGGTCTATACCCAAACAGTCTTTGCTCTGGCCGATCAGGTAATTCATTGTGAGCACTTGCCGCGAGGCGTGATACGTCGTTTAAGGAGGTGATCCAGCCGCAGGTTCCCCTACGGCTACCTTGTTACGACTTCACCCCAGTCATGAACCACACCGTGGTGATCGCCCTCCCGAAGGTTAGGCTAACCACTTCTGGTGCAGTCCACTCCCATGGTGTGACGGGCGGTGTGTACAAGGCCCGGGAACGTATTCACCGTGACATTCTGATTCACGATTACTAGCGATTCCGACTTCACGGAGTCGAGTTGCAGACTCCGATCCGGACTGAGATCAGCTTTCTGGGATTGGCTCACTCTCGCAAGTTCGCAACCCTTTGTACTGACCATTGTAGCACGTGTGTAGCCCTACCCGTAAGGGCCATGATGACTTGACGTCGTCCCCACCTTCCTCCGGTTTGTCACCGGCAGTCTCCCTAGAGTTCCCGACCGAATCGCTGGCAAATAGGGACAAGGGTTGCGCTCGTTACGGGACTTAACCCAACATTTCACAACACGAGCTGACGACAGCCATGCAGCACCTGTCTCTGCGTTCCCGAAGGCACCCCTTCGTCTCCGAAGGGTTCGCAGGATGTCAAGGGTAGGTAAGGTTCTTCGCGTTGCATCGAATTAAACCACATGCTCCACCGCTTGTGCGGGCCCCCGTCAATTCATTTGAGTTTTAACCTTGCGGCCGTACTCCCCAGGCGGTCGACTTATCGCGTTAACTGCGCCACAAAGTCCGCGAAGGACCCAACGGCTAGTCGACATCGTTTACGGCGTGGACTACCAGGGTATCTAATCCTGTTTGCTACCCACGCTTTCGCACCTCAGCGTCAGTGTCAGTCCAGAAGGCCGCCTTCGCCACTGGTATTCCTCCCGATCTCTACGCATTTCACCGCTACACCGGGAATTCTACCTTCCTCTCCTGCACTCTAGCCTGACAGTTCCGGATGCCGTTCCCAGGTTGAGCCCGGGGCTTTCACAACCGGCTTATCAAGCCGCCTACGCGCGCTTTACGCCCAGTAATTCCGATTAACGCTCGCACCCTCCGTATTACCGCGGCTGCTGGCACGGAGTTAGCCGGTGCTTCTTCTGTGGGTGATGTCTTTCCTTCCGGGTATTAGCCGGAAGGCGTTCTTCCCCACTGAAAGTGCTTTACAACCCGAGGGCCTTCTTCACACACGCGGCATGGCTGGATCAGGCTTGCGCCCATTGTCCAATATTCCCCACTGCTGCCTCCCGTAGGAGTTCGGGCCGTGTCTCAGTCCCGATGTGGCTGATCATCCTCTCAGACCAGCTACGGATCGTCGCCTTGGTGAGCCGTTACCTCACCAACCAGCTAATCCGACATAGGCTCATCCGATAGCGCAAGGCCCGAAGGTCCCCTGCTTTCTCCCGTAGGACGTATGCGGTATTAGCCTGGGTTTCCCCAGGTTATCCCCCACTACCGGGCAGATTCCTATGCATTACTCACCCGTCCGCCGCTCGCCACCAGGGAGCAAGCTCCCCGTGCTGCCGCTCGACTTGCATGTGTTAGGCCTGCCGCCAGCGTTCAATCTGAGCCATGATCAAACTCTTCAGTTTCAAATCATTGCGGTTCTTGCTCGCCCCTTCCCGAAGAAACGGACGAAAGCGAACCAAACTCGGCTCAAGGTCAAAGCTTCTCAAAAGACCCGAAGGTCTCGACGAGTCGCTTGCCTTGAAATGGTGTGACTTCTCACCACCTCATCGACAAGCGCCCACATGAATTACCTGATCGATTGTTAAAGAGCAGCTCGCTTGCTGTCGTGGCCGTCGATCCCGTGACCGAGGGGCCTCGCCAGCGCCCTGCGAGGAAGGCGTATTCTACTGAAGCGTCGGAGTTTGTCAACTCTCTTCGAGGCCGTCACCGAGGTGATCCTGACCGCGAAGACCCGCCTGAGCCGGCGACCGCAAGCCCGCTTGCGGACTTGCTTTCGAGTGGGGCGCATTCTACCGAATCCACCGCGGGCGTCAAGCGCGAATCTTGCGAAGCGAGTCGAAAAATCCAAAGCATGACAACCACTTACCACTCCTCCCACCGCTGGCCACGTTGCCCGTCGCCGGCAGCGGATGAGTACTTTACGCATTCCCCGGGGCGCTCGCAAGGCCTTTGGAGAGAAAAATTCCAGGCACATGACATACAGACTTATCCACAGCCGCTCGCTCGCGAGCAGCTGTGGAGGATTCAGGCTGTCTCGACCGCTTCCCTGTGCTCGCGGCTGGCACGATCGAGCAAAGACAGGATCGAACGATACGGGATGCCGCCATGCAGCGACAGACCGATCTCGCAGGTGCGCGAGTTGGAATACCCCGCATCGCATTCGCCCACCTGCTCGGCCAACCCTTTCAGGGCCGAGGCATTGAGTTCCGGCGTGATCAGCCCCTTGTCGCCGGCGAAGCCGCAGCAGGTGATCTCGGCCGGCACCACGACTTCACGGGCGCAGGCCCTTGCCAGGGCCACCATGCGCTCGCCCAGGCCCATGTGCGTGCTTGAGCAGGTCACGTGCACGGCCACGCGCTCGTCGAGCGGCGTGACGTCGAGCCGCGGCAGCAGGTGATCGTGAGCGAAGGCCACCGGTTCCTGCACCGTTAACCGCTCGTCCAGCCGCCCCTGCATATGCAGCACGCAGGGACTGGTGTCACTGAGGATCGGGTAGCGGCCGTTCTGGCTGGCCACCAGCAGCTCGCGGTTGAGCTCGCGCGCCTTGTGCGTCGCCTCCTCGAACTGACCCTTCGACTGGAACGCCATGCCGCAGCATAGGTGCCCCGGCATTTCGGGTACGATCACCTCGAAGCCGGCCTTCTCCAGCAGGGAGAGCGTGATCTCCATGATCGAACGGCTCTCGCTGTCGCCATGCCCGGCGCCGAAGACACGCGTGGCGCAGGATGGAAAGTAGACCACCTTGTCTCGCACGCTGTCACTAGTCCGCTTTCGGTCCAGCACGCGAATCGACGCTGCCCTGGGCAGGGTGGGTATCCACTGGGGCACCTTGCCGCCGCTGGCTTGGGTAATGGCCCCGCTGACCTTGGAGAGGCCTCGCTCGCCGAGCACGGCGCGGCCGACACCGGCCAGGTGGAGCATGCCCCGCGCCAGGCGCGTGGTGCCGGAGAAATGGCGTCCAACACGATGCGCCGTATCGGCATACGGCGCCAGGCGTTCGCGGCGCATCTCACGGATCAGTTCGCCGGTGTTGATGCCCACCGGGCACTGGGTGGCACATAGGCCGTCGACGGCACAGGTCTCGTCGCCGGCGTAGCGATAGTCCTCGCGCAACCGCTCGAGGCGTTCGGCTTCTTCGCTGTCGAGGCTTGGGCCCAGCGCCTCGAGCCTGGCCATCTCGCGGGCGGCGACGATGCGCTGCCGCGGTGTGAGAGTGAGATCCCGCGAGGGACAGACGTGCTCGCAGAAGCCGCACTCGATGCACTTGTCGACGATGGGATCGGCCGCCGGCAGCGGCTTGAGGTTCTCCAGGTGCAGGGTCGGGTTGCGGCTGAGGATGACGTCCGGATTGAGCAGATTCTCCGGGTCGAACAATGTCTTGATCTGCCACATCAGCGCATAGGCTTCGGGGCCCCACTCCAATTCGACGTAGGGCGCCATGTTGCGCCCGGTGCCGTGCTCGGCCTTGAGCGAACCGCCGTATTCGACGCCGACCAGCTGCGCCACCTCGTCCATCAGCGCCTGGTAGCGCTCCACCTCGCCGGGCTTCTCGAAGCCCTGAGGGAAGACGAAGTGCAGGTTGCCCTCCAGGGCGTGGCCGAACAGGATCGCCTCGGAGTAGCCGTGACGATGGAAGGCGTCGGTCAGCGCCAGCACACCCTCGTCGAGGCGCTCGATGGGGAAGGCGACGTCCTCGATGATCACCGTGGTGCCGGTGTCGCGCACCGCCCCCACGGCAGGGAAAAGACCCTTGCGGATCTTCCAGTAGAGTTCGTAGAGGCCTTTTTCACGGGTGAAGGTGACCGGCTCCAGGGTATGAATGCCCTCGAAGATCGCCTGCACCGCCTCAAGCCGTGCCTGAAGTTCCGCTTCGTCATGGCCGCGCACGTCGATCAGCAGCGCCGCAGCCCCTTCGGGCAGGCGCCTGAGCCCCTCGGGCATGCCGGGATTGTTCTCTACCGAGTGCAAGGCAGCGCGGTCCATCAGCTCCACCGCCGAAACCGGCGCAGGCTTGAGCGCGATGGTGGCGCGGCAGGTGGTGGCCATGTCGGGCAGGAAGACCAGCGCCGCGGCCTTGTGCGGTTCGTCGATGACGGTGTCGTAGGTGATGGTGCTGATGAAGCCGAGCGTGCCCTCGGAGCCGATCATCAGGTGCTTGAGTATCTCGATGCCGTCGTCGAAGTCGATCAGGCTGTTGAGCGCGTAACCGGTAGTGTTCTTGAGCCGGTACTTGTGGCGGATCTTTTCCGCCAACGCCGTATTGGCCCGGGTCTCGGCGGAAAGCCGTTCGAGCCCTTCGACGAGTTCGGCATGGCTGCGCCGAAACGCCTCGCGGCTGGCCGGGTCGGCGGTATCCAGGCGGGTGCCGTCGGCCAGGATCACGCGCATGTCGCGCACCGTACGGTAGCTGTTCTGCGCCGTGCCGCAGCACATGCCCGAGGCGTTGTTGGCGGCGATCCCACCCACCATGCAGCTGTTGATCGAGGCCGGGTCGGGGCCGATCTTGCGTCCGAAGGGAGTCAGCAGCTGGTTGGCCCGGGCGCCGATGACGCCGGGCTGCAGGCGGATCGCTCGGCCACCATCCAGAATCTCGTGGCCGCGCCAGCCCTCGCGCAGCTGGATCAGTACCGAGTCGGTGACGGCCTGCCCCGAGAGCGAGGTGCCGGCGGCGCGAAAGGTAACCGGAAGGCCGCGCCGGCGACAGCCGGCCAGCACCGCCATCAGCTCATCCTCGTCGGCGGGACGCACCACCAGCTTTGGGATGAGCCGGTAGAAGCTGGCGTCGGTGCCGTAGGCCAGGGTGCGCAGCGGATCGTCGATCAGCCGCTCGGCGGGCATGATCTTGAGCAGTTCCTGCTTGAGCTCACGCCAGCTGTCGGCAGCAGGCGCCTTCGTTGCGGCGGTCATGGGCGCTCCTCGGCGTGGCGCAGCAGCACCACCAGCTCGCGCGGGCCGTGGACGCCATAGGCCAGGGTCTGTTCGATGTCGGCGGTCTTGCTCGGCCCCGAGATCAGCAGCGCATTGGTGGGCATGCCGCCGGCCCAGCCGTGGGCTTCGACCACGTCGAAGAAGGTGTCCTCGACGGTGTCGGCATCGAGCACGGCGATGTGGATCGGCGGCACCAGGCTCAGCAGGCGCGGCTCGTCGGGGGTCGGCCACAGCCACAGGCTGCCGGTCTCGGCGATGGCGCCACGGGTGGAGGTCAGGCCGGCATCGGTATCGTGGAACTGCTCGTGCCGCCAGGTCTCGATGTCGCGGTCGGCATCGACCAGGGAGACCTCGCCTTCGGCCAGGGCGGCGCGCGCCTCGGCGGCCACGGGGTGCTCCCGCCCCAGGGCCAGGCGGCGAATGCCCTTGGCCTCGAGCAGCTCGGCAAGTGCCTTGGTCCAGTCATCGCGTGACGTGTGGATCACCTCGCCATGCACGGAGGTGATCCAGCGCTCGAAGCGCGTCAGCCGCTCTGCATGATCCCAGCCGCGCCCGGTGACCACGGCAAAGTCGCTCTGCGGCGCCGTCAGCGGGCCGTCGGTGCGTTCGCGCAGGCGCTTGAGGATATTGTCGCGGGCGCTCATGAGCGTTCCTCCCCGTCGGCCTTTTCTGCCTGATGGCGCTTGGCCTTGTGCTGTTTGACCAAGGCATGCAGTGAAACCTTGGCCGGCTTGGGCGCGGTGCGGTATTCGGTCCAGGGCCCCAGCTTCGATGGCATCAGCGCCTGCAGCTTGCCGGCGATGGCCGTGCTACTGCGCCAGACCCCGGGGTGCGTGGCCAGCCACTGAAAGCCTTTCCACGCCGCCACTTCCTTCTTCGTCCGCTTGACGCCGGCACCGGGCACGTTGCCGCGCCCTTCGCCCACCGCCTCGCGGCGCAGGCGCACCAGCAGGTCGGGAATCGGGATCTTGACCGGGCACACTTCGCCACAGGCGCCGCACAGGCTCGAGGCGGTGGGCAGGTCCTTGGTTTCTTCCAGGCCCATCATGTGCGGCATCAGGATGCTGCCAATGGGGCCGGGGTAGGTGGTGCCATAGGTGTGGCCGCCCACCCGGGTATAGACCGGACAGTGGTTCATGCAGGCGCCGCAGCGGATGCAGCGCAGGGTGTCGAGCAGCTCGTCGTCCTGGTAGATGTTGGAGCGGCCGCTGTCGACCAGTACCAGATGGACCTCCTGCGGCCCGTCGTGCTCGCCGGGCTTGCGCGGCGAGCTGATCATGTTGAAGTAGGTGGTGACGTGCTGGCCGGTGGCCGAACGGGTCAGCAGCGCGTAGAGCGGCGGCACATCGCGCAGATGCTCGACCACCTTTTCGATGCCGGTCACGGCGATGTGCACCGGCGGTACGGCGGTGGTCATGCGGCCGTTGCCCTCGTTCTCCACCAGACACAGGGTGCCGGTCTCGGCCACGGCGAAGTTGACCCCCGAGACGCCCACGTCGGCCGCCATGAAGCGCTCGCGCAGTTGGGCGCGCGCGGCCGCGGTCATGGTGTCGACGTCACGGGTCCGCTCGGTACCGGTCCTGGTGTGCATGATGTCGGAGATCTCATCGGTATTGAGATGGATCGCCGGCATGATGATATGAGAGGGCGTCTGCTCGTTGAGCTGCACCAGGTATTCGCCGAGGTCGGACTCCAGCGCCTCGATGCCCGCCGCTTCCAGATGGGCGTTGAGGTGCATCTCCTCGGAGACCATCGACTTGCCCTTGATCACCGCCTTGGCGCCGTGGCGCTCGCAGATTCCACGAATGATGCGGCACGCCTCGTCGCCGTTCTCGGCCCAGTGCACCTGAATGCCGTTGGCCTGGCAGTTGGCTTCGAGCCGCTCGAGCAGGTCGGGCAGCTTGGCCAACGCGCGAAGGCGGATGTTGGCACCGAGCTCGCGTAGCGTCTCGAGATCCCAGTCGCTGAAGACGTCGCGTCGCTTGGCCATCAGGCCATCCATCGCCTTGCGAAAGTTGGCGCGAATCTGCGGGTTGCCCAGGGCATCGTGAGCCTGGCGATGGAACTCGCGGGGAGTGAACGTCTGTACTTCGGAAGCGCTCATGAGGTCCTCCGCCACAGGTAGCTGGCGATGTGCTCGCCCTCGACAGGCTTGCCCTGATGCTCGAAACGGCCGGCAATGTTCATCAGGCAGCCGCAATCGGAAGTCACGAAACGCGTCGCCCCGGTGGCCTCGATCGCCTGGGTCTTGTCCTCGACCATGGCCGCGGAGACTTCGGGGTGGCGTACCGCGAAGGTGCCGCCGAAGCCGCAGCACTCGGCGGCGCGGGCCTGCTCCACCAGTTCGACCTGACCCATGCGGGCAAGCAGCGCCGGACCGGTCTCGGCCAGGCCCATCTCGCGACGGGCACTGCAGGACGTGTGCATGGCCACTTTTTCGGGCTGCCCGTGATCCTCGAGCCTGAGCTGGCAGACATGCAGCAGGAACTCGGTCAGCTCGTAGGTACGCCCCGCCACCTCGTTGGCGCGCGTCTCATGCTCGGTGCCGGCAAAGAGCTGCGGGTAATGGGTGCGCATCATGCCGCCACAGGAGCCCGAGGGCACGACGATCGGCCAGGGCTCGGGAAAGAGATCGAGCTGCGCCGCCGCCACCGCCTGCGCCTCGTCGTGATAGCCAGACGTATAGGCCGGCTGGCCACAGCAGGTCTGGTCCTGGGGGAAGAGCACTTCGATACCTTCGCGCTCCAGCAAGCGTATGCCATCCAGACCGGCATCGGGATAGAAGAGGTCGATCAGGCAGGTGCCGAAGAAGTAGACCTTCTCCGGCTTGGGTGGGTATAGCTTGACTGGCGTCATGAGGCTCCCTCACTGTCGGCCGTGGGCAGTAGCGGTCTTGCTGATTATAGCTTTGAGCCTTCTGGAAAATTGGTCAAACCAATTTACCCATGAAAGTCGTTGAACCTTAGGGCCCTCCATTGTCAGTGTCAACGCCGAGCCCTGCTTTATGCGCTGGATTTGCATAGACTTTCGTCTAAGCGCCAGCGCAAGAGAGCGTTTACCTTGGTTGCGCTGAAGGCCTGATGAGATCAAGCCATTTGCAAGGCGATCTGTTTCAGGCCATTATTGGTAAGACCAATTAAGTGAGCATCGGCTCTCCTCAGGAAGATTCGCATGACCTATCAAAACGTGCGCCAGCCGCGGCTGGCCGACGTCATCACCGAGCGCCTCGAGGCGATGATCCTTGAGGGCAGCCTCAAGCCCGGCCAGCGCCTGCCACCGGAGCGTGAGCTGGCCGAGCGTTTCGGTGTCTCGCGCCCTTCGCTACGCGAGGCCATTCAGAAGCTGGCGACCCGCGGCCTGCTGACCAGCCGCCAGGGCGGCGGCACCTTCGTCACCCGCGAACTCAACAGCGGCTATAGCGACCCGCTGCTCGACATGCTGGCCAGGCACCAGGAGTTCCACCTGGACCTGCTCGAATTCCGCGACGCCATGGAGGGCATCTCGGCCTATTATGCCGCCCTGCGCTCCACGCCGGCCGATCGCGCCATGCTGATCAAGCGCTTCGAGGAACTGGAGGCGTGCTTCGCCGGCCGCGACCCCGAACTGGAAGCCAAGGCGGATGCCGCCTTCCACCTGGCGATTGCCGAGGCCGCACACAACGTTCTTCTACTACATACCATCCGCGGCATCTTCCATCTGCTGGAGAAGAGCATCGTCGACAACCTCGCCCACCTGTTCGAGAAACCGCAGTCGCGGCCGATGCTGATGAAGCAGCACCGCGCCCTGCTGGATGCCATCCTCGAGGGCCGCGCCGAGGATGCGCGGGCGCGCTCCCACGAGCACCTGGTATTCGTCGAGGAGGAGCTGCTGGAAATGGAGCGCGCCGAGACCCGCGCTCAGCGCGCGCTGCGGCGCGCCCAGGCGCTGCCGGAAATCCAGCTGTAGGGAACCGCCGCGTGAAAGGCCCACACCGTCCACCCCGCCTGCCGCTCCCCCTGCGTCGGCTGCTGTTGTTATTGCTGCCGCTGGGCCTGGTCGTGGTCATGTGGCAAACCGCCCAGATGGCGCGCGAGCAAGCCCTGCAGACCTTGGTGCGAGAGGCCGAGAACGAGCTGCGGCTCTCCGCTGCCGGCCTGGAAGGGCACCTGACTCGTCATGACTACCTGCCGCAACTGCTGGCCTCGCGCGAAATGGTGCGACGCTTCCTGCTCAACCGAGGACAGCAGGACCCGATGCCGCTCAACCTGTTGCTCGACCAGTTCCGCGCCACGGCGGATGTATCGGACGTCTACCTGCTGGATGCATACGCCAATACCGTAGCAGCCAGCAACTGGCATCGGCCGGATACCTTCATTGGCCAGAACTACGCCTTCCGTAGCTACTACCAGGACGCCATCGAGGGCAGGCGCGGTCGCTTCTACGGCCTGGGCGTGCAGTCACTCGAGCGCGGCTACTACTTCTCGGCCCCAGTATGGCTGGACGACACCGCTCCCGACGCTCGCCCCAGCGGCGTGATGGTGATCAAGGTGCTGCTCGACGCCGTCGAGGCGAGCTGGGCCGAGCAGGATGCCGAATTGATGGTGACCGACGAGGACGACATCATCTTCATGGCCAGCCACCCCGCGCTGCGCATGGCCGCACTGCATCCACTCTCCGAGGAGGAGCGCCAAGCGCTGCTGGCTACCCGTCGCTACGCCGACGAGCCCCTGGCCCACTCCGGCATCGAAATCTTCGCGGATCGCGACGACGGCAGCCAACTGGTGCGGTTCACCCAAGGTCCCTTGAGCGGGAGCCGCTATCTCGGCCTGGCCCGCCACATGGAGGCGTTCGGCTGGGACATGCACATCCTCAAGCCGCTGGACTCGGTCTATAGCGCCCAGTGGCTGGCCGCCGCGCTGGCCGGGGGGCTCTACGGCGTGGTCACCCTGGCCGGCGGCATCGGCTGGCAGCGACTGCGCCTGCGCCGGGAGCGCGAGCTGTTCGCCGAGCGCGAACGCCAGACCCTGGCTCACGCACGAGACGAGCTGGAGCGCAATGTCGAGCACCGTACCCGCGATCTGCTGGAGACCAACCGCCGGCTTTCCGACGAGATCGAGGAGCGCCGCCGGGCCGAGGAGAACCTTCGCCAGACCCGCGACGAGCTGATTCAGGCCGCCAAGCTGGCCGTACTCGGCCAACTGGCCGCCGGCATCAATCATGAACTCAACCAGCCGCTGGCCGCCATCCGCGCCTACGCCGAGAACGCCCGCGCCTTCCTCGAGCGTCAGCGCCTGGAGGCCGCCGATGCCAACCTGGCCCAGGTCGTCGAGCTGACCGAGCGCATGGCCGAGATCAGCGCTCAGCTGCGCCAGTTCTCGCGCAAGAGCGAAAGCTCGCTGACGGCGGTGTCGGTGCAGGCCTGCTTCGGGTATGCCCTGCGGCTCTACCAGAACCGCCTGCGCGAGGTCGAGGTGATCCGCTGCTGGGAGGACGAGGTCTGGGTGCATGCCGACCTGGTGCGCCTCGAGCAGGTCCTGGTCAACCTGATCGGCAATGCGCTGCAGGCGATGACGGAGTCGCCCGCCCCCAAGCTCTTCCTGAGCGTCGAGGTCGAGCCGGCACAGGTGCGGATCAGCGTCACCGATAGCGGGCCGGGCATTCCCGAAGCGCACCTGTCGCGCATCTTCGAACCCTTCTTCACCACCAAGTCGCCGGGCAGCGGGCTGGGGCTGGGCCTGTCGATCTCGGCACGCATCATCAACGACCTGGGAGGCAGCATCGAGGCCGCCAACCAGCCTGGCGCCGGCGCACGCTTCACCATTACCCTGCCCCGCGAGGAGCGTCCCGACACCTCCCAGACATCGCCAACCCAGGAGCAGCGCTCACATGCATGACCCGGCGGCCATTCCGGTACTGATCATCGACGACGAACCCCACCTGCGCATTACCGCCGGCCAGACCCTGGAGCTGGCCGGCTACCAGCCGGAACCCCACGCCAGCGCCGAGAGCGCCCTGGCAACGCTCACGTCCGATTTTCCCGGCGTGATCGTCAGCGACATCCGCATGCCCGGCATGGATGGCATGGCCCTGCTGCGCGAGGTACGCCTGCGCGACCCCGACCTGCCGGTGATCCTCATCACCGGCCACGGCGACATCTCCACCGCGGTGGAAGCCATGCGTGAGGGAGCCTGGGATTTTCTCGAGAAACCCTTCGCCGGCGAGCGCCTGGTCGAGATGGTGCGCCGCGGTGTCGACAAGCGCCGGCTGAGCCTGGAGAACCGTCAGCTGAAGGCCGAACTGGAAGCGCAGCAGGCCGCGCCGGGGCCGCGCCTGGTGGGACGCACCCCCGCCATCCAGCGTCTCGCTTCCATGGTGCAGCGCATCGCCCAAGTGGAAACCGACGTGTTGCTGTTCGGCGAGACCGGTACCGGCAAGGACCTGGTGGCACGTGCCATCCACGAACGCAGCCCACGCGGCGGCCACCCGTTCGTCGCCATCAACTGCGGCGCGGTGCCGGAAAGCATCATCGAGTCGGAGCTGTTCGGCCACGAGAAAGGGGCCTTCACCGGCGCCGTGGAGCGGCGCATCGGCAAGTTCGAGTATGCCAACGGCGGCACCGTGTTTCTCGACGAGATCGAATCGATGCCGCTGGCACTGCAGGTCAAGCTGCTGCGGGTACTGCAGGAGCGCTGCGTCGAGCGTCTCGGCGCCAATGAGGCCGTACCGCTGGACATTCGCGTGATCGCCGCCACCAAGGTCGATCTCAAGCTGGCCGCCGAGGCCGGCGAGTTTCGTGAAGACCTCTACTACCGGCTCAACGTCGTCACCCTGCCGATCCCGCCGCTGCGCGAGCGGCGTGAGGACATCCCCCTGCTGTTCCAGCATTTCGCCGTGGTCGCCGCCAACCGCAGCGGACAGGAGACCCCTCCGCTGGACGCCGGCGGCATCTCGACCCTCATGGCCCATGATTGGCCCGGTAACGTGCGCGAGCTGCGCAACCTGGCCGAGCGCTACGTACTGCTGGGCTCGGCCTTCGACCACCGCCTCGACGTGCTGCTCGAAGGCGTCGAGGTGGACAACGCCGAACTCGCCCTGCCGCAGCAGGTAGAGCTGTTCGAGAAGAGCGTGATCAGCCAGTCGCTGGTCAGCCACCGCGGACGTATCACCGAGGTCTGCGAGCATCTCGGCCTGCCGCGCAAGACGCTCTACGACAAGCTGCGCAAGTACGGACTCAAGGCCGAGGACTACCGCCAGAAGGTCGAACCCTGAAGCCACAGCGCCTGCAGGGAGGCGAAGGGCGGCAGCCAGGGCAGCAGGCTCGCCGCGATCAGCAGCATGAGCAGCGAGTTGCCTGGCGCGCGGTAGTCGAACAGCTTGAGAGCGGTGCCGAAGGAGCGCTTGAGCCGCGCACCGGTAAGATCCACGCTGTAGAGTTCATCGAGCAGCAGGTGGATGCAATACCCCAGCAGCAGCGCCACCCCTTGGGCCCAGGCGAGCCAGGCCGGCTGGCCTAGCCACTGATAGCCGGCAGCGCTGGTCGCCAGCCCGCACAGCGCGGCGGCGAGCAGCGAATGCCAGATGCCGCGATGCACGGAAAAACGCTTGAAGATCGGACTGAGCACGAGACGCACCCCGATATAGAGCCCGCCGCACACCATCAGCAGCGCCCCTGGCTCGAGCTGGGCATGCAGCAGCAGCACGCCCACCACCACCGACATCACGGCCATGGTATTGAAGATCAGGCGCACGGCGTGGGAGTGATCGGCGTCGATGTCGGGCAGGATGCCGCCGAAGGCGGTCAAGACCCCGAGCGGCAGCGCCTCTCCCGGGGACCAGAGCCCTCCTTGCCAGCCGGCAACGGCCAGCAGGGCACCGCCCCCCACGGCGGCACTGAGATGGGTACGAAAGTCGGCCATGCCGGGCAAACCCCAAGCAACTGGATAAAAAAACAGATTATTACTTGCCCGGCGCAGAAAAACAAAGGCTTGTCGTCGGAAAGGGAGGCGTGGCGTTACTCGGCAGATGCCTCGCCACACTCGGCCAGATACTGATCCTTCAGCTTCACGTAGTTGCCGGCGGTATAGGGGAAGAAGGCACGCTCCTTGTCCTTCAGGGGGCGCAGCGCCTTGGCCGGGTTGCCGGCATAGACGAAGCCGCTTTCGAGACGCTTGCCCGGCGTCACCACGGCGCCGGCGGCGATGATCACCTCGTCCTCGACCACCGCGCCGTCCATGACGATGGCGCCCATCCCCACCAGGATACGGTTGCCCAGCGTGCAGCCGTGCAGGATGGCCTTGTGCCCGATGGTGACCTCGTCGCCGATGGTCAAGGGGAAGCCTTCGGGATTGAAATCGCTGGCGTGAGTGATGTGCAGCACGCTGCCATCCTGCACGCTGGTGCGCGCCCCGATGCGGATGCGGTGCATGTCACCCCGAATCACCGCCATGGGCCAGACCGAGCAGTCATCACCCAGCACCACGTCGCCCAGTACCACGCTGGCCGGGTCGACGAAGACCCTGGCCCCCAGGGTGGGTCGCGTGCCACGCCAGTGGCGGATGGAATCGCTCTTACTCATGCATGCCTCCCGTTCGGCCCCGTGGCCGGCGCCTCTTGTCTACCACAGCCCTGCCAACAGCACCATCGCCGCCAGCGGAATCGAGATCCAGCGTACCACCCCTTGCCACAGGCGAAAGCCCGCCCCACCGGCACCCAGGGCCGCCTGGGCTGCCTCGCGCGGCATGACCCAGGCGGCGAAGGTGGCGATCAGCAGCCCGCCTACCGGCAGGAATATCTCGGTGGGAATGGTGGTGACCAGGTCGAAGGCGTTCATCCCGAACAACGGGCGCCATTCGGCCAGGGTCGAGAACGACAGCACCGACAGCAGCCCCACCAGCCACACGGCAACGCCGACCAGGGCAGCGGCCTTGCCGCGACCGAACCCCAACCCCTGCAGGGTAGCCACCATGGGTTCGGCCAGGTTGATCGACGAGGTCCAGGTCGCCAGCAGCAGCAGCAGGAAGAACACGCTGAGCCAGAGCGCCCCCCAGGGCAGCTCGGCGAAGGCAATCGGCAGGGTGACGAACATCAGCCCCGGCCCCTCGCCCGGGTCCATGCCCTGGGAAAAGACCACCGAGAAGATGGCGATACCGGCCAGCAGCGCCACGCTGACGTCGAGGACGGCGACCGCCCCGGCCGCATGAGGCAGGCTCTGGCGCTCCGGCATGTAGGCGCCATAGGCCATCAGCGCACAGGCGCCCACCGCCAGGGTGAAGAAGGCGTGCCCCATGGCATGCATCACCACCTGCGGGGTGATGGCCGAAAAATCCGGCCGGAACAGCCAGACCAGCGCCGTGCCGAACCCGTCGGTGGTGGCAGCGTAGCCCGCCAGCAGCAACAGCAACAGGTAGAGCAGCGGCATCAGCAAATTGTTGAGGCGCTCCAGCCCCTTGGCGACGCCCCCCGCGACCACCGTCATGGTCATGAACAGAAACAGCGTATGGTTGAAGGTCATGCGGCGCGGGTCGCCGAAGAAGGCCTCGAAGCCGGCCGCGATATCAGCGGCAGCGCGCCCGTTGAAGTCGCCGTTGACCGCCGTGATGAGGAACTCGATGGACCAGCCCGAGACCACGGAGTAGAACGACAGGATGCAGAACACGGTGAACGCGCCGAACAGCCCCAGCAATCGCCAGTAGGGACTGGCCCCGGCCTGGCCGGCCAGATGCCCCAGCGACTGCATGGGCGCGCGCCGCCCGGCGCGGCCGATGAGGATCTCCGCCATCATCACCGGCAGCCCCAGCAGCAGCACGAAGAGCACGTAGAGCATCAGGAAGGCGGCGCCACCATTCTCGCCGGTGATGTACGGGAAGCGCCAGATATTGCCAAGCCCCACTGCCGCGCCCGTTACCGCCAGGATGAAGGCTCGCCGTGTACTCCAGCGCTCCAGGGTTGCGTTCATGCCGTCACCTCGACTTTCGTGGAGGCGCAAGCCTATCAGGCCGGCCCGCCGCCACCAATCCCCCGGCGGGATTGAAACCCGCCGCCGGCGGCCGCATCTAACTGCTTATCCGTCCATCCGCCCACTGCAACCCGAGGTGCGCATGCCCCACAATCCGCTGCTCGAGCCCCACGAGCTGCCCCCTTTCGCCGAGATCAAGCCGGAGCACGTGGTACCGGCGATCGACAAGCTGCTCGCCGACAATCGCACCGGCACCGAGGCCTTGGTCGAGCGCGCACAGCGGGAGGCACCGACCTGGGCGAGCCTGGCCGCGCCGCTCGAGGCGCTCAACGACCGGCTGTCCCGGGCCTGGTCGCCGGTCTCGCACCTCAACGGCACCATGAACTCCCCGGCCTTGCGCGAGGCCTACCAGGCCTGCCTGGGCAAGCTCTCCGACTACAGCACCTGGCTCGGCCAGCACGAGGGGCTGTTCCGTGCCTGGCAGGCCCTCAAGGAGGGACCGGCCTGGGCCGAGCTGGACGAAGCGCAGCGTCGCAGCGTCGACAACACCCTGCGCGACTTCCGCCTCGCCGGCGTCGACCTGCCGGGAGACAAGAAGACGCGCTATGGCGAGATCAAGGCGCGCCTGTCGGAGCTCTCCAACACCTTTTCCAACCAGCTGCTCGATGCCACCCAGGCGTGGCACAAGGACATCGGCGACGCGGCCAGGCTGGCCGGCCTGCCGGAGAGCGCCCTGGCGACGCTGGCCGCCAACGCCGAGGCCAAGGGGGTCAAGGGGTACCGCATCACCCTGGATTTCCCCAGCTTCTATCCGGTACTGACCTTCGCCGAGGACCGCGAGCTGCGCCGCGAGGTCTACACCGCCTTCGTCACCCGCGCCTCGGATCAGGGCCCCAGTGCCGGCGAGTACGACAATGCGCCGATCATCGAGGAGACGCTGGCCCTGCGCCACGAGCTGGCCGAACTGCTCGGCTTTGCCAGCTACGCCGATCTGTCGCTGGCCACCAAGATGGCCGAATCGCCGCGCCAGGTGCTGGACTTCCTCGAGGACCTGGCCCGCCGCGCAGTACCCCAGGCCCGGGAGGAGTTCGCCGAACTCGAGACCTATGCGCGCGAGACTCTCGGCCTCGCCGAACTGGCGCCGTGGGACGTGGGCTACGTCAGCGAAAAGCTGCGCGAGGCGCGCCACGCCATCTCCCAGGAGCAGCTGCGGCCCTACTTCCCCGCCCCGCGGGTGGTCGACGGCCTGTTCCGGGTGGTCGAGCGGCTCTACGGCGTCGCCTTCGAGGAGGACACCGACGCACCGCGCTACCACCCCGAGGTGCGCTACTTCCGCATCCTCGAGGACGGCGAAGCGATCGCCGGCTTCTACCTCGACCTCTACGCCCGCGAGGGCAAGCGCGGCGGTGCCTGGATGGACGAGTGCCGGGTGCGCCGCCGCCGCGAGGACGGCGGCCTGCAGCTGCCGGTGGCCTACCTGACCTGCAACTTCACCCGTCCGGTAGGCGACAGGCCGGCGCTGTTGACCCACGACGAAGTCACCACCCTGTTCCATGAGTTCGGCCATGGCCTGCACCACATGCTGACCCGGCAGACCGTGGCCGAAGTGTCCGGCATCAACGGCGTGGCCTGGGACGCGGTGGAGCTGCCCAGCCAGTTCATGGAGAACTACTGCTGGGAGCGCGAAGGCCTCGACCTGATCGCCGGCCACGTCGACAGCGGCGCTGCGCTGCCCGCCGAGCTGCTGGAGCGCCTGCAGGCGGCCAAGAACTTCCAGTCGGCCATGGGCCTGGTGCGCCAGCTCGAGTTCTCGCTGTTCGACCTGCGCCTGCATCATGAGCTCAGCGCCCCCACGGCGGCCGAGGTACAGGCCCTGCTCGATGAGGTGCGCGACGCCGTAGCGGTCGTCCCGAGGGCCGACTTCAACCGTTTCCAGAACGGCTTCAGCCACATCTTTGCCGGCGGCTACGCGGCGGGCTACTACAGCTACAAGTGGGCCGAGGTCCTCTCCGCCGATGCCTGGAGCGCCTTCGAAGAGGCCGGCATCTTCGACCCCGAAACCGGCCGGCGCTTCCGCCACGAGATCCTCGAGCAGGGCGGCGCCCGCGATGCCGCGGAGCTGTTCCGCGCCTTCCGCGGCCGCGAGCCCAGCGTCGAGCCACTGCTGCGTCATAGCGGCATTCGCGCCGCCTGACAGCAATCGCCGGGCGCGGTATGGTAGGCACCAGACCACCGCGCCCGGTGGCACACCCACGGAGTTTTCATGGCCGTTCAGAAACGCTTCATCGCCGGCGCCGTGTGCCCCCGCTGCGGAGAGATGGACCGAATCCGCGCCTGGGAACAGCACGGCGTGCGCTATCGTGATTGCGTCAGCTGCGACTTCTTCGAGCAGGCAGCCATCGAGGACGACACGGCTGCCGAGCTGGAGACCCGCGTCAATCGCGAGCGCGAGGAGCAGCAGCGCAATGCCATCCAGACCGTAAGGATCCTCGACCCCGGGAGCCGCTGAGCTTGACGGGCGAGGCGACCCCCGGCGACGCAGCTCGCCAGGGCAGGCGGCAGCGTCTGGAGCTGTTCGGCCTGGCGGCAGCGGCCGCCCTGCTGCTGTCACGCCCCGACCTCGCCACCCTGGTCGCCGGCCTGGGCCTGTTCCTGTGGGGTATGACCTGGCTGGAAGATGCCGTCAAGCGACTCTCCGGCGGCACCCTCGACCGCTGGCTGCATGCCGCCACGTGCCACCCTGCGCGCGCCATCGGCGTCGGTGCGCTGGCCACCGCCCTGGTCCAGTCCAGCTCGCTGGTCACGCTGCTGGCAATGTCCTTCGTCAGCGCCGGCCTGATCTCCCTGCCAGGCGCCATCGCGCTGCTGTTCGGCGCCAACCTGGGCACCACCACCGGCGCCTGGCTGATCGCCACGTTCGGCCTGCGCTTCGACCTGGCCCATTACGCCATGCCGCTGCTCGCCCTCGGCCTGCTCGGCCGCTATCGGTTGAGCGGCGCCTCGGCCGGTATCGCCGGGCTGCTGCTGGGCATCGGCCTGCTGTTCCTTGGCATCGACTTCATGAAGCTCGGCTTCGAGGACTGGCAGGATGGCCTGCGCCTGGATGGGCTGGTCGGCAGCCGGCTGTGGCACTGGCCGCTGTTCGTACTCGCCGGCATCGTCGCCACCGTCGTGATGCAGTCGAGCCATGCCACGCTGCTGCTCACCCTGACCGCACTGGCCTCGGGCCAGCTGCCCTACCTGCCGGCACTGGCCATCGCCATCGGCGCCAATATCGGCACCACCGTCACCGCCGTGCTGGGCGCCATGTCGGCGGGCGCCGCCGCGCGGCGCCTGGCCGGCGCCCATGTGATCTTCAACCTGGCGACCGCCATGGTCGCGCTGGTACTGCTGGTGCCACTGGCCTGGCTGGTGGATGCCATCGCCGAGCTGGCGGGGCTGGCCGAGTCAGCCTGGCCGCTCAAGCTGGCGCTGTTTCATACTCTCTTCAACCTGCTGGGAATCGCGCTGATGCTGCCCTGGCTTTCGCGCCTGGCCAATCTGCTCGAGCGCCGCTTCCCCGAGCCGCACCGGCTGCCGCCGACCCAGGCGCGCTATCTCGACAGTGCCGCCCTGAACCACGCCGATACCGCCATCAGCGCCATGCAGCAGGAGTGCCGTCGTCTCGATCGCCGGGCCTACCACCTGCTTTGCACGGCCATCCTGCTGCCCAGTGCCGAAGTCATCGGCCACCCGCCACAGCGGAGCGCGGTGGAAGCCCGCATCGATCCCGATATCTGGGCCCCCGTCAATGCTCGCTACCACGAGCGCATCAAGCCACTGCTGGCCGAGATCCTCGCCTTCCAGGCACGCATCGACGTCCCGCTCACCGCCGCCCAGCAGGCCCAATTGGAGGCTTTGCAGGCACGCTCGCTGCGCATGGTGGAAGCAGTGCGATTCGGTGAAGTGCTGCAACGCAGCCTGCTGCGTCACGCGGCACCGGCGAGTCCGCTGCGCGAAGCGCATGACGCCCTGCGCCTCGCCGTGGCCGACGGCCTCAACCGGCTAGCCGAGGGCGAAGAGGGGCTGGCGATCACCCTCCCCATCGAGGAGGTCCGTCACCACTGGCAGCACGAGCTGGCCAAGCGGCTGCGCGAACACCGCCTCGACCCTTGGCTCGCCTCGTCGCTGATGAACGACCTGCACCAGGCCAGCCGCCTGGCGGCGGCGCTGGCCGAGCCCACCCCGCCCTGAGCCACCGGCAAACCGCTCGGAAGTGAGCGGTTTTCCACACACTGCCCCCGCGTGTCTGTGCGAGACTCCAGCCCCGGCCTGCGAGCCTGACTTCGACCTTGGTCGTAACCAACAACGGCAACGCATTGTTGCGTCTAGGTAAACAGTCAATTGGCACGGCCCCTGCTATGTCATCATGCCATAAGCGAGCCCGGCGCCCGGCGCCTTGGCTCGTTCTGCACCATACTGTTCAACAGCGTGCCGTGAGGCCGCTGATGCATAACCACAAATGTAACGGAGATAGCCATGCGCAACGTCACACCCAAAGTGCTCACCGGCACGCTGGCCAGCGCCCTTGTGCTCGCCGCCGCTTCGGCCTCTGCCCAGGATCGCTCCGACTGGCCGAGCAACTTCACCGTGGGCACTGCCAGCCAGGGCGGCACCTATTTCGTCTACGGCTCGGGCTGGGCCAACCTGATCGCTGACGAACTCGACATCTCCGGCGGCGGCGAAGTGACCGGCGGCCCGACCCAGAACCTGGCGCTGGTGCATGGCGGCGACGTGGCCTTCGGCCTGACCACCATGGGCCCGGCGTCGGACGCCGTGAAAGGCGAGAGCCCGCTGGCTCCGGGCGTGCCGATGGACAACGTCTGTGCGCTGTTCCCGATGTACGAGACGCCGTTCTCCATCACCGCCCTGTCGAGCAGCGGCATCGAGTCGATCTCCGACATCCCCGACGGCGCCAAGATCGGTTTCGGTCCTGCAGCCTCCACGTCGGACACCTACTTCCCGGCGATGCTGGAGGAGCTGGGGGTAAACTTCGAGCGCCGCAACGGCGGCTGGAACGACCTGGGCGGCCAGCTGCAGGATGGCCTGCTTGACGTCATCGCCTTCGCTGCCGGCATTCCGATCCCGGCGGTCAGCCAGTTGGAAGTGCAGACCGACGTGAACATCATCGAGTTCACCGAGGAAGAGCAGCAGCAAGTGATCGAGGCCTTCCCGGTTTCCGAGTTCATGATTCCCGCCAGCACCTACGAGACGCTGCAGGAGGATGCGCGTGCCGTCTCCATGTGGAACTTCGCCATCGCGCGTTGCGACCTGCCGGAAGATTTCGTCTACGAGGTCACCAAGGTGACCATGGAGAACAACGACAAGATGCGCAACGTGCATCGCAGCGCCGAGCACAGCGTGCCCGAGAACCTGAAGCACAACAAGGTGCTGCCGTTCCATCCGGGTGCCGTGCGCTGGTATGAGGAAAACGGCTACGAGATCGACGAGTCACTGAAGAAGTAAGCAGCCTCGCTCGGCCTATGCCCCGCACCGCCCGGTGCGGGGCATGTCATGATACAGCAGCAGCACTACACCCGAGGGTGACATCCCCATGAGCAACACGTCCGATTCCCGTCCCGGGGCTTCCGAGG
The DNA here is from genome assembly GCF_017868775.1 of Billgrantia sulfidoxydans. Classification (NCBI taxonomy): domain Bacteria; kingdom Pseudomonadati; phylum Pseudomonadota; class Gammaproteobacteria; order Oceanospirillales; family Halomonadaceae; genus Billgrantia; species Billgrantia sulfidoxydans. Next base: position 406,989 of record NZ_CP053381.1, on the reverse strand, counting down.
AGGCGGTCGTCAAGACCCCCGACTCCATCGCCGAAGGGGTCGACGAGGATATCGTCGAATCCAACCGTCGGCTCTACGTCGGCTGGCACTGGCTGGTCATCGCCGCCCTGGCCATCTTCTATTCCGGCTTCCATCTGTTCTCGCTGAACGTCTATCCGATGGAAACCTGGTCGTTCCGCATCGTGCATATCGCGGGTGCGCTCGTCCTCGGCTACGCCCTCTATGCCGGGACCCGCTTCGCCAACGAGGAAGGAACCGACCGGTCCCCGACCTGGCTGGCCTGGGCCAGCTACGCCCTGCTGCTTCCCGGCCTCTACGCCCTGGTCCAGGTCTTCCTGATGTATCAGGAAATCCGTGGCGGCGCCATGCGCATCGACCCCGCGGTCGAGACCTGGCACTTCGGCTACCCGCTGCTGGCCGCGACCGTCGGCGGCATTCTGCTTGCCTGGAGCTATCGCCAGGTACGCGAGAAACTCTCGCCTGCCGATCTGGTGCTGATGGTCTGTGCCGTGGCCAGCGCCGGCTACCTGCTGGTGATGTTCAATACCCCGCTGCGCGCCTCCACCGGCACCGCCTTCGCCCCCGTCGGCATCACCTGGGCGGCCATGGCGGGCTCGCTGTTGATTCTCGAGCTGACGCGCCGCGTCGCCGGTCTGGCCCTGGTCATCATCTCGGCCATCTTCCTCGCCTACGTCTGGGCAGGCCCCTATCTGCCGGGCTTCCTCGGCTATCCCGGCCTGTCGCTTAACCGCTTCTTCAGCCAGGTCTATACCGACACCGGCATCCTCGGCCCGACCACCGCGGTCTCCTCGACCTACATCATCCTGTTCATCATCTTCGCCGCCTTCCTGCAGGCCTCGAAGGTCGGCGACTACTTCGTCAACTTCGCCTTCGCCGCCGCCGGCCGCGCCCGCGGCGGCCCGGCCAAGGTGGCCATCTTCGCCTCGGGTCTGATGGGCATGATCAACGGCACCAGTGCCGGCAACGTGGTTTCCACCGGCTCACTGACCATTCCGCTGATGAAGAAGGTCGGTTACCCGGGCCGCAGCGCCGGCGCCATCGAGGCTGCCGCCTCGACCGGCGGGCAGATCATGCCGCCGATCATGGGCGCCGGTGCCTTCATCATGGCCGAGGTGACCGGCATCCCGTATACCGAGATCGCCGTGGCGGCGCTGATCCCGGCCATCCTCTACTTCGCTTCGATCTACTTCATGGTGGACTTCGAGGCCGCCCGCAAGGGCATGCGCGGCATGCGCAAGGACGAGATTCCGCAGTTCCGTCGCCTGGTCAAGCAGGTCTACCTGTTCGCCCCCATCATCATCCTGATCGCCGCCCTGTTCATGGGCTACTCGGTGATCCGCGCCGGCACCCTGGCCACCGCCTCGGCGGCCGTGGTGAGCTGGATCTCGCCCAACAAGATGGGCCCGGCGGCGATTCTCCGGGCGCTGCAGCTGGCAGGGACCATGTCGATCCAGATCATCGCCGTGTGCGCCTGCGCCGGCCTGATCGTCGGGGTGATCTCGCTGACCGGCGTCGGCGCGCGCTTCTCTTCGCTGCTGCTCGGCCTGGCCGGTGTCAGCCAGCTGCTCGCGCTGTTCTTTGCCATGTGCATCAGCATCCTGCTGGGGATGGGCATGCCCACCACGGCGGCGTATGCCGTGGCAGCGTCGGTGGTGGCCCCGGGCCTGATCAACATCGGCATTCAGCCCCTGGTGGCGCACTTCTTCGTGTTCTACTTTGCGGTGGTCTCGGCGATCACGCCCCCGGTGGCGCTGGCGTCGTACGCCGCGGCAGGCATCTCCGGCGACAATGCCATGTCCACTTCCGTGGCGTCGTTCAAGATCGGCCTCGCCGCCTTCATCGTGCCGTTCATGTTCTTCTATAGCCCGGCCATGCTGATGGAAGGCTCGTGGCTGCAGATCCTGCGCGTCGGCGTCACCGCGACGCTGGGCATCGTACTACTCTCCGCGACCGTCCAGGCCTGGTTCTTCGGCCCGGTGAAGGCCTGGATACGCCTGGTGATGTTCATCGGCGCGCTATTCCTCATCTATGGCGGCATCTATACCGATATCGTCGGTCTCGCCATCGGTGCGTCGCTGTTCCTGTTCCAGCGCAGCACGCATGGAGGCGGCGCCAAGCCCGTCACCTCGAGTTGATGGGCTCGACACTGGCATGACGAGAAGGGCCCCGCCACTTGGCGGGGCCCTTCTCGCTTCAAGGTCTCGCGGCCGCTGCCGCCGAAGGCTCAGGATTCGACCACACCGCAGGCCATGCGGCTGCCACCCCCGCCCAGCGGCTCGGGCTCGTCTGAGTAGTTGTCGCCCCCTTCATGGATCATCAGGCTGCGATCCTGGAGGTCCTCGGCGCTGAGCCGCGGCGCCAGCAGTGGCAGGGTTGCGTTACCGTCCTCGTCGACGATCAGCACCGGCAGATCGCCCAGGTGACCTTCAGCATAGGGCCCTTCGTGGCTGCCGGCATCCTCGGGGTCGTAGTGGCTGCCGGCCTTGCCGGCGGCCTGCATCTCGCCCGAGTCGTTCTCCCCCGGCTCGCAGCTGGCGTTCTCGTGAACGTGGAAACCGTAGACACCGGGAGGCAGCTCGCTCAGGTCGGGGGTGAGCAACAGGCCGTGGTCGGTGTCTTCGAAGCTGATGGTCCCGATGGCATCCTCGACCCCATCGGCCGTCACCAGATTCATCTCGACCTCCTGCCCCTGCTGGGCCTGAGCGGCTCCCGCGGCGAGCAGCAGGGCTGCAGTGACTCCTGTCAATTTGGCATGGCGCATCGAGCGTCTCCTGTTCCGGGTTCCATGGACGTGCAGGAACAGGCTAGTCCCAGATTCAGCGCGCTGCCAGAGTGCCATTCAGGTTGTCGAGGATCTTCAGGCAAGGTTCGGCCTGGTTGAGGGTATAGAAGTGCAGGCCGGGGGCACCGCCCTCGAGGAGGCGCTGACACAGGCCCGAGACGACCTCCGTGCCGAACCTGGCAATGGCTTCGCTATCGTCGCCGTAGGCCTCGAGCTGCTTGCGGATCCAGCGCGGGATCTCGGCACCGCAGGCGTCGGAGAAACGCGCCAGCTTGGTGTAGTTGGTGATCGGCATGATGCCGGGCACGATGGGCGCCTCGACGCCCAGGGCACGGGCACGCTCGACGAAGTGGAAGTAGGCGTCGGCGGAGAAGAAATACTGGGTAATGGCCAGGTTGGCCCCGGCCTTGACCTTGCGCGCGAAGTTCTCGAGGTCGCGCTCGAAGCTCGGCGCCTGGGGATGGGACTCCGGATACGCGGCTACCGCGATCTCGAAATGGTCGCCGGTCTCGTCGCGAATGAACTCCACCAGCTCGTTGGCGTAGCGCAGTTCGCCGATACCGCCCATGCCGGATGGCAGGTCGCCACGCAGTGCCACGAGGCTGTCGATCCCTTCCTCGCGATACTGGGCGAGCAGGTCACGCAGTTGAGCCTTTTCGCTGCCGATACAGGAGAGGTGCGGTGCCGTGGTGACGCCCGCTTCGCGCACGGCCCGCACGGTATTCAGCGTGCGGCTCTGGGTCGAACCGCCGGCGCCGTAGGTCACGGAGAAGAAACGCGGGTTCCGCTCAGCCAAGGCATCACGCACCCCCATCAGTTTCTCGCGCCCCGCATCGGTGTTAGGGGGGAAGAATTCGAAACTGATGCCCAGCGGGTACGGCGTGCTCATGAATGACTCTCTCTGTAACAGGCGCCGTTCGGCGTCGCCCGCGGGGCGGCGTGAACGTGCGCTCGGCTTGCGAATCCCTGCATTCTGCCGTCCCGGCTGGCGCCTGACCAATGAAAAGTTTCACGCTGCTGCATGAGCCTGGGTCATGTTAGAAGCCCGGGCAGATCGCGCCACGAGGCCAACGCCCAGACACATGACCACTTCACACGGCTGCACGAAGGCAACTTTGCTAACAAAAAGTCGCCGCCGTCGCATTGACCCTGCTTCGAGTGGCGGCGACGCTGAAATGGAAGGGTTTCGGGCCCGGGCAGGGAGAGCACCGGGCGGGATCGAACGGATGAGGAGAGACGCCAATGACGCAGGATCTCATCACCGGCACCACCGTCTTCGATGACGCGGGCAAGCAAGTCGGCAAGGTGGCCGACGTGAGCGATGCCGAGAAAGTGGGCATCATCACCGAGACCGGCAGCCGCTTCTGGGTGCCGAAGCAGCTGATCGCCTACCGCGACCGGCGCTGGATGCTGGAGCCGGGCTATGCCGAGATATCGCCCAGCGAGGCCGAAGCGCAGCAGGAGGAGCGCGAACTCGACGAGGCCAACGCGGAGACCTTCCCTGCCAGCGATCCGCCTGCCTTCACCCTGGGCGACGAGGGCAAGGGAAGCTGACCCATCAGCTCGACGAGGAGAGTGACATGGAACGATCACGCCAGGACCGCACGCACCGCCAAAGCACTCAGATTCCCGAAGAGCAGCGCGAGAGCCTGCGCGAGGGGGCACGGCGCCTGACCGAGCGCGACGCTCCCGACGAGTCAGCAGGACACAAGGGGGGGCGAGACTCGCCCGCCCAGGACGACGTCTACCGTCCCGACGCCAACGTCGACGACCAGAAGCATAGCGCCAAGAGGCCCGGTATCGACACCCGACGCGAAACCACCCCCGTAGGCGGCGCCCAGGTGGCACGCGACAAGACCGCCCACAAGGAGAACATCGACGACCAGGCCGAGCGGGCCAGGTCGAGCCGTCGCAACGGCTGACGCCGAGCGGCGCCGGGGTGATCACGCCATGCTGACAGCCGCCCTGCCGGCAGGCATCATATCGGCTTTCGGCGATGGAATGACGAGCGATGATCGACCCCGGCGCCCTGTTGGGCCCCCTCTGGACGCTGCTGGCCTTCGTCGGCCTGGGTTGGCTCGCCGCCCGGCGGCTGGCGATAGACCCGCGCCCCATCGCCACGCTGCTGATCTACCTCATCGCCCCGCTGACCTTCTTCCGCGGCCTGCTGCTGGGTGGCCCCACGCCCCATTACCTGCTGCTGACCCTGGCGCTGTTCCTGCTCGCAAGCCTGGTGGCAGCCGTCGTCAACCCCTTGGCGCAGCGCTTCCTGTCGCCCCAGGAGAGCGCCGTACTGGCCTTCTCCTCCGGTACCGGCAATACCGGCTACTTCGGCCTGCCGATCGCCATGATCCTGCTGCCTGCCGAAGGGGTGACGCTGTATCTCTTCTGCATCCTCGGCGTGACGCTCTACGAGTTCACGGTGGGCTTCTACCTCAGCGCGCGCGGCCGCTTCTCGGTGCGCGAGAGCCTGGCCAAGATCGTGCGGCTGCCGCTGATCTACGCCTTTCTCGCCGCACTGCTGGTCAGCGGGCTCGGCATCTCGCCACCTGACGCGCTGATGGAGAGCCTGGCGGTGTTCCCGGCCACCTACACGCTGCTCGGCATGATGATCATCGGCATGACCCTGGGCCGGGTCGCGATCCGCGAGATCGACCTGCGCTTCATGGCCGGCTGCGTGGCTATCCGCTACTTGCTGTGGCCGTGGATGATGCTGGCCGTGGTGTGGCTGCTGCAAGCGCTATTGCCCCTTGCCGATGAGCTGGCCCTGGCGCTGCTGCTGCTGGGCGTGGTACCGATGGCCGCCAACGTGGTGGTCGTCGCCATGGAGCTCGGCATCCAGCCGGCGAAGGGCGCCCTGGCGGTACTGGTCACCACTCTGGCCGCCCCGCTGTTGATTCCGCTCTACCTGGGGCTGCTCATGCCGCTGGCCGGGCTGTGAGCGGGCGACCTTGCAGGACGTGACGGCGGGACTAGCCTGAAAGGAGGTCGCACAGGAGGAGCCGAACATGCGCTGCCGGGCAAAATGGCTGCTGGCCATCGTCATGCTGCTGTTTCTTGCCCCCGTCCAGGCCCACCATGGCTGGACCGGAGGGGAAACCATCGAGATCGAAGGCACGATCACCCAGGTACGGCTGGGCAACCCGCACGGCGAAGTGCAGCTGGACGTGGACGGCGAGACCTGGACGGTGGAGGTCGGCCAGCCCTGGCGCAACGAACGCGCCGGCCTGGCAGAGGGCGACCTGGCCGAGGGGGTGGAGCTGCGCGTCTCCGGCGAGCACTCCGGCGAACGGCGGATGAAGGCCGAGCAGCTGTGGATCGGCGGCGAGCATTTCGTGCTCTATCCCGGCAGAATCTGACCCCTTGTCGTGGCAGCACTACTGGCCTGGCTTGCCGACACGGCCCTCGCCGAATGGATGCGACTGTCGCGCTGGGGCTATGCGGCGATCAACGCCCTGCACGTGCTCGGCATCGCTCTGCTGATCGGCGCCATTGTCGCGCTCGACCTGCGCCTGCTGGGCTGGCGCCAACACTTGGCGCTGCGGGAGCTGGGCCGCTTGCTGCAGCCGGTGGCGCTCGTCGGGCTGGTGCTGGCCATGACCACGGGGAGCATGCTGTTCCTCGCCGATCCCGCCGGCTACGCCGGCATGCCGCTGTTTCGCCTGAAACTGGTGCTGGTTGCACTGGGCCTCGCCAATGCCCTGCTGCTCAACCTGGGGCCGGGGCTGGCGCAGGCCACGCCCCGGCGTCTGCTGGTGGCCGGCACGCTGTCGCTGCTGCTATGGCCGGCGGTGTTGCTGGCGGGTCGCTTCCTCGCCTTCGTCGAGGAGTGACCCCGCCAGAGGGTCCTTACTGGGTCGCCATGGCGCTGCACTCCTCGGCGCAGCGATGGCAGGCCTTGGCGCATTCCTGACAATGCTCGGCCTCGTGCTTGGCACACTCATCGCCACAGGCTTGGCAGATGTCGGCGCATAGGCGACACAGCTGCTTGGCATATTCGCTACCCTGGGCCATGAAGGAGGCCGCCAGCCGGCAGATCTGCGCGCACTGCATATCGAGGCGGACACACTCCGCCATCATCTTGACGTCGTCCTCCTGCAGACACGAAGTGGCGCAGCGGTCGCAGTAAGCGGCACAGACATGGCAGGCTTCGATACACGACTTGTAGTGACCAAAATCCATCTCGTTCACTCCTATGGTCGTTCGCTGGGACTCGAAGGCGCGCTGTCACAGCGGCGCCTCAAGTACCCAAAAGCTAGCCAAGGCGACCCGCCACCACAAGCGGCCCTACATAACGTCACACGCCAGTCGCAAGAACGCCGCCCGCAGGCGGCGTTGTCATTACTCTGCAGCACGTCTCAGTAGCGGTAGGCATCCGGCTTGTAGGGGCCTTCGACCGGCACCCCGGTGTACTCCGCCTGCTGCTCGGTCATGTGCGTCAGTACCCCGCCGAAGCCCTCGACCATGTAGCGGGCCACCTCCTCGTCGAGATGGCGCGGCAGCACGGTCACCGCCAGGCCGCCCTGCTTGTCGGCCGGCGGCAGGTCGGCGAAGCGCTGCTGGTAGAGATGGATCTGCGCCAGTACCTGGTTGGCGAAGGAGCCATCCATGACCCGCGACGGGTGTCCGGTGGCGTTGCCCAGATTGACCAGGCGCCCTTCGGAGAGCAGCAGCAGGTAGTCGCTGCTGGCGGGGTCGTAGTGGCCCGGCTTGCTGTCGCGGTAGACCTTGTGCACCTGCGGCTTGACCTCCTCCCAGTGCCAGTGGCGGCGCATGTAGGCGGTGTCGATCTCGTTGTCGAAGTGGCCGATGTTGCACACTACCGCACCGGGCTTGAGCGCCTCGAGCATGGCGGCGTCGCAGGCCTGGATGTTGCCGGTGCAGGTGACCACCAGATCGATGCGCGCGAGCAGCGACCGGTCGACGCTCTCCTTGCCGCGGTTGACGCCGTCGAGGTAGGGCGAGACCACCTCGTAGCCATCCATGCACGCCTGCATGGCGCAGATCGGGTCGATCTCGGCGATCTTGACGATCATGCCTTCCTGGCGCAGCGACGCCGCCGAGCCCTTGCCCACGTCGCCGTAGCCCACCACCAGCGCCTGCTTGCCCGCCAACAGGTGATCGAGGCCGCGCTTGATGGCGTCGTTGAGCGAGTGGCGACAGCCGTACTTGTTGTCGTTCTTGGACTTGGTCACGGCATCGTTGACGTTGATCGCCGGTACCTTGAGCGTGCGGTCGCGCAGCATCTCCTGCAGGCGATGCACCCCGGTGGTGGTCTCCTCGGAGATGCCGTGAATGGCATCGAGCAGTTCGGGGCGCTTGTCGTGCAGCAGCGCGGTGAGGTCGCCGCCGTCGTCGAGCACCATGTTGGGCGTCCAGCCATCGGGGCCTTCCACGGTCTGCTCGATGCACCACCAGAACTCCTCCTCGGTTTCGCCCTTCCAGGCAAACACGGGGATGCCCGCGGCGGCAATGGCGGCGGCGGCGTGATCCTGGGTCGAGAAGATGTTGCACGACGACCAGCGCACCGAGGCGCCCAGGTCGATCAGGGTCTCGATCAGCACCGCCGTCTGGATGGTCATGTGAATGCAGCCGGCGATACGCGCACCGGCCAGCGGCTGCTCGTCGCGATACTTGGCGCGGATCTTCATCAGCGCCGGCATCTCGGTCTCGGCGATACGAATCTCGCGACGCCCCCAGTCGGCCAGGGAAATATCGGCGACCTTGTGGTCCTGCGTGGCGGCTTTGGCACTAGCCATGGCTGTCATCGTCACTCTCCATTCCGGGGAATGGGCGCCGTTGCGTCTGCGATGTCCCTGCCCGAGCCTCGCGCAACGAGTCATGGCCCCTTGCACTGCAGCGCCCCTCGGACAGCAGCAACAGGAATCGACCCACGCGGAGCCGACCCTGAGAGTTCACTACAGCAGGCGCGTTTTTTCAATTGCCCGGTCAAACGGGCCAGGGGGCTCCGACAAGAAAGGGAGGCGGCCATGGCCGCCTCCCTTCACTCACTGCGCTCCTGCCGCGAGGTTACGAATTGGTTTCCTCGTCGGCCATCTCGTCGCCGGTCTCCTCGAGCTCGTCGGTCGCTTCCTCGGTCTCCTGGGCGGCTTCGTCCAGCGCCTGCTCGGTTTCCTCGGCAGCTTCGTCACCGGCCTGCTCGCCCTCTGCGGCAATTTCGTCACCGGCTTCCTCGAGCGCCTCACCGGCCTCCTGGGTCTCCTCGGCAAGCTCCCCGCCGGCTTCCTCGCTCTCCTCGGCGGCGGCCTCGCCGGCCTGCTCCAGCTCGTCGCCGGCCTCATCCAGCTCTTCACCGACATCGCCGGAGGCTTCCTGCTCGGTGACCGGCTCCTGCTCGGTGACCGGCTCTTCGGTCATCTCGGTATCGGCGGCCTCGTCGTCATCCCCACAGCCGGCCAGCAGGGCACCTGAAAGGATGAGTGATGCGACCAAGGCAATCTTACGCTTTTCCATGCTACTTCCTCCTGTAATTCTGCGATTGACAGCCACTGTGCCCTTTCAGAGTAGCTGGGTTGTGGCTGGCACAACAAGCGTCCTCACCGCACAGTCGCCGCTCCCCCTTGAGCGAGACGGCGCGACAGCCTCGACCACGCGTCGTGTGGTTTACAGGCCCGCCGCCTGGCGTAGCGCCGCGGCGCGGTCGGTGCGCTCCCAGGGGAAGGCGGTGAAGGTCTCGGTGTGCTCCTGGCCGCTGGTGTCCTTCCAGCGATAGCTGGCCTCGAAGGGCTCGCGGCCGAAGTGGCCATAGGCCGAAGTGAGCTGGTACATCGGGTGGAGCAGGTCGAGCATGCGGGTGATGGCAAAGGGACGCAGGTCGAAATGCTCGCGGACCAGTTCGATGATGCGCGCCTCGTCCACCTTGCCAGTGCCGAAGGTATTGATCGACACCGAGGTCGGCTCGGCCACGCCGATGGCGTAGGAGACCTGGATCTCGCAGCGGTCGGCGAGCCCCGCGGCGACGATGTTCTTGGCCACGTAGCGGCCGGCATAAGCGGCGCTGCGGTCGACCTTTGAAGGGTCCTTGCCGGAGAAGGCGCCGCCGCCGTGGCGCGCCATGCCGCCGTAGGTGTCGACGATGATCTTGCGCCCTGTGAGGCCGCAGTCGCCCACCGGGCCGCCGATGACGAACTTGCCGGTGGGGTTGATGTGGAACTTGGTCGACCCGGACAGCCACTCGGCGGGGATCACCTCTTCGATGATCTCTCGCTTGACCATCCGCCGCAGCTCCTCCTGGTCGATCTCCGGCGCGTGCTGGGTCGACAGCACCACCGCCTCGACGCCACAGGGCTGGCCCGTCTCATCGTAGCGGAAGGTGATCTGGCTCTTGGCATCGGGGCGCAGCCACGGCAGCAGGCCGTGCTTGCGCAGCTCGGCCTGGCGCTCCACCAGGCGATGAGCGTAGTGGATCGGCGCCGGCATGAACGAATCGGTCTCGTTGGTGGCGTAGCCGAACATCAGCCCCTGGTCGCCCGCGCCCTGGTCTTCCGGCTTGCTGCGATCCACCCCCTGGGCGATATCCACGCTCTGCTTGCCGATCAGGTTGAGCACACCGCAGGTCTCGCCGTCGAACCCCACCTCCGAGGAGGTGTAGCCGATGTCGATGATTACCTTGCGTACCAGCTCTTCCAGGTCGACCCAGGCCGAGGTGGTGATCTCGCCGGCGACGATCGCCACGCCGGTCTTGACCAGGGTCTCGCAGGCCACCCGGGCGTGCTTGTCGCGGGCGATGATGGCGTCCAGCACCGCATCGGAGATCTGGTCGGCGATCTTGTCCGGATGCCCCTCGGACACGGATTCGGAAGTGAACAGGGAGTATTCGCTCATGCGTATCGGCCCTTCTGTGTATCGGCAAAGCGAGACGGCACCGTCGAAGCGCAATGACGGCCCACGTGCCGCATGTTGGCCGGCTTCCTGTCCGGCAGGCATGCGGCGCTGCAAGGAAACGAGTTTACATGGTGCCCTTCGGGGAGGCACCCGTCATTTGCTGCCCGGCGGCAAGTCGGCGACAATAGGCGGCCGAATTCGACTGCGCCGTACCTTCCTGCGGCGCCCAGCCAGAACGCTACCGGCAGGCCCGGCAGGCCGCCGTTGACTTGCCCCATTCTGCCGCAGGCGAGGAGCTTACCCAAATGCCATCCCGTTTCGAACTGGCCAATGCCATTCGCGCCCTGTCCATGGATGCCGTTCAAAAGGCCAAGTCCGGCCATCCCGGCGCCCCGATGGGCATGGCCGACATCGCCGAAGTGCTGTGGAACGACTACCTCAAGCACAACCCCAACGACCCGAAATGGCCAGACCGCGACCGCTTCGTGCTGTCCAACGGCCACGGCTCGATGCTGCTCTACTCGCTGCTGCACCTGACCGGCTACGAGCTTGAGCTCGAGCAGCTGCGCAACTTCCGCCAGCTGCACTCCAAGACCGCCGGCCACCCCGAATTCGGCTACGCACCCGGCGTGGAGACCACCACCGGTCCGCTGGGGCAGGGCCTGGCCAACGCCGTGGGCATGGCCATCGCCGAGAAGACTCTGGCGGCGCAGTTCAACCGCCCCGGACACACCATCGTCGATCACCACACCTACTGCTTCGTCGGCGACGGCTGCATGATGGAAGGCATCTCCCACGAGGTGAGTTCGCTGGCCGGCACCCTGGGACTGGGCAAGCTCACGGTGTTCTACGACGACAACGGCATCTCCATCGACGGCGAGGTCGAGGGCTGGTTCACCGACGACACCGCCAAGCGCTTCGAGGCCTACGGCTGGCACGTGGTACCCAATGTCGACGGCCACGACCCGGAGCAGATCCAGGCCGCCATCGAGCTGGCACGCAGCCACGAAGAGAAGCCGAGCCTGATCGTCTGCAAGACTATCATCGGCTTCGGCGCACCCAACAAGCAGGGCAAGGAGGAGTGTCACGGCGCGCCGCTGGGCGACGAGGAAGTGGCCGCTGCGCGCAAGCAGCTCGACTGGCCCCACGCGCCGTTCCACGTGCCCGAGCCGATCTACCAGGCCTGGGATGCACGCGAGCGCGGCAAGACCCAGCAGAACGAGTGGCAGGAGCGCTTCGCCCGCTACCGCGACGAGCACCCCGAGCTCGCCCGCGAGTTCAACCGCCGCACCCAATGCCAGCTGCCGGCGGAGATCACCAGCGAGGCGTTCATCGAGAAGATGCAGGAGCAGGGCGAGACCCTCGCCACGCGCAAGGCGTCGCTGCTTTGCCTCAACGAGCTCGGCCCGCAGCTGCCCGAGCTGCTCGGCGGCAGCGCCGACCTGGCGCCCTCCAACCTCACCTTCTGGAGCGGCGCCAAGCCGATCTCACGGGAGAATCCGGGCGGCAACTACCTGCACTACGGCGTGCGCGAGTTCGGCATGGGCGCGATCATGAACGGCATCGTGCTGCACGGCGGCTTCATCCCCTACGGCGCCACCTTCCTGATCTTCATGGAGTACATGCGCAACTCGGTGCGCATGGCGGCGCTGATGGGCAAGCGCGCCATCTACGTCTTCACCCACGACTCCATCGGCCTGGGCGAGGACGGCCCGACCCACCAGCCGATCGAGCAGCTGACCAACCTGCGCAGCACGCCCAACCTGTGCACCTGGCGCCCCTGTGACGCGGTCGAAACCGCCGCCGCCTGGGACGCCGCGATCAAGCGCAACTCCGGCCCCACCGCGCTGGTGCTGTCGCGCCAGAACCTGCCGCACCAGGCGCGCAGCAAGCAGCAGCTGGCCGAGATCCAGCGCGGCGCCTACGTGCTCAAGGAGAGCGAGGGCACCCCCGAGCTGATCCTGATCGCCACCGGCTCCGAGGTGGCGCTGGCCATGGACGCCGCCGCCGAGCTGGAGCACCAGGGCCGCGCGGTGCGCGTGGTCTCGATGCCCTCGGCCTACCGCTTCGACGGCCAGGATGCCGAATATCGCGAGAAGGTGCTGCCGCGCGCGGTGACCAAGCGCATCGCCATCGAGGCCGGCCACGCCGACTACTGGTACAAGTACGTGGGTCTCGACGGTCGCGTGATCGGCATGACCACCTACGGTGAGTCGGCCCCGGCGGGCGACCTGTTCAAGCACTTCGGCTTCACCAAGGAGAACCTGCTCGCGCAGGCCCGGGAGCTGCTGGGCTGAGACGCCCTCACCCACCGGCATAAGAAGAAAGGGCACGACCTGGCGGTCGTGCCCTTTCACTTTGCCCTGTCAACCGGATGGCACTCAGGCCACTGTCACGCTCTTGTCCAGGTACACGTCCTGGATGGCGTGGAGCAGCTCGACGCCCTCGGTCATGGGTTTCTGGAACGCCTTGCGCCCAGAGATCAGGCCCATGCCGCCGGCACGCTTGTTGATCACCGCGGTGCGCACCGCCTCGCCCATGTCGGAGTGGCCCTTGGAGCCGCCGCCGGAGTTGATCAGCCCGGCACGGCCCATGTAGCAGCAGGCCACCTGGTAACGGGCCAGGTCGATGGGGTGCTCGGAGGTCAGCTCGCTGTAGACCTTGGCGTGGGTGTGGCCGAAGCCGATGTCCTGGTAGCCGCCGTTGGTCTCGGGCAGCTTCTGCTTGACGATGTCGGCCTTGATGGTCGAGGCAAGATGGTTGGCCTGGCCGGTGAGGTCGGCCGCCACGTGATAATCCTTGCCCTCGTGCTTGAAGGCGGGATTGCGCAAATAGGCCCACAGCACCGTGGCCATGCCGAGCTGGTGCGCCCGTTCGAAGGCCTCGCTGATTTCCATGATCTGACGGCGACTCTCGGGCGAGCCGAAGTAGATGGTGGCTCCCACCGCCACGCAGCCCATGTCGTGGGCCTGCTCCACCTCGGCGAACAGGGTCTGGTCGTACATCGCCGGGTAGCTCAGCGTCTCGTTGTGGTTGAGCTTGAGCATCATCGGGATGCGGTGGGCGTAGCGCCGCGCCACCGAAGAGAGCACGCCCAGGGTCGAGGCCACGCCGTTGCAGCCGCCCTCGATGGCCAGCTCGACGATGTTGGCCGGGTCGAAGTAGCGCGGGTTGGGGGCGAAGGAGGCGCCGGCGGAGTGCTCGATGCCCTGGTCCACCGGCAGCAGGCTGAGGTAGCCGGTACCGGCCAGGCGGCCGTGGTCGAACATCGCCTGCAGGCTGCGCATCACCGCCGGGCTGCGGTCGCTGTCGGCCACCACCCGGTCGACGAAGTCCGGCCCCGGCAGGTGCAGCTGTTCGCGGGGAAAGCCGCGGCAGCGGTGGTCGAGCAGGTAGTCGGCGTCGTCACCGAGCAGTTGGGATATGTCGGTCATGTCTTCCTCTCCATGGTGTCGTTAATCGCTATTCCCAGCGTAGTGAAAACCGTACCGAGCGTGCGCCCTGCTTGCAAACGGAAGCGCCCTTCCCGCATGGGAAGGGCGCCAGTCGGGCTTCGCTCAGGCCGCCCTGACCTCGATACGGCGGCGCTGGTGCGATGGCTTCTTCGGTAGCCGCAGATGCAGCACGCCATTCTCGATGCGCGCCTCGATGGCATCGCCATCGATCTCGTGGCTGAGCGTGAAGCGGCGTGCGAAGCGCTGAGCCCGGACCTCGGCGTAGATGGCCGTCATGCCCTCGGGCATCTCCAGGCGGATCTCGCCCTCCAGGCTCAGAATGTTGTTGTCTACCTCTATGTTCAGCGACTCCGGCGTGACGCCGGGAAGATCGGCCAGCAGGTGCAGGGCGTTGCCCTCCTCGAAGATATCGACCGGAGGCTGCAGCGCCCGGTCGCGCTCACCCCCGGCGCCTTCGCTCCCCTGCACGCGGGGCTCACGGGTCGCTTCTTGCCGAGTGATCTCGTTCATTGCCGTTCACCTCCTTCTGGCTCGACCATCACGCCGACTGGATCTCGATGCGCCGCGGCTTGAGCTCCTCACGCTTGGGCAGCGTGATCTCGAACACGCCGTTGCGCCAGCGCGCCTCCGCCCGGTCGGCATCGAGCCCCTCGGGCAGGGCAATGGACCGGGCGAAGCTGCCGCCCGCGCGCTCGCGGCGAAAATAGGGGCGTCGTGCGTCGCCCTCCGACTCGTCGGCGGCGACCTTGCGCTCCCCCTGCACGGTCAGGACGTTGTCCTGGAGGCTGAGTTCAAGATCGCCTGCCGCGAGGCCGGCGGCAAAGACATAGACCCGCACCGCATCGTCGGTACGACCGATGTTGATCATCGGATAGGTGCCGCGCGGTACCGCGCGGATGTTGGTCGCCCCGGGCTCGGGAAATACCTCGTCCAGCCACTCCCGGAACCAGTCCCCCCCCCAGGGAGACCCGCTGTCGAAACGCCTGAGATCTCCGAACATGACGAACACCTCCTACGTTTTGCATCCCACCAGGAAACGAGACGCCGAATTCGGCAGTCGCACCGGCCGACGGCCTCCCGTACAGGAAAAATAGGGGCACGCGGCGGGCTTTCAAGGCCCCGTGGCAAACCAGGAACCGGAGCCGCGAGCCGGGACGTCGCGCCGCTTTTGCGGTAGAATCCCCGCTTTCCGTTCGAGGAGAGCCAGGCAAGCATGGCCCAGCGCATCGCCATCAATGGATACGGCCGAATCGGCCAGTGCGTGCTGCGCGCGCTGGTCGAGCGCCAGCGCGGCCGGAGCGCGGCGCGCCTGCCGGAGCCCCCCCTCGACATCGTGGCGATCAACGAACTCTCCGACCTGGACACCATCGCCTACCTGACTCGCTACGACACCACACACGGCCGCTTCCCTGGTCGGGTGAGCACCGCCTCCGGGCGTCTGGTCGTCGACGAACATCCCATCGCGGTGCTCAACGAGCCCGATCCGTCCCGCCTGCCCTGGGGCGAACTCGGCATCGACCTGGTGCTGGAGTGCTCGGGCAGCTTCAAGGATCGCGCCACCGCCGAGCGCCACCTCGCCGCCGGCGCCGGCCGCCTGTTGTTCTCCCAGCCCGCCGAGAGCGATGTCGACGCCACCATCGTCTGCGGTATCAACGACGATGAGCTCAGCGCCGGGCAGCGCATCGTCTCGGCGGCATCGTGCACCACCAACTGCCTGGTGCCGGTACTCACCGTGATCGACGAGGCGCTGGGCATCGAGCATGGCGTGACCACCACGGTGCACTCGGCGATGAACGACCAGCCGGTGATCGACGCCTACCACCAGACCGACCTGCGCCTGACGCGCTCGGCGATGCACTCCATCGTGCCCGTCGACACCAGCCTGGCGCGCGGCATCAACCGCCTGATGCCGCACCTGGCCGGACGCTTCGAGTGCCTGCACATGCGCGTGCCGACGATCAACGTCTCGGCCATGGACATGTCGATCTGCGTGCGCCGCGACACCTCGGCCGCCGAAGTCAATGCCCTGCTGCGGAACGCCAGCGCCGGCCCGCTGTCCGGGCTGCTCGGCTACAGCGAAGAGCCCACGGCCTCGGTCGACTTCAACCACGATCCCCGCTCGGGTATCGTTGACGCCACTCAGACCCGGGTGGCGGGAAACCGCCTGATCAAGCTGCTGTGCTGGTTCGACAACGAGTGGGGCTTCGCCAACCGCATGCTCGACGTCGCCCAGCGGATGGCGGCGCTTCCCGCGGTGCCCCGTTGATCCCCGGCATCGGTTCCCCCAATCAAGGAAAGGAAGACGCCTGATGAACGTGCTCAAGATGACCGACCTCGACCTGCGCGGCCAGCGCGTGCTGATCCGCGAGGACCTGAACGTACCCGTCAAGCACGGCAAGGTGACCAGCGACGCCCGCCTGCGGGCCAGCCTGCCGACCATTCAGGCCGCCATGGAGGCCGGCGCCAAGGTGATGCTGATGAGCCACCTGGGGCGCCCGACCGAAGGCGAACCGGCCGCGGAGTTCTCGCTGGCCCCGGTGGCCGAGCGCCTCGGCGAGCTGCTCGGCCGCCCGGTGCGGCTGGTCGAGCAGTACCTCGACACCGCCCAGGACCTGGCCGACGGCGAGGTGGTGCTGCTCGAGAACGTGCGCTTCAACCAGGGCGAGAAGAAGGACGACGAGACCCTCGCCCAGCAGTACGCCGCACTGTGCGACATCTACGTGATGGACGCCTTCGGCACCGCCCACCGCGCCCAGGCCTCGACCCACGGCGTGGCGCGCTTCGCCCCCCAGGCCTGCGCCGGCCCGCTGCTGGCCGCCGAGCTCGATGCCCTGGAGAAGGCCCTGGCCACGCCCAAGCGGCCGATGGTCGCCATCGTCGGCGGCTCCAAGGTCTCGACCAAGCTCGAGGTGCTCAACGCCCTGTCCGACAAGTGCGACCAGCTGATCGTCGGCGGCGGCATCGCCAACACCTTCATCGCCGCGGCCGGCCACAACGTCGGCAAGTCGCTGTATGAGGCCGACCTGGTGGAACAGGCCAAGGCGCTGATGGCCAAGGTCGAGATCCCGCTGCCCACCGACGTGGTGGTGGCCACCGAGTTCTCCGAGTCGGCCGAGGCCGTGGTCAAGCCGGTCGACCAGGTGGGCGACGACGAGATGATCCTCGACATCGGCCCCGACACCGCCGGGCGGCTCGCCGGCCTGCTCAAGGATGCCGGCACCATCCTGTGGAACGGCCCGGTGGGCGTGTTCGAGATCGACCAGTTCGGCCACGGCACCGAGGCGTTGTCGCGCGCCATCGCCGAGAGCAACGGCTTCTCCATCGCCGGCGGCGGCGACACCCTGGCCGCCATCGACAAGTACGACATCGCGGAGCAGGTCTCCTACATCTCCACCGGCGGCGGCGCCTTCCTCGAGTACGTGGAAGGCAAGGTGCTGCCCGCCGTGAAGGCGCTGGAGGACGCCGCCGCTCGCTGACCCGACCCGCGCCGCCCGGCCCTGCCAGGCGGCGCCCCACTGCCCCAGACAGATCGAAAGAGAACAGGTGAGTTCATGGCACTGATCAGCATGCGCCAGATGTTGGACCACGCCGCCGAGCGCGGCTACGGCATTCCGGCATTCAACGTCAACAATCTCGAGCAGATGCGCGCCATCATGGAAGCGGCCGACGCCACCGATTCCCCGGTGATCGTCCAGGCCTCTGCCGGTGCGCGCAAGTACGCTGGCGCGCCCTTCCTTCGCCATCTCATCCTGGCCGCCGTGGAGGAGTTCCCCCACATCCCGGTGGTGATGCACCAGGACCACGGCACCTCCCCGGCGGTGTGCCAGCGTTCGATCCAGCTCGGCTTCTCCTCGGTGATGATGGACGGCTCGCTGGGCGAGGACGGCAAGACCCCGATGGACTACGACTACAATGTCGACGTCACCCGCCGCACCGTCGAGATGGCGCACGCCTGCGGCGTCTCGGTGGAGGGCGAGCTGGGCTGCCTGGGCAGCCTGGAGACCGGCATGGCCGGCGAAGAGGACGGCATCGGCGCCGAAGGCGTGCTCTCCCACGACCAGCTGCTGACCGATCCGGAAGAGGCCGCCGAGTTCGTCAAGGCGACCCAGGTCGACGCCCTGGCCATCGCCATCGGCACCAGCCACGGCGCCTACAAGTTCACCAAGCCGCCCACCGGCGACACCCTGTCGATCCAGCGCATCAAGGAGATCCATGCGCGCATCCCCGACACCCACCTGGTGATGCACGGCTCCTCCTCGGTGCCCCAGGAGTGGCTCGCCGTCATCAACGAGTTCGGCGGAGAGATCCCCGAGACCTACGGCGTGCCGGTCGAGGAGATCGTCGAGGGCATCAAGCACGGCGTGCGCAAGGTCAACATCGACACCGACCTGCGCCTGGCCTCGACCGGCGCGGTGCGCCGCTTCCTGGCCAACAACCCCAGCGAGTTCGACCCGCGCAAGTACCTCAAGGAAACGGTGACCGCGATGCGCGACGTCTGCATCGCCCGCTACGAGGCCTTCGGCACCGCCGGCAACGCCAGCCGCATCAAGCCGATCAGCCTCGAAGCGATGTACGAGCGCTACGCCCGCGGCGAGCTCGACCCCAAGGTGAGATAAGTTCCCTGGTTGGACGCAACGGGGCGGCCATGTGGCCGCCCCGTTGCATCACGGCCGTTTCGTTCGGCCGCTGTTGCCGGCAACCTCCCTCTCCCCGCTCTTTTTTGCGCTTGCCTCTCTCCGAGCCATTTCCCCAGCACTTGCTCCCCGTGTCCTTCAGGCCTAGGATGGGAACGTTCCCATCGAGAGACGAGCCATGCCTGACCGATCCACCCGGCACGCCACCATTCTCGAAGTGGCGCGTGAGGCCGGCGCCTCCAAGACCAGCGTGTCGCGCTACTTCGGCGGCGAGCGCGAGCGGCTCTCGCCGGCGCTGCGCCAGCGCATCGGCGAGGCCGCGCGCCGGCTCGGCTACCGCCCCAACCAGATCGCCCGCGGCCTCAAGGGCGGCCGCTCGCGGCTGCTCGGCATGCTGGTGGCCGATATCCGCAACCCCTATTCGATTGCGGTGATGCACGGCGTCGAGCAGGCCTGCCGCGAGCACGGCTATTCGCTGCTGGTGGCCAATACCGACAACGACCCGGTGCAGGAGCGCACTCACCTGTCGCTGCTCGCCTCCTACCGGGTCGAGGGGCTGGTGATCAACGCCGCCGGCCATCCCACCCATGAGCTTCAGGCCATGGCCGAACAGGGCCTGCCGCTGGTCCTGCTCGACCGCTGGCTGGAAGCGTTCGGGGCGGACGGGGTCGGGCTCGACAACGCCCTGGCCATCGACATGGCGGTCGACCACCTGCACGAGCGGGGCTATCGCCACCTGCTCTTTCTCAGCCAGCCGGTCGGCCTGGCCAGCCCGCGCCAGCAACGCTGGCAGCGTTTCGAGCAGCGCCTGTCCGAGGAGCCGATCCTCCACGGCGAACGCCATGACCCGGCGCTCGACGGCAGCGCAGTGGATGCGATCATCTCGGCGTTCCTCGCCCGCGCCGGCCGGCCCGCCGCGGTACTGTGCGCCAACGGCAACGTGACCCTGGCGGCAACCCGCGCCCTGCAGGCGCTGGGCATTCGCCTCGGCGAGGTCGGCCTGCTGGGTATCGACGAACTCGACTGGTGCAGCCTCGTGCCACCCGGCATCACTACCCTGGCCCAGCCCACCGAAACCATCGGCCGTGCCGCCGTTCAGCAGTTGCTGGTGCGGCTCGATGGCAGCGAGCCGGCAGCGCCGCCACGCCACGCGCTGTTTCCGCCGACGCTGATCGAGCGCGGCTCGACCCGCCTGCCCGGACCCGACCACGACAAGGAGACGCCATGAACGACGCGACACTGCCTCCGGAAATCCTCGCCTTCGGCGAAGCCATGGCGCTATTCGTGGCCGAGCATCCCGGCGCGATGGAGGACGTGGAGTGCTTTCGCCGCGGCATCGCCGGGGCCGACACCAATGTCGCCATCGGCCTGGCCCGGCTCGGCTTCCGGGTCGGTTGGCTCAGCCGCGTCGGCGAAGATGGCTTCGGCCGCTATATCCGCACCACGCTCGAGGCCGAGGGGCTCGACTGCCGCTACCTGATCACGGACAGCAACCATGCCACGGGCCTGGTCTTCAAGGAGCGCGCCGAGGGCGGCGCCGACCCCAGGGTCGAATACTTCCGCCGCGGCAGTGCGGCCAGCCACCTGGCGCCCGAAGATGCCGCCCAGGTGGACTTCGCCGCCGCGCGCCACCTGCACGCCACCGGCATCCCCCCGGCGCTCTCCGACAGCTGCCGCGAGCTGACCCTGGACATGCTCGAATGTGCCCGGGCGCAGGGCGCGAGCATTTCCTTCGACCCCAACCTGCGCCCCAGCCTGTGGCCCAGCGAGGCGGAGATGCGCGAGACGCTCAACGCGCTGGCGGCGAAGGCCGACTGGGTGTTGCCGGGCCTGGCCGAGGGCCGCCTGCTGACCGGGCGCGACACGCCACGTGACATTGCTGATTTCTATCTCGAGCGCGGCGCCAGGGCCGTGTTCCTCAAGCTCGGCCCCGAGGGCGCCTATTACCGCGGCATGCTGGGAGGCCGCGAAGCGGAAGCCACGGTCGCCGGCTTCCCGGTCGAGCGCGTGGTGGATACCGTGGGCGCCGGGGATGGCTTCGCCGTGGGCGTGATCAGCGCCCTGCTCGACGGCCGCTCGCCGCAGGCCGCCGCCCGACGCGGCAACCTGATCGGCGCCGAGGCCGTCCAGGTACAGGGCGACATGGAAGGCCTGCCCAGCCGCGCCCACCTGACCGAGCTCGAACGTCATCTGCCAGACTTGGCGTGACGGCCTGACTCAATAACGGAGCGAGACAATGACAAAACGCATCGTCGCCTACAGCCGCCTCAAGCCGACGCACCTCGATCAGCTCAGGCAGCATTTCCATGTCGACTATTTCGAAACCCTGAAGGACACCGACGATCCGGACTTTCGCCAGGCGCTGGGCAAGGCCCATGGCATCGTCGGCTCGAGCCTCGCCATTACCTCCGAGCTGCTCGATGCAGCCCCGCAGTTGGAGGCCATCGCCAGCATCTCGGTGGGCTACGACAACTACCCCGTCGATGAGCTGACCCGGCGCGGCATCCTGCTGTGCAACACCCCCGACGTGCTCACCGAGACCACCGCCGATACCGGCTTCCTGCTGATCATGGCAACGGCCAGGCGCGCCATCGAGCTGGCCGAGTTCGTCAAGCGCGGCGATTGGTGCGAGAGCATCGGCGAGGCCCACTTCGGCAGCGACGTGCACGGCAAGACATTGGGCCTGATCGGCTTCGGGCGCATCGGCGCCGCCGTGGCCCGGCGCGGTGCGCTGGGCTTCGGCATGCGGGTGCTCTACTCCAATGCCTCGCCCAAGCCCGAGCTGGAGCGCGAGCTCGGCGCCACGCGCTGCGAGCTGGACGAGCTGCTGGCGCAGAGCGACTTCGTCTGCGTCACCGTGCCGCTCTCGGCCGAGACGACCCACCTGATCGGCGCTCGCGAGTTCGGCCTGATGAAGCGCTCGGCGATCTTCGTCAACATCGCCCGCGGCAAGGTGGTCGACGAGGCGGCGTTGATCGGCGCGCTGGAGAGCGGCGAGATCCGTGCCGCCGGGCTCGACGTGTTCGAGCAGGAGCCTCTGTCGCCGGAATCGCCGCTGCCGTACATGACCAATGTGGTGGCCCTGCCGCATATCGGTTCGGCGACCCACGAGACCCGCGATGCCATGGCCCAACGCGCGGTGGACAATATCACCCTCGCCCTGACGGGCCAGCGACCGATCAGCCTGGTCAACGAGGCGGCCTGGCAGGCGCGGGGCTGAGCGCGAACCAAGACGTCTAGACTTGGCCCCCTCGCGACGAGCCTATTACGACTAAAGGCCCCTTGGCCCCGGCATTGACCTCTTCTAGTTTTGGATCAATCCAAAAACAATTCTGACGGAAGCATGCAGCATGAGCGACAAGACACGCCAACCCGACGGAGCGCATCGTGCCTCCGGCAACGTGACGCTGCAGGACATCGCCGCACATGCCGGCGTCTCACGCTCCACGGTTTCGCTGGTGCTGCGCGAGAGTCCGCTGGTGGCCAAGCGTACCCGCGAACGGGTTCGCCGTTCGATCAAGGCGCTGGGCTATGTCTACAACCGCGGCGCGGCGGCGCTGCGGGCCACCCGCACCTCGACCCTAGGCGTGGTGGTCTACGACATCGCCAACCCCTTCTTCGGCGCCATGGTGGCGGGTATCGATGCCGCCCTCAACCGAGAAGGCTATGTCTCCTTCCTCGCCAACAGCGAGGACTCCCCCGAGCGCCAGCAGCGCTTCCTCGAGCGTATGCGCGAGCATCGCGTCGACGGCATTCTGCTGTGCCCGGCGGAGGGCACCGATCCCTCCCTGGTCGCAACGCTGGAAGCGTGGAAGCTGCCCTGCGTGCAGGTGCTGCGCCATATCGGTACGCCGCCCTATGACTATGCCGGCACCGACTTCCGCCAGGGGGTCAACCTGGCCATGGATCATCTGGTGGCACTCGGTCATGAGCGCATCGCCTTCATCGGCGGGCACACGGAGCACTCGGCGACACGTGAACGCTGGCAGGGCTACCGCGAGGCCGTCGCTCGTCATGGCCTGGGCTATCAGCGCCTGCTGCGCTCGACGGTCACCCGTCGCGACGGTTTCGACGCCATCCAGTTGCTGCTAGGCGAAGCGCCGCCGCCCACGGCCGTGGTGTGCCACAACGACCTGGTCGCCTTCGGCGCCATGCTCGGCCTGCAGCGCCGCGGGCTCACCCCCGGCGTCGATTGCGCCGTCATTGGCACCGATGACGTCGAAGAAGCCGCCTTGAGCGCTCCGGCGTTGACCAGTATTGCCACCCATCCCTACGCCGTCGGCCAGGAAGCGGCCCGCCTGGCCCTGCGGCGTATCCAGAACCCCGACGGGGTGCGCGAGCAGGTCGTGCTCGCCCCCCAGCTCAGGGTACGCGAGTCCTGCGGGGCTTCCTTGCGCCTGGACAGGCCTCTCGCACCGACCCCTTGATGCGGCAGCCGCCGCGAACGCCAGCCACCCACGCCACTCATGTGGCTTCGATATAACAAGAGGTATTTTTATGACTCATAGCTGGATCGATCCAAAAACCACTCTTCGCCCCATCGCCGCCGGACTGCTCGCCGGCGCCACGCTGGTCGCCGCCCTGGGCACGGCCGGCACGACGCAGGCCGCGGAGCTGCGCTTCGGCCACGGCGGCACCGAAGACACCGCCTACCACCTGGGCGCGACCCGCTTCAAGGAGCTGCTCGACGAAAAGAGCGGCGGCGAGATCGGCGTCGAGATCCTGGGCAACTCGGTGCTCGGTCACGAGACCGAGATGTTCGAGCAGCAGATGGCCGGGGCGCTCGACCTCTCGATCATCAACCCCGGGCTGATCACCGACTTCTCCTCCACCGCCAACGTGTTCTCCATCCCCTTCCTCTATCGCGACGAAGAGCATTGGCAAGCGGTGCTTGACGGCGAGGTGGGCCGGGAGATCGCCGACCGCATCAGCGAGGAGACCGACGTGCGCATTCTCGCCTTCTACGGTGGCGGCAAGCGTCAGATCGTCAGCACCGAGCCGCTGGAGAGCCTCGACGATCTCGAAGGCTTGAAGCTGCGCACCAATCCCACCAAGCCGCTGATCACCGCCTGGGAGGCGCTGGGCGCCGATCCCACGGTGATGGAGTGGGAAGAGATCTACACCGGCCTGCAGGTGGGCGCCATCGACGGCCTGCTCAACGAGGCCGAGTGGATTCATCGCATGCGCTTCCACGAGGTGGCGCCGCACATCGGGCTCTCCGAGCACGACATCACCGTGCGTCTGCTGACCATGTCGCAAATGAGCTGGGACCGACTCTCCGAGGAGCAGCAGCAGATGGTGCAGGAGGCCGCCGAGGAGTCGGCAAGCTATGCCCGCGAGGTGCAGCTCGAGCAGGACGCCGAGGCGCTCGATCTGCTGGCCGACGAGGGTGCCACCCTGCACGAGCTCGACCGCGAGCGCATGCAGGAAGTGGTGGAGGAGCCGTTGCAGAGCGTGATCGAGGAAATGGGCCTTGCCGACCTGCATCGCATGATCGTCGACGCCGAGTGAGCACCCGCGCCCGGCCGTGCCGGGCGCCCCTCTCCCGACCCACAGGAAACCGTCATGTCCCGTTTGCTTCAAGGCCTGGCATGGCTCAATCGCGGTATCGAGCGTCTGCTGCATGGGCTGCTGCTGGCGCTGGTGTTCGGCTTCATCCTGTTCATAATCTACCAGGTGCTGAGCCGCAACCTGCCCTTCATGCCACGTCTCTACTGGACCGAGGAGTTCAGTCGCTTCGCCTTTCAGTGGATGGTCATGCTGGGTGCCGCCGTCGGCGTTCTGCATGCCGACCATTTCGTGCTCGAAGCCTTTCCCCGCGGCTCGCGGGCCGATCTGTTCACCCGTGTCGTTCGCGACCTGGCCTGCCTGCTGCTCGGCGTCCTCTTCGTCGTATACGGGAAGGACTTCGGCCTGTCCGGACTGCGCCGTAACGCCACCGCCTCGGGGCTGTCGATGGTCTACGTCTACTCGGTCTTCGCCGTCAGCGGGGCCTTCATGGTGCTGTTCAGCCTCCAGCGATTGCTGCATGCCGCGCTGTACGGCATGGACGCCATGGAGCGGAGCCTGAACACGCCGAGCGATCTCGACGCCATCGATGTCAGTGAGTCGGGCAACACACCGCTGAACGTCAAGCACGGCGCCCCCCCTCTCGAACCCAACCGGCATGGAGGCGACCGCTGATGCTGCCCATGGAGTGGATATTCTTCTTGCCCTGGCTGCTGTTCGGCCTGCTGGGGGTGCTCATCGTGGCCGGCGTGCCGATCGCCATGGCGTTGATTCTCACCGCCGCCGGCATCATCGTGCTCGACCCCCGCCTGACCTTCTGGGTAATGTTCCAGCGCATGTACAACGGCATGGATTCGTTCGTGCTGCTGGCCGTGCCGCTTTTTCTGCTCGCCGGCAACCTGATGAACGCCGCGCGCATCACCGACCGGCTGATCACGCTGTGCATGCTGCTGGTCGGTCACTTCAAGGGCGCGCTGGCCCATGTCAACGTGATGGTGAGCATGCTCTTCGCCGGGGTATCCGGCTCCTCCACCGCCGACAGCGCGGGGGTGGGCACGGTGCTGATACCGGCCATGAAACGCGAGGGCTATCCGGCACACTTCGCCGTGGCGGTCACCGCCGCCTCGTCGGTGATGGGCATCATCATTCCGCCCTCGATCAACATGATCGTCTGGGGCGCCTTGACCAATACCTCGATCGCCGGGCTGTTCCTCGGCGGCATCCTGCCGGGGGTCATGATCGGCGTGGCCCAGCTCGCCCTGAACCTGGGCTATGTGCGCCGTTACCAAGTGCCGGTGCGACCGCGCGCCTCGTTCGGCGAGCTGCTGCGCTCGGGCAAGGATGGCATGATGGCGGCGGGCATCCCGGTGGTGATCATCGGCGGCATCACGCTCGGCATCGTCACGCCCACCGAAGCGGCCATGATCGCGGTGCTCTATGCGCTGGCGCTGGGTTTCATCGTCTATCGCGAGCTCCGGTTCCGCGACGTGCTCGACGCCTCCACCGCCACCGTGCGGCTGTGCTCGCTGTCGCTGTTCAGCCTGGTGGGAGCGGCGATCTTCGGCTACCTGATCAGCTTCTACCAGATCCCGCCCAAGCTGATGGCCGGGGTCAATATCTCCGACCCGGTCGTGCTGCTGCTGATCATGACCGCGGTGATGCTGGTCATCGGCACCTTCATGGATTCGCTGCCGGCGATGGCGATCATGGCGCCGATCTTCCAGCCCTTGGCGATACAGGCCGGCATCCATCCGGTGCAGTTCGGGGTGATCGGCGTCATGGCCCTGGGGCTCGGCCTGATCACGCCGCCCTATGGGCTGTGCCTGATGATCTCGGCCAAGATCGGCGGCATCCCGCTGCTCAAGGCGCTGGGGACCACCATGCTGTATCTGGCCATCATGCTCGCCGTAATCCTGCTGCTGATTCTCTATCCTCAACTGATCCTGGCGATTCCCGAGCTGCTGGTGCCGGATTTCGTCTAACCTCCGCGTCGCGCCGCCGCGTGCAGGCGTGACGCCTCTCTCAAGAGGCTTCGTATGTCCGTTCCGCTCTGCCTGCTCTTCGACTCCGACGGCACCCTGGTCGACAGCGAGATCCTGCTCGCCGAGGTCATGGGCGAGGTCCTGCCCCGCCATGGCTTGCCCTTTACGGCCGCGCAGTACATGGAGGAGTTCCGCGGCGTTCGCTTCCTGACCATCGTGCTCGAGCTGGAACGCCGCCATCGTACGCTGGGCGAGACTCAGCGGCAGGCCATGGAAGCGGCGATGCGCGAGTCGATGGAAGTGCGCATGCGCGCGCAGCTCATGCCCATCACCGGCATGGCCGAAGCGCTGGAGGCGCTAAGCGACCATCCTCGCGCGGTGGTATCCAACGGCCCGGAGCGCAAGATTCGCTGTGCCATGGAGTGCGTCGGTTTCGCGCACCACTTCGGCGACAACCTGTTCAGCGCCTATACCCTGGGCGCCTGGAAGCCGGACCCCGCGCTTTACCTCAAGGCGGCCGAGGCCATGGGCCACCCGCCGGAACGCTGCGTGGTGATCGACGACGCCGCCGTCGGCGTCGCCGCGGGCCTCGCCGCCGGCATGCGGGTGATCCATCTCAACCATTTCCCCGGCGTGGAGACAACGCCGGCCGGGGCCATTGCCATTCATCGTGCCAGTGCACTGCCAGCAGCGGTCGCGCGCCTATCACCTTGCGCCGATTCCCATTTCACGTTGCAATGCAGCATCAAGTGATCTATGAATTTGAGGTAGGCGCAGGAGCGCCGCCACCCGATGACAAGGAGTCATAATGCCATCCCCATCCTATTATCCGTTCGTGCCCTCGACGCCGGCCGCCATGCTGGACGTCTGGAAGCTGGGCATCATGGCCTTCGAGCTATGGACGACTTCATTCAGTACCATCGCCATGCGCCATGGCCTGTGGCAGAGCCAGTCCCCCACCAGTGCCCGAATGATCAAGGAGAACCAGCGCATGGTGACCGAGAAGCTCGAGGCCGGCCTGGAAACCGGCTTCGAGATTCAGAAGGCCATGCTGCAGATGACGTTCGGCGGGGGCACGCCCTGGTGGATCACCGGTCGGCGCACTATGACGCCCTTCCACCGCCGCAGTAGCGCCAATGTCCGCCGGCTGTCCCGCCGACGCTGAGCTTGCGCCAGTCCCATGGGGCTACCTACAGTTCAGGAAGGCACCTTCCAAGGAGAGGTCGACATGAAGCCAAGCGTGCTGACAGCCGGCATTCTGGCGGCGACATTGATGGTTGCCCCGGCCTTCGCCGCACCAGAAGGCGGCGAAACCGGCGAGGACGATGACCCCGAAAAAGTGGAGGGCATGGGCCCCGAGGAATCGGAGCAGCAGTTGGAGCCGACCAACGACCCCATCGACCAGGCCCGCGTCGAGACCAACGAAAAGGAACCCTTGGGGCGTTACCTGACCAACCAGGACGGCAAGAGCCTCTACATCTTCACCCAGGACCAGCAGGGCGGTGATTACAGCACCTGCGATGAGAGCTGCGCCATTGCCTGGCCGCCCTATACCACCGAGCAGGACCCGGCCGGCGGCGAGGAGGTCGACGAAGAGCGCCTGGGCGTGATCGAGCGGGAGGACGGCACGCGGCAGGTCACCTACGACGGCTGGCCGCTCTATTACTTTGCCCGCGACGTCTACCCCGGCGATGCCCTCGGCCAGGGCCTGGATCACATGGGCGGCCATTGGTACCTGCTCTCGCCCGAAGGCGAGACCATCGAGAAGGAAGTCCAGGAGCAGGCCGAACCGGCGGAGCCGGGCGAGCCCTAGGAAAAGCGATCGCCCCCGGCGAAGCCGAGGGCGATTGGAGATGAGGGAAGGTCAGTGAGAGGTGGGCATTACCACTCCTGCTCGGTGTCGCCCTCCTCTTCCCACTCTTCCTCCTCATTTTCCTCTTCCCACTCGTCGGTTTCCCACTCTTCCTCTTCGTTCTCCTCTTCCCACTCGTCGGTTTCCCACTCTTCCTCTTCGTTTTCGTACTCGATGGTATCGAAGTCAGCGCCGCCCTGAGCGTTGCCGTTGGTCTCCGGAGCGGTCTCTTCCGGATAGGTTTCCTGCTCTTCCTCTTCGTCGTGGAAATCAGCCAGGGCCAGGGGGCTGGCAGTCAGGCCGAAAGTGATACCGACGACACCGAGCTTCTTGAGGAATTCCTTGGACATCATGTTCGTACCTCCAACGAAGTTTGCACTTGCGTTCCTGGTGCATGTACCGAAATCGCTTGGGATTCCGACGCACCCTGAGGAAAGCGAAATGCAGGCCAATATTTTTTCAGTGGCTAAATAATGCCTGCATGACAATAAGATAGGAGAAGAACAGCGTTTCCATTCGGGTTCGATCCACGCCACGTCGCGTGGAGAAAAATGGCACATGAGCAGGAAATGAACGCACCAAGGATCGGGAGCGTGACTGCTCCGAACCGGCTTTCCAACAAAGAACCGCCCCCGGCATGGCCGGGGGCGGGTCCGAGGCGGTTGACGATAGTCAACCTCCAGGTGACGTCGCCATCTTCCTTGATGGCGACTACCCATCCTTGGGTATCAGACTTTACCAATCCTGGTCGTCATCCTGATCCTCTTCCCACTCTTCCTCTTCGTTCTCTTCTTCCCACTCGTCAGTGCTTGCGTCGGTGTTGGTATCGGCGTCGGTACCCAGGCCGCTATCACCCGTTTCGGCACCGGCTTCGATACCGGTATCGGCACCCGCGCCTGCATTGGTGCCTGTATCATCGGTACCCATGGCACCGCCGGCATCCGTACCCGTCCCGGTGCTCATGTCGGTATTGGCGTCGGTGCTGGTGTCAGCGTCGGTACCCAGGCCGCTGTCACCCGTTTCGGCACCGGCTTCGACACCAGTATCGGCACCTACACCTGCACCGGTACCCGTATCATCGGTACCCATTGAGCCACCGGCTTCACCCGGAGCCGTTTCCTGCGGCACGGCACCCTGCTCATCCTCTTCATCATGAAAGTCGGCAAGAACCAGCGGGCTGGCGGTCAGGCCAAAAGTGATACCGACAATGCCGAGTTTCTTGAGGAATTCCTTGGACATCATGTTCGCACCTCCAAAGGAGTTGAACGTGAGTTTCCTTGAAGCCGAGGCTTCACTGGTCGTGCCGATGCGAGAGGAATGCGACTCGACGCTGTTGATCTCCACCGGCACGTCATGCTCACCCAGAAGGTTGCAGCAGTCGGGCCAACAGGCCAAATAAACTTAAAAATAGAATCATAACAGCGATTTGCGAACGCACGACGCGTCTCACAATGATGCCCAAAGCTGGCTCCGGGGTGACGACATCTGGCACATGGGTCTGTTCTAGGCAGCCCCTGCCATGCCAACCGGGCCCCACCCTCGGCGGGACACAACGTGGACCAGGGACTTGAACACGGCTCGCTTACGGGCAATACTTAGGAAACAGCGTTCGCAAACATGCGGCAGCCTTAAACTTCACGGCCCGCATGCCGATACAAGAGGTAAGGTGCTCGACAGTCACAGGACTGCGAAGGAATATCGGTATGATTCGCCCCCTATGCCTACTTTTCGATTGTGACGGCACGCTGGTCGACAGCGAGCCTCTGCTGGCCGCCGAAATGGCCGCCAGCCTGACCCGGCTGGGGCTTCCCTTCCAGGCCAGCGACTACATCGGCGAATTCCGCGGCAGCCGTTTCCGCAACATCGTGGCGGTGCTCGAGGACCGCTACGGCAGCGTCGACCCACTGCACCTGGCCGAGACCGAAACCGAAATGCGCAGCAACCTGAACCGTCGGCTCGAGACCGAACTCGGGGCGATCACGGGCGCCCGCGAAGCCCTGCTGGCGCTGGCCAACTATCCGTGTGGCGTGGTTTCCAACGGCCCCGAGAACAAGATCGTCACGTCACTGAAGGCTATCGGCTTCTCCGATTTCTTCGGCTCGCATCTCTACAGCGGCTATACCGCCAAGTGCTGGAAGCCCGACCCCCGCCTCTACCTGCACGCCGCCAACATGATGGGCTTCGAGGCCGAGGACTGCATCGCCATCGACGACGCCCTGGTAGGCGTCAGGGCCGCCCTCGACGCCGGCATGACGGTGATCCATCTGAATCGTTACCCCGACGCCGAGGAGACCCCCGAAGGGGCGATCATGATCAGCAGCATGTATCAGCTGCCCACGGTGATCGAGAACCTGGCGCACGCCAGGGCCATGGACAACCGCCAGGTCGCCCACGCCCGCTGAGCCCGGCAGTCCCCTCCCGTACCGACTCACACTTCCGCACCGGCTCCCACGGCTTGAGCGCCGTGATGTTGGCGCGTAGGCATACGCTCCCGCGGGCGTTATCATCTCGGCAGCACACGACGACCTTCGAGATGCCAGGAGCTTCCATGGCCACATTGCAGGACCAGCTGCGCGGCCTGGTCTATTCCACCGAACATGGCGACATCTGCCCCCACTGTCGCCAGCCACAAGACGAGTGTCGCTGCGCCGAACTGGCCGAGCAGAAGCGCATCGCCGCGCTCGACGGAATCGTCCGTCTGCGACGCGAAACGAGCGGGCGCAAGGGCAAGGGGGTGACCACCGTCACAGGCCTGCCGCTGGCTAGCGCTGAGCTGAAGGCAATGGCCAAGAACCTCAAGAAGCGCTGCGGTACCGGCGGTTCGGTACACGATGGGGTCATCGAGATCCAGGGGGACCACCGCGAGCGGCTCAAGGCCGAGCTCGAGCGCCTGGGCTATACCGTCAAGCTCGCCGGCGGCTGAACGAGGGAGGGGAAAAATGACGTTGCTTGGTTCTGCCCTGCGGCGCCGGACACGCCTCGGCGTCGCTGCGCTGGCACTGCTGGTGATGGCCGGCTGCGCCGGGGCTCCGGATTTCGCCGAACTCGACGTTCGCGTCGAGCCCCCGCCTGGGCTGGCGCCCACCGAAGAGGCCGAACTGCGAGTCCAGCTGCGGGATGCCGGCGGCACCCTGGCGGAGACCCGCGCCACGCCGCGCGGCAGCGGGCCCTGGCCGGTCACGCTGCGCTTCGACCGCCGCACCCTCGAGGAGGCCCGCTCGCCGCGGCTGTCGGCCGAGCTGCGCCAGCAGGGCAGCCTGACCCATGTCACTTCCGAGCCGGCGCCCGTCCCGACGCCGGGCGAGGGGCCGCTCAACCTGCCGCTCGACCCGCGCCGGTGAACGTGGCGGCAACCGCCGCGAGCACCTCCCCTACCGGCGCCTCGAGCTTGAGTGCGTAGAGCGCATCGGCCCGGGTACGTCCCAGGTTGAGACAAGCGATCGGCCTGCCGGCGGCGTCCGCCTGACGTGCAAAGCGATAGCCGGAGTAGACCATCAGCGACGATCCCACCACCAGCAGGGCATCGGCCTCGTCGACCATGGTCCGGGCGCGAGCCACCCGTTCGAGCGGCACGCTGTCGCCGAAGAACACCACGTCGGGTTTCCAGATGCCCTGGCCGCAGCGACGGCAGCCGGGTACCTCGAAGTCGGTGAAGTCCGTCTCGACATCGGCATCGCCATCCGGCCGTATTTCGGCTCTCACCTCCAGCCAATGGGGATTGCGCTCGGCCAGCTCCGCATGCAGGTCGTGGCGCATGCGCAGGGCGCCGCAGCCCATGCAGCGCACCAGCTCGGCGCGACCGTGCAGGTCGACGACACACCGCGAACCGGCCTTCTGATGCAACCCGTCGACATTCTGGGTGATGACGCCATGAACTCTGCCGGCTTGCTCCAACCGCGCCAGAGCCCGGTGGGCATCCCCGGGACGGGCGCGATGCAGCGCACGAAACCCTATCAGGGCGCGCGCCC
Source organism: Billgrantia sulfidoxydans (assembly GCF_017868775.1). Taxonomy (NCBI): domain Bacteria; kingdom Pseudomonadati; phylum Pseudomonadota; class Gammaproteobacteria; order Oceanospirillales; family Halomonadaceae; genus Billgrantia; species Billgrantia sulfidoxydans. The sequence continues at coordinate 374,942 of NZ_CP053381.1, read as the reverse complement.
AGTAGCGCTGGCGCGCGGCATGACTGGCCATGAACTGGCGGTGCTGCATGGGCGGCGCGCATTTCCAGGCCCCCGAGGCATCGCGATAATCGGGGATGCCGCTCTCGGTGCTGACGCCAGCGCCGGTCAGCACGGCCAGGCGCGGATGACGGGCCATGAAGGCTCGCAGGCGTTCGATGGCTTCTGTCACGGCGGGCTGTCGTGTATCGTTCATCGTCTATCCGTCATGATGCAGCGCATGGCCCGAGGCATAGTCTGAAAAGACAGTTTTCGGACAATGTTAGTACTGAACATGGCCCTGCGTGCCTCAGGTTGTCTAGAATGTAATGCTTGTGTGACGCTTACCGGCAAGGACGAACCCCGATGGCCTGGCTGGAATACTTGCTGCCTCTCATATTTCTGTTCCCCCTCGGGGCCATGGCCGTCATCGTCATCGCCTTGCGTAACCTGCATGATGCCCGCGTTCGCTCGCCGTTCAATGCCCGCCAGCTGCGCGAGCCCGGCCAGGCCCTGCGCGATCGGCTCGACCGCGCCTTTGCCACGCTGTTCCTCAACGGCGCGCTGGGGCCCATCGTGACCCTGGCCCCCTTGGTGTATGGCATGGGCCGCATGCTCTTCGCCAGCCGCCAGAACTGGCTCGAATGGGCGCTCTACGGCGCACTGAGTACCGTGCTGGTACTGGTCTACTGCTTCCTGCTGATTCGCGACTTCCAGCATATCCGGCGCATCAAGCTGGGGCTCGCCTGCGAGCTGGCGGTGGGTCAGGAGCTGGAGCGCCTGGTGCGTCCCGAGGCCCATCCTTATTACGTCTTCCACGACGTACCGACCGACAGCGGCATCATCGACCATGTGGCCGTTACCCCGCACGGCGTGTTCGCGGTTGAGACACGCGCCCGCTCACGGCCTTTCACCGCCGACGGACGCGAGATCAACCTGGTCACGGTCGAACCGCAGCGGCTGCGCTTCCCCGGCTGGAGCGAGCATCGCCCCCTGGCCAAGGTGCTTGGCGCCTCGCGCTGGCTCGGCGCATGGCTCGAGCAGCGCTGCGGCCAGCCGGTACCGGTGATGGGCGTGCTCGCCCTGCCCGGCTGGGACATTACCTGTGCCGGCACGCCCGAGGGCCTGATGGTGGTCAGCGGCGAAGGCTTGGCCAGTCAGCTCAGCGAACATCGGCTCGAGCCACTGGATGACGCCCTGCACGACAAGGTGATCGCGGCGTTGATCGAGCGTTCCGCGGAGCTGGATCACAACCCGACGCTGTGCGAGCCCTCGATCTGACGCCGGCTCATTCGGCCTCGTGGGTGGCGATACGCAAACGCCTGGCGCAGCGCCCGCGATCCTGGGGAACCAGGCTGTCGCGAGCGGGGAAATCGGCCAGGCGATCGCGATGCGTACTTCCGCTCAGTCCCCCCTGAGGCGCCCGCCCATCTCCTGGGCCAGGTCCACCGCGTAGTGGTCGGTCATGCCGCCAATGAAGTCGAGCATGCGCCGGTAACTGTCGTAGAGCGGCCAGGAGGGGCGTGGGGTGTTCTCGCCGATCAGCGCCAGCACCCGCTGGTGCTTGAAGCTCGCGTGGCCGGTGTAGTGCAGTTCGTGGGCAGCGCCGATGAAGGCTTCGAGCAGGATGCCGAGGGTGGTGTAGGCGCCGATTTCCAGCTTGGCTTTGCGTTCGTTCTGGAAGATGCGCTCGCGAGCGAGCTGCTTGGCCGCCGCCACGCCCCAGCCCAGGTCGGGGTGGCAGAGCTCGAGCAGGTCGGACGTCAGGGTGCCGCCCAGCAGCGCGCTCTCGTGCTCGACGAACACGGCGCCGACGTCATTGACCGCACGCTCCATGGCCGCCCCCCGCAGCGCCGCGATGCGGCGCCGCTGCGAGACGCCGTCGCGAGCCATGCGCGGATAGTCGGGCGGCGCGTCGCCGGCGATCTGCAGCAGCACGTCGGCTACCTCTTCGAAACGCAGGATGCCCATCTCCAGGCCATCCTCGAGATCCAGCAGCGCATAGCAGATGTCGTCGGCGGCTTCGACCAGCCACGCCAGTGGATGGCGGCACCAACGCCCCTCGCCGCGCGGCAGCAGGCCCAGGCAGCGGGTCACGTCATCGAGCAGCGGCCGCTCCGATTGATAGCAACCGAACTTGCCGGCACCGCCGCCGTGCTCCACGGTCCAGGGGTACTTGAGCAGGGTGCCGAGGGTCGCCGCCGTCAGCCGCATGCCGCCGCGGAACTGGTTGTATTCGATCTGGGTGACGATGCGAAACCCCTGGGCATTGCCCTCGTAGGTCAGCAGGTCGGCCCGCTCACGCTCGGTGAGCCCCTCGAGCAGGCCGCTGCCATCGGCCTCGGCGCGCTTGAACCAGTCGCGAATGGCGTACTCGCCGGCATGGCCGAAGGGAGGATTGCCGATGTCGTGCCCGAGGCAGGCGGCCTGCACGATCACGCCGAGGTCGGCCGGGGTGATCCAGCTCGGCAGGCGTTCGCGCAGCAGCTCGCCGACGATCATGCCCAGGCTGCGCCCCACGCAGCCGACCTCCAGGGAGTGAGTCAGGCGGGTGTGGATATGGTCGTTGTCGGTCAAGGGGTGCACCTGGGTCTTGCGCCCCAGGCGCCGGAACGAACCGGAGAAGACGATGCGGTCGTGATCCTTGTGGAACGGGCTACGGCCGATCTCGTCACGGCCGCTGGTGGGCTTTCCGTGCAGCCGCGAAGGGTCGAGCAACTGCTGCCAGTGCATCTGCGTCATGGGCTTCCTCCTGAAGCCCCATTCTGGCACTGCCCCGGTTGCATGACCATCACCGCCGCCACCGTCTCGCTTGTCGCCTGCCGCAGGGCTCGCCTAACTTGTCAGTGCGCGCCCTGCGAGAGGACGCATGTCGCCAGGCGTCGCTCTGCGCGGAGCGCCCACCCACTGGCAAGGAGGCACCCCATGACACGCAAACCTGATGCGACCCGGCCCGAGCAGCCGGGCGACGAGGCCCCTCCCGGTACACCCGGGACCGGCCAGAACGTCTGCCCGACGTGCAAGGGCGACGGCAGGATCGAGAACCGCACCTGCCCCGACTGCGGCGGCTCCGGCTATGTCATCGAGGGCATAGGCGGCGGCTGAGCGCTATTCCCGACCCGTTCACGCCAGAGGCCGAACCGCTGCGGTTCGGCCTCTGGCGTGTGGCTCGTGGCGGCTCGGGGTCAGTAGTCGTAGTCACTGCCCTTGGCATAGCCGCTGGTATCGCGCTGCCGCGATGACGTTGCCTGCAACCGCGGCCCCGGTGAACGCGCCGGCGACGGCAGCGCCGCGGGACGCGAGGGCAGCCCGCTGCTCGCCGCGGCGCCGCGGGCACGCTCCACGCCCAGGGGGAAGCCGCTGCGGCCGCTGTAGTCTGGCGTGCGTCCACCCCGATAAGCGCGCTCACGGGTCTGGGCCTGGGCGCAATAGAGACTCGCTGCGGTACCCGCCCCCACGAACAGCAGGGCCAACTTCACGCTGCCCCGCTTGGGGTGGTCGCGGTCGGCCAGTAGCGCCAACAGTGCCGCCAGGTCCAGCGCGTCGCCGGCGCTGCGCGCCCACAGCGCGGGGCCGGGGTTGACGGTCAGCGCGCCGACGCCGGTGGCCACCCCGCGCGCGCCGCAGGTCCGCACGATGGCTTCCGCCCCCTCGACGCCCAGCGCGCGGGTCACGCTGCGCGGCGCCAGGAGCTGGTAGAGTCCCAGGCCGATACCCAGCCAGCCCAGCCCTCGCGCCATCCGGTCGCTGGGCTGCAATGAACGGCTACGATCGAGATTCATGTTCACCTCCTTGTCCTGTCACGCACGTGTTCCGTCAGCGCCCCTCAAGGCTTGAGCACGACCTTCACGCAGCCGTCCTGCTTGTCGCGGAAGGTGTTGTACATGTCCGGCCCCTGTTCGAGTCCCGCGGTGTGGGTCACCACGAAGGAGGGATCGATCTGGCCCTCGCCGATCAACCGCAGCAGGCCGTCGGTCCAGCGCTTGACGTGGGTCTGGCCGGTGCGCACCGTCAGCCCCTTGTTCATCAACGGCCCCATGGGAATCTTGTCGACCAGGCCGCCGTAGACGCCCGGGATCGACAGGATGCCGGCCGGACGGCAGACGTAGATCATCTCGCGCAGCACGTGGGCGCGGTCGCTCTCCAGCATCATCGCCTGCTTGACGCGGTCGTAGACGGAGTCGATCGAACGTGGCACGTGGGACTCCAGCCCCACCGCATCGATGCACTTCTCGGGCCCCTTGCCGTGGGTGAGCTCCTGCAGCCGGGCGAGCACGCTCTCCTCGTCGAAATTGATGGTGATCGCCCCGCCGGCCTCGGCCATGGCCAGCCGCTCGGGCACGTTGTCGATCACTACGACCTGCTCGGCGCCGAGCAGCACGGCGCTGCGCACGCAGAACTGGCCGACCGGCCCGGCGCCCCAAATGGCCACGGTATCGGTGGGCTCGATCTCGCAGGCCACCGCCGCCTGCCAGCCGGTGGGGAAGATGTCGCCGAGGAACAGCACCTGCTCGTCGCTCAGGCTGTCGGGCACCTTGATGTGCGTCTGGTCGGCGAACGGCACACGCACGTACTCCGCCTGGCCGCCGGCATAGCCGCCGGTGAGATGGGAGTAGCCGAACAGCCCCGCCCCGCCGTGGCCGAAGACCTTGTCGGCCAATGCCTTGTTGCGGTTGGAGCGCTCGCACACGGAAAAATTGCCGCGCCGGCACTGATCGCATTCGCCGCAGGTGATGGTGAAGGGCACCACGACCCGGTCGCCGACCTTGAGGTCACCGGCCTCGGCGCCGACCTCCATGACCTCGCCCATGAATTCGTGCCCCACCACGTCGCCGGACTCCATGCCGGGAATGAAGTGGTGATAGAGGTGCAGGTCGGAGCCGCAGATGGCGCAGCTGCTCACGTTGACGATGGCATCGCGGGGGTGTTCGAGGTGCGGGTCGGGAACCGTTTCATAGCGGATGTCGTTCTTTCCGTGCCAACACAGCGCTTTCATGGACTCTCTCCCTGTTGTCCGAACGAAGGCTCTCCCACCACCATAGTTCAGCCGCCCGAGGCAGCAGGTAAGGGAATTGAGCGGCTGGGTAACGGACCTTATCCCGACCCTCTGCCGAAGGGCGTGACTACAGCCCCGCTATCCGTCCCTCGTGGGCGTGGCGACCCGCCACGGAGACCTGACGCGGCGCCAGGCGAGCGACTTGGTACGAGGCGAGGGAGGGCTGTCACGGCACTGCCATCGAAGCGTCACGTCAACGGCAGGCGCCCCGCCGGCTGGGCGGGGCGCGATGGAGGGGAGTGACGCGGCTCAGTGGCCGGAGTTGGGGTCGTGGGCCTCCTCGGTCTGGAAGACCTCGGGACTCTCCTCGCCGTTGACGTGGAGGAAACCGGCCAGCCCCTTCTCCAGGCGGGAGAGCGCATGGTCGACGAGGATGTACTTGCCGGGGTACTCGACCTCGAACTCGACCATGGTGGCGCCGCCCGGGGGCACCAGCGTGGTCTGCACGTCGGTCAGCGGCGGGCTGGTCAGCGAGGCCTGGTCGTAGACCTTGTCGAAGATCTCGCCGATGACGTGGAAGCTGGAGGTGGCATTGGGGCCGCCGACGCCGAAGAAGATGCGCACGTTATCTCCCACGTCGGCCTCCATCTTGTGCGTCTGGGTCAGCGCATCCATGTTGCCGTTGAACATCAGGTGCTCGGGGCGCTCGTCGAGCAGCTTGTCGAGAGAGAACTCCTGCAGCCCCTGGCTACCGTGGCGCTGGGCGGTGTAGAGCTCGCCCTGCATGATGTAGAACTCGCGATCCACCGGCGACAGGCCGCCTTCCGGCTCGACCAGGATCATGCCGTACATGCCGTTGGAGATGTGCTGGGCGACCATCGGCGTGGCGCAATGATAGACGTAGAGGCCGGGATTGAGCGCCTGGAAGCTGAAGCTCTTGGTCTGGCCAGGGGCCGCCTGGGTCACCGCTGCCCCGCCGCCGGGGCCGGTCACAGCGTGGAAGTCGACCGAGTGGATGTGGGCGCTGTCCTCGGCATTGCTCATGTTGACGTGGACGGTGTCGCCCACACGCACCCGTACGAAGGGGCCCGGCACGGTGTCGTTGAAGGTCCAGTAGCGGTAGCTCGAGCCGTCGGCCAGGTGGCCTTCGCGCTCGGTGGTCTCGAGGTTGAGGGTGACCTCCTGCGGGCCGCGGTCGCCCACCGGTTCACCGACGGCGTGGGGGTCCATCGACAGGTCCGGGGCCGCCTCCCGCGCTTCGCCCGGCACCGGATCGCCGACGATGAGGTTGCCGACCATGCCGGCCGCCTTGTGCCCCGGAATGCTGCACAGGTACTCGAAGTTGCCTTCCTCATCGACGCGGAAGGCCACGGCGGTGGCTGCGCCCTGGCCGCTGATGTCGTCGGAGTCGACGCCAAACTCGGGCAGCGCGATGTCGTGCATGGCGCCGTCGCCGTTGATCAGGTTGATCTGCACCACCGCCCCGACGGGAGCGTGCAGGTCGGGATTGATGACATCCTTGATGTCCCCCTTGTCGCCGACGAAGACCAGCTTGCCGTCGGCTACGGCGGTCCGCAGCGTGTAGGTCACGTCGGGCGTGACGTCGGCGGGACTCAAGACTTCGCCGTGAGCGGCGAAAGCGGGATTGGCGAGCGCCGCGCTGGTAGCGAGCAGGGCGACGGAGCGGGCGAGAACGCTACGGGTGAATTTCATCGTCTTTTCCTCACGGAGGAATTACCTTGGGAGACGATTTGAAAGTAGCATTCTGAATACTTGTTTAAGTTGACCCATGTCAGGAAGCGACCTCCAGCCTACGGCTTTCGAATGAGACATGAGCGAAAAGTTGACCTGCGACAATCGCCGTCAACGCCGCTGGCGAATCATCCAGCCATAGACCATCCCGGCCACGATCAGGGTGACGGCGAAAGCGTAGATGCCGACGGTGATGCCGCTGTTCCACAGGATGCTCCAGTCGCCGCCCGAGAGTGACATGGCGCGGCGCAGGTTGTACTCCATCTGGCCGCCCAGCAGCAGCCCGAGCACTACCGGCACGGCGGGCATTTCGAGCTTGCGCAGCACGTAGCCGAGCACGCCGAAGGCGAGCATCATGTAGAGGTCGAAGGCGCTGTTGCTCAATGAGTAGACACCGACGAAGGCGACCATCACCACCATCGGCATCAGGAACCAGCCGGGGGCCTGCAGCACCTTGGCGAACAGCCCCACCAGCGGGATGTTGAGGACGAGCAGCATCACGTTGCCGATGAACAACGCCGCCACCAGGCCCCACACCATGTCGGGCTGCTGCGTGAACAGCAGCGGCCCCGGAGTGATGTTCATCGACAGCAGCAGCGCCAGCAGGATTGCCGTGGTGCCACTGCCGGGAATGCCCAGCGAGAGCATGGGAATCAGCGAGCCGCCGGCGGCGGCGTTGTTGCCCGCCTCCGGCGCCGCCACGCCGCGCGGGTCGCCCTGGCCGAAGCTGCCGCGCCGCCCCAGCCAGCGGCGCTCCAGGGTGTAGGAGAGAAAACTGCCGAGTGCGGCGCCGGCGCCCGGCAGCACGCCGGCGACGAAGCCGATGAACGAACTGCGCCCGATGGTCGGCGCGCATTTCCAGGCGCTGCGGATGCCGGGAATCGCCGAGCCGACCCTGAGGGTCGGCTTGTTGCTGCCGCGGATGTCCTCGAGGAACACCAGGCACTCCGAGATGGCGAACAGGCCCACCAGGGCCACGATGAAGTCGATGCCGTCGTAGAGCTCGTACCAGCCGAAGGTATAGCGCGGCACGCTGCTCACCGAGTCGATGCCCACCGTCCCCAGCAGCAGGCCCAGGCAGGCGGCGAGGAAGCTCTTCACCAGGCTGCCGCTGGTCACCCCGCCGATGGTGGCGAAGGCCAGCACGAACAGGGCGAAGTATTCGGCCGGGCCGAAGCGGATGGCGAACCCCACCAGCAGCGGGGCGAACAGGGTGAGCCCGATGGTGGCCACGGTGGCACCGACGAACGAGGCCACGCCGGAAAGCCCCAGGGCCTCGCCGCCACGCCCCTTGAGCGCCATGGGGTAGCCGTCGAGGGTGGTCATGACCGCGGGCTCGTCGCCGGGAATGTTGAGCAGGATCGAGCTGATGCGCCCGCCGTACATGCAGCCGTAGTAGATGCTGACCAGCAGGATCAGCGCCGCGGTCGGCGCCAGGCCGAAATTGAAGGTCAGCGGGATCATCAGTGCCACCCCGTTGACCGGGCCGAGCCCCGGCAGCGCCCCGATCAGCGTGCCCACGGCACAGCCGACCAGCGCCAGAAAGAGGTGTTGGGGCTCGAGCGCCACGGCGAAGCCTTGGGCGAGAAAAGCCAATATATCCATCGAGACGCCTTACCAGTCGAGGCCCGGCATGTTGGGCAGCGGCATGCCGAGGGCGAATTCGAACAGCAGATAGAGCGAGACCGTCAGCAGCGCGCCGCAGACCAGCGAGGCCCTCCAGGTTGCCCCGAACAGACGAATCAGCAGCACCACGCAGACCAGACTGGCGGGCAGGAAGCCCAGCAACTTGAGAACGCCGGCGTAGATACCGAGCAGCAGCAGCGCCGCCCCCTGCCTGAGCAGGGCGGCGCGCTGCGGCCAGCGCTGATTGACGCCGGGGCGTATCACCAGATAGGCCGCGAACAGGCCCATCGGCACGCTGACGAGACGTGGAAAGGCGCCGGGCCCTACGACCTGGCCGAAGCCGGCGGGGAAGGTGTGCGAATACCACCACGCCCCCACTGCCATCAGCAGCAGCACGACGCCGGCGATACGATCGGCGACGGCGCCCGAGACCTGATCCGTATTCAGTCCGGGTTCACTCACTCGATGACACCGATCTCGCGCGACACGGACTCGACCTCGTCGATGGTCTCGTAAACGTAGTCGGTGAACTCTTCACCGCCACGCCACAGCGGCACCAGGCCGTTCTGCTGGGCGGTCTCCTTCCACTCGTCGCTCTGGTAGAGCGTCTCGAGGGTCTCGACCATGCTTGCGTAGTCCTCGTCGGAGACTTCACCACCGGTATAGAAGCCACGCCAGTTGTAGCCGGTCACGTCATACCCCTGGGACACCGCGGTGGGCAGGTCGGCGAAGGGCTCGGGCAGCGGCTCGTCGGACAGGACCGCCAGCACCCGCACGTCGCCGGACTCGATGAAGCCGGCGATCTCGCCGAGGTCGGTGGAGACCATGTCGACGTGTCCTCCCATCATCTGGGTCACGGCCGGGCCGCCGCCGTCGAACTGCACCCAGCGCACGCTGGCCATCTGATCGGCCGGCATGCCCGCCTCCTTGGCCAGCAGCAGCGCGCGGATGTGATCCCAGCCACCGGCGCCGCTCGAGCCGGCCATGGCAACGGCAGCGGGATCCTCGACCATGGCGTCGAGCAGCTGCTCGAGGGTCTCGTAAGAACTCTCGTCATCGACCAGGATCACGCCCACGTCGGTGCCCAGCATGGCCAGCCAGCGCATGGTATCGGCGTCGCCGGGGTATTGGCCCTGGGCGATCTGCGTCATGCCCACGGTGCTGGTCGCCACGATCAGGTCGCTGTCGTCGGCGCGGCTGCTGGCGACGTTGGAGAACGCCACGGCCCCCACGCCGCCCGGCATGTTGGTGACCTGCACGGCGCCGTCGGTCAATTCCAGCTCGCGCAGCAGCTTGGCCACCGAGCGGCAGGTGAAGTCCCAGCCGCCGCCGGGGTCGGCCGGGGCGATGCACTCGCTGATGGGCAGCGCCTGGCTCGGTGAGCTGATGGCCAGGCCCAGCCCCAGCAGGGCGGAGGCGGCGAGACCGTGGCGGGCATGCTTGATGGTACGCATTGTCGTGTCCCTCGCTGTTCATTGTGTTTGTGGCGGGCACTGCCGCGCGGCGCTGCACGAGGCGCCGCGCTCCTTGCAGGTTAGCTCATATAATGCCCCGCGCCCGAAGTTCCGCTATTCCATCCTCATCAACGCCCAGTTCGCGCAGGACCTCGTCGCTATGCTCGCCGAGGTCGGGGACGGGGCGGTGTACCGCCGCGGGGGCCTCGCTCATCTTGACCGGGAAGCCGGTCGCGGGTATCCGACCGAGGGGGCCCTGGTCCAGTTCGATCTTCATCTGCTGGGCCTGGACCTGAGGATCGTCGAAGGTCTCGCGCAGGTCGTGGACGCGGCCGCACGGCACCCCGGCCCGGTTGAGATGCGCGATCCACGCGTCGACGCTGCGCCGCTCGATGACCCGCGTCAGGATCTCGCGCAGGGCTTCGCGGTGCACCATGCGCCGGGCGTTGTCGGCGAAGCGCTCGTCGTCGAGCAGGTGCAGCATGTCCAGCGCCCGCAGGAAGCGCTCGACCATGATGTCGTTGCTGGGGGCGATGGCCACCTCGCCGTCGCTGGCGCGGAACAGACCGTAGGGATAGAGCATGGGGTGGTCGTTGCCGGTGCGCGCCGGGACCTGGCCGGTGGCGAAGTACTCCGCCGCCAGGTAGCCCATCATGCCGATCAGCCCGTTGGTCAGCGCAGTCTCGACGATATCGCCCTGCCCGCTGCGCTCGCGCCGCACCAGCGCCGCGCAGATACCGAAGGCCAGGTTCTGGCTGGCCACCATGTCGCTGATCGGCGGCGCCGCGCGCATGGGTTCGCCGTCGGCGGGGCCATTGACGCCCATGAAGCCGCTCATGGCCTGGGCGATGAAGTCGTAGGCGGGCCGGTCGCGGTAGGGCCCGGTGGAGCCGAAGCCGTTGATGCGCCCGACGACCAGGCGGGGGTAGCGCTCGCGCAGCGTGGCGTCGGCGAGCCCCATCTTCTCCAGCACGCCGGGGCGAAAATTCTCCACCAGCACGTCGGCCCCCTCCAGCAGGCGATGCAGGATCGCCTTGCCCGCTTCGCTGCGCAGATCGAGCGTCAGCGAGCGCTTGTTGCGGTTGAACTGAGCGAAGTACCAGCTGAAGCCGTCCATGATGTTGCCCTGGGAGCGCACGATATCGCCGCGCCCCGGCGGCTCGACCTTGATCACCTCGGCGCCGTGGTCGCCCAGTATCTGGGTGCAGAACGGCCCCGAGATGACCCGCGTGAGGTCGATCACGCGGATGCCCTCCAGGCTTCCCGCCGCCTGGGCTGGTGAATTCGTCATGTTCATCCTCTTGCCGTGGGCACCGCCGAGCAGTCGCTCAGCGCCAGCCGCGGGCCCGCCTTGGAGACCTGCGCCGGCAGGGGGCGCCCCATCAGGCGGGTGGCGAGTTGCGCCGCCGCGATCATCCGCTCCAGGTCGATGCCGGTCTCGATGCCCATCTCGCCGAGCAGGTAGACCAGGTCCTCGCTGGCGATGTTGCCCGTCGCCTTCGGCGCGAAGGGGCAACCGCCCAGCCCGCCGATCGAGCTCTCGTAGCGATCGACGCCCAGCGCCAGCCCCTGCATGACGTTGGCCAGCCCGATGCCGCGGGTATTGTGGAAGTGCAGGGTGGGCGCCACCCCGGGTGCCACCTCGCGCAGGTGGGCGATCCGCTCCGCCACCAGCGGCGGCGTGGCCATGCCGGTGGTGTCGCCCAGCGACACGCAGCGCGCGCCGAGGTCGGCGAAGTGACGGGCGATGCGCCCCACCGCGGCGACCTCGACGTCGCCCTCGAAGGGGCAGCCGAAGCAGGTGGCGATGGCGCCGCGCAGCTCGATGCCGCTGCCCTCGAGGCGCCGCGCCACCTGCTCGAAGCTCGCCAGCGACTCATCGACGCTGGCATTGACGTTCTTGGCGTTGTGGGTTTCCGAAGCCGAGACGAACAGCACCACCGAGTCGATGCCGGCCTCCAAGGCCCGCTCGGCCCCGCGCAGGTTGGGCACCAGCGCCGAGAAGTGCACGTCCCGGATATCGCGGAGTTCGGCCACCAGCTCCGCGGCATCGGCCAGGGCCGGCACCGCGCGGGGACTGACGAAGGAGGTCAGCTCGAATTCGCGCACCCCGGCCGCGACCAGGGCGCGCACCAGCTCGGCCTTTTGCGCCGTGGAGAGCAGCACCTTCTCGTTCTGCAGGCCATCGCGCGGGCCCACCTCGGTGACGTGCACCCGCTTGGGCGCCCTGATCCCGTCGAGCATGATGGTTAGCCAGGCAAGGGATTTCCTCGACTGTACGTAGCCGGCTCACTTAACAGCCATGCGCCTTTCGTTGTATGCCTGCCTTCTATAGGGCCTGCCATCGGCCTGGCTGAAAGGCTTCGTTCGCCATCCGCCGGCCATTTCGGTTTGCGCGCGCAGTTCTCAATCGCCATCCGCCAGCGCCGGCAGCAGCACCTTGAGCTTGCGCGTCAGGGTATTGCGCCCCCAGCCCAGCAGCTCGGCGGCTTCGCCCTTGCGCCCGCCGGTATGCTTCAGCGCGGTTTCGATCAGGATGCGTTCGAAATCCGGCACCGCCTCCTCGAGCAGATGGGTATGGCCCGCGGCCAGGGCGCGGTCGGCCCAGTCGCGAAAGGCGGCGCGCCAGTCGCCGCTGGCCACCTCGCCACCCTCGCCCTGGCGCAGCTCCGGGGGCAGATCTTCGACCAGGATCTCGCGCCCCGAGGCCATTACCGTCAACCAGCGACAGGTGTTCTCCAATTGTCGCACGTTGCCCGGCCACGGCAGGCGGGTCAGGTGCGCCTCGGCGTCACGGGTCAGTACCTTGACGTCGGTGGCGAGCTCCTTGGCCGCCTCGGCCAGGAAGTGGCGCGCCAGGCGCGGAATGTCCTCACGCCGTTCGGCCAGCTTGGGCAGGTGCACGCGGATCACGTTGAGACGATGGAAGAGGTCCTCGCGGAAGCGGCCGTCCTCGACCAGCCGCTCTAGGTTCTGGTGGGTCGCGGCGATGATGCGCACGTCCACCTTGACCGGCGTATGGCCGCCGACCCGGTAGAATTCGCCGTCGGCCAGCACTCGCAGCAGACGGGTCTGGGTCTCGGCGGGCATGTCGCCGATCTCATCGAGGAACAGCGTGCCGCCGTTGGCCTGCTCGAAGCGCCCCTGCCGGCTCGCCGTGGCGCCGGTGAAGGCGCCCTTCTCGTGGCCGAACAGCTCGGATTCGATCAGGTCGCGGGGAATCGCCGCCATGTTGAGGGCGATGAAGGGATGGGTGGAGCGCGGGCTGTGCTGGTGCAGGGCGCGGGCCACGCGCTCCTTGCCGGTACCCGACTCGCCGTTGATCAAGACGGTGATGTGCGAGTGCGACAGCCGGCCGATGGCGCGGAAGACCTCCTGCATCGCCGGCGCCTCGCCGATGATCTCGGCGTCGAGCCCCTCGGGCACGCTCACCGGGCGCTTGCGCTCGCGAGCGTGGGCCACGGCGCGGCGCACCAGGGCCAGCGCCTCGTCGACATCGAACGGCTTGGGCAGGTATTCGAAGGCGCCACCCTGGTAGGAGGCCACGGCGCTGTCGAGATCGGAGTGAGCCGTCATCACGATGACCGGCAGGTCGGGATGCACCTCGCGCACCCGCGACATCAGGTCGAGGCCGTCGATGCCCGGCATGCGAATGTCGGTGACCAGCACGTCGGGCGGGTCGTCCAGCAAGCGGCTGAGCGCCACGTCGGCCCGGTCGATGCACTCGACCTCGAGGTCGGGCTGGGCCAGGGCGCGCTCCAGCACCCAGCGAATGGCGCGGTCGTCGTCGACCACCGCGACACGTGCGACATCAGTCATGGCGCCTCTCCAATGGAATAAGCAGACGGAATTCGGTATGGCCGGGGCGGGACTCGCACTCGATCAGCCCCTGGTGCTGGTGCAGGATGCCCTGGGCAATGGACAGCCCCAGCCCGCTGCCGTCGGCACGCCCCGAGACCATGGGATAGAACAGGGTTTCCTGAAGGCCCTCGGGAATGCCGGGGCCGTTGTCGATCAACGCCACCTCGCAGACCAGGCGATGGCGCTCCGCGCCCAGGGTGAACTGGCGCCGCGCCCGGGTACGCAGCAGCAGGCTCGGCGCCTCGGTGCCGGCCTCGGTCATCGCTTCCACGGCGTTGCGCGCGACGTTGAGCACCGCCTGGATCATCTGCGCCTCGTCGCCAGGAAAGTCCGGCAGGCTGGGATCGTAGTCACGCTCGATCGTCACGCTCGGCCTTTCCGCCATCAGCAGCGTACGCACCCGCTCCAGCACCTTGTGCACGTTGAGCGGCTCATGGCGCACCAGCTTGTTCGGCCCCAGCATGCTGTCGACCAGGTCGCGCAGGCGATCAACCTCCTCGACGATGATGCGGGTGAACTCCTTGAGGCCGGGGTCGTCGAGATCGCGCTCGAGCAGCTGCGCGGCGCCGCGAATCCCGCCCAGGGGGTTCTTGACCTCGTGGGCCAGGCCGCGCGACAGCACCTTGATCGCCTCCTGGCGATTGAGCAGGGCCTCCTCGCGGGAGATGCGCAGCAGGCGGTCACGCGGCTCCATCTCCACCAGCAGCTCCATCGCCGACAGCGGCGTCACCGTATAGTCGATCGTGACCACGCCCCCGCCGACCAGTGCCAGTCTGACCTCGCGCTGGGTGAAGGGGTGCTGGTCGTCGCGGGCCTTGGCCAGCACCTCGCCCATGCCGTCGTCCTCGGCGAGCAGCGTCGCCAGGCCGAGCCCCTTCACCCGGCCCAGGCTGACCGCCAGCAAGGCCTCGGCGGCCGGGTTCATCCAGCTCAGCCGCAGTTCATCGTCGAGCAGCAGCACCGCGGTGGTGAGGTGTTCCATCAGGCGTCGATACATTTACGACCTTTTCCTCGGTGAACGCAGGAGCGCATGGGGCAGCCCGTGCCTCGTGATGGCGCATCGGCGGGAGGCCGTCGCACCGGCCCGAAGCCAGGCAAGGCTCGGCATCGATCATTCCAAGCAAGAAATGCGCCAACCCTTCCCGGCGCGGCATGGCGCCGTTTCAGGGCGAATGCCGCGCTCCGTCATGCACTATGATGGTGCACTGATGAAGAAACTGCCAAGCCGGGGAGCCGAGGCCTCCCCTATCGTGGTGCATCGGCTCAAGGGGGCGTCCCCGAAAGGGAGCGGCCGCGTCAGTCGACGCGCTGTACGTAGAGCGAGACCGGCGAGCTGCGGTGACGCACCTGGCCCTGGGCATCGAGCAGCTCCGCCTGTAGCACGTATTCGCCGCGACCGAGGTCGTTGAGCATGAAGGCGCGGGTATGCATCGGGGTCTGGCTCACCCGGCCGTCGACCAGCAGGCGCACGCTGTGGTCGGGGCGCAGCTCCGGCTCGATCGCCAGCTCCACCTGCAGGTTGCCGGCGTAGCTGGCGGGAAGGTCCGCCCCGTGCTGCGGCGAGCGGATGCGAAAGGTGTCGTAGGGCATGAAGGGCTGGCCCGGCGCCTCGCCCATGCGCGGCGCAACGCCCTCGACGCGTGGCGGCTCGGCCCGGGCCCCTTCGACCTGCGAAGGGATCACGGTCAGCGGCGCCAGCTCGACCGGCTCGCCGCCGCGCTCGGGGTCGTCGGTGAAGATCACCTTGCCCTGCGCATCGGTGGTGCGATAGATCGTCGTGGCCAGCGCCTCCGACACCAGCGCCAAGCCCAGCAGACACAGCACGAACGCCTTGGCCATGGGGAACTCTCCCGTCGACGGCGGCCCGCGCGGCACCATGCGGTCGGCCGATCTGTCTATGAACGTATTTTGCCGCAACGCTTCGCAACTCAGTGTACGACAAAAAAGGGGCCCCGCGATGCGGAGCCCCTCGTGACGAGCCGGCGGCGTAGCGCCGGTCGCGGCTGCTCAGCAGCTGTAGTACATGTCGAACTCGATCGGGTGCGTGGTCATGCGGATACGCTCGACGTCTTCCATCTTCAGCTCGATGTAGGCATCGATCATGTCGTCGGTGAACACGCCGCCTTCGGTGAGGAAGGCACGATCCTTGTCCAGGGCTTCCAGGGCCTGATCCAGGCTGTGGGCCACGGTCGGCACCTTCTTGCCCTCTTCCGGCGGCAGGTCATAGAGGTTCTTGTCCATGGCGTCGCCGGGGTGGATCTTGTTCTTGATGCCATCGATACCGGCCATCAGCATCGCCGCGAAGCACAGGTAGGGGTTGGCGGTCGGGTCGGGGAAGCGAAGCTCGACGCGCTTGCCCTTGGGGCTCGCGGTGTACGGAATGCGGATGGAGGCGGAGCGGTTGCGGGCGCTGTAGGCCAGCATGACCGGCGCCTCGAAGCCCGGCACCAGGCGCTTGTAGGAGTTGGTCGAGGCGTTGGCGAAGGCGTTCAGGGCACGCGCATGCTTGATGATGCCGCCGATGTAGTACAGCGCCATTTCCGACAGCCCGGCGTACTGGTCACCCGCGAACTGGTTCTGGCCTTCCTTCCAGAATGACTGGTGCACGTGCATGCCGCTGCCGTTGTCGCCGACCAGCGGCTTGGGCATGAAGGTGGCGGTCTTGCCGTAGGCGTGGGCCACGTTGTGGATCACGTACTTCAGTTCCTGGACCTCGTCGGCCTTCTTCACCAGGGTGTTGAACTTGACGCCGATCTCGTTCTGGCCGGCGTTGGCGACCTCGTGGTGGTGCACTTCGACGCTCTGGCCGATGGCTTCCAGGGTGTTGCACATGGCACCGCGGATGTCGTGGAAGCTGTCGACCGGGGGCACCGGGAAGTAGCCGCCCTTGACGCGCGGACGGTGCGCCAGGTTGCCGCCCTCGAGCTGGCGGTCGGTGGCCCAGGCCCCCTCCTCGGAGGTGATCTTGTACATGGCGCCTTCGATGTCGGCCTTCCAGTGCACCTCATCGAAGATGAAGAACTCGGGCTCGGGGCCGAAGAAGGCGGTGTCGCCCAGGCCGGTGGACTGCAGGTAGGCCTCGGCGCGCTTGGCGATGGAACGCGGATCGCGCTCGTAGCCCTGCATGGTGGCCGGCTCGATGATATCGCAGCGCAGCACCAGGGTGGCGTCCTCGGTGAACGGGTCGAGGAAGGCGGTACCGTCTTCCGGACGCAGGATCATGTCGGATTCGTTGATGCCCTTCCAGCCGGAGATGGAGGAACCATCGAACATCTGGCCGTTCTCGAAGAACTCCTCGTCGACTGCGCGGGCCGGAATGGTGACGTGCTGTTCCTTGCCCCGCGTGTCGGTGAAGCGCAGGTCGACCCACTTCACGTCATGTTCTTCGATCAGGGCGAGAGTCTTGGCTGACATTTGTGTCCTCCGTTGAGCGATGGCTCGATTCGTTTGGCTGAAGTCCACTGGCGCTGGTTCATGCAGCGCCTGTTGTAACACGCTGTGGGCCGGCTGCCCACGTTCGCCATGCACGAGCATGACGAGCTGCCACGACAAATGCAGGAGGCGTGCCAATCATGCACCAACCAAGCCCATCGAAATAATAATTCGCTGTTTTCCAGGGGAAATATTTTGCACCGCGCTGTATCGGACTGCACCAAGCAGGCTCGACCGGTCTCGCCATGGCCCCTCAGCGCCTAAAAATGGCGCCATTGTGGTGCAGCATAACGCCAGACGCACCAAATCAGTGCAAATCAGGCAGGAGGGGTTACGCAGTCTCGATCGACACGCGAGCCTGGCAGGCCCGCAGGCGCTCGAGCAGATCGGGCAGCGCATCGCTGCCCAGCTGCGGGTCGAAGCCGCCGATGCGCTCGAACCAGTCACGCGCCACCCAGAAGGTATCCAGCGGCGAGGGGCGCTGGAGCAACCACCACCAGCGCAACCAGCTGTGGCGACGCACCGGCAGGACGGCCGCGTCCCAGCCGCTCTCGGGTTCGAGATCGAGGTCGATCAGCCGAAGGCTGAGCCAGTCGACGGCACGCCGATCGCCCAATCCGGGAAAGAGCAGGACGTCACCACGGCTGACCCGCACCGCGGCGTTGAATCGGCTGCCCAGGTTGGCGGCACTGCACGACACCAGCATTACCTGGTAGCGCTGCGCCAGGTCAGGTAGCCGGCGATCGCCGGTGTCGTCCACCAGCAGCAGCTCGTACCCCCCCTGCCAGCGCCGGGCGGCCTGCTCGAAGAGGACCATGCTGCGGGGCAGCTTCGCTCCCGCGGCACGCGCATCGAAAATGACACTGGCAAGAGGCATGTCTCAGGCTCCACCGAAGCGGGAAGGGCCGACCGACAATTACGTTACATTCTGTGTAGATAAGTGTAGAAAGATGTCGATAAAGTTCCCTTGCTGAATTTTGTCCCACTCGATCATCGCCTCCAGACCCCCAATGCCGTGACGGGAGCATTGCCCGGGCAGCCCGAGGCGCATGGCAACCGCCACGCCTCGGGCTGAGAAAGCCATGATGACGAGGTTGTGCTATTCCCTTTCCCCGCTTACCTGTACAATGCGCCTCCACTCCCTACCCCGCGCCTAGGGTACGTTCTTCCGATGTGTACATAGGTGCGCCCCTGTTGATGAGTCACACCTTATGAACACAGCTGTAACCCCCTCTCGCATCGAGAGTTTGCGCAATATTGCCATCATTGCCCACGTCGACCACGGCAAGACCACGCTGGTCGACAAGCTCCTGAGCCAGTCCGGCACGCTCGACCGCAAGGCCGAAGGGCAAGAGCGGATCATGGACTCCAACGACCAGGAGAAGGAACGCGGCATCACCATCCTGGCCAAGAACACCGCGATCCGCTGGCAGGACGGCAGCGGCCGCGACTATCACATCAACATCGTCGACACCCCCGGACACGCCGACTTCGGCGGCGAGGTGGAGCGCGTGATGTCGATGGTCGACTCGGTACTGCTGCTGGTCGACGCCGTCGACGGCCCCATGCCGCAGACCCGCTTCGTCACCCAGAAGGCCTTCGCCCAAGGCCTCAAGCCGATCGTGGTGGTCAACAAGATCGACCGCCCCGGTGCGCGTCCCGACTGGGTCATCGACCAGATCTTCGACCTGTTCGACAACCTCGGCGCCACCGACGAGCAGCTCGACTTCCCGATCGTCTACTGCTCGGCGCTCAACGGCATCGCCGGCATGGACCCGGACGCGCTGGCCGAGGACATGTCGCCCATGTTCCAGGCCATCGTCGACATCGTCGAGCCGCCGGCGGTGGAGCTCGACGGCCCGTTCCAGATGCAGATCTCGGCGCTGGACTACTCCAGCTACGTGGGCGTCATCGGCCTGGGCCGCATCAAGCGCGGCTCGGTCAAGCCCAACCAGCAGATCGTGGTGATCGGCACTGACGGCAAGACCCGCAAGGGCAAGGTCGGCCAGGTGATGACCCACATGGGCCTCGAGCGCGTTCAGACCGAACTCGCCACCGCCGGCGACATCGTCTGCATCACCGGCATCGACGAGCTGTCGATCTCCGACACCCTGTGCGACCCGGCTGCCGTCGAGGCACTGCCGCCGCTGTCGGTGGACGAGCCCACCGTCTCCATGACCTTCCAGGTCAACGACTCGCCCTTCGCCGGCCGCGACGGCAAGTACGTCACCAGCCGCAACATCAAGGATCGCCTCGACCAGGAGCTGATCCACAACGTGGCGCTGCGTGTCGAGCAGGGCGAGAGCCCGGAAAAGTTCAAGGTCTCCGGCCGCGGCGAGCTGCACCTCTCGGTGCTGATCGAGACCATGCGCCGCGAAGGCTTCGAGTTGGCGGTGGGCCGCCCCGAGGTGATCATCAAGGAGATCGACGGCGTCAGGCAGGAGCCGTACGAAGAGGTGATCATCGACTGCGAGGAGCAGCACCAGGGCGCCATCATGGAGGAGCTCGGCTACCGCAAGGGCGAGCTGACCAACATGAACCCCGACGGCAAGGGCCGCGTGCGCCTGGACTTCATCATCCCCGCGCGTGGGCTGATCGGCTTCCGCGGCCAGTTCCTGACCCTGACCTCGGGCACCGGCATCCTCACCAGCCGCTTCGACCACTATGGCCCGCTCAAGCCCGACGCCGCCATCGAGCGCCGTAACGGCGTGCTGGTCTCCATGGTCGACGGCAAGGCGCTGGCCTACGCGCTGTACGCGCTGCAGGAGCGCGGCAAGCTGATCATCGACCACGGCACCGAGGTCTACGAAGGCATGCTGGTGGGCATCCACAACCGCGCCAACGACCTGGTGGTCAACCCCACCAAGGGCAAGAAGCTCGACAACATGCGCGCCTCTGGCAACGACGAGAACATCGTGCTGACCCCGCCGGTGAAATTCTCGCTGGAGCAGGCCATCGAGTTCCTCGACGACGACGAGCTGGTGGAGATCACCCCCAACCACATCCGCCTGCGCAAGAAGTTCCTCAAGGAGCATGAGCGCAAGCGCAACAAGAAGTAATTTTCGCCATCCGACGATAGCGCCCGCCTCTTTGAGGCGGGCGCTTCGCTTCACGCCATCTCGAAACGAGCGGCTACGCTGTAGGCAACCCCCACAAGACCAGGAGACATCATGCACAAGCACGTGGAATGGGACGACCCCGGCGCCGACAGCGTGATGCGCCACTACGAACGCAGCCCCCAGGGTTATTCGGAGCCGGGGCCCGGCGACATCCTCTCGGCCCGCTTTCAGGGGTTGGTGGCGCGCATCCGGGTCGAGGCCTACGTCGACGGCACCAGCATCGGCCAGGTGGTGGCGCTGATCGAGCCGCGCAGCGGCAAGCGCCTGCAGACCCGCGGCAAGCTGGTGGTCGGCGACACGGTGCGCCTGGCGGATGCCGACCGCGCCTTCGAGCCGCGCCCGAGCGACAACGCCGCGCAGGACGAAGAGCCGCAGTGACTTCCATGAACCCGTGCCCCGGTCATCTGTCGTTCCCAACGTATCCTTAACGATCGTCTACTGGCCATGACGCGGGTTGTGTCGCACAGTGTACGCGCCCAACGACCGCCCCTATCCGACCGGTGCTCGTGGGCGCCACACTCGGCTCACAAGGCCACGGGACGACGCTTCGGAAACCACATGAGCACGCACAACGTCTGGACACACAAGGGCACCTTCCTGCTGGCCGCGGTCGGCTCGGCGGTGGGGCTCGGCAACCTGTGGCGCTTTCCGTACCTGACCGGCGAGAACGGCGGCGGGGCCTTCATCCTGATCTACGCCCTGACCATCTTCGCCGTCGGCATCCCGATCCTGATCGCCGAGACCATGCTCGGCCGCGCCAGCCGCCGCAGTCCGATCATGGGCATGCAGTTCCTGACCCGCACCCACAAGACCTCCCGCGGCTGGGTATCGATCGGCTGGCTGGGGGGCGCTTCGGCCTTCCTGATCCTGAGCTTCTATTCGGTGATCGCCGGCTGGGCGATCCACTACACCTGGCTGATGCTGACCGGCTCGCTGGTCGGCGCCGATGCGGCGACCATCGCCGCCGGCTTCGATGCGCTGCTGGCCTCGCCGGGCCTGCTCACGCTCTACCACACGCTGTTCATCATCGCATCGGGGGTGATCGTGGGCATGGGCATCCACAAGGGCATCGAGAGCGGGCTGCGCATCATGATGCCGGCGCTGTTCGTGATCCTGCTGGTCGTGCTCGCCTACGGCATCACCAACGGCGATTTCGCCGCTGCGGCTAGCTTTCTGTTCACCTTCAACCTGGCCGACCTGAGCCTTGAAGGCTGGTTGCAGGCGATGGGCCAATCGTTCTTCACCCTGAGCCTCGGCATGGGCGCGATCATGGCCTACGGCGCCTACATGGCCAGCGACGCCTCGCTGAGCCGCACCGCCTTTGCCGTGGCCTTCGTCGACACCGCCGTGGCCATGGTGGCGGGGCTGGCGATCTTCTCGCTGGTGTTCGGCGCCGGCCTGGACGCCAGCGCCGGGCCTGGCCTGATGTTCGTCACCCTGCCGCTGGCGTTCGCCGAGATGCCTCTCGGCGGGCTGATCGGCGGGGTATTCTTCATCCTCGTGCTGGGCGCGGCGATCAGCTCCTCGATCTCGCTGATCGAGCCGGTGGCCGCCTTCTTGGTCGAACGCTTCGACCTCACCCGCCCCCAGGCGGTGTTCGCCATGGTGGTGGCCAGCTGGGCGCTGGGCCTGCTCACGGTGGTCAGCTTCAACCTGTGGGCCGAGGCCAGCCTCTTCCATACCCTGTTCGGCCGCAGCGCCTTCGACTTCATCGAGCTTCTGACCAACATCTTCATGCCGCTGGGCGGCCTGCTCATCGCGCTGTTCGCCGGCTGGGCGCTGACCCACTCCGAGGTGATGAAGGAGATGCGCACCAGCGAGGCCTGGTTCCAGTCCTGGCGCTTCCTGGTACGCTTCGTCGCACCGGCGGCGGTGGCCTTCGTATTCCTGCGCACCATCCCGCAGGTCGAGGGCTACCTGATCCCGGCCGCCGGTGCGCTGATCATCGTCGGCGCCTTCGCCGCCGGGCGCACCTTCCTGGTCGGCAAGCGCCAGGCGCAGTAGTACGACACCTTGCCGCCGCCTTCGGGCGGCGGCTCGATATACGCCACCCGACCTCACACCAAACAGTGGCCGGGTGCATAACAAAGATATAAACGTGCAGGAACCAACATGCCTTCCATCATCGACGTCAGGCACGTCCACAAGGCCTTCGGTGGCCTGAAGGTCATCAACGACTGTTCGATCCAGGTCGAGCAGGGCTCGATCACCGGGTTGATCGGCCCCAACGGCGCCGGCAAGTCGACGCTGTTCAACATCATCGCCGGCGCGCTGCCGCTCGACAGCGGCCAGGTTCTGCTCGATGGCGAGGACATCACCAACCGCCCCGCCAACGAACTGTTCCACAAGGGCCTGCTGCGCACCTTCCAGATCGCCCATGAATTCTCCCACATGACGGCGCTGGAGAACCTGATGATGGTGCCGCCGCGCCAGGCCGGCGAGAGCCTGTTCGACGCCTGGCTCAAGCCGGGGCTGGTGCGCCGCGAGGAGAGCGAGGTGCGCCGGAAGGCGCTCGAGGTGATCGACTTCATCGGTCTGCACCACGTGCGCAACGAGCTGGCCGGCAACCTCTCCGGCGGGCAGAAGAAGCTGCTCGAACTCGGCCGCACGATGATGACCGATGCCCGCGTGGTGCTGCTCGACGAGATCGCCGCGGGGGTCAACCGCACCCTGCTGGGCGACCTGGTGAGCAACATCGAGCGGCTCAACCGCGAGATGGGCTACACCTTCCTGGTCATCGAGCACGACATGGACATGATCGCGCGGCTGTGCGACCCGGTGATCGTGCTGGCCCAGGGCAGCGTGATGGTCGAAGGCACCATCGAGGAGATCCGCAACAATCCTCAGGTGATCGAGGCCTACTTTGGTTCCACCGCCGCCTGAAGCCAGGCGCACAGACCCGACAAGAAGAACAGCCACGATAGCGCAGAGAATCCACGATGCCATTACTCGAAGCACGCGACGTGCACGGCGGCTACGGCGGCATGAACATCCTCAACGGGGTGAACATGTCGATCGAGGCCGACGAGGTCGGTGTGATCGTCGGCCCCAACGGCGCCGGCAAGTCCACCATGCTCAAGGCCATCTTCGGCCTGCTCACCGTCAGCCAGGGCGAGATCCTGCTGCGCGGCGAGCCGATCCACAACCTGCCGCCCAACAAGCTGGTGCAGAGGGGCATGGGCTTCGTGCCCCAGGAGAAGAACGTCTTCCCCAGCCTCACGGTGAAAGAGAACCTGGAGATGGGCGCCTTCCTCAAGCCGGGCAACGTCAAGCGCATGCTGAGGCAGGTCTACGACTTCTTTCCGCCGCTCTACGACAAGCGCCACCAGCCCGCCGGCGAGCTCTCCGGCGGCCAGCGGCAGATGGTCGCCATGGGCCGCGCGCTGATGGCCGAACCCGAGGTGCTGCTGCTCGACGAACCGACCGCCGGCCTCTCCCCGCTCTACATGAATGAGATCTTCGAGCGGGTGAAGGAGATCAACGCCGCCGGCGTGGGCATCCTGATGGTCGAACAGAACGCCAAGCAGGCGCTCGCCATCGCCGACAAGGGCTTCGTGCTGGCTGCCGGCAAGAACCGCTTCACCGATACCGGCGCCGCCCTGCTCGCCGACCCGGAAGTGGCCAAGAGCTTCCTGGGCGGTTGAGCCCGGAGCCGTACTGGAGAGTGAGTCGTGAACGAACTGGTTTTCTTCATCAACAACGTGATCGTCGCCGGCAGCGTGACCGGCTCGATCTATGCCATCGGCGCCATCGGCGTGACGCTGATCTTCAGCATCATGCGCTTCGCCCACTTCGCCCATGCCGACATGATGACCTTCGGTACCTTCATGGTGCTGCTGTTGACGCTGGCCTTTCCCGGCGTAGGCGGCGCGGTGGGCCTGCCCACCCCCATCGTCATGCTGCCGCTGGCCATGGTGCTCACCGCCCTGCTCGCGGTGGGCGTCGACAAGACCTTCTACAAGCCGCTGCGCGCCCACGGCGTCAAGCCCATCGTCATGGTGATCGCCTCGCTGGGCGTGACCCTGATGCTGCAGGGGCTGATTCGCCTGTTCGCCGGTACCGGTGCCCAGAACCTGTACCTGGCCGGTGAGCGCAAGGAGATCTACCGCCTCGAGATGCCGTTCGAGCTGGCGAGCCGGCCGATCATCGTCACCGAGCCGCAGATCATCCTGTTCCTCCTGACCATCGTCTGCGTGGTGGGGCTGCACCTGTTCCTCAACCGCACGCGGCTGGGCAAGGCGATGCGCGCCATGTCCGACAACCCCGACCTGGCGCGGGCCTCGGGCATCAACACCAACCACATCGTGGCGGTGACCTGGGTGATCGCCGGCGGGCTCGCCGCCATCGCCGGCACCCTGCTGGCGCTCGACGTCACCTTCAAGCCCGACCTGAGCTTCTTCCTGCTGCTGCCGATCTTCGCCGCGGCCATCGTCGGCGGCGTGGGCCATCCCTACGGGGCCATCGCCGGCGGCTTCGTGGTGGGCTTCGCCGAAACCCTGGCGGTGTTCAACTGGGCGGTTCTGCTGCGCCCCTTCCGCGACAGCCTGCCCGAGTGGCTGGCCCAGGCCGGCAACCTCGCCTTCGTCGGCACCGAGTACAAGATCGTGGTGCCCTTCTTCATCCTGGTGGCGATCCTGGTATGGCGCCCCACCGGCATCTTCAAGGGGAAGGTGATCTGATGAGCACGCAACAGACCGAACGCCGCGAAGACATCGTCGCCGCGCCGTCACGCTTCCCGCTTCGCGAAGTCATCCTTTTTGGCGCCCTGCTGGTCGTGATCCTCGGCGTTTACGCCGTGATGGGCAGCGCCTACAGCACGCGCATGCTGGTGGAGGCCGCCTGCTATGCCATCCTGGCCCTGGGGCTGACCATCCAGTGGGGCTACGCCGGCCAGTTCAATGCCGGGGTGATGGGCTTCGTCGCCCTGGGTGCCTTCGCCACCATGTTCTTCAGCGTGCCGGCCAACGAGGCCTTCTGGGGCACCGAGCTGCCCGGCGAACTGGGCAGGGCGCTGCTCTACGTGGCCGCCTCGATCCTGCTCGTGTATGGCGCCACCAAGCTCGACCGCCTCGGCGTGCCCAGGAAACTGCGCACCCTGATCGCCATCGTGCTGGCCGTAGTGCTCTACCTGGTGGTGATCAGCGTGCTGCGCAGCGTCACCGGCGAGATCGAATCCCGCGCCGGCTTCATCGGCGGCCTGGGCCTGCCGGCCTGGAGCGGCTGGATCGTCGGCGGTGCGCTGGCGGGCGCCATCGGCTACTTCATCGGCCACATCTGCCTGGGGCTGCGCAGCGATTACCTGGCCATCGCCACCCTCGGCATCGCCGAGATCATCAAGGCCTTCCTCAAGAACTCCGACTGGCTGACCCGCGGCACCGCCACCGTCTCGCCCCTGCCCTGGCCCACGCCGGGTCCCAGCACGCTGGGGTTCACCCTGGCCCGCGCACTCTATCTGTCGGTCACGGCAGTGATGATCGCAGTGATCTTCTTCCTGCTCCACCGCGCCTACCATGCGCCCTGGGGGCGCATGATCCGCGCCATTCGCGACAACGAGATCTCCGCCGCGGCGATGGGCAAGGACATCAACCGACGCCGCCTGGAGATCTTCGTGCTGGGCTGTATCCTGATGGGCATCGGCGGCGGCGCGCTGGCCTCGTTCAACAGCATCTTCGATCCCAACGGCTTCCTGCCGCTGAACCACACCTTCCTGGTGCTGGTGATGGTGATCCTCGGCGGGCCCGGCAACAACCTGGGCACCATCTTCGGCGCCGTGGCGGTCTACATCATCTGGCTGATGTCCGAACCGCTGGCGCTGTTCCTGATGCACGGGGCCGCGGCCATCGGCGAGGGCTGGTTCGGCTGGGAGCCGCCGGGCAACCTCGACAGCCGCGCGCTGCAGGCCCGGGTGTTCGTGATCGGCCTGTTGATCACCCTGGTGCTGCGCTTCGCACCGCAGGGACTGCTGCCCGAAAAAGTCAAACACCACGGGTAGAGAGGGTGATTTATGCGACATGTATCCGCTCCTCTCTAAAACCTACATTCAATAAGAAAGGCCCCGGCGGGAATTCCCGCCGGGGCCATTGCACTTGCTGCTTCAGTTCAGGCCTGGATTAATCCTGGATCAGGCCCTTGCCGACGAAGGCACCGCCTTCCACCGCCATTTCCAGCACCACGCCCGGCACGTCGCCGTTGTCGTCGAACTCGTGCCTGCCGGAGGCGCCCTCGTAGTTGATCTCCTCGCCGGCGGCGATCAGCTCCAGGGCCTTCTCCCACTCGCCGGGCAGGATCGTTTCGCCGGGGGCGGAGGAGACGCTACGCAGCGCCTCGGAGAGGCCTTCGCGCTCGGCGCTGCCGTTCTGCTCGATGGCCAGCGCCAGCAGGAAGGCGGCGTCGTAGGCCTGGGCGGCGAACACCGCGCTGGGGTCGAAGCCGGCCTCCTGGGCCGCCTGGTTGAAGATCTCGGTGCCCGGCAGTTCGGGGCTGCCCGGGCGGGTCGCGATCATGCCCTCGAGGGCATCCGCGCCCACCGCGCCGACCAGCGAATCCCCGACCATGCCGTCGGCACCGGCGTACTGGGTGAACGCACCGCTCTCATAGGCCTGGCGCAGGATGGTCTGGCCCGAGCCGTCGGCATAGGCGAGCACCACCAGGGTCTCGGCGCCGCTGGAAGAGAGCGAGCCCAGCTCGGAGCGGTAATCGGCGCGGCCGTCCTCATGCGCCAGGTTCTCCGCCACCGTGCCGCCGCCGGCCTCGAAGGCCGTGGTAAAGGCATCGGCCAGGCCCTGGCCGTAATCGTTGTTGACGAAGGTCACCGCCACCTCGTCGAAGCCCTTCTCGAGCATCAGCTTGGCCAGGATCTCGCCCTGGTAGGCGTCAGACGGCACGGTGCGGAACACCAGGTCGTTGTCGTCCAGCTCGGTCACCGCCGGCGCGGTGGAGGCCGGCGACACCATCACCACGCCGCCGGGAATCGCCGCACTGTTGGCCGCCGCCACGGTCGCGCCGGTACACAGCGCCCCGACGATCGCCGTGACGTTCTCGGTGTTGACCATACGGTCCGCCGCGTTGGATGCCGCCGAGGCATCGCTACAGGTGGTATCGGCATTGGGCATGGCCAGCTCCTGCCCGTCAAGGATGCCGCCCTGCTCGTTGATCTGCTTCACCGCCAGCCGCGCGCCGTCGAAGATCGGCGGGGTCAGGCTCTCGATCGGGCCGGTGAAGCCGCCGATGAAACCGATCTTCACTTCCGCCTGCGCCGCGCCAGCGAATGCCACGCTGGAGGCAGCGATTGCCATCGCCAAAACGCTCTTCTTCATTTGTTCTTCTCACTCTGGTGATTGAAGTGTGGGGTGATTGAGGTGTGGTGATTTACGTCTGGTTACGAATGAACGTCACCCCCTTAATCTGGAAGGCCCCGAGGCAAAACACAAGCCCCCCATGCCAACGTTTGAGCCTTGCTGCACAGCGCCAAGCCCTTATCAGTGATGGAAAACCCAACACGGTACTGCCGCGCGCGTTCAACGCTCGCGACCCTGGCCCGCCGGCCTTCGCCTATACTCAAGTCCGCAGTCCGCCACCTCACGCCTACGACAACAGGAGCCTCCCATGCGCCCTGCATCCCTCTCCTTCGCGTTGCTGGCATCGCTCGGCCTTGCCACCGGCGCCCACGGCTTCACGCCCGCCGGCAGCGACATCGTCTACGAGGTCGGCGACGACAGCTTCGAAGGCTACTACAGCCCCGCCCAGGGCGACGCCCGCGGCACGGTGCTGATCGTGCACGACTGGGACGGCCTGGGCGACTACGAGCGCCAGCGCGCCGACATGCTGGCCGAGCAGGGCTTCGATGCCTTCGCCGTCGACCTGTTCGGCCAGGGCAACCGCCCCGAGAGCACCGAGGCCCGCCAGGCAGCCACCCGGGCGCTCTATTCCGACCGTGAGCGCATGCGCGAGCTGACCCTGGCCGGCCTGGACGAGGCCCACGAGCAGGAGGTCGCCGAGGGCGTGGTGATCATGGGCTACTGCTTCGGCGGGGCCGTGGCGTTGGAGCTCGCCCGCTCCGGCGAAGCCGACAACGTGGCGGGCTACACCAGCTTCCACGGCGGCCTGGCCACGCCGGAGGGCCAGACGTGGCCCGAGGCGGTGCCGCCACTGCTGATCGCCCACGGCGGTGCCGACACCAGCGTGACCATGGAGGACCTCAGCGGCCTGGTGGAAGAACTCGAAGCCATCGAGGCGACCTACACCATGGAGATCTACTCCGGTGCTCCGCACGGCTTCACGGAGTTCGACAGCGAGCGCTACCAGGAGCGCGCCGACCAGGCGTCGTGGAGTGCCTTCCTGGCCTTTCTCGAGGAGGTGCTATGAGCCGACAGACACGCCCCCTGGCCATCACCGAACTGACGGGAAGCCACCATGAGATCGGTGCGGAGCACGGCCGCATCCACCGGCACCTGATCGAGCGCAGCCTTCAGGTCTACGCCCAGCTGTTCCATGACTTCGTCGGCCTCCGCTGGGCAGAGGCCCGCGACCGGGCCTGCCACTTCGAGGCCCAGATCGCGCAGGGCTTTCCCGAGATACTCGAGGAGATGAACGGCATCGCCTGGGGCGCGGATGTCGACTTCATCGACATCCTGACGCTGAACTGTCGCAGCGAGATCGCCCTGACCCAGGCCGACGGTGGCTGCTCGGCCTTTTCCCTTCTGCGACACGGGCAGCAGTGGCTGGCGCAGAACTGGGACTGGCGCCACGATCAGCTCGACAACGTGGTCGCCCTGCACATCCAGGGTGACGGACGCCCCGCGCTGGTGAGCATCGGCGAGGCCGGCATGGTCGGCAAGGTCGGCCTGAACGCTCGCGGCATCGGTGTCTGCCTCAACGCCATTCGCTCGCAGACCTGCGGTGCCGGGCTGCCGATCCATATCGCCCTGCGCAAGATCCTCGAAAGCGAGGACATGCCGAGCGCGCTCGCCGTGGCCACCCACCAACGAGTCTGCTCACCGGCTCACTTCCTGCTCGCCGACGGCGACGGCCAGGCCGTGGGTCTCGAGGTACAACCCGGCGAGCCGGGGCGTATCCTGCCGCGCGGCGGCATCGTCACCCATACCAACCATCTCTATGCGGACAACACCCCCTGCCCGGTGCGGGACTTCCCCCGCGTCGACTCCTGGCCGCGCCTGTGTCGCCTCGACGCGCTGCTGCACGATGAGCTGGCCGCGGATGCCGACCTCGACGAGGCCAGTCTGTTCGACATCCTCAGCGATCATCAGGGCGCTCCGCTGTCGATCTGCCGACACTTCAACCCGGACCAGCCCGCCGAGGAACGCATGGAGACCCTGTTCTCGGTGGTGATGAACCTGAGCGAGCGGCGCCTCACCGTGCGTCACGGCAAGCCCTGCGAGAGCGCCGACAGCCTGAGCATCGCCCTGGGCTGACGCGTACCGACCGCTCAGGGAAGCGGGCCGGCCGCGGGCAGTTCGCCTTTCAGATAGCGCTCGGAGATGAGCAGGAACGAGCGCCGGAACAGCTCGTGCCGAGCCTCCTCCCGGTACAGTTGAAGCAGCTCCCACTCCTCTTCGGAGAGGCTGGTGTCCTGGCGCGGATACTCTCGGGCCAGGCGTACCGACCCCGGGGTGGCATCGCGGATCTGCCACCTGGGCTTGACGCCGCGGATGGCGGTATTGGCGCTATGCGACATGGCGACCTCCGTTCGCGCTATTAATGATAACAATTATCATTAACCATGAAGAATCTAGCCGCCCGCCTGACCTCTGTCAAATGACACAAAGAAAAATCATTCTCGTTCTCTTCCCCGCTTGCCGAGGCCGCACGGGAGTGGTACATAAGCTAACGCATACCATTCTCATTTGAAGAGGGGACGAATCATGAAGCGACTGATGCTGCCCGCCCTGCTTTCCGGCCTGATGCTTGCCGCCACCGCCCAGGCCAGCTCACCCACCGAGCACTTCAAGGGTGAGCCGGCCGACACCCTGAGCCAGGCCATGGCGAACTTCTCCGAGTACAATCAGCAATTGGCCGAACTGCTCGCCCAGGAGGAGCCGAGCCTCGCGGACCTCGGCACCATCCACCAGCTCACCTACACCCTGGAGAATGCCCTGGAGAAGATCAACGAGGAGGTGGAGACCCTGGCGGTCAACCTGGAGGAGGTTCACCAAGGCTCCGAGACCGGTGACTTCGAGCGCGTGCAGAGCCACGGCGCGGACTACCTGGAAGCGGCGCAGACGCTGGCGCCCTGAGCCTTCGCCTCATCGGCTCCGGTGGGCAGGCGCCGGCCGGAGCACTCCCTAGCCCGCCAGCGCCTCCTCCACCACGGCCCGCGCCTCGGCGCTCATCGGCAGGGCCAGTGCCAGTTCCCGGGCGCGCGGCGACATCTTCTTCCAGGTCATCTGCACGATGCGCACCAGGTGCTCGTGCTCCACCTGCTTGGAGAAGTCGGCGAAGTAGTTTTCGAGGAACACCAGGCAGGCACAGTCCTCTACCGCCTGGGTGCCCGGGTCGCGGCCCAGGCCCTGCTTGCGAATCATGCGCGAGACCTCGGCGGCGTCCTGCGCCGAGTAGCCGGCCGCCTCCATCACCCGCGCCGTGGTCTCGCCGGCCCGCTTGCCCTGGTCGCGGCGCCAGGTGAGATAGCCCACGCGCCCCTCCGGGTATTCGCTGCGCGGCACCTCCCAGCGCTGCAGATGCTGCGAGCGCACCGCAAGCTGCACCAGCTCGCTCGGGGCCTCCACCACCTGCGCCAGCCAGGCGCTCATTCGCCCCGCGTGCCATAGCTCCAGGGGCAGGGACTGGCCCTCGACTTCCACCCGACGGGGGTCTTCGGCATGCAGAGCATCGAGTTCGGCGATGGCGCGCTGAAACGGCGTTTGATCTGGCATAGGAAAGTCCGTGCAAGTCATTATCGCCACAGCATACCGCATCCGGGCATGGCGCCGACAATTAAACTCTTTTGCCAAGCCCAGGCAGACAACTTGTAACTAACTGAATTCCAACTAACTTAAGAGAACACCTATCGACCGCGCGGAGAGATGTCGCCATGCCACGTAGCGTTCTGCTGCCCGTTTTCGCCCTGCTCACGCTCGGCATTCCCCATGCCGGAGCGCAAGACACCGGCGTCGACCCCGCCGACGATCGGGTCGAAGCGGAACTCCGGCAAGAGCTCGAACAGACCCAGGGCCAGCCCATCGAGACCCTCAAGCAGGCCGTGGACGCCCTTGAGCTGCGCAACGACCTGCTCGACGTACTGATGGCCAAGGAAACGCTGACCGACGGCGACCTCGCCATCCTCCAGCAGCTCACCGAAGACATCGAGAACGCCCTGGCGAAGGTCGAAGAAGAGGTCGGCACCATGCGTGAGCGGGTACGGGAAGTTCGCGCAAGCGCCGACAGCCAGGGCCAGGAGGGCATCCGCGAAAGCGGCAGGGAGTACCTGGATCGGGTCAGGACGCTAATGCAGTAAAATAAACACCCAACCCCCTGACGCGGAGCCTGCATGTCCCTCTTCTCACGCCTCAAGGAAGTGGCCTCGCCCACCATCGGCCTGGGCTGCATGAACCTCTCACACGGCTACGGCAACCCAGTGCCCGAGCCCGAAGCCCTGCGCGCCCTCGAGGAAGCCTTCGAGATGGGCTACCGCCATTTCGACACCGCCACCCTCTACGGCGCCACGGCCAACGAGCGGGTAGTGGGCAAGGCGCTTGCCGGCAAGCGCGATCGGATCCTGCTGGCCAGCAAGTGCGGCATGGCCATGGACCCCGAACTCGGCAGGAAGGTCATCGACGGGCGACCCGAGACGATCCGCCGCCAGTGCGAGGCGAGCCTCACACGGCTGCAAACCGACCACCTCGACCTCTACTACCTGCACCGCCTGGACCGCAACGTACCCATCGAGGAGAGCGTCGGCGCCCTGGGGCGGCTGGTGGAAGAAGGCAAGATAGGCGCCATCGGGCTCTCCGAGATCTCCGCCGCGACCCTGCGCCGCGCCAGAACCGAACACCCCATCGCCGCGGTGCAGTCCGAATACTCGCTGTGGACCCGCAACCCCGAGATCGCCCTGCTCGACGCCTGCCGCGAAGCCGACACCGCGCTGGTCGCCTTTAGCCCGCTGGGGCGCGGCTTCCTGGCCGGCGCCGTGACCGACGCCACCCAGCTCACCGAGAACGACGTGCGCCGCGGCATGCCGCGCTTCAGCGCCGAGAACCTGCCGCAAAACCTGCGTCAGCTGGAAAAGCTCCAGGCCATCGCCCGCGAGCGGGGAGTTGCCACCGGCCAACTCGCCCTCGCCTGGCTCAAGGCCCAGGGCAACGACGTGCTCCCCATCCCCGGCACCCGCTCCATCGCGCATATGCGCGAAAACCTCGCCGCGGAAGACCTGCGCCTGGATGCCGACACCATCGCGCGGTTGAACGCACTGCTGACACCGGACCAGGTGGCCGGCGCCCGCTACAGCGAAGCGCTGCAGAAAGAGATCGATACGGAGGAGTTTGGGCAAAAGTGAATTGAGCCTGACCAGAAACGGCATAGCTCAAACCACCTCCGCGACTTCCTCGAACGCCAGCCTCTCCCCCCGCGGCCGCAGGCTTTCCGGGTCGCCCACGCCGAGGTTGACCAGAAAGTTGCTCTTGTAGCGGCCGTCGGGGAAGAACTCCTCGTCGACCATGGCTTTGTCGAAGCCGCTCATGGGGCCGACGTCGAGCCCCAGCATGCGGGCGGCCACGATAAGGTAGGCGCCCTGCAGGGTGCCGTTGCGCCAGGCAGTGTCGCTGGCCTTGTCGGGGTTTTCGGCGAAGCGCTCGCGGGCGTTGGGTGAGCTGGGGAATACGCGCGGCATGAATTCGTAGAAGCGGGTGTCGACGGCAACGATCACGGTGGCCGGGGCTTCGTGGGCCTTGTCGCGGTTGCCTTCGGAGAGCGCCGGCAGCAGGCGCGACTTGCCCTCTTCGCTCATCACGAAGACATAGCGCGCCGGCTGGCAGTTCATGGAGGTGGGGCCCCACTTGAGCAGGTCGTAGAGTTCGCGCAGGGTGGCCTCGTCGATAGGCGCCGGCTTGAAGCCGTAGTGGGTGTGCGCTTCGCGGAAGACGGTGTCGAGTGCGGTGTCGTCGAGCGGCTGACGAGGCATGAAGCTCTCCAAATCGCGGTAGGCTCATTTTACTTTACGCGTTCGTTACCGGCCGGTCACTGCCGGCTTGTTATCGCGCGTTATCCGTTCAGCCAACCGATGCCCGCATTGAGGTAACCCGCAAAGCTTACCCAGACCAGGTAGGGCGTAAGCAGCCAGGCGGCGAGTGGCGAAACGCGGGCAAAGCGGATGATCGAGAGCAGGATGAGGCACCACAGCAACAGCAGGTCGGCCAGGGCGACGACGATCCAGTGCAGGCCGAAGAACAGGATTGACCAGAGCCCGTTGGCGGCGAGCTGGGTGACGAACGGCCACAGTACCGCAAGGCGCTCACCGGCCGGCACCCGCAGCGTGACCCGCCAGGCGGCCACGGCCATCATCAGGTAGAGCACCGTCCAGGCCACCGGGAACAGCCAGTCGGGCGGCGTGAGAGGGGGCTTTTGTAGCTCGGCGTACCAGGCGCCGGGCGGCGTCAAGACACCTGTCGATGCGGCAAGGGCCACCAGCAGTAGCCAGCCGAACAGGATCGCCAGCGAGCGACGGGGAGCGACGGTCATGTTGCGTCTCCTTTGCGGCTGGGTATCGCTCGGGAGCGAGGCGATTGCGCCCCCCCTGCACCATACTCTAAACCAGAGTAACGATACCCAGGGAACGCTCGGGACGGCGTAACGCCATGACTCTCCGGTTTGACGATTTCGATCTCGATACCGCGCACTACGAACTGCGCCGACACGGTGAGCTGCGTCGCGTGGAACCGATGGTGTTCGACCTGCTCGTGCATTTCGCCCACCATCCGGATCGGGTCTTCAGTCGCGACGAGCTGATCGAGGCCGTCTGGGCGGGGCGAATCGTCTCGGATGCCACGGTCGCTTCCTGCATCAAGCAGGCGCGCCGTGCCCTGGACGATAGCGGGGATACCCAGGCCTATATCCGGACGGTACGCGGCCGCGGTTTTCGCTTCACCGCGAAGGTCACCGAAACCGACGCGGCCGCACCGGAGCCACTCGCGACTGCGGTGACACCGGCCCCCAGCGACGACGATCCCTCGCTGCTCATCCTGCCGCTGCGCGCGCTGACGGATACGCCGGAGCTTGTGCGCTTCACCGAGGCGCTGACCGGCGAGCTGAGCTCCGTTCTCACGCGAATACCGCTGCTGCGCCTGAGCGCCCGCGGCGGGCACTATAGCGAGCGGACGCTGACGCCGGCGGCACGCGAGATCCACGAGGCGCTGGGAGTCGATTACGTGCTGGAGGGCAGCGTGCAGGCGTGGCCCGACGCGGGCGCGGCGCGCTTGCGCGTCACCGTGCACCTGGCCGATGCACGGGCCGGCTTTCGGCTGTGGGCCGAGACCTTCACGCTGGACGGCCCGGTGAGCGAGGCCCTCGAAGCCGGCGTGCCCCGGATCATCGCCAAGCTGGAACCGCAGCTGCACCGTGCCATCTACCGCACGGTGCGCAGCCTCGACGGCGAGCGCAGCGCCCGCCAGCTCTATCTCGAGGCCAGCGGCATCCTGGCGCTGCAGGGCTGGCACCATGAGTCCTTCGCGGCAGCGGCGGATCTGCTACGGCGCAGCTGGCGGCTGGAACCGGAGTTCGCCCTGGCGGCGGCCCATCTCTCGCTGGTACGAGGCCTGGGGCATCGCTTCGACCTGATGAGCGATCACGAGCAGGCCTGGGCGGAAGCGCTCGAAGCCGCCGAGTGCGCGCTGCAGCTCGACAGCATGGACTCGACCGTACTCGGTTATGCCGGCTGCGCGCTGGCCGATATCGGCTATCCCGAGCGCGGCGTGCCGATCCTGCGCAAGGCGCTGGAGCTCAACCCGGCCAACGCCCAGGCGTGGGCGGCGCTGGGCTCGGCGTATCTGGCCGGCAATCGCCCGGACGACGCGGTGGTTCACCTGCGCCATGGCATTCGCATCAGCCCGCTCGACAGCCGCTTGTCGATCTGGGGCGCGGTCCTCGCCTTGGCCTACCTGCTGCTTGGCGATCGCAGCGCTGCCCGCGAGCAGGCGGAACTGGCCTGCCAACGGGACGACCGCAGCTACATGCCCCGCATCGTGCTGGCCGCCATTCACCGACTCGACGGTCGGCAGGACCTGGCGCGCCGGGCGCTGGACGATGCCTACCGCATCAAGCCCGACCTGACCGCCGAGCAGGTGGCGGCCCTGGTCGGGCAGAAACATGGCACGCGCTTGCTGGCACTGTAGCCCCGCCACGCTCTTGCCCCCCGTTTCATCACGCAATCCCCCGCCAATCCCCATGCGGCCCGCAAGCCGGCCCAAGCGGTACCGCATAGGCTGAGCTTGCCGTTTGGTGGCCCTCAGGAAGCGATCGACGGCAGAACCACCACAACCCACCCAAGGAGTTCAACCATGACACTCTCTCCCTCGCTCGAGCCGCAAGTGGCCGGCCCCGACTACGCGGCGATCAAGACCAAGCAACAAGCGGTTTGGGGCGCCGGTGACTATGCCCGCATCGGCGTCACCCTGCAGATCGTCGGCGAACGGCTCTGCGAAGCCATGGACCTGCATGCCGGCCAGTCCGTGCTCGATGTGGCCGGCGGCAACGGCAACGCCTCGCTGGCCGCGGCCCGGCGATTCTGCAAGGTCGTCTCCACCGACTACGTCGAGGCGCTGCTGGCCAAGTCCGCCAGGCGTGCCGAAGCGGAGGGGCTGGCGATCGACTACCAGACGGCGGACGCCGAAAACCTGCCGTTCGGCGACGCCACCTTCGACAACGTGATCTCCACCTACGGGGTGATGTTCACGCCCAACCAGGCCCAAGCCGCCGCCGAGCTGTGCCGCGTATGCCGGCCCGGCGGCAAGATCGGGCTGGCCAACTGGACCCCGGCGGGCTTCATCGGCCAGCTGTTCAAGACCGTCGGTCGCTACGTGGCGCCGCCCGCGGGCGTCAGCTCTCCGGCGGTGTGGGGCACGCGGGAATTCCTCGACACGCATTTCGGTCCGCATGTCCAGGCGATCGAGGCCCAGCCGCAGCACTTCACCTTCCGCTACCAGTCGCCCCAGCACTGGCTGGACGTGTTCAGCACCTACTACGGGCCGACGCTGAAGGCGTTCGAAGCGCTGGATGACGAGGCCGGCCAGGCGCTGCGGGGCGAGATCCTTACGCTGATCGAAGCCCACAACCGCGCCACCGACGGCACCATGGTGGTGCCCTCGGAGTACCTGGAGATCGTCATCACGCGCTAGTCGGGCGTACCTCCCCCTTGCCGGGAGCGCCATTTTGGCGCTCCCGGCGTTCGTCTTGTGCTGTAATGACAGCGACCACGCCCATGACCCGACAAGGAACGCCCTTATGCCCCGTCCTCCCCTCCTGCCGTTCGCATGCGCTGTCCTGATGCTCCTCGTCTCGCCGTTGACCCTGGCGCAATCCGCCGAGCGCGAATACCAGGCCTACGAGGACGCCCTGGCGCGCGGCGAACGCCAGGCCAACGTATGGCAGTACGGCTGGGCCGGGGTCTATGCCTCGTCGCTGGCGTTCAACGGCTACCAGGCCAGCGAGGCGGACGACCGCGACGATCGCTACGATGCGCGAGTGGGCGTGGTGAAGTCGGCCCTGGCGCTGGCCGGCACGCTGATGGATCGCCAGCCGCACCCGGCCGCCTACCGCGAGCTGCGCGAGGGCGACGGCGACATCGAGAGCGCCCGCCGGCTGCTGCAGGCGGTGGCCGAGGAGGAGCGCCAACGCCGCAGCCTGGAGGCACGGCTGGGGTCGCTGGCGATAAACGCCGCGTCGGGGCTGTTGATCGGCGTGGGCGACGGCCGCGGCCGCGACGGGGCGATCAACTTCGCCACCGGCATGCTGGTCAGCGAGCTGCAGCTGCAGACCCAGCCACGTCAGGCCTCGGTGGCCATCAATCGCTTCAAGCCGGTTCGGGCCTCGCTGGGCGACGTGCACCTGGAGGGCGAGTACGCGCTGCTGGTGACGCCCAATCAGCTGGGAGTCGCGCTGCGCTACTGAAACGAGCGGAGAACCCTTCTGGCCACTCGCAGGGTGGTCATTTTGCCTCGCCTAAATGTTATGATATAACATAGTAAACATCGACCCAAAGCTTCCCATGCTCGATACTCTGCACTGGTGGCTCACGTCACCTTTCGACTACGTCTTCATGCGCCGCGCCCTGGTGGCCTGCCTTGCGCTTTCCCTTACGGCACCGATTCTCGGCGTGCTGCTGACGCTGCGCGGCATGGGCCTGATGGGCGAGGCGCTCTCGCATGCCATCATGCCGGGCGTGGCCATCGCCTTCATGCTGGCCGGCTTTTCCCTCCCACTGATGATGTTCGGCGGCGTACTGGCGGGCCTGGTCACCGTGGCGCTTGCCGGTGGCGTAACGCAGTTCAGCGGCCTCAGGGAGGATGCCGCCATGGCCAGCCTGTTCTTGATCGCCATGGCCGGCGGAGTGACCATCGTCAGCCATTCGGGCAGCGCCCTGGATCTCGGCCACGTGCTGTTCGGCAGCATATTGGCGGTGGATGACCGCACGCTGGGGCTGGTGGCGCTTGGCAGCAGCACGCTCCTGGTCGGCCTGGCCATCTCCTTTCGCGCGCTGGTGGTCGAGTGCCTCGATCCGCTGTTCCTGACACTTCAGGGTCGCCACGCCGGCTGGACGCACGCGCTGTTCATGGTGCTGGTCGTGATCGGTCTGGTAATGGGATTTCAGACGCTGGGAACCCTGATGGCAGCCGGGCTCATGCTGCTACCTGCCGCGGCGGCACGCTACTGGAGCCAGCGCCTCGAGGGCATGATCGCCATCGCGATCGGCATCGCCCTGGCTTCCAGCATGGCGGGACTGCTGGTGTCCTATCACGCTGGCCTGCCTTCCGGCCCATCGATTATCCTGTTGGCGGGGCTGGGGTATGGCATGTCGCTCGTGCTGGGCCCCTACCGGGGGCTGAGGGCGAACGCCAGCAGACCGAAGCGCGGCATAGGGTCCCGGCATGCCGGTCAGCTGCGCTGAGCGGTTCCCTTCCGCGCCAAATTCTGGATACTGCCTCCCTTGGAATGGCCGATTTCCGGCGCCACCTGTCGTAATGAAGACTGCCACTTTGCCGGCCGTCTTGTTATGTTATATCTTACTTGGTTTTTGCGAGGGCCACGCATGGCACACCGCACGCATCGGCATCGCCCCGAGGGGCCGTGCCATTTTTCGTTGATGTCGCTTTCCGCCACGCGCCGCCTGCTGCTGGCCGCCGCGCCGCTGGGCGTGCTCTGGCTCGCCGTCTCCTGGGCGGCAGGATGGTGGGGCTGATGGCCGAGACGTCCCCGTCACGCCTGGAGCTGCATGACCTGCAGCTGGCCCAGGCCAACCGCACCGTCCTCGAGCACGTGAGCGGCCGCTTCCGCGACGGCGCGATCACCGCCCTGGTCGGTGCCAACGGCGCCGGCAAGAGCACCCTGATCCAGGGCATCATGGGCATGCTGCGCCCCGTGGCGGGCAAGGTGGTCTGCTCGGTGCCCAGGGAGCGGCGCGCCTGGCTGCCCCAGCAGTTGGCGCTCGACCTCACCTTCCCTATGAGCGTGGAAGAGCTGGTGATGACCGGCAGCTGGCCGAGCCACGGCGCGCTCACCGGCTACTGTGCCCGTCACTATCGCCGCGGCCGTGAAGTGATGGCGCGCCTGGGCATCTCGCACCTGGCCCACCGCCCGCTGGGCGAGCTTTCCGGCGGCCAGCGCCAGCGCGCGCTGATCGGTCGCACCCTGATGCAGGAAGCCGAGCTGCTGCTGCTCGACGAGCCCTTCGCCAACGTCGATGCGGAAACCGTCGAGGTGCTCATGACGGTGCTGCGCGACATGGCGGCTGAAGGCGTCACCATCATCGTAGTGCTGCACGACATGGAGCAGTTGGCCCGCCTGGCCGAGGAGGTGGTGGTGCTTCACCACGGCCATGCGCGCTGGACCACGGCCCAGGAGGTGCTGCACAGCCAGCCTGCCCACCTCGCTTCGGCACGGCTTGCCTTGGGAACGCCAGGGGTGGGGGCATGCTAGCGCTGCTTCACGAGTGGTTGATCGCCCCCTTCGACTACGGCTTCATGCGCCGCGCCGCAGTGGCCGGCCTGGCCCTGTCGCTGGCCGCACCGCCCATGGGCGTGTTCCTGATGCTACGTGGCATGAGCCTGATCGGCGATGCCATGGCCCATGCCATCCTGCCCGGCGTGGCGCTGGGCTTCCTGCTGGCAGGCTTCTCGCTGCCGGTCATGAGCCTGGGCGGCGTGCTGTCGGGGCTGCTGATCGCGGTGCTGGCCGGCAGCGTGTCGCAGATGACCGGCCATCGCGAGGACTCGGCCATGGCCAGCTTCTTCCTGATCTCGCTGGCGGCGGGCGTGATGCTCGTCTCATTGGGCGGCAGTAGCGTTGACCTGACGCATGTGCTGTTCGGCTCGATCCTGGCGGTGAATACCACCGCGCTGGTGCTGATCGCGGCGATCAGCAGCGTCATTGTGATTACCCTGGCGCTGATCTTTCGCGCCCTGGTGGTGGAGTGCCTCGATCCACTGTTCCTGCGCGGCCAGGGTATGCAGGGAAGCCTGGTGCACGGCGTCTTCCTCGGCCTGGTGGTGCTCAACCTCACCGCCGGCTTCCAGACCCTGGGCACCCTGATGGCCGTGGGCCTGATGATGCTGCCGGCCACCACGGCGCGCTTCTGGAGCAAGCGCCTGGAGGGGCTGATCACCATCGCCATCCTGCTGGCCGTTTTCGCCAGCCTCGGCGGCCTGCTGCTCTCCTACCACCTCAGCGTTCCATCGGGTCCGGCCATCATCCTGCTGGCGGGCGTGGGCTACGTGCTCTCCGCCCTGCTCGGCCGCCATCACAGCCTGAGGGCGAAGCTCCAGCGTCATGCCGTACCGCTCGGCTCGCCAGAACCGCACTGAAGCGACATGAAACACCTACCCCGAGGAGACTTTCCATGCGATACCCGACATCCGCCGCCCTGATGCTGGGCGCTTCGGCCATGCTGGCACTGCCCGCCGCCATGGCCGCCGAGCGCGTTCAGGTCGTCACCAGCTTCAGCATTCTGGCCGACATGGTGCAGAACGTAGGCGGCGAACACGTGGAGGTCACCTCGCTGGTCGGCCCCGACAGCGACACCCACGTGTTCTCGCCCAGCCCCCGCGATGCGCGCTCGCTGGCCGAGGCCGGGCTGGTGGTCTTCAATGGCCTGCGGTTCGAAGGCTGGATGGAGCGGTTGATCGACTCCAGCGACTACGCGGGAGCGCTGGTCACGGCCAGCGACGGCATCGTCAAACTCGACTACCAGGGCCACGACCATGCCCACGCCCACGGGCACGACGACCATGAGGATGACCACGACGATCACGGGCATGGTGACCACGACGAGCATGGGCATGACGACCACGACGCGCACGGCCAGGAAACGGCGGCTGGCCACGACGACCACGGCGACGACGACCCGCACGGCTGGCAAGACCTGGCCATGGGCAAGGTCTATGTCGGCAACATCCGCGATGGCCTGATCGAGGCCGATCCGGACAACGAAGCCGCCTATCGCGAGAACGCCGAGCGCTACATCAACGAGCTGGAAGCCACCGACGCCGAGATCCGCGAGCTTCTCGGAGAAGTACCGGGCTCCACCAGCGTGATCACCGGCCACGACTCCTTCGGCTACTTCGCCAGCGCCTACGGCATACGCTTCCTCTCGCCGGTGGGGCTCTCCACCGAAGCCGAGCCCAGCGCCGCCGACATGGCCCGGCTGATCGACGTGATTCGCGAGCAGAACGTGCGCGCCCTGTTCCACGAGAACATGACCAGCCCGGCGGTGATCAACCAGCTCGCCGAGGAGACTGGCCTGCCCATCGCCGGTACGCTCTACGCCGATGCCCTGGCCAGCGAAGGCGAGGCCAGCACCTATCTTGGCATGATGCGCCACAACGCCCAGGTGCTGCACGATGCCCTGGCCAAGGCGGGTCATGACGACCGGGAAGGCGACGACGACCATGGCCACGACGACCACGGCCACGACCACTAACGGCGTTCCGCAAGCAGCCAGAAGGCGCTACCCGCAAGGGGGCGCCTTTTTCGTTGTCCGCTCGGCGACGGCCTGGATGCGCAAACACCACGCAGCGCGACTATGCTGGATAGCCGCTCATCGCAATCCATCTCCCGCGCCCCGCCCCGGCCTTCGCCCCGGGCGGGCTCGCCCCCTGACAGAACAACACAGAGGGAGTATGAAGCATGCATGACGACACTCAGCCCGAGCCCGTGGACATGCCCCCTTTCGCCCGCCTGTCCCGGCGCCGTTTTCTCGGGGCGGCGGCGGCCGCCAGCGCAACGGCGGTGCTCAAGCCCGGGGAGCTGCTCGCTCGGGAACGGCCCTGGGATGGCTCGCTCGTCTCCTATCCCGACCCTGCCATCGAGGTCCTCGACGATCGCTTCGCCGCCTATCGCCTGGCCAACGCCGCGGTCGAGCGCCTCGCCACGGGATTTCGCTGGGCGGAGGGGCCGGTCTACTTCGGCGATGGCGGCTATCTCGTCTGGAGCGATATTCCTAACAATCGCCACATGCGTTGGCTCGAGGACACCGGCGAGGTGAGCGTCTTCCGTGAGCCATCCAACTTCACCAACGGCAATACCCGGGACAGAGAAGGACGGCTGCTATCCTGCGAGCACGACACGCGCCGGGTGACCCGCACCGAGCATGACGGCAGCATCACCGTGCTGGCCGAGGAGTTCGATGGCAAGCCCCTCAATGCCCCCAACGATATCATCGTCCATCCCGACGGCGGCATCTGGTTCACCGACCCGGGCTACGGCATCCTGATGCACTATGAAGGCCATGTCGCCGACTTCGAACTGCCCGAGGCCGTCTATCGCATCGATCCCGACAGCGGCCAGCTGGACAAGATGGCCGAGGTCGCCAAGCCCAACGGCATCGCCTTCTCGCCCGACTACTCCCGCCTCTACGTCTCCGATACCGGGGGCACCCACACGCCGGACCATCCCCACCAGATCCTGGTGTGGGACGTCGTCGACGACGGCACCCGCCTGGCCAACGAACGTCAGTTCGCCGAGGTCGGCCCGGGTTTCATCGACGGCATGGCCGCGGACATGGACGGCAACCTCTGGTGTGGCGCCGTCTTCGGCGGGCTGTTCGATGCCGAGGACCACGACGGCGTGCATGTCTACGCCGACGACGGCACCCTGATCGGCAAGATTCATCTGCCGGAGCCCTGCGCCAACGTCTGCTTCGGCGGTCGCAGGCGCAACCGCCTGTTCATGACCGCCAGCCAGTCGCTCTATGCCGTCTACGTCGAAACCCAGGGCATGGCGGTCTGGGCTGGCAACACCTAGCCCAGCCCTGCCATCGCAGCAGCGCCACCAGCGGAGGGAGCCCCCTCCGCTGCTTGAGCGCTTTCTCTTGCTGCCTTGCACCACGCACACATAACCCCTTCATGGCCCGTCGATCAATGATGGCTTGGCAGCCGCCGGTTGCCTTGCGCTAACCATCGCATCACCGGCTTGGCACGATCTGTCACCGTCTCTTTCCAGGTCTGAGGCATCGGCTTCTGGCCAAGAAAAAATGACACGAAATGCAACGAATGTGGCGCGATGCGTAAACCGGCCGAACCGCTTTCTCCCTACCATGAACGAGCAAGTAGGGGGTGAGAACGCTGCACTTGTGGACAGCTCACACCCTTTGCACAAAAGTTCACCAAACAGTGCACAGTGTTATCCACAGCTGGTGATAAACGCCAAACGCCACAAGAACGAACATGAGTCATACGAGATGCCGATCGTTACGCAAGATGACCTGACGCCGACGACAGACAGGAGAGACAAGATGCGGCTCGATTCCGTCGTCATTCTCGGCAGTCCGCACCGCCATCGGCAGCTTCGGCGGCGCCGCCAGCCTGCTGCTGGCCCTCGCCGACGAGGCCGAACGCCGCGGGCTTGCGCCCCGCGCCCGACTGATCGCCGCCAGCACCACCGGGGTCGAACCCGGCGTGATGGGCCTGGGGCCGATTCCCGCCGTGCGCATCTTCGCCTGAGCCGTCCGCTTGTGGGACGATACGCCTTTCCCCAGGAAAGGCCGACATGCTCGAATTTCGCCAGGTTCACAAGGCCTACGCCACACCCCAAGGCCCGCTCGCGGTGCTCACCGCCGTCGACCTCGAGCTGCGCCCCGGCGAGAGCCTGGCGCTGATGGGCGA
Organism: Billgrantia sulfidoxydans; assembly: GCF_017868775.1. Taxonomy (NCBI): domain Bacteria; kingdom Pseudomonadati; phylum Pseudomonadota; class Gammaproteobacteria; order Oceanospirillales; family Halomonadaceae; genus Billgrantia; species Billgrantia sulfidoxydans. Next base: position 331,384 of record NZ_CP053381.1, on the reverse strand, counting down.
GTCGGGCAGCGGCAAGTCGACCCTGCTGCACCTGGCGGCGGGGCTCGACCTGCCGGATAGCGGCGAAGTGATCGTCGCCGGCCGTTCGGTCGCTGCGCTGGACGAGCCGGACCGCGCCCGGCTGCGCCGCGAGACCCTGGGGTTGGTGTTCCAGCAGTTTCACCTCGTGCCGAGCCTGAACGTGAGCGACAACCTGCGCCTGCAGGCGCGGCTGGCCAAGCGCGAAACGCCGAAGTGGTCGGCGCACCTGATCGAGCGCCTGGGCCTGGCGGGCCTCGAGCGGCGCTACCCGGAACAGCTCTCGGGCGGCCAGCAGCAGCGCCTGGCCATCGGCCGTGCCCTGGCGTCCCGCCCCGCCCTGCTGCTCGCCGACGAGCCCACCGGCAACCTTGACGAGACCACCGCCGCTGAGGTGCTCGAGCTGCTGCTCGACCTGGTGCGCGAGGCCGGCAGTGCGCTGCTGATGGTGACCCACAGCCCGCAGGTCGCCGCCCCGCTGGACCGCTGCCTGCGCCTGACCCACGGCCGGCTCGAGCCGCCTTCCGGCCAAGAGGCGAGCCACCGCTGATGCTGACCGCCCTGGCGACACTGCTTTCACACTACAAGCGCCACCCCGGCCAGCTCGCCATGCTGCTGCTGGGGCTGTGGGTGGCCGGTGCGCTATGGAGCGGCGTACAGGCGATCAACGCCTCGGCACGCGACAGCTACGCCCGCGCCGAGGCGCTGTTCACCACCGGGCTCGACCGCCTGGAGCGCCGCGACGGCGAGCCGCTGACGCGCGACGACTACCTGCGCCTGCGCCGTGCCGGCTGGCTCGTATCGCCCCTGCTGGAAGGCCGGCTCGAGGCCCCGGACGGTACCGAGCTGCGCGTGATCGGCATCGATCCCCTGACCCTGCCCGGCGACAGTGCCTTCGCTGCTGCCTCCAGCCAGGGAGAGCTGGCCGACTTCCTCACCCCGCCGTGGCAGACCCGCATCGCCCCGGACACCCTGCCCGCACTGGACCTGAGCCACCGCGAAGCCGCCGGCGCCGAGCCGCGCCTGGCCAATCGCCGAATGCCGCCGCTGGTGCTCACGCCCACGCTGCCACCCGGCACCCTGGTCATGGATATCGCCGCGGCGGCGCGCCTGCTCGACAGCGGCGAACGGCTGTCACGCCTGGTCACCGCCCCGGGCGCACTCGAACGCGCCCCCGAGGGGCTGGTACTGACCCGAGCGGCCACACTGGTCTCGCCCGGTCAGCTCACCGAGAGCTTCCATCTCAACCTCACCGCCATGGCGCTGCTGGCACTGGTGGTGGGGCTGTTCATCGTCCAGGCGGCGCTGGGCCTGGCGCTGGAGCAACGCCTGGGCATGCTGCGTACGCTGCGTGCCTTGGGCGTGACGGGGCGCGGCCTGGTCGGGCTGCTCGCCCTGGAGCTGGCGCTGCTGGGTGTCGTCGGCGCCGTGGCCGGTATCGTCAGCGGCGTATGGCTGGCGCGCGTGCTGTTGCCCGACGTGGCCGCCACCCTGGGCAGCCTCTACGGCGCCGAGGTGGCGGTCACGCTCAACCTCCCTTGGCACTACTGGCTCGGCGGGCTCGGCGTCACCCTGGGCGGCCTGCTGCTGGCGGGCAGCGGCGTGCTGTGGCGGGCGGCGCGCCTCAGCGTGCTGGGGCTGGGCCAGGCCCAGGCCTGGCGCGCCGGCTTCCTGCGCCAGCTGCGCGGCATGGCACTGGCAGGGGCCGCAGTCGCAGCGGTCGGTCTGGGGCTGTGGGCATGGCTCGCGCGCCAGCCCGCCGGCGAGGGGCTGCTGGCCGGCTTCGCCCTGATCGCCGCACTGCTGCTGGCCAGCGCCCTGCTGCTGCCCTCGCTGCTGGCCCTGGTGCTGGCCGGCCTCGGCCGCCTCGTTGCCCGCCGGCCGCTGGCCCACTGGGCGCTGGCCGACCTGCAGCTGCAGTTGCCCAGGCTGGCGCTCGCCATGATGGCGCTGCTGATCGCGCTCTCCGCCAACCTGGGCGTGAGCAGCATGGTCGGCGGCTTCCGCCTGACGTTCCTCGACTGGCTCGACCAGCGCCTGATGGCAGACTACTACCTGCGCCCGCCGCCCGAGCAGTTCGACACGGTGCAGGCGTGGCTGGCCGAGCGCCCCGAGGTCGACGAACTGCTGCCGACCCGTCACGCCGAGGCCACGCTGGTGGAGATCGACGGCAGCGGCGGATCACGCTCGCCGCAGCTGCCGGTCGGCCTCTACGGCATCACCCCGGGCGAGACGCTGATCCCGAGCTGGCCGCTGCTCGACACCCAGGCCGGGCGCGACGCCGCCTGGCAGGCGTTCGCCGCGGGCAAGGCCGCCTTCGTCAACGAGCAACTCGCCATCGATCAGGAACTGGCCCCGGGCGACCGTCTGACGCTGACGGGCCCGGGCGTACGCGAGACACTGCCGGTGGCCGCGGTCTATCCCGACTACGGCAACACCCGCGGCGAAGTGCTGCTGGCCACGCCTCACCTGGCCGAGCGCTTCGCCGCTGCGCCCAGTTCGATCGGCATCGTGCTCACCGCGAGCGCCGATGAGGCGGCGCTGCGTGACGCGCTGCGCCAGCGCTTCGAACTCGGCGGCGATGCGCTGGTGGACCAGCGCGAGGTGAAGCGGGTCTCCGTCGAGATCTTCGAGCGCACCTTCACCATCACCCGAGCGCTGAGCGTATTGACCCTGGCCGTGGCCGCGCTGGCCCTGCTGGCGAGCCTGCTGGCCCAGGCGCGGGAGCGTCGCCGCCAGCTCGCCCCACTGTGGGCGCTGGGCGTGCCGCGCGCCCGGCTGGTCACGGTGCAGCTGGCCCAGCTCGGCGGCATGGCACTGGCCGTCGGCGCCCTCGCCGTGCCGCTGGGCAGCGTGCTGGCGCTGGGCCTGGTGGCGGTGATCAACGTGGCCGCCTTCGGCTGGCGCCTGCCGTTGCACATCTTCCCCGAGGATATCGCCCTGACCCTGGCGACGGCCGCCGCGGTGGCACTGCTCGCCGCGGCGTTGCCGGCGGCTCGCCTGTGGCATGCGCCGCCCCGCGCCCTGCTGGCGGAGGAGGCGCCATGAAGCGCGTCGGCATGCTGGCGACCCTGCTGGCGACCGCCTGGCTTGCCGGCTGCGAAGGCGAGCCACCGCCCAGCGAGTCGGCAGGTTTCGCCGGGCTGGGCCAAGAGGCCGGTGACTTCGCCCAGGCCCGGCGGGGTATCCCCCTGCGCTTCCCCGAGGACCACGGCGCCCACCCGGACTACCGCATCGAGTGGTGGTATCTCACCGCCAACCTCACGGACGCGGGCGGCGAGCCGCTGGGCCTGCAGTGGACCCTGTTCCGCCAGGCACTGACGCCACCCCACGAGCGCCCTGCGCCCGGTCCCTGGGCCGCCGACCAGCTGTGGATGGCCCATATGGCGGTCTCCCGAGGGGACACCCACCGCGTGGCGGAGCGCTTCGCCCGCGGCCATACGCGGCAGGACGACGGCCAGGCGGGAACGAGGGCCGAGCCCTTCCGCGCCTGGATCGACCAGTGGCAGCTGGCCAGCCGACTCGAAGCGGATGCGACGAGCGGGGGCGACACCTTCGCCGAACTGGCACTGACGGCACATCAGGACGACGAGCACGGCGGCTTCGGCTATGACCTGACGCTGACCGCCGAGGGGCCGCTGGTATTGCACGGCGAAGCCGGCTTCAGCCAGAAGGCCGCCAACGGTGAAGGTTCGCTCTACTATAGCCAGCCGTTCTGGCGCATCGAGGGCGAGGTCACCCTGGACGGAGAGACCAGAGAGGTAAGCGGACGCGGCTGGCTCGACCGCGAGTGGAGCAGCCAGCTGCTCGACGAGCGCCAGCAGGGCTGGGACTGGTTCTCGCTGCACTTCGATGATGGCCATCGGCTGATGGCCTTCCAACTGCGCGGCGGCGGCGAAGACGGCGGCGACTACCGCTCGGGCACCTGGATCGGTCCCGATGGCGAACCCACCGCACTGGCCCCGAATGAGATCGACATGACCCCGCTCGATACCCGGCGCGTGGCGGGCCGCGAGCTGCCGACCCGCTGGCGCCTGGAGATACCCCGTGCCGGGATCGACCTGATCGTCGAGGCACCCCACGCCGAACGCTGGATGGATACCAGCGTGCCCTACTGGGAAGGCGAAGTGGTCGCCCGCGGCGCCGACGACGGCGAGCGCCACGGGGTAGGATACCTGGAGATGACCGGGTACTGACGCCTGCGAGGAGAGCGCCATGAACCTGCTGGATGCCATGACCGCCTACGTGCGGGTCGCCGAACTCGGCAGCTACACCCGCGCCGCCGAGACGCTGGATCTGTCGCGCACGCGCATCTCGCGCCTGATCATGGAGCTCGAAAGCCACCTGGGCGTGCGCCTGCTGCAGCGGACGACCCGCCGCCTGCATCTCACCGAGGCCGGAGAGAGCTACCTCGCCCGCGCCCAGGCGATCCTGCAGGCGCTGGAGGAGGCCGAAGCGGAGCTGGGCGCCGGCAGCACCGAGGTGTGCGGCCGCCTACGCGTCAACGGCCCGATGTCCTTCGGCACGCGTTTCCTCTCGCCGTTGATCACGCGCTTCATGCTCGCACACCCCGCGCTAGAGGTACGCCTCGATCTCAGCGACCGCCGCGTCGACCTGCTCGAGGAGGGCTACGACCTGGCGATCCGCATCGGCAGCCTGCCCGACTCCAGCCTGGTGGCGCGGCGCCTGGCCCGCTGCCGCCTGGTGCCGTGCGCCTCGCCCGGGTACCTGGCCCGCTTCGGCGAGCCGCGCACGCTGGCGGAGCTGGCCGAGCATCGCTGCCTGCGCTATCGCACCGCCAGCGGTGCCGACTGGCAGCTCGGCGATCGCCGCATTGCCGTTCACGGCCCGCTGGAGAGCAACAACGGCGAGGTCTTGACCCAGGCCGCCGAGGCCGGGCTTGGCATCGCCCATCAGCCGAGCTTTCTGGTGACCGAGAGCATCCGCCAGGGCCGACTGGTGCCACTGCTGCTGGAGGAGGCGACGGTCACCCTGGGGATCTACGGTGTCTATCCGGCACGACGCCACCTGCCGGCCAAGGTCGAGCGACTGCTCGATTTCCTCGCCGAGGCGTGGGGGGATCCGCCGGCGTGGGAAAGGGAGCTCGGATTGCCGCCTCTTGCGCAACAATGATGTTCGCGAATCGACGATTATCCCGCATGAAGGGCAGCGTAGAGTGAGGGCAACCCTGACGAACAACGGAGTCCTTCCCATGCAAACGCAAGCTACTCAAGCAAGCCCCGCGCTCGCCAGCGCTTCGCAAAACCAATCCCTTCAGGCTCATGCCACCGCCCTGCTGCGCGTGTCGCTCGGCGTCATGGCCCTGGCCCACGGCCTGCTCAAGGTATTCGTGTTTACCGTGCCCGGTACGGTGGGCTACTTCGAATCGATCGGCCTGCCCGCCTTGATCGCCTACCTGACCATCCTCGCCGAGGTCGGCGGCGGTCTGGCCCTGATCCTCGGTATTTACTCACGCTGGGTCAGCCTGGCCCTGATCCCGGTCCTGATCGGCGCCGCCTGGGTGCATGCCGGCAACGGCTGGGTCTTCTCCAACCCGGGCGGCGGCTGGGAGTACCCGGTGTTCTGGGCCGTGGCACTGCTGGTACAGGCCGGCCTCGGCAGCGGTAGCCTGGTCGTCAGCCGTCGCTTCGCCTGAATGAACCCGCTGCCTGGCGCCGCCCGGCGACGCCAGGCAGCGGGGCGCTACCCGAACGAAAAAGCGGCAGCGGACACCCCGAGGCTCCTGGCTCAATCCCCCAGAGCAGACAGGCGGTCGGCCTGGACCACCTCGATCCAGTAGCCGTCCACGTCCTTGACGAAAATTACGTCCTTCATCTTGCCCTGGTCCGAGCGCTTCACGAATTCCACCTCGTTGGCGTCGAACCACGCCTCGGCGGCCTCGAGGTCCGGCACCGAGAAGCAGATGTGGCCGAAGCCCTGGGGCTCGGCGTTGCCGTCGTGGTAGGCGAAGTCGTCCTGGCTCTCGGTGCCCCAGTTGTGGGTCAGCTCGAGCAGGCCTTTCTGGCCGAAGGTCCACACCGTGCGCTCGCCCCGGTCCTCGGGCACCTGCTCGTTTTCATCCAGCTTGGCCAGGAAGTAGAGCGAGAAGCCCATCTCCTCGAAATCGAGGCGGCGCAGGACCTGCATGCCGAACACGCGGGTGTAGAAGGCCAGCGCCTTCTGCGGATCCTTGACCCGCAACATGGTGTGGTTGAGACGAAAGCCCTGCGAATCGGCCGTCGGCGCCTGCACACCGGGATGCTGCTCTCCCTTGAAGCTCATGTGTCTCTCCTCAGGCTGTGGCATGGGCTCACGATGATGCGGGTCGCTTCGACGTTTTTCCAGCCGTCGCCCGCTGCCATGAATCCCCGGTTCACGCTAAAGTAGGCGAAGTACCGCTGCGTAGAGCGACCGCCGATGCCGACCTCGTCCCTGCCAACCCCGGTGGCGCCAAGGCCGCTCCGTCACCTCGCCGAGCGCCTTTTCCGCCACTTGGCCTACCTGCTGGCGCTGGCCCTGCTGGCCGGCTGTGCCAGCCGCGATCTGGCCACCCACGACCCGCGCAGCGACGCGCTATCCATCGAACGCGCCCTGATCCTGGCTACCGCCAGGGAAGCCCTGGGCACGCCCTATCGGCTGGGCGGCAATACGCCGAAAGGACTCGACTGCTCGGGGCTGGTGGAGATGGCCTACCGGGCGGCAGGCATCCGGGTGCCGCGCACCGCCGACGAGCAGTACCGCAACCTGCCGGCCGTCGAACGTGCCCAGCCCGGCGACCTGCTGTTCTTCGGCGACGGTCGCAAGGCCACCCATGTCGGCATCTACCGCGGCGACGGCCAGATGATCCACGCCCCCGGCAGCGGCCGCAGGGTCAGCAGCGTGCCGCTGCACATCGACTACTGGCAGGATCGGTTTCTAGGTGCCGCCGGCCCCGCGCCCTGAACTCTTTCGTCAGCATGGGTAAGATGAAGGGCCTTCAAATCACAGCGGTGATGCCATGCCACTCGACCTTTCCCTCTATCTGGTAACCGACCCCGAGCTCTGCGCCCGCCATGGCCTGGTGGAGACCGTCGTCGCCGCGGTGCGCGGCGGGGTCAGCGTCGTGCAACTTCGCGACAAGCAGGCTTCCGACGGCGAGATGATCGACCAGGCGCGCCGTCTCAAGGCCGCCCTGGCCGGCAGCGGCGTACCGCTGATCATCAACGATCGCCTGGCGGTGGCAGTGGAGAGCGGCGCCGACGGCCTGCATATCGGCCAGGACGACGGCGACGTGGCCGCGGCCCGTGCCGCGCTGGGCGAAAACGCCATTCTCGGCCTCTCGGTGCAGAACCACGACCAGCTCGCCCGCCTCGACCCGGCCCGGTTGGACTATCTCGGCCTCGGCCCGGTATTCGCCACTTCGACCAAGCGCGACCACGCCAGGCCGCTGGGCTTCGACGGCCTGGCCGCGCTGGTGGCGGCAAGCCCGCTGCCGGCGGTGGCCATCGGCGGGCTCAAGGCGAAGCACGCCAGGGCCGTGCGGGAGGCCGGCGCCAGGGGGCCGGCGGTGGTATCGGCGATCTGCGGCCAGCCGGATCCGGAAGCCGCTGCCCGGGCGTTCTTCGCCGATTGATCAGAGAGGAAAGGCAAGACGTGGCGAGACCGTGGCGGCATCGCCTCAGGAACCGCGACGCTCCTGCTCGCGGGTATAGCGCTGCATGATGTCCAGGGTCTCCTGGCTGACGTGATGCTCCATGCCCTCGGCATCGATGCGCGCAATGCGATCGCTGACGCCGAGGGCACGCAGGAACTGCAGCACGATGGCATGACGCTGATGCGACATGGCCGCCATGGCTTCTCCCTTTTCCGTCAGGAACAGCGAACGATAGGGCTTGCTGGAGACCAGCCCCAGCGCCTTGAGCCGGGTCACGGTCTTCGACACCGTGGCCTGGCTGACCCCCATCCGCGCGGCGATATCGGTCGAACGCGCCTCGCCCTGATGCTTCAGCAAGTGGGCGATCAACTCGACGTAATCCTCGAGCAGCTCGGTTTCATGGGCATTGCGCACGGCAGCATACTGCTGCGCATGCTGGTCGCTGGGCGGCAGGGCATCCGCCTTGCAAAGGCGATCCGGCGTCACGTCATCTGGGGTGTCGGTCATCGCGCCAATATAGCCAATGTCCTGATAGGGCAGCAACAGTGCACCGATAGAGATTTCCTACTACCCTACAAGTTAACCTTGGCTAAAATATTAGCCATGCACTCAGAAACTCACTGTAACGAAACAACCCACATTCAACGGCCCTGACGTCATAGGAGAGTGACCCGATGCCGCTTCCCAGGGGATGGATGCTGCTCAGCGCCCTTGCGCTGGCCTTGTCGAACACGGCCCATGCCGAGGAGTCGCCGCTCCGGGTGGCGACCACCTTCTCGGTGCTGGGGGACTTGGTGCGTGAGGTGGCAGGCGACGACGCCGAGGTCGAGGTGCTGACCCCGGTGGGCGCGGAAGTGCACGAATGGGAACTGGTGCCGAGCAACTTCGTGGCCCTCGAGAAGGCCGACGTCGTGCTCTACAACGGCTATGGCCTGGAGCAGTGGATCGGCCAGGTCGAGGCCACGATAGGTGACGACGTGCCGCTGGTCGCGCTGGCCGAGGAGAGCGGCTATGCGACCCAGCCGATCGCCACCGGCGACTTCGCCGGCGAGGCCGACCCGCACATGTGGATGGATCCGCGTGCCGCCGCCGAGTACGCCCGGGTGGCCGCCGAAGTCCTCGCCGAGGCCCGGCCGGACGCCGCCGATGCCTTCCGCTCGCGTGCCGAGGCGCTGGGAGAATCGCTTCACGCCCTGCACGACGAACTCACGGAATCCCTCGCCACCATTCCCGAGGAGCGGCGCCTGCTCATCACCAGCGAAGCGGCCTTCCTCTATTTTGCCGACGCCTTCGGCTTCGAGCACGACGGCATCTGGGGCAACAATGCCGAGCAGGAGGGCTCGCCGCATCAGGTCATGCGCATCGTCGACAAGATCGAGGAGCGCCAGCCGGCCGCCATCTTCTGGGAGAGCACGATTTCCGATCGCCACGTGCGCAGCGTGGCCAGCGAGACCGAAGTGAAGATCGCCGGCCCGCTCTACGTCGATTCCCTCAGCGAGCCGGAGGGCGAGGCGCCGGACTATCCCGGGATGCTGCGCCACAACGTCCAGCTACTGCTCGATACCCTGGGAGGCGAACGATGACCCACCCCGTTCCGGCACTTCAGGCACACCGGCTCTGTGCGGCCTATCACCAGCAGCCTGTGCTCGAGGACATCACCCTGGCGCTGCCGCAGGGGCAGTGGACGGCCATCGTCGGCCCCAACGGCGCCGGCAAGTCGAGCCTGCTCAACCTGGTGATCGGCAGCCTCGTGCCGCTGCGCGGCGAGCTTCGGATCCTCGGCGGGAGCCCTGCGGCACAGCGCCGGGCCGGCAACATCGCCTACATGGCCCAGCAGGAGAACATGGAGTGGGACTTTCCCATCTCGGTACACGACACGGTGCTGACCGGCCGCTACGGCCTGATGCGCCATGACCCGCTGTGGCAGCGCCTGCTGCCCCGCCATTGGGCCAACCCCGACCATCGCCAGGCGGTGGAAGCCGCCCTCGACGCCGTCGACATGGCCGACTATGCCGCCCGCCCCATCGGTGAGCTATCCGGGGGGCAGAAGAAGCGCGTCATGCTGGCGCGCGCCCTGGCACAGCAGGCCAGGATCCTGCTGCTCGACGAGCCCCTGGCAGGGGTCGATCCCCCCAGCGAGAAGCTGATTCTCGCCACCCTCGAGCGCGAGCGCAGCGCCGGGCGGACCATCATCATGGTGACCCACGACATGCCGAGCGCACGCGTCCATGCCGACAACGTGCTGCTGATCAATCGCACGCTCGTCGGCCTGGGCACCCCGGACGAGATGCTCAACGACACCATGCTGGCGCGCCTGGCGGTAGGTACCCCAGACGCCATGCGGGGAGGTGCGCGTGTCGCTGCTTGAGCCCTTCGCCCTGGAGGTGGTCGATGCGCTGACGGCACTGCTGATGGCGTTCGTCAATCTCCTGCCCGAGAGCCTGGCCGCGCCCTTCGAGTACCGCTTCATGCAGCGCGCCCTGCTCACGTCGGTGCTGGTGGGGGCGATCTGCGGGCTGCTCTCCTGCTACGTGGTGCTCAAGCGCTGGTCGCTGCTGGGGGATGCCATTTCCCATGCGGTGCTGCCCGGCGTGGCGATTGCCTACCTGCTGGGCTGGCCGTTCTTCATCGGCGCCTTCGTCACCGGCGCGCTGACCTCGCTGGGCATCGGCGCCATCGAACGCCACACCCGCATCAAGTCGGATGCGGCGATGGGGCTGATGTTCACCGCCGCCTTCGCGCTGGGCATCGTGATCATCAGCAAGATCGCCACCAGCACCCACCTGCTGCATATCCTGTTCGGCAACGTGCTGGGGGTGAAGACCTCGGCGTTGCTACTGACGCTGCTGGCCAGCGCGGTGACGCTGCTGGCGATCTGGCTGGCCTATCGCCCGCTGCTGCTCTATACCTTCGACCCGCAGCAGGCCCAGGCGCTGGGCTTCCGCACCAGCGTGATCCACTATGGCCTGATCCTGCTGCTGACGCTGACCATCGTCGCCAGCCTGGAAACCGTGGGCATCATCCTGGTGGTGGCGATGCTGATCACCCCCGGCGCCACGGCCCACCTGCTCACCGACCGCTTCACCACGATGCTGGCGATCTCGGTCGCGGTCGGCGTGACCTCCGCCGTGGTGGGGCTGGTGGTGTCGGTATCGCTGGACGTCGCCTCGGGGGGCGCCATCGTGCTGGTGGCCTCGGGCCTGTTCCTCCTTGCCCTGCTGGCGGCACCCAGGCACGGCTTGGTGGCGCGCCACTGGCGGCGCTGGCGGCTCAATCGCGCTCAGGCCTGACCAGGCTGGCGCCACATGGCCGAGCGCAGACAGTGGTCGCACGAAGGCTAGGACGTCGGGCGGCGTTTCAGGGTCGTCCGGCGGTCGTGATAGGCGATCGCCAGGCCGCTGCCGATGATCAGGGCGCTGCCGACGAACACCCAGACGTCGGGCATCTCGCCCCAGAACCACCACCCCAGCAGTACCGCCCACAGCATGGCGGTGTAGTCGAACGGTGCGGCGATGGCCGCCGGAGCGAAACGAAAGGCCATGGTGATGCAGGCCGTGGCCCCCACCCCGACCACGCCGGCCCCGAAGAAACCCAGCCAGTGCCAGGGCTGGGGCATCTGCCAGACCCATGGCAGCGCCACGGCGGCCAACACCATCGGCACCAGCGTCATGTAGAACACCATGGCCCAGAGGGATTCGGTGGTGCCGTAGCGCCTGGCCGTGATCATCATCAGCGCATAGAACAGCGCCGCGCCGATGAGCACCAGCGAACCCAGTTGGAAGGCATCGCCCCCCGGGCGCACCACGATCAGCACCCCCGCGAAGCCGAACAGCGACGCGGCCAGCACCGGCGGGTCGATCCGCTCGCCCAGTAGCGGCACAGAGAGCAGCGTGACGAACAGCGGGGCGACGAAGGCAATTGCCGTGGCCTCCGCCAGCGGCAGCAGAGTCAAGCCGAAGACGAAACAGACCATGGTGCCGGCATAGATCAGGCCGCGCACCAGATGCACGAACGGGCGCCGGGTCCGCAGCTTGCGCAGGCCGCCACCGTAGTGGGCCAGCAACGCGATCAACGGCAGCGACACCAGGGTGCGAAAGAAGATGATCTGCAGCGGCGAGTGCACCTCGCCCAGCCACTTGGCGATGGCATCGCCGATGGCCAGGCACAGCACCCCGGCGCACATGAACAGAATCCCCTTCAACGACGGTGACATGACACCCCTCCCGGCTGCCAAAAAACCACCCCGCCGACCGAGAGGGCGGCGGGGCTTGATGATTAACAACCTAATGGCTGGTGCAGGCTGCGGCAAGTACGTCGCCCCAAAATGACGCATCCAACCATGGGCAGGTCGAGGTCGGGATATAGGCAGGTGCAGCTTCCACTCAAAAAAGTTATGTTATAACGTACATGCCTATTTTTCGACTACGCTAGGAAGATCCTGCAATGGTGCGACCCCCTCGTTCCCTTCTCCTTGCCCTGGCCCTGCTGCCCCTGTCAGCCGCCGCCGACCGGCCGCTGGCGGTGGTCGCCCCCTGGGAGATCACCGGCGCCGATCCCTCGACGGCCGGCTATGTCTACGCCCGGATGCGCGTCGCCGAGACCCTGGTCGACACCGATGCCGATGGCCGGCCCGCCCCCGGGCTGGCGGCTTCCTGGCAGCCCAGCGACGATGGACTGGCCTGGCGCTTCGCGCTGCGCGAAGACGTCACCTTCCATGATGGCAGCCCGCTGACGGCAGAAGCGGCGGCAGCCAGCCTCGAGCACGCCCTGGCCAAACCGGGCATCCTCGATTCGGCGCCCATCGCCGCCATCGAGGCCGAGGGCAACGAGGTGGTGATCCGGCTCGACAGCCCCTTCGCGCCGCTGCCGGCACTGCTGGCCCACTCCACCACCCTGATTCTCGCCCCGGGCGCCTTCGACGACGAGGAGCGTGTCACCGAGGTGATCGGTACCGGGCCCTACCGGGTAAAGAGCGTGGCTCCTCCGCAGCGGCTCGAGGTGGAGCGTTTCGACGGCTACTGGGGCGAGGCACCCGCCATCGGCACCGCCAGCTACCTGGCGGTGGGCCGCGGCGAGACGCGTGCCGTGATGGCCGAGAGCGGCGATGCCGACGTGGTATTCACCCTCGACCCGGCCAGCCGCGCGCGGCTGGCGCGCAACGACCGCCTGGCGCTGCACGCCGAGCCGCTGCCGCGCACCATCGTCTTCAAGGTCAATGCCGAACATCCCTTCCTCGAGGACGAGCGCGCCCGCCAGGCGCTGAGCCTGGCCATCGACCGCGAGGGCATCGCCGCCGGCCTGCTACGCGACCCCGAAGCCGCCGCCGCCGAGCTGTTCCCGGCAAGCCTGGGCCCCTGGCACCTCGGCCTCGACGCCGGCGATGCCCAGGACCTAGAGCGGGCCCGCGAGATGCTCGCCGAGCTGGGCTGGCAGGCCAACGGCAGCGGTATGCTCGAGCGCGACGGCGAACCGTTCCAACTGACCCTGCGCACCTTCTCCGACCGCCCCGAACTGCCGCTGGTGGCGACAGCCCTGCAGGACCAGTGGCGTGAGATCGGCGTGGCGCTGGAAGTCGCCGTGGGCAACGCCAGCGAGATTCCCTTCGGCCATCGCGACGGCAGCCTGGAGCTGGGCCTGATGGCGCGTAACTACGGCCTGGTACCCGACCCGCTCGGCACCCTGCTCGACGACTTCGGCACCGATCCCGAAGCGATGGGCGGCGACTGGGGCGCCATGGGCTGGCGCGACGACGACCTGCCCGGCTGGCTCGATACCCTGCGCCAGGAAGCCGACAGCGAGGCCCGCAGCGAGCTGGCGGGGCAGGTGGCACGCCGCCTGAACGAGGCCATGCCGGTCGTGCCCGTGGCCTGGTACCAGCAGACCGCCGCGGTCGACGCCGAGCTGGAGGGTTTTTCCATCGACCCACTGGAGCGCAGCTATCGCATCGACGAACTGAGGTGGAGTGAATGAGCGTGACCCTGGCATCACGAACGACACCGCGCCGGGCTTCTCATAGGACGGCAGGCCTGGGTGGCCTGCTGCTGCAGCGTCTGTTCCAGGCCGGGCTGGTGGCCTGGATGGTCGGTACCCTGACCTTCGTGCTGACCCGTTCGCTGCCCGGCGACATGGCCTACCGCATCGCCGCCGGCCGCTACGGTCACGACATGGTCAACACCAGTGCCGCCGAGGCGGTACGCGCCGAACTGGCGCTGGACCAGCCGGCGCTCGGCGCCTACTTCGGCTGGCTGTGGGACCTGGTGCAGTTCGACCTGGGCCGCTCGCTGGTCAGCGGCGAGCCGGTAGTGGCCGAGCTGTGGCATCAGCTCGGCCACTCCCTGGGCCTGGCGGCGATGGCCGTGCTGCTCTCGCTGCTGCTGGGCCCGCCGCTTGGCCTGCTCGCCGGGCTCAAGCCCAACGGGACGCTGGACCGCGTAAGCGAAGTGGCCGCCAGCGTGCTGCGCGCCCTGCCCCCCTTCGCCGTCGGCCTGGTGCTGATCCTGATCTTCTCGGTCACCCTGGGCTGGCTGCCGGCCGCCGGCCATGGCCGCTTCGCGCATGGGATACTGCCGGCGCTGACCCTGGCGCTGGCCCTGGCCGCCATCTCCAGCCGGGTGGCGCGCAATGCCATGGCCGACGTGTCGCAGTCGGCCTACTACGCCTTCTCGCGCACCAAGGGCCTGGGCGAACGCCTGAGCTTCCTGCGCCACGGCCTGCGCAACGCCGCGGTGCCGGTGATCGCCTACCTCGGCGTGCAGTTCGTCTACCTGATCGAGGGCGTGGTGGTGGTCGAGACCCTGTTCGCCTGGCCCGGCATCGGCCACGCCCTGGTGCATGCCATCGTCGCCCGCGACGTGCCGATGATCCAGGGCACCGCGCTGGTAATGGGGCTGATGTTCGTCGCGCTCAACACCGTGGTAGATCTGCTCTGCCACTGGCTCGATCCCAGGAGGCGCAGCGCATGAAAACGCTTGCCCTGACTCCCTCCCGCCGCTGGGCCTTGCCGGCCCTGAACGGCCGCCAGCGGCTTGGCGCCGCGCTGCTGGCGCTGCTGCTCGCCTTCGCCTGGCTGGTGCCCTGGCTGTTCGATGCCGACCCGGCGCGCCAGCAGCTGACGCGCATCCTGCAATTGCCGTCGCTGGCCGAACCGCTCGGCACCGACCACCTGGGGCGCAGCCTGCTGGCTCGGCTGGCATCCGCCGTACAGCTCTCGTTCGGCATGGCGCTGCTCAGCGTGGCCAGTGCCGCCGTGCCGGGCGTGATCCTCGGCGTCATCGCCGGCTGGCGCGGCGGCTGGTTCGACCGCGTGCTGGGCAGCCTGGCCGATGCCTGCCTGGCGCTGCCCGGCCTGCTGCTGGTACTGCTGCTGGTCGCCATCGCCCCGGGCAACTTCTGGGCGCTCTACGTCGGCATCTCGCTGGTACTGTGGATCGAGTACTTCCGCGTGGTACGGGCCCGCACCCGCATCCTGATCGCCTCGCCGCAGCTCGAGGCGAGCCGCCTGCTCGGCTTCGGTCCGTTCTACCTGTTCCGCCGCCACCTGTGGCCGGAGCTCGCCCCGCAGGTGCTGACCCTGGCCGCCTTCGGCGCCGCCAGCGCGATCCTCGCCATGGCCGCGCTGGGCTTCGTCAGCGTCGGCCTGCGACCGCCCACCGCCGAACTGGGGCTGATGATGATCGAGCTGCTGCCCTACTACCACGAGGCGCCCTGGGCCATGGCCCAGCCGATCCTTGTGCTGTTCGTGCTGGTGCTGAGCCTCAATCTGCTGGCGGGGAGGGATCCACGATGAGTGCGTACTTACTTCAGGCCGCAGGCCTGACGATCCGGGGTGAGGGCGTCAACATCGCGCCGTTCTCCTGTTCGCTCGGCCCCGGCGGGCGCCTGACCCTGCTCGGCGAGACCGGCTCGGGCAAGAGCCTGATCGCCCAGGCGATCATGGGCACGCTGCCCCGTGGACTTGCCGCCCAGGGGCGTCTCGTCATCGACGGCGAGACGTTCGAGGCCGCCGACCCAACGTCGCGCCGCGCCCTGTGGGGCCGACGCCTGGCGCTGCTGCCCCAGGAGCCGTGGCACGCGCTGGACCCGACCATGCGGGCCATCTCGCAGGTCGCCGAGAGCCACCGCCACGTGGCCGGGCGTGACCGACGTGCGTCGCTCCAGGCCGCCTGGACCGATCTCACCGAGCTGGGCCTGGTGGACGCCGGCGCCAAGCTGCCCGGCGAGCTCTCCGGCGGCATGGCCCAGCGCGTGGCCTTCGCCGCCGCCAGTGCCGGCGGCGCCCCCATCGTGATCGCCGACGAGCCGACCAAGGGGCTCGATGCGCCCAGGCGCGATGCGGTGGTCGAACTGCTGGCGCGTACGTCCGAGCGCGGCGGCGCCCTGGTCACCATTACCCACGACATCGACGTGGCCCGCCGCCTCGGCGGCGAAGTGCTCATCCTGCGCCAGGGCCAGGTGGTCGAGCGCGGCCCGGCCCAGCAAGTGCTCACTCACCCACAAAGCGAGTACGGGCAGCGCCTGCTGGACGCCGAGCCCGGCCGCTGGCCGCGCCCGGCACCGCTGAGCGAGCGACAGGCGGCGGTCGTGAGCGCCCGCGGTTTGGTCAAGGCACGCGGCGGACGCGAACTGTTCCACGACCTCTCGCTCACGGTCAGCCCCGGCGAGATCGTCGGTGTGGTCGGCCCTTCCGGCTGCGGCAAAAGCACGCTGGGCGACATGCTGCTGGGCGTGACGCATGCCGACGATGGCGAGATCTATCGGGCGCCGGGGTATCCGCTGGGCTTCCAGAAGCTCTATCAGGATCCGCCGGCGGCCTTCTCACCCCACTGGCGGCTCTCGCGTCTGCTCGACGACCTGGTGCGGCGCCACCGCCTGGATCGCAGCGCCATCGCCCCGCTGATGGCACGCCTGGGACTCGACGAACGGCTGCTGTCCCGGCGTCCCGGCGAGATCTCGGGCGGCGAGCTGCAGCGCTTCGCCATCCTGCGCGTACTGCTGCTCGAACCGTGCTTCCTGTTCGCCGACGAGCCGACCTCACGCCTCGACCCCATCACCCAACGCCAGACACTGGCGCTGCTGGTGGAGCTGGCCCGCGAACGGCGCTGCGGGGTAATGCTGGTGAGCCACGATCCGGCATTGATCGAGCGCACCTGCGACCGGCGGATCGCGCTCAGTGACGGGAGCCTGCGCGAAGCGGAGCCGGAGCTCGACCCGGCCCTGGCCTGAGCGACTCACGAGACGAAACGACATCGCCCCGCATGAGCGGGGCGATGTCGCAAGGGCGCTGAAGCGCGACGTCAGTTGTGCGCCACCACCATGCAATCCATGCCCTGGGCCCGCAGGCTGTCGCAGGCGGAGTGGGCATCGCTCTCCTGCAGGTCGACCAGGCGGGCCCGGAAGACGCGACGATCGCCGCCGGATTCCGCCACCGATACGCGTACGTCGTTCAACAGACTGGCCAACTGATCGGCCGCGCGGGTCGCCAGGTTGCGTGCCTGGTCGGCGTCGTTGAAGGCGCCAACCTGCACGGCCCAGTTGCCGCTGGCTGCGCGCGGCGAATCGGCCTGGGCGATCAGGGCGCGAATCGGGTCGTCGGCGGAGCCCATCTCGATCTCCATCTCCGACTGGAAGGAGAGACGGCGCTCCAGCTCGGCGCTGGCCACCTGGCCGCCCGCCTCGGGCGCTGCCGCCAGCTGCTGGGCCGACGCGGGCGGGCTCTCCGACAATTCCATGCGATCGCCCAGCACGTCGGCCCGGGCGATCCAGTCGCCGCGTTGCAGCATGGAAAGGCGGGCGAAGCCACGGTCGAGCAGGTCGGCCATGTGGGTATCACGCGAGGCGGCAGTGAAACCGCCCATCACCACCGAGACGATGCGGCGGTCGTTGCGGATCGCCGAGGTCGCCACGTTGAAGCCCGAAGCGCGGATGAAGCCGGTCTTGAGACCGTCGGCGCCGGGATAGTTGCGCACTAGCCGGTTGTGGCTGGTATGCGTGGTCCCGCGGTAGCTGAAGCTCTGGGTCGAGAAGTAGTGGTAGTACTGCGGGAAGTCCTGCATCACGCGGATCGACAGCGTGGCCATGTCCCGCGCCGTCGTCACCTGGGCGTTGTCCGGCAGGCCCGAGGCGTTGCGGAACACGGTGTTGGGCATGCCCAGCTCGTTAGCCCGCTGGGTCATCATGCGCGCGAAGCCGGACTCCGTGCCGCCCAGCGCCTCGGCCACCACCACGGCGACATCATTGGCGGAACGCACCACCAGCGCCTTGATGGCATCCTCGACCGCGATGGTGCTGCCCGCCGAAAGCCACAGCTTGGAAGCGGGCATCGAAGCGGCATGGGACGAAACCGGAAGCGGCTGGCTGAGATGCATGCTGCCGTTCTCGAGCGCCTCGAACAGCATGTAGAGCGTCATCATCTTGGTCAACGAGGCCGGATAGCGGGTGGCATCCGCGTTGTCAGCATGCAGAACGTCGCCGCTTTCGACATCGATCACGATAGCCGCATAGCGGGGGTTGGCCTGCGCCGTACTGACCGTCAACAGTTGCAAACAAAGAAGAAAAAAAATGGCCACACCGAGGTAGTGTCGGTTGTAGGAGCGCATGACGAAGACCTCTGGTTCCCTTGTGATTCCCCTGTAGCCCGTTTCTGAAGCGGACCTCGCTTCAGTATGGCGATTAACGGAGCGCTTTACAGCCGGAATAGCAAGTTTTTTTGCATATATTCCGGCGGCTTCCATTAAAGATCCGTTTATTAATCAACTGGAATAACGTCTGCCTTCAGCCGGCCCTGCCAGGGTGCTCCCAGGCAGGAAAGGGATCGGGCAAGGAGGCCCAGCCCGCGGAACCATCCGCCAGCTCGGCAGAACCGAGCAGGCCGGCATCCAGCGCCTGGCGTATCCTGGCCTCGTCGAGGTTCTGCCCGATGAAGACCAGCTCCTAGCGCATATCGCCGAAAGGCTCCGCCCACTGCTCCATGATATAGGCCCGGCTCTCCGCATCCTGTGGCCAGCGCGACGACTCGGGCACCGCCTTCCAGAACATGCCGGCGAAACCGTAGTGGGCGATCCCGCCCGCCTGGCTCCACTGCCCGGCGAACTGCGGCCGCGTGGCAAGCCAGAAGAACCCCTTTGACCGCAGCAGCTTGCCGACGAACCAGTCGCCATGCAAGCGGTCATTGGTCATCATTGGTCTCCTCGCGATTTGCTGTAGTGATGCTCGCGCTGCTCCTGGCGCTCCTTGGCCTCCAGGCACAGCTCGGCCGTGGGTCGCAGCAGCAGGCGCGGCAGGCCGATGGGCTGACCGGTCTCGGCGCAGTAGCCGTAGTCGCCCTCCTCGATACGCCGTAGCGCCTGGCGGATCTTGCGCAGCAGCCGCGTCTCCCGATCCGCCTGGCGCAACAGCAGGCGCAGCTCCTCCTCCACCGCAGCGCGGTCAAGGTCGTCACCGCTACGCTCGCTGTCGCCAATGGCCTGGCGCACCTCCGCCAGATGTCCTTCCACCTCGGCCTGTTCGGCCAGGAGCCGGTGCCGGAAGTAGTCGAGCTGGGCGGCATTCATGTACGCCTCCTCCGGCATTTCCAGCAGTTGCTGTACCCCGGGGTCGATCGGCTGCATGGGTTTCTCCTGAAAAAACTGATGTTATAACATAACATCTAAATCGCACACACCCTCTCGTCAGGGCCTTTCCAGTCGAGCAAGTTGTTGCCCGCCGGGCAAGATCTTGCCTGAGCTGGGCAACCCATTGCCTAATTAAACTGAGCCTTGAGCATAGAAAACAGCGAAACAAATTGTTTTAAAAGCACTTTATTAACAACGGCACGCTTCCTGCCCTTAGTGAACCGTCCATCGGACATTTCATTCACATCGTCAAGGAGCAGACCATGCCGACTCCCTGCTATATCAGCATCGAAGGCCAGACCCAGGGCAACATCACTGCCGGTGCCTTCACCCCGGATTCCGTGGGCAACATCTACGTGGAAGGCCACGAGGACGAGATGCTGGTCCAGGAGTTCAAGCACGTCGTGACCGTGCCCACCGACCCGCAGTCCGGCCAGCCCTCCGGCCAGCGCGCCCACAAGCCGTTCGTCTTCACCGTGGCCCTGAACAAGGCCGTGCCGCTGATGTACAACGCCCTGGCCTCCGGCGAGATGCTGCCGAACGTCGAGCTGAAGTGGTACCGCACCTCCGTCGAGGGCAAGCAGGAGCACTTCTTCACCACCACCCTGACCGACGCCACCATCGTCGACATCAACCTGCGCATGCCGCATGCCCAGGACATGACCAAAGCCGAGTTCACTCAGCTGATGGACGTCTCCCTGGCCTACCGCAAGATCGACTGGGAACACACCGTCGCCGGCACCTCCGGTTCCGACGACTGGCGCGCCCCGATCGAGTCCTGATCGGCTCGCCCTCGCCCCTGCCTGTTCGTCGGGCGGGGGTTTCGCTACCTCGCAAGCGACCGGCACGCCAAGACCTTTATCCCTTCAGCGCGTCCGGTCGACCTTCAGCGTCACCGAATAACGATAGTCGCGCTCCATCATGCCGAAGGAACCAGGGCTCGCATGCGGCGTGGTCACCCGCAGGTACCAGGTGCCCGCCTCGAGTCGGCGCTCGATTCTGAAGTTGCTGTTGCGCCCGCTGTTCCAGTCGCGCTCCACCACTTGCCCGTCGGCATCGAGCAGCTGTCCCGCGGGTGCCACGATCCCCGTGTCGCCGGGGAAGGTGTGGCTTTCCAGCACCACGCGGGCGGGGGCATCCAGGGTAAAGGTGTAGTAGCGATGCCCCGGCGTCATGACCTCGTAGAAGCGACCGGGCTCCAGTTCGGTGGCGCTATCCCGTGGATCGCCCATGCCGGCGCAGCCGGCCAATAGCAGCAACAGAATCAATGGCAGAGAGGTTATCAAGCGCTTCATGACAGACTCCTTTCCGGTCAGGCCAGGCCGTTTACGTTCAGCCTAACCCCAACAGCCGCTCCGCGCCCAGCCAGATCAGGCGCAGCGCCAGCAGGGTCAGGGCCCACTTGAAGAAAAAGTCGAAGCGGTGGTCGGTCACCCGGTGCAGCAGGCGCAAGCCCAGCCAGGTGCCGGCGAAGCCCGCCGCCACCATCGCCAGCATCAGCCATAGCCAGTCGCGGAAGACAAACCCGGCGAAGCCGAAGATGAACGCCTTGGTCATGTGCTGCAGCGTCATGCAGGTGGCGAAGGTGGCCACCCGCGGCAGCCGCTCGCTCATGCCGAGCTTGATGAACGAGGCCACCATCGGCCCGCTGGCGCCCACCAGGCTGGAGAGCAGCGTAGTGACGGCACCGGCAACCACGGTGCCGGTGCGCCCCACCGCCCGCTGGGGCAGACCTGGACCCCAGCAGGAGTAGAGCACGAAGGCGGCGATACACAGTTCCAGCACGCCGTAGGGCAGGCGGATCAGCAACCAGGCCGCGACCAGGGCGCCGACGATCACACCCGGCAGGAAGGCCGCGACGATGTCGCGGCGCACGTGACGCCAGGTCATCGCCGCGCGGCCGCCGTTGGAGCCGAGCTGGACCATGCCGTGCACCGGAATCAGCGCCGTGGCCGGCATCACCTGGGCCATGGCGATGATCAGCAGCGTGCCGCCGCCGATGCCCGCCGCCGCGGAGAGCGCCGAGGTCACCACCGAGAGCAGCACCAGGGCCAGGTTGACCCCGGCCGACAGCGGCGAGAGCAGCTCCAGCATCAGGCCGGGCGCCTCATGGCAACCTGCCCTCCTCGACGCCGTGACACGCCACCTCGCTGCCATCGCTGCGCGCGATCAGCTTGGGCACCTCGGCCTGGCAGCGCGCGTTGGCGTGCGGACAGCGCGGATGGAAGGCGCAGCCCGAGGGCGGATGCACCGGGTTGGGCACCTCGCCCTGGATCACGCTGCGCTCCCTGCCCACCCCCTCCAGCGACGGCACCGCGGCCAGCAGCATCTTCGAGTAGGGATGGTGAGGGCGCTCGAAGAGCTGGTCGGCCGGGGAGATCTCGGCGATACGCCCCAGGTACATCACCGCGATGCGGTCCGACATGTGCTTGACCACCGCCATGTCGTGGCTGATGAACAGGTACGTCAGGCCGTATTCGTCCTGCAGGTCGCGCATCAGGTTGAGGATCTGCGCCTGCACCGAGACGTCGAGCGCCGAGGTCGGCTCGTCGCAGATCATGAACTCCGGCTCGTTGGCCAGCGCCCGGGCGATGGAGATACGCTGACGCTGGCCGCCCGAGAACTCGTGCGGGTAGCGGTTGGCATCCATGGCCGACATCCCCACCTGCTCGAGCAGCTCGCCCACCCGGCAGCGGCGGTCGGTGGCGCTCATCTCGGGGCGGAAGAAGCGCAGCGGCTCGCCGATGATGGTGCCCACCCGCCACAGCGGGTTGAGGCTGGCGTAGGGGTCCTGGAAGATCATCTGGAAACGCTTGCGCACGCTGGCGGCCTGGCGCCCGGTGCGGCTGGCCAGGTCGCTGATGTCCTCGCCGTCGAACGTCAGCCTGCCGCGGGTGAGCCCGTAGAGCCCTACCACCAGCCGCGCCACGGTGGACTTGCCGCAGCCCGATTCGCCCACCAGCGAGAGGGTCTCGCCGCGGCGAATGGAGAAGCCCACACCGTCCACCGCCTTGAGCGTGAGCCGCTCGCTGCGCTCGATCACCCGGTTGAGCCAAGGCTTGGAGACGTCGAAGTAGCGCGCCAGGTCCTGGGCTTCGAGCAGGTTCTCACCCTGCGCCGCCGTGGTCTGCTTCACTGCCGTATCAGCGCACATGGCTCACCTCCCGTCCCTCTACGTCTTGTCGCGGCGGCAGTGGGTCGACCGGGTCGTGCAGCCAGCAGGCCGCGCGGCTGCCCTCCGCCGGCATCAGCTCCGGCCTTTCGTCACGACAGCGCTGCTGGGCGTGGGGGCAGCGCGGATTGAAGGCGCAGCCCGCGGGGATCGCCGCCAGCCGCGGCATCGAGCCCTCGATCTGGTAGAGCCGCTCGAGGCGCTTCTCCACGCTCGGAATCGAGGCCATCAGCCCCTTGGTGTAGGGGTGCTGCGGGTGGCGCACCACCTCGTCGACCGGGCCGATCTCGATCAGCCGGCCGGCGTACATCACCGCCACGCGGTCGGCGGTCTCGGCGATCACCCCCATGTCGTGGGTCACCAGCATTACCGCGGTGCCATGGTCGGCGCACAGCCGCTTGAGCAGGGCGAGGATCTGCGCCTGCACCGAGACGTCCAGTGCCGTGGTGGGCTCGTCGGCGATGATGAACTCGGGGCGCGCCGCCAGCGCCAGGGCGATCACCACGCGCTGGCGCATGCCGCCGGAGAACTGGTGCGGGTAGCTGTCGAGGCGGTTCTCGGGAGCGGGAATGCCCACCTCGCGCAGCAGCTTGAGCGCCTCTTCGCGCGCCTCGCGCTCGCTCATCGGCAGGTGGGCGCGAATGGTTTCCACTAGCTGATCGCCAATCGAGAACAGCGGGTTGAGGCTGGTCAGCGGGTCCTGGAAGATCATGCCGATATGGCGGCCGCGCAGCGGCACGAACTGCTCTTCGGGGAGGTCGTCGATACGCTTGCCCGAGAGATGCACTTCGCCCGCGGCGATGCGCCCGGGCGGCTCGAGCAGCCGGATCACGGCGTTGCCGGTCATCGACTTGCCGGCCCCGGACTCGCCCACCACGCCCAGCACCTCGCCGGGGGCGATGTCGAAGGAGACGTCGTCGAGCGCCACCAGGGTGCCGTGGCGGGTGGGGAACTCCACCCGCAGATGGTGAACGGAGAGCACCGGTTCCTGCGCCGCGGCAGCAGGCTCGTGGCCGATGGCGGCGCTTTGGTTAACGGAGCTTGGGGTTGAGGACATCACGCAACCAGTCTCCCAGCAGATTGACGGAGAGCGCCAGTATCAGCAGCGCCACCCCGGGGAAGAGCAGGATCCACCACTCCCCCGAGAACGTGTAATCCTGGCCCACCCGGATAAGGGTGCCCAGGCTCGGCTGGGTGGCCGGCATGCCGACCCCCAGGAACGACAGCGTGGCCTCGGCGATGATCGCCAGCGCCAGCCCGATGGTGCCGATCACCAGCACCGGACGCAGCACGTTGGGCAGGATGTGCTGGAACAGGATCTTGCGCGCCGGCAGGCCGATCACTCGCGCCGCCTGCACGTACTCCTTGCTCTTCTCCACCATGGTGGCGCCGCGCACGGCACGGGCGTACTGCACCCAGTCGGAGAGGCCGATGGCAATGATCAGCACGATGATGGCCACCTCGGCGTGCATCGAGCGCGGCAGGAAACCGCGGATCACGCCGAAGATCAGCAGCGCCATCAGGATCGAGGGGAAAGTGAGCTGCACATCGGCGATACGCATGATCAGCGCGTCGCGCCAGCCGCCGCGGAAGCCCGCCAAAAGGCCCAGGGCGGTGCCCATCACCAGGGCGAAGATCACCGCGGCGAAGCCCACCAGCAGCGAGATGCGCGAGCCGTAGAGAATCGCCGAGAAGACGTCGCGGCCCTGGCTGTCGCTGCCCAGCAGGTAGAAGTTGCCGGTGAAGTCCGAGGTCGTCATCGGCGGCGCAAAGGCGTCGATCAGCTCCAGCTGGCGCGGGTCGAACGGGTTCTGCGGCGCGATCCACGGCGCGAACAGGGCCGCCGCGAACATGGTCAGCGTGACCAGGGTGGCGAGTATCACCACCGGCTGGCGCTTCCACGAGTAGACGACATCGCTGTCGAGGAAGGTGCGCCACTTGCTCGGCCTGGGCGGCACGACGGGCGCCTCCTGGTCTCGGGTCTGTACGTCCTGACTCATTTGCCACCTCCCTGGGCCCGCAGCCGTGGGTCGACGGCGTAGTAGAGCAGATCCACCACCAGATTGATGACCACGAACACCAGCGCGATCATCATCAGGTAGGCGGCCATCACCGGCACGTCGACGAAGCGCACGGCGGTGATGAACAGCGCCCCCACGCCGGGCCACTGGAACACCGTCTCGGTGATGATGGCGAAGGCGATGATGGTGCCGAGCTGCAGGCCGATGATGGTGATCACGGGGATCATGGTGTTCTTCAACGCGTGGCGCAGGTTCACCACACGCTTGGAGAGCCCCCGCGCGCGGGCGAACTTGATGTAGTCGGTGCTCAGTACCTCGAGCATCTCGGCCCGCACCAGGCGCATGATCAGCGTGAGCTGGAACAGCCCCAGGGTGATCGCCGGCAGGATCAGTGAGCGCAGGCCGCTGGCGGTGAGCAGCCCGGTGGTCCACCAGTCGCCGAGGCGTACCGTCTCACCGCGGCCGAAGGCCGGCAGCACGCCGAGCTCCACGGCGAAGACATAGATCAGCAGCACGCCGATCAGGAAGGTGGGCAGCGACACGCCGATCAGCGAGGCGGTCATGATGAAGTTGGCTAGCCAGCTGCGGCGACGCAGTGCGGTATAGATGCCCAGCACGATGCCCATGACCACGGCGAAGATCGCCGAGAGGATGGCCAGCTCCAGGGTGGCGGGCAGCCGCTCGAGGATCAGGTCGGTCACCGGGCGCGCCGAGCGGTAGGAGATGCCGAACTCGAACTGGGCGGCATTGACGATGAAATTCCAGAACTGCACCACCACCGGCTGGTCGAGGCCGAGCTGGGCGCGCAAGGCGGCGCGGTCGGCCTCGGTGGCCTCCTGCCCGAGCATGTTGAGCACCGGGTCGCCGACGTAGTGGAACAGCGAGAACGAGATGAGCGCGACCACGAACATCACGAAGATGGCCTGCAGCACGCGCTGGATCAGAAACGCTAGCATGGGATCACCAAATCACGACGATGCCCCCGGCCGCTTGTGGCAGCCGGAGGTCGTGTTCAATAAGACTTATTGATTGAATTGTAGATACTTGAAGTGCGGCGTATTTTCGCTCTGCACCTTGAAGTCGATGTCGTCGCGCATCGACCAGGTCAGCATCTGGTGGTGGATCGGGATGTAGAGGATCTCGTCGTGCACGATCTCCCACGCTTCCGCGATCATCTCGTTGCGTGCCTCCTCGTCGATCTCCTGCCCCATCGCCACGGTCAGCTCGTCCACCCGCTCGTCGGAGTAGCCGGTGAAGTTCCACGAACCGCGATCGCCGTCCTTGGTGTGGTAGAGGTAGTTGAAGATGTACTCGGAATCCATGGTGGGCACGCCCCAGCCCAGCAGGTAGAAGTCGTACTCCTCACGCGCCAGCTCGGCGAAGTGCAGCGAACGGGTCTGGGCCACCAGGTCCACGGTGATGCCGATACGCGCCAGCATGCTGACCACTGCCTGGCAGATCTGCTCGTCGTTGACGTAGCGGTCGTTGGGGCAGTTGAGCGTGACGCGGAAACCGTCACCGTAGCCGGCCTCCTCCATCAACTCCTGGGCCCGTTCGACATCCGCCTCCGGCACTTCGTCCATCTCTTCCGTGTAGCCGTTGACGAAGGGCGGCGCGATCATGCCGGCCGGCTGGGAGTTGCCGCGCATCACCGCGCGCTGAATGGTGTTGGCGTCCACCGCCAGGTTGATCGCCTCGCGTACGCGGCGGTCGGCGAAGGGGTTGTCGTCGGTGTCGGCGGTGCGCAGCTGGGCCGAGCCCATGTCCATGCCGAGGAAGATGGTGCGGTTCTCTGGGCCCTGCTCGTTCTTGATGCCGTCGGCTTCGGCCAGGCGCTCGATGTCCTGCACCGGGGTTTCCTGCAGGAAGTCGACCTCGCCGGAGAGCAGCGCCGCCACGCGGGTGGAAGCCGACTCGATGGGCGTGAACACCAGGCGGGAGATCTCCATCGGGTACTCATCGATACCCCAGTAGTCGTCGTTGCGCACGAACACGGTGCGCACGTCGGGCTCGCGGCTCTCGACGCGGAACGGACCGGTGCCGTTGGCGTTGCGCACGGCATAGGTCTCTTCGCCGGCGGCGTAGTTCTGCGGCTCCTCTACGCCGTGCTCCTCCGCCCACTCGCGGCTCATGATGAACAGGTTGGTGAAGTTGTTGGGCAGCAGCGGGTTGGGCTCGCTGGTCTCGATCTCGACGGTATGGTCGTCGACGGCGCGCACCTCGGAAATGGAGGTGAGCAGGCCGCGCATGTCGGAATTCTCGTGACGCGCGCGATTGATGGAGAAGACCACGTCATCGGCGGTCAACGACTGGCCTTCGTGGAAGGTCACACCTTCGCGGATCTTGAACACCCAGACGGTGGGTTCGTCCTCCTTCACGTGCCACTCGGTGGCCAGGCCCGGCTGATACTCGACGTCCATGTCCTGGAACAGCAGCGTATCGAAGATCTGGTGATTGACCGAATGGGTCGGCCCCTCGTTCTGCGAATGGGGGTCCATGGTCAGGCTGTCCGCGGAACGGGTCCAGCGCAGGGTCTCGGCATTCGCGGCGGTGGCCAGCATGGCGCCGATCACGGCGGTGGCCAGAAGGGTCTTCTTGGGTAGCATCTTGTTATTTCCTCAATCAAGCGTTTGATGGGCATTCGCCCTGGAGAGGTTCTCCCATACCTTAGCCAAGAAAGCCAGAATTGCCTTAGGAATACTTTTCAGCGCTATTTCGACTATTGGCAGTTGCATTTGCGGTATCGAGACCGATTCTTGGTAAACCCCTCGGTCGGTGTCGCTGCGCCGACAATAGACGCAATTACTAAATCAAGGGAGAGCCACCGATGGCACTGCTGACGACCCGGGTCGCCCCGGAGTGGGTCGACTACAACGGCCATATGAACGATGCCGAATACGCCAGGGTGTTCTCGCTGGCGGTGGACACGCTGATGGAGCGGATCGGGCTGGATGCCGAGGGGCGCGAGCGCCTCGCCTATACCCTCTTCACCCTGGAGACCCACCTCTGCTACCGGCGCGAGGCCCACCAGGGGCAGGCGCTGACCGTCAAGGCGCTGCTGCTCGACCGCGACGCCAAGCGCCTGCACCTGTTCTTCACGATGCACGACGACGCCGGCGAGACGCTGGCCACCAGCGAGCAGATGCTGATGGGCATCGACACGGGAAGCCACCGCCCCGCGCCCTTTCCGCCTGAGGTGGCCGAGGCCATCGATGCCCTGCCGCGAACCGAGGCCGCCGCCTGGCCGGAGGCGGCCGGGCGGCGGATCGGTATCCCGCGGCGTTGAGGAGGGATTACAGCTTGCTCTCCAGCTCCGGCAGGATCTCGAACAGGTCACCGACCAGGCCGTAATCGGCCACCTGGAAGATCGGCGCCTCCTCGTCCTTGTTGATCGCCACGATCACCTTGGAGTCCTTCATGCCGGCCAGGTGCTGGATCGCCCCGGAAATGCCCACGGCGATGTAGAGCTCCGGCGCGACGATCTTGCCGGTCTGGCCGACCTGCATGTCGTTGGGCACGAAGCCGGCGTCCACCGCGGCACGCGAGGCACCGATGGCCGCGCCCAGCTTGTCGGCGATACCCTCGAGCAGCTTGAAGTTCTCGCCGCTGCCCATGCCGCGACCGCCGGAGATGACCACCCGCGCCCCGCCCAGTTCGGGACGGTCGCTCTGGGCCAGCTCCTGCTTGAGGAAGGTGGACTGGCTATTCTCGGCCACGAACTCGACGCTCTCGACGCTGGCACTGCCGCCCTCTGCCACCGCATCGAACGCCGTGGTGCGCACGGTGATCACCTTGAGCGCGTCGGCGCTCTTGACCGTGGCAATGGCATTGCCGGCATAGATGGGGCGCTTGAAGGTGTCGCCATCAACCACTTCGACGATCTCGGAGATCTGGCTGACGTCCTTCAGGGCGGCGACGCGCGGCAGCACGTTCTTGCCGGTGGTGGAGGCGGCGGCCAGCACGTGGCGGTAGTCGCCGGCGAGCTCGACCAGCAGCGCGCCCAGGGGCTCGGCGAGCTGGTGGGCATAGGCGGCGTGGTCGGCCACCCGCACCTTGCTCACGCCGTCGAGCCTGGCGGCGGCCTCGGCCACGGCACCGACGTTCTCGCCGGCCACCAGCACGTCGATGTCGCCGCCAATCGCCTGGGCCGCCGCGACCACATGGGCGGTGGCGCCGGCGAGCTGGCCGTCGTGATGTTCTGCAAGTACCAGGATGCTCATGAAATCGGCTCCCCTCAAAGCACTTTGGCTTCGTTCTTGAGTTTGTCCACGAGCTCGTCGACGGAGCCCACCTTGATGCCGCCCTTGCGCTCGGCCGGTGACTCGACCTTCTCCAGCGTCAGCCGGCTTGTCACCTCGACGCCGAGGTCCGCCGGCGACTTGACGTCGAGCGGCTTCTTCTTGGCCTTCATGATGTCGGGCAGCTTGGCGTAGCGCGGCTCGTTGAGGCGCAGGTCGGTGGTGATCACCGCCGGCAGGGTCAGCTCGACGGTCTGCAGGCCGCCGTCGACCTCACGCGTGACCTGGACCTTGTCGTTCTCGACCTTCACTTCCGAGGCGAAGGTGCCCTGGGGCAGGCCGGCCAGGGCGGCAAGCATCTGCCCGGTCTGGTTGTTGTCGGTGTCGATGGCCTGCTTGCCGAGAATGACGAGACCGGGCTGCTCCTCTTCCACCACCTTGGCCAGCAGCTTGGCCGCGGCCAGCGACTCGACGCGCTCTTCGGTCTCGACATGCACGGCGCGGTCGGCACCCAGCGCCAGCGCGGTGCGCAGCTGCTCCTGGGCGGCCTTGGGGCCGACGGTCACGGCGACCACCTCGGTGGCGACCCCTCGCTCCTTCAGCCGCACCGCCTCTTCCACGGCGATCTCGCAGAAGGGGTTCATGGCCATCTTGACGTTGGTGAGGTCGACGTCGGAGTGATCCGGCTTGACGCGGATCTTGACGTTGTAGTCGATGACGCGTTTGACCGCGACGAGGATCTTCATTGCATACTCTCCCAGACTCTTGATCGGTTATTTTCTTTTCGGGTGCCGAAGCCTATCGTGAACCTGCCGCGGCGCGATGCGCCGCATCGAGGCCACG
Source organism: Billgrantia sulfidoxydans (assembly GCF_017868775.1). NCBI lineage: Bacteria > Pseudomonadati > Pseudomonadota > Gammaproteobacteria > Oceanospirillales > Halomonadaceae > Billgrantia > Billgrantia sulfidoxydans. The sequence continues at coordinate 301,850 of NZ_CP053381.1, read as the reverse complement.
ATGAATTGCCTGGCCGATGCCCTCATCCAGCATCGTTCTCAGCCCCTTGGCCGTGGTGCCGTCATAGGCAATCAGCCGCTCCACCATGTCGCCGGGGTCGGTATCCAACTTCTCCAGCAGCAGGCTGCCACCCACCAGGGTCTGCATGACGGCCTCGCGGGCGATCTCGTCGGAGAGCCCCGCGCTCCTGGCATGCTCTAGCATCGATTGGGCCAACAAGGCGGGATACGCCGGCCCGGCACCGCTCAAGGCCGTCAGGTAATCGAGATCGCCCTCGCTGGAAAGCTCGCGCGCCGTGCCACAGCTCGCCAACAGCGCCTGGACGAGCCGCTTGTCGTCATCGGAGACCTGCGGTGAAGCAAACCAGGGAAAGTAGGCCCGACGGATCTCCGCCGCAGCATTCGGCATGGCACGCACTACCCGACTGCTGCCCATCTGGCGGGAAATTGCCTGCAAGGAGGCCATCGCCAGCAGCGAGACGACCAGCTTGCCGCTTACCTCAATGTCCAGGCCGGCAAGATCCTGCGGGCGTACGGAAAGCACGATGACGTCCGCCAGGGCGACCAGCTCACGGTTGGTCTTGACGCAACGCACCTCGGGCCAGTCGCGGTAAACCTCTCCCTGGCCGGTGCGCGAGGAAACCACCAGTCGATCCGGAGATACGACATTCCGCTCCAGCAGAGCGATGCCGAGAGCACGCCCCATCCAACCCTGCCCGCCGATGATCCCGATCACCGCATCAAGCGACATGGTTTCACCTCCATTTGTATAGGCCTACATCCCGCCCCCAGGCGTTTCTTGTCGCTTCATGATGAGCTAACACGCTCAGGGTCTTTTCTATTCATGTACACTGCTGTACATTCGGATGACGAGTGTGTACATCCACGGCTGACAATGTCAAGCACACAACAAGACGGAGACCCGATCATGGCCAACGACCCGCTGCTTCAGCCCTTCCAGCTCAAGCATCTCACCCTGAAGAACCGGATCATGATGACCTCGCACGAGCCGGCCTATCCTGAAGACGGGATGCCCAAGGCACTCTACCGCGCCTATCACGTCGAGCGGGCCAAGGCCGGGCTGGGCCTGACCATGACCGCCGGGTCCGCGGCGGTGGCCAAGGACAGCCCGCCGGTGTTCAATAACATCCTGGCCTACAAGGATGAGGTGGTGCCGTGGATGAAGGAACTCACCGACGCCTGCCATGAGCATGGCACGGCGGTGATGATCCAGCTGACTCACCTGGGCCGGCGCACCCGTTGGGACAAGGGCGATTGGCTGCCGGCGGTATCCCCCTCTCATCGTCGCGAAGCGTCCCACCGCGCCTACCCCAAGCAGGTCGAGGAGTGGGATATCGAGCGCCTGATCCGCGATTACGCCGACGCCGCCGAGCGCATGCACGCCGCCGGCCTCGACGGCATCGAGCTGATGGCCTATGGCCACCTGATGGACCAGTTCTGGTCACCGCTGACCAATACCCTCGATGAGCCCTACGGGGGCGATCTCGACAACCGCCTGCGCTTCACCTTCGACGTGCTGCGAGCCATTCGCCAGCGGGTCGGTGAGGAATTCATCGTCGGCATGCGCTATACCGGCGACGAGATGCTGCCGGGGGGGCTGACGGCCAGCGACGGCATGGCGATCTCGCAGCGTCTGAAGGACAGCGGCCTGGTCGATTTCCTCAACGTGGTGCGTGGGCATATCGACACCGACCCGGGACTCACCGACGTCATCCCCATCCAGGGCATGCCCAGCGCCCCGCACCTCGACTTCGCCGGGGAGATCCGTCGCGAGATCGATTTCCCCACCTTTCATGGCGCCAAGATCCAGGACGTCGCCACCGCCCGCCATGCCATCGCCTCGGGCAAGGTCGACATGGTCGGCATGACCCGCGCCCACATGGCCGATCCGCACATCGTGCGCAAGATCGTCGAGGGCCGCGAGGAGGAGATCCGCCCCTGCGTCGGCGCTAACTACTGTCTCGACCGTATCTACCAGGGCGGCGCCGCCTACTGCATTCACAACGCCGCCACCGGGCGCGAGACCACCATGCCCCACACCATCCCCAAGGCAGCGAACAAGCGCCGGGTGGTGATCATCGGTGCTGGCCCCGCAGGGCTGGAAGCTGCCCGCGTTGCCGGCGAGCGGGGCCATGAGGTGGTGGTGCTGGAGGCCGCCAGCGATGCCGGCGGACAGGTGCGCCTCACGGCACAGAGTGAGCGTCGCCGCGAGATGATGGGCATCATCGACTGGCGCCTGGAGCGCTGTGAGGCGCTCGGCGTCGAGATCCGCTACAACGTCTGGGCCGAGGTCGAGGACGTGCTCGCCGAAAAGCCGGACGTGGTGATCGTGGCCACCGGCGGCTACCCCATGGAAGACCAGCCCACTGTCGGACACGACCTGGTGGTCAACACCTGGGATATCCTGTCGGGCCACGTGGCGCCGGGCAGCCGGGTACTCCTTTTCGACGATGCCGGCGATCATGCCGCCATGCAGGCCGCGGAGATCATTGCCGCCACCGGCGCCGAACTCGAGATCATGACACCGGATCGCACCTTCTCGGCAGAAATCATGGCCATGAACCTGGTGCCGTACATGCGCGCCCTGCAGCGGCCTAACGTCACCTTCACGCCCACTTACCGGCTGAAATCCGTGGAGCGCGACGGCAGTGAACTGCTTGCCAGGATCACCAGCGACTACGTACCCCCCGGCAAGCAGGACCTGAACTACGAGCGGCGTATCGACCAGGTGGTAGTCAACTATGGCATCACGCCGATGGCCGACGTCTATTTCGAGCTCAAGCCGCACTCGAGTAACGGTGGCGAGGTGAACTACGAGGACCTGATCGTCGGCCGGCCCCAGGCCGTCATCCGAAATTCGGGCGAAGGTTTCCAGCTGTTCCGGATCGGCGATGCGGTGTCGTCCCGCAACACCCATGCGGCGATCTACGACGCCTTGCGGCTGGTGAAGGATCTGTGATGCGAAAAGGCTGGAAAATAGCTATATAGGCTCAACAGCTGGTCTGCTTAATTACAAGCGCAGACCACTACCGACAAGTTCCAAAGGGGGCAGAAAATGTCATTCAAGAGAACCATACACGCCATAGATACGCATGCAGGCGAACCTATGCGCGTCGTCACTGGCGGCATTCCCAACATACCCGGCAAGACGGTGCATGAAAAAATGGTATGGTTGCGGGAAAATGACGACCAACTGCGCAAGTTAATGCTTCGCGAGCCCCGTGGTTACCCACCTCTCTGCTGCAATGTCCTTGTGCCCCCATGCCATCCCGAAGCCGATGCTGGCTACGTCATCATGGAGCAGATCGAATATCCGGTCATGTCTGGTGGCAACACTATTTCCGTGGCAACGGTACTGCTCGAGATGGGGATGTTACCGATGCAGGAGCCCGTTACGGAACTCGTTCTCGAGGCACCGGCGGGGCTCATTCGCATCCGGGCAGAGTGCAAGGATGGAAAGGTAAAGAGCGTTACTTTCAGGAATGTTCCTGCTTTTGCCGCCTATCTGGACACGGAAATAGACGTTCCCCATCTGGGCAAGGTAACAGTAGACGTAGGGTGGGGAGGTATGTTCTATGTCATTGCCGATGTCCGCCAGTTCCCCTGGATCGAACTTACCCCCGAGCATGGCGCGGAAATCACACGGGTTTCGGCCATGATCAGGCAGGCAGCCATTGAACAATTGCCCGTCGAACATCCCGATTATCCAGGGATAGGCATCACGATCTCGCAGCTTTCCGGGCCGGCAAGTAGTCCAGACGCAGACTGGAAGAATGTCGTGACAGTGGCGTCTGGTGATTTCGATTGGGATAAGCCCAGCACCTGGACAGGTGCCATCGACCGCTGCCCGTGCGGGACGGGAACATGCGCAAAAATGGCAGTCCTTCATGCCAAGGGCGAGCTACCGTTGAATCAAGATTTTCGCCACCAGGGAATCCTGGGCAATGTATTTACAGGTAGGCTGGTCGAGGAAACGGAAATTGGCGCGCGAAAAGCGGTCATTCCTACCATTTCAGGAACGAGCTGGATTTACGGTATGAATACGTACGTGCTGGACAACGACGACCCTTTCACAGAAGGGTTCTGTGTGCAGGACATCTGGGCCTAAGTGAAAGAAGCCGTCGCCTACCCAACCGCCGCTTACAAGAAGCGGCGGATTTTCTCAAGCACTACCGCGTCGATATTAATGCGCCCCTCTTCCGAACTACTACTTCGTACTGGGCGGCGGTTGGGCGCGTAGGTACCGCCACGTTCGGCGATTCGATCAAGATGTTGGGTCAGGCGGGTGGAAAAGCGGCCATCAATAGCGGTGGGTTGAATGGTAATAATCGTTAATCCCGCGTCAATCACCTGATCCCCATTCTGGAAATCCGGCATGTCGAGTGACCATGAGGCACCGGATAATCCAGCAGCAAGACACTCGACCATCAGCGCCACGTTGGCACCTTTCGTACCGCCAAATGCCAAGAGTGCGCCGCGCAGTCCGGCTGCTGCATCGGTGGTTACATTGCCTGTCTCGTCGATCGCCCAGCCTTCGGGAATCTTTCGCCCCTCTTCAGCCGCTTTTACCAGGTTGACGAAGGCCGTTGCACTGGATGCCTGGTCAATGACCAGCGGTGCGTTAACATCGGCCAAGGGGGCAGCAAACGCCATCGGGTTGGTACCGAAAACGACTTTGCCACTGGGGGAGCCCACCACCACGGCCGGACTGTTGGACACGGCAAGAGCGATCACCCCCTCCAGGGCAAGGCGGCGAACATAGTAGCCCAATTCACCGGTGGTATAGCTGTTGCCTTGAGTGAAAATCGTAACGCCCAGCTTCCTGGTGTTCTCGACAAGCGACGGCATGGCCAAATCGAAGCCGAGTTGTGCAATACCTCCATTCGCATCCGAATGAATGATGGCAGCCAGGGGTGAATTAATCTTCGGCTCCGCTTCCTTGTTAATGCGTCCTTCACGAAAACCGGAAAGGTAATCCAGCAGATGTGGAAAGCCGACACCTGGATGTCCGAAAAGCGCCGCTGAAACTGTCGCCTTCGCCAAGGAGATTGCGGTAGCCGGGTTGGCGCCGACAGCGAGACAGGCCTGCTCGGCCAACGCCTCGGCATCATGGGTGGAAAGTGTTTGCTGGCTCAAGGAAAGATACCTCACGTGTTCTTAAATGTCGGCTTTTCGGAACCGCCTCCGGACGGTGAGTTTAATTCCAACTCCTGGACGGCTCACAGTATGAAGCGCCCCGAACGTTGGGTACAAGATCCCAACATGCGGGGTGCAACTCAAAGGCACGAAATAAATACTGACATACCCACAGGAACCGATTAACTCACGTATCCAAACAGCTTCGGCAGGAAGAGTGAGAGTGCCGGCCAATAGGTGGTGATCAGCATCACGGGCAAGGCAGCCAGCAGCATGAAGCTGAAGGCGGGCCGTATGACCTGCGACATTCCAACCCGGCCAATCCGGCAGCTCATGAATAGGATGGGAGCCATGGGCGGGCTATTGCAGCCAATCACGACGCTAGTACCCACGATAGCTGCAAAATGCACCGGGTGGATACCGATACTCTCCATGACCGGAAGCAGCAGAGGGCTAAGGATGGCGACGACACTTACGTCATCCATGATCATTCCCATCAGAATCAAGAAGATATTCACCATGAGAAGAATCAGCAGTTTGTTCTGGAATAGCTCAAGTAACAGCTCGGTCAGTTGCTGAGGCACGCGCTCAAAGGTGAAGATGCGACTGGCCACGAAGGAAAAGAGCAGAATGATCATGATGACGCCAGTCGTCGTGGCGGCATGGATAAAACTCTGCGCCAAGGCCTTCAGGTCCAGGTCGCGATAGACGAACAAGCCAACGGGAATGGCGTAGACAACGGCAATGGCAGCCGCCTCGGTGGGGGTGAAGATGCCGCCGTAGATGCCGCCCAGAATGATGACCGGTAGCATCAGCGCGGGGAGGGCTTTCCAGCCGGTGCTGCCGATATTGCGGAACCGCTTACTCAGCGTGATTGGCTCTGGGCTGTAAGCAGGGTTGTTACGCATTCTGATAGCATTGATTACACAAAGGAATATGATCAGCAAAATGCCCGGACCGATGGTAGCCAGGAATACGGCCGCAACGGATTGCCGCGTCACCACGGCATACAGAATCATGGTGATGCTGGGCGGAATCAACAGGCCGAGCAGTGAGGATATTCCGACCAAGGCGGTAGAATAGGGGCGGCTGTATCCATGCTTTTCCATCGGGTCGATCATGATGGTTCCAATCGAGGCCACCGCAGCCGAGGCAGTCCCTGAAATTGCCTCAAACACTCCGCAGGCCATCACCATGGAGGTCCCCATTCCACTACGGGACGAGCCGACAATTGCCTCAACAAAACGTATTAGACGGGCGGCAATCCCCCCGGACTGCATCAAATATCCTGTCATGATGAACAAAGGGAGGGCCAGTAAGATGATGGAGTTGATGGACCAGAATCCCGTTGTCATCAAGGATGATATATTGACATCGTAGGCTAGAGCGAGAACGAGAGTCATGGCCGCGAACGAAAACACGACCGGCACGCCTATGACCATTAATACTATGACAGCACCTATCGCTAACAAAGCACCCATGAGCTTCTCCGATTATTGTCAAGGGGTTTTCTTTACGCGAGATTCCTTAATGGGCCGCAGCTTTAGCTTTACCGACTAGCTTGCTGACATCATGAACGAAATCCCGGAGTACGTAGAGCAGCAGAAGAACACTCGCAACAAGAAGGCTCGCCTGCGAAAAATATTGTGGGATACTGAACACAGGTGTTACTTGCCCCTTTTCGAAGCCCCATGAAAAAATACTGTAGCTCCAGCGAACGAAGAAAACCGCCAACAACAACGACAGGGTCGTGGCGATAAGATTCATCGTGTTGTGCAAGGCTTCATTGTCGGAAAAGGCCTGAAAAAAATCAGCACTGAGATGTGTTCTCTCACGCGAGGCCAAGGCCGCTCCAAGCATGTATAGCCACATGGCAGCCATCAAGACCAATTCTTCAAGGCCAAATACTTGAATGCCAAGCAGCGCCCGAAACAGGATGCCAACCACCATGGCAAAAGCAATAAAAAGGCCCAGTACCGTTACGGCAACTTTAAATAACAAAAGCGAATGCATTGTCGATGCGGGACAACAACTCTAAAATCTTCATATTTATTACCCCAAAGGTATTGAACATGAAGTGGCCCTCATCAGAAGGAGCCACTTCAAGTCACCCGGCAGGTATTATTTACTGGGGTTCTGACGCATGCTCACGGACGGCGCTCATGACCTCTTCCCCCAAGGATTCCTCAGCCTCGACCCAGACGCTCTCGCGGACGCGCTCGACCCAGGCAGCCATCTCTTCTTCGGAAGGCACGATATATTCCATCCCATCCTCCTGGGCCTTCTGGATCCACTTTTCATCCTCGGCTCTGGCATTCTCGAACTGCTCATTTGCCACGACTTCCACGGCATCTGCGATAATACCGCGATCTTCTTCGTCGAGCTCGTTCCAAGAATCCTGGTTCATCAAGAAGGTATAGAAAGAGAAGTTATGCTTGGAGTGAACGAAATAGTCGAGCAGGTCGTTGAAATAAGTATAGTCCCAGTAAATCACATTACTGGAATCTCCATCGACGACCCCTGTCTGGATGGAGGTGTAGACTTCGGACCAATCGATGGGGACGGCTTGGAATCCCATGGCCTGGATGGTTTGGGGCAGCGGGAAGATAGGCTGCGAGCGGAGCTTTATCCCCCGCGCATCCTCATAGTTGGTTGCATAAGTATCTTTGGTTGCAATACCACCAAAACCTTCCGGGAATGGCCCCAGGTACTCCAGGCCAACATCTGAAAGGATTGGCCCGATGACGTCCGATACCCAACCATCCTTGCCATAGGCTTCCAGCGCTTCCTCCCATCCCAAGGTCAGGTAGGGTAACTGCAGTACGCCCAACCGCTCATCGTAGGAGGTTTGCGGCCAACCAAGGAAGAGATCGATATTTCCCATGACCAACTGATCGAAGAGCTCCTGCGGTCCACCAATCTCCCCCTGATAGAAGACGTTAATGGTAATCCTACCATCAGATTTCTCTGCGACGAGATCAGAGATTCTTTTAACCGCCATACCTTGAGGGGATTCCCGGTCACCCGACTCCGTGACCATATTAAGCTTCAACTCCTGGTCGCTTGCCCAAGTGGTGGCGGAAAAACCAAGAGCGGCGATAACAGAGGCTGCAGCCATGCTCGTGCTAATTTTCATTGAGCATTTTAATTTCATCACATATCTCCAGCGATATTTTATATTTGGGATTCACCTCTTGCTTGATCAATCGATCACGACCAAGCATTCTTTCAAGCTATAGATGTAGCAAAGGTAATGGAAACGACTTTTCCTCCGTACAAAACAAAACCTGAAGTTATGGTTGATACACGCAATCGTACGCTGCCCGAGCCATCGTCCCACGCCGGCCGGCCAAAGACGATTGCCGTTCAGGATCATATAGTTAGCTATCCACGGGTCAGGACAGCTGGATCCAGGTCGTCTTGAGTTCGCAGTACTGGTCGTGGGCGTAGACCGACTTGTCCCGGCCACCGAAGCCAGACTGCTTGTAGCCGCCGAAGGGTGTGGTGATGTCTCCCTCCGAGAAGCAGTTGACGGAGACGGTGCCGGCCCGAATCGCCGCAGCCATGCGATGCACTGTGTTGAGATCGTCACTCCACAGCGAGGCTGCCAGGCCATAACAGGTATCGTTGGCGATGGCGATGGCCTCCTCCTCGGTATCGAACGGAATCACCGCGAGCACAGGGCCGAAGATCTCCTCCTTGGCCACTGCGGCATCAGGACCTACCTCGTCGAAGATCGTCGGGGCAACGAAATAGCCGCCGCTCTCCTCCCGCATCCGCACGCCACCGGTCACCAGGGACAGCCCATCGGCCTTGGCCCGCTCGATATGGCCCAATACCTTGTTCATGTGGTCTTTCTCGATCAGTGCGCCGAGATTGATGTCGGGGTCCAACGGATCGCCGGTGACCCACTCCTCATCGAGCTGGCGCTGGAGCTCGTCGATCAAGTCATCCTTGATGGAGCGGTGCACGATCAGGCGCGAACCCGCCGAACAGTTCTCGCCCATGTTCCAGAACGCAGCGGCCAGGACGTTGCCCGCCACTGTCTTGAGGTCGCTCACGTCAGGCATGACCACCTGCGGGTTCTTACCCCCGCACTCCAGCACGATCCGCTTGAGGTTGCTGGCCGCCGAGTATTCGAGGAAGCGACGGCCGATTTCGGTGGAACCGGTGAAGGCGACCAGGTCGATGTCAGGGTGCAAGCCAATGGCCTTGCCAGCCACGTGACCAAGCCCCGGCACGACGTTCAACACGCCGGCCGGGATGCCGGCCACATGCGCCAGCTCGGCAAGCCGCAGGGTACTGAGGGAGGTCAGCTCGGCAGGCTTGAGCACTACGCTGTTACCCGTGGCCAGGGCCGGCCCCAGTTTCCAGCCAGCCATCATGGCGGGGAAGTTCCACGGCAGCACCGCGCCCACTACCCCGATCGGCTCGCGGGTGACCGTGGCCACCACGCCTTTGGCGGTAGGCGCGACGGCGTCATAGAGCTTGTCGACGGCTTCGGCATGCCAGCGGATGGTATTGGCGGTATCGGGGATGTCGACATTGAAGCACTCACTGATCGGCTTGCCCGCCTCGAGGGATTCGAGAACGGCCAGTTCCAGGCAGTGCTCCTCGATCAAGTCGGCGAAACGCTGCATGATTGCCTTGCGCTCGGCGGGTGCGAGACCCGACCAGACGCCGGCCTCGAAGGCACGGCGGGCGGCCTGGACCGCGAGGTCCACATCAGCGGAATTGCAGGCGGCGACTCGCGTCAAGCATTCCCCGGTGGCGGGATTGAGGGTCTCGAGCGTTTCGCCGGAACTCGCGGCAACGAAGCGGCCATCGATGAAGGCCAGGTTGCGGTACTCGAGTCGCTCGACCTGGCTCTTGATGGCCTCTCGCGTCAGGTTCTCGGACATTGTTGTTCTCCTCGTGTGGGTGGATCAGAGTTCGGTTCCGGCTTGCCACTCCTTCCAGGCAAGGGTTGAACGCACCCCTATACCGAGCAGTGGCTCGGGTGGGGTTGACTGTGGCTTGGGCTGTTCCAGCATGATGTCGAGCAGTTCGCTCTCGATCCCGAGTGCGTACTCGGCGATCAACTTTCCGGAGATCGTGCCGCGCGTCAGGCCCAGTCCGTTCTGGCAAACGGCACTGTAGACGCCAGGTGCGATCTCGCCGAACGGCGTGCCTCCATTGCGGGTCAGGCACAGTGCGCCTCCCCAGGTGTATTCCAGTTCGACGTTCGGCAGCATGGGGAAGCGTCTTTCGAAGGAACGGCGATGGATAGCACGCACTCGTGCCAGCCGGTTTTCACTGGTGCTGACACTGGGGTTGTAGGTAAAGCAATTACGGATGCAGATGCGTCCGTCGCCCATGCGCCGTACCGTTGTACCCATGGGGTCTGCCGGTATCAGTCCCCAGCTCCTCTCGCCACCCAGGGCCGCCTGCTCTTGCGCGTCGAGGGGGCGGGTCAGGCTGCCGTAGGTGTAGACGGGCAGAAGCCGGCCCTTGAGCCCGAGCTGACCGAACTGGGCGGCATAGGCGTTATTGGCCAGCACCATTCGAGGGGCCTTGAGTCGCCCCAGGTCGGTGATCAATGTATGTGGCTGGCCGATCTCGATCTCGCGGACGGGGCTGTCTTCGTAAAGGTGTACGTTTTCCGGCAGGCTGGCCCCGAGCCCGCGGACCAGCGCAGCCGGCTGTATTAGCACGGCACCGGGCGCATGCAATCCAGCCCGGTAGAAGTCGGTGCCGGTTATTGCCTTCATCTCGCGGGCATCGAGCTCGCGATAGGGCTCGCCGAGAGCTGACAAGCCTTTGGCGAACGTCTCCAGGGCCTGTACCCCGCGCCCCTCAACCGCGCCGTGAAGCTTGCCCTGCTCACGCCAGTCGCACTCGATGGAATGCTGCTGCACGATCGCGCGCATGAAATCGATCGCCCCCCGATTGAGACGGATGAGCTTGCGGTCGGCAGACTGATCACCGGTGTAGCTGTGCGAGTTCAGGTCATGCGGCAAGTCCACCATGAAGCCGGAGTTCCGGCCGGCGGCGCCAAAACCGACACGCTTTGCATCGACGACAGCGATGGCAGCGTTCGGCTGCAGCTCGGCCAGCCGTCGTGCTGCGGCCAGGCCGGCCAAACCCGCCCCCAGCACCACCCAATCGGCCTTGACCTCGCCCCTGAGCGGTGTCGATGCAGACGGCGGCGGCAGCAGTTCGTACCAGCCGCAACGGCCGTCGTTCTGGGGCAGGAAACGACATTTCAGCTGCATGGATCGAATCTCCGGCGCCGGATCTCAGCCGCGGTGTTGCACCAAGGCGTCATAGGTGCGCTGGAAGCTGGTTTTCTCAGCTTCGCTAAGCGGCATGAGCGGAGCCCGTGCCGGCCCTACCGGCAGGCCGGCCAGCTCGCAGCCATGCTTGATGTACTGGCAAAATTTTCCACCCTGCTCGAGCAGATTCAGCATCGGCAGCAGGCGAGCCGCGAGCTCACGACCGGCGACGAAGTCTTGGTCGACGACACAGGCCTGGTACAACGCCACGTGTTCCGGGGCCAGGAAGTTGGAGGCGCCCCCGACCCAGCTGCGTGCCCCCCAGACGAAGAACTCCAATACCTGATCGTCCATGCCGCAGCTCAGTTGGAGCTGGTCGGAGAACTCGTTGGCCAGGGCGTGCATGCGCTCGATCGACCCGGTGCTCTCCTTGATGGCTTGAATATTCGGGCGGTCGCGCAGGGCCTCGATGAACTCGAAGCTCATGGGGGTGCCGGTGCGGTCAGGGAAGTTGTAAAGCATGATCGGCATATCGAGGGCGTCATCGATACGCTGGACATGCGTGAGCAGCTCATCCTGGGTCGGCTGGCAGTAGTAGGGAGCCGCCACCAGGATGGCATCGAAATCGGCCGCCTTGGCATGGTGACCGAGTTCGAGACTCTCTTCGGTGGTCGTGGCATTGATGCCCGCCATGATCGGGATGCGCCCCTTGGCATGACCTGCGACGAAATCGAGTACTTGCTTGCGCTCATCCTTGCTCAACGCGTAATACTCGCCGGTCGTACCGCCGATTATCAGGCCATGCACCCCCTGATCGACCAAGGTATCGATTACCTTACCTAGCGTTTCAAGTTGAATGGCGCCATCTTCGGCGAAGGGTGTTACGACGGGGGTCCAGATACCATCGAAGTTCATGAAAGCACCTTTGTGATTATTCATGGGGAAGGAACAAGCGTTAGAAATGATGGTACGCGGGCAACTCTGCCTCGAAGAAGCAACATTTAATCCCGGCAAAGCATGACTAGATGTTATGCTCATACCTTCGTCGCAGGGCGGCACACGGCTCCGACAGGTCAACCAGCATATGACGACACACACCGATCCCGATCAGAAGCTGCTCAAGATGCCATCGCTGCGCGCGGTGAGGTCTTTCGTGGCGGCAGCCAAATATCAGAACTTCACCCGTGCTGCCGAGGCACTATGCGTTACACAGGCAGCCATCAGCCGACAGATCCGTGAACTCGAAAGCCACCTTGGAACGCCCCTGTTCAAGCGATCCGGGCGTTCGGTAGAATTGACCAAAGCTGGTTCCATTTTCTTCGATGCGGCACAATTGTCGTTTATCAATATTGCTCAGGCCGCCGAACGCATTCAGAAAGACCATGGCAGCAATGCCAGACGCACCCTTACCTTATGCTGTTCCCCCGCCTTTTCTGCGCTGTGGATGTCACACCGGCTGCCCAGCTTCTTCAGCGACAATCCGGACATAGACCTCAACCTGGTCACGACTCAGAACTTTCTGACCATGGAACCGGGGGTCAATCCAGACATCTTCATCACCAAGATGTCGCGAGTCCGAGATGGCTATATCAGCATTCCGCTCTTTCACGATCGGATCTATCCGGTATGTACCCCGAGTTACCTCAAGGCCCATCCAGAGATCCATTCTCTTGAGGGTCTGCGGGATGGCGTGCTGCTCAACCTGAGCCCGTATGGCCGCTCTCAGGTGGCCGAACATGTGGACTGGGGGGTATGGCTCGCCATTCATCATCTGGACATCGAGGACCGCCTGTCCCAAGGACCCCATTATTTCAACGCCAACGATTACAACCTGCTGATCCAGATGGTGCTCAATGGACAAGGCGTCGCCTTGGGCTGGCATCATCTCGTCGGCCCGCTGATTGACCAAGGCCTCTTGATCAGGCCCGTCGAGCAAGAGGTCGTGCTGGAAGAGACGCACCACTATATGGCCTACCGTGAGGACAAGGGTGACGAAGAGGCCATGACTCGCTTCCGGAAATGGTTCCTGCAGCAGAGCGGGGTGACACAGTAACCCGCCTCTGCTCCGGAACGACCCGCTAAGGTCACTCGAGCCAGGTCGGCTCGATCAAGACCGCCAACTTGCTGACGCGCCTCACCTGCTCAAGGCCTGAGTCAGTGTCGCTACGTGTACATTAACTAGACACCAGTGTACACTTCGTCCTTTCGCTGGCGCCTACCTGTTGCGCTGCGTCCCGGATGAAGGAGACCATCTCGATGCCGCCTGGCAACGATAGCAGCACCAAATGGAAAGGCTCCCGCGAGGCCTGGCTCGATGCCGCCTTCGAACTGCTGCTCGAGTCCGGTGTCGACAGCGTGCGGATCCTGCCGCTGGCCAAGCGGCTCGACGTCTCACGAACCAGCTTCTACTGGTTCTTCAAGAATCGCGAGGCGCTGCTGGATGCCCTGATCGAGCGCTGGCGGGAGAAGAATACCCAGGGCCTGGTACGCCAGACCGAAGCCTATGCCGAAACCATCGTCGAGGCGATCCTCAACGTCTTCGACTGTTGGCTGGATCCCGAGCTATTCGACTCTCAGCTAGAGTTCGCCATGCGCAGCTGGGCGCTGCAGTCGGATGAGGTGGCCAAGGAAATCGACATGGCCGACGAGGCGCGCATCGAGGCACTGACGCAAATGTTCGAGCGCTACGGCTTCGAGCCTCTGGCGGCCAACGTGCGCGGCCGCACCATTTACCTCACCCAGATCGGCTACATCTCGATGAAGACCCAGGAAGCCCTCGAGGTTCGCATGCAGCGCATCCCCGCCTATGTCGAGATCTTCACCGGGCAACCGCCGCGCCCCCAGGAGCTGCAGCGCTTCCAGGCCCGACATGGCTATGCCTTGGAAACCACCGACTAGCGCGGTGCCAGCGCTTCATCGCCGAATAACTGCTGGACGAGAAAGCTGAACGCCAGTGCCTGCATATGGGCGCGCTGGTGGTTGTCGGCCGCGCCGCCGTGGCCGCCCTCGATGTTTTCGTAGTAGAGCACCTGATGCCCCTGCCCGCTCATGCGCGCCATCATCTTGCGCGCGTGGCCGGGGTGGACGCGGTCGTCGCGGGTGCTGGTCATCAACAGCATGGGCGGATACTCGGCCGCGGGATCGAGGTTGTGGTAGGGCGAGACATCACGCAGGAATTGCCAGTCGTCGCTCTCGGGGTCGCCATACTCGGCCATCCACGAGGCGCCGGCGAGCAGCAGGTGGTAGCGGCGCATGTCGAGCAGCGGCACCTGGCACACCACGGCGCCGAGCCGCTGTGGGTAGCGGGTGAGCATGTTGCCCACCAGCAAGCCGCCGTTGGAACCGCCCTGGATGCCCAGCCGCCGCGGCGAGGTGACGCCGCGCTCGATCAAATCTTCTGCCACCGCGGCGAAGTCCTCGAACGCCTTGTGGCGCTGGTCGCGCAGCGCCGCCTGGTGCCAGCGCGGGCCGTACTCGCCGCCGCCGCGGATGTTGGCCACCACGTAGACCCCGCCGCGGCTGAGCCAGGCGCGCCCCACGCCGGGGCTGTAGCCGGGCAGCAGCGGCACCTCGAAACCGCCGTAGCCATAGAGCAGGGTCGGGTGCTCGCCGTTCGGCTCGAGGTCGCGGCGCGCCACCTGGAAATAGGGAATCGGCGTGCCGTCCTGGCTGGTGGCGAAGTGCTGGGTCACCTCGAGCCCCTCGGCATCGAACAGCGCCGGGGCCTGCTTGAGGGGTTCCAACTCCTCGCCGACCCGACCGTGCAGCAGCGTGGTCGGCGTCAGGTAGTCGCTGACGATGACGAACACCTCGTCGCTCTCCTCGTCGTCCACCGCGCTCACGCTGATGCTGCCCAGCGTCGGCACGCCGGGCAGCGGCTCGGGCTGCCACTGGCCTTCGCTCGGGGTGATGACGTAGAGCCGGTGCTTGACGTCGTCGAGCACGTTGAGGACCAGGTGGCGGCGGGTCCAGGTGACGTCGGAGAGCGAGGTGCGTTCGGTGGGGGTGAACAGCACGCGCAGCTCGCGTTCGCCGTTCATGAAGGCGTCGAAGTCGGCAATCAGCAGCGCGCCGGCGGGGTGAGTGGTGCCCGCCACCTCCCAGGGTTCGCGCAGCTCCACCAACAGCCACTCGCGGTGCACCTGCTTGTGGGCGGAGTTGGGCACCTCGATGCGGGTGAGGCGGCCGTCGGCCTCGCGCAGATAGAGCTCGTTGTCGTAGAAGGCCCGGGCGCGGCTGACGAAGTCGCGCTCGAAGCCCGGCGTCGGGTCGTGCCCCGCGCCCACCGCCATGTCGTCGGGCTCGCCCTCGAAGACCGTCTCGGCCTCGGCCATCGGCGTGCCGCGCCGCCACTGCTTGACGATGCGCGGGTAGCCGGAGCTTGTCATTGAGCCTTCGCCGAAGTCGGTCTGGACGTAGACCGTGTCGCGGTCGATCCAGCCCAAACCGCCCTTGGCCTCGGGGCGGTAGAAACCCGCCTCGACCCAGCGCTTCTCGACTAGGTCGAACTCACGGGTGACGTCGGCGTCGGCACCGCCGCGCGAGAGCGACACCAGGCAGTGGCGCCAGGGCGCGTCGGGCGAGACGGGACGCAGGCAGTGAGCGCCGTGCCACACCCAGTTCTCGCCCTCCTCGGCGTTGAGCGCGTCGAGGTCGATCAGCACTTCCCACTCGGGCCGCGCCTTGCGGTATTCAGCCAGGCTGGTGCGCCGCCAGAGCCCGCGAGGGTGGTCGCGGTCCTGCCAGAAGTTGTAGAAGTACTCGCCGCGCTTGACCACGAAGGGGATGCGGTCGTCGGCCTCGAGGATCGCCTGCAGGTCGTCGCGCAGCTCAGTGAAGCCCGGCGCATCGGCGAGCCTGGCCTGGCTCTCGGCATTGCGCTCCTCGACCCAGGCCAGGGCGCGCTCACCCTCGACCTCCTCCAGCCACAGGTAAGGGTCGTGCTCGTCGAAGGGGGCAGCCATGCGGGTCTCCTGGTGGGTAACGGTTGCCCACCAAGCTAGCCTGCCCCGGTCGCGGACTCAATGTGTCAGCGTTGGAATACCACCGTGCGGTTCTTGTTCAGGAATACGCGTCGCTCCACATGCAGCGCCACCGCCCGGGCCAGGGTCAGGCATTCGATATCGCGGCCCTTGGCGACCAGGTCCTCCGGGTAGTCGGCGTGGCTGACCGGCTCGACGCCTTGGGTGATGATCGGCCCCTCGTCGAGATCGTCGTTGATGTAGTGGGCGGTGGCGCCGACCAGCTTGACCCCCTTCTCGTAGGCCTGATGGTAGGGGCGCGCCCCCTTGAAGCCGGGCAGCAGCGAGTGGTGGATGTTGATCGCCCGGCCGGCGAGCCTGGCACTCATCTCGCTAGACAGCACCTGCATGTAGCGCGCCAGGATGACCAGCTCGGCCCCGCTCTCCTCGATCACCCGCCACACCTGGGCCTCCTGCTCGGGCTTGGTCTCGGCGGTGATCGGGAAGTGGTGATAGGGAATGCCGTGCCACTCCGCCAGCGAGGCCAGGTCGGGGTGGTTGGAGACGATGGCGCGGATGTCGATCGCCAGCTGCCCGGTGCGGTAGCGGTAGAGCAGGTCGTTGAGGCAGTGGTCGGCCTTGGAGACCATGATCACCACCGGCAGGCGCCTGTCGGGTGGGGTCAGCTCGAAGGTCATGTCGAACTCCGCGGCGCGCTCGGCGAAAGCGGCATGGAAGGCGCCGGCGTCGAAGCCGTCCTCCTCGGGGCGGAATTCGGTGCGAATGAAGAAGCGACCGCTCAGGCGATCATCGAAGGATTGCTGTTCGGTGATGTAACAGCGCCGTTCCTTGAGGAAGCGGGTCACCACGTCGACGGTGCCCAGGCGGCTGGGACACTGCGCGGCCATGATCCAGATGTCGTCGTGTCGGTTCATGCTGCTCCCTCCGGCGGCTGGTGCCTAAGGGCACCGTATGGAAAAAAGGGCCGGGGAAACCCCGGCCAAACGCGCCTGGCAAACGAGACGCCGAGTCACTTCTCCACGCCGATGGCGTACTCAGCGCCGGCATCGAGCAGCCAGCGGTAGCAGTAGTCGGCGAAGCTGCGGCGCAGCACCAGCTCCCAGCGGGTCTCCGTGGGGCGGCGCAGGATCAGGTTGGCCTTGGCGAACACCGTGGTGACGCCCTTGCCGACCGGGAAGGCGTCGGGGTGCACGTCGTAGGGCGTCGATTTCATCAGCAGCTCGCGCGCCTTGTCGCCCTCGAGTTCGAGCAGGGTCTGGCCGCCGCTGACGTTGACGATGGCGTAGTGGGCATTGCCGAGGGCCTCACGCAGCTGACGCTCCAGGGTGAACTCCTCGCCGCCGGGCACGATGACGAGCCACTCGTCGGGCGAGAGCCACTGGATCGAACGCTCGCCGTCGTCGCTCAGGCTGAGGGTATTGGGCCGCGCCGGCAGGCCGAAGCCGAGCACACCGCGCACCGCCTCGTCGAGCACGATGGCGCCGCCGCGCAGGATCAGATGCCCGGCCATGGCGCGCTCGCGCAGGATGACACGGCTCTTCTCGCTGACGCTCGGGCGGCCGCTGGTGTGGTAGGACCAGGCCAGCGGGGACTCCGCCGGCACCTCGGTCTTGGGGCGCGCGTCGTAGACGTTGGCCCGGGTCGCTGTGGAATCAGACATTCTGGCGCTCTCCCTTGGGATCGTAGAAGATCGTGCCGACGATTTCCGCGGCGTGGGTCTTGCCGTCGGCCATGGGCAGGTAGACGGTCTCGCCCATGCGCTGATGGCCGCCCTTCACCACCGCCAGGGCAAAGCCGCTATTCAGCGTCGGGCTGTAGTAGCTCGAGGTCACGTGCCCGGCCATGGGCATGGGAATGGCGTGATCCGGATCGAAGACGATCTGGGCGCCCTCCTCCAATACCACCGTGGGGTCCTTGGGCTTGAGGCCCACCAGCTGCTTGCGATCCGTGCGGCGGGTATCGGAGCGCGTCAGCGCGCGCTTGCCGATCCACGAGAACGGCTTGTCGTAGCCGACCGCCCACTGCATGCCGAGATCCTCCGGCGTCACCGAGCCGTCGCTGTCCTGGCCGGCGATGATGAAGCCCTTCTCGGCCCGCAGCACGTGCATGGTCTCGGTACCGTAGGGCGTCAGGCCGTACTTCTCGCCGTGCTCGAACAGGGTCTTCCACACGTGCATGGCATAGTTGGCCTGGACGTTGATCTCGTAGGCCAGTTCCCCGGTGAAGGAGATACGGAACACCCGCGCCGGCACGCCGGCGACGTTGCCCTCGCGCCAGTCCATGAACTTGAAGGCACTGCGGTCGAGGTCGATGTCGGTGATCTCGGCCAGCAGCTTGCGCGCCTCGGGCCCCGTCACCGTCATGGTGGCCCAGTGGTCGGTCACCGAGGTGAAGGTCACGTCCAGCTCGGGCCACTCGGTCTGGTGCCACAGCTCCAGCCACTCCAGCACGCCGGCGGCACCGCCGGTGGTGGTGGTCATCAGGAAGTGGTTCTCGCCCAGGCAACTGGTGGTGCCGTCGTCCATCAGCATGCCGTCGTCCTTGCACATCAGGCCGTAGCGCACGCGGCCCACCTCGAGCTTCAACCACTTGTTGGTGTAGACGCGGTTGAGGAACTCGCGGGCATCCGGGCCCTGGATGTCGATCTTGCCCAGGGTGGAGGCATCGAGAATGCCGACCTTCTCGCGCACCGCGAGGCACTCGCGGGCCACCGCCTCGTGCATGGTCTCCTTCTTGCCGTTGACCGTCTGCGGGAAGTACCAGGGGCGCTTCCACTGGCCGACGTCCTCGAACTCGGCGCCGTTCTCCACGTGCCACTGATGCAGCGCGGTGTAGCGCTCGGGGTCGAACAGCTCACGGCAGTGGCGGCCGACGATGGCGCCGAAGGTGACCGGCGTGTAGTTGGGCCGGAACACCGTGGTGCCCACCTCGGGAATCGACCTGTTCAGGCAGCGCGCGGCGATGGCCATGCCGTTGATGTTGCCGAGCTTGCCCTGGTCGGTGCCGAAGCCCATGGCGGTGTAGCGCTTGACGTGCTCGATCGATTCGAAGCCCTCGCGCGTCGCCAGCTCGATGCCCGCCGCGGTCACGTCGTTCTGCAGATCGACGAACTGCTTGGGCGCGCGCAGGGTCGGCTTCTCATGGGGAACCTGGTAGAGCGCACAGGCCGCTCCCTCGCGCCGGGCCTCGACCTGCGGCAGCTCGATCGCCTGCGCGGGGCGGTTCAGGGCCTCCAGCGCCTGGGTGGCCATGGCGACCCCGTCGGCCATGCCGGCGGCCAGGTCGTGGATGCCGCGCGCGCTGCCGGCGGCGTGCACGCCCTTGACCAGGCTGGGGACGAAACCGAGGATCTCCTCGTTCCAGGTCGGCCGCGCCCCGGTGTGCGAGGCCAGGTGGATCACCGGGCTGTAGCCGCCGGAGCTGGCGATGGTGTCGCAGTCCAGCGTCTCGGCCTGGCCGGTGACCTTGAAGGCGCCGGCATCGATGGTGGCGACACGCGCCCCGTTGACGCGGTTCGCTCCCTTGGCCTCGAGCACGGCGGCCCCTTCGATGATGCGGATACCGCGGGCGCGGGCCTGCTCGACCCATTCGCCGTTCGGCGCCGGGCGGGCGTCGACGATGGCCACCACCTCACGGCCGGCGTCGATCCAGTCGAGCGCGGCGCGGTAGGCGTAATCGTTGCTGGTGGAGAGCACCAGCTTGTGGCCGGGCACCACGCCGTAGCGACGAATGTAGGTAGAGACCGCACCGGCCAGCAGGTTGCCCGGCAGGTCGTTGTTGCCGTAGACCAGCGGCCGCTCGTGAGCGCCGGTGGCCAGCAGCACCTGGCCGGCACGCACGCGGTGCATGCGCGAGCGCGAGGGACGGTGGCCGTTGACCAGCGGTGCCGTCTCGCCCAGGTGCTCGGTGCGCCGCTCGTGCAGCGTCACGAAATGGTGGTCGTGGTAGCCATTGGCGGTGGTGCGGGCCAGCAGAGTGACATTGTCCAGCCCCGCGAGCTCCTTCAGCACGCGCTCCGCCCACTGGGCGGCAGGCTGGTTGTCGACCAGCTCGCGGCTGTCGAGCAGCGAGCCGCCCATCTCCTCCTGCTCGTCGGCCAGGATCACCCGGGCACCGCTGCGCGCCGCGGTCAATGCCGCCGCCAGCCCGGCCGGACCGGCCCCGATCACCAGCAGGTCGCAGTGCTGGTTGAGGTGGTCGTAGGTATCGGGATCGCGCTCCATGGGGCTGCGCCCCAGGCCGGCACTCTTGCGGATGTACTTCTCGTAGGTCATCCACATGGAGGCCGGGGCCATGAAGGTCTTGTAGTAGAAGCCCGGCGGCATGAAGCGCCCGCCCACCTTGCCGACCCAGCTCATGAGGTCGTGCTGCACGTTGGGCCAGCCGTTGGTGCTACGCGCAACGAGCCCGTCGAACAGCGCCTGCTGGGTAGCACGCACGTTGGGCACCTGGGCCGCTTCGGTGCTGCCCAGCTGGACCAGCGCATTGGGCTCCTCGGCGCCGGCAGCGACGATGCCGCGCGGGCGCGAGTACTTGAAGCTGCGGTTGACGATGTCCACCCCGTTGGCCAGCAGCGCCGAGGCGAGGGTGTCGCCGGCATGGCCCTGGTAGCGCTGGCCGTTGAAGGTGAAGCTCAGCTTGCGCGAGCGGTCGATGCGCCCGCCCTCTTTGAGACGATTCGGCTGTTTCAAGGACTTGCTCATGCCCGCTCTCCCTTGACCGATGCCACGGCGGCGCCGCTGGCACCCACGGTCTGCTGTCCGCCGCTGGCGACCTGCACGTTGCCCTGGTTGTCCCCACCCGCCGCACGCTCGGCGGTGACCGTCGGCCGTTCGCCGATCTTGTAGGTCTCGAGGATCTCGTAGGTCACGGTGTTACGCGTGACGTTGAAGAACTTGCGACAGCCGACGGCGTGCACCCACAGCTCGTGATGGATGCCGCGCGGGTTGTCACGGAAGAACAGGTAGTCGCCCCACTCCTCGTCCGAGCAGGCCTCGGGATCCTTGGGCCGCACGATGTGCGCCTCGCCCTTGGGATGAAACTCCTCTTCCTCGCGGAGCTCCTCGCAGTAGGGGCAGTAGATATGGAACATGGAGATGCCTCCTCAGTGAGCAACGCCGGCCGCACCGTGCTCGTCTACCAGAGCACCGGTATGGAAACGGTCGATGGAGAACGGGGCCGCGAGCGGGTGGGCCTGGTTCTTGGCCAGGGTCCAGGCGAACACGTGACCGGAACCCGGGGTGGCCTTGAAGCCGCCGGTGCCCCAGCCGCAGTTGAAGAACAGCCCCTTCACCGGCGTGGCCGAGAGAATCGGGCAGGCGTCCGGGCAGGTGTCGACGATGCCGCCCCACTGCCGGTTCATGCGCACCCGCGAGAAGATCGGGAACATCTCGACGATGGCCTGCAGGGTGTGCTCCACGGTGGGATAGCTGCCGCGCTGGCCATAGCCGTTGTAGCCGTCGATACCGGCGCCGATGACCAGGTCGCCCTTGTCGCTCTGGCTGATGTAGCCGTGCACGTGGTTGGACATCACCACGGTGTCGAGAATCGGCTTGAGCGGCTCGGAGACCAGCGCCTGCAACGGATGCGACTCCAGCGGCAGGCGGAAACCGGCCATCTTCGCCAGCACCCCCGAGTTGCCCGCCGCCACGCAGCCGACGGTCTTGGCCTCGATGTCGCCGCGGTTGGTGTGCACCCCGTAGACGCGGCCGTCGCGAATCTTGAAGCCGGTGACCTCGGTGTTCTGCAGCAGGTCGACGCCCAGCGCGTCGGCGGCGCGGGCAAAGCCCCAGGCCACGGCGTCGTGGCGCGCCACACCGGCGCGCGGCTGCCAGGACGCCCCCATGATCGGGTAACGGGCGTTCTTCGAGCAGTCCATGATCGGCACGAGCTCCTGGATCTGCTCGGGGGTGAGCACCTCGCTGTCGATGCCGTTCAGGCGGTTGGCGTTGACCCGGCGCTGAACGTCACGCATGTCCTGCAGGGTGTGGGCGAGGTTCATCACCCCGCGCTGGGAGAACATCACGTTGTAGTTGAGGTCCTGCGACAGCCCTTCCCACAGCTTCATCGAGTGCTCGTAGAGCGCCGCCGCCTCGTCCCACAGGTAGTTGGAGCGCACGATGGTGGTGTTGCGCGCGGTATTGCCGCCGCCCAGCCAGCCCTTCTCCAGCACCGCCACGTTCCTGACGCCGTGCTCCTTGGCCAGGTAGTAGGCGGTGGCCAGGCCGTGGCCGCCGCCGCCGACGATGATCACGTCGTACTGCTTCTTGGGCGTGGGGTTGCGCCACTGGCGCTCCCAGTTCTCATGGTGGCTCAGGGCGTGCTTGGCCAGCCCGAATCCTGAATAGCGTTGCATCTCGTCTCTCCTCGACCGGCCCCGCCGAGCGGGGCCGGTGACATACGGGTTCAGGCGGTGGCGGTTTCCTGGGCCGCGGCCGGAGCGGCGGCGCCGTAGACCGGATGCCGCTCGCACAGCTCGGCGACCTTCGCGCGCACCTCGGCTTCCACGGCATCGCTGTTGCCCTGTTCGGCCAGCACGTCGAGGATGTCGCAGATCCAGCCGGCGAGCGCCTGGCAGTCGGCCACGTCGAAGCCGCGCGAGGTCACCGCGGGAGTGCCGATGCGCAGGCCGGAAGTGACGAAGGGGCTCTGCGGGTCGTTGGGCACGGCGTTCTTGTTGACGGTGATGTGGGCACGCCCCAGCGCCGCGTCGGCATCCTTGCCGGTCACGCCCTGGCGGATCAGCGAGACCAGGAAGAGGTGGTCCTCGGTGCCGCCGGAGACCACGTCGTAGCCGCGATCGAGGAACACCTCGGCCATGGCCTGGGCGTTGTCGATCACACGCTGCTGGTACTGCACGAAGGCCTGGCTCATGGCCTCCTTGAAGGCCACCGCCTTGGCCGCGATCACGTGCATCAGCGGGCCGCCCTGCTGGCCGGGGAACACCGCGCCGTTGAGCTTCTTGTACAGCTCCTGGTCGCCGTGGGCCGAGAGGATCAGGCCGCCGCGCGGGCCACGCAGGGTCTTGTGCGTGGTGGTGGTCACCACGTGAGCATGGGGAATCGGGCTGGGGTAGAGCCCAGCGGCCACCAGCCCCGCCACGTGGGCCATGTCGACCATCAGCCAGGCGCCGACCTCGTCGGCGATGTCGCGGAAGCGCCGCCAGTCGACCACGCGGGAGTAGGCGGAGAAGCCGGCGATGATCAGCTTGGGCTTGTGGCTGCGCGCCAGGCGCTCGACTTCCTCGTAGTCGATCTCGCCGGTCTCGGCATTCAGCCCGTACTGCACGGCGTGGTAGTGCTTGCCGGAGAAGTTGGGCGCCGCACCGTGGGTCAGGTGGCCGCCGTGGGCCAGGCTCATGCCGAGCACGGTATCGCCCGGCTTGACCAGCGCCATGAAGGCGGCGGCATTGGCCTGCGCACCGGAGTGGGGCTGGACGTTGGCGTAATCGGCGCCGAACAGGCTGCAGGCCCGCTCGATGGCAAGCTTCTCGACCACGTCGACGTGCTCGCAGCCACCGTAGTAGCGCTTGCCCGGGTAGCCCTCGGCGTACTTGTTGGTCAACTGGGTGCCCTGGGCCTCCATGACCGCGCGGCTGGCATAGTTTTCCGAGGCGATCAGCTCGACGTGCGCCTCCTGGCGGGCCACTTCCTCGGCGATGGCGGCGGCGATCTGGGAATCGAATGACGCGAGTCCGGCTTGGTTCATGACTGACTCCTGTTGTTGTGACCCGTTGTAACGGTGACGTGTCTGGGCGGGGTGTTGTCTTCTGAATCTATCGGCAACCCGCAGGGGTTAGAAATTTGAAATCCTTATGCCTGGATCACCCTCGCGGGGAGGGTTTCGGCTCATGCGTCGATTAAAGGCTCACAAGAGAGAGAAAGATTGAACAAATGCGACAGCTTTGCTGAATGACAGGCACCGCCGGGGTCGGCCTACCACTTTTGGCGAAGGTCGCCCGCCAAGTACGAGCGTACGCCTGGAGCACGCATGAGGCGGGAGATAGCGATATGGTGGTCAGACCGCCGGTCGGGATTCGATATGCAGGAAGAAAGGGTCGACTCGGTCGCTTCCCGGCTCCTCAGCGCGCTTGCGCATCTCCGACGGCGGCATGCCGAAGGCGCTGCGAAAATGCCGCGAGAAATGGGCCGTATCGGCGAAGCCGCAGCGCTCGCCGATCTCGGTGACGCTCTTGCCGGTGTAGTGCAGCAGCCACAGCCCGTAGCGCAGGCGCAGATCGCGCGCGAATTTCTGCGGCCCGACGCCCAGCGTCTCGCGGAAGCGGCGCTCCAGGTTGCGGCGTGAGGTCCCCACTCGCTCCGCCAGCGTCTCCATCGAGATCGGCTCGCCGAGATGTTGCTCGAGCACGGCGATGGAACGGCGCACCAGGCGATCCTCGATCTTGCCGAACACCACCGGCTGCGGCTGGGGATGCGCGCCGATGCGGGCTTCGTCGAGCAACATGATGCGCAGGCTCTTCATGGCCCAGGCCTTGCCCAGATGCCGCTCGACCAGATAGGCGGCGAGGTCTGCCCCCGCCGAGCCACCGGCGCAGGTAAGCCGGTCGCCATCATCCACAAAAAGCCGGTCGGCCACCGGCTCGATGGTGGGGAAGCGCTGGATCATGTCGCGATGGTGATACCAGCTCACGCAGCAGCGCCGCCCGTTCATCAGGCCGGCCTGGATCAGGGCGAAGGCGCCGGTACACAGCCCCACCAGCGGCACCTGGGCATGCGCCGCCCGGCGCAGGTAGGCCAGCGCCGTGGTATCGGCGCGGTCGGCGTCGTCCAGCACGCCGCCGATCACCACGATGTAATCGAAGGACTCCGGGTCGCGGAAGGGCTCGCAAGGCGTGATGGCCGCCCCGCAGCTGGAGGTCGCTGGCGCCCCCGTACTGGTCATGAACGTCCAGTGGCAGCGCAGCTGGCGGCTGCGGTCGCCCTCGTCGGCGGCCAGGCGCAGGCAATCGACGAAGGCCGCGAACGGCAGCAGGGTGAAGCGGTGCAGCAGGACGAAGCCGACCGAGAGGGGCTCGCCCCTGAGAGGAGGATTCATGGCGGCTCCTGCGTCGCGAAGGGTGCTACCGGGCGAACGAGGCCCATCGCCTCGACTCTATCGGATTCTGCGAGCCTGTAAACTGCTGAAGCGAGGTATTCCCCCCTCCCCTGCCGTCTCCGGGGCTATACCGGAGACGGCATCCTGTATTTCAGGAGTGCCTCTGGCTGAATTCCATCGGCCTCATTATCAGCGACACCCCCACATAACAGGCCGAAGAGACGGCACAACCGGTCAGCGGTCCGATCAGCCACCCCACGTCGGCAAATAGCATCATGTAGCCACTGGTGAAGAACCCCACCAGCATGGCAGTGAGTGCCCCCCAGGCGGTGCCTTGCCAGAACGTCGAGATGAAGACTGGCCCGATCATGCTGGCGAGCAGCGTGCCGGAACCCAGGATCCCCAGCCAGGAAAGCATGAACGGAGGTGCATAGAGCATCATCAGCAGTGCTACGATGCCGAGCAACACCACGGCCGCGCGATTGATCCTCAGCGCCATGCGCTCACTGGAGACAGGACCGAACAGAGATAGCCGAAGATCATGCGAGGTCGCCGAAGCCACGGTATGCAGCAGCGAGTTTGCCGTGGATTTCATGGCGAAGATTATGAAGAGCGTGATGACGCCTTGGATGGCCGGATGCATGAACTGCTCGAGGTAGATCGGCATTGCCATGTCGGGATCGGCGAGGTCGGGCATGTGCATACGCACATAGAGGCCGACAATAGGGATCAAGCTCAGCAGCGCGCCGAGTATCGCCACGTAGAGCCCCACCTTGTGCAGCTTGACGTCCGGCTTCATGGCCAGGAACCGGATGGCCATGTAGGGCAGCACGGCGGCAAACAGGAAGGCGTAAGGCAGCACCAGGAAGACGGTGCCGATGGAGTCGCCGTAGTGCGCCCCGGTGGTGGGGTTGAGCAGCTCGGGGTCAATGGCGTTGAGGGACGCCTCCCAGTTGCCGAGATCCACCGAGGTGAAGATCTGCACCATGATGATGACCGCCGCCAGAGCCATCCCACAGACCATCACGGTGTCGGTCCAGGCGACCGCGGCGAGACCGCCCAGCATGGTATAGATAATGATCACCGCGACCATCAGGAAGGCGCTCTGGTTTAACTCGATCCCCAGCCAACTGGCCCCCAGCAGCCCCACTGCCTTGATCTGGCTGGTCAGGAAGACCAAGAGCAGCAGGATGGTGATGAAGGCTGCCACCCCCTGGAGCACTCGCCCCATGGCGCCGCTGCCATGGCTCTGTGCGATATACTCAGGGATAGTGTTGCTGCCCATCTCGAGCGCCCGTCGCTGCAGAAAGCGTGCGAAGTAGAGGACGGCGATCATCATGGCGGGGGCAAAGAAGAAATTGCCGAGCACCTCGATGGCACCAAACTGGTAAGTCACACCGGGAGAGCCCATGAAACCCCAGCCGCTGAAGCCGGTGGCCACGATGGTACCAGCCGCCACGAAGGCGCCCAAGGATCGCCCCGCGACCAGAAAACCTCCCTCATCGTTCTTGTTCATATATTTCGAGGAGAGATAGCCGAGATAAATCAACAAACCGAAGGTCAGAATCAATAGCCCCCAGTTGAACAACTTGTAGGCATCCATGATCACCTCCTCATCGAACCATCAGCGGAATTTCGCTTCAGCTCTCTGCGAAGGTAAACAGCTCCAGAGTGGATCAGCATGTAGCAAGTCAGTACAAGAAACGTTACCAATACCCAGGAATTCATCTACACATCCTCTTGTTCTTGGCTTCACTAATTTTGTGGGTGATATTGTTTGTTGGATCCAGCGTCATCAAGGTATTTTACGCCCCTCCTCCCCGCCAATTTGTAAGCAAAATGCCTTCATAAAATATCGAAATGGCTTGAATTATGACCAACATACCGACTGATCTTCTGCGCACCTTCGTCACCATCAAAGACCTCGGTGGCTTCACCAGTGCCGGCGAGCTGCTGGGCCGCTCGCAGCCGGCGATCAGCCTTCAGGTCAAGAAACTCGAGGAGTTGTTGAACACCAAGATCTTCCTGCGCGGCTCCAGCCTGGAGCTGACAGAAGATGGCGAATACCTCTACGAGGCCGCACGCCAGATGCTGGAAATCAACGATCAGATCATCGCCAAGGTCAGGGGCGACAACGTTTCCGGCAAGGTCAGGCTCGGTATTCCCAACGATTTCGAGCTGGCGTTTCTGCCCAAGGCGCTGCGGAATCTCTCGCGCGTCTACCCCAACATCGTGGTCGAGGTCGACTGCGAGATCAGCAAGGTCATCCTGCAGCGCTATCAGAAGGGGCATTATGATCTTGCCCTGGCCATGGAGTACGCCAAGGAGGACGAGGACCGGGACGCGCGCGACTACCGGCTGGAAGGCCTGGAGTGGGTCTACAAGGACAGCCGGCTCATCGATGGCGATGACGACCCCATTCCGCTGATCGCCTACCCTCAGGGCTGCGTCTATCGCTCCCTGATGGAGGAGGCTCTGCAATCGCAGCAGCACCCTTTCCGCTTCATGTACACGAGCACCAGCCTGCTCGGCATCTTCTCGGCGGTGGAAGAGGGGCTGGGTATCACCGCGATGGCGAGATCGGTGATACCCGAGCACTTGAAGCATACCGTCCGATCCGGGAGCCTTCCCGAGCTCGGCAAAGTCTGTATCGGCCTGTACTACAAGCAGCGGGAGCTCAATGTCGCCTCTCGCCACGTACTCGACTTCCTTCGCTCAGGACTGGCCAACATGTAGCCGAGGCATCGCCCGCTGCGCCGGCGGCCAATGGCCCATTCAGCCGAAGGTGCGAGCGATCCCCGCGATGCATTCGTCGAGAATCCACTCGCCTTTCTCGGCGGTGGCCTGCGCCGGGGAAGAGAGCGTCCCCGAACTCGGCACCCAGCTCGGATCCGGCGGGAAGACGTCGTAGGGCGGGAATTCCGCCGGCGGGATATCGACCGCCTTCGCCATGTCCACCAGCTCGGGATGAATCTTCAGCATGATCGAGGTCTCCAGCACGCCGCCGTGTTCGACCGCCCAGCCCGAGAAACCGTCCGGGAAGACCTTCTCGATGGTGGCCTCGCTGATGAAGTCCCAGTAGGAGAGCAGCACAACCCGTATCTCCTTGCCGGACAATCTGGCGTGCTTCACGGCTCGATCGGCCGCCTCGACCAGGAACATCGAGTTCTCGAAGTGGCCGTTGATCAGCACGAACTCCCGGTTGCCATGCGCCGCGTAGGCGAGGATCACGTCATAGGCGTACTCCTCCAGAGCGCGACCGCCGACGCAGGTGGTACCAGGGAAGAAGTTGCCGCCCCCCGACTTCACCTGCGACTTGTAGCCGTAGGCAATGGGCGGCGCGACCAGCATGTTGCCGCTGCGCTCTGCCACGCGGCAGGCGATGTATTCCGGTATCAGCACGTCCGGGTTCAACGACATGTGCGGCCCATGCTGCTCGATGGCCCCCACCGGCAGCAGGATTCGGCTGCCGCCATCCTGCACCCGGTCGCGGTAGGTCATCCAGTCCAGCTCCGCCAGCTTGACGCTATTCATCAGGTTTTTCCCTCCATCATGGTCTTCAGCGAGTATTCGCGTCGAAAGGCACTATCCTGCTGTACGGCACGCACGATGGAGAAGGCCATCAGCACCATGATCAGGGAGAAGGGCAGCGCCGAGAGAATGGCGGCCGTCTGCAGCGTCGACAGCGCCCAGGCCCCGCCCACCAGCAGCAGCACCGCCGCGACGGCCCCCTCCATGACGCCCCAGAAGACGCGATGCCGGGAGAGCGGATGCGGATCGCCCTCGCTGAGAATGGTGGTGATGACCAGGGTTCCCGAATCCGAGGAAGTGATGAAATAGGTCGCCACCAGCACGGTACCGAAGAACCCGGCCAGTACGCCGATGACGCCGACGTCCATGGCGGAGAAGGTGGCATAGAGCGCCAGGGAAACGTCCTTGGACACCGCTTCGGAGATGCCGCCACTGCCGAACAGCTCCTCGTACAGCGCGGTGCCGCCATACGCGGAGAGCCAGACGAAGGAGAGCAGCGAGGAGACGCCCACCACGCCGAAGATGAACTCGCGGATGGTACGCCCCCGGGAGACCCGGGCCACGAAGACCCCCACGAACGGTGCCCACGACATCCACCAGCCCCAGTAGAAGACGGTCCACCAGCCCTGCCAGGAGTCCTGCCATGACGCGGCACCGTTGGCCGCCGTCGCGTTGCTGCCCGTGTAGAAACTCAGCGGAATCACCGAGCGTAGGTAATCGCCCGTTGACTCAAGCAGCCCGCCGATGATGTAGCGCGTCGGCCCGAAGGCGAAGAAGAAGGCAAGCAGCAGGAAGGTCAGCCACATGTTGGCTTGTGAAAGATACTTGATGCCGCGCTTGAGACCGGTCAGCACCGAGATCAGGGCCAGTACGGTGATCACGCCGATCAGCGCCACCTGTACCAGGCTATTGACAGGCACGTCCCAAAGATAATTAAGGCCGGAATTGATTTGCTGAACGCCCAGGCCCAGGGAAGTGGCGATACCAAAGAGGGTGGCAAAGACAGCAATGATATCGATGAGATTACCAATCCAGCCATTGACCTTCTCCCCCAGCAAGGGATAGAGCGTATAGCGGATGCTCAACGGCTTGCCGTAGCGGTAGGCCATCAGGGCGAGGCCGAGGGCGACGATGCAGTAGATGGCCCAGGCGTTCAGGCCCCAGTGGAAATAGGCCAGCCGCATGGCGATGTCGGCGGCTTCGGCGTTGCCTACCGCCGAGGAGAAGGGGGTCCCCTGGGAGAGGTGCATGATCGGCTCGGCGATCGACCAGAAGATGATGCCGATGCCCTGGCCGGCGGCATAGAGCATGGCAAACCAGGTGAAGTAGCCGAACTCCGGCTTTTCGTGCTCCTCCCCCAGCTTCAGGCGTCCGTACTTGCTGAACGCCAGGACCAGCAGAAAGATCAGGAAGCTCGCCGCCAGGCCGACATACCACCAGTTGAAGTAGAAGGTCACGAAGGTCCTTCCCTGGTCGATCAACGCCGTGGTGGCTTGCGGGAAGAGAATGGCCAGCGCGATGAACGCTGCCATGACGATGACCGATACCAGGGTCACCAGTGGGTTCACCCCTTTGAAGGGGCCCGAGTGCAGGACCATGGTCGTCCTCCTCTGCTGTTTGTTCTTATAGGCGGAAAGGGGGCGTAGCGCCCCCTCGATACTTACTTGACGATGTTGTGCTCCGGCCCGTACGGGAAGCCGGTGATGTTCTCGGCGCCGTGTTCGTTCACGACGAGTATGTCGTGCTCACGGTAGCCGCCCGCCCCCGGGCGCCCTTCCGGCACCATGATCATCGGCTCCATGGAGACCACCATGTTGGGCTCGAGCACGGTCTCGATGTCCTCGCGCAGCTCGAGGCCCGCCTCGCGGCCGTAGTAGTGGCTGAGGGTGCCGAAGGAGTGGCCGTAGCCGAAGGTGCGGTACTGCAGCAGGTCATGCTTGGCGAAGATCTCGTTGAGCTCGTGGGCGATGTCGCAGCAGCGTACCCCGGGCTTGATCAGCTCCTGGCCGCGGCGATGCACCTCGCAGTTCACCTCCCACAGGCGCAGATGCTCGTCGGAGGCGTGCTCGCAGAACAGGGTGCGCTCCAGCGCGGTGTAGTAGCCCGAGATCATCGGGAAGGTGTTGAGGCTCAGGATATCGCCGGGCTGCACGCGGCGGCTGGTTACCGGGTTATGGGCACCGTCGGTGTTGATGCCCGACTGGAACCAGACCCAGGTGTCCATCAGCTCGCCGTGCGGGTAGGTCTTGGCGATCTCGCGCACCATGGCGGCTTGGCCGGCCAAGGCCACCTCGTACTCCGGCACGCCTGCCTTGATCGCATCGCGCACGGCCACGCCACCCACGTCGGCGACGCGCGCGCCCTGGCGGATCAGGGCGATCTCCTCGGCCGACTTGATCATGCGCATCTTCATGGTCGGCACGCCGATGTCGGTGAGCTCCACCTCGCCGAGTGCGGAGAGCAGCTTCTCCCGGTTCTGCAGCGTGAGGTGGTCGAACTCGACGCCCACGCGCTGCTTGCCCTCGCACAGCTGCTTGACCGCCTTGAAGAAGTTGTCCTTCTGCCAGTCGGTGTAGACGATGTTGTCGCCCAGGCGATTGCGCCGATAGGGCTGGCCGCCGTCGATATTGGCGGTGACGGTGGTAAAACGATCCTGGGTCACGACCAGGCCGTAATCGCGCCCGAACTTGCAGTAAACGAAGTCACTGAAGTAGTTGATATTGTGGTACGAGGTCAGCACGACGGCGTCGACGTCATTGGCCGCCATGTACTCCCGAAGCCGCTTCAGACGCCCGTGCATCTCGGCATCGGAAAACGTCGGCACGACCTTGTCGCCATTGGGAATTTCGATCAGCGATGGAAGCTTCATGTTGTTGTCTCCTTCGTCTCTTCACGCGACACATGTCGCAGGTTTAGAACCGACCTTTACTGTCACACCAGGCTCATTGGCTGCATCGAGCTCGCTGAACTGCATGATGGAAAGTCGGTATCTGGATTCCAGTATCTTCACCAGACTCATGATGTGATTGAACTCTTCGTCTTCCGCCAGGAAGTCGATGCCGAACATGTCGATGCCGAGGCAGGCCACTTCGTAGGTTTTTTCCACGCGCAGGAAGGCGGTGACATTGCGCCTCAATTCACCGGCGTCATGTAACACCTTCGAGTCGGAAGCCACTCTCAGCACCAGTCGCCAATGTTTCATTTCCGCGTTCTCCAGCCGTCTGGAAAGACTATGGCCAGCGCCGATCGGCAACACCAATGACTAGTGCAAATAGGGGCATTGGCATCGGCAATGCCACGCAGAGGGGGCCGCGCCATGCCGGATTCAGGCGTGAGCGCAAGCAGGGCAGGCGGGCAGACGGGCAGACAGGCAGGCGCAGCAGCCTGGCGGCCGCCGCGTCAGCGAGAGACGAGGGAGAGCGGAGCTGGGGTCAGCCCCCGGTCATGTTCATGAAGCGCACCACCTGCACGTCGCCATCGGTGGTGAAGTGGTGGCGTTCGGGTTTCTTCTGCATGGCAGCGACGATGGCGGCCTTGAGCCGCTCGAGGTCGCCGGGGTGGCGGCGCATCACCGCTCGCAGGTCGACGGAGTGCTCGTTGCCCAGGCACAGCAGCAGGCGGCCCTCGGCGGTGACGCGCACGCGGTTGCAGGCGGCACAGAAGTTGTGGCTGTGGGGCGAGATAAAGCCGACCCGGATGTCCGAGTCAATCATCCGAAAATAGCGCGACGGCCCCAGGGAGGTTTCGGTGGTGGGCAGCAGCGCGTGGCGCGCCTCGATGGCGGCACGCACCGTATCGCTTCCGCAGAAGGTCTCGCCGCGGTCGTGGCTCATGTTCTGGCCTAGCGGCATCTCCTCGATGAAGCTGATGTCCACCTGCTCCGCTCGCGCGAATTCCACCAGGTCGAGCACTTCGTCGTCGTTGCGCCCCTTGAGGATCACCGCGTTGAGCTTGATGCGCCCGAAACCGGCTTCGCGAGCGGCGCGGATGCCGTCGATGACTCGCGCCAGGTCGCCGGTGCGGGTCAGGGCGCGGAAGCGCTCGGGGTCGAGCGAGTCGAGGCTGACGTTGAGCCGCTTGAGGCCGCCCCGGTAGAGGGCGCGGGCGTGCTTGACGAGCCCGGCGCCGTTGGTGGTCATGCCGAAGTCGCGCAGCCCCGGCAGCGCGCCGAGTTCGGCCACCAGCTCATCAATGCCGCGGCGTACCAGCGGCTCGCCGCCAGTCAGGCGAATCTTCTCGACGCCCAGCTCGACGAAGGCGCGCGACAGGGTGGCGATTTCCTCCAGGGTGAGCAGCCTGGCACGGGGCAGAAAGGTCATCTCCTCGGCCATGCAGTAGACGCAGCGGAAGTCGCAGCGGTCGGTGACCGACAGGCGAACGTAGCGCACGGTGCGGCCGAAGCCGTCGATCAGGCTCATGCGTTCTCCTCGGCTCTTGCTTCGACAGGGGCCGCGGCGCCCATCGGCAGCCGGGCGATCAGTTCGCCGACCTGCTCGGCCACCTCGTTGACGGTCTCGTCGTCGTAGCGCTGCCCGCGGCGCTTGCGAAAACCCTGCTGGTAGAGCTTGACGTGTTCGGTGGGGCTCACCCCGGCGTTGGCCAGGCAGTGGGTGACGCAGTGCATCTGGCAACCGTCGATGGCAACGATGGGCCGCCCCGAGCGGGCGATGCGCACCAGCCCGGGCACGCCGCCGCCCACGCCGGAGATGCATGACATCTCGGCCACGCCGCTGTGGTCGAGTCGCACGGCGACGTCGTTGGCCAGTTGCGCCACGTCGGAGCAGCCGGAGCAGGAGTAGACCAGGGTTCTCGGCTTCTGCTTGGTTCGGGACATCTAGCCTCCCATTGTGTCAGCACGCCGCCCTGGCGGCCGGCGGCGTCAGTCGTCGGCCAGCATGGCGTCGCGCAGTTTCTGCTCGTCGAGCACTGTCAGGCGCTGGCGGTCGATGCCGATCACGCCGCCGTCGCGCAGCTTGGCCAGCAGCCGCGACAGTGTCTCCGGCGTCATCGCCAGCTGGGCGGCGAGCCAGCGCTTGGGGATCGACAGGCGCACCACCCGCGGGCTCTTGCTGCGTCCCGGCGGCAATTGGCGCAGCACGTAGCTGACCAGCCGCGACATGGCATCGGCCTGGGTCAGCAGCGCCAGGTCCTCGAGGCGTTCGGTGAGCTCCAGCGCCAGGCGGCTCATGAACTCGGCGCGGCAGGCGGGCTGGCGGTCCATGATCTCGCGGCAACGCCGGGCCGGAATCGCCAGCACGTGGGTGCGCCGCAGCGCTTCGGCGGAGTAGAGATAGACCCCGGCGCTGGAGACCATGCTCAGCTCGCCCAGGGTGCCGCCGCGCTCGACGCAGCGAATGGTGGCCAGGCGCCCGTCCCCGGCGCTGCGCGCCAGGCGCACCGCGCCGTTGATGACGATGTAGAGCCAGTGCGCCGGCGCGTCCTGGCGGAACAGCCACTCGCGGGTCTTGAGCGTCTTGAGTTCGGTATCCTCGAGCAGCTCGGTGACATCGTCATCGTCCAGTTCGCCCAGCCAGGGCACGCCCTGGACCAGCTCGCGCAGCTGCTTGGGCTTGAACAGCAGGTCAGTCGACGAACTGTCCGGCGGGTAGATAGGGGTATTCATGACCTTCCTCCACGTCGGTATCGGCGGCCATCATCAGATAACCGTGCGCCTGGCTGGCGGCATGCAGCATGTGGGAGCCCTGCCCGCCCGCCAGCAATGCCAGCGGGCCCTCGCCCTGCCAGTCGAGCGTGACCCGCAGCAGCTCGCGCCGTCCCGGACTGCCCCGCCGCGAGAAGCCGGCACGGACGCGGTACTGCTGCAGCGCCTCGACGGTGCGCCCCTGGCACCCCTGAACGAAGGGCCGAGCCAGCAGATGCCAGCCCACCAGCGAGGCCACGGGATTGCCCGGCAGCCCGATCAGCGGCACGCCTTCGGGCGAGCCGTTGTCGAGGTAGCCGAAGGCGAACGGCTTGCCCGGCTTGATCGCCACGCCATGGAACCAGAGCCCGCCGAGCTCCTCCAGCACTGGCCTGACGTGGTCCTCCTCGCCGACCGAGACACCGCCGGTGCAGACCACCAGGTCGGCGCCGTCGCGGGCGGCGACGAACGCCTTCCGAAGCGCCGCGGGGTCATCGGCGATCACGCCCAGGTCGAGCACGACACAGTCGGCCTGCTCCAGTAGCGCCTTGAGCATGACCCGATTGCTGTCGTACACCCGCCCGGGGGCGAACGGCTCGCCCGGCTCGATCAGCTCGTCGCCGGTGGAGATCAGCGCCACCCTGAACCGCGGCAGTACCGGCACCTCGGCGATGCCCTGGCTCGCCAGCAGCGCCAACGCCGCCGCGTTGAGCGTGCAGCCCGCCGCCAGCAGGGGGTCGCCCTCACGGTACTCCTCGCCGCGCCGGCGGATGTTGGCACCGAGCTTGGCTTCGCCGACGACGTGCACCCGCCCCGCTTCGTCCAGGCGAACCCGCTCCTGGGGCACCACGCAGTCGGTGCCTTCGGGCACCGGTGCGCCGGTGAAGATGCGTGCGCAGCCGCCCTCGGGCAGTGTTTCCACGCCGGCCCCGGCCGGTACCCGCAGCACCACCGGCAGGCCGGCATCGCTCAGTTCCGCGGCGCGCAGGGCATAGCCGTCCATCGCGCTGTTATCGATGCCGGGCATGTCGAGCCGCGCGCGCAGGTCGCGGGCCAGCACCCGGCCGGCCGCCTGCTCGAGTGCCACGAGCTCCTCGCCCTGGACCGGCTCGGCAGCGGCGATCAGGCGCGCCCGGGCCACCTCCAGGTCGAGCAGGCCCTTGGCCAGGGTGCCACAGCTCATGCACTCACTCCTTGACCCTGGTCACACATTGCCTGCGCTTCGCGCGAAACGCAGGCCTGCTGCTCGGGCATGACCATGGCGACGAAGTTGCACGGCCGGGTGCGTGCGTCGAGCTGGCTCTCGAGGATACCGTCCCAGGCGGTGGCACAGGCCTTGGGCGAGCCCGGCATGGCGAAGATCAGGGTACGGTTGGCCACCCCGCCCACCGCCCGCGACTGCACGGTGGAGGTGCCGATGCTGTCGAAGGAGAGCTGGCGGAACAGCTCGCCGTAGCCGTCGATGGCGCGATCGAACAGCGGGGCGAGCGCCTCGGGCGTGGTATCGCGCAGAGTGAAGCCGGTACCGCCGTTGACCAGGATCACCTGGATGTCGTCGCGCACCACCCACTTCGAGACCACCGCACGGATGCGGTAGATGTCGTCGGGCACGATGCGTCGCTCGACCAGCGCGTGGCCGGCCTCGGAGAGGCGCTCGCTGAGCAGGTCGCCGCTGCCGTCGCGGTCGAAGCCGCGGGTATCGGAGACGGTCAGCACACTGATGCCGAGCGGCACGAAGCGGGCGTTGGCGTGAACGTGGGACATGGACTCCTCCTATTGCATCAGGCTGCCGGCGGCGTTGTCGTCGAGCTCCACCCCTTCCACGCCGATCTCTTCTTCCAGCGCCAGCAGGTAGTGGCGCAGGGCGCGGCGCGTGGCCTGCTCGCGCAGGGTGTGGCGAACGCGCTCGGCGACCTGCTCGAAGGGCAGGCGCTGGCCGCCTTGGCGCTCGTCGATGCTGACCAGGTGCCAGCCGTAGCGCGAGGCCAGCGGGCGGTCATGCAGCCCTTGGGGCAGGTGCTGCAGGGCGCGGTCGAGCTCGGCCACGGTCTGCCCCTGGGCCAACCAGCCCAGCTCGCCGCCCTCGCTCTTCGACGGGCAGGCGGAGTGGCGCATGGCGAACTCGGTGAAGCGCTCGGGAATGCGCTGCAGCTCTTCGAGCAGCGTCTCGCCCAGGCGGTACTGGGCGTCGCGCGCCTCGGCGTCGTCGGGCGCGGCGGCCAGCAGGATATGCCGAACGGCAATGCGGGTCGGCGCGCTGAAGCGCTCGGGCTCGGCGTCGAAATAGCGGCGGCAGGCCGCCTCCTCGGGCTCCGGCACGTCCAGCTCCTGCTCCAGCAGGGCGGCGATGGCGGCATCGTTGTCGCCTTCGTCGTCGGTCTCGGCCACCAGACCGAGCTCGACGGCGCGCTGGCGCAGCAGCTCACGCACCACCAGCGCGCGGGCGGCCGCGAGTTTCGCCTCGTCGGCGCTCGCCGCCGGGTGGTACTGCATCTCGCGGGCGATGCTGTCCTCGTCGATCGCCTTGCCGCCGACCTTGACGGGCGGCGGCGCGTAGCGGCCCGGCAGCTGTTCGATCTCGATCATTTGCATGGTGCTGACTCCTCAGGCGCGGCGGCGGACGATCTGGTAGCGCCTTGTCACATACCCCATCGGCGCGCTCCACACGTGCACCAGGCGGGTGAAGGGGAACACCAGCACGATGGTCAGGCCGACCAGGATGTGCAGCTTGTAGATCCAGTTGACGCCCTCCAGGTACGCGGCGGCGCCGCCCTGGAAGTAGACGATGGACTGCGCCCAGCCGGAGAACTTCAGCATCGCGCTGCCGTCCAGGTGGCCCAGGGTGGGCAGGATGGTGAGCAGCCCCAGCGCCACCTGCAGCACCAGCAGGCCAATGATCACGGTGTCCATGGTGCTGGAGGAGGCGCGCACCCGCGGGTTGGTGAGGCGACGGTGGAACAGCATGGCGCCGCCCACCAGGCACATCACCCCGGCGATGCCGCCGACCACCACCGCCATCACCTGCTTGGCCCCCGGCGTGATGAAGGGCTCGTAGAGCCAGTGCGGGGTCAGCAGGCCGACCAGGTGGCCGAAGAAGATCACGATGATGCCGACATGGAACAGGTTGCTGGCCAGGCGCATGTTCTTCGACGACAGCATCTGGCTCGAGCCGGTCTTCCAGGTGTACTGGCCGTGGTCGTAGCGCATCAGGCTGCCGATCAGGAAGACGCTGCCGGCGAGGTAGGGGTAGAGCCCGAACAGCAGGGAATCGATGTAGCTCATGACAGTGCTCATGACAGGTCTCCGTTAACGTTTCTTGGCGGCATCGACGGGGTCGAGGATGCGCACCGCCTCGCCCTGGATCGCCCGCTTGCGCTCGGCCAGGCGCCGGCCTTCGGCGGACTGCAGCGCGCAGTCCTCGTCGGACTGGGCGGTGAAGCGCACCGCTTCCTCCTCCCACACCGCATCCAGCGCCTCCGGGGTGTCGTCGCGCGTCTCGCCGACCACCGCCTCGCGCTGCGCTTCGACGTCCTCCTCGGCGCCGATCAGCGCCAGCAGCGCGCGGGTGACCAGGGCATGGTCGGCGCCGCGCTCTTCCAGGCGCGCGGTGAGCAGCGCCAGGATGTGGCGGATCTCGCCCAGCCAGCGGCCGATCTCCTCGTCGCTGCGGGTGGAGAGATACTCCAGGAACAGCGGCAGGTAGTCGGGCAGTTCGCGGGCGTCGAGTTCGAAGCCGGCGGCCTTGTACTCGTCGATCAGGTCGACCATGGCCTGGCCGCGGTCGCGCGACTCGCCGTGCACGTGCTCGAACAGCAGCAGCGAGTGGGCGCGCCCCTTGTCGAACAGCGCCACGTAGTCGGACTGCAGCTCGAGCAGGTCGGCCTCGTGAATGCGCTGGCACCAGCTCATCAGGTCGGCGCGCAGCGCTGCCGGCAGGCGGCGCTCGGCGTCGAGCGCCTCGATCAGCTCATCCACCGCACCCTGTAGCGCCTCGGTGGGATAGTCGAGCAGCCGGGCCAGCACGCGCAGGCTGCGCATGCCGGACTCGGGCTGGATCATGGCCTCTTCAGGCATCTGGAGTGCTGCATTAGCCATGGTGAGTCTCCTTGGCGCCCGTCTTCGGATCGAAGACGTCGACCGGCTTGACCAGTGCGCTGGTCTGCTTGCGGCCGTTGAACAGGCTCGGCTTGCTCTCGCCGTGGCAACCGTCGCCGAAGCTGAAGCCGCAGCCGCCGCGCTCGGGGAAGGCCTCGGTGGCCATCTCGCGGTGGCTGGTGGGCACCACGAAGCGGTCCTCGTAGTTGGCGATGGCGAGGTAGCGGTACATCTCCTCCACCTGCGCCTCGCTGAGATCGACGGCGTCGAGCACGGCGGTGTCGACCTTGCCCTCGACGTGCTTGTTGCGCATGTAGACGCGCATCGCCATCAGCCGCTTGAGCGCCAGCACCACGGGCTCCTCCTCACCGGCGGTGAGCATGTTGGCGAGGTAGCGCACCGGGATGCGCAGCGACTCGATCTTGGGCAGCACGCCGTCGTACTCGACCTTGCCGGCCTCGGCGGCGGTCTGGATCGGCGACAGCGGCGGCACGTACCAGACCATCGGCAGGGTGCGGTACTCGGGGTGCAGCGGCAGCGCCAGCCCCCAGTCCATGGCCATCTTGTAGACCGGCGAGGCCTGGGCCGCGGCGATCACGTTGTCGGGAATGCCGTCGCGCTTGGCCTGGGCGATCACCTCGGGATCGTGCGGGTCGAGGAAGATCTCGCACTGCCGGTGGTAGAGGTCGCGCACGTCCGGCGAGCTCGCCACCTCCTCGATGCGGTCGGCGTCGTAGAGCAGCACGCCGAGGTAGCGGATGCGGCCCACGCAGGTCTCGGAGCACACGGTCGGCATGCCCGCCTCGATGCGCGGGTAGCAGAAGATGCACTTCTCGGACTTGCCGGTCTTCCAGTTGTAGTAGATCTTCTTGTACGGGCAGCCGGAGATGCACATCCGCCAGCCGCGGCACTTGTCCTGGTCGATCAGGACGATGCCGTCCTCCTCGCGCTTGTAGATCGCGCCGCTGGGGCACGAGGCCACGCACGCCGGGTTGAGGCAGTGCTCGCACAGGCGCGGCAGGTACATCATGAAGGTGTTCTCGAACTGGCCGTAGATGTCGGCCTGCACCTGCTCGAAGTTCTTGTCGCGGCGACGCTTGGCGAACTCGGTGCCGAGGATCTCCTCCCAGTTCGGGCCCCACTCGATCTTGTTCATGCGCTGGCCGGAGACCAGCGAGCGGGGGCGCGCCACCGGCTGGTGGTCGCCCTGCTTGGCGGTGTGCAGGTGCTGGTAGTCGAAGTCGAACGGCTCGTAGTAGTCGTCGATCTCGGGCAGGTCGGGGTTGGCGAAGATGTTCGCCAGCACCCGCCACTTGCCGCCGATGCGCGGTTCGATCTTGCCGTCGCGGCGACGCATCCAGCCGCCCTTCCACTTGTCCTGGTTCTCCCATTCCTTGGGATAGCCGATGCCGGGCTTGGTCTCGACGTTGTTGAACCAGGCGTACTCCAGGCCTTCGCGGCTGGTCCAGACGTTCTTGCAGGTGACCGAGCAGGTGTGGCACCCGATGCACTTGTCGAGGTTGAGGACCATGCCTACCTGTGAACGAATCTTCATTTCACGGTCTCCTGAACGCTGTCGTTGCCTTCGCCGTCCAGCCAGTCGACGTTCTTCATCTTGCGGATGAGGACGAATTCATCGCGGTTGGAGCCAACGGTGCCGTAGTAGTTGAAGCTGTATGAGAGCTGCGCGTAGCCGCCGATCATGTGGGTCGGCTTCGGGCACACCCGGGTCACGGAGTTGTGCATGCCGCCGCGGGTCTTGGTGACCTCGGAGCCCGGCACGTTCACCTGGCGCTCCTGGGCGTGGTACATCATCACCATGCCGGCCTTGACCCGCTGGCTGACGATGGCCCGCGCGGTGATGGCGCCGTTGGCGTTGAACAGCTCGATCCAGTCGTTGTCCTCGATGCCGATCTCCTGGGCGTCGGTCTCCGACATCCACACCACCGGGCCGCCGCGGTTGAGCGTCAGCATCAGCAGGTTGTCGCTGTAGGTGGAGTGGATGCCCCACTTCTGGTGCGGGGTGATCCAGTTCAGCGCCTTGGTCGGGTTGCCGTTGTCCTCGGGCATCTGGAACCCGGTCACCGTCTTGGTGTTGATCGGCGGACGGTAGGTCAGCAGGCTCTCGCCGAAGGCGCGCATCCAGGGGTGATCCTGGTAGAACTGCTGGCGGCCGCTGACGGTGCGCCACGGGATCAGCTCGTGGACGTTGGTGTAGCCGGCGTTGTAGGAGACGTGCTCGTCCTCCAGGCCGGACCAGGTCGGGCTCGAGATGATCTTGCGCGGCTGGGCCACCACGTCGCGGAAGCGGATCTTCTCCTCCTCCTTGTTGACCGCCAGGTGGGTGTGGTCGCGGCCGGTGATCTTGGACAGCGCGCCCCACGCCTTGACCGCCACGTGGCCGTTGGTCTCCGGCGCCAGGGTCAGGATCATCTCGGCGGCGTCGATGGCGCTATCGATCTTCGGCCGGCCCTTGGCGGGGCCCTCGGTCTTGCGGTAGTTGAGCTTGCCGAGCAGCTCGACCTCGGTCTCGGTGTTCCAGGCGATGCCCTTGCCGCCGTTGCCGATGGTCTCGAGCAGCGGACCGACGGAGGTGAAGCGCTCATAGGTCTCGGGGTAGTTGCGCTTGACCTCGATCAGCGCCGGCATGGTCTTGCCGGGGATCGGTTCGCACTCGCCCTTCTTCCAGTCCTTCACTTCGGGCTGGGCCAGCTCGGCCGGGGAGTCGTGCTGGTGCGGCAGGGTGACCAGGTCGGTCTCCTCGCCCAGGTGCCCCACGCAGGCTTTCGAGAACGCCTTGGCGATGCCCTTGTAGATGTCCCAGTCGCTGCGCGACTCCCACGCCGGGTCGGTGGCCGCGGTCAGCGGATGGATGAACGGGTGCATGTCCGAGGTGTTGAGGTCGTTCTTCTCGTACCAGGTCGCCGTGGGCAGCACGATGTCCGAATAGAGGCAGGTGGAGGACATGCGGAAGTCCAGGGTGACCACCAGGTCGACCTTGCCTTCCGGCGCCTCGTCGTGCCACTTCACCTCTTCCGGCTTGACGCCGCCCATCTCGCCCAGGTCCTTGCCCTGGATACCGTGGCGGGTGCCCAGCAGGTACTTGAGCATGTACTCGTGACCCTTGCCCGAGCTGCCCAGCAGGTTGGAGCGCCAGATGAACATGTTGCGCGGGAAGTTCTGCGGGCTGTCGGGGTCCTCGGCGGCGAACGCCAGCTCGCCGCTCTTGAGCTGGGCGACGGCGTAGTCGGCGGTGGAGAGGCCGGCGGCCTTGGCCTTCTCGGCCAGGCGCAGCGGGTTGGTGCCGAGCTGCGGCGCGGAGGGCAGCCAGCCCATGCGCTCGGAGCGCACGTTGAAGTCGATCAGGCTGCCGCTGTAGTCGGCCGGGTTGGCCAGCGGCGAGAGGATCTCCTTGACCTCGAGCTTCTCGTAGCGCCACTGCGAGGAGTGGTTGTAGAAGAACGAGGTGCCGTTCATGTGGCGCGGCGGGCGCTGCCAGTCGAGGCCGAAGGCCAGCGGGGTCCAGCCGGTCTGCGGGCGCAGCTTCTCCTGCCCCACGTAGTGGGCCCAGCCGCCGCCGCTCTGGCCGATACAGCCGCACATGATCAGCATGTTGATCAGGCCGCGGTAGTTCATGTCCATGTGGTACCAGTGGTTCATCGCGGCACCCACGATGACCATGCTGCGACCCTGGGTCTTGTCGGCGTTGTCGGCGAACTCGCGGGCGATGCGGGTGACCTGCTCGGCGGGCACGCCGGTGATCTTCTCCTGCCAGGCCGGGGTGTAGGGCTTGACCTCGTCCAGCGAGGTGGCGCCGTCGTCCTCGCCGAAGCCACGATCGATGCCGTAGTTGGCGCACATCAGGTCGAACACGGTGACGGCCAGTACGTCGCTGCCGTCGGCCTTCTTCAGGCGCTTGGCGGGCAGGCTGTGGAACAGCAGCTCGTTGCCGGCCACGTGGTCGAAGTGCTCGTGGGCGATGCCGCCGAAGTAGGGGAACGCCACCCTGGCCACGTCGTCGTGGTGCTCGGCCAGGGTCAGCAGCGGGTGGATCTCCTCGCCGTCGGCGTCGCGCGGCTCGAGGTTCCACTTGCCCTCCTCGCCCCAGCGGAAGCCGATGGAGCCGCGCGGCACGACCAACTGATCGCGGGTTTCGTCCCACGCCACGGTCTTCCACTCGGGGTTGTTGTCCTGGCCCAGGTTGGCGTCGAAGTCGCTGGCGCGCAGCTGCTTGCCGGGCACGAAGCTGCCATCCTCACGCGCTTCCAGTTCGACCAGGAAGGGCATGTCGGAGTACTTGCGCACGTACTCGGTGAAGTAGGCGCTGGGCTTGTCGAGGTGGAACTCCTTGAGGATGACGTGGCCCATGGCCATGGCCAGGGCGGCGTCGGTACCCTGCTTGACCGACAGCCACTCGTCGGTGAGCTTGGACACCTCGGCGTAGTCCGGGGTGATGGAGACGGTCTTGGTGCCCTTGTAGCGCACCTCGGTGAAGAAGTGGGCGTCCGGGGTCCGCGTCTGGGGCACGTTGGAGCCCCAGGCGATGATGTAGCCGGAGTTGTACCAGTCGGCCGACTCGGGCACGTCGGTCTGCTCGCCCCAGGTCTGGGGGCTGGCCGGCGGCAGGTCGCAGTACC
The DNA here is from genome assembly GCF_017868775.1 of Billgrantia sulfidoxydans. NCBI lineage: Bacteria > Pseudomonadati > Pseudomonadota > Gammaproteobacteria > Oceanospirillales > Halomonadaceae > Billgrantia > Billgrantia sulfidoxydans. Next base: position 258,500 of record NZ_CP053381.1, on the reverse strand, counting down.
AGTCGTAGAACGACAGGCACACGCCGCCGATCAGCGACAGGTAGCGCGCACCCGAGGCGTAGCTGACCATCGACATGGCGGGGATCGGCGAGAAGCCGATGACGCGGTCGGGGCCGTACTGCTTGGCGGTGTAGACGTTGGACGAGGCGATCAGCTCGTTGAGCTCATCCCAGTCGGCGCGCACGAAGCCGCCCATGCCGCGGGCACGCTTGTACTGCTTGGCCTTGGCCGGGTCCTCGACGATGGAGGCCCAGGCGTCGACCGGGTCGCCGTGCTGTTGCTTGGCCTCGCGCCACAGCTTGAGCAGCGGCTTTCTGATCAGCGGGTACTTGAGGCGGTTGGCGCTATACATGTACCAGGAGTAGCTGGCACCGCGCGGGCAGCCCCGCGGCTCGTGGTTGGGCAGGTCCGGGCGGGTGCGCGGATAGTCGGTCTGCTGGGTCTCCCAGGTGACCAGGCCGTTCTTGACGTAGATCTTCCAGCTGCAGGAGCCGGTGCAGTTCACGCCGTGGGTGGAGCGCACGATCTTGTCGTGCTGCCAGCGTTGACGGTAGCCGTCTTCCCAGCCACGGGACTCCTCGCGGGTCTCGCCATGGCCGTTGGCGAAGGGCTCGCGCGCCTTGCGGAAGAAATTCAGCCGATCTAAGAAGTGACTCATGGTCGATCTCCAGGCTCCTTGATGTGATGCGTGGCCGCCCGGGCCACCCCGCCTGCCGTGCCGCGCGACGACATGTTCGACGCGACCGTCAGGCAGGTGCTTGAAGAGGATTCTGGGGGATCGAAGCGGGGATTACTGCCCGGTTACCTCCATATACACCCCCTCTACCCACAAGGTGATAGGCGGCCCGGAGAAAGGGGTTAATCCCCTTCGCGCAGGCGGCGAGCACGGGGACGGCTACCCACTTCCCAGAGCATCACCAGCATGCACACCGCGAGCGCGGCGTAGAGGAACATGAAGCCGGCAGTGCGCACGCCGATCCACTCGTTGCCGAGGACGAACATCAGCGGCAGTGCGGCGGCGAACAGCCCGCCCAGCGCCAGCGCGAGGCCGCCCGAGCGCACCATGTCGTCGCCGTGGTCGCGATGGATCAGGCACATCAGGCTGCCCTTGCCGATGCCCATGGCCAGGCCCATGACGGCGAGCAGCACGGCGAAGCCGGCCAGCGGCATGGAGAACTCCAGCGCAAGATCGCCGTGCACGCCGTGGATCTGCATGCTGAAGTCGGGGTAGGAGAGCAGGAACAGGCAGGCCATCACGCAGGCGCTGACCCACCAGCGCAGGTCGCGGAAGTCGCGCCGGTCGGCCAAGGCCCCGCCGAGGATCTGCCCCAGCCCGCCGGGCAGGGTGAAGACCAGCGCCCACAGCGCCGCTTCCATCAGCGTGAGGCGGTACTGCGCCATGAGATAGGCGGGCAGCCACAGCGCCAGCGCCACGAAGGCGCCGTAGAAGAAGCTGTAGTAGAGCGCCAGGCGGCACGCCGCGGGCGGCGGCAGCCCGCCGGGCAGCGCCGCGGCGACGTTGCCGCCGGGCGCAGCCGGCTGCCGCGGCGACTCCTCGGCGAACACCCACAGCAGCAGCGCCACCAGGGCGATCGGCAGCAGGTAGAGCTTGGGCGCCATGGGCCAGCCGTAGGCCTGGCTGATCAGCGGCAGCAAGAAGTAGGTGAGCCCGGCGCCGAGCATGCCGGCGCCGTAGAGCCCCAGCGCCAGCCCGGCGTGGCGCCGCGGGCACAGCGCCGCCACGTAGACCAGCCCCGCCGCCAGCGAGCCGGCGCCCACCCCCAGCCCGGCCCCGGCGAGCAGGAATTCCCAGTAGTCGTTGGAGTGGGCGATGGCCCACAGGAAGGGGCAGATCAGCAGCAGGCAGCCGATCATCACCCGCCGGCCGCCCACCAGCCGTGCCAGCGCCGCCAGCGGCAGCGCCGACAGTGCGCCGGTGAACATCGGCATGGCCAGCAGCACGGCGAACTGCACCTCGCCGAAGCCCAGCGCCAGCTTGAGCTCGATGCCGAGCACGGCAAAGATGGTCCAGCTGGCGAACACCAGGGCGAAGGCCAGCGGCGACAGCAGCACGACCACCAGCGAGCGATAGTCGACCTGCTGGCCCACGACGGGGGCTTTCTCGGCGGACGTCATGAACGGTGGGTCTCGTGGCGTGGTCGAAGAGATTCTCGTTCCCCCATGGGTCGGGGTCAAAAGGGCATACGAGGTACCTCTTTGGTAGCAGCCACCCGGCACACCCGGTAGGATGCGCCACCGTCCCTTGGGGTATAGTGTCCTCAGGCCCCGTCATCTTTTCGGAGTTCGCCCCGCCTTGAAACTGCTGCAACGCTCCCTCGTGGCCCGCATCGTCGCCTCGCTGCTGGCGATCAGCACCATGGCCCTGATCAGCATCGTGGTGACCATGGCGGTGGCCGGCGGCAGCCGCGGCGACGCCGCGGCGATCAACGTCGCCGGCTCGCTGCGCATGAACACCTACCAGATCGTCGCCGCCCTGCAGCGCTACGAGCGCCTTCCCTCGATGGAGCACCAGGCGGCGGTGCACGTGCTCAAGCGCCGCTTCGAGGAGCGCCTGGAGAGCGACGAGCTGACCGGCGCCATTCCCGTCTCCGAGGCTCACGAGCTCAGGCGCCAGTACCGCCTGGTGCTGTCGCGCTGGCACAACGAGCTGGCGCCGGAGGTCAACGAGGCCGTCGACAGCCGCTCGGTGAACATCGAGTCGCTCAATCGTACCCTCGACGGCCTGGTGAGCGAGATCGACCAGATGGTCTCCCAGCTCGAGCAGAACACCGAGGCCAAGATCCGCCTGCTCAGCGCCCTGCAGATCCTGTTCCTGGGGCTCACCGCGGTGGTCGTGGCCATTGCGCTCTACGACATCCGCCACAACCTGGTGGCGCCGCTGCGCCAGCTGATGGTGCTGGCCGGTGAGGCGGCACGCCACAACTTCTCCGTGCGCACCCGGCTCAAGGGCGCCGACGAACTGGCCCTGCTCGGCCGCACCTTCGACACCATGGCCGAGGAGCTCGGCACCAGCTACGCCGACCTCGAGGAGCGGGTCAAGCGCAAGACCCGCGAGCTGGAGCGCAGCAGCCAGGTGATGCAGGTGCTGCACGACGGCAGCCGCTGGCTCTACGGCGGCGGCAACGATCTATGCGCCAGCGCCGCGCCGATGCTGCGCCAGGTCGAGACACTGCTCGAGATCGGGCCCATCCGGCTGCTGCTCAACGACCCCCACGACGACCGCCCGGTGCCGATTCTTGCCACCCACGCCGCGCGACGCCCCGGCTACTGCCGCGACCACGACTGCCACGCCTGCCTGATCGCCCCCCGCCCGATGCGCCTCTCCGATACCGAGGAGGGCGACTGCGTGCTGCTGCCGGTGAGCGTGGGCGACGAGATGCTCGGCACCCTGGAGATCTGGTACCCCAAGGAGCAGCCGCTCTCCGACAGCGTGCGGCGCCTGCTCAACGCCCTGGCCGACCAGCTGGCCACCGCGGTCTACCTGCAACGGCGCATCGAGGAGGAGCAGCAGGTCTCGCTGATGAACGAGCGCACCATCATCGCCCGCGAGCTGCACGATTCGCTGGCCCAGTCGCTCTCCTACCTCAAGATGCAGGTGGCGCGGCTGGAGCGCATGCAGGCCAAGGACGCGCCGCGCGAGGCCCAGGCGGCGGTGTTCGACGAGCTGCGCACCGGGCTCAACAGCGCCTATCGCCAGCTGCGCGAGCTGCTCACCACCTTCCGCCTCAAGCTGGAGGGGCCGGGCCTGCAGACGGCGCTGCTGCAGACCACCGAGGAGTTCGCCGAGCGCATGGGCGCGCCGGTGGAGATGCACTACGACGTGCCGCCCCACCTGCTCAACCCCAACGAGGAGATCCACGTACTGCAGATCGCCCGCGAGGCGCTGAGCAACACGCACAAGCATGCCCAGGCCCACTGGGCCGCGGTGACGGTGAATTTCCATCACGCCCGGATTACCCTGCGCATCGAGGACGACGGCATCGGCCTGGCCGACAGCGACTCGCCACCGATGCACTACGGGCTGGTGATCATGCGCGACCGTGCCCACACCCTGGGCGGTGAGCTGAAGCTCTCCAACCGCGCCACGGGCGGCACCTGCATCGAGGTGACCTTCACCCCGCAGACGGCTCGCCTGATCACTCGCCAGCCGGCGACCGATTCCCTTCTTCACGACCAAGGAAACTGAGACATCATGGGCCAGTCAGTCAGCGAGACCCCCGCCAGTATCCTGATCATCGATGACCACCCGCTGCTGCGCCGCGGCGTGGCCCAACTGCTCGAGCTGGAGGACGACCTCCGGCTCGTCGGCGACACCGGCGAGCCGGCACAGGGCGTGCGCCTGGCCGAAGAGCTCGACCCGGACATGATCCTGCTCGACCTCAACATGCCGGGCATGGACGGCATCCAGACCCTCAGGGCGCTACGCGAGTCGGGCTACGCCGGGCGCATCGTGATGTTCACCGTCTCCGACCACGAGGAGGACCTGGTGGCGGCGCTGCGTGGCGGTGCCGACGGCTACCTGCTCAAGGACATGGAGCCCGAGGAGATGGTGCGCCAGCTGCGCCAGGCGGCACTGGGGCGCATGGTGGTGAGCGAGAGCCTCACCGCGCTGCTCGCCGAGGCGCTGCGCAACCAGCGCTCGGCACCGGCCACACCCGACATCCACAGCCTGACCCAGCGCGAGCGCGAGATCCTGCGCGAACTGGCCGCAGGGCTGTCCAACAAGCTGATCGCGCGCAAGCTCGACATCACCGAAGGCACGGTCAAGGTGCACGTCAAGCACCTGCTCAAGAAGCTCAACCTGCGCTCGCGGGTCGAGGCGGCGGTGTGGGCCGTGCAGGAGGGCATCGACCGGTAGACCAGCGCCCTTTGAAAGGAGGTTCTGTGTGGATACCTCCAAAGACTTCCAGGCGTCGGCAAGGCGCCTTTTTCTTGCTCCTCGCTTGTACCTCTGCACTGAAAAACAACAGGTTACCTCAATACCTCTGCTACCCCTCAAGTGGTATTTCGCTGATTTTCGGGCAATTTCGGCCCGTTTCGCCCCTTCGTTGCGCGACGTATCTTTGCCTCAACCGAACCTGAATTGATCCCGGTCAGGGCGGAAGTCGCAAGGCGGGGTCAGCGAAACCACCAAGGGGAAAACGTCATGGCTAAAACGAGTGCCGATATCGGCAAACTCGGCGCCGGCAGACCAAAGAATGCCGACATCGAGCATTGGGACGTCGAGGACGAGCAGTTCTGGCAACAGACGGGCAAGCGCATCGCCTCGCGCAACCTGTGGATCTCCATCCCCAGCCTGCTGATGGGTTTCGCGGTGTGGATGATGTGGGGCATGATCACCACCCAGATGCAGAACCTGGGCTTTCCCTTCGCCGTCGACCAGCTCTTCATGCTGACCGCCATCGCCGGCCTCGCCGGTGCCACGCTGCGCATTCCCGCCTCGTTCATGATCCGCATCGCCGGCGGGCGCAACACGGTGTTCCTGACCACCGCGCTGCTGATGATCCCGGCCTTCGGCACCGGGATCGCGCTGATGAATCCCGACACGCCGTTCTGGGTCTTCCAGGCGCTGGCGCTGCTCTCGGGCATCGGCGGCGGCAACTTCGCCGCCTCGATGAGCAACATCTCGACCTTCTTCCCCAAGAAGCAGCAGGGCTATGCGCTGGGCATGAACGCCGGGCTCGGCAACTTCGGCGTCACCACCATGCAGATCCTGATCCCGCTGGTGATGACCGTGGGCCTGTTCGGCGCCATCGCCGGCGGCGCCATGGAGCTCACGAGCTCCAGCGGCACGCTGATCGGCCGCATCGAGGCCGGCACACCGACCTGGATCCAGAATGCCGGCTTCATCTGGCTGGTGTTCCTGGTGCCGCTGGCCTTCCTCGGCTGGTTCGGCATGAACAACCTGCGCACCATCACGCCCCATCCGGGCACACCGATGCAGGCCTTCGGCAAGATCCTGGGGCTCTATGGCGTAGGTGTCGTCGCCACCATCGTGGGTATCGTCACGCTCACCTGGCTGGGCATGTGGGTCGCGCTGCCGGTCACCATCCTGCTGACCCTGGGCCTGATGCGCCTGATCCCCGGCGAGATCAAGCCCAACATCCAAAAGCAGTTCGCGATCTTCTCGAACAAGCACACCTGGTCGATGACGGTGCTCTACATCCTCACCTTCGGCTCGTTCATCGGCTTCTCCGCGGCCCTGCCGCTCTCGATCAACGTCATCTTCGGCAACATGATGGAAGTGGCCGCCGACGGCAGCGTCACCCGCGTGGCCAACCCCGCCGGCCCCAGCGCCTTGACCTGGGCCTGGATCGGCCCCTTCGTCGGCGCCCTGATCCGCCCTATCGGCGGCTGGATCTCCGACAAGGTGGGCGGCTCCATCGTCACCCAGGTGATCTCTGTGATCATGGTGGTGGCCTCGGCGGTGACCGGCTACGTGATGATGCTGGCCTACAACTCCACCGACCCCAACAGCTACTTCGCCGTGTTCATGCTGCTGTTCGTGATTCTGTTCGCCGCCAGCGGCATCGGCAACGGCTCCACCTTCCGCACCATCGGCGTGATCTTCGATGCCCAGCAGAAGGGCCCGGTACTGGGCTGGACCTCCGCCGTGGCCGCCTACGGCGCCTTCATCGCCCCGGTGGTGATGGGCGGTCAGATCCGCGCCGGCACCCCCGAGCTCGCCATGTACGGCTTCGCGATCTTCTACGCGGTGTGCCTGGTGATCAACTGGTGGTTCTACCTGCGCCCCGGCGCCGAGATCAAGAACCCGTGATGCCGTCAGCCGTGCCTCCGGCAGCCTGCCGGCGGCACGGCCCCAGCCTGCCCCTCTAGGGAGGGAAAACCATGAAAGTCATGATCGCTTACGACGGCTCGCGCAACGCCAAGCTGGCCCTGGCCCAGACCGTCAGCCTGTTTCGCTGCAACGCTCCCACGTTGATCCTGGTCGGCGTGGCCGAGAACCCCGGCGACGCCACCGACGCCAACGAGACGCTGTTCCAGCAGGAGTACGAGGAGATGAAGGCGGCCCTCAAGGAGGGCGCGGAGTTCGCTCATCAGGAGGGCTTCGAGGTCGATTGGGTGCTGGCCGAGGGCGACGCCCGCAAGATGCTGCTGCAGGCCACCCAGAAGCACCAGCCGGACGTCCTGGTCATCGCCCGCCACAGCAGCAAGCCCGACGGCGGCATCATCGCCCAGTCGCTGAGCTACTTCGTCGACGAACTCGACTACATGACCTTCGGCAAGGTCAGCTCCTTCCTCGCCCGACGCGTCGAATGCCCGCTGCTGATCCTGCCCAGCCCGTGAGCGGCGATCCCGTTACGCGTGGCTAACCGAGTTCTCACCTCAGGATGATACGACCATGAAAGTCGCCGACCTATTCAAGTTTCGCACCCCCGAGATACGGGCGCTGCACCTGACCTGGATCGCGTTCTTCATCACCTTCTACGTCTGGTTCAACATGGCGCCGCTCGCCTCGAGCATGCTCAAGAGCGTCGACTGGCTGACCCCCGATGACATCAAGCTGTTCGCCATCTGCAACGTGGCGCTGACCATACCCGCGCGCATCATCGTCGGCATGGCGCTCGACCGCTTCGGACCGCGCCGGGTGTTCTCGGTGCTCATGGTGCTGATGTCGATTCCCGCCCTGGTGTTCGCCTTCGGCAACTCCATGACCCAGCTGCTCGTCGCCCGCCTGGTGCTGAGCTCCGTGGGGGCGAGCTTCGTGGTGGGTATCCACATGACCGCACTTTGGTTCAAGCCCAAGCACATCGGCTTCGCCGAGGGCTTCTACGCCGGCTGGGGCAACTTCGGCTCCGCCGCCGCCGCCATGACCCTGCCGACCATCGCCCTCACCTGGTACGGCGGCCCCGAGGGCTGGCGCTGGGCCATCGCCCAGAGCGCCATCGTCATGGCCGCCTACGGCGTCTTCTACTGGTTCGCCATCACCGACGGCCCCGACGCCAAGGCACACCGCAAGGCGCGCAAGGCGATGGCCATGGAGGTCAGCAGCTGGGCCGACATGATCAAGCTGATCCTGTGGACCATCCCGCTGGTCGGCGTGCTGGGCATCCTGGTGTGGCGCATCCAGAACCTGGGCTACCTCTCCACCACCGGCGCCACCATCGCCTACCTGGTCATCGCCGCCGTGGTGCTCTATCAGGTGGTGCAGATCCTGCGCGTCAACGTGCCGATCCTCAAGAAGGGCGTGCCGGAGGACGACAAGTACTCGTTCAACAGCGTGGCCGCGCTCAACAGCACCTACTTCGCCAACTTCGGTGCCGAGCTGGCCGTGGTCTCGATGCTGCCGATGTTCTTCGAGCAGACCTGGGGCCTGACCGCCGCCGCCGCCGGCCTGATCGCCTCCTCCTTCGCCTTCGTCAACCTGGTGGCGCGCCCCATGGGCGGCCTGGTCTCCGACCGCCTGGGCAACCGCCGCTTCGTGATGCTCAGCTACATGTTCGGCATCGGCATCGGCTTCGTGCTGATGGGCCTGCTCAACGCCAAGTGGCCGCTGGTCATCGCCATCGCCATCACCATCTTCACCTCCTTCTTCGTGCAGGGGGCGGAGGGCGCCACCTTCGGCATCATTCCCTCGATCAAGCGCCGCATCACCGGCCAGATCTCGGGCATGGCCGGCGCCTACGGCAACGTGGGGGCGGTGGTCTACCTGACCATCTTCACCTTCGTTACCCCGACCCAGTTCTTCTTCATCATCGCCACCGGCGCCTTCCTCAGCTGGCTGATCTGCCTGGTGTGGCTGAAGGAGCCGGAAGGGGCGTTCGACGAGGAGTACTACGTCTCCTCCGTCGACCGCATGATCGAAGAGCAGGAGCTGGCCGCGGCTCGGGCCAAGCCGCAACAGGGCTGAGCCGGTTGGGTTTCTTCAGAGGGCGGCGACTTCGGTCGCCGCTTTTTTGTACTTGCGGAGTGGCGGGTATGGAAAAGATAAGAAAAAGAGAGGATATGCCTCTCTCAACCTTTCCTCGTCCTATAACTTGATTACCCTTAGTGAAAAGTGGCGTACAGGTTGAGGTGTTGCCATGGGGGAAAGCGGCAGCGGTAGCCAACTGATTCGACTTCACGAGATTCGCAAGGCGTGCAGCGCCTGTAGCCTGCGCGAACTCTGCTTGCCGGTCGCCCTGGATCGCAAGGACACCGACGAGTTGGATCGCATCGTCGAGCGCAGCCGCCCCCTGAGGAAGGGAGAGAAGCTGTGCCGTCCGGGCCAGCCCTTCAGCGCCATCTATGCCGTGCTAAGCGGCTGCCTCAAGAGCAGCCTGCTGGGTCACGATGGAGAGAGTCAGGTCATCGCTTTCCACCTGCCTGGCGAGCTGGTCGCGCTGGATGCCATCGGCAGCGGGAGTCATCCCACCGCCATCGAGGCTCTGGAAACCACCAGCGTTTGTCGGATCCCCTTCTCCCAATTGGAGATCCTGTCGCGCAAGCTTCCCGGATTGCAGCATCAACTGCTACGGGTCATGAGCAAGGAGATCTTCGACGAGCACAAGCTGTTGCAGGTGGTGTCGCGACGAACGGCCGAGCAGCGCCTGGCCATCATGCTGATCAACCTGAGTCAGCGCTTCGGTCGACGCGGTCTGTCGCGGACTCGGTTTCGCCTGCCCATGTCCCGTCTCGACCTGGGCAACTACCTCGGGCTCGCTCCGGAGACCACGAGCCGCACGTTCCGGCGCTTCGTCGACCAGGGTCTGCTCAAAGTCACCGGCAAGGAGGTCGAGCTGCTCGACCTCCACGCGCTGCATGGCCTGACGGAGGAAGCCGGCCTTCCCTCCCGCCATGCCAGGCGTTGCTGATCGTTTACGGCACGGGACCGGTCGGCACGGCCGGTCCCGTGCCCGGTGCTCGTCTACTTGATATCGAGCTTGCGCCGAGGAACCTCCTTGACCTTCGGCAGCGTCAGCTCCAGCAGGCCGTTGTTGAATTTGGCCTCGGCTTTTTCAGCGTCGACTTCGCAAGGCAGGGCAACCGTACGCTCTACGCTGCCATGGGAGATTTCACAGCGATAGTACTCGCCGCTCTCCTCCTTGGACTCCTTGTGACTCTCCCCCTTGATCGTCACGGTGCTGTCGGTGACCGAGACATCCAGGTCCTCACGCGCCATACCGGGAAGTTCGGCACGTATCACGACCTCCGCATCCCGATTGATGACGTCGACCTTGGGGATGCGGGACCCGGTGGCCAGCCGCTCGAAAACCGGCAGATCCCAGCGCAGCGGGTGCCCCCATCCTCGCTCGAGAAAACGATCGAACATGCGGTCCAGGTCACGAAACGGGCTCATTTCCTGAGAACGCGCGGACGACGGTGCAGCAGCATCACCGGCGGTTGGGGTAATGTCCCTGACTTTTTGCTTGGCCATGGCAGTCGCTCCTCTCGAGGCACGCAGATGCCTCGAACGCGGGATAAATGTGACAGCACTTGCGGCCTGACTTCCTGCGGTTACCTAGCGGAGGCGCAGGCCACGATAGAAAGCTAGGACGGAAACGGCCCGCCAGAGTTGATGCGTATCAACAAATCGGTTTCTAGTTTGCTCACCTCGAATCGAAGCTGACCTGCTCAGCGCGCCGATCACCTGCGACATCCCACCACCCCCTATTCCCGAGCAAAACGGTCGGGCATTGATCTGCGACAAGGATGTTTCCGCCGGGCTGCGGCACAGTAGGACCCAGAACGAGCGGGCGAACCGGTCGCCTGCCAGCCGACCCGACCAGGAGGTGGCCATGACCTCGAATTCCGCGACCTTCCCCCCGAGCGCAGCCCAGGCCGACGAGCGCGGCACCAAGCTCGCCGCGGTGATCTACATTCTCTTCCTCGGCAGCGTCCTGGCCGTGGTCACGGCCCCGGTTGGCGTGCTGCTGGCCCATCTGCGCCGGCGCCACGTAGCCGACTGGGTCGCTACCCACCTGCAGTTCCAGATCCGCACCTTTTGGCTGGGCATCGTCGGCGCCGCGATCTTTCTGGCGGCCTGGCATGTGCTGGGCCTGGTCGGCGCCTCCGCCTGGGCGCCCTGGGCGCTGGGCTACGCCTTCTTCACCGCCTGCCTGATCTGGATGGTGGGGCGCTGTGGGGTGGGCATCCATCGGCTGATGGCGGGTCGCCCCATCGACGCCCCGCGCAGCCTGTGGCTCGGCGGCGCCCGCGTGAGCCTGCATGACTGACGCCAGCCCCGCCCGCCCCCTGCCCAACCCGGGCTGGGGGCCGCTCTCGGCGCTGCCCGGCAACCCGCTGATGTGGGTGCTGATCCTCAGCGAGGTGGTGGTCTTCACCGCCTTCTTCGCCCTCTATGCCTGGCAGCGCGCCGGCGACGTCGCCGGCTTCAACGCCGCCCAGCAGAATCTCGACCCGCTGATGGGCGGGCTCAATACCCTGGTGCTGCTCACCAGCGGGCTGTGCGTGGCGCTCGCCGTGGAGGCGATCAGCGCCGGCGGGCGCCGGCGGGCACGGCAGTGGCTGGCGGCGAGCATGGGGCTCGGGGTGCTGTTCTGCGTCATCAAGCTCGTCGAATACGCGGGCAAGTTCTCCGCCGGCATTACCCCCGAGACGCACCTGTTCTTCGGCTACTACTACGGCCTGACCGCCTTTCACTTCGCCCACGTGCTGTTCGGCCTGGGGCTGCTGGCGCTGGTGAGCTGGCGCACCTCGACCGAGAACGTCGAGACGGCGGCCGCCTTCTGGCACATGGTCGATCTGATCTGGATTCTGCTCTATCCGCTTGTCTATCTCTTACGCTGAAGGCTCTCTCCTGAGGTGACCATGACCGCACTCCCCGGCACCCGACGTTTGATCATCACCTGGCTGACGCTGATGACGCTGACGCTGGTGGCGATGTTCTCCGCGCGCCTGGACCAGGCCAACTGGGCGCCGCTGCCGCTGGCCTCGGCGCTGCTGGTGCTGGTCGCCACCGGGTTCAAGGCCCAGCGGCTGCTGATGGTCTATCTCAACCTGCGCGCGGCGACGCCGGCCTGGAAGGGCACCTTCGTCGGGCTGGTGCTGCTGACGCTGACGCTGATCGGTGCCGGCTACGCGGCGCCGCGGCTGATCTGAGCCGCAGTGGAACTGAACGACATCGCCCGGCCGAATGGCCGGGCGATGCGTTACTGGCTTTCGCTTGCCGCTAGCGGGGAGGCCGGTCGCGAGTCGACGAGTGCGGCAGCGTCGGCGGGTTGCGTGCCCAGGCTTCGAGCACGCGGGCCAGGCGCATCATCCCGTAGACGATGAAGGGCACGGCGAGCATCAGGCCCACGCCCCAGTCGCGGTTGTTGATCAGCCAGGCGATGGGCAGCACCACCGCCAGGCCGATGGCGAGCCCGACGACAACGGCGACGGCGAGACGGGGGTTGGTCATGGTCATCCCTCCTCAGGAACCGATGATCTGACGATAGATGCCCGGTAGCGCCAGCGACAGGTGCTCGGGCCGGTTGACGATGGCGTAGCTGCCGCGGCCGAACAGGTGCGGCACGTAGCGGTGCCCCTCGCTGTCGACGGTGACGCCGAACACCCGCACCTCCTGCTGGCGCGCCTCGAGCACCGCCCGGCGGGTGTCCTCGATGCCGTAGCGCCCCTCGTAGTAGTCGGTGTCGTTGGGCTTGCCGTCGGTGAGCACCAGCAGCAGCCGGTGGCGGTTGGGGCGCTTGGCGAGCTCCTGGGTCACGTGGCGGATCGCCGGCCCCATGCGCGTGTAGTGGCCGGGCTTGAGCGCCGCGATGCGCCGGCCCACCCGGTCGCCCATGGGCTCGTCGAAACCCTTGAGCGTATTGACCCACACCTTGTGGCGGCGATGCGAGGTGAAGCAGTGTATGGCGTAGTCGTCGCCGCAGCCGGCCAGGCCGTGGCCCAGCACCAGCAGCGCCTCTTTCTCGACGTCGAGGATGCGCCGGTCCTCGAGCCAGGCCTCGGTGGAAAGCGAGACGTCGATCAGGATCGAGACGGCAAGATCGCGGGCCTGCTGCCGCGCCGCCAGGTAGAGCCGGTCGCTCGACTCGCCGGTGGCCGCCAGGTCGCAGCGCGAGCGGATCACCGCGTCCATGTCGAGTTCGGTGCCGTCGAGCTGGCCGCGCAGGATCTCGCGCCGCGGGCGCAACGCCTCGAATTCGCGGCGTACCTTGCGGATGCGGCGTCGCGTGGCCTCGTCGGGCTCCCACTGCTCGCCCTCCTCGCTCTGCACGTCGCTCAAGACCACGCAGTGGTCGGGCAGGTAGATCTGCTTGCGGTGGTGCCACTCGGGGTAGGTGTGGCGCCCGCTCAGGCGCCCGCCGCTGGCTTCGTCGGGGGCCAGGTCGAGGTCGAGCTTGAGCCGCGAGGCGGCCTGCTTGCGGTTGGGGCTGAGCACGATCTCGTCGATCTGGTCGGCGGCCTCCTTGGCCGTCTCCTCCTCCTCGTCCTCGACGTGACGGTTGAGGTTCACCATCTCGGCCCAGGAGAGCATCTTCTCCGAGGCGTTGAGCATCAGCGGGTCGTCGCGGTCGGCCTGGTCCTGTTCGCGGCGCTCGGCCTTGCGTTTGCCGCCGTCGTCGGCCTGCTGGTCGCGCCGCACGGCAACATCGGCATCGTCATCAAGGGCCTCGCGTTCGCCATCGCGGGTGCCCAGCGCCACCACGTCGCCCCACAACGGCACCGGCAGCGGCGGGCGATAGCCGCGCGGGGCGCGGAAGTCGTCCAGCGGAAGACTCGGATCGAGAATGGCATCGTGCATGGCGAGCGGCCAGCCCGCCTGAGGCACCGGGCCCCCCAGCTGGGCGAGCAGGGTCGATTCGAGCGCGGCCTCCATGGGCGGCAGGCGCTTGCGCTGGGGCCGCACCGCGAGCAGCGCCTGGCACAGGCGGGCATAGCGTTCGGTCAGGCCCGGGAAGCGCTCGAGCACCGCCTGGGTGGTTTGGCGCGCCAGGCGCAGTGCCTGCAGGTCGCGCTGCAGCGGGTCGTCGAGCCGGGTCGGAAGCTCGCCCAGGGCGAGGTAGGCGGTCAGCCAGATATAGAGGTCGCGGTTGAGTTCGGCTTCGGGAAAAACGGCGATGCGCGGCGGCAGCAGTAGGTGCTCCTCGTCGCGGCGGGCCTGATCCAGCGGCTCCTCGTCCAGGCCGAGGCGCTGGCGCAGCGACAGGCGGTGGCTGGAGTTGCGCCGGGCTATCGCCGCCACTTCGACGCCGGCCTCGCCGCCGCCGCAGCGGAAGAACACGCCGAGCCGTGTACGTAGGTCGTCGAGGCGTACGGCGGCCTCGGGGTGGTCGGGGTAGCTGGCCGCACTGGAGGCCCAGCGATGCCAGCGGCGACCGACGAATTCTTCGACCTCAAGAAAGTCCAGCATGCATCGTCTCCTGGGCAAATAGTCGGGGCTGATCCGGCGGCAGGCCGTCGAGGAGGCGCTGTGAATACATCCTTGTACGCTACCTACGCCCTGCGTCGCTCTCGCGTCCTGCTTCGCTTGCAGGGCCGGTGCTGGCCGTCCATGGCCAGCCCGTTCGGAGCAGTGCTCCTCACCCCTGCGTAGGACCTCCTCTTTGGCCTGCCCCCGGCGCCCCTCGCGTGGGCAGGTACCGATCATCCAGTGACGCGGCAACAGTGTGGTTAACCAAAGGTGGCCTTGATCGCTTCCATCAAGCCCTGCTGCACGTCCTGGTCGTCCGACAGTGGCTCGACGAGGGTGGCGCAGGCGGCATCGAGGATCGGCATGCCGGCGTTGATCAGCGTGGCGCAGTAGACCAGCAGGCGCGTGGAGACGCCCTCCTCCAAGTCTTGCCCCTTCATGGCGCGCAGGCTAGCGGCCAGGTTGACCAGCGCGGCACAGCGATCGAACGCCAGGCCGCTCTCGCGGGCGACGATCTCGCACTCCACCTTGGGCGGCGGGAAATCGAACGACATCGCCACGAAGCGTTGGCGGGTGCTTGGCTTGAGCGACTTGAGGATGTGCTGGTAGCCGGGGTTGTAGGAGACCACCAGCATGAAATCGTCGGGTGCCTCGAGCAGCTCGCCGGTGCGTTCCAGCGGCAGCAGCCGGCGGTCGTCGGTCAGCGGGTGCAGCACCACGGTAACGTCCTTGCGCGCCTCGACCACCTCGTCGAGGTAGCAGATGCCGCCCTCGCGCACGGCGCGGGTCAGCGGACCGTCGACCCAGCGTGTCTCGCCGCCCTGCAGCAGGTAGCGGCCGGTGAGGTCGGCGGCGGTCAGGTCGTCATGACATGACACGGTGAACAGCGGCCGGCCGAGCTTCGCCGCCATGTGGCTGACGAAGCGCGTCTTGCCGCAGCCAGTCGGTCCCTTGAGCAGCAGCGGCAGGCGCTGCTGGTAGGCCTGCTCGAACAGGGCGCACTCGTTGCCGACCGGCTCGTAGTAGGGCAGCTCCTGCTCGAACTTTTGAGCGGAAGCGGTAGCGATATGGGACATGGGCGTCACTCCTGGGGAAGGCTCGATGGGGCGCCTGTGCGCCCCATCGAGCGTCGGTCACTCGGTAGCGGCCAGCGGCCGGCTGGAAGCGGGCACTTGCTCGCGTGCGGGACCGAAGAACGAGTAGATCAGCATCACCGCGGCGATGGTCACGGCCACGCCGGTACCCAGGCGCATGATGAAGAACAGGTCGAGCTGGCTCTGCACCTGCATGTAGTTCATGCCCAGCACCCGCTGCAGGTGCGTCTGCACCACACCGGCGAAGGTCAGGGTGAAGGTCATGAAGCACATGGCCGAGGTCATGATCCAGAAGCCCCACATGTTCAGCACCTGGTTGTACGGCTGGCTGCGACGGATCTGCGGCATGGCGTAGGTGATCACACCGAGGATCAGCATCACGTAGGCGCCGTAGAAGGCCAGGTGGCCGTGCGCGGCGGTAAGCTGGGTGCCGTGGGTGTAGTAGTTGATGAACGACAGGGTGTGCATGAAGCCCCACACGCCGGCACCGAAGAAGGCGATGGTCGGGCAGCCCAGTGCCCACAGCATGGCCGCCTTGTTGGGATGGTTACGGCTGCCCTTCCAGAACATGTAGAAGGCGAACACCACCATGGCGAAGAACGGGATCACCTCGAGCGTCGAAAAGATGCTGCCGATGGGCTGCCAGTAGCTCGGCGCGCCGATCCAGTAGTAGTGGTGACCGGTGCCCAGCAGGCCGGAGAACAGCGACAGCCCGACGATGACGTAGAGCCACTTCTCGATGACCTCGCGGTCGACGCCGGACATCTTGATCAGCAGGTAGCCGAGCAGCGAGGCCATGATCAGCTCCCACACGCCCTCGACCCACAGGTGCACGACCCACCACCAGTAGAGCTTGTCCACCGCCAGGTTGGAGGGGTTGTAAAAGGCGAACAGCCAGAATACCGCCGCCAGCCACAGGCCCAGCATCAGCACCAGGTTGATCGCCGTCTTACGCCCCTTGAGCAGGGTCATGCTGGTGTTGAACAGGAAGATCAGGTACGAGATGGTGATCAGCACCTTGATCCAGAACGGCTGCTCGAGGAATTCGCGTCCCTCGTGGATGCCGAACTGGTAGCCGACCAGGGCCGCCGCGCCGGCGAAGGCGAAAATCGCCAGCTGCAGGTAGGCCAGGCCGGGGCTGTGGATCTCCTGCTCGGCCTCTTCCGGCATCAGGTAGTAGGTGCAGCCCATGAAGCCGATCAACAGCCACACGATCAGCAAGTTGGTATGGCTGACGCGCATGATGTTGAACGGCATCAACTCGGCCAGGAAGTGGGGGGACACATAGACGGTCGCCGCCAGCAGACCGAAGACGATCTGCAGAGCGAACAGGGCCATGGCCACGGCGAAGAATGGCAGGGCCACCTTCTGGGTTTCGTATTTCATCGTATTCGTTCTCCTTGCCTCAACCCGGATTCACCGCATCAGCCGGCGGGGTGCGGGGGCCAGTTCTGGTCGTCGATGGAATCGGTCCACTCGAGGAAATCGATCAGGGCGGTCATCTCCTCGTCGGTCAGGTCGAAGTACGGCATCTGGCGACGCCCCGGTGCTCCGGTCGGCTGGGCGCGCATCCAGGCAGTTATGGCCATGCGTGCGCCCTCCGGGTTGGTGTGGCCGCCGTAGCGCTCCCATACGTTGGCCAGTTCGGGAGCGAAGTAGGCGCCCTCACCCATGATGCTGTGGCAGTTGATGCACATGTTCTCTTCCCACACGTGCTTGCCGAGTTCGACGGACTCGGTGAGCCCCCCTTTGTCGGTGGACTTGGTCACCATGTACCAGTGGCTGTGCGCCGTCAGTGCGGTGAACAACAGGAAGAAGAACAGCGAACCGCCATAGAAGATATTGCGGGCCGCCGCCTTGGTGAGGCCTTCGGTCATGGCCATCCCCCCTTGCTAGTTGTGGCTTGCCTACGGGACCTGCAGCCGGGGCCGGCGTGTCCCACCTTTAAAGATGCATCCGTAATGCATGTTTAGATTAGCAGCTCCGAGCGGAGCCAGACATTGACGCCGGTCAATGTGCTGATGAAGAGGCACGAAAGCGGCGAAATGAGTGGGTTTGAACAGCCTGCGTCCGAATGTCGCACGTCGGGCCAACGCGCCCGCCGTGCGGAGAAAGGCTCATGGACAGGCTCCGCTCCCTAGCGTCTGTCGGTGATGTCCTCGATCCAGGTCAAGGCCGCCACCCCGGCCGGCAGCCCCAGGGTGGGGATCGCCAGCATGGCCACCTGCTTGAGCGCCTCGGGCTCGATGCCCTCCTCCAGGGCGCGACGCATGTGCGAGTGCACGGCCCCCTCGGAGCCGCCTCCGATGGACAGCGCCAGCTTGACCAGGCGCCGCGTGCGGGCATCCAGCGGACCGGCCTCGGCGCACGCCTTGCCCAGCGAGGCGTAGGCGCGCCACACCTCGGGGTAGTCGTCGGCCACCTTGCCGGCACCGGAGGGAAGATCATGATGTGACATGCTACCGTCCTCATTCTTATGACTGAGTTTCCCTTGTGCGACTCAGTATAGAAGGTCGTTCCGGTAGGAAAAGGTGCGTCGAGTTATAGACACTGCCTAGTTCGGCAAAAAGAACAGCGCCTCCTTGGTCACGGCAGCCCCCAGCATGTAGCAGAAGACCACCACCGCGGCCAAGGCCGCCAGGCCACGGGTCATGGGCGTACGACCGCGCTTGATCGCCACCGTGCCGAGCAGGATGTAGCCGAGCAGCGCCAGCAGCTTGGCGGCGAGCCACGGGTGCTGCTGCGGCCACAGCGAGAGCATGACCATCAGCGTGAGACCGAGCACCAGCAGCAGGGTGTCATTGACGTGGGGCAGGATCCTGACCCAACGCCGCTGGAGCAGCGTGACCTCGCGCACCGACCACCAGGCGCGTACGAGGAAGAAGGTAATGCTCAGCACCGCGGTGGTCATGTGCAGGTGCTTGATCAGGGCGTAGTGTTCGATCATCGACTGGCTCCGTCTATCCCTCCTGCCCGTCCACACGGGCACGCAATAGCGGCAGCGTATAGTGAAACAGGAAGATGAGATAGGCGATGCACCAGAACAGGATGCTCAGGTTGTAGACCCAGTGGGTGATCTGTGGGAAGGCGGCGAGCACCGGCGAGCGCAACAGGGCGGCGGCGAACATCAGGCCCAGCCCCACGCCGATGCCCGGCAGGGTGCGAATGGTACGCCCGGTATGGCCGAGCGACACCCGCGCCATCATCGCCAGCATCATGGAGCCGATGCCGCCGATGGCCAGGGCGTGCACCGCCAGTTCGACGCGAAACGCCCCCAGCAGCGCCATGGCCCACATCGCCAGGCCGACCGGCACGAAGGCATAGCTCAGGTGGAGCCCCCATAGCAGCGGCTCGTGCAGCGTGCGGTGCCCTTCCCAGCGCGCCAGGCGCATTACACCTGCCACCGCGGCCACCAGCATCGCCGCCGCATGTAGCGCCTCGGGCACCGCCACGCCGCCCAGCGTCAGCAGCTGCAGCAGCACCACCGCCAGCAACGACCCCAGGGTCAGCTTCTCCAGCGACGGAATCGGCGCCGGCTGCGGCCGCCCCAGCTTGCGCGAGGTGAAGAAGGGAATCACCCGGCCGCCCAGCAGCACCATCAGCACGGCGATCAGCAGCACGGCCAGGTAGGCGCCCTCGCGGATCAGCTCGAGCTTGCCCTGGGCAACGCCCACATGCATCGCCAGGTTGGCCGTGGCCAGCAGCAGCAGCACTGGCACGAACATCAGGTTGCGCCACAGCTTCGCTGCCAGTACCAGGCGCGCCATGATCAGCGCGGCCAGCGGCAGGAACGCCAGGT
The DNA here is from genome assembly GCF_017868775.1 of Billgrantia sulfidoxydans. NCBI lineage: Bacteria > Pseudomonadati > Pseudomonadota > Gammaproteobacteria > Oceanospirillales > Halomonadaceae > Billgrantia > Billgrantia sulfidoxydans. The sequence continues at coordinate 239,266 of NZ_CP053381.1, read as the reverse complement.
CGACGCTCGCCAGCAGCCATGCCGGCAGGCCAGAGGGGTACGCCAGCAGCAGCCGCGCCGCCAGCCACAGCGCCACCAGGCCGAGCAGAGGGGCGCCGCTGATGCTCCTGCGACCGGTCCAGTTCTGCACCGCAGTGAGCAGGAAGCCGGCCACCACGGCGGCGCCGAAGCCGAACAGCATCTCGTGCTGGTGCCACCACATCAGCCCGCCGTGGGGCCGCAGCAGGATGTCGCCGTGCCAGAACGCGAACCACACCACCATCGCCAGCACGCTGAACAGCGACGCCAGCAGGAAGAAGGGACGGAAGGCCAGCCGCGCGATGGGCAGGCTGGACGGGCATTGATAACGGAGCGCAGAAAGGAGAGGCATGAGGCAATATCCGACATGAACGCTAGGACATTGCCAATTGTGCGCCCATCGACGCCTCACTGTCATGACCGGCATCAAGAAGCTGCATGTGCATAGCGCAAGGTTGAGAGCTCATGGGCCATGGGCGAATGAGATTGGGTAGTGCCGTGTCGTAGTCCGCTACGAAACAAAGCTGAAAAATGCCTCACTAGAGGAAAAAATTGATGCTCGTCAACATAGCCAACTCCAAGCTCGGTAGATTAACAACGCTCAAAGACGTTATGGAACCGGCAGCTCAAGACTTTGGAGAACCCGCCTCATGACAGCGCCCCTATTCGCCTTACCTCGCTGCGACAGTGACACTCTTCCCCAGAGCCAGCTTCTAAGACTTTACCAACACGAGCTCCACGAACTCGGCCGTTATCGCAAGCTTGCGCTAGGATTTCTTCCTGGCCGGCAAGACATCAGCCTGGTGATGGCCTTGTTCGGTATCGAATGCGAGGAGCGGTTAGACACGCTTCGTCACCTGCTCAGCCAAATGATGCCACACGCCGAAAGGAAAATTTTCACGCGCCAAAGAGCCGTAGGACCGATGGATACCTTCCCCAGCCAGTTCTTTGTCAATGAGGACGAGGGGGTCAGGCGCCTCCTGACGCAGGCGCTCCTCGATACGCAAGCGTCCTTTCGCTTCTATGAAGACCAGCTCCGCTTCTGCTGCACCAACGAGATACGAAAGTCACTCCATCGGTTCATTGAGCAGAACCGAGTGGCACAGCGTATTAAGGAAGAATTGCTTGCCTAAGCCTGGGCTTCGCTCATCTTCAGCAAGCGCGCCCGGCATAACGCTCCAATCCCACCAAGTTGTGCCGGGCCCAGGCCATTGCCTGGAGACGACTGTGCACCCCAATCTTACGGTAGACGTTATACAAGTGCGTCTTGACCGTATGCTCGCTGACGAAGAGTATGTCGGCAATCTCTCTGTTCGAAGCGCCCGAGGCCAGCTGAGCGATCACATCCAGCTCTCGGTGAGACAGGCCCATTGGGGGTTGGTAAGAGCCCAGCCGGTGATCGCGATAACTGGTGATCAAGCGCGACATCAGCGAACGCGACATCCAGAGCCCCCCATCCAGGAGTATCTCCAATCCACGGCAAATCTGCTCCAGCGAGTCCCTGCGGTAAAAGCAGCCCGTCAAGTTGTAATTGAAGAAAAAATTAATAGCATGCTCATCGTCACGGAGATTCAGCATTGCCATGGCCACGCCTTCACTGGAAGTCGCCTGGTCCTGACACTGCTTGAGCGTACTGCCATCAATGTGGTCGGCATCGAGCAAAACAAGCACATCAGCAATGTTTTCTTGTACTAGCTCTTCCTTATCTACAATGCGCACAGAACAGTTAAGGTGGTCCGCCACATAGTGGTTAAACAGCTGGCTCTGTGGACTTGCATCCGTGACAATAAAGATGCCACTGAGCTTGTCATCCATCATTCTCGTCCCCCTGCATCCAAGCCTGCTTCTGTTTCTTATACTTTTTTTCAAAATATCCAAGAATGGAACAAAAATAAACTTGTCCAAATGGACAACAGCCCGCCTCAGCACAATTAATGGCTGGTGCCCTCTTCGTACTGGGTCTTGTTCCACACGTTGTACTTGCCCGAGGGCTTGTTCATCGGCATGCGCCCCAGCTCCTCCAGGGTGTTGGCGTCGAGCCACAGCAGGTAGCCGTCGTTGTCCCAGATGCTTAGCAGTAGGGTCTCGCCGCGGCGGTCGAACTCGACGTGGGCGGCGGTCTTGCCCGGCTCGGGAATCAGCGTCTCGACGATCTCCAGGGTCCGCTTGTCGATCACGTGGATGCGGTCGTGGTTGGGGCCGAAGAAGACGTCGACCCAGGCATAGGGTGAGTTGGCGTGGCTGCGCATGAAGAAGCCGGGGCCGTCGGTCGCGATCTCGCTGACCAGCGACCAGTCGCTCATGTCGAACACCGAGACCTGGCCGCGGTCGATGTGCGGTATCGCCATCACCCGGCGGCCATCCAGCTCCCAGGTGATACCGGCGCCGAGATGCGGCATGCCCTCCAACGGCAGGTCGGCGACCTTGGCTTCGCTGTCCAGGTCGAACACCTGCCCACCCTGTCCGCCACGCGCCGCCCCCACCAGGTAGCGGTAACCGGGGTCGAAGAAGAAGTCATCGAGGTAGTCCGGCGCCGCCATGCGGTGCAGGGCGAAGTCACCGACCAGCGCCTCGTCGCCTGCGGCCCGCTCCTCGGGCCAACGGATCTCCCACACCTCGGGGATGTCCTTGAGCGCGACGACGAAACTGTTGCGCGGCGGCGCGGTGTAGACGGCGCTGACCCGCGAGGTGTCGCCGTCGAGCCCCTCCACCGGAATGCTGGCGATCAGTTCGAGGTTGCGCGCATCGAGCAGCACCAGCGAATGAGGCAAGTAATTGCCGGCCAGCACGTAATTGCCATCGGCGGAAACGGCGATGTTGCGCATGTTGATGCCGGCGCGCACCTCGGCGGTGACCTCGAGGTTGTAGATGTCGTACTTGGTCACCCAGCCATCGCGGGAACCGAAGTAGACGTAGCGGCCATCCGGCGAGTACTTGGGCCCGCCGTGCAGGGCGTAGCGGCTGGGGAAGCGGGCGATGCGCTCGAAGCGGTCGCCGTCGAGTAGGCTGACGTGGTGGTCGCCGATCTCGACTACGACGAACAAATTCTTGAGATCCTCCACCTCGAACACCGGCTCGTCGGGCAGCGTCCCGTGGTAGTGGTTGACCACGTGGCTGGCCAGGATGTCCGCATCGCTCCAGCTCGGTTCGACCTCGGGCCGCGCGTAGATCCACTCGGCCAGGGCGCCGACCTCGGCCTCGCCGAGCATCTCGCCGAAGGCCGGCATCTGCGTGGCGAGGCGGCCACCGCGGATCACCTCGACGGCCTCGGCCGGCTTCAGCCGTGAGAGGTTGTCGGGCAGCAGTGCGGGGCCGATGCCGCCCAGCCGATCGACACCGTGGCAGGCGGCGCAGTGCTGATGGTAGAGCATGGTGGGGTCCGGCGCATCGGCCTGCGCCAGCGACGAAACGGGCAGTGCCAGGCCCAGCAGAACGGCGAATAGCGGCAGTATGCGCCTCATACGGCCAGCCTCCGGCCATCCATCGGTGTCACGCCGTGGCGTGCCATCGTCGTCATTCCGGGCCCCAGGGTGTCGGCCAGGCGCACCACCTCGCCCACCACGATCAGCGTCGGCGGCTTGAGCGCCTCGCGCTCGATCGCCTCCTCCAGCTCACCCAGGGTGGACAGCACGTGGCGCTGCCCAGGCGTCGTGCCGCGCTCCACCAGGGCCACCGGATGGTCCGCCGGCAGGCCGTGGCGCTGCAGCTCGGTGCTGATCAACGCGGCATTGGCCAGGCCCATGTAGAACACCGCCGTGTGGTGCGGCACCGCCAGCGCGGCCCAGTCCAGCGCCAGTTCACCGTCGGCCTTGGCGTGGCCGGTGACGAAGGTGACGCTCTGGGCATGATCGCGGTGGGTGAGCGGAAACCCGGCGTAGCTCGAGCAGCCCGAGGCCGAAGTGATGCCCGGTACCACGCGAAAGCCGACGCCGCAGGCGACCAGGTGCTCGGCCTCCTCGCCGCCGCGGCCGAAGATGTAAGGGTCGCCACCCTTGAGGCGCAGCACCCGCTTGCCCTCGAGGGCCAGCTCGACCAGCAGGGCGTTGGTTTGCTCCTGGGGCAGCGAGTGATGGCTCGAGGCCTTGCCCACGTAGTAGCGCACCGCCTCGGGGCGGGCCAGAGCCAATACCTCCTCGGACACCAGGCGGTCGAACACCAGGCAATCGGCCTGCTGCAGCAGCGACAGCGCGCGCAGGGTCAGCAGGCCCGGATCGCCCGGGCCGGCACCGACGATGGCGACTTCGCCGGGGGCCAGCGGCGCCTCGTCGTGGGCGAAACTGAGGTATCGCGAATGGCGGTGTGTGGTCATGGTCGGCCTCTCCCCGAAGCGTCAACGCGGTCTTGGCATTCGTTTTCTTGTGCAGGGTTGCAGGGTTCGTTCGTCGGCTCTGTTCGTGTCAGAGCTCAATGGCCTGGATGGCATCGAACGGGGCGGCCACGCGGCGCTGCCGACTCGGCTCGACGCCGATCTCCGCGTTGCTGAGGTAGCAGCCGGGATCCTCCTCCCAGGGGTCGCCGGTCACCTTCCAAGCCCGCACCCGGGTATTGCCGTTGCAGATGGAAAGAAAGCAACACTCCGCGCAGCGCCCCTTGAGCGGACGCGGACGCTGGCGGAAGCCCTGCATCAGCGCATCCTGGCTGTCGCGCCAGATCTCGGAGAAGGGGCGCTGGCGCACGTTGCCGAGGTCGTGGTCCCACCAGAAGGTGTCCGGGTGCACCGTGCCCAGGTTGTCGATGTTGGCGATGTGCTCCCCCGAGGCGTTGCCACCCCAGTCGAGCAGGCGCCGCTCCAGCGCCTCGGCCCGGTCGGGGAAATGCTCGCGGGCCCACATCAGCAGGAAGGGACCGTCGGCGTCGTTGTTGCCGGTAACGTACTCGCGCTCGACGCCGCGCTCGAGTTCGTCACGGCAGTGGTCGAACAGCCGCGTCATGGCGTCGCGGGTCATCCGGTACCAGGCGTCCTGCTTGCGGTGGCGGTGTCCGCGCCCGCCGTAGTTGAGGTGCGAGAGGTAGAACTTGTCGACGTCGTGCTCCTCGATCAGCGCCAGGATGGCATCGAGCTGCTCGTAGTTCTGCTGGGTCAGGGTGAAGCGCAGCCCCACCTTGATGCCGTGCTGCTTGCACAGCTTCACCGCATGCATCGACTCGCGAAACGCGCCCTTTCGGCGGCGGAACTCGTCATGGGTGGCCTCGAGGCCGTCGATGCTGATGCCCACGTAGTCGTAACCGCACTCGGCGATGCGCGCGATGTTGCGCTCGTCGATCAGGGTGCCGTTGGTGGAGAGCCCGGTGTAGATGCCGAGTTCGCGGGCGCGCCGGGAGATCTCGAAGATGTCGGGCCGCATCAGCGGCTCGCCGCCGGAGAGGATCAGCGCCGGCACGCGGAAGCGCTTGAGGTCGTCGAGGACGGTGAAGACCTCGTCGGTGGAAAGTTCGCCCTGGAAGTCGACGTCCGCCGACACCGTGTAGCAGTGCTTGCAGGTCAGGTTGCAGCGTCGGATCAGGTTCCAGATCACCACCGGCCCGGGGGGCTTGGCGGCCGGCCCCGCGGTGGCGTGATCGGGGATCGCGGGCTCGAGCAGCGACTTGACGTAGCGGGTGACGCGAAACATGCAAACCTCCTCTGGCGCTGAGCGAACCTCAGCGCGGCGGGCCGGGTCGGCGGACGAGCCGCAGGCCGGTCTTCTTGAGAATGCGCGTGCTGTACAGGATGCGGTAGTCGCGGCAGGCCTCGCCGAGCCGCTCGTGCAGCGCCTCGGCCTGGCGCTCGACCTCGTCGCGCGTGTGCCCATGCAGCATGACGAACAGGTTGTAGGGCCAGTCGGGCAGGTGGCGCGGCCGGCGGTAGCAGTGGCTGACCCCCGGAACGGCGGCCACCTCGCGCCCGAGCCGGTCGATGCGAGCGTCGTCGACGTCCCACACGCTCATGCCGTTGGCCATGTAGCCCAGGCGGTAGTGGTTGGGCACCGCGGCAATACGGCGAATCACGCCGCTGTCGATCATGCGCTGCATGCGCGCGCGCACCTCGTTGCCGGCCAGGCCCAACGGGCTGCCCACCGCGCCCCAGGGGTCCGGTACCAGCGGCAGGCCGGCCTGAGTGGCCAGCACGATGGCGCGATCGAGCTCATCCAGGCCATCCGAGTCCGCGGCGACGGCAGGCGGCTCAGACGGGCAGGTGGAGTCGGACATGGAATTCCTCCTGCTTGGGCATGTTGAACACCGCAAGGCCGGTGGCGGCTTCGATCGCCGCGATCACCTCGCCGATGCGCTGCGGCGTCTCGGTGGCCAGCACGAACCACATGTTGAGGCGGTGCTCGCGGCGGTAGTTGTGGGCGACCTCGGGGAAGGCGTTGACCGCCGCGATGACTCGCTCGTAATCGGCTTCCGGCACCGCCAGCGCCGCCAGGGTCAGGCCGCCGCCCAGGCGCTCGGCGTGGTACATGGGCCCGAAGCGGCTGAGTACTCCGGCTTCGAGCAGCCGCTCGAGGCGATAGAGCAGCTCCCCCTCGGAGAGCGCCAGCTCGGCGGCGACGAAGGCGTAGGGCCGCTCGCACAGCGGCAGGCCCTCCTGCAGGCGGTTGACGATGCGCCGGTCGGCGTCGTCGAGTTCGGCCGGCTCCGGCCGGGAGACGCGCTCGCCGCTCATGGCTCTTCCTCGTGGGTGTAGCGGCCGCCGCACTGCTTGTAGGCCTTGTGGCTGAACAGCACGCGGCGGGGGATGCCCTGCAGGCCGTGGCGCCCTACGATCTCGTCGAGCGCCGCCAGCACCCGCTCGCGGTGGCTGCCGTGGATCATGCAGAACAGGTTGTAGGGCCACTCGGGCGGCTGGCGACGACGGCGGTAGCAGAGCGTCACCGCGGGCTCCGCGGCCAGCCGCCGGCCCACTTCGCTCACGTGCTCGTCGGGCAGGTCCCACACCACCATGGCGTTGGCGCGAATGCCCAGGGCATGATGGCGCACCACCAGCCCCAAGCGCTTGATCATCCCCTGCTGCTGCCAGCGCTCGACCCAGGCCAGCACCTCGCCTTCGCTCATGCCGCACTGCTCGGCGAGCGCGCGCCAGGGGCGCTCGGTCAGCGGCAGGCCGCGCTCCAGCAGCGCACGTAGGCGCAGCGACGCCGTCCTGGCCTGGGGGGGAAGGAGATGCGACGAGAGCCGCGTCATGGCGCCTCCAGCTCGTCCCAGGGGATCGGGAAGCCAAGGTCGATGTGGTAACCCTCGACCATCGGCAGGCGCAGCAGCGGCCGGCCGAGCTCCTCCTCCAGCGCCTCCAGGCGTGCCTCGAGCTGGTTCTCGTCGGCGGCCGTCATCACGAACCAGAGGTTGAAGTCGTGTTCTCTCGCATAGTTGTGATTGACCCCGGGGGAGCGATTGATCGCCGTCGCCACCGCGTCACGCTCGGCCTCGGGCACGGAAACGGCCGCCAGCAGGCTGGCCCCGGCGCGGGCGTGGTCGAACACCGGCCCCACGCGGCTCAGCACTTCGTCCTGCTGGAGCGCATGAAGGCGCGCCAGCACCTCCGCTTCGCTCACGCCCAGACGCTCGGCCATGACGGCGAAGGGCCGCGGGCATAGCGGCAGGTCGCGCTGGAAGGCATCGATGAGGCGTCGGTCGAGTGCATCGAGTTCGGCCATGGGCAGGTACCGGGCGGACGATGGAGACATGATCTTAAGCGGTATCTTACATGCCACATCAGGCCAGAACGCCGCCATCGGCCATGCCGTTGACGCAAGTCAAAAGACCCGAGCGACTTGCCGAGAGCTTGATGACGGTCAAGGCGGGCCCTTTTCCGGGGCGGGACACTGCGGCGACGGCCCGCTCCCTGCCTGACCCACCGCCACGCTGCGAGGTGCTGCATGACATCGCCGGTCCTGAGGTCGCTGCTCTTCACCACCCTGGCCCTGCCGGCCCTGGCCGGCGCCGACGCGCTCGGCCCCGAGCGCCGGGCCGAGCTCGAGACCCTGCTCTACCAGGACTGCGGCTCCTGCCACGGCATGACCCTGCGCGGCGGGCTGGGCCCGGCGCTGCCCCGCGATCGCATGCAGGGCTTCAGCCCCGAGGCGCTCACGCACATCATCCGCCACGGCATTCCCGGCAGCGCCATGCCGAGCTGGAAGGCCCTGCTCAGCGAGGCGGAGGCACGCTGGATCGCCGATCACCTGCGCACCGACAACCGCCTGGAAACGCTGCAACGCGACTGACCCTGGAGATCGCCATGCCCCTTTCGCTCCCCATGACGCGCCTGCTCGCCGCCGCTGGCCTGGCCCTGTTCACCACCGGCCCGGCTGCCGCCGAGACCGCCACGGGCAGCGAGCTGCGTGGCACCGGCGACCTCGGCGTGGTGATCGAGCGCGCCAGCGGCAGCGTGGCGCTGGTCGACACCACCCGCCGCGAGGTGCTGCGCCACGTCGGCGGCTTCGGCGACCTCTCCCACGCCTCGGTGAAATTCAGCCGCGATGCCAGGTACGCCTTCGTCTTCGGCCGCGACGGCGGACTGACCAAGCTCGACCTGCTGACCGGGGAGATCGCCGGGCGCGTCATCCAGTCGGGCAACAGCATCGGCGGCGCCATCTCGCAGGACGGCCGCTTCGTGGCGGTGGGCAACTACGAGCCTGGCGGCGTGAAGGTGTTCGACAGCGAGACGCTGGCGCTGGTGGCCGACGTGCCGGCCGACTACGAGAAGGCCGACGGCAGCATCGCCCAGGCCAAGGTGGTGGGCGTGGTCGACGCGCCCGGCAACCGCTTCGTCTTCAGCCTGTTCGAGGCCGGTGAGATCTGGACCCTGGACATGAGCGGCGACGAGCCGGTGCTCGACAAGCACCGAGACGTGGGCCAGGAGCCGTACGACGCCCTGATTAGCGGCAACGGGCGCTACTATATCGCCGGGCTGTTCGGCGAGGACGGCATGGCCCTGCTCGACCTGTGGCATCCCGAAAAGGGCGTGGAGCGCATCCTGCCCGGCTACGGCCGCGGCGAGGAGCGCCTGCCGGTCTACAAGATGCCGCACCTGGAGGGCTGGGCGATGGCCGGCGACCTGGCCTTCTTCCCCGCGGTGGGGCGCCACGAGGTGCTGGTGGCCGACAGCGACAACTGGTCGCTGGTCGGACGCATCCCGGTGCAGGGCCAGCCGATCTTCGTCATGAGCCGCCCCGACGAGCGCCAGGTGTGGGTCACCTTCGCCCACCCCGACAACGGCCGGGTGCAGGTGATCGACACCCAGACCCTGGAGGTGATCGAGACCCTCGAGCCGGGGGAATCGATCCTGCACAAGGAGTTCACCCCGCGCGGCGAGCACATCTGGATCTCGGCGCGGGACAGCAACCAGGTGGTGGTCTACGACACCCGCACCTTCGAGGAGCTGGCCAGACTGCCGGCCGAATCACCCAGCGGGATCTTCTTTACCCATCGGGCCCACCAGATCGGGCTATGAACGATGCCGATCGGCCGGCCACAGAGGACCGGCCGATGATTCAGCGCGTCACCCTGATGGGCACCGATGAGTAACCACCAGCGGGAAATCTGGCCCGAACCGCCGGTTTGTCGGCTATCAAGGCCAGGTGGAGGGTACCGGCGAGAAGCGCCTCCATGATCAGGCGCAGTTCCATACGTGCCAGCGGCGCGCCGGGGCAGACATGGATGCCGGCACCGTAGAGCAGGTTGGTCTGGGGGTCCCGATCCAACCGAAGCTCATCCGGATCGCCAAAGACCGCCTCGTCTCTGTTCGCCGAGCCCCACAGAATCGTCAGTCGCTCCCCGGCGGGTATCTGCCGCCCGCCAATCTCTACCGGCTGCCTGGTCACGCGCCGATTGGATATCAGCGGTGCATCCAACCTTAAGATCTCGTCGATGGCCGTCGGTAACAGCTCCGGCTCTCCGCGCAGCCTGGCCTGCAACGTTGAATGCTCAGCCAGGTAGCGCACCAGTATTCCCACACTTGCAGCGATTGTACCCAACTCACCCACCGTCCAGTTGCGAATGATACTGACGATCTCTTCATCAGCGAGCGGTCGGCCCTGTACCGTCTCGTTCATGATGCATGAGGTGACATCATCCGGCGCAGCCTCACCGGCCGTCCGACGCTCAGCCAGCAGGTCGCGAATCACGCTATCGAACTCCAACGCCAACTCACCCAGAGCCTGGCGATCACCTGCCAGGGTTGCCGCTTGCTGGCACTCCACCCAGTCACGCAATGGTTCATGCAGGCTCTCGGGCCAACCCATGTAGGCACACTGGATCTCCAAGGCGAAGTTCTGCCCCAGCTCGGCCATTGCCTCGATCTCACCCGTTTGCGGCAGCCGTGCCACCACGCGCTTGGCGATTTCTCGACAGTACGGCTCGAACGCCGCCATCGCCTCAGGGAGAAAATAAGGCTCGATGAGCTGCCGAAAATGCGTGTGCTCGGGCGGGTCCATGGCATTGGGCACGGAGAGATGGTGACTGGCAGCGTTGCTGAAGGTTTCGTGATCCAAGAGCACTCGCATTACATCTTCGTGGCGAAACAGCGACCACTGCAGGTAATCGCTGTAGGCCACCGGGCAGCGGCGGCGCATGCTATCATAGGCGGTTATTTGATCTTCAAGCACTGACTCGGCGCGGGGGTCCCAATCCTGACGTTGGCTGTCATTCATACTCTCTCCTCAATACAAGCAACGGACCATGTACCGGTATCGTCAGCACGCTCTGCGGCACATGAAAACGAAACGTGATTTCAGCACGATGCCCTAAACTGACTCCGACCAGCCGGGCAGTTGGAACTCCTCCTGCAAGTGACGCAACTCCGGCTGATGCTCGCTGGCAACCTGTTCGACGATCAGCGCCCCCTTCGGCAGCAGGTGCACTTCGCTGCGCCGCCGGTCGTTGCGTCCGGGGCTTCGCTGCACCAGGCCGAGCTGCTCGCAGCGATCGACCAGCATCACGGTGCCGTGATGCTTGGCCTGGAGCCGTTCGGCGAGCTCCCCCACCGTGGCCCACTCCCGCCCCGTAAACCCCTTCAGGTGCAGCAGCAGCTGATACTGCAGCGAGGTGAGGCCATGCTGCTGGCAAATATCTTCGCTGACCCGCAAGAAACAGCGCAGCTGGTGGCGAAAGTGGGAAAGCCGCTCGAAATCCTGCTTGGTCAAAGGGCTGGATACCGCTTCAGATGAATCATGCTCGGACATCGAGCCGCTCTCCTGACAGGTGAGTCTTGACATATTGCGATTTGGCGCATAAACAATATCATAGCATGATATAAAAATCTCGACTGGGGTGTCCGCCATGAATCTCGCGATAATTCTGCAGCTCCCCTTCACCCGCGCAGGCGGCTGGCAGCAACTGCGTCAAGGACGCCCCTCCATTCCGAAGTTGGTCTGGCTGGTGGTATTGCCCATGTCACTGCTTCCCCCCGTGCTGCTCTATTACGCCGGCACGCACTATGGTGACACCTTCATTGCTGGGTTCGGTGAGCGTCCATGGCGTTACATCACCACGATCCTGTTTCTCGCCGAGCTGCTCACTTTCTTCGTAATGGGATGGCTGATTCATGCGGTGGTCAATAGCGATGACATGTCAATCGATTACCACGACGCTTACTTGCTTGCGGCCCTGGCGCCGTTGCCGCTGTGGTCCGCCTCGCTGGCCCTGCTGATTCCTAGCGTGCTGCTCAACACGCTGGTGGCAATCGTGGCCCTGGGGATTTCCTGCAGCCTGATTTACCACGGCCTGCAGGCCCTGTGCCATCGCGAGGATAGCGATGTCGTGGCAATGTCTGCGACCTATACCGTCATGGCTGGCGGTGTTCTGGCCTGGGGACTGCTGATGGCCATAGTCTGGGCGTACTGATTCCTCTTCAGCGAATGAGCAGCACTGCATGTAACAACGACACGGCATAACACTGGCAAAGGCAAAACCATGAACATTTCCCTGATTCTGCAGCTTCCCTTCACGCAAGAGGGAGGCTGGCAGCAACTGCGACGCGAGCGCCCTTCTCTCAATGCCTTGATCCTGCGCGTGGTACTGCCGCTGTCGCTGCTGCCGCCGGTCATGCTGCACTACGCCATCTACCGGCATGGCGATGCCCTGCTGCCCGGCCTGGCCGATCGCCCCTGGGCAATTATCGCGCCGGCCCTCTTCACCGCCGAGCTGCTCACCTTCCTGGTGATGGGCTGGCTGATCCACGGCGTGGCGCGCGCCCACCGCCTGCGGCTGAGCCACCGCGACGCCTACTTCCTCGCCGCCATGGCGCCGCTGCCGCTGTGGTTCTCCTCGCTGACGCTGTTCGTCCCCGACATGGTGTTCATCATCTGTGGCGTGCTGCTGGCGATGATGCTGTCGTGCGGGCTGGTCTACCACGGCCTGCAGGCGCTCGCCGAGCGCGAGGAGGACGATGTCATGGTGATGTCGGCCACCTACACGGTGATGGCCTTCGGGCTGATGGCGTGGGGAATACTGTTGGCGCTGGTCTGGGCGCTGTAGCTTGCCCATGCTGGACACGCCGTGGGTGGCCAGCTCTGGGCTCGGACGTCATGCGGCTCTCGTTCTGCGGCCTATCTGGGCCACATCAGGCCCACTGCGAGTGCTCTGGCTTCAGTACATCTCGAGGCGTGCGAAGTCACGTGTTTGCAGGCGGGCTTCTGCATCCTGCTGCTCGGCCAGCTGTTCGAACAGCTCAGCTTCCTCAGGTATGGAAGCCAATTCGGCACGCAACCGGTACATGTCCTTGAGCGTCTGGTGGGCGGTCATCACGTTAGCGAGGAGGTCGTGGGTATCGCGACAGCCCAGGCAGCGAGGTATCCGCTCCAGCACGTCAGGATGACCGAATTCCTGGCTGTCGATTAGCCAGGTCGTGAGCAATCCTTCGCGGCCATCCTCAAGATAGGCCAACATGCCACTCGACATGCGCTTCTCACGATCTGCAAGGAACGCAAGTGCCATCCTCATCCGCTCATCCTGTTGTACTTCAGCCAGTTGGGCGTACTGCTCCCCCAGCCGAGCATGAAAATCGCGTATCCAGACGAGCAGATCCTTGACTTGGCGAAAAGCCATGAGAATTGCCTCCTGCCACAGTTTGCGGCGCATTAAGGAGTGTCAGGTTCCATGTTTCAGCAGCATGGCCTTGATGTGACCGATCGCCTTCAACGGGTTTAGCCCCTTGGGGCACACCCAGGTGCAGTTGGCGATCTGTCGACAGCGGAACACGCTGAAGGGGTCATCGAGGTCGGCCAGGCGATCGCTGGTTGCGGTATCTCGGCTATCGATCAGAAAGCGGTAGGCTTGCAACAACCCCGCAGGACCGATGTACTTATCCGGGTTCCACCACCAGGACGGACAGGCCGAGCTGCAACAGGCGCAGAGAATGCATTCATAGAGCCCGTCGAGTTTCTCGCGCTCCTCGGGGCTCTGCAGGCGTTCCCGGGCGATGGGTGGCTCGTCGTTGATCAACCAGGGGCGAATCTTCTCGAACTGGCGCATGAACTGTGCTTGATCGACTACCAGGTCGCGGATGACCGGCATACCGGGCAAGGGACGCAAGATCAGGATATCGGTGCCGTTCAGTGCCTCGGCGACCGGCGTAATACAGGCCAGGCCATTCTTGCCGTTGATGTTCATGCCATCCGAGCCGCACACCCCCTCACGACAGGAGCGTCGATAGGTCAGAGTCGTGTCCTGATGCTTCAGGTATTCGAGCACATCAAGCACCATCGCTAAGCGGAATCGCTCCTCGACCTCATAGGTTTCCATACGCGGCGCCGCGTCGTGTTCGGGATGGTAGCGATAGAGCCGGACGCTAAACATGGCGGTTTTCCCTGCCGACAGGTGGACGCATCTCAATAGGTGAGATGTAGGCGATGTCGGGCATTGATGCGCAGTATGTACCCGAGCTTCACCAGTGTAGGTCCGAGAATGATCAGTACGTGAGCCAGAACTTGAGCGATCAGCGACAGGCGGCCGTCGATGAGGTAGCCTCCCGTCACACCGACACCCAGCAATACCAGCCCTAGAAGCAGTAAAGCATTCCCCAGGGCATGGGCACATTGGGGGTCATCAAAGTATCGCCGCATATCACTCCTCCTCGTTCCTCTTCCAGGCGTCAACCTTCACACCCCTTACGAACAAAAGAAGCATCTCACATACTCCTTATAGCATAGCCGCCACGCCTCGTCGAATAACCCGGCAAGAGTATTCCCAGTGTCGCCAGCCGAAGCGGCAAGAGCACGTAAAACCTCATGATATTGATGACCGCCTGTGGCCTTAGCGGTAGGGATCAAGTTCGAAAACCTCCCGGATCACTTGGCATCACTGCCCTGATCGTGATCAAGGTTTGGGGTGAAGCGTCTGTAAAGCCTTGCTGGAGGTAGTCGAAGGGCGTCGCCAAGGGCCGCTCTACACGCGTTATGCCAGAATCCACCCTATACGCTCTGGAGGAGACGCTAGCTGCTCTGGAGGATGCCGAGGCAGCCTGGTCGTTCTCTTCGGGCATGAGAGCCATCAGCGACCTGCTGTTGACTCATGGGCAGCGCGGCATCGTCTGCCTCGGCGAGGTCTATGGAGGCACCTTGCCGGGTGCATTGACTGCGACATCAGCCGGTTACAGCTCCTTGATCACTTGTTAAATTTACTTCGGCGATTTCGACGATTAGGTCCTTCCCGGGATTTACCATGGTCATCACTGACCGAGGAGAATTCACCCAGCACATTGCGAATCTGCTCCAAAGTGGGTCGTTCACCTCGCGGCCTTTCTTCAAGCGCTGCGCGCATCCTAGCGAGATGCTCCGGAGTCGTACCACAGCAGCCACCAATTATTTTGGCTCCCGCGTCCCGCGCCAGAACCGCATAATCGGCCATGAGCTCAGGAGTCCCACTATAGCGAATATGTCCATCGAAGTATTCCGGTATGCCAGCATTTCCTTTAGCAATAATTGGGACTGCATTACCTTGAGACGTAAAGTTCAGGACCGTGCGCATCAAATCCGATGCCCCAACGCCGCAGTTCGCTCCAAACGCTACTGGCATGTTAGGCATCTGACCAACCGTCTCCATCGCGCTCTGAGCGGTCACACCCATCATGGTTCTCCCAGCCGTATCAAAGCTCATCGTCCCACACCAAGGCATACTGGCCAGTTTAAAGGCATCGCTCGCAGCCTGAAGTTCTTCAATTGATGACATGGTCTCCAGCCACAATACGTCGGCACCACCTTCCTTGAGGCCTTCAGCCTGCTCATGAAAGATCTCCACTGCCAACTCATGAGTTAGCGAGCCCAAGGGAGACATTATTTCACCCGTTGGCCCCACAGAACCTGCAACAACGATGGGGCGCGGATAGCGGTCTGCTACATCTCGTGCGATGGCGGCGGACAGTCGAGATAATTCGCGAGCTCGGTGTTGTGATCCATGTAGCCTAAGCCGTGCGGCATTACTACCAAAAGAATTAGTCAGAAAAATATCGCTGCCGGCTTCCAAGGCTAGAGTATACATTCGAGCAATTCTCCGAGGGTAGAGCTCATTCCACAATTCCGGTGCTTCGCCAGACGTCAAACCCATGTCGAACAGGTTGGTCCCCGTAGCCCCATCTGCCAGCAACCAATCGCGAGACGTCAAAATTTGCTCGAGCTTATTACAGCTAGCCATATCAATCTTTCCCTTAGCTTAGATCCACCAACAACGCTGTAGAAGCGCTTCTTTAATGCATGCACTTCTGCACATATTTCGTATCGTAATTCACGCACTGACACTACCAAGAAAGTCAGATACCACTCCCTTAATGAATCGACAAATCGATAAATAAGCTGGCTAGGCGGACTCCAAGTCCTCCTAGCCGGCTTTCTCTATCACAACTCAATTATGTGATCGATGTTTTTCTATACTTGGGATTAATCAAGCGATGCTCACTCAGCAGACCTTTAACGATTGCAAAACAACCTGCGAGAAGCACCAATGTGAATGGCAAGCCCGTGGAGACAGCCATGGCCTGCAGCGCGACCAACCCGCCACCGAGCAGCAGAGCAATCGCAATCAGGCCTTCGATCACCGCCCAAAACACGCGCTGCGGCTTGGGGGCGTCGACCTTGCCGCCGGCCGTGATGGTATCGATCACCAGCGAGCCGGAATCTGAGGAAGTGACGAAGAAGACCACGACCAGCACGATGCCGACGAAGGAGGTGATGGCGGTCAGCGGCAGTTCGCCGAGCATCACGAACAATTGCAGCTCCAGGGCCGCATCCTGGACACCCTCGAAACCAGTGGTCACCAACTGGTTGACGGCGGTGCCGCCGAAGGCGGTCATCCACACTACCGAAACCAGCGAGGGAATCAGCAGTACGGCGATGATGAATTCGCGCACGCTGCGCCCGCGTGATACCCGGGCGATGAACATGCCGACGAAGGGCGACCAGGAGATCCACCAGGCCCAGTAGAAGGCCGTCCATCCCTGGCTGAAGTTGGCATCCTCGCGACCGAACGGCGCCGAGAGCGCCGGCAGGTGGGTGATGTAGGCGACCAGATTGTCCAGTACGCCGGTGAAGATCACCAGGGTCGGGCCCACGACGATCACGAACGCCAGCAGCAGGAAAGCCAGCACCATGTTGATCTCTGACAGCCGGCGCACGCCCTTGTCGACGCCAGCCACGATGGAGAGGATAGCGATCAGCGTGATGCCGATGATCAGCAGCACCATGGTGGTATCCCCACCCGGCGTGCCGAACAGGTAACCCAGCCCCGCCGTGGCCTGGGAGGCACCCAATCCCAGCGAGGTGGCCAGGCCGAACAGCGTTGCGAAGACCGCCAGGATGTCGATGGCATGGCCTGGCCAGCCCCAGATGCGCTCACCCAGCATGGGGTAGAAGATCGAGCGCATGGTCAGCGGCAGGCCCTTGTTGTAGGAGAAGATCGCCAGGGCCAGTGCCACCACGGCGTAGATCGCCCAGGGATGCAGGCCCCAGTGGAAGATGCTGGCCGCCATGCCCAGCCGCGCCGCCGCCTCGGGGTTGCCGACGGCGGCGCCCAGGGGTGCCCAGTCGCTGCGCATGCCACCGTCCAGGCTGGTACCGCCGAGAGAGGAGGCGAAGTGCGACATGGGCTCCGAGACGCCGTAGAACATCAGGCCAATGCCCATGCCGGCGGCGAACAGCATCGAGAACCAGGCCGAATAGGAGAAGTCGGGCCTGGCGTTGGCACCACCGATGCGCACCTTGCCCAATGGCGAGACGACCAGCACCAGGCAGAGCACCACGAAGATATTGGCGGAGAGCAGGAAGAACCAGGTGAGGTGGCTGGTCAGCCAGTTGCGCAGCCCGGTGAACAGCGGCTCCACTTCGCTGTGCAGGGCCAGGGTTAGAATGACGAAGAACAGCGTGACCAGGGCCGAGATGGCGAATACCTTGCCGTGGATGTCCAGGTTCAGCTTGAACTCGCCGATGATGTTGTCCTGCCCGATCACGTAATCGGTATCGATCAGGTCGGCTGGGCCCTCGGGGGCTGGAACTCCATCGGAGGGTGGTGAGATGGGTTCTTTCATCTACAGATTCCTCAAGTTGTTGTTATCTCGTTGCGGTGATGATCGCCAATGCTTCGGCTCCTCCAGTCGGGACGCCAGCCGGCTTGGCGGGACCGGTTGGCATCGTGGTTTAGCTGGCGGCTATATATTGGAATCGGGGAAGGCTGCCTTGCGGGTTGCCATGTAGTTGAGCAGAGCCTCGTCAATCGCCGGATCCAAGGGCGGCGCCTCGTATTCGGCGAGTAGTTTCTTCCACCGGGCGTTGGCGCGCTGGGCCATGTCCAGCCGGCCGTCGGCATCCCACTGCTCGAAGCTGTTGTTGTCGGCGATCAGTGAGAGGTAAAAAGCGTCCTTGAAGTTGGCCTGGGTATGCGCACAGCCCAGGAAATGCTTGCCGGGGCCGACCTCGCGAATGGCGTCCATGGCCTGGCCGTTCTCCGACAGATCGACACCCTTGAGCAGCGTCTGCATCATGCCGGTCTGGTCGGCATCCATGATGAACTTCTCGTAACCCATGGCCAGCCCCCCTTCCAGCCAACCCGCCGAATGCAGCGCGAAGTTGACGCCGCCCAGGGTGGTGGGCAGCAGGGTGTTGGCACTCTCGCTGGCGGCCTGGGCGTCAGGCAACTTGGAGGCGGTGAACGAGCCGCCGGAACGAAAGGGTACTCCGAGGCGGCGGGCCAGGCTCGCCATGACGTAGAGCACCAGCGCCGGCTCCGGCGTACCAAAGGTGGGGGCGCCGGACTGCATCGACATGGAGCTGGCGAAGCTGCCCAGCACCACCGGGGCGCCCGGGTTCACCAGCTGTATGAAGGCCATACCGGCCATGGCCTCGGCCAGGGTCTGGGCGGCGGTGCCGGCCACGGTCACCGGTGACATGGCGCCTGCCAAGATGAAGGGGGTCACGATGCAGGCCTGGTTGGCTCGCGCATAGACCTTTGCGGCACCCAGCATGGTGTCATCAAAGGTCATCGGCGAGTTGGCGTTGATCAAGCTGATCACACAGGTGCGCGGCTTGCCGGTGTCGGGATCGATCCAGCGTTCGCCGAACAGGATCTTGGCCATCTCGACCGTGTCCCGGGCGCGATCTGGGTGGGTCACCGAGCCCATGAAGCACTTGTCAGAGTACTTCATGTGGCTGTAGATCATGTCGAAGTGACGCTTGTTGACCGGCAGGTCGACTGGCTCACAAATGGTACCGCCGGAGTGATGGAGGCTCGGTGACAGGTAGGCGAGCTTGACGAAGTTCTGGAAGTCTTCGAGCGTGCCATAGCGCCTTCCACGGTCGATGTCGTGCACGAAGGGGCAGCCGTAGGCAGGCACGTAGACGGTGTGCGGCCCGCCGATCTCCACATTGCGTGCAGGATTTCGCGCGTGCTGGGTAAACTGGCGAGGCGCGCTATCCTGGATCAGCCGCCGGCACAGGCCACGCGGCATGCGTACGCGCTCCCCCTGCACGTCGGCACCGGCATCACGCCAGATCTGCAGGGCTTCCTCATCGTCGCGAAAATCGATGCCAATCTCCTCGAGGATGGTGTCGGCATTCTCCTCAAGGAGGGAGAGCCCCGCGTGATCGAGGATTTCGAAGTGAGGGATTTGGCGTGTGGCGTAGGGCTGGACCGAGACGGCGGTGGCCCCTCTACCGGCGCGGCGGGCGTTTCCAGCGGTGCGGGTACGGCGGCGAGATGAGGTGGAATCCATGGCGTTCTCCGGCTTTGTTTTGCAGAAAGTAGGTTGGAGAGAGGGCAACATGCGGAGCACCGACAGGCTGGCATTGCTCATCCAGCGACCCGCATATACCGACTGGTCTACCGCTGTGCAGCGCCATCGCCATAGGCGATGACGGTTATTAGGCCATCTCGGCCGACGTGCTCCCCCAAGCCAGCGACATGATGTCGTCGGGGAAGGGAATGTCATGCTGTCGGCAGGTGGCTTCCAAGGTGTTGAGTAACAGGCAGGCGATGGTCATGGGGCCGACGCCACCGGGGACCGGTGTAAGGGCGCCGGCAACCTTGCGGGCACCTTCGAAGTCCACGTCTCCAACCAGCCGCGTCCGTCCATCGGCCTCGATGCGATTGATGCCTACGTCGATCACCGTGGCCCCGGGCTTGATCCAGTCCTCCTTGACCAGGCACGGCCGGCCTACCGCAGCCACCAAGATGTCTGCCTGACGGCACACCTCCTCGAGTTGCCGTGTGCGTGAGTGCGCGACGGTCACGGTGCAGTGCTCCTTCAGCAGCAGGCTGGCCATCGGCTTGCCAACGATGTTGGAGCGCCCCAGCACTACGGCACGCTTGCCACTCAGATCACCCAGTTGAAATTTGAGCAGCGTCAGGCAGCCGAGTGGCGTGCAGGGCACCATCCCGTATCCCCCCGTGGCGATGTTGCCCACGTTGATCGGATGGAAGCCATCAATGTCCTTGGCTGGACAGATGGCCTGGATTACACGTGCCTCATCGACCTGAGGCGGTAGCGGCAGCTGGACCAGGATGCCGTGCACTTCCGGATCGCAGTTGAGCCGCTCGATCAGGTCGAGTAACTGGATTTGGGGCACGCTGTCAGCCAGGCGGTATTCGAACGAGGACATGCCAGCTTCCCGGGCCTGGGTCGCCTTGTTGCGCACATAGACTTGACTGGCTGGATCCTCGCCGACGAGGATCACGGCCAGGCCGGGTGTGATCAGGTCGTGCTGACGCAGTCTGCCTACTTGACGGCCGATCTCTTCGCGAAGCCGAGCGGCGTGGGCCTTGCCATCGATCAGGATGGACATGGTCTTTCCTCCTGTCGGGCGCCTCAGCGGAAGACGACGGTCTTGTTGCCATTGGGGAAGACGCGATGCTCCAGGTGGTAACGGACCGCCCGCGACAGCGCCATGTTCTCGGCATCGCGTCCCACGGCTGCCAATTGGGCAGGACTGTAGGTGTGGTCGACCCGTTCGACGACTTGTTCGATGATCGGCCCTTCGTCCAGGTCGGTTGTAACGTAGTGGGCGGTGGCGCCGATCAGCTTGACGCCCCGCTCAAAGGCCTGGTGATAGGGCTTGGCGCCTTTGAAGCCCGGAAGGAAAGAGTGGTGGATATTGATGGCGCGACCAGCCAGTTCCTCGCATAGGTTGGAGGAAAGGATTTGCATGTAACGCGCAAGGACGACCAGCTCGGCCCCCGTTTCCTCAATGAGGTCGAGTACCTGGCGCTCCTGTTCCTGCTTGGTCTCCGGTGTAATGGGTAGGTGATAGAAAGGAATCTCATACCAGTCGGCGAGGCGCTTTAGGTCGGGGTGATTGGAGACGATGGCCGGAATCTCCATCTTGATCTCGCCAGTCCGCTGTCGATACAAAAGATCATCGAGGCAATGATCGTACTTCGACACCATGATCAGCACCTTGGGCAGGGCCAGGGTGTCGTGCATCTCCCACTCCATGCCGTCGCGCTCGGCAACGCCCTGGCCGAATTCGGTCCTGAGTTCCTCCAACTTGGGAGTGATGCCAGGTGTGGTGGAAAAAACGCAGCGGACATAAAAATTACCGGTTTCAATTTCATCAAACTGGGCCAGCTCCATGATGTAGCAGTGACGCTGGGCAAGGTAGGTAGTAAGTCGGGAAACGGTACCGATGGCCCCCTTGCAGTTGGCCTTCAGCAAGTAAATATTCTTCCCTTCGATCATAGCGGACATGGCTAACCTCGGCGTCACTTGGCTGTTGTTGTTGAAGTTGTTCAGGCATGCGTCGCAATTTACTCCGGTGGCATCGGCGCGCATGTCTGCAGGCGACGCGAAACGTTGTCGCAGCGACCACGAGGGAAAAGTTTGAAAATCGTAAAAATTGACTCAAATCAATAAACTGCAAGATATTTTAAAAACGCCAGAAGGAGCGAGGCGCATGGCGCTTTTCGACATGAAGGCGTCGCTTGCATGGATATGTTCCCTAAGGCGAGCGCATACGCTGCATTCGCAACCATACCCGTAATTTGGGTATGGAATGACCAGGAGCGGAGCGCCATGACAGAACAGTACAATGAAAACGAAGACTTCGACCTAAACGACCTACCCGATGACGAGCTCGTCGAGCAAATACACGACGATCTCTACAATGGGCTACGCGACGAAGTGGTCGAAGGCACCGAGATCCTGCTCGAGCGTGGCTGGAGCGCCAACAAAGTGCTCGACGAAGCACTGGTGGGCGGCATGGCCATCGTTGGTGTCGATTTTCGTGACGGCATCCTCTTCGTCCCCGAAGTATTGATGGCAGCCAATGCCATGAAGGGGGGCATGGAAGTGCTGCGCCCCCTGCTGGCAGCTTCCGGCTCCGAGACCATCGGAAAGATCGTGATCGGTACCGTCAAGGGCGACATTCACGACATCGGCAAAAACCTGGTGTCGATGATGATGGAAGGTGCCGGCTTTGAGGTGATCGACATCGGTATCAATATCCCAGTGGAAGCCTACATCGAAGCGCTGGAAGAGCACAGGCCAGACATCCTTGGCATGTCGGCGCTGCTAACCACCACCATGCCCTACATGAAAGTCGTCATCGATACGCTGGTCGAGAAGGGGCTGCGTGACGATGTCATCGTCATGGTCGGTGGCGCCCCGCTCAATGAAGAGTTCGGCCAGGCCATCGGTGCCGATGCCTACTGCCGCGATGCCGGGGTGGCGGTCGATATGGCCAAGGAACTCATCGCGACGCGTCGCGCCGCCTGAGCCGAGGAGGTCCGCCGTCATGTCATCCACGCTCATCATTGCCTGCGGTGCGTTGGCTAGGGAGATCATGGCCCTGATCGACGCCAATGACTGGCATGATGTGCGCCTGGAATGCCTGCCAGCGGACCTGCACAATCGGCCGGATCGGATACCCGAGGCCGTGGGCAGGAAACTGCGGGAAGCATCGCGGTACTCGCGCATTTTCGTAGCCTACGCCGACTGCGGTACGGGCGGATTGCTGGACGAAGTGCTGGCCGAGCATGGCGCCGAACGGTTGCCGGGGGCACACTGCTATGACGTCTATGCCGGGGAGTCGGTGATCGCGGCGCTCAGCGAACAAGAGTTGGGCACCTTTTATCTGACCGATTTTCTCGTGCGCCACTTCGACCGGCTGGTCATCCAGGAGCTCGGCATCGAGCACCACCCCCAACTCGCAAGTCTCTATTTCGGCCAGTATCGCCGGCTCGTCTACTTGTCGCAGCGTGACGATCCCGCTCTTCAGGCGGCGGCCCAGCGTGCCGCCGCACGACTCGGACTCTCCTTCGAATACCGGCATACCGGCTACGGCGAGCTGGCGACCTCCCTGGTCCGCTTGGTCTCAGAGCCGGTCGCTGTAGAGCGAGCAACATGACAACTCTGACCATCGTCAGCTGGCGGGATATTCCCGCCCAGGTAATCACCAAGCAGGGGCGCAAGAGTGCCAAGGTGCTACTGTCGCCGCGCTTCCAGCACGCCATCGACCGGGCGGCCATGCGGGCTGGCAAGGGCGGCTCGGAGGCGTACATGGCCGACTGGCAGCGCAGCGTCCCGCGCGAGTGCAGCGACAACCTGCAGGCGGAGGCCGAAGCCGAGGCGGCACGCCTCGAGGCAAGCTTCGATGACGAGGCACTCAAGCAGTTGGTGCGCCAGAAGGGGCTGGCCCTGCCCGCCTGAGAGCGCCCGCGACGACGACAAAAACAATGACCATGGCCGCGGTCCCCGATCTCGGGGGCGGAGGCAAGGAGGGAGAGGATGTACAAGGTGAGGCGCTGGGTGGTCCGTCACGCCCGGCTGTTCGAATGGGTGTATCGAGGCTTCGAGCCGCTGCTGGTCAAGCTGCATCCGCTATGGCGGCGAATCGGCTATGAACGCGTCGAGGCCCCGGTCAAGGCTATCGAGAAGGGCGTCAAGGGCCTGCTGTTCGATTGCCAGATGTGCGGACTGTGTGCGCTCTCCGCCACCGGCATGTCCTGCCCCATGAATTGCCCCAAGAACCTGCGCAACGGCCCCTGCGGCGGGGTGCGTGCCAACGGCCACTGTGAGGTCAAGCCGGAGATGCGCTGCGTGTGGGTCGAGGCCTGGGAAGGCAGCCGCCGGATGAAGTATGGCGATCGCATCCAGGTGGTGCAGCAGCCGGTCGACTTCCGCCTGAAGGATTCCTCGTCCTGGCTGCGCGTGGTGCGCAAGCTGGCCGATCCAACCCGCGAGCGCGCGGATAGCGGAGCCGTGAAATGAAGTTCGACGACGAGCCCGTACCGGGCTACTCCCTGCCGATCCTGCCGGGCCACGTCTCGCCCGGGCGCCTGGAGCGCGTGCTGCGCGCCGGCAAGTTTGCCATCACCAGCGAGATCGACCCGCCGGACTCCGCCGACCCCGCCGAGGTGCTCAAGCGTGCGGCGATCTTCGACGGTTACGTGGATGCCATCAACGCCACCGACGGCTCCGGTGCGCACTGCCACATGTCCAGCGTCGGGGTCTGCTCGCTGCTCACCCGAGTGGGTTATGCCACCATTCTGCAGATCTCATGCCGCGACCGGAACCGCATCGCCATACAGGGCGAGATCCTGGGGGCCGCGGCCATGGGCGCCTGCAACCTACTGTGCCTGTCCGGCGACGGCGTCCAGGCCGGCGACCATCCCCAAGCCAAGCCAGTGTTCGATCTCGACTCCATGTCGCTCTTGGAGATCGCCCGTGGTATGCGCGACGAGTGTCGCTTCCAGAGCGGGCGCAAGATCGACGTGCCACCGCGGATCTTCCTCGGCGCGGCCGAGAACCCTTTTGTGCCACCCCTGGAGTGGCGCCCGCACCGGTTGGCCAAGAAGGTCGCTGCCGGGGCGCAGTTCATCCAGACCCAGTACTGCTTCGACATCCCCCGGCTGCGTGACTTCATGCTCAAGGTGAACGACCTGGGGCTGCTCGAGGGGCCGGACCGCGTATTCATCCTGCCCGGCGTCGGGCCGCTCGCCTCGGCGCGCAGTGCACGCTGGATCCGCGACAACGTGCCCGGCGTGCACATCCCCGATGCTGTGATCGCGCGCCTCGAGGGCGCCCAGAACCAGAAGGAGGAGGGCAAGCGGCTGTGCATGGACCTACTTCACCAGATCCGCGAGATCCCTGGGGTCAGCGGTGCCCACATCATGGCCTACCGCCAGGAGCATACCGTGGCCGAGATCATCGAAGGCACCGGCGTGCTGGAGGGCCGCGTGCCCTGGTACCCGGGGCGCGACAACCCGGCCGAACTCAATCCGGAGTCGCCCGACGCGCTGGCGGAAGAGTTCGAGCCTGTGTCGGGATGACCCATCCTTATCCGACCGCCAGCTTGGAGCCGCAACGCCACAGTTAACGACAACGCCTTCCGCAGGCACCCAATAGCAACGACAAGACACCATCACTGAGGAAGCATCATGACCGATACTGTCATCAGCTCGCACAAGAAGGAAGTCGTGATCGGCTTCGAGCGGCCCTTCGTGGTCATCGGCGAGCGCATCAACCCCACTGGCCGCAAGCAGCTGGCTGCGGAAATGGCCGCCGGCGACTTCTCCCGCGTGGTCAAGGACGTGGAGGATCAACTGGCGCACGGCGCGCACATGCTGGACGTCAATGCCGGCATCCCGCTAGCCGACGAACCGGCGATCCTGGCCCAGACCGTCGAGCTGGTGCAGTCGCTGACCGACGTGCCGCTGTGCATCGACTCCTCGGTCATCAAGGCACTCGAGGCGGGCCTGGCGGTTTATAAGGGCAAGGCGCTGGTCAACTCGGTGACCGGCGAGGACGAGAGCCTCGAGGCGGTGCTGCCGCTGGTGAAGAAATATGGGGCGGCGGTGGTGGCGATCAGCAACGATGAAACCGGCATCTCCCACGACCCCGACGTGCGCTTCGCCGTCGCCAAGAAGATCGTCGAGCGCGCCGCCGACCACGGCATCCCTGCCTGCGACGTGGTGGTCGATCCGCTGGTGATGCCGATCGGCGCGGTGAACTCGGCGGGCCGCCAGGTATTTGCCCTGTGCCACCGCCTGCAGCAGGAGCTCAAGGTCAACACTACCTGCGGGGCCTCCAACGTCAGCTTCGGCCTGCCCAACCGCAACGGCATTAATGCGGCGTTCATGAGCATGGCCATCGCCTCGGGGATGACCTCGGCGATCACCAACCCGCTGCACACCGAGATCATGACCGCGATCATGGGCGCCGACGTGATGATGGGGCACGACCCCGATTGTATGCGCTGGATCCAGAAATTCCGTGAGCCACCGGCCGTCGGTGCGGACGGGGCCGAAGGGCGCGGGCGGCGGCAGACGCGCCGACGCCGCGCCGTGACCTGAGCGCGAATAGTTGCCAGACCACTATAACAACGAACAACGCAAGCGCCTCGCCTGAGGCGCTTCGCTCTCCTGAACGAACCCCTGTGGACGGAGGTTCCCATGTCCGATGCTCACGAAGCGCTCGTCGTCTTCACCCCTTCCGGGCGCCGCGGACGCTTCCCGGTCGGCACCCCGGTGCTGGAGGCTGCTCGCGCGCTGGGGGTCGACATCGATTCGGTGTGCGGCGGGCGCGGCCTGTGCGGCCGCTGCCAGGTCGACCTCTGCGAGGGGCGCTTCGCTAAGCACGGGGTCTCGTCATGGCCGGATCACCTCTCCGCCAAGAGCGACACCGAGCAGGCCTGGGAGAAGCGTCGCGGGCCGCTGCGCGACGGCCGTCGGCTGAGCTGCTCGACCCTCCTGCTCGGCGACGCCGTGATCGATGTGCCGCCTGCCAGCCAGGTGCACCGTCAGATCGTGCGCAAGCGGGCCGAGGTGCTCGACATCGCGCTCGACCCCATCGTGCGCCTCTACTACGTGGAGGTGCAGGAGCCGGACATGCACGTTCCGGCCTCGGACATGCGCCGCCTCAAGGAGGCCCTGGCCCACGAGTGGCGGCTGACCGGGCTGGAAACCGACATCCGCGTCGTCCAGCAACTGCAGCAGGCCCTGCGCCGGGGCGGCTGGGGCGTGACGGTGGCGGTCCACGACGACCGCCGCCTCATCGCCGTCTGGCCGGGCTTCCAGGCGCAGGCCTACGGCCTAGCCGTGGACGTGGGCTCGACGACCATCGCCGCCCACCTGTGCCATCTGCAGACCGGCGAGGTGGTCGCCTCCACCGGGCGCATGAACCCGCAGATCCGCTACGGCGAGGACCTGATGAGTCGGGTCTCCTATATCATGATGCACCCCAGCGGCGATCAGGCCATGACGCGCTCGGTGCGCGACGCCCTGAACGAGCTGACGGTGGAACTGGCCACCGAGGCTGACGTGCCGCTGGACGCCATCCTCGAGGCGACCTTCGTCGGCAACCCGATCATGCAGAGCCTGGTGTTCGGCATCAACCCGGTGGAGCTGGGCGGTGCGCCCTTTGCGCTGGCCACCGACGAGGCCATCGACGGGCTGTGGGCCACCGAGATGGACCTGGCCATCCACCCCAACGCCCGGGTCTATGGCCTGCCCTGCATCGCCGGGCACGTGGGGGCCGACACCGCCGGGATGATCCTCTCCGAGTCGCCCTACCTGGGCGAGGAACTGATGCTGCTGGTCGACGTGGGCACCAATGCCGAGATCGTGCTGGGCAACCGCCACCGGCTGCTGGCCTGCTCCAGCCCCACCGGGCCGGCCTTCGAGGGCGCCCAGATCAGCGGCGGGCAGCGGGCGGCTGCCGGTGCCATCGAGCGGGTGCGCATCGACCCCCTGACGCTGGAGCCGCGCTTCAAGGTCATCGGTGGCGAGCTGTGGTCCGACGAGCCGGGCTTCGACGCGGCGATGGCGTCCCACGGTATCACGGGCATCTGCGGCTCGGGCATCATCGAGGTCGTCGCCGAGATGTACCTGGCCGGCGTCATCACTCGGGACGGCATCGTGCAGGGCGGCCTGGCGGCGCGCAGCGAACGGATCGTGGCCGACGGGCGCACCTTCGCCTACGTGCTGCATCGCGACGCGACGCGGACCATTGCCATCACCCAGGCCGACATCCGCGCCATCCAGCTGGCCAAGGCCGCGCTCTACGCGGGCATCCGCCTGCTGATGGAGCACTTCGGCACCGACCGCGTCGATCGCATCCGCCTCGCCGGGGCCTTCGGCGCTCACATCGACGTCAAGTACGCCATGACCCTGGGGTTGATCCCCGACTGTGATCTGGCGCACGTCACCTCGGCGGGCAACGCCGCTGGCACGGGCGCGCGCATCGCCCTATTGAGCCGCAAGGCGCGCCGCGAAATCGAGGAGGTGGTGCGCCGCGTGGAAAAGGTGGAGACCGCCACCGAGCCGCGTTTCCAGGAGCACTTCGTGGCCGCCATGGCGATCCCTCATCGCCACGATCCCTTCCCGCAACTGAGCGCCCACGTGACCCTGCCGGCGGTGACGGAGGATGCCAGCGCCACAGCGCGCGGCGGCCGGCGCCGGCGCCGGCAGCGCGCCTGAAGGGGCGACTCTCTAACGCTCTGTCAATGTGGCTGCACAGAATGACACCAAGGGTGGTCGGCAAAACACCCAAGTACATGAGGAGAGGCCCCAATGGGTTATCGGCTGGGCATCGATACGGGCGGTACCTTTACCGACGCGGTCCTCCTGGACGAGGCCGACCAGGTGGTGGCGATGGCCAAGCGTCTGACGACGCGCCTGGACCTTCAGCAGGGCATCGCCGATGCCTTGAGGGCGCTGCCCGCCGACTTGCTGTCCCGGGTCGACCTGGTGTCACTGTCGTCGACGCTGACGACCAACTCGGCGGTAGAGGGCAAGGGAGCACCGATCTGTGTACTACTGATTGGGTATGACGAGCGACAGGTCAAGGCGACCGGACTGGTCTCACTCCTTGGCGCCAACAGTCTGATTATGCTGGGCGGCGGCCATGACGCGGAAGGTCGCGAACTCGCGCCCCTGGATGAGCAAGCCCTACGCAGAACAATCCTGGCCTGGCGGGAGCGGGTATCGGCCTTTGCCGTCTCGGCCTCCTTCAGTGTCCGCAACCCGGCTCACGAGCAGCGCACGGCGGAACTCGTGCATGAGCTGACAGGCAAACCGGTGACCTGCGGCCATGAGCTGGCGGCTTCTCTGGGGGCGCCGCGCCGTGCCATGACCGCAGCGCTGAATGCCCGCATGATCGCCTATGTTGCTCGTCTCATTGAGGCGGTCCAAGGGCTGTTGCACCGCCACCGTATTTTGGCACCGCTGATGATCGTGAAGGGCGACGGTTCACTGATTTCCGCTGACAGCGCCATCCTGCAGCCCATCACCACGGTGCTGTCCGGGCCAGCGGCCAGTGTCAACGGCGCCATGATGCTTAGCGGCCGCCGTAACCTGATCGTCGCCGACATGGGGGGAACCACGACGGATATTGCCGTGGTGCGAGACGGTTTGCCGACGCTCTCCTTCGACGGCGCCCGGGTGGGGGACTGGCGTCCCATGGTAGAGGCGATCAAGCTCTATTCCATCGGCCTTGGCGGCGATAGTGAAGTCACCTTCGCGCCTGGTCGAGGCCTTGCCATCGGACCTCGCCGCGTGTTGCCCATGAGCCTGTTGGTCAGTCAGCATCCCGAGCTACACGAGGCCCTGCTGCGGCAGCTCAACCTTCCTCCGGGCAGCAACCATAATCGCTTCGCCATGCGCCTACAACACGACGAAGCGCTTATGGGCCAGCTCAGCGTCGATGAGCATGAGGCCTGGGCGCAGTTGGGCGACGGACCAGTGGAAATGCTGAGTGCGGTGGAAGAGAAACGCTGGCTGGCCCGTGCACTAACCAGCCTGGAACGTCGTGGCCTGGTGATCTTCAGCGGTTTCACACCCACCGATGCCGCCCATGTCCTGGGTATCTCACGCCACTGGGATGTCGAGGCCGCCCGCCTGGCAGCGATCATCTGGGCCAAGCGCATGCGCCGCCAATACGGGCTTGGACGCTGGCCGGAAGGCGATGCGGAAGCGCCATCACGCGAGATCTATGGCCGAGTGGTCGAGGCCATCTCTACCAAACTGATCGAGGCGGGGCTGCATGATGCCGATGTCGATAGCCAGCAAGGGCGGCTGGCGGCCTCCTTGGCGGCATTGATCCTGCGTGGGAAGTCCCGTGTCGCCGTGGCCCCATCGGTCTTCACGCTGAAATTCGCGCCGACATCCCCTGTGGTCGCGGTGGGCGGGCCGGCAGCAAGCTACTATCCGGCGGTTGGCGAGGCGCTGGGCGCCGAAGTTGTGTTGCCTTCCCACGGCGAGGTGGCTAACGCCGTGGGCACGCTGCTCGGCCAAGTGGTTCAGCGAGTTCATGTCTCTGTTCTGCAGCCAGTACAAGGCCGCTTTAGGGTCTTCCTGCCCAATGGCCCCTGCGACCACGTCACACTCGAGGCAGCCTATGCGATGGCGCGGCAAACGGCCGCCGAGCGCGCTGAAGCCTTGGCTTGGCAGGCCGGTGCGGCCGAGGTGGAGGTGCGCTTCGAGATTGAGGAAAACCGTGTCGATAACGACATCGACGGGGAAGTCTTCTTCGAGGCGAGGGTAACGGCCTTGGCCATCGGACCACCGCGCCGTACTCGAACATGACAAGCCATACGCCCCGGCCATGGCCGGAATCATGTAGCTATTCGGATGATCGAGCGAAAACGAAGGCCTGCATGTGGAATGCCGCATGTTGCGAGTCGTAGCGTGATGGGGCACCGACCAGACAGGCACGTCGCGCCGCGCAGCCCAGCCGCATGCAGGCGCCGTCGGGCATGTCGCGCAGGTGCTGTGCGCAAGCTCCGATCCGATACTCGGAACCGGTGAAGGCATCGACCGGACAGGCGTCGAGACAGGCACGCTCGGCGCATCCCAGGCACGGCGACTCGTGTTCGGCCATTGGCGCGAGATCGTCCGGCACGTGGTCAAGCGCGAGCGCGAAGCGGTAGGCGTGCCACGAGCCGTATTCGGCGTGTATGACCAGGCCGAGCGGAGATGGGTGTACCGACTCGGCACGCGACGCCCAGCGCTGAAAGGGATAATGCGGCGGCCCGCCGAACGGATAGAGCGCACGCGCACCGTAGCGGGCAGCAAGCGCCTCTCCAATGCGTTGGCTCCAGCGGTCCAGCGGATCGCGTCTTCCGTCACAATATTCGGGCGAAGCAGCGAATTGGGGCCACAGCGACGAACCGACATTACCCACTAGCACCAGTGCTGCGGCCGGGATGGCGTGGGCAATCGGGGGCACATGATCCTCCGGCTCCACCTCGAAGGCTCCGCGCAAAACGAGCCCATGCGCCTCGAGTTCATGTTTCAGCTGAAACAGTCTCATCGGGGGAGTGCCACCTTCATTTCGCTGATCTGCGCATCAGTTTGCGCTATCCGCCGTGGTTGTACGCGATTGGCTGTGGCCGCTCGGCGGCCATGCGATTGGCATGGCGGGCATGGGTCCTTAGCGTTGTCGCGCATGACGAACGCCTGGTATGGCATCAGGTCCACGGCGACTGGCCGTGGAAGAGCGCGGCCACCTGTCCGGGGGGAGGGAAAGTCCCTGTGGAACTCGCCGCGTATCGGGGTCGAGCGGTGCATATCACCTCACGGAAACGAAGACTGGGGCGCCACCCACCATGGCGGTGGCCAATCGCTGGCCGTAGAGGCGCTCAAGGGCTGCAGGTACCAGCATGGCATCGCGCGACCCCCAACACGCTTCACCGTCGGGGTAGAGCAGCAGCAGATGGTCGCACCAGCGAGCGGCGAGGTTGAGGTCGTGCAGGCACAGCATAACCGCCCTGCCGGCCTGGGCCTCGCCAGCGAGCAGCGCCATCACCGCGGTCTGGTGATGCAGGTCAAGATGGTTGGTTGGCTCGTCGGCGAGCCAGATGGCCGGCGCCTGGGTCAGCACCGTGGCGATGGCCAGGCGCTGCCTTTCACCGCCCGAGAGCGTGCTGACTAGCCGCTCGGCCAAGTGGTCGACATCGAGCCGCTCGAGCGCAGCCTCGGCCAACTGTAGATCCTCGCCGCCCTCCATCTGCCAGGGCGACAGCCAGGGATGGCGCCCGATCAATGCCGTCTCGCGCACCGTGGCGGGAAAGCCGTCCTGGCGCTCCTGGAAGACCAGGCCCAGGGCGCGGGCGACCCGGCGGCGCGGCAGCGAGGCGAGCGCGCCCCCGTCGAGACGCACGCTGCCGGCCCGCGGTGCTCGCAGCCCCGCCAGGGTATGCAGCAAGGTGGTTTTGCCGGCCCCGTTGGGGCCGAGCACGCCCCACACCTGCCCGGGCTCCAGGTCCAGGTTCAGCGCCCGACCGTCGCGACGGCCCGGTACGTCGATGACCAGATTTCGCGCCTCGAGTCGGCTCATCAGCGGCTCCGGTAGAGCAGGTAGAGGAAGGTCGGTACGCCGAGCAGCGCCGTGATCACCCCCACCGGAAGCTGTTCCGGAGCGATGATGGTGCGCGCCAGGGTGTCGGCGAGCACCAGCAGGGTGCCGCCAGCCAGGGCACAAGCAGGCAGGATCAGACGTTGGTCGTTGCCCAGCATCAGGCGCAGCATGTGCGGTACCACCAGGCCGACGAAGCCGATGCTGCCGGCCGTGGTCACCGCCATGGCGGTGAGCAGGCTAGCCGTGATGTAGATCGTCCACTCCAGCGGACGCACCACCACGCCCAGGGCCGCGGCCTGCAGCGCCCCGCGGGCCAACACGTTGAGACTGCGCCCCAGCGGGAAGGCGAGCAGGCACACCCCCAGCAGCACGACGAGCGGATAGCCGGGTGTGTGGGCGTAGGATAGATCGCCCATCAGCCAGTAGAGCATGCCGGGAAGACGCTCAACGGGGCTCACCGCCAGCATCAACGTGACCACCGCGCCCCACCCGGCCGCCACCACCACGCCGGTGAGCAGCAGGCGGGAAGGCGTCCAACTGCCGGTGCCATGGGCCAGGCCAAAAACCAGCAGTGTCGAGAGAAAGGCCCCGGCGAAAGCCGAGCCGCTGATCACCGCGCCGCCCAACCCGGCAAGCATCGCCGCCAGCGCTCCCACTGCGGCACCGCCCGAGAGGCCCAGCACGTAGGGGTCCGCCAAGGGATTGCGCAGCAATACCTGCATCAGCGCACCGGCCAATGCCAGCAGGCCACCGGTGGCAAATGCCGAGAGGGCCCGCGGCACACGCAGCTCCAACACCAAGATGCGCGCCAGGGCGTCGCCGCGCCCCAGGGCCACCTCCCACAGCGCGGCGGGGGTGATGTTGACGCTGCCGACCGACACCGCCAACGCCATGGCGGCCATCGCCGCCAGCGCCAGCAGGCCCAGCGGGAAGGCCAGCCCTCCGTGCCTGACAGCGACCAGTGAGTACCTAGCGGCGTGCACGGGCTGCCTCCAGTTTCTCGCAGAACAGCCGGCTGCCCTCGAGCAGGCGCGGCGTGGGGCGCTGGATCAGCGACGGCGGCACGAAGAAGAGGTTGCCCTCCGCCACCGCCGTGAGGTTCGTGTACTGCTCCCAGTGGGTGAGCCATTCACGGCTCTCCTCGCCCATGCCGCCGGCCAATATCGCCTCGGGGTCGGCGTCGAGCACCGACTCGTCGCCGATGCGCGGCACCAGGCGCTCAAGGTCGCCGAAAACGTTGACGCCACCGCAGGCGGTCAGCACCGAGCCGATCAGGTGCGCGTCGTTGACGGTCATCAGCGGCTCGTCCCACACCTGATAGAAGACGCGCACCGGTGCTCGCCCGGCATAGCGTTCTCGAAGCTCGATCATGCCGTCGCGAAAGCGCCTCGCCTCGCGATCCGCGGCATCGGCTGTGCCGGCCAGGCGTCCCAGGCGCTCGATGGCGCTGGCCACGCCCTCGAAGGACCGCGGCTCGAGGTAGAACACCGGCAGGCCGAGCGCCTCCAGCATCTCCAGCTGCTCGGAGGGATTGCCGGTCACCCAGCCGATCACCAGTGTGGGCCGCAGGGCGACGAGGCGCTCCATGTCGATGCGCGTATGGCTGCCCAGCGAAGGCACCGCCTGGGCCTGCGGCGGGTAGTCGCTGTAGTCCACTACGGCCACTACCTGGTCACCGGCCCCGGCGGCATAGACCAGCTCGGTCGCACCGGGCGACAGCGCGGCGATGCGACCGGCGGGCACCGGCAGACACACCTCGCGGTCGCGGTCGTCGGTGGCGCAGAGCGAATCGGCATACGCCTCGCCGGCCGCCGGCCCCGACAGGGCCAGCAAGGCGCTGAAACCTACGGCGGGGCCAACGGCCCCGCCGAACCGGCCGCTACTGGCCAAAGTGGACACTGACGAAGGCCGCACGACCGGCGTTGAGGTAGTCATCGTCATCGAAGAAACGTGTCGTGACATACTCTTTATCAAGGGCATTCTCCACAGTCAGTCGAGCCGACCACAGCGGTGCAAACTGCCAGCCGGCACGCAGATTGACCAGCCCGAAGCCACCGATTCGATCCGTGTTGGCAGCATCTTCGTAGCGATAGCCCTGCAGAACCCAGGAGCCCCCCAGGAACCACTCGCCCAGCTCACGATCCACGTCGAAGCGGGCGCTCTGACTGGAACGGCGCCTAAGACGATTTCCGGTAGCCCGATCTTCAGGGTCGGTGTAGGTCGCGGCGGCAGCTAACGTCCAATCATCTACCTCAGCGCCCACGGAGAGTTCGACGCCACGGATACGCGTAGTGGGTACGTTCGTTGTCGGCTGCCCCATTTGCTGCCAGACGATCAGGTTGTCAATATCGGTCTGATAGATTGCGGCATCCCAGAACCAGCG
Organism: Billgrantia sulfidoxydans; assembly: GCF_017868775.1. Lineage (NCBI taxonomy): Bacteria > Pseudomonadati > Pseudomonadota > Gammaproteobacteria > Oceanospirillales > Halomonadaceae > Billgrantia > Billgrantia sulfidoxydans. The sequence continues at coordinate 205,115 of NZ_CP053381.1, read as the reverse complement.
CACATATTGGCCACGTACTCCGAGCTCCACCGTTTTGGATGTTTCCGCTTCTAACTCGGGATTGCCAAACCCCGGCCAATAAAGGTCGTTGAAAGTTGGCGCCTTGAAGGCGGTGCCATAGCTGGCTCGCAGGGTATGGTGGGAATTGATGTCATACCCCAGCGCCAGGCTACCGGTAATCTCGTCACCGTAGGCTTCGTTATCGTCATAACGCAGGCTGGCTTGAACGGCTAACGGTTCGAAATCGAGTAGCGCCTGGCCGAAAACGGCCTTGTTATCACGCTCCTCGATGTCATAAGGACCATCCCATGGCATATTCCCCGTGACACTACCGGCCACGCTATCGTTCATATACTCCGCACCGATAATCAACTCATGCCCCCCTGAAGTCAGCGTGTTCTCCCAGCGGGCCGTGCGTGTCTGCGTATCAAGGATAGACCCCCAGAAGTGGTTGACGCTTTCATCGCGCGCTTCGCTCAGCGTCAAGCGACTACTCCAGCTGTCAGTTACCGGCAGTTCTCCATAAATTCCCGCCACCTGCTGCATATAATCAGTCGTGGCCATGGAGCCGCTCTCGTCATACTCCGTGGTACCGCGGGCTCTCAGCGCCAGAAATCCCACTTCTGCGCCGCTATCGAAGGTGTGCGACATTCGCGCCAGCGCTGAGGTGTTGTCGTACCCCATATCCTCACCACCACGACGCACCGGCGTGCCATCGGTGGTGAAGTGGCTGCCGGCAAAGCTGTAGCGGGTACCGCCGCTACTGCCGGAGAGTCCTGCACTGTATCGCTGGGTATCGAAGGAGCCGCCGCCTGCAGAGATGCGCGGGTGCGGGCCGCCCTCCTGAGCGTCATGGGTGAAGAGCTGCACCACGCCGCCTACCGCGTCGGCGCCGTAGAGGCTGCCCCGCGGGCCGCGCACGATCTCGGCGCGCTGGAACATGCGCGGGTCGAGGTACTGCCACGCAGGGCCGCCATCCGTAGCGGAGCGCAGGCGAATGCCGTCGATCATCAGCAGACTCTGGTTATTCGAGGTGCCGCGAATCGACACGCTGCTCTGTTTGCCGAAGCTGCCGTTGGAGCTGACGTCCACTCCGGGCTGGCCGCGCAGCAGATCGGTGACGCTGGTGGGGTCCTGACGCCGCAGGGTGGCCTCGTCGAGCACGGTCACCGAGGAGAGCGTCTCGTCGGCGGTGCGCGGCGCCAGGGTGGCGGTGATCACCATGGGATTGAGGGCGACAATATCGGTGTCTTGCGTGACAGTGGCCTGGGCCTGAACGGCCAGAGGAAGCGCTGCCAGGCCGAAGGCGGCCAGATGATGCTTGGTTTTCATTCTGATTCCCTTGCTCGCCGTGCCTACCCGCACGGTCTTCTAGGCGAAGCCGGCTGGCGGGAAAGGGATCGAGAAAGGGAGAGGTGAACGGCGGCGCCAGCCCTGCCTCGGAGTCGCCCACCGCAACCCGGCATGAGGGAAACGCTGTCATACAGCATTTCCTGCACTCTCTGGCCGGTCTCCGGGCTGACGAGTGGACAATTAACGTCCCAGAAGGCCACCTTCCCGTGTCAGGGCACAGTGGTGTAAGGCTTTCCTTGACTCGATTACCGTTGCGGGGGCAGCGTCGGAATGGCACGAGGCGCACCGACTTCTCGTTTCACCCCGGCGCGTCTGCGCGCGCCTAGGGCACCTGAGAGTGTCGCTAAGCTAGCAATCCGACCCCGCACGGTCAACGACAGCGGCGTGCCGGAATGCGACATGCCCTGCCATATCAGGCGGTTGACGAGCCCATGGCGGCCGAACGCCTCGTGGTCGTAACCAGCCAGCTTGATCCACAAGCACTCACGGGCTCGGTCGGGGTGCTGAGCTTCACGTTCCGAGAGACCGTGCGTTCGACCACCGACCGGGCGGCTCTGATGACGCATTCATCTGCAGCCTCCCGGAAATTGCCGGCACCATCGAGAACAAAAAGTTGCAGGCCATGCGGGAAGGCCGAGCTGAAGCGTGCATCAGAAGCGCTAGATATACTAAAAAAGCCACCGTGTACTAAGGGCTGACGTTCCCCGGCCCCCCTGCAGGAGTGCCTTTGTAGCAGCCCTTCTTGCTTTTCGATCCTTTGCGCCCCCACGTTATGATGGGTTTGCTTTGCTCTGCGACAATTCGCCTCAGGTTCGCGCACCAAATAACAAGTATTTTACATGCTTATTATAATTTCCCCGACGAAGGAGACCCTCATGCTCACCTCACAGCAGGAGCAGCTCATCGAGGCCACCGCCCCGGTGGTAGCAGAGCACCTCGATGCCATTACCCAGCATTTCTATCCGTTGATGTTCAAGCGCTACCCCGACGTGGCCTCGCTGTTCAATGAGGCGCACCAGCAGAGCGGTGCCCAGCAACGGGCCCTGGCCGGTGCCGTATTGGCCTACGTGCAGCTGCGCCAGGATCCCGCCAGGGCGAGAGGAGTGCTGGCCACAGTGGTAGAGAAACACGTGTCGCTGGGCATTCAGCCCGACCAGTACCCCATTGTCGGCGAGTGCCTGATGGCCGCCATCGGCGAGGAGCTGGGTGACGCTCTGACGCCAGAGATCGCCGAAGCGTGGGCAGCGCTCTATGAAGAGCTGGCCGGCCTGTTGATTGAGCTGGAGGATCGTCGGTACCAGGCTTTCGCTCTGAAACCCGGTGGCTGGCGCGGTTTACGTCGATTCCGCATCGCCGCGACTCGGCAAGAAAGCGCGATGATTCGCTCCTTCGTCCTCGAGCCGGAGGACGAAGGCCCGGTAGCAGATCATGAGCCCGGCCAGTACATCGGCGTGCGACTCGGTATCGAGGGCGAGACGCTCTATCGCCACTACAGCCTCTCGGACCTGCCAAATGGCCGCACCTATCGGATCTCGATCAAGCGTGAGCCCGAGGGTCGAGCCAGCCGCTACTTTCACGACGTGCTCAACGTTGGCGACAGCGTAGACCTTCTGCCACCGGCCGGGGAGCTTACGCTACAGGGAGGCAATGAACCGCTGCTGTTGATCAGCGGTGGAGTGGGCCAGACACCTATTCTGCCGCTGGCTCGCCAGGCGCTGGCCGAGGGTAGGCAGGTAGTCTATCTTCATGCCGCCATCGACGCCGAGCATCACGCCTTCCGGCAGGAGGTCGCCGCGATGCGCGAAGTGCATCCCTCTAAGCTCAAGGTCGTCGCCATACACGAACACGGCGACGATGCCGACCACTGCGGCCGCCTCGATCGCGAGCTACTGAGACACTACCTGCCCGCATCCAACCCGCGCTGCTACTTCGTTGGCCCCCAGGGTTTCATGAGTGCGGTGAACCAGGCCTTGGCAGAGCTCGGCGTTGAAGAGGATCGACGCCACTTTGAGCACTTCGGCCCGTCCCGCCCTATTGAAGCTGCCTGATACTCTCACTACTAGCCCCGTCAAAGGCACAGGCCATCTTTGGCGGGGTCGAGCATTTCGCGCCATGACCCATCAGCGCCTACCGCGCTGAACACTGCATCGAGGCATCTGATGCCGTGCGCGAACAGCGCCAAGCAGAAATAGCATCCGAGCCAGATCATTCGGCTTGGAGTTAGCGATAGTGTCTTAACTGGACCGGTCACTCGCGCCAGTAGTCGTTAGCCGCAGCCACCGTCTGGAAATGGGTCGCAATGACATGCGAAATGGCAATAAGGCTGTTGGGATCTGCTGCGTACTCCGGTCGTAGCTCTTTTCGCACTTCGGCATCGGTCTGTGTCGTGGCGACACCCTTCTGCGATAGTTTCACGGCCAGGGCAAACCCCTCCTGAGGAGTTTCCGTCATGAGACTGGGCAACCACGAATCGGAGGCTGCCTGCCCCTCGTGTTCGTCCGCCGATAGGACGGCCGCACCCATCAGTAGCCCTAGGAGGCTTACGATAGCAATGCTTGCGTACCTGGTCGCGGAGGACTTCGGCGCAATGATCGTCATGGCTGGCTCCTGTTGTTTTCGTTGTGCCTTGCCGGGAGGACATTTTATAAGAAGCATTCAATCTACCTTTTCAAGACTAGAGTCTATTCCGGCCCCGTCAAGAGAAGGATTTCAGTCCTTGCTCAACTGATCCGGGAGCGGCTCCATCTCCGTTGCCTTGCCTAGCCACCCCCAGTCGTCGAACAGCACGTAGAGTGCCGGGATCACCAACAGTACGAGCACAGTAGCGCTGAGCAGGCCAAACACCACCGAGATCACCAGTGGCTTGATGGCCGCCGCCTGGGTACTGGTTTCTGCCAGCAGTGGCAGCAGCCCGGCGATGGTAGTGGTGGACGAGATCAGGATGGCACGCAGCCGGTCGCGGCTGGCCTGGCCGGCGGCTGCAACGGCATCCAACCCACGCTCGCGATGGGTCTTGATGAAGTGGATCAGCAGGATGGCGTTGTTGACCACAATACCGGCCAGCGACGCCGCACCAATCAGCGAGGGCATGGAGAGGTAGTAGCCCATGAGCACATGGCCCCAGATGGCGCCGATGAAGGCCAGCGGGATCGAGAGCATGACGATTAGCGGCTCCACATAACTGCGAAACTGGAAGGAGAGGATCACGAAGATCCCCACCAGGCCGATCAACAGCCCGCGGCCGATGGAGCCGCCGGTCTCGGCGGAGCTGGCCACCTGCCCCTCGAAGGAGATCGCCACATTGGGGTGGCGGGTAAGGAAAACCTCCAGCCAGCCGCTACCGGTGAGGTCATCGACGATAGCCTGGCCGCTGGCTTGGCGTGCATCCACGTTGGCTTCCACGGTGACGGTACGCCGCCCGTCGATACGGGTGATGCGCGCCCATTCGCGTCGCTCCTCGGCGTTGGCCACCACCTCCAGAGGCACCCGGAGCCCACCCGGCAGGGCGATGGTAAGGTCCGCCAGATCATCAAGGGAGCTTCTGTCCCCCTCGGCTAGGCGGATCAGCACTTCGATCTCCTGGTCGCCGATGCGCTGGGTATCGGCAATCTCACCCAGCAGCGCCGCGCGCAGCTGGCCGGCCACCTCCTCGGCGGAAAGCCCCAGGCCGTGGGCACCCTCGGCCATGGAGAAGGCCAGCTGGGTCTTGCCCAGACGCAGGTCATCCATGACGTTGTGGACGGCCGCGTAGCCCTCGAGATGGCCCCCCAGCTCCAGCGCCGCCGCCTTCATGGCTTCTAGGTTCTCCCCGGCCAGTCGCACTTCTACCGGCACCCCGGCGGGGCCGAAGCCGGGTTCCTGGATGATAAGCCGCTGCAGGCCCTCGATCTTGCCGATAGCCTCCCGCCATGCCTCGGTCAGCGTATCGAGGGTGACACTACGTCGCTCGGCGGTGAGCAGGTCGACGCTGACGGTGGCCACATGGGGGCCCGCCTCTCGGGCGCTGAGGTTGTGGTTGAAGCGCACCTGTATCGCCTCGACCAGGGAGGCGCCCTCTGGCTGTTCGGGTGAGTAGCGCGCGTCCAGGTCACGCATCGCCGCCTCGACCCGCTCGGCCACCGCCTCGGTGCGCGCCAGGGGCGTACCCTGGGGCATCAGAATGCGCGCCTCCAGCACGTCGCCATCGATATCCGGCATCGCCTCACTACCCACGTGCCCCCCGGCAATGAAGCCGGCGGAGGCCAGGGTCACCGTCAGCAACAGGCCCAGCACCGCATGCCGAAAGCGGATCGCCCGGTCGGCCAGCCCCCCGACGGCCTCACGAAAATTTGCGAAACGTCGCTCGAAGGCGGCCCGGAAGCGGGAGTCGTGACCATCGCCCAGGCTCCCCACGCTGCCTTTGAGGTGGTGAGGGAGGATCCAGAACGCCTCGATGAGGCTCGCCATTAGCGCTGCGATCAGCACTACTGGCAGCACCTCCAGCACTGCACCCAACTCCCCGGCAAGGAAGGAGAGCGGGGTGAACACCGCTACCGTGGTAAGAAATGACGAAAGCACCCCGGGCAGCACCTGGCGGGTTCCCTCGACCACTGCCTCCAGCAGCGACTTCCGGTGCAAGGCATGAGAGGCGATGTTGTCGGTGATAACGATGGCATCATCCATGACGATACCGATGGCCATCAACAGCGCCACCAGAGTGATCATGTTGAGCGACAGCCCGGCGAACGCCATCACCGCGAAAGCGCCCATGAAGGCAACCGGCAGACCCAGCACCGCCCACAGCGCCAGACGGGGGCGGAAGAACAGGCTCATCACCAGCACTACCAGTACCAGGCCCATCAAGCCGTTATCCACCAGCATCCGCAAGCGGTCGCGGACAATGCTTGTCGCATCCTGGGTCAAAGTCAGCGATATGCCGCCGTCGAAGCGGTGACGCTCGTCCTCGAGCAGCGCCTCGAGCCGCTCCTTGACCGTCAGGGCATCTTCACGCAGCGCCTTGCTAACCTCCAGCACCAGCGCCGGCTCGCTATTGAAGCGAAGCGTCTCTTCCGCGCGCTCACCGGCCTCAGTGAAGGTGGCCAGCTCACCAAGAGTAAGTTCACCACCTCCGGTGTCGGAAACTACCACCAGCTCGGCCAGTTCGGCCATGGAGCGGCGCTGGTCGGTAAAGCGCAGCAAAATATCGCGATCGGCCGTTTCCAGAGTGCCCAGCGGCAGGTCCAGGCTCTGAGCGGAGATGCGTTGCGCCAGCTCCTGAGCCGAGAGGCCATGCTGGCCGAGCACCTCGCGGGGCACCTCGACCTGCCATTGGCGCTGCGACATGCCATGGATTGCCACGTCCGCCACGCCGGGCAGCGCCATGATGCGCTCCTCCAGGCGCAGGGCGTACTCCTCGAGCTGGCGAATGGGCATGTCGGCTGTTACTGCGACCGCGGCGACCAGATCGCTGCGGTGCAGTTCGCGAACTACTGGGGGCTCGGCCCGTGCCGGTAGCTCAGTGATGGCACCGACTTCGGTATCGATCTCGCTCATGAAGCGTATGGCATCGCCGCCGGCCTCCATGGTGGCGGTGGCGCTGGCCAGGTTGTCCTGAGCCACGCAGACAAACTCATCGAGGAATTCCACGCCTTTAACGGCATCGAACAGGCGCCGGCAGATTGCATCCTCGACGTCGGCGGCGCTGGCCCCGCGGTAGGCCACCTCCACGGACACCTCAACCGGGCGATAGTCGGGGAAAGTCTCGCGCTTGAGGCTGGGGGCGGCGAACAATCCGGCGGCCAGCAGCAGGATCAGCAGCAGGTTGGCAGCGGTGGGATGCCCGGCGAACCAGCGAATCATGGCCGCTCTCCCGACGATGCTTCGCCCCGGGCCAGGGCGGCCAGGCGTGCCTCGGCAGCATCGTCTCGACGCACGGAGAGCGCCATTCCATCGATGGCCGGCTGCAGGTCATCGAGGATTACGCGCTCCCCCGGGACCAAGCCCGCCTCGATCACCGCCAGCCCCCCCTGCTTGAATGCCACGGAGACCGGGCGTCGCACCAGGCGCCCCTGCTCGTCAGCCAGATAAAGCTCACCCTGATGGAGCGCCGACGATGGCACTACCATTGAGGCCTCGGGGCCGGGGGCCGTGAGCCGCACCCGGGTATACATATCGCGCTGCAGCGGCGGTCGATCGGGAGGCCGTGCACCGCGCCAAGGATGGTCGACCCTGACGACTATTCGAACGGCGCGGGTGGCCGGGTCGAGGCCGCTGGCCACGCGCACCACCCGGCCCGTCCAGCCCACACCGGACGCCCCGACCAGCTCCAGCTCCGCATCGATTGCATCAAGGTCGATGCGCTCGCTCAGATCCAGGGAGCCGGGCTCGAGTTCGGCCGGCGCCACACTACCCAGCAGGCGTCGCACCACGCTGAAGGGAAGCCTCGCCTCCACTTCGGCAGCCGCCAGGCTATCCGCCTCGAATAGGCTCTGGCCCACACTGACGAACTGGTGAAGCTCTACCTCTACCTCACCCAAGCGCAAGTCATAGGGTGCCACGAAACGGGTATCCGCCAGGTCACGACGCGCCTGGGCCAGGCGCACCGATGCTCGCTCGCGCTGGGCTGGCAGCAAGGCCAAGGCATTCTCCAACGTGGCCACCGCCTGGCGTTGCGCTACAGTGCTGCGACGCTGAGCATCACGTTGAGAAGTGGAAACAGAACCGGTAGACGCCAGGCGCTCGATGCGTGAAAGCTCCTGCTCGGCGAGATCGAGTGCCTGGCGCTCCAGGCCCAGCAAACGCCGAGTATTGGCCTCCTCTGCCTCTAGTTGAGTCAATTCCGCCTCGGCTTCGGCGATGGCCAGCTCATAGCGACTCGGGTCAAGCGCCAGCAGCAGGGTGCCTGCACGCAGCAGTGTGCCGCTCTCCAGCGCCGGATGGCGCTCCACCACCCTGCCCGAGACATTGGCCACCGCCTGCCAGGTCTCGGCGGGGCGCGCCACGCCGTGGCCGCGCGCCTCGAGGCGAAACGGCAGGGGCCGGGCCTCGATCACCGCCACCGCCTTGGGGGCAGGCGGTGAGTCACTGTGCTCCGGTGTCTGACGGTTGACCACAAACATCACCAGAAGCACCACGCCGACGGCCAGGCCAATGACAACCGCCAGTACACGCCCCAGACGTTGAGCCAGGACTGTCATGGGTGCGTCCCTCGCTCCTGCTGGATGCCGTGACAGTAAAGATCGAACGCTCCTTGGGCCTGCTCGGCTATATGGTTCATGCTACCGATCATCAGCGATTGCATGACCAGGCCCTGGATGGTGCCGATGAACTGCGTGGCAGCCGCCTCGATATTCAGCTCTCGGCGCAGATCGCCGGCTTCCTGTGCCTCGATCAGCAATTTCTCGATCCGCTCACGGTAGAGAAACAGCAGTGAGCGAACCATACGGCGGGCCGGGGTCGGCCGAGCGTGCTGCAGTTGCCCCATCATCAGCCGAGGCACACCAGGGTGCTCGACAATGAAGGCGATATGGGCATGAAACATTGCTTCCAGCGCAGCCAAAGGACTATCTGCCGAGGCAGCGGCTCTATCCAGCCGCTTGATTATACGCTCGGCTATTCGGCCGATGACTGCCTCCCAGACCGCGTCCTTACTCGGAAAGTGGCGGAACAGTGCTCCTTGAGTAACCCGCATGTGTTTGGCGATGCTGCCGGTAGTGATATTGGCGGGATCATCCCGTGCGCTCAATTCAATGACCGTATCGACAGTTCGTTCCCGGCGCTCTGCAGCGGTTAGATTGCGTTTTCCTGACATACCCGACCCCATAAGATAGTGACTAGTTACTATCTTATGGCGAGAATACTCACCGCGCCAGCGCTATCCCGCTTCGCCATGACCCTCATCAAAAGCGGCCCTCGCGTAGTCGACTAGCATGGTCGGGTTTACCCAGACTGCGAGGAGAGCGACATGGAGCTCGTCTGCCCGGCCGGCAACCTGCCGGCCCTGAAGCGGGCGGTGGATGAAGGCGCCGATGCCGTCTACTTCGGCTTCCAGAACGCCACCAACGCCCGGCAGTTCGCCGGCCTGAACTTCACCGACAAGCGCGCCCGCGAAGGCATCGACTACGCCCATGCCCGCGGCAAGCGGGTGTTCTGCGCCATCAACACCTATCCGCAGCCCGACGGCTGGGCCCAGTGGACCCGCGCCGTGGACCAGGCCGCCGAGCTCGGCGTCGACGCCCTGATCATGGCCGACATGGGCCTGCTCGACTATGCCGCCCGTCGCCATCCGGAGCTCCCTCGCCACCTCTCGGTGCAGGGGTCGGCCACCAGCCATGAGGCGCTGCGCTTCTACCACGACCAGTTCGGCATCAAGCGCGCCGTGCTGCCGCGGGTGCTCTCCATCACCCAGGTGCGGGATCTGGCCAAGCAGAGCCCAGTGGAGCTCGAGGTGTTCGCCTTCGGCAGCCTGTGCATCATGGCCGAGGGGCGCTGCTACCTGTCGTCGTACCTCACCGGCGAGTCGCCCAATACCCGCGGGGTCTGCTCGCCGGCGGCCCACGTACGCTGGGAGGAGACCCCGCAAGGACTCGAGTCGCGGCTCAACGGCGTGCTGATCGACCGCTACGGCGAGGGCGAGCGGGCCGGCTACCCCACCCTGTGCAAGGGGCGCTTCGAGGTCGGCGGCGAGACCTACCACGCTATCGAGGAGCCCACCAGCCTCAACACCCTGGAGCTGCTGCCGGAGCTCGCCGAACTCGGCATCAGCGCGGTGAAAATCGAGGGCCGCCAGCGCAGCCCGGCCTACGTGTCGAAGGTGGCCGGGATCTGGCGCCAGGCGCTGGACCGCCTGGAGCGCGCGCCCGAGCGCTTCCACCCCGACCCCGCCTGGATGGCCGGCCTCGGCGAGGTCTCCGAGGGCGCCACCACTACCCTGGGCGCCTACGAACGCCGCTGGAAATAGGAGGTTTCATGTCATCCGATTCCCTGCAGCTCGCCCTGGGCCCGGTGCTGTTCTACTGGACCCGCGAGCGCTACGCCGACTTCTACCGTGAAGCCGCCGACTGGCCGGTGGAGATCGTCACCCTGGGCGAATCCGTCTGCTCTCGCCGCCGCGACATGAAGCTCGACGACTGGCTCGGCATCGGCCGCGAGCTGGCCCAGAGCGGCAAGCAGGTGGTGCTGGCGAGCCAGACCCTGATCGAGTCCGAGGCCGACCTGCGCGACCTGCGCAAGCTGTGCGACAACGGCGAGTTCATGGTCGAGGCCAACGACCAGAGCGCCCTGCAACGCCTGGCCGCCGCCGGCCTGCCCTTCGTTGCCGGGGCGGCGCTGAATCTCTACAACCCGGCTTCCATCGGCGTGATGGCGCGGGCCGGCATGCAGCGCTGGCAGGCGCCGGTGGAGATGTCGCGCGACGACCTCGCCCGGCTGCTCGCCGACTGCACCGCCGAGGGGCTCGATGCGCCCTGCGAGGTGTTCGCCTACGGTCACCTGCCGCTGGCCTGGTCGTCACGCTGCTTCACCGCACGGCGCCACCAGAAGCCCAAGGACCGCTGCATGTTCGTGTGCCAGAAGTACCCCGAGGGCCTGGCGCTGCGCTCCCAGGAATCCAAGGAAGTGTTCACCCTGAACGGCATCCAGACCCTCTCCGGCGCCTGCCAGGACCTACGCCACGAGATCAAAGACATGACCGCGATGGGCGTGAGCGTGGCGCGCCTGAGCCCCCGCGCCGAGGGCATGGCCGAGGTGGTCGCCGCCTTCGACGCCGCCCGCCGCGGCGAGCTGCCCGCCGCCGATCCACTCAGCCTGGTCGAGGCCGAGGTGTGCGACGGCTACTGGCACGGCCGCCCGGGCATGGACAACACCCGTCTGCCCGCCGGCTGATCAACCACGTGCAAGGGAGAACGCCATGCCGCTGATTGCCATAGACGGGGTATCGACACCTCTCGACGGCATTCGCCTGCCGGTGGCGGGCATGAACCAGTTAACGACACTGGACTACCCCGACCACTTGGCCTGCGTAGTGTTCCTGCAGGGCTGCCCGCTGCGCTGCGGCTACTGCGACAATAGCCAGCGGATGACGCCGCGACGCGGTGACGAGAGCGAGTGGCAGGCGGTACGGGAGTTCCTGGAGCACCGCCGGGGGCTGCTCGAGGCGGTAGTCTTCAGCGGCGGGGAGCCAACGCTGCACAACGCTCTGCCAATCGCCATTCGCGAGGTGAAAGCAATGGGCTTCAAGGTGGGCTTGCACACCGCCGGCCCCTACCCCGCACGACTTACACGCCTGCTGCCGCACCTCGACTGGGTGGGGCTCGATGTGAAGGGTCGCGGGCGCGACTTCGATCGAATCTGCGGGCGGCCGGGCATCTGGCAGCGCAACAGCCAGAGCCTGATGGCGCTGCTCGAAAGCGGGATCGACTTCGAGTGCCGTACCACCGTCCATTGGCGCGACTTTGATCTGGCCGACGTGGAGCGTCTGGCGCTGACCCTGGCTGACTGTGGCGTGCGCCGCTACGCCATTCAGGTGGCCCGCACCCGCGACTGCCTCGACCCGACCTACTGCCAGCCGGTCGCAGGCGCCCCGCCCCGGGCCATGCTCGCCGGGCTGGTCAAGCGCCTGGCGCCAAACTTCGAACGCATCGAGCTGCGCGAGTAGGCTGGCCGGAGTGACACGATGTACTTGAGCGTGGCGGACATCCTGCTATTGACTAGCATCCTGCAATCGCTGGTGCTCGCCGGTTTCCTGCTAATGCCAGACAACATCCATCTACTCAGCAACCGCCTGCTGTTGGCGACAGTGCTTGCCTTTGCTGCAGGCCTGGCCGAAGTCTTCTTGTACAGCACGGGGCTGGCGCAGCGTTTCCTCAACCTGGCCTACCTGGGCACGCTGGTCGGCCTACTGCAGGCCGGCCTGTTGTTTCTTTATGCCAAATCCCTTATGTATCAGGACTTTCGCCTGACTCCAGGGCACTGGATCCATACCCTTCTATTCTGGATAGTCGGCGCCATCTTCCTGGTCGAGTACTATCTTCAACCGGACGAACTGAAGCGCCTGATCCTGATGGAGCGCGATCATCCGGGGGTATTGACCTCACCGCTCCTGGCAGCTGCGATCCACCTGGTCTTTCTCGGCTATCTGATCGCCACCATTCGCGAGATCACGGTTTTTGGCACGGATTTGAGGCAAATATTCTCCAACATCGAGAACAAGCAGCTGGCCTGGCTACGTGTGCTGTTGCTGGGCTATACGGTCGTGTGGAGTGTCAGTCTGGTCTACTGCCTGTCGGCGCACGTGTTCAAGAGCAGCGCCAGCGTATGGTGGGTATCGACAGTGGGCGGGGTGACGGGCTTCCTGTTCATCAACTACTTGCTCCTTCACGCTCTGCGACAGCCCATCGTGTTCTCGGGCCTCAGTGCTGAGGAGTCCCGTTTGCTAACCAGCAGCAAGGATACAACAACGGACCAGCCAGCCAATGCCGTCCTGCTGATGCGGCTCGAGGATCATATGCGGCGCACCGCTCCCCACCTCGACGCCAATCTGACCGTTCAACAGCTCGCTCGACAGCTCAATGTGCCCACCCGGAAGCTGTCGCGCGCCATCAACCAGGGGCTGGGGAAGAACTTCTTCGAATTCGTCAGCGATTACCGTGTCGCCGAGGCGCGCAGGCGTCTGACTGCCGACACCCACCAGACCATACTGCAAGTGATGTACGACTCCGGCTTCAACTCGAAGTCGGTCTTCAATACGGCATTCAAGAGAGCGACCGGCATGACGCCCCGCGAGTATCGTGCACGACAATTGGCTGCTGACGGCGAGTGACCGGACCGCCCGGCACAGAAGGAAGTTCGACTTCTTGCCGCCCCAGAACAGAACCCGCAAGAATTTGATTTAACAAAACTTCTTCAGTTTTCCGACAGCGTTCGAGATCGCCTTGGCGAACGATTCGAATCCCCAGTCTCCATAGCATGAAGGACAGCCGAAACACGTAAACGGCTGCAACCTTGAACCAAGGAGACCATCATGACCTACCTTCGCCTACCCCTACGCAAGACGCTGCTCGCCCTTGCCGCTTCCTCCGCCTTGACCCTGGCTCTTGCTGCCCCCGCGATGGCCCATTGCGATGCCCTTGATGGCCCGGTGATTTCTGAGGCACGAATCGCCCTGGAATCAGGAGATGTCACCCCGGTCCTGAAGTGGGTTCCAGCCGCGGACGAGGCTCGAATCACGTCGACGTTCGAGAAAGCGCGCGAGGTTCGCCAGAACGGCGGCAGCGCCCAAGAGTTGGCCGACCAGCAGTTCTTCGCGGAGCTGGTGGAAAGCCATCGCGCTTCGGAAGGCGCTCCCTTCACCGGCATCAAGCCGGCCGGAAAAATCGACCCGGTCGTGCAGCTCGCCGATAAGGCGCTAGAAGAGGGCGAGATCAATGCCTTTCTGGCGCGCATCGTAGAGAAGTTCGAACACAATGCCCGCTCTGCCTTCGAGGCCACGCTGGCCGCCAAGCAGCAAGCGGACAACGATCCCGAGCGGGGCCGGGTGTTCGTCGACCATTATGTGCACTACGTTCACTATCTGGAGGACGTGCACAACGTCATTGCCGGCAATAGTGGGCATGGCCACTAAGGAAGCTACTGGCGGCTAGCAGCAGCTAACCGACGCTACCGGAAGCCCATGGATCGCCATCTTCGACGCCGCCCGTGATCAGCATCTTTGCAACCGTTTTCGAGCCCCGCCAGCCGGCGGGGTTCGTCGTTCCCCGAGCTTACAATTGGTCTTTTTCTGACCTGGGTCATGTTCTCCCGCCGCCGAAGGCACTAGCCTTCACATACCATATGTTGTGCATCAACACATCTAACGGCAGCACATATAGGGAGATAACGGTGAACGCCCCCATACGCCAAGCCGGCCCGCGCCGCATCGACGTCGCCTCGACCGTCGACGAATACCTCGACCGCGCCGACTGGCGCGTGCACGCCAACGCCAACCAGGGCTACTCCTTGGGCGGGCTGATCCTCAACGTCTCGGGCAAGCTGATCGCCAACTACTGGCTCGATGAGGTCTACCCGGCCGAGGTCGGCGCCGCTCACCGCGAGGGCGACCTGCACATCCACGATCTCGACATGCTGTGCGGCTACTGCGCCGGCTGGTCGCTGCGCCAGCTGCTGATCGAGGGCTTCAACGGCGTGCCCGGGCGCGCCGAGAGCGGCCCGCCGCGCCACCTCTCCAGCGCCCTGGGGCAGATGGTCAACTTCCTCGGCACGCTGCAGAACGAGTGGGCCGGCGCCCAGGCCTTCAGCTCCTTCGATACCTATCTCGCCCCCTACGTGCGCAGGGACGGCCTCGACTATGCCGCGGTGAAGCAGGCGATCCAGGAGTTCATCTACAACCTCAACGTGCCGTCGCGCTGGGGCAGCCAGACGCCCTTCACCAACCTCACCTTCGACTGGGTGTGCCCGGCGGACCTGCGCGATCAGGTGCCGATCGTCGGCGGTGAGGAGCAGCCCTTCACCTACGGCGAGCTGCAGGCGGAGATGGACCTGCTCAACCGCGCCTACCTGGAGGTGATGGAGGCGGGCGACCGCCAGGGCCGGGTGTTCACCTTCCCCATCCCCACCTACAACATCACCCCGGATTTCGACTGGGAGAGCGACAACGCCGAGCGGCTGTTCGCACTGACCGCCAAGTACGGCCTGCCCTACTTCCAGAACTTCCTCAACTCCGACCTGGAGCCGCACATGGTGCGCTCCATGTGCTGCCGCCTGCAGCTCGACCTCTCCGAGCTGCTCAAGCGCGGCAACGGCCTGTTCGGCAGCGCCGAGCAGACCGGCTCGCTGGGCGTGGTGACGCTCAACTGCGCACGGCTGGGCTACCGCTTCGCCGGCGACCGCACGGGCCTGTTCACCGAGCTCGACCGCCTGCTGGCGCTGGGCCGCGACAGCCTGGAGCTCAAGCGCGAACGCATCCAGCAGTGGATGGACGAAGGACTCTACCCCTTCACCCAGCGCTACCTGGGTACCCTGCGCAACCACTTCTCCACCCTGGGCGTGAACGGGCTCAACGAGATGGTGCGCAACTTCTGCGACGACCGCTACGACATCACCACCCCCGAAGGGCGCCAGCTCGCCCTGGAGGTGCTCGACCACGTACGCGCCAGGATGCAGGACTTCCAGGCCGAGACCGGCCACCTCTACAACCTGGAGGCGACTCCGGCGGAGGGCACCACCTATCGCTTCGCCCGCGCCGACGCCGAGCGCTTCCCGGGCATCCTGCAGGCCGGCACGCCGCAGGCGCCCTACTACACCAACTCGAGCCAGCTGCCGGTGGGGCATACCGACGATCCCTTCGAGGCGCTGATCCATCAGGATCCGCTGCAGACCCGCTACACCGGCGGTACCGTGCTGCACCTCTACATGCGCGAGCGGCTCTCCAGCGCCACCGCCTGCCGCAAGCTGGTGCACACCGCGCTGTCGCGCTTCCGCCTGCCCTACATCACCGTGACGCCGACCTTCTCGATCTGCCCGGTGCACGGCTACCTGGCCGGCGAACATGAGTTCTGCCCGAAGTGCGACGAGGCACTGCTGGCAAGACGCGCTGCGGCCGTACCGGCCTGAGCGTTTTTTCACCCACTGGAAGGAGCCAAACCATGACGAACATCGACACCCTGCCCACCGAACAGCGCCAGCGCTGCGAGGTGTGGACCCGCGTGATGGGCTACCACCGCCCGGTCAGCCAGTTCAACGTCGGCAAGCGCGCCGAGCATCGCGAGCGCCGCCACTTCACCGAGCGGGCCGCCGACTTGACGCCCTAACTGCCTGACCTGCCGGGCCCTGTGCCCGGCATTCACGCCCCAAGCCGAGGAGCCCCTCATGATCGCCACCGACCTTGACCCGCCCGCCCTCGCGCCTCTCGACGGCATCCGCCTGCCCATTGCCGGCCTGACCCAGATGACCACCCTGGACTATCCGGATCACCTGGCCTGCGTGGTGTTCCTGCAGGGCTGCCCGCTGCGCTGCGGCTACTGCCACAACGACCACATGATGCCGCCGCGCCGCGGCGACGAGAGCGAATGGCAGGCGGTACGGGAGTTCCTGGAGAGCCGCCGGGGGCTGCTCGAGGCGGTGGTGTTCAGTGGCGGCGAGCCGACGCTGCACAACGCCCTGCCGACGGCGGTACGCGAAGTGAAGGCAATGGGCTTCAAGGTGGGCTTGCACACCGCCGGCCCCTACCCGGCGCGGCTCTCGCGGCTGCTGCCGTGGCTCGACTGGGTGGGGCTCGACGTGAAGGGACGCGGGAGCGACTTCGACCGCATCTGCGGGCGTCCCGGCATCTGGCAGCGCAACAGCCGGTGCCTGATGGCGCTGCTCAATGGCGATGTCGACTTCGAGTGCCGCACCACCGTGCACTGGCGCGACTTCTCGCTGGCCGAGGTGGAGCGCCTGGCACTGACCCTGGCCGACTGCGGCGTGCGCCGCTACGCCATCCAGGTGGCTCGCACCCGCCAGTGCCTCGACCCGGCCTACTGCCAGCCGGTGGAGAACGCCCCGCCGCAGGCGATGCTGGCCGGGCTGGTCAGGCGTTTGGCGCCGCACTTCGAGCGTATCGAACTGCGTGCGTAGCTTCCCTCCACACCCTCAGAGTCCCAGGTTCTCCGGCCCGAAGGCATCGGGCAGCAGCTCGTCGATGGTGTAGCGCTTGAGCAGCGTACCTTGAGCATCGACCACGTGGATGCGTGTCGTGGCGTCGGCGAACTCGCGGATGCGCTGGCGGCAGTCGCCGCAGGGCGAACACAGGTGCTCGCCGGGGCCGATCACGTAGACGTGGCGCAGCCGACGCTCGCCGGCGCTGACCATGGCAGCGATGGCCGAGGCCTCGGCGCACAAGCCCTTGTAGTGGGCTACCTCGACGTTGGCGCCGACGTAGCGCGCGCCGCTCCCGCTCTCCACCATGGCGCCCACTGGATGCCGGGAATAGGGCGCGTAGGCGTTGCCGCGCGCCGCGATCAGCGCGCCGACGACGCTCGGATCGATGTCGCTCATGCCGCCCCCGCCGCATCGTCGCGCAGCACCGCGTCGAGGGCCACCTCGACCATCTCGTTGAAGCTGCGCTCGCGGGCTTCGCTTGGCAGCGACTCGCCCTTGAGGATGTGGTCGGAGACCGTGCAGAGGGTCATCGCCCGGCCGCCGAACTCCGCCGCCACGCCGTAGAGCCCCGCCGCCTCCATCTCCACGCCGACGATGCCGTAGCGCTTCATCAGCGTGAACAGCTCCGCCTGGGGGTTGTAGAACAGGTCCGCCGAGAACAGGTTGCCCACCTTCACCGGCACGCCCTGGGCCGCGGCGGCATCCACCGCATGGCGGGTCAGTTCGAAGTCGGCGATGGCGGCGAAGTCGTGGCCCATGAAGCGGGTGCGGTTGACCGCCGAATCGGTGCTCGCGCCGAGACCGATCACCACGTCGCGCACCGCCACGTCGTCGCGCACCGCGCCGCAGGAGCCGACCCGGATCAGCCGCTTTACGCCATAGTCGGTGATCAGCTCCTTGGCGTAGATGGAGACCGAGGGGATGCCCATGCCGTGGCCCATCACCGAGATCTCGCGGCCGCGGTAGCGCCCGGTGAAGCCGAGCATGTTGCGCACGCTGGTGACCTCGCGGGCGTCCTCGAGGAAGGTCTCGGCGATATGCTTGGCACGCAGCGGGTCGCCGGGCATCAGCACGGTGTCGGCGAAGATGCCGCGTTCGCCCTGGATATGGGGAGTCGCCATGTCGAGGCTCCTATGCAGCGATTGGCTTGGGAAGAAAATTCGTGCCGTCGTCCATGGACGAAAGGCCCAGGTGCGACGCCAGGCTCTGGCCGATGTCGGCGAAGGTCTCCCGCGCGCCCAGCGAGCCGGGGGCGAGCCCCGCGCCCAGCGCCAGTACCGGCACCCGCTCGCGGGTATGATCGCTGCCGTGCCAGGTGGGGTCGCAGCCGTGGTCGGCGGTGATCACCAGCAGGTCGCCGTCGCGCAGCCTGGCCAGCAGCTCGGGCAGCCGCGCGTCGAAGGCCTCCAGCGCGGCGGCATAGCCGGCCACGTCACGGCGGTGGCCGTAGAGCGTGTCGAAGTCGACGAAGTTGGTCATGACGAGCGAGCGCTCGCCGGCCTCCTCCAGGGCGGCCAGGGTGGCGTCCATCAGCGCGTCGTGGCCGCTGGCCTTGAGCGTGCGCGTGACGCCGCAATGGGCGTAGATGTCGGCGATCTTGCCGATGGCGATCACCTCGCCGCCGTCGCTCTCGAGCTTCTGCAGCACCGTGGGCGCCGGCGGTTCGACGCTGTAGTCGCGACGGTTGGCGGTGCGGGTGAAGTCGTCGGCATTGCGACCAACAAACGGCCGCGCGATCACCCGTCCGATGTTGTAGGGCTCGAGCAGGCGCCGGGCGGTCTCGCACAGG
Organism: Billgrantia sulfidoxydans; assembly: GCF_017868775.1. Lineage (NCBI taxonomy): Bacteria > Pseudomonadati > Pseudomonadota > Gammaproteobacteria > Oceanospirillales > Halomonadaceae > Billgrantia > Billgrantia sulfidoxydans. Next base: position 186,358 of record NZ_CP053381.1, on the reverse strand, counting down.
GCGTAGAGCCGCTCGAGGCCGAACGACTCCTCGTGGGCGGCGATCTGGAACACCGAGTCGCCCGAGGTGTAGACGATGGGCTTGCCGCTGGCCATGTGCTCCTCGCCGAGGCGGGCGATGATCTCGGTGCCCGAGGCGTGGCAGTTGCCCAGCACGCCGGGCAGCCCGGCTTCGCGCTCGAGCGCCTGGAGCAGCTCCGGTGGGAAACTGTCTTCCCGGTCGAAGAAGTAGCCCCAGTCGAAACGCACCGGCACCCCGGCGATTTCCCAGTGTCCCGAGGGGGTATCCTTGCCGGAGGAGACCTCGCGGGCGTGACCGTAGGCGCCGATCACCTCGGCTGGCACGTCAACGCCCTCGGCCCAGTTGCCGGTGCTTTCGCGGTGGGCGTGGAACAGCCCCAGCCGGCCCAGGTGGGGCAACGCAAGCGGCCCCTCTCGAGCCGCACCGTCACACTCACCGCGGGCACAGGCGGCAGCGATATGGCCCAGGGTATCGGCCCCGGCGTCGCCGAAGTCCACCGCATCGGGTGCCGCGCCGATGCCGAAGGAGTCGAGTACCAGCACGATGGCGCGAGTCATGGCGCCTCCCGACGGATCACGTCTTGAATGAGTGTAGGCCGTGTGACGTCGCCGGTCGCGATGTCGTTCACTTCGATGGCCGCGCGCAGCTGGCTGGCGGCGCGCTCGGCGGCCGCCTCGCTTGCCGCATGCACCCAGGCCAGCGGGCGTTCTCCGTCGACCGCCTCGCCGATGGCGGCGATGCCGGTCAGCCCGACCGCGGGATCGATGGCGTCCTGCGGCGCACGCCGCCCGCCGCCCAACTCGACCACGGCAAGCCCCACGGCGCGAGTGTCCATGCGCGTCACGCGACCGCTGCGCTCGGCAGGCACGGGGCGCACGATGGGCGCCCGGGGCAGATGGCGTTCGTGGCGTTCGAGCAGGTCGACGGGGCCACCCAGGCCCGCCACCATGCGCGCGAAACGCTCGGCGGCAGCCCCCGAAGCGAGCCGTTCGTCGAGTAGCGCCAGGGCTGCCTTCCGGTCGTGGGCCAGTCTGCCGGCCAGCAGCAGCTCGGCGGCGAGCTCGCGGGTCACCTCGAGCAGTCGCCCGCCCCGCTTTTCCCCGGTCAGAAGCGCGATCGCCTCGCGCACCTCGACGGCGTTGCCGGCGCAGGACGCCAGCGGCTGGCTCATGTCGGTGAGCAGCGCGGTGGTCGGCGTGCCGGCGCGGCTCGCCACCTCGGCGATGGTGCTGGCCAGCTCGAACGACGCCTCATGAGTGGGCATAAAGGCGCCGCTGCCGGTCTTGACGTCCATCACCAGGGCGTCGAGGCCGCAGGCAAGCTTCTTGCCGAGGATCGAGCTGACGATCAGCGGCAGCGACTCCACCGTGGCGGTGACGTCGCGGATGGCGTAGAGCCGCCGGTCGGCCGGGGCCAGCTCGGCGGTCTGGCCGACGATGGCCACGCCCGCCTCGCGCACCAGGGTGCGGAAGCGCTCCCGCGAGGGCGCGATGTCGTAGCCGGGAATCGCCTCGAGCTTGTCCAGGGTGCCGCCGGTGTGGCCCAGGCCGCGGCCGGAGACCATCGGCACGAAGCCGCCGCAGGCGGCGACCCACGGCCCCAGCACCAGCGAGACGAGATCGCCCACCCCGCCGGTGGAGTGCTTGTCGAGCACCGGCCCCGGCAGGTCGAGCCCCTCACCCAGGCCGCGCCACGCCAGCACCTCGCCGGAGTCGCGTACGGCCTCGGTCAGCGCCACCGTCTCGGCGGCATTCATGCCGTTGAGGTAGATCGCCATGGCCAGCGCGCCCACCTGGGCGTCGGAGAGGCTGCCGTCGACGATACCGCCCACCAGCTCACCGATCGCCTCGGGCGAGAGCACCTCGCCGTCGCGCTTGGCGCGAATCAGCTCTTGAGGTAGGGCACGTGCAGGCATCAGTAACCCTCCGTGGGCCCCTCGCCCTCAGCAACGCCAAGGGTTTCGAGCAGGCTGCCGAGCAGCCCCGAGGCACCGAAGCGGAAGTGCGCCGGGGTGATCCAATCCGCCCCCATCACCTGCTCGGCAAGCTGCAGGTAGGCGGCGGCGTCCTCAACGGTGCGCACGCCGCCGGCGGCCTTGAAGCCGACGTCGCGGCCGCTCGCCTTGATCGCGGTGAGCAGGATCTTGGCGGCGTCCAGGGTGGCGTTGACGGCCACCTTGCCGGTGGAGGTCTTGAGGAAGTCGGCGCCGCCGTCGATGGCCAGCATGCCGGCGCGGTCGATCAGCCCGGCCACCTTCAGCTCGCCGGTTTCCAGGATCACCTTGAGCACGGCGTCGCCGCACTCGCGCTTGCAGGCGGCGACCAGCGCACGGCCGACCTCGGCGTCGCCCGCCATCAGCGCACGATAGGGGAAGACCACGTCGACCTCGTCGGCGCCGGACGCGACGGCCGCCCGGGTCTCGGCCGCGGCGCGTTCGATGTCCGCCTCGCCGTGAGGGAAGTTGGTCACCGTGGCCACCTTCACCTTGCCGGCCAGGCCCTGCTCGGCCAGTGCCTCGCGGGCGGTTGGCACGAAGGCGGGATAGACGCACACCGCCGCTGGGTGTCCCGCCGGCGTGTTGGCGCGAGCGCAGAGTTCGCGGATGACGGCGTCGCTGTCGTCCTCGTTGAGGCTGGTGAGGTCCATCAGCGCCAGCGCCTGGCGCGCGGCCTGCTGCAGTTCGGTCATGACGTTACCTGTCGATACGGAATGGATTTGCGGTAGCCATCAGATCACCCCGCCTATGGAGAGGAAGAAACCGGCAATGGCCGCCGACATCAGGTTGGAGAGCGTGCCGGCCAGCACCGCCTTGATCCCGAAGCGGGCGATGTCGTGGCGCCGGCTGGGGGCGATGCTGCCCAGGCCGCCGAGCAGGATGGCGATCGACGAGAGGTTGGCGAAGCCGCACAGGGCGAAGGAGAGGATGGCCACGGTATGGCCGCTCATGGCCTGGCCGGTATTGACCACCATCGACGTGCCTTCGACGTAGGGCGACAGGTTGATGAAGGCGACGAACTCGTTGACCACCAGCTTCTGGCCGATGAAGGAGCCGGCCAGGGTCGCCTCCTCCCAGGGCACGCCGAGCACGAAGGCGAGCGGGGCGAACAGCCAGCCCAGAATCAACTCCAGGCTCAGCTGCTCGACGCCGATCCAGCCACCCACCCCGCCGAGCATGCCGTTGATCAGCGCGATCAGGCCGATGAAGGCGAGCAGCATGGCGCCGACGTTGGCCGCCAGGCGCAGCCCCGAGGTGGCCCCGGCCGCCGCCGCATCGAGGACGTTGACCGGCTTGTCCTCCTCCTCGATGACCTCGTTGGCCTCCTCGACGTCGTCTACCGGCTTTTCGGTCTCGGGCATGATCAGCTTGGCGAACAGCAGCCCGCCGGGGGCGGCCATGAACGAGGCCGCCACCAGGTATTCCATGGGGATGCCCAGCGCCGCGTAGCCGGCCAGCACCGAGCCCGCCACCGAGGCCAGCCCGCCGCACATCACCGCGAACAGCTGGGAGGGGGTCATGCGGGCGATGAAGGGGCGCACCACCAGCGGCGCCTCGGTCTGGCCGACGAAGATGTTGGCGGTGGCCGAGAGCGATTCGGTGCGCGAGGTGCCCAGCGCCTTCTGCAGCGCGCCGCCGAGGAGGCGGATCACCCACTGCATGATGCCGAGGTAGTAGAGCACGGCGATCAGCGAGGAGAAGAAGATGATCACCGGCAGCACCTTGATGGCGAAGACGAAGCCGATGCTGTCGACGTCGGCCAGGCCGCCGAACAGGAAGTCGATGCCGTCGTTGGCGTAGAGCACCACCTGGCTGACCCCGGCGGAAATGGTCTGCAGCACCGCCTGGCCGAACGGCACGTAGAGCACGAAGGCACCGATGCCGGCCTGGATGGCGAAGGCGCCGCCCACGGTTCGCAGCCGGATGTGGCGGCGGTTGGTGGAGAAGATAAGAGCGATGGCGATCAGCGTCGCCATGCCGACCAGGCTCATGATGGCAGTCATGGGAGGTCCTTCCGTTCGTGCTGGGTGGCCGCGACAGGGGCGCACCTGGTTATAGTAGGAAGCGTACGGGGCTAACGCGAAGCCCACGCGAAGCCCACGCGAAGACCGCGCAAATGCTACGCAAGACACGCGAAGATCATGCGAATGTTAAATCTATAACATTCAGTGTGACACTTCCAACATCCGCGGCGCCAGACGCAACGAGGCCGCCACGCAGTGCGTGGCGGCCTCGTCGTAATGCGGGGGCGCGTCAGTGACGATCGGTTGGCGAGCCCTCCGGCATCACCTGCGCACATGGCGTCATCTCGAGCTCGCGCGGCGCCGGGGTCGCTTCGCCCGCGCGCGCCAGGCGCGGGAAACCGGGCGGCGGGCGCCCCTCGAAGACTCGGTCGAAGATTTCCAGGGCCTGGTCCGCGGTGAGGATGCCCTGCCGCACCGCTGGCCAACTGAGGCAGTCCTCGCGGCGCACCAGGGATGGCCCCCGGCGATGCGATACGTGCACCAGGGCCGGCACGCTAGCGTAGCCGAGCACCGAGAGCACCGAGGCGCGATGCTGGCCATTGGCCACCACGAAGCGTACTTCGTCACCGCGCGCGAGCGTATCGATCACGATGTGCTGGTGGAAATACTCCAGCCGCTGGGAGGCGCGCTGGCGATACCCCTCCTGCAGGATGGCCCGGTGCAGCGCGACCAGTTGGTTCAGGCGCCGCTCGCCGAACCAGTCCGGCTTGGGCCCCACCTGACGCACCGTGGTCTCGGATATCAGCGACGGCTCCTCGCCGTTATCCTGCGACGCCAATTCGGCCAGGGTGCGCAGCAGGTGCAGCTGGCGCACGTCACTCCATGGCATGAAATCGCTCAGGGGCGGCGCCAACCGGAGCCAGGGGTGGGCACTTTCCAGCGGCACGCCCAGCGAGGCGGCCAGCGTCGCCGGTTGCCAGTGCTGCCAATAGGCTTCCAGGCAGCTCCCGCGATAGCTTCGGCACTCACCGTCCAGGTATTGGCGCAGGCTCTGCACATAAGGGTGCAGCGAGTCGCGGCCGTAGGCGATGCCGGTGGGTCCGAACCAACGGCAGTCGGCCAGCCGGCAGTGGATGAGACAGGGGGTGCCACGATGGGCGTAAAAGGCCTCCAGGGGGCCCACCGCCTCCCGGCTCAGGTCAGGGACGGGATACTGCCTGGGACCGACCCGCCGCCAGATCCGCCGGTACAACCGCCGGCAGCGCTGGAGCGTCGTGGCGACCATGGTCGACATGGCTTGCCTCCTCCAGGGTGTGTTCGACCGCCGAGGCGACCGTGGCCAGCCGCTCCGGTGTCTGGGTGGGATCGACCAGCAGCATCAGGCTGGTCTCGCCGAGACGCTGCGCTATCGGCAGCCGCGACGGCGGACGCCAGCCGGTGCCGTCGAAGGCGCGCTCGCGGTAGATCTCGCTGCAGCCGCCGTGCAGGCAGGTCACGCCAGCGGCCTGGATGGCCGCCACCACGGCGTCGCGATCCCAGCCGGCACATAGCCGATCGGGCTCGACGAAGGCGTAGAACTTGTACCAGGCATGGCCGGCCTCGGGCGGTGGCTGCGGCACGCGCAGGCCCGGCAGACCGCCGAGCCGCTGGCTCAGGTAGGCCGCGTTCTCGCGGCGCCGTTCGAGCCATCGCGGCAGCTTGCGCAGCTGGCAACGGCCGATCGCCGCCTGCATCTCGGTCATGCGCCAGTTGGTGCCGAAGTCGTCGTGCAACCAGCGGAACCCCGGCGGGTGCACGCCCTGCACCGCGGACCACGACTTGCCATGGTCCTTGTAGCTCCAGGCGCGCCGCCAGGCCGCTTCGTCCTTGAGCAGCAGCATGCCGCCCTCGCCGCCCGTCGAGATGATCTTGTCGGTACAGAACGAGAACGCGGCCGCGTCGCCGACGCTGCCGACCGGACGCCCGCGCCAGGTGGCACCGTGGGCCTGGGCGCAATCCTCGATCAGCCACAGGCCACAGGTATCGGCCAGTCGACGCAGGCCATCCAGGTCACAGGGCCAGCCGGCCAGGTGCACCGCCACGATGGCTCGAGTCCGCGGGGTGAGTACCGCTGCCACGCTCTCCACGCAGAGATTGCCGGAGTCGGGATCGACGTCGGCGAACACCGGCCGCGCACCGCGGGCCACCACGCAGGAGACCGAAGCCATGAAGCTGCGTGGCGTCACCACCACTTCGTCGCCAGGCCCAACGCCCAGCGCATGCAGCGCCAGCTCCAGCGCCACGGTACCGTTGGCCAGGGCGATGGCATGCGGCACGCCATGGAAGGCGGCGAACTCCTCCTCGAAGCTTCGCCCCTCCTCACCGTTCCAGTAGTTGACGCGGCCCGAGCGCAGGACACGCTCCACCGCCTCGCGTTCATCCTCCTCGTGGAAGGGCCATGCCTTGGGTTGAGTCATTCCGGTTGCTCCTCGGATCGTGCTGCATTGCCTGAGGGAAAGAGCGTGCGCCAGAGGTAGCCCAGGTCGCGGCCGAAGGACCAGTGCAGGACGTAGTCCCGGTTGAGCCGCACCTTGTCGGGAAAGATCACCTCGCGGTTGTAGCGCTCGGGGTCCGCCACGCCGGCCAGCAGGCGCTCCTCGTCGCGGTACTTGAGGGTAGCGGGACCCGTGATACCCGGACGCACGGCGAGGATCACCCGGTCCTGCTCGTCGAGGAGGTCGGCGAAGCCCGGCACGTCGGGGCGAGGCCCGACGAAGCTCATGTGCCCGGCGAGTACGTTGAACAGTTGGGGCAGCTCGTCGAGCTTGCTGCGCCGCAGAATACGCCCAAGCCGCGTGATGCGCGGATCGTCGAGCGTGGTCACGCTGGTGCCCGCCTGGGGGCGCATGGTACGCAGCTTGATCACGCGGAAGGGACGCCCGTCGCGGCCGACACGCTCCTGCACGAAGAAGCCCGAGGCCTGGGTATCCCGCGCCGCGGCCCAGGCGGCCACCAGGATCAGCGGCAGCAGCAGCAGCAGCAGCGCCGCCGCAAGGACGAGGTCGAAGGCACGCTTGAGGAAACGCTGCGCCGGCGTCAGGCCAAGTTCGCGCGGCAGCGGCGCCTCGAGGTGCTGCTGGTACGGGCGCATCTCAGCGCACCATGCCCGCTTCGACGGGATTGAGGCTGTGCATGGTGACCCCCTTGGCGAGGTAGTAGAGCGCCTCGCCGAACAGCACCAAGGGGTCGTCGAGCTTGAAGTCGTCGTAGGCGTGAGCGCGGGTCCCGTCCACACCCAGGCCGTCGCGCAGCCGCCCGCGCCGCAGCAGGTCCAGCCGGCGCAACAGGTCGCCCAGCAGCCAGCGCGAGACCACCCCGCTGCGCCCCGGCCGGAAGTGGGCGCGGGCCACGGCCGGACCGCGAGTCTCGGCCAGGTAGAGCAGCCAGGGAAAGTTGACCCCGGCGCTCAACGCCAGGTCGATGGAGCCCCACAGGCGCGGATTGATCTCGATGAAGACGTGACGTCCGCTGGTGGGGTCGAACTTGAACTCCAGCATGGCCAGGCCATGCCAGCCCAGCGCATCGAGCAGGCGATGGGCATCGGCCTCCAGCGCAGGATGTGCGGCGCTGACGCGCAGGGTGCTGGTGCCGCCCGTGGCGATCTTCTCCTGCAGGCGGTGATGGGTGAACGAGGCGATGCGCTCGCCGTACCAGTAGAGACAGGAGACGCCCCAGCCGTCGCCGGCGACACACTCCTGAACGATGGGAAGCCGTGCGGGATCCAGGGCGAAGTCGTCGACCATGCGTTCCAGCGCGGCGGTCAGGGCCGCACCGCCGCGGGCAAAACGCACCCCCTTGGAGCTGTTGCCACGCCGCGCCCGCGCCACGTACTCGCGTGTGCTGTCGGTCCGTGCGCCGGCTTCGGCCGGCGTCCGGTAGTCGACGATCGGCGCTACCGGCACATCCAGGTCCCGCGCCAGCCGGCTGATTCGATCCTTGTCGTTGACCCGTACCAAGCTGTCGACGTTGGCCAGCGGCAGCGACACGCCGGCCGGCAGCCGGCCCGCCTCACGGGCCTGCGCCAGCAGCTCGCCCTCCTCGTGCCCGGGCAGCAGCAGACCGATGCGATGACGTTCGCACAGGGCAGCGATATCGTCGACGAAGCCATCCGGGTCGGCATAGGGCGAGCGATAGCGTCCGCGGCCCCGCGTCAGGCGTGATGCCTGGCACATGCCCACCCTCGCCGTATCGGCGACCACCACCGGCACGCCCCGGCGCGCCAGACCACGCAGCGCCGAATAACTGCTGCGACACCAGCCATGAGTGAGCATTACTCTGGTCTCGTTGCCCATGCGAACCTCCTCGACTAGAGCTGAGTGATCTCGAGCAGCTGGCGGTTGACCCGGCGCACGTCATAGCGCCTCTCGACCTGCTCCAGACTGGCGCGAGCCATGGCCGCCACGGCCGTGTCGTCGGCCTCGATCAGGGCCAGCATGGCGTCGGCCAGGGCGCGAGCGCTGCGCGGCTCGACCCGCCACCCGTTGATGCCCGGCTCGACCGTCTCGCGGCAGCCGGGCGAATCGGTGGTGATGATGGGGCGCCCGGTGGCCATCGCTTCGAGCACCGAACGCGGGATGCCCTCGCGATACCAGGAGGGCAGGACGTAACAGCGGCAGCCGGCCAGCGCTGCCTGAACCGATTCCAGCTTGCCCAGGTACTCGATGTCGCCGGCCGCCTGCCAGGCGGCGAGTTCCTCGGGCCGCACGCTGGACGGGTTGGGGTCCAGCGCGCCGGCGAGCTGGAATCGCGCCTGGGGGTAGCGCTCGTGGACGAGGCGGGCGGCCTCGACGTAGACACGCACGCCCTTCTCCACCATCAGCCGCGCCAGCATCAGGAACACCGGCTCCCGGGGCAGCGGACGGGGGGGAAAGAGGTCGACATCGACCCCCGAGCCGTCGACGACCGCCGAGCGCGCCGTCGGCGAGAGCAGGCCGCACTCACGGAACAGCGCCTGGTCATCGGGGTTCTGGAAGATGGTGGTGTGGGCGTTGGCCAGCGCGCGCCGGTAGAGCCGGGTCAGCAGGGCATGCAACAGGCTGCGCTTCGCGCCACGTGCCTCGGAGAAGGCGTAGCCGAGCCCGGTGATCATCGGATGGAAGCGCACCCCCGGCTGGTCGCGTACCGCCAGCCCGGCGTAGATCACCGGCTTGGCGGTGTAGGCGATGAGCACCTCGGGCGCATGGCGCGCTATCAGGGCGCGAATCGCCCGTGCGGTGCGCCAATCCTCCAGCGGGTCGAGGCCGCCCCGCCCGATCGCGAGCGGCTCGAAGGGAATCGACAGCGCCGCCAGCTCGCGCCGCACCCCCTCGGCGGAGGCATCCGGGTGCGCCGCGGCGACGATGCGGTGGCCACGCTCGCCGAGCAGCTTCAGCAGCGGCCCCCGGAAATTGCTCAGCGAGCGAGCCGTACCGCCGATCACCAGCACGCGGCGCCTGACGACCGGCAGCGCCTGCGCCGCGCCCCCGGCCGTTTCGGTCATACGCACCGGACGTCCTCCCCCACGGGGCGCTCCGCCGCGACAGCGGCAGGCCTGGGGCGGAGCAGGTAGACCATGTGCGAGCGGTCCTCCGGGACCGGGTAGTGCCGCAGGCAGTCGAAGTAACGCCCGATCTCGGCGATCACCCGCCGGCGCGAGGTCGCCGGCGAGGCATCGATCTGCCACAGCCCGCTGCCCGAGGTGCGCCCGCGTCTACGCTGCCAGGCCCGCTTGAGGGCCAGCGGCAACGGCAGCGAAAGCGTGTACGGCGAGGTGGAGGTAAGGCGCAGCAGGCAGTAGAGGCGGAAGTCGTTCACCGGCAGGGTCAGCAGGCAATGTTTCCCGGTCAGCCGGGAGAGCATCGACAGCGCCTGGGGGAACTCATCGAACGGCAGGTGATGCAGCACCCGCGAGCACAGCACCATGTCGAAGCGGCGCTCCGCCAGCGCCGGCGGGGGACGCAGGATGGAGCCGACATGGTCGGGGCGCAGGGCAGGGTTGATGTCCAGCGTCGTCACGCTCACCCCTTGGTGGCGCAGGTACGCGGTGACGATGCCGGAGCCGACACCGACCTCCAGCAGCGTGGCGGGGCGACACTCCTCGATCAGCTTGAGCTGATGCCAGTAGGCCAGCATGCGCTGCTTGGAGTTGTAGCGCTGGAATCGGTAGTAGTCCCGCGACAGACGTTCCGGAGATATCTGGATCTGGCTCATGGAGGACCCGTTATTGTTCGTCAGGTTGAGGAAGGGCGTCCGTGCTCAGGCGTGGCGCGGCACCGGCTGTTGGCTACAGGCGCGCAGGTGTGCCGTGATGCGCTCGCAGACGCGCCCGTCGTGGAGCGCCGCGTGGCGCGCGACGAAGCGCGCCAGGGCGGCGTCGTGCTCGCCCGCCTGGATCGCCCGCCAGGCCGCCGGCAGCTGCTGCCAGCCTTCGATCACCGGCCCCGGCGCATCGGCGAAGTAGTCGCCGTAGACGCCGACGTCCTCGTTCAGGTAGTTCGCGAGGTCCGGCGCCATCAGCACGATCGGCCGGCGCAGGCAGGCGTAGTCGAACATCAGGCTGGAGTAGTCGGTCAGCAGCAGGTCGACGGCCGGCAGCAGGGCATTGACGTCGGCAAAGCGCGAGACCGGCACCTCGCGCACGTGGGCCGAACGGCGCTCGAGCGCCGCGATGCCGCTCATCTTCAGCGAGGCGTGACCGCGCACCAGCAGCAGCAGGCGCTCGCGCTCCAGCCAGGGCAGCAGGGCCTCGAGCCGCTTGCCCTGGGCCACGTCGAGCCCGCCCCTGCCCTGCATGCGCAGCGTCGGGGCATAGAGCAGCACGCCGGCGAAGGTGCGGGTCTCGATGCCGGCGCCGCGCAGCAGCCCCGCGGCATCCGTGCGGAAGGCATCCCAGCGCGGGTAGCCCAGCGCCACCACCCGCTCGCGAGGCAGCCCGTAGGCCGACATCATGCGCTCGCGCCCCACGCTCGATGCCACCAGCACCTGATCCGGACCGCGCTTGCCGGGCAGCAGCCGGCGCAGGTAGCGGTCGAACAGCCGCGTCACGCCGCCGATGCGCTGCGAGCGAGCATGGGCATCACGCCCGAAGCGCTTGAGCGGCGTGCCGTGGGTGAGGTTGATCAGGGTGCCCCCGATGGAGGCATGGGCGTTGACGTCCTCGGCGGAGTGAGTGACCAGAAACAGCCGTGCACGCAGCGAGACCAGGATCCCCCGCAGCGAGTAGGCCATGGCGGCTTCGCCCCCCTCCTCCTGCACCCGGCGCAGCACGTCGCGGCTGTGGGTCAGCCAGACGGCGCGAAGGTCGGGCTCGTGGGCATGGACGTGGCGGTAGAGGGCGCGGGCATTGTCGGCATACTGCTGGCCATGCCAGGCACCGAACACCCAGAGTCGGTCGTTGCGCGGGAAGCAGGCGCCCAGGGCGCACAGCGGCAGCCAGGCGAGCTGCCGCGCCAGGCGCGTCAGGTAATTGAGCATTGGAGACTCCCGGCCCGCAGGGCCGATGCGAAGAGAGGTCAGCCGAAGTCCTTGCGCAGCGCCTCAAGCACGTCGAAGGCGTGCAGCAGATCCTCACGGGATACGCTGCAGAAGCGATTGAGCGAACGCTTCAGGTCGGTGGTCGAAACGCCCTCCGTACGCGGCAGGTAGACCACCTCGCAGTAGCGGGCGAGGAAGTCGAAGTGCCCGCGCCAGTCCTCGCCGATGGCGAAGGTCGACACCCCGTAGCGCTGGACGTCATCGATCTTCTGATCCCAGTTGGTTTCGGGAATGACCTCGTCCACGTAACGAATGGAGCGCACGATCTCGGCGCGCTGCTCGAAAGGGATCAGGGTGCGCTTGCCCTTGCCGGCGTTGAACTCGTCGGTGGAGACCGCAACGATCAGCCGGCTCCCCATGCCGGCCAGGCGTCGCAGCAGGTTCAGGTGGCCGATATGGAACATGTCGAAGGTGCCGTAGGTAATGACCGTCCCGCCCATCGTCTTCCCTCCCGCTCGTCCGAGCTTGTCATGGCGTCACTTCACCCAGCGCCTCAGCCGGTCGTAGTAGGGCTGAGGAATCAACAACGTGGCGGCGTGGAGCCAGTGCCTGCCCTGCATCCCCAGATGCGAGAGCGCCGCCAGTTCCTGGCGTACCGGCTGCCCCAGGCGTTTCTTCTCCACCGCCCAGGAGAGCACCTTGCGATTGATCGCGGCGTGCAGCTGGCGCGCCTCCTCGCCGGTCAGTCGCCCCGCGTACTCCGCCAGCAGATCGACCCCGGGGTGAAGGTGCACCAGGTTGCGCTTGTCACGGGTCACGCCGCTGTTCTCGAGCTGCCACAGGCTGGTGACGCTGTTGCAGTAGTGGATCGCGTCGAGTTCGCACAGCGCCTTGAGCCAGAAGTAGACGTCACCGCCGCGCCGGTACCGGTCGACCGGAAAGCCGCCCAGCTGCAGAAAACGCTCGCGGCGGATGCAGGCGCCGTTCATGTGGATGAAGTCGCTGCGGGCGAAGGCACGCAGCGCTTCGCGGCGCACCAGGCGGCCGCCGGGCAGTCGCTCGATCCTCGGCAGGGGCCGCCCGTCCTCCATCTTCTGGTAGGCATTGACGAACAACTCGATGCCGGGGTGGGCGACGATGGCATCATGCAGTCGCCGCAGATGATCGGGCCGATAGAGATCGTCGGCGTCGAGAAAGGTGAGCCACGGCGCCCGCGCCATTGACGCGCCATGGTTTCTCGCGGCGTAGCCGCCGGGGCCTGGGCTGCCCCGCTGCAGCAGGGTGAGCCTGCCCTGCGCGGCGTGGCGCGCGAGGATCTCCACCGAGCCGTCCTGCGAGCCGTCGTCCACCGCGACGAGCTCGAAGTCCTGGCAGGTCTGGCCGTAGACCGACTCCAGCGCCGCCTCCAGCGAGGCGGCCTTGTCATAGACCGGCACGATCACGCTAAAGAACGGCATGGCAAGCCTCTCCTCGATTGGAGCGGGGTGGTTTCGATCGTCAGCGGCGGAACCAGGCCGGGGGCAGCATCAGCTGCAACGCCCGCGGCCACAGACGCATCGGCAAGCCCGACAGCCGCAGCGAGGCCAGCTCGGTGCGCACCGCCTGCCCCCGACGCTTCTTCCACATCGCCCAGTCGAGCAACTTGCGGTTCACCGCGGCCTCCAGCCGTCGTCGCTCGCGTGCCGACAGGCGTCCGGCGTGGGTATCCAGCAGCTCCACGACCGGGTGCAAGGGCACGCTCTCCGCCTCGGGCTCGATGTCGTCCTCCGCGGTGTTCCACAGGCTGGTGATGGTGTCGTCGTAGTGGACCGCCTCCAGCTCGCACAGCGCCCCGAGCCAGAAGCGGGTCTCGCCACCCTGGCGCAGGTGCTCGCCGAACCCCCCCATCTCGAGGAAGCGCTCACGCCGGATGCAGCTGGCATGCGGCTGGATGAAGTCGGCGCGGGCATAGGCCGCCAGGGCGCTGCGGCGGCTGAGCACTCCGCGGCTGGGCAGGGCCATCCGCACCGGGCCCGACGGCCCCATTCGCTGGTAGGCACTGGCGAAGAGCTCGACGTCGGGGTGCCGGCTGAACGCGGCGGCCATGCGCGACAGGTGGTCGAAGAGCAGCAGGTCGCGCGGGTCGAAGAACATCAGCCAGGCACCGCTCGCGCGTCGGGCGGCATCGTTGCACGCCGCCAGCCGGCCGCGACGCTGCCCGCGATAGCGCAACAGCCGCAGCCGGCCGGCCCGTTCGTGGCCACGCAGCAGCTCCAGAGAGCCGTCGCTGGAGCCCTCGTCCAGGGCGATCACCTCGACCTCCTTGAACACCTGGCGAAACAAGGACGGCAGCGACGACCTCAGGCTCTGCGCCTCGTTGAACACAGGCACCACTACCGATATCAGTGTCATACCCGATCATTCCCAGCGTCTGCACGCGGCAGCTTGTCGTTCTTGTTGTTGTCATGCCCGTTGAGGTTCCGTGGCTGCCCTGGCGCCCTCTCACACCCCCCGCCCGAGTCGACGCACGGCGTGCCAGCCGACCCGCTGCAGCCCCGCCAGCGTCAGCGGTACCAGCGCCAGCGAGCGCGTCAGCGCGAGCAGCGGGCGCGGCAGTTCATACAGGCACATGCGCCGCGGCAGTCCGGTATAGAAGAACCAACGATCCCAGTAGGGCCGGCGCCGGGCACGGGGCGGCACGTCGCCGGGAAAGTCTCGCGGTACCGGATACCAGGCGTAATTGCCCTTGAGCGTATCGGCCACTTCCGGTCCCGGCTGGAGGAACTCGAAGTCGATGATCCTCAGCCCCTGGTAGGGGTCGTAGAGCAGGTTGCGCGGGCTGAGGTCGATGCACTCATAGCCAAGCCGGCGATAGTGCAGGATCACCGCCCGCAGCCGTTCGATGACCCAAAGGGGCAGCAGCCCATGACGGAAGAAGGGCGGCCGGGGCGCGAGAATCCGGGGCAGGCTGTCGGCATACCACTCGACGACCAGGTGGCGCGGCCCGACCTCCAGCAGACGCGACACCTCGGGCAGGGAGGCGCCGAGCTCCCGCGCCTTGACCTCGCGTGACAGGAATCGCTCCCTGCCCGGGCGGAAGGTCTTGCAGATGGCACGCTTACCGTGAAAATCGATCAGCTCGACCTTGGCCCGGCAGGCGTGCTTGCTCAGGTCGGCCAGCACCGGATAGGGGGTGCGAAAGGCGTCGTTGCGCCGGCGTGCCAGCTCGAGCACCGACTCGACCCGCACCGGCGCCAGCAGGCTCAGCCAGGCGACGGCCTGATCGGCGTCGGCCGAGACGCTCACCGAGACACTGCCAGCGCGATTGGTGTGAAGGCGCATCTTCCACTGGGCGCGAAGGACGCGCGCATTGTCGTTCGACCCGACCGCATCGCCGCGGTGGCGAGGCCGCCGGTCGGGATAGACATCGTGTACCGCCAGCAGGCGCCGAGGCGGGTCGGCGCCGTCCGGGTGGGCGCGCTGCAGGTGCTCGGCCATCGCGCTGCGGCACCGTGCGTCGAGTGCCGACTCGTGCAGCACGTCGAAGCCGAGCTGCGCAAGGATGTCACGGTAGGCCGCCAGGTCACCCAGGCCGCTCTCGTGCACCACGAACGCCGCCAGCCCCGGCACCGGCTCGCGGACTTCCGATACCCGATCGGCAAAGCCGGCGGGGCCGGCCCACCCGGTTTCACTGTCACGATACCGCACGCATCACCTCCTCCCAGCGTGGTGTCGCGCCACCCTCGGGGCAGTAGTCCAGTGGCGCCACCAGCAGCAGTTGCCGCAGCCGGGGGTAGTCGATGGCGGTGAGGGCCTGCTGCAGCTCCTGCAGGTAGGCTTCGAGCCTCGGCCATTCCCAGAACATCTCACGCGACGTCATGATCCGGTGATGGCGCGTTTCCTTCACTTCGCCGCCGATCAGCAGCTCCTCGAAGAGCTTCTCGCCGGGGCGCAGCCCGGTATAGACGATTTCGATGTCGCCGTCGGGGTGAGCCTCGTCCTTCACCTCGAGCCCCGAGAGGCGAATCATGTTGATCGCCAGGTCGCGGATACGCACCGGCTCGCCCATGTCGAGCACGAACACTTCGCCGCCGGTGGCCATGGCGCCGGCCTGGATCACCAGTTGGGCGGCCTCGGGAATGGTCATGAAGTAGCGGGTGATGTCCGGATGCGTCACCGCCACCGGGCCGCCCCGTTCGATCTGCTGGCGAAACAGGGGAACGACCGAACCGCTGGAGCCCAGCACGTTACCGAAGCGCACCATGCTGAAGCAGGTCCGACTCTGCTGCTGGGCAAAGGCCTGGCAGATCAGCTCCGTCAATCGCTTGGAGGCACCCATCACGTTGGTCGGCCGGACCGCCTTGTCGGTGGAGATCAGCACGAAGGATTCGACGCCCGCCGCGAGCGCCGCCCGGGCCAGGGTCAGGGTGCCGAAGACGTTGTTGCGCAGCCCCTCGACCAGGTTGCACTCCACCAGCGGCACGTGCTTGTAGGCGGCCGCATGGTAGACGGTATCCACCGGAAAGGCGGTGAAGATGGCACGCAGGGCATCGGGCTGCTGGACCGAGACCAGGAACGGCCGGACCCGGATGCCCTCGTCACCGACGGCAGGGTGCTGCGACAGCTCGTGCTCGATGGCATAGAGCGCGTACTCGCAGCTGTCGACCAGCAGAACGGCGACCGGCCGTTGGGCGATGATCTGGCGGCACAGCTCGCTGCCGATCGACCCGCCGGCCCCGGTCACCATCACCGTCTTGCCCTCGATGTTGGCCGCGAGCAGATCGGGGAACGGCGGCACCGGCTCACGCCCCAGCAGGTCCTCCAGCGCCACGTCGCGCAGCTCGCTGATGCGGGCCCGTCCGGCGATCACATCGGCACTGCCGGGAATGGTCTTGACCGGCACCGAGAGCGCGGAGAGACGCTGCAGGATCTCGCGTCGCCGGCAGCGCGGGGCACTGGGGATGGCCAGCAGCACCATCGCCGCCCGATACTCCTCCACCAGCGCCGCCAGCCTCACCGGCTGGTACACGCGCAGCCCCTCGACCAGAGCACCATCGAGACCGCGCCAGTCGTCAACGAAGGCCACCGGCTCGTACTCGCTGCCATGCCGCAGCGCGGCCACCAGCTCGCACCCCGCCGCGCCGGCCCCATAGATCACCACCGGGCGGCGCTTGAGCCGCTGGCTCAACAGGTAGAGCTCGCGCAGCAGGAACCTCACGCCGCCCAGCCCCAGCAGCAGCAACAGGCCGTAGATCAGCACCACGGGCAGCGCCAGCACCACCCCCAGCCACTGGCTGGCCGCCTTCGCCACCAGGGAGGAGAGCAGTACCGCCATGCCCACGGTCGCCACGGTGGTATGGCTCATGTAGCGGATCACCACCCGGTAGAGCCCCAGCCAGTGGAACAGCACCAGGCTGACCAGGGCGACGACGATGCTCGTCTGCCACAGCCCGGGGTCGACCAACGGCGCCAGGCTCTCCCAGTGCAGGGCGCAGGCCAGCATCAGGCTGGCCACGACCAGGGTGGCATCGACCAGTACCAGCACGCGTCGCTTGACGCTGCGAGGCAACATCAGCAATGGCTGCAAGGGGATCTGCATGGGTTCCTCCCTTGAATCGCAGGCCCCGGTCACTCCCGGCCGGGAAGGTCGAGGGCGGCCGCCACCTGCGCCCAGTCGAGGTACTTGTAGTTCTGGTTCTGCGCGGCGTTCGAGCCGCTGTGCACCACCATCAGTCCCGTTGCGAATCGTTCGCCGAAGCCTTGCGAACTGACCTCGATTCCATCGGTCTCGACGGCGCTGCCGGTGCCGCTCTCAGGGTCCCCTTCGATGCGGAAGACCCCCAGCAGCGCGTAGGGAGGAGAGGCCTCGAGCACGGCGAAGCTGTCATTGCCCTGGCTGGAGACGATCAGGTACTGGTCGCCGTACAGGGCGAGCCCCTCGATATCGGGTTTCAGGGGGGAGCTCGCCTCGATCACCAGCTCGCGGCAGGTGGCGGCTTCCGGCGATGCCTGCATGACCCAGACGCCGACCCTCTCCTCACCGACGAACAGCAGCGAGCGGGCGTCGTCGGCGACGCAGCCCTCGGGCTGGGATCCCAGCCGAAAGTAGCGCAGCAGTTCGAGGTGCGGTTCGCCCCGGGCGATCTGCAGGCGATGCTGGAGGTAGTGCCCCTCCTTGGCGTTGGTGAAGACGTGCAGCTCGTCGCCGTGGCGATAGAGGCAGAGGCCGTAATTCTCCTCCAGGCCGGTGGGCACCAGGCCCATCAGGCTCACGCCCCCCTCCGCATCGATCTCGAACACCGCCAGACGGCCGTCATCGCGATGGGTCGCCACGGCGACGTCCATGCGCCGCCCGTCGAGAGGCACGTCCTGGCGCAGATCGATGTTGTTGAGCTTGCCCACCGGCAGGGATTGCACGCGTGCTCCCTGCAGGTCATAGACTTCCAGGCCGCGCTGCTTGTCGGTGCCGAGGATGCGGCTGCGCTCGGGCGCCGTGGGGTGGCGCCAGATCGCCGGGTCGTCGGCGGCGTCTCCGCGGCTCGCGACCGCCACGGTTTCGCCCTGGGCGCGCACCACCGGCACCTCGGCCGCCAGCGCCGGCTGTCCCATGGCGAGCCCGAGCAGCGCGCCGGCCACACCTCCCCATCTCTTCCGGTCCAGACACCAAGCCATGCGTCAACGCTCCTTCACTGGCGCCATGGGAGCCGCCACCGTGGCAAGGGAAGACCGCCCTTCGCGGCCGTGCCGATAGCAGTGCCAGCAGACCGCCAGCACCAGCCAGAACAGGGTCGTGCGCAGGCCGTTGTGGCTGAGCGAGTAGACCAGCGGCCCCGCCATCCCCATCCAGACGTAGAACGGTGCACGGCGCAGCGCCATGAAGATGATGGCAAGCAGCAGGCCGAGCCCCGGGATGCCGTAGGCGAACAGCATGCCGACGAAGGAGGAGTGGATCTCGTTGCCGTGATAGGGCGCGAAGCGCTGACGCTCGCCCTCCGCCGCGCCGAGGATGGCATATTCGGGGAAGTGGGTGAGGCGATCGAAGCGGCGCTCCTCGACCATGTTCTCGACCTTCGTCGAAGCCCGATCCAGTCGTGCCTGCAGGTTACGCTGTACCTGCCCCTCCGAGTGCAGGTTCGCCACCAGCACGGCCATCAGGATCAGGGGCACGAGCAGGCTCAGTCGTGCGAAGTGGCGCAACTGCCCGGCATTGGCAAAGGCCCAGCCGAGCCCGACCAGCACCGCCCCGCCCATCGCGCCCAGCGACGAAGCCGCCAGCAGGTTGACCACCGCCGCCGCCAGGCCGGCCAGCATCAGCGGCCGCAGCGGGGGGCGGAAGTCGTCGAGCAACATCAGCATCAGCATGGCGCAGAGCGAGAAGAAGGCCAGCTGGTTGGGGTTGTTGAAGCTGCCGGTGGTCCGGCCGACCCCCGTGCCGAGCTGGTACACCACTTCCATGGCGGCGATCAGCAGGGCGATGGAGAGCGCGTTGCGCACCAGCCCCCGGCCGGCCTCGCCGAACACCCGCAGGAAACGCAACAGCGCCATGCCCACCAGGAAATTGAACAGGAAGAAGAGCGGGTAGAGGAAGAAGGCGCTGCTTTGCATCACCCACGCCCAGCCAAGGCTGACCAGCAGTACCCACAGCAGCAGCAGGGCCCAGCAGAAGGCGAAGGGCGGGACCGGATGCCGCTCATCGCCCAGGGCCAACAGCGCCATCAGGCCGGCGAAACAGAGCAGCACGAAGTCCGCCGGCTGGGGCAGCCCGCTGGAGAAGACATAGAGGCTCGACAGGCTCAAGCCGAAGAAGAGCAGCGCGGCGGCGATCTGGTTCATGACTTGGCGCTCCTCTCGCTAGAGATTGGCCATCATGCGGAAGGCATGGTTGCGCTCGGCCAGTTCGGCGTAGGTGCCGCTGTCCACGACGCACCCCTTGTCGATCATGTAGATGACGTCGCAGTCGCGCACCGTGGACAGGCGGTGGGCGACCATGATCAGGGTGCAGTGGCCGGCGCTCGCCTCGATATCGCTCATGACGCGCTGTTCGGTGATGCCGTCCAGCGCACTGGTCGCCTCGTCGAGCACCAGCACCTGCGCTTGACGGTAGAACGCCCGGGCGATGCCGATGCGCTGCCGCTGGCCGCCGGAGAGCTGGACGCCGCGCTCGCCGACCCGCGTCTCGAGACCATCGGGCATCGAGGCGACCATGACGTCGAGCTGTGCCATGCTCACCGCCTTCTCCACCAGGGCGACATCGATCTCGCTGCGCGGCACACCGAAGGCGACGTTCTCGAGGATCGAGGCATCGGCCAGGAAGATGTGCTGGGGCACGAAGCCGACACCGGCCTGCCAGCGCGCCAGGTTCTCCTCCGTCAGCACGACGTCATCCACCAGTACCCTTCCCTTCTGCGGCTGAATCAGCCCAAGCAGCAGGTCCACCACGGTCGATTTTCCCGAACCGGATTCGCCGACCAAGCCCACTCGGCTGCCCGCGGGGATGCTCAGGCTCAGGCCGCTGAGCGCCGCCTCGCGCTTGCCCGGGTAGTGGAAATGCACGCGATCGAGGCGTATGCCGTCGCGCAGGGGCAGCGGATGGAAAGCGCCCTCCGGCGCCATTTCGGAGGCATAGCCGCGGCTCGCGACCAGGTCGTCGCGGACCGCCTCGAAGGCGGCCAGGTGGCTGCGGATGTTGGAGACGGAAGCGTAGATCTTCTGGTAGGCCGGCAGCATCTTGAAGCCCGCCAGGGCGTAGATCGACAGTGCCGGCAGGATCGTGCCCAGGTTGCCCTGATGCACGTTCAGCAGATAGAGCACCAGCAGGATCACCGAGCCGAAGGCCACCAGCTCGATCGCGTAGCGTGGCGCATCGGAGAGCCCCTGGGTCACGCCCATGCCACGGGCCACCTTCTGGCTGGCACGCTCGAACTGGGTGGTGAAGGTCGCCTGACGGCGCAGCAGCAGAAGATCCTTGATGCCCCCGAACCCTTCGGTCATCAGCTTGAAGCGCTTGGCCTGGGAGCGCGACACGCGGCGGCCGTTGTTGATCAGGAAACGACGCACCGTCTTGTACAACAGCAAGTAGGCAGCGAGGAAGATGGCGATGCCGCCGAGCGCCACGACCGGGTTGTAGACCAGGATCGTCAGCGACATGCAGGTCACCAGTACCAGCTTGGCATTGAGCTGCATGCAGGGTTGCAGGATCTTGGTGGTGACCCGCTGGGTCTCCTGGGCGACACGGTTGATCAGCCGGCTGCTGCTGCCGCTGGCATGAAACAGCCAGGGCTGATGCAGGTAGTAGCGATAGAGGCGGCTGGAGAGTTCGGCGCCCACCTGGGCCCCGTAGAGCGACAGCCGCCAGGTGGTGTACATCGAGAACAGCGCGGCCACCAGCAGTACGAGCAGGACCCCCAGGCCCATCAGGGAGAGGAAGTGCTGCGGACTGTCGGCACCGCTCCAGCGGTAGGCCTGGCCCAGCCACCCCTCGCCCTGCAAGCGGCTCATGTCGCCGACCAGGGCCATGAACGGCCCGATGGAGATGACACCGGCCACCTCGGCAAAGGCCATCAGGACGATCAACCCCTGCAGTCGCAGTAGGCGGCGCCGCTGACGTGGCGCCAACAGCGAGTAGAGTTCGCGAAGCTGTCGCAACATACCTTGTCACCGGTAGGCGTAGAGATAATTGCCGTAATGTCCGTAATGGCTGCTCGTCGAACGCTCCAGGCCATTGAGGATGGCGCCCTTGAGCCGCACCCCGGCGCTTTCCAGACGCCGCTTGGCGGCCTTGATCTCGGCCGGCGGATTGACGCCGAAGCGCACCACCATCAGGCTGGTGGCGGCCAGCTTGCCGACCACGGCGGCGTCGGTGACCGCCAGCACCGGCGGGGTGTCGATGATCACCAGGTCGTAGCGCGCACTGACCGATTGCAGGAAGCCATGGAAGCTGCGCTGCATCAGCAGCTCCGAGGGGTTGGGCGGGCGCGTGCCACGCGACACGTAGTGCAGCCCCTCAATCTCGCTTTCACGGATCGCCTCGTCGAGTTCGATACGCTGGGCGAGCAGCTCCGACAGTCCCGGCACGCCCTTGTCACGGAATGCATGGTGGAGGCAGCCGCGCCGCATGTCGGCGTCGATCAGCAGCACCCGCTGCCCGGCCTGGGCACAGACCGCAGCCAGGTTGGCGGCAATGAAGCTCTTGCCGACCCCGGGCCCGGCCCCGGCGATCATCAGCCGATTGTTGCCCGCTTCCAGCATGGCGAAGTAGAGGCTGGTGCGCAGGCTGCGCAGGGCCTCGACGGCGACCTCCTCGGGCTGCTCCAGGGCCAGCAGGCCGCGGAAGACCTCCTGGGTCGCCTTGAGGCCGGCAGGGCGGACGCGCCGCGTCAGTCTGGTCTGCTCCGCCGAGTCGGGCAGGGTGGCATAGACCGGCAGGCCGATCTCCTCGAGCTGGTCGGGGCTCTTGATCGCCCGGCTGAGCAGCAAGCGCAGGATGACCCCCAGCGCCGCCAACAGCGCCCCGATCATGCCACTGACCAGCGTGATCAAGGCGATCCGCGGCGCAATCGTGCCGCTCCGCATCACGGCGTCATCGAGGATACGCACGTTGCCCACGGTGCCGGCCTTGAGCAGACGCATCTCCTGGCGCTGGTTGAGCAGCTGGACGTAGACCTGCTGGTTGACCTGGGTGTCGCGGGTCAGCCGCAGCACCTCCTGCTGGGTTTCGGGCAGGTCGCCCACCAGGCCGTTGATGCGCTCCTGTTCGGCCTGCAGCTGCGCACGCTGGCGCAGCAGCGATTGGTAGTTGGGATGGGTCGGGCGGAAGCGCTGGGCCAGGTCCGCCTCGGCCAGGGCCAGCTCGGTGAGCTGGTTCTCCACCGCTACCAGGCGGTTGAGCAGGTTCTGCGTCTCGAAGGTGAGGTCCACCGAGTCGCGCTGGGCACGATACTCGTTGAGCAGATTTTCGGCCTCGGTCAGCTGTTCGTTGACCTGAGGGATCTGCTCGTCGAGAAAGGCCAACTGCTGCTCGGCCTCCTCCGACTGCCGCTGCACGTTCTGGGTCAGGAACACCCCGGTGAGGGTATCCAGGGTCTGCTGGGTCAGCTCGGGATCGGTGCCGTCCAGCAACAGCTGATAGACCCCCGAGTCCTTGCCCTGGGGCAGGATGGTGAAACGCCCCTGGAGCTGGCCTATCGCCTTGAGCCGCGACACGCGTCTGAGCCCGAACTCGGCGCCGACGTGCGCATCGAGCTGGCTGACGAAGAGGCGGTACCCCGTTTCGCTGCTGACGGTCTCCCCGACTCGACCGACCAGCACAAGTTCCCCCGCCAGTAACAGCTCATAGTCCCCTTCGCCGGTCACCCGCAGCGTGTGCCCCATGCCCTCTCGCTCCAACGGCACCTCGAAGCGCGCGACCCGCAGCGTCTCTCCCGCCCATACGAAGGGGGAGCCTTCGACACCGGCCGGGCCGGGTAGCCAGCCGAGCACGAAATTCGGCACCAGGCGCTCGAACCAGGCGTGCTGGAGGCCGTGATGGACCAGGAAATCCCCTACCCAGGGCAGCCGCCGCGGTGCGATGTCGATCGCCAGGTCGAGGCGGTCCACGGTGGCCCCCATGACCATGCGCGACTTGAGTATTTCCAGCTCGGCCGTGGTCGGGTTGCTCACCTGATCGCCTACGGCCAAGGTCTCCAGCAGGCCCAGCATGGCTCCCCGGTTCTCGATCTGGACCAGCGCATCGGATTGGTAGATACGCGGTTGGGAACTGGAGTAGAAATAACCCACCAGCATGAAGAGAACGGTGATGCCAACAATGAGGAATTTCTTCTCGACGAGCATGTCGAGCAGCTTCCTCAGGCTGATATCGTTGCTCTCTGCAGGCGCCTGGGCGGAAGAAGGTGGGTTGGGAAATATGGTCATATCCAAGACCTCTTCAGGCGTAAATGAGCCATGCCTTTCAAATATCACCCACCCTGTCGACGGACCTGGCGGCATCACCCGGCAGCGTAACCGAAGGCAGCAGCAGCGAGATCACGTTGTTCCAGCGCGCCAGTGGAGCGGAAGTGACATAGACCACATCCTGGGGATTGAGCGGGAATCGCGTGCCCAGCATCAGGCGAGTCGCATCGCTGATATCGAGCTGATACACCGTGGCCAGCTTCTCGCTCTCCGGCGGGTTGCCGCGCACCACGAAGATGCCGGAGGGCTGTGCACGGCTCTCGTTGACGCCGCCGGCACGGGCCAGGGCGTCGGTCAGCGACAGGCGCTCGTTGCCCAGGGGTATGGCGCCGGGCCTCAGTACCTGGCCGAGCACGACCACGTTCTGGTTCTCGGAAGAGGGCACGTGCAGCAGATCGCCGTCGCGCAGCAGCCGGTTCTGGGTCAGGTCGCCCTGTTGCAGCATGGCGAAGAGCGAGAGACGCTCCTCGCGACCATCCCGGGTAAGGATGACGTTGTGCCAGTCGGCGTTGTTACGTGCCCCGCCGGCCTCGCTGAGGGCATCGAGTACGGTCAGCGGCACGATGGTGAGCGGCTGGGCGCCCGGCCGCTCCACCGCACCGCTGACATAGACCTTCTGCGAGCGGAAGGCGGCGACGCCTACTTCCACCTGGGGGTCGGTAATCACCTGTGAGAGTCTCTGGGTGAGCAGGCCGCGCAGCTCCTCCAGCGTCATGCCGGCCACCTGGACCCGTCCCACGTAGGGATAGAACATGGTGCCGTCAGGCCGCACCCGGTTGCCGGTTTCCGCCGCCGAACGCTCACTCCCCCCGGGAATGGTGAGTTCCGGGTGGTCGTAGACGATGACGCTGACCACGTCGCCCGGGCCGAGGCGATATTCGTACTGCTGGAGTTCGCGCTCAAGCTCCGGGGGCAGCGGGCGCGAGGCAGGCTCGACCATTCGCATGCCCATCACCAGCTCAGGCGTGATCGGTTCGATGTCGACACGAGAGTCGAGTGACTCGTCGAGCCGGCTCTCATCGATATGCCCCCCCGGAGCAAAGGCGCACCCGGCCGACACGAGCAATACGAGCAGCAGGACAAGGGAAACGGTGAGTCGCGCCGTCCCTGCCAGCCGGGGCCAACCTTTTGTCTTCCCGAATGCCCAAGTCGCTTTGTTGTCTTCTGCTAACGTTGTCATTATTTCATCCCCCACGGGATCCCAAAAGCACGCTACCGCCCCGGATTCTCTGTCAAGTCATCCGTGAGCCGTTTCATTTTTCTTATCCGGTTCATCGTCTCGACCCGCAATTACATTTTGTAACATTACGGATACATCGACTGTGACGATATGATGAAGCCGAGGATACATTCAGGTTACATTGGTGTTTCGGCGTCACCAGATGGTTTTTGGCTCAGCCTCGTGCTGAAAATCGGCGGAAAACAGGCGCTCACGAAAGGCAGCAAAAATCGGTCAGGACGTATGGGAAAAATCAGGTAGGAAAATGAGGCGGAGTTGCCCTTCGCCGGAGCGAAAGCTCCAACTACGGAAGTACAACAGAAGGTTGGATATCAGCCGTGGACACGGCTCCAGCAGCTTACAGCCGTTGCGCCCATTCACTGCTGGCCGCATCGAGCAGCTGGTGCGTCCACTGGAACGCATCCGGAGAACGTCGATAAGGATCGGGGATGTCGCAGCCTCGACCGTGTTCCAGCCAGTGACCCAGGCGCATGACCTTGCCGACTGCCTGGGGCCAGCGATCGCCGATCAGGCGCCGTTGCTCGTCGCTCATGACCAGGATCAGGTCGGCTTGCGTGAGGTAGCGGGCATCGAGCTGCCGGGCCAGGTGCCGGGAGACGTCGAGCCCGGCGGCCTCGGCCAGCGCACGCGCACTGGGCTCGACGCCCTGGCCGACCAGTGCGGTCAGCCCAGCCGAACTCACACGACAATGGGGCAAGCGCTGCTGGAGCATCGCTGCGGCCACGGGGCTGCGACAGATGTTGCCTCGGCAAACGACCAGGATGGAGCGAATCATGGACGTAGTACACTCGACATGAACGGGCATGGGAAGCCTTGCAGCACAAGCATAGCGCCCGGCTTGCCGGAGTGGAAAAACGCCATCGCTTGGCTCAGCATAGGTCGGCCAAAGCAATCTTCGAATCAGTGACTAAGGTGGGAGCAGCGAATGAACGACCGCAGCGCCATGCGCCTGGCCCGACTGCAACAGGCGCTCGCCGTCAGCGGTACCCTCCATCTTCGCGAGGCCGCCCGCCTCTGCGGCGTCTCAGAAATGACCATCCGCCGCGACCTGGCCGCGAGCGACGGCGCCATGAGCCTGCTCGGCGGACGCCTGGTGATGGCCAGCCACCCGCACCATGGCCCGGTCTACGACGTCGACGTGCAGAAGGACGCCCACGCCCCGGCCAAGCGACGACTCTGCGAGCGCGCCGCCGGCTTCATCGCCGACGGCGATACCCTGTTCATCGACTGCGGCACCACCCTGCTCCCCCTGGTGAGCCAGCTTGCCGCCCATGAG
The DNA here is from genome assembly GCF_017868775.1 of Billgrantia sulfidoxydans. NCBI lineage: Bacteria > Pseudomonadati > Pseudomonadota > Gammaproteobacteria > Oceanospirillales > Halomonadaceae > Billgrantia > Billgrantia sulfidoxydans. The sequence goes on along the minus strand of NZ_CP053381.1, from coordinate 160,442 downwards.
CGGCTCACCGTGGTGACCTATGCCCTCAACGTGGCCAACGCGGTCAGCCGGATGCCCGAGGTCCGCCTGGTGCTTCTCGGTGGCCTCTATCATGCCAGCTCGCAGTCCTTCGGCAGCGACGACATGAACGCGGCGATCAAGCGCCTGGGCATCAACCGCGCTTTTCTCTCCGCCGCCGGGGTGCACGCCGAACGCGGCGTGAGCTGCTTCCATTTCCACGAGGTGACCCCCAAGCAGGCCGCCATCGCCTGCGCCGAGCAACGCCTGCTGGTGGTCGACGAGAGCAAGATCGGCCAGGTGCGCCCCGCCTACTTCGCCCGCCTCGACGACTTCGACGTGGTGATCACCGACGGCGACATGGCACTGCCGCAGGCCAACGGCGGCCCCAGGATCGTCGCCGCCTGACCCCGGACACGACGAAGCCGGACCAAGTCCGGCTTCGGTGGGTGGTGTTGTATGGCCGAGCGCAGCCAGTTTTCCGCCTAACCTACCCGCATTTGGACCAGCCACAGCCCGCATAGCATGTCGGGCAGCCATCCATCATGATCAGCTCGCCGCGACACTCCGGGCAGTGCCCCACCACGGTGGGGCCGTCGCCCTTCTCGTCGGCGACTGCCGCCTTGGCCTGTTGCTCGGCCTTGGCTTCCTCTTCCGGCGTCGGTGGCTGCCAGGGGTGGCCGTGCGCCAGGCGATGGGCGTAGCGACTCACCAGCTCCTCCGCCGGCACCTGGTTGCCGTCCTGGTCGAGGAAGCCGCGGCGGTAGAGGATCTGCTGAATCGACCAGGCGATGGCCGCCACCTCGGAGTCGTGGAACATCGGCTTGCCCCAGCGGTTCATGCCGCAGCGCACCAGGCCCTTGTCCCAGGCCACCTTGCGCAGGTCGGCCACCGCCTGGGTGACGTAGCCGCCGCGGGCGGCCAGCGACAGGCTGCGCATGGTGGCGGTGATCCACTGGTGTTCGCTGGAGAGCTGGCCGGAGGGGAAGAAGAACTCCACCGGGCGCTCGATCACCACGCGCTTGCCGTCGAGCACGCCCTCCACCGGCATGAAGGAGACCAACAGGTAGACCTTCTTGCGGCCCTCGGCGCCGACGTAGGAGATCTTCTCTGAGACGGCCTCGAGGGTGCCCTCGGGGCGCGAGGGGATGCGTACCGTGAGCGGGTTCTCGTCGGCCAGCGGCGGCGCTTCCACCGCCTTCTTGACGCTGTAGGAAACGATCTTGGACTTGATTTCGACGGCCATCAGCAGGCTCCTTCAATACTTGTCTTCACGACGCGGAAACGGATCGAGCGGCTACCACTTTCCATAGGTACCCTCTTTCAGTGCGTCATAGAGGTTGGCCGCGTTGTGCTCCTCGCCGTCGTAGACCACCTTCTCGTCGCCCTTGAGTTCCAGCGTCTCGCCGTTCTCCAGCTCGAACACGTAGGTGGTGTTCTTGAGATCGTCCTCGCGCACCAGCACGCCCTGGAACGCCTCGGGGTTGAAGCGGAAGGTGGTGCAGCCCTTGAGCTTGCTCTCGTAGGCGTCCAGGTAGAGGTCCTTGAACTGCTCGAAGGGGAACTCGGTGGGCACGTTGACCGTCTTGGAGATGGCCGAGTCGACCCACACCTGGGCCGCCGCCTGTACCGCCACGTGCTGCTTGGGGCTGACCGCGTCGGCGGTGATGAAATAATCCGGCAGATCGCTCTCCACCGCGTCGCTGGCGATGAAGTGGCGGTAGGCCGCCAGTTCGAACGACACCACCTCAACCTGCTCCTTGGTCTTCTTGCCCGACTGGATCACGTTGCGGAAGTAGCGGTGCGAGAACGACGGCTCGATGCCGTTGGAGGCGTTGTTGCCCAGCGACAGTGAGATGGTGCCGGTCGGCGCGATGGAGCTGTGGTGGGTGAAGCGCGCGCCGTGTTCGGCGAGCGCCGCGACCAGCTCCGGCTCCACCTCGGCGACCTTCTGCATGTAGCGGCTGTAGCGGGCGTGCAGGATGCGCCCCGGCACCTTGTCGCCGATCTCGTAGCCGTCCTTCGCCAGCTCCGGGCGCTCGCGCATCATCTTCGGCGTGATCTCGAAGTCCTCGGCGAGTATCGGCGCCATGCCCTTCTCGCGGGAGAGCTCCAGCGCCTGCTTCCAGCCCTCGAGGGCCAGGTTGCGGCTCACTTCCTCGGTGAAGGCCAGCGACTCCGGCGAGCCGTAGGGGATCTTGAGCATGGTCAGGGTCGAACCGAGACCGAGGAAACCCATGCCGTGACGCCGCTTGGCCTCGATCTCGCGGCGCTGGCCCTCGAGCGGCAGGCCGCTGATCTCGACCACGTTGTCGAGCATGCGGGTGAAGATCGCCACCACCTGGCGGTAGCGCTCCCAGTCGAAGCGCGGCTTCTTGCCGAAGGGGTCGATGACGAAGCGGGTCAGATTGACCGAGCCGAGCAGGCAGGCGCCCTCCGGCGGCAGGGGCTGCTCGCCGCAGGGGTTGGTGGCGCGGATCTCCTCGCAGAACCAGTTGTTGTTCATGCGGTTGACCTGATCGATCAGGATGAAGCCCGGCTCGGCAAAGTCGTAGGTGGAACGCATGATGGTGTCCCACAGCTCACGTGCCTTGATTACCTCGACGACGCGACAGGCCACGCGGCCCTCGGCGTCGACGGTGTAGTCGTCCTCGATCACCGGCCAGTCGCGGTAGATCAGGTCCTCGGGCTTGACGTCATCCTTCTCGCCGGCGTGCAGCGGGAAGGCCAGCGGCCAGTCGGCGTCGTTCTTCACCGCTTCCATGAACTCGTCGGTGATCAGCAGGCTGAGGTTGAACTGACGCAGGCGCCCCGCCTCGCGCTTGGCCTCGATGAAGCTGCGCACGTCGGGGTGGCCGACGTCGAAGGTGCCCATCTGCGCGCCGCGGCGACCGCCCGCCGAAGCCACCGTGAAGCACATCTTGTCGTAGATATCCATGAACGCCAGCGGGCCGTTGGTGCCGGCGCCGGCACCGAACACGAAGGCGCCCTTGTGGCGCAGGGTGGAGAACTCGTAGCCGATGCCGCAGCCCGCCTTGAGGGTCATGCCGGCATCCACCACCGAGGAGAGGATGTCGTGCATGGAGTCGCGAATGGTGCGCGAGACGGTGCAGTTGATCAGGCTCACCGCCGGCTTGTAGTCCTCGGCGCCGGCATTGGACATGATGCGCCCGGCGGGAATGGCGCCGTTCTCCAGCGCCCAGCGGAACTTGGGCAGCCACTCCTCGGCCTTGTCGCCTTCCACCGCGGCCAGGGCGCGCGCGACGCGGTCCCAGGTCGCTGCCACGTCCTTGTCGACGGGGCGTCCATGACGATCCTTGAGGCGATACTTGGAGTCCCAGATATCGCGTGAGGGCGCTTGCATAGGCACCTCGTGGGATGTCTTGACGGCCTTGGTGGAAGTACTCATGCAGGGGATCTCCAGTAAGGGTCAAAAGTTCAAATCGTTCAACGTTCCCGGCGCGCCATGCGCTCGAAGCGCGCCAGCCATTCCCCGAGCCGGCCCTGAGCCAGACCCTCCTCGCGACCATCGAGCAGGTTCTTGACCATCAGGCCGAGCTCGGTATCGCCCTCGATCACCAGCCGGCGCTGAAAGAACAGCGCATCGGGATCCTCGCGCCGGGTCGCCAGGCACAGGAACTCGCGCCAGCCGCCGCGAATGGTGGCTTCGCCCGCCTCCGGGCTGAGACGGAAGCGCTCCGCCTCGAGGGTGAGCGTCAGCGCCACGGCCAGGTCCTCGATGTGCAGCGAGATGCGCCGCCCTTCGAGCACATCGAACTCGCCCTCTGCCAACGGTTCGGCGAAGGTGCGGTTGAGCAGCGGCTCGATCAGTTGACGCTTCACCGCCAGCGGCACGCGGGGATCGATGGCACGAATCAGTCGAGTCGGGGCCGGGGGGCGTGGCAAGCGCGACAGAGTAAGAGGAAGCATAGCGACTCTCCGGTGGAGCGAACCCATGGATTCGGTGCGGCCAGGTGGCCATGAAACCGATCATCCTAAGCCCGACGCCGCCGGCCTGCACTGATATGCGTCAAGCTCGTGCCAGTGCCCCAGCCGGGGCCTTGGCTACCATATATAGTCAGGCCCGGCGGAGCAAGCACCACATCTAGACGTTATTTTAACCCTAGCCATGATACTTCGGGTAACTGTCTGATCCCCAAGCGGCAGCGCCGGGAAGCTGGCACGCGGAGACGGCGGGAGAGCAGTGAAGCGGCAACGCAGGGAGTCGAGGCTCGCAGGACCGGCGGCAAAAAAGGACCGGGGCGCCGCGCATGGCACCCCGGTTCGTTGCCGTCAACCGACGCTTGCCGGTGTTTCGTCAGAGGTACTGGTAGCGCAGCAGGCGGTACTTGATGCGCTCGAGAATGACCTGGTCGATGACCGCCGCGAGCACGGCGATCACCAGAATATTGGTCATCACGCCGGTCATGTCGGCGATCTCGCCCGAGTAGGCCAGCGACTTGCCGAGCCCGGCGCTGAAGCCGACGATCATCTCGGCCGAGATCAGGGCCCGCCAGGCGTTGCCGAAGGCGAGCTGGGCGCCGGTGATCAATTCGGGGGTCACCGCCGGGAAGTAGACGCGCTTGAGCAGCTGCATGCGCGATGCGCCCATCACGCGGGCGGCATCGATATGCACCCGCTCGACGCTCTCGGTGGCATTCATCACGCTGAGCGCGGTGGGGAAAAAGGCCCCCACGGCCACCACGATGATGATCGGCATGTTACCGAAGCCCATCAGGATCAGGAACAGCGGCACCCAGGCGATCGAGGGGATCGACTGCAGGATGATGATGGCCGCCTTGAGGGTGCTGCGCACCGCATTCAGCGTACCGCCAACCAGCCCCAGCACGATCCCGGCCAGCAGCGCCGCGCCATAGCCCGCGCCCAGCCGCCCCATGCTGTTGCCGAGCCCATGGTAGAACTCGGCGCTGCCCAGCTCGCGCCACAGGCGCACCATCGCCACGTGCACGTCGGGCATCAGGAAGCTCGGCAGGAACCAGGCGGCCACCTGCCAGAAGAACAGGATCAGGGCGATGGCCAGCAGGTAGGCGCGCTTGCTGGCCACGCCGGTCGCGGTATTGCCCATGCTCACAGTTCGCGCTCTTCCTGCCAGGAGAGATCGAGCAGCGCATCCACGTCGAACGCGGCTTCGCCGTCGAGGATGCCCTGGTCCTGCATGATCTCGGCTAGCTCCTTCATGCGCGCGATGTCATCGTCGGTGAGTTCGGCGCTGAAGTCGTTGGTGGCAATGGCCTGGGCGATCACCTCCTCGCTGGAAACGGTGCTGCCGTCACGCGCCTCGATCACGTCGTCGTTGACGAAGTAGTGAGTGATGTAGGGCGCGGCCTCCTCGGGCGAGTTCTCGAGCATGTCGATCGCCTCGCGTTGGGCGTCCATCGCCGCCCACAGCACGTCGCGGCGGCTCTCCAGCGTTTCGGCAGAGGTGATCACCACCATGCACGGGAAGGGCCACACTTCGCCGATCTCGTAGATCTCCTTGACCGGCGCCTGCAGCTGGGCGATGCGCGCATAGGGCTCGAACAGGAAGGCGGCATCCACGCGGCCGCCGGCCAGCGACTGCACCGCCACCGAGGGGGCCACGCCCATGATGTTGAGATCATCGGGCGACAGGCCGGCATCGGCCAGGGTCACGCCCTTGAGTACGATGTCCGCGGTACTGCCCTGCTTCTGGGATGCGAGGCTCTTGCCGGCCAGGTCGGCGACCTCGTCGATGCCGGCATCCTCGCGGGCCAGCAGCGCGTGGTAGCCGCGCTGGGCACCGCCGACGATGCGCAGGTCGGCGCCGCGGCCGGCCCAGGTGAAGGCGTTGGAGAAGCCCAGCACGCCGATGTCGAGCTGGCCGCCGACGATACCCTTGATCAGATCGGTACCGGAGCTGAATTCGATCAGCTCGGCATCGAGCCCGTACTTCTCGTAGAGTCCGGCCTCCTGGGCAAGCATCACCTGGGCGTCATCCATCACGCGCACGTAGCCGACCCGCAGCGATTCGGCAGCGGACAGCGGGGCGGCGAGCAGCAGGGACAGCAGGGGAGCGATGAGCCAGCGTGTCATTGCACGTCTCCTTTCTCGGTTTGACGTTCGGTTGCCTCGGCCTGGGTATCGATGCCGAGCAGGGAGAGCACCTCCCGGCGGATATCGGCGAAGGCGGACAGGTCGTGGGTCTTGGGGATGTGGCCGAGGTTGAACGCCTCGAGCACCCGCGCCGGGCGATGGCTGAACACCAGCACGCGGTCGGCGAGGTAGAGCGCTTCGTCGACGTCGTGGGTCACCAGCACCACGGTGGGGCGCTCCTCCTCGATCAGCTCCTTGAGCACGCTCTGCAGCGTCATCCGGGTCAGGGCGTCCAGTGCGCCGAAGGGTTCGTCGAGCAGCAGCACCTTGGGTCGGGCGATGAAGGCCCGGGCCAGCGCGCAGCGCTGACGCATGCCGCCCGAGACCTGGTGCGGATAGTACTCCTCGAAGCCGTCGAGCTTGACTCGGGCCAGCCACTGGGTGGCCTGCCGGCGTGCCTCGACCGCCGGTCGTCCCTGGAACTCCAGCGCCAGGGCAACGTTCTGCCTGAGCGTCATCCACGGGTACAGCGCATGCTCCTGGAACACCAGGGTGCGTTCGGGCGCCGGACGCTCGACCCGCTTGCCGTCGGCTCGCACTTCGCCTTCGGTGGCCGACTGCAGGCCCGCCACCATGTGCAGCAGGGTCGACTTGCCGCAGCCGGACGGGCCGACCAGGGCAACGATCTCGCCGTCGCGAATGGTGGTGTCGAAAGTGTCGATCACCCTCAGGTCGCCGAAGGACTTGGTGACCCGTTCGAACTGAAGCTGCATATGAGCGTCCGGAACAAAGATATATTCAAAAATGGAATACTAGATAGTTCAGTATATAACCAGACAGACAGTCTTGAAAAGCCGAAGGCTACTTCATTCCCAACCGCCTGGCCAGCTTGTGCAGGTTGCTGGGATCGACCTCGAGGGAGCGGGCGGCCTTCGCCCAGCTACCGTCGCAGGCCGCCACGGCGCGACGGATGGCGTGGCGCTGCACCTCGGCGACCTGCGCCCTGAGCGTCGGCCCCGCCTCGGCCGCCTCCGGCACGCAGGGCTCCGGGGCCCCGGCCGGCTGGCCGACGGGCAGGTCGAGCCACTCTGGCACGAGGGTGACGATGTCGTCGCGTCGTGCGCCCTGGCCCAGCGCCTTGATCGCCGCGCGGCTGATCACGTGCTCCAGTTCACGCACGTTGCCCGGCCAGGGGTAATCGAGCAGCGCCGCCTCCGCCGCTGCCGCCAGGCGCAGGCTACGCACCCCGAGCCGGGCCCGGTTGATCTCGAGGAAGTGACCGGCCAGCACCAGCACGTCGCTGTCGCGCTCGCGCAGCGGCGGGATCGCCACCGGGTAGACCGACAGGCGGTGATAGAGATCGGCGCGAAAGTGGCCGTCGCGCACGCCGTCGGCCAGATGACGGTTGGTGGCAGCAATGATGCGCACGTCGACCCGGCGCGGGGTATCCTCGCCCAGCCGCTGGATCTCGCCGTTCTGCAGCGCACGCAGCAGCTTGGCCTGGATCGCCAGCGGCAGCTCGCCCACCTCGTCGAGGAACAGCGTACCGCCGTCCGCGGCCTCGAAGCGCCCCGCCCGGTCGGCGGTGGCGCCGGAAAAGGCCCCCTTCACGTGGCCGAACAGCTCGCTCTCGGCCAGCGTCTCGGGCAGCGCCGCGCAGTTGACCTGTATCAGCGGCTGCTCACGGCGCGGCGAGCGCTGGTGCAGGCGCCGGGCGAACAGCTCCTTGCCCACGCCGGTCTCACCGCTGAGCAGCACCGGCAGGTCGGCGTCCGCCACCACGTCGAGCTCCCGCAGCAGGCGCTGCAGCACCGCACTGTGGCCCAGGATCTCGCCTCCCTCTCGCGGTTCGGCATGCGCGTGCGCGCCTTGGTGCGCCATGCGCAGCGCCCGCACCTCCTGCTCCAGGCGCGAGACCCGTACCGCGGCCTCGGCCAGCAGGGCATAGCGCTCGAGCAGGAGGCAGGCCGCCTCGTCGAAGGTACCGGCCGACAGCGCATCCAGCGTCAGCACGCCCCAGGTCTCGCCCTCCACGTGCAGGCTGATGCCCATGCAGTCATGCACGTGGAGGGGCTCGCCGGGCTGCTGCTCGACCAGGCCGTCGTAGGGGTCGGGCAGGGCCGAATCCGGCGGAAACAGGGTCGAACGGCGGCTGGCGAGAATCGCCGCCAGGCGCGGATGGCGTGCCACCTCGAAGCGCCGGCCGAGCGCCTCGCGCACCAGGCCGTCCAGGGCCACCGGGGCCAGCACGTCGTCCTGCAGTCGCAGCAGGCACACCGCGCCGCAGCGGAAGCCCTCGCGCAGGGTGCGCACCAGGCGCTGCAGGCGCACGGCACTGGGCAGGTCAGCGGCGAGGTCGGCGAGAAGCGAGTGATCAAGCATGGTGAAATCTACCCAAACGAGGTGAAAAACACCTTACCTGAACAGGGTATTTTTTACCATTAAATCCACAAGTTGTTGAAAAGTCAGAACTGGCACGCCGATTGCTCTAGGCAGGGTGTCCTTCACCCTTCGAGGAGTACCACCATGAATTTGCTCGAACAGACCGTCGGCCGCATCGCCCTGTCGCTGCCCGGCGCCACCCGTGTCTTCCATACCCACAACATCGACTTCTGCTGCGGCGGGCGCATCAGCCTGCAGCAGGCGGCCGAGCGCGCCGGCCTGCGCCTCGACAAGCTGATTGCCGAGCTCGAGGCGCTGCCGGCCGTCAGCAGCGAACAGCGCGACTGGCGTGAGGCCAGCAACGACGAGCTGATCGATCACATTCTTACCCGCTATCACGACGTGCACCGCGAACAGCTCCCCGAGCTGATCCGCATGGCGCGGCGGGTGGAGCAGGTCCACGGCGACCGCGACAACTGCCCCAACGGCCTCGCCGACCTGCTGCTGGTGATCTATCAGGAAATGGAGAGCCACATGCAGAAGGAGGAGCAGATCCTCTTCCCCATGCTGCGCCGCGGCCTCGGCGCCCAGGCCCAGGGACCGATCGCGGTAATGCGCCACGAGCACGACGACCACGGCGAGAACCTCGAGCAGGTGATGCGGCTCACCGACGACATCACCCCGCCCAAGGGCGCCTGTACCACCTGGCGTGCCCTCTATACCGGCCTGCGCGAGTTCCGCGAAGACCTGATGGAGCACATCCATCTGGAGAACAACCTGCTGTTCGAACGCGTTTGAAGCTCTCATGCTCGCCCCTCGCCCGCCGTCAGGCGGGCGTCTCTCCCCATTCGATGAGTCCTACCTGACGACAGGAGACGCCATGCGACTCTGGCAACGAGCCCAGCCCGGGGCTGGCGACACTGCAGCACTCCTCCAGGAGCGAGAACGCTTGCAGGCTCGCGTCGAGAATCTCGAGGCGGAGCGCCAAATCCACCATCAGCTCTTCACCAACCTCACCGGCTTCGGCCATTCGCTGGTCGCCCTGCGCGAGTCCTTCTCGGAGCTTTCCGGACTACTCGTCAGCAACCAGCGCGTGAGCGACCATACCGCACAGGAATCGCGGCACAGCCAGCAAGCCCTAACCGGCATGGTTGAGGAGCTGCGCGGCCTCAATCAGCGTATCGGCCGCGCCGCCGAACAAGTCAGCACGCTGCGCGGTGATGCCGACAGAATCGGCGACTTCGTGCATCTCATCGAGGAGATATCGCTGCAGACCACGCTGCTGGCCTTCAATGCCAGCATCGAAGCCGCTCGTGCCGGCGATGCCGGGCGCGGGTTCGCCGTCGTGGCCACCGAGGTCCGCGAGCTCGCCACACGCACCGGCGGTGCCACCGAGCAGATCGGCGGATTGACCGGCAACATCCTCGCCCAGACGGGCAGCGTGGACTCGACCATGCACCATAATGCCAGCGAAGCCGAGCGGCTGAGCAGCGAGGCCAGCCAGGTGATGCAACGAACCGAGCATCTGCTGTCGCTGAGTGAGGAGAGCAGCCAGGCCCTGGCTTTTTCCGCCATGCTGAGCGAAGTGGAACTGGCCAACCTGGAGGAGCTCGAGGTAAAGCTGGCGGTCTATCGCATCCTGATGGGGCTCTCTTCAGCCACGGCGGACGAATTGCCCGACGAGACCCAATGTGCGCTGGGGCGCTGGTACTACGCCGGTACTGGCAGCGCTCGCTTCCGCGATGACGAGGATTTCCGCGCCTTGGAGCTGCCGCATCGCGAAGTGCATCGGCAGGCGATCGAAGCCGTCAGGCGGTTCCACGCCGGCGAGACGCATGCGGCCATGCAGGCACTGGCGAAAATGGAGTCGGCCAACCTCGACGTGATGCAGCGCCTGCGCTACATCATGCGCAAGTATCGCCCCACAAGCGAAACCTTGGCGTTGCCCCTCTCGCTCCCTGCCTGAGAGGCGTACAAGGCCGCCCCCAAGCGGCAACCGAGCGGCGTCACCAGACGCCGCTGGTCCTTTGCGGTGGCTTACACCGTCCGTGAGAAGCGGCCCTCGTTGGGCCTGAGGTAGGCGTCGAAGGCCATCGCCATGTTGCGCATCATCAGGCGCCCGGCGGGCAGCACCTCGATGGCGTCGTCGCGGATCGTCAGCAGGCCGTCCCCCTGCATCTCCTCGAGTTCGCCGAGGGCATCGGCGAAGTAGTCGCGGAAGGCGATGTCGTGGCGCGCCTCGATGGCGGCGAAATCGATGTGGCCGTGGCACATCAGCGCGTTGATCACGTCGCGGCGCAGGCGGTCGTCGTCGTTGAGGCGATAGCCGCGCATCACCGGCAGCCGCCCGCTCTCCAGGCGCGCCTGGTACTGGGCGGTCTCCTTGACGTTCTGGCTGTAGCTGTCGCCGACCTTGCCGATGGAGGTGATGCCCAGGCCGATCATGTCGCAGTCGGCGTGGGTGGAGTAGCCCTGGAAGTTGCGCTGCAGCGTGCCGTTCTCCCTGGCCAGAGTCAGCTCGTCCTCGGGCAGGGCAAAGTGATCCATGCCGATGTAGACGTAGCCGGCCGCGGTCAGGCGGCGGATGGTCAATTCCAGCAGCTCCAGCTTACGCTCCGGCGGCGGCATGTCCTCGGGGCGGATCAGGCGCTGGGCCTTGAACAGCTCCGGCAGGTGGGCATAGCTGTAGGCGGCGATACGATCCGGGCGCAGGGCGATGATCTTCGTCAGGGTGGCGTCGAAGCTGGCTACCGTCTGCAGCGGCAGGCCGTAGATCAGGTCGACGCTGACCGACTGGAAGCCGGCCTCACGGGCGGCGGCCACCAGCTCGATGACTTGCTCCTCGCTCTGCACGCGGTTGACCGCCTTCTGCACGTCGGGGTCGAAATCCTGGACGCCGAAGCTCAGCCGGTTGAAGCCGAGGCCGTGCAGCTCGTGGATCTGGCTTGGCGTGACCGTGCGTGGATCGACTTCCAGTGAAAACTCCCGCGCCGCAGGCTCGGCGAAGTGGAAGGCCTCATCGAGGGCCGCCATCAGCTCGCCGAGCTGGGCGTTGCTGAGGTAGGTGGGGGTGCCGCCGCCCAGGTGCAGTTGGGTCATGCGCCGGGTCTCGTCGAACAGCGCCCCCTGCACGCGGATTTCCTGCTTCAGCCACTCGAGGTATTCGGCCGCCCGCTCGGTGTTGTGGGTGATGATCTTGTTGCAGGCGCAGTAGTAGCACAGGCTCTTGCAGAACGGGATGTGCACGTAGACCGACAGCGGCTTGGGCGCGGCGACGCGGTTGCTGCGCTCTGCGGCGGCACGGTAGTCGTCCTCGGCGAAGGCCGCGTGGAACTGGGGTGCGGTCGGATAGGACGTATAGCGGGGACCCGGGCGGTCGTACTTCTCCACCAGCGGGCGGTTGAACAGCAGATCGTCTTGCATGATCGGAACAGCCTCTTGAAACCACGGCATGGAGCGTGCCATGCCAATGCCTGTGAGTATGACACCGGCCGCTGGCACCGTCTCGACAGCTCGCCCCTCTCTTGTCTCGGGTCAAGTTTGTCGGTTTCGCGTCGCGGCCGGCATCGCGTCCACCAGCCTCAGCCAGCGGCGCAGCCGCCAGGCCACCAGCAGCCAGCCCAGGCCCCAGCTCAGGGCCGAGGCCCACAGCAGCGCCAGCCAGGCGCTGCCGGCCTCGATCGCCCATAGCCGCAGCACTGCCGCCACGGCGAACAGCCCGGCCAGGGGCAGCAGCGCCCATTCCTGCTCAGGGCGGCGTTTCGCCCGCAGAATCACGTGGCGCAGCATGATGCCGCTGGCAAGCGTACCCAGCGCCCCGACGGTGAAAGCGTGCAGCGCCGTGCTGGCGTGCTGTGGCGCCCACCAGTTGCGGGCCAGCAGGACCAGCCCGATGGCGATCCAGGCGTAGCCCAGCATCAGCACCAGCAGGTCGGGCCTGGCACGACATCGGACCGGCTGCCAGCCACGGATGCGCCACAGCACCAGCACGCCCGACGCCAGCACCAGCAGGGCTGCCAGCGGATGCAATGGCTCCCACGGCGCCAGAAAGGCCGCCAGCCCCAGCAGCACGATCAGCGCCCCCTCGATGCGCGGCTGCACGCCGGCGCCGGCCTGACGGCAAGTCTGGATCAGGTAGCCGTTGACCGCCGGCGCGATGACACGGCCACCCATGAAGGTCATCAGCAGCACCAGCCACAGCACGCTCTGGTGCATCAGGGGTGCGGTGGTCGGCATGTCGTCGAGGTAGCGCCAGGTCAGGGTCACCACCGCCAGCAGACAGAGCATGCCCAATAGCGGCGAGAGCAGCCGGTTGCGCCACTTCTTGGCGGCGATGAAGCGCGGCACCAGGCGGGCGGCCAGCCACAGGGCGAACACACCATCGGCCAGCGAGGCTACGACCGCCCCCGGCCAGTCCAGCACGCCCAGCCGCCCCACCAGCCACAAGGCCACCAGCATGCCCAGCTGGCGCCGCGGCAGGGGTCCCAGCAGGTAGCCGGCGATGACCGCCAGGGCGAAGCCGAACAACATTTCGCGAGCGTGGGCCGCCGGCGACGCCAGCTGCACCGGCGCCCAGCCATGGAACAGCGCCAGCAGGGAGAGCGGCGCCATCAGGGCGGCATGCAGCGCCGCCAGCGGGAACAGCCAGCGCCAGGCGGGGAGCCGGAGGGCAACGGCGTCGGCCGCATCGATGCCGGACTTGGCAAGAACATTAAACATGTATATAAAATACTACTTAGAGGCGTTGCTGAAAACCGCTTCGCTGTCCTATCGCGAGGATGCCATGAGAAACACTTTGGTAGGCCTTGGCTGGCGCACACTGGCCTATGTCAGTATCGGCCTGGGAGCCGCCGGTCTGGTGGTGCCGCTACTGCCGACCACGCCGTTCCTGCTACTGGCCGCCTGGGCGGCGCCCAAGGCGTCACCGCGCCTGGCGCACTGGTTGTGGCAGCATCCACGGATGGGGCCGATTCTGCAGGCCTGGCGGCACCAGCGGGCCGTTCCCAGGCGTGCCAAGTGGTTGACGGCGGTTCTGCTGGCCCTGAGCTGGCTGTTACTATGGCTGGGTAGCGCGCCCAACCATGTCCTGATCACAACGGCAGCGATCTTCTGTTGCGTTGTCACCTTCGTACTGACGCGACCCGATGCCACACCCCGAGGAAGCGAACGCCATCAGGTGAGCACTGCTATGATAAGAAGGTTCTAGCATACTTTAATTGATGCTTATCAAGCCACTTTCGGACTTGCCATGCACCTGACCCGCTACACCGACTATGCGCTGCGCGTGCTCATCTATCTCGCCGTCAAGGGCGAGGAGCGCTCCACGATCCATGAAATCGCGGAGAGCTTCGGCGTCTCGCGCAATCACCTGATGAAGGTGGTGCAGGATCTCAGCCATCGCGGCTATATCACCACCATCCGCGGCAAGAACGGCGGCCTCCTGCTCAACCGCGCCCCGGAAGAGATCACCCTCGGCGCACTGGTGCGGGCCACCGAGCACGAACTCGGCCTGGTAGAGTGCTTCCGCGACAGCAACGACTGCGTCATCACGCCGGCCTGCCGGCTCAAGCCGATTCTCAATGAGGCGATGGACGCCTTCATGGGCGTCCTCGACCAATATACCTTGGCCGACATGCTCGGCAAGCGGCAGCCACAACTCGCCCGCTTGATGCAGATCGCCACCAGTTCCAACTGAGTGTGCCAAGATTCGTCATGGCGCTCTAACGTAACCAGATGTCAGCGAGCTCTCGCTCCGCACTGGCTTCACCGTGAACCAAAAGAAACAGGAGAAACCATGAAGAAGTTGACTGCCGCCCTGTTCGCCGGCACCGCCGCCCTGGCGTTTGCCGCCACCGCCCAGGCGGAGGCCGACGGCGAAGCCGTTTACAATCAGGCCTGCATGGCCTGCCACATGACCGGTGCCGCCGGCGCCCCGATTCGCGGCGACGCCGACGCCTGGTCTGCCCGCGTGGAACAGGGCATCGATACTCTCTACACCCATGCCATCGAGGGCTTCGGCGCCATGCCGCCCAAGGGCGGCCAGATGGGCCTGAGCGACGAGGAGGTACAGGCCGCGGTTGACTTCCTGGTCGAGCCGGTGATGTAACCCCACGATCCAGCACCCCGGCGGCCAAGTCCGCCAGTGAGGCGGGGCGCCATGCCGCATCAGCGGTCATGCGCCCCGCCTTCGCCTTGTCCCTCGCAGCGCCTGCTTCCCCTTTGCGTGTCGCCATGCAGCGTCTCGCCTACTACCCCTTTGGGGTTACTCCCTCAGAGCCGAGCCGCCTTATGGGGGACATGATCCATGTCAATTCGAGCGAGTGAATCAACTGGCATGATAGCGCCATAACCGCCTGGTCAGATTCGCTCCGGGCATTTTCAAGTCGCAAAAGAAATATTCTACATGCCTGTTGAAGAGCGCCACGCGAGCGATCTTCACCGCAAGGCAGCCGTCTCAAGGAATGCCCATGCCCACCCGGCGCAGCACCCCGTCTCCCCTGGCTCCCATCTGGCTGATCGGTCTGTTGATGCTGCTGTTCTCCCTGCCGACCCTGGCCATCGAGTTGGAGCAGGTTCGCCCCGGCTTCCCCGAGGTGGCCCGCCTGAACCAGGCCGAGGGCACGCTGCCCGCCCTGACGGTGGAGGACGAGACGGGAACGCCGCTGGGCTACGTCTTCGAGAGCGTCGATATCGCCCCCATCCCCGCCTATTCGGGCAAGCCGGTCAACCTGCTGGTGGGCATCGACCTGGAGGGGCGCATCGTCCTGGCCGACATCCTCGGCCACGAGGAGCCCATCATGCTGGTGGGCATCCCCGAGACCAAGCTGGAGGGCTTCGCCGACGCGCATGTGGGCGCCCACGTCAACGATCGGCTCAAGGTCGGCGATAACCTCGATGCTATCTCCGGGGCCACCGTCACCGTCATCGTGGTCAGCGACACCATCCTGCGCGCCGCGCGCAAAGTGGCCGCCGAGCAGGGGCTGATCGCCGACCCTTCCGCCATGCCGGCGGCCCGGGTGCTCGAGGACGTCTACGCTCCCGCCGACTGGGAAACGCTCACCGGCGACGGCACCATCCGCCGTCTTCACCTGAGCCACGGCGAGGTGGACGAGACCTTCGTCGGCACGCCCGCCGAGCACTACCTGCATACGCCCCAGCCGGCGGAGCGCACCTTCATCGAGCTGTTCTACACCTACCTCAACCCGCCCACCGCCGGGCGCAACCTGCTCGGCGATAACGTCTACGAGCGGCTGATGGCCGAACTCGACGAGGGCGAGCACGCCATCGCGGTGATGGGCCGCGGCGACTATTCGTTCAAGGGCTCGGGCTACGTGCGCGGCGGCATCTTCGATCGCCTGGAACTCAGCCAGGGCAACGCCACCGTCAGCTTCCACGACCGCGACCACATCCGTCTGGGCAATCTGGCGATCGAGGGCGCGCCCGATTTCGCCGAGCGCGACATCTTCATCGTGCGCGAGAGTGCCGCCTTCGACCCGGGCCGGCCGTGGCAGCTGGAGCTGCTGGTGCGCCGCGCCTCGGGCCCGCTGGACACCGAGTTCAGCCGCTTCAGCGCCGACTACAGCGTGCCCGAGGCCTACATCGAGCGGCCCGTGCCGCCCGAGGAGGAGCCGATCTGGGTCCAGGTGTGGCGCGACAAGGCGTTCCAGATCGCCGTGCTCGGCGCCGGCCTCATGGTGCTCACCGGCATCATGCTGTTCCAGGACGTGCTGGTGCGCTACCCGCGCATCATGCGCCCGCTGCGCCTGGGCTTCCTGGTCTACACCCTGGTGTTCATCGGCTGGTACTCGCTGGCGCAGCTCTCGGTGGTCAACGTGCTCACCTTCACCAACTCGCTGATCACCGGCTTCAGCTGGGAGTCGTTCCTGATCGACCCGATGATGTTCATCCTCTGGTCGTTCGTCGCGGTGAGCCTGCTGCTGTGGGGCCGCGGCGTGTTCTGCGGCTGGCTGTGTCCGTTCGGCGCGCTGCAGGACCTGGTCAACAAGGCCGCACGCAAGCTCAAGGTGCCCCAGTTCGAGATTCCCTTCGGCCTGCACGAGCGGCTGTGGGCGATCAAGTACATCATCCTGCTGGCGCTGTTCGCCGTCTCGCTGCATTCGCTGGGGCAGGCCGAGCGCTACGCCGAGGTGGAGCCGTTCAAGACCGCCATCACCCTGCGCTTCCAGCGCGAATGGGGCTTCCTGCTCTATGCCCTGGGCCTGGTGGCGATCTCGGCCTTCACGCACAAGGCCTACTGCCGCTACGTCTGCCCGCTGGGCGCGGGGCTCGCCATCCCCGCCCGCCTGCGCCTGTTCGACTGGCTCAAGCGCCACCGCGGCAGCTGCGGCACGCCCTGCCAGATCTGCGCCAACGAATGCGAGGTGGCCGCCATCCATCCCGACGGCCACATCAACGCCAACGAGTGCCACTACTGTCTCGACTGCCAGATCACCTACCACGACGACCGCCGCTGCCCGCCGATGATCAAGCGCCGCAAGCGCTACGAGAAGGCGGCGCGCGTGTCGGGCGACAAGGGCCAGGTCGAGCTCCACGAACCCGCCAAGGCCGTCGACCGGCTGCAGCGTATTCCGACCCACCAAGAGGACTGAACCATGAGTGACAAGAAGCAGATCGAGAACCTCGGTCGCCGGCACTTCCTGCGCAACAGCGCGGTGACCGGCGTCGCCGGGGCCGGCCTGGCCAGCGGCTTCGGCGCCGGTGCGCTGATGAGCAGCCGTCAGGCCCAGGCCGCTGGCGCTGCAGCAGGCAGCGTGGCACCGGGGGAACTCGACGAATACTACGGCTTCTGGAGCGGCGGCCATTCCGGCGAAGTCCGCGTGCTGGGCGTGCCCTCCATGCGCGAGCTGATGCGCATCCCGGTATTCAACGCCGACAGCGCCACCGGCTGGGGTATCAGCAACGAGTCCCGGCGCATCCTCGGCGACTCCGCGCGCTTCCTCAACGGCGACAGCCACCACCCCCATGTCTCGATGACCGACGGCCGCTACGACGGCAAGTACCTGTTCATCAACGACAAGGCCAACACCCGCGTGGCGCGTATCCGTCTCGACATCATGAAGACGGACAAGATCACCACCATTCCCAACGTCCAGGCGATCCACGGCCTGCGCCTGCAGAAGGTGCCGCACACCAAGTACGTGTTCTGCAACGCCGAGATGCCGATCCCGCAGGTCAACGACGGCCGGGACATGGAGAACCCGGAGAACTACTGGACCATGTTCAACGCGGTGGACGCGGAGAGCATGGACGTGGCCTGGCAGGTGATCGTCGACGGCAACCTCGACAACACCGACGCCGACTATACCGGCCGCTTCGTCGCCGCGACCTGCTACAACTCCGAGAAGGGCATGACCCTCTCCGAGACCATGAGCGCCGAGCGTGACTGGGTGGTGGTGTTCGACGTCGAGGCGATCGAGGCCGCCGTCGCCGCCGGCCAGTACGAGACCCTGGGCGATTCGCCGGTGCCGGTGCTCGACGGTCGCAAGGGCTCGGCGCTGACCCGCTACATCCCGGTGCCCAAGAACCCGCACGGCCTGAACACCTCGCCGGACGGCAAGTACTTCATGGCCAACGGCAAGCTGTCGCCGACCGTGACCATCATTGCGATCGACAGGCTGCCCGAGCTGTTCAATGACGCCATCGAGCCGCGCGACACCGTGGTCGGCGAGCCCGAGCTGGGCCTGGGGCCGCTTCACACCACCTTCGACGGTCGCGGCTATGCCTACACCACGCTGTTCATCGACAGCCAGGTGGCGAAGTGGCACATCGAGGACGCCATTCGCCACTACAACGGCGAAGAGGTGAACTACATCCGCCAGAAGCTGGATGTGCACTACCAGCCCGGCCACAACCACGCCAGCCTCACCGAGTCGCGCGATGCCGACGGCAAGTGGCTGGTGGTGCTGTGCAAGTTCTCCAAGGACCGCTTCCTGCCGGTGGGCCCGCTGCGCCCCGAGAACGACCAGCTGATCGACATCAGCGGCGACGAGATGAAGCTGGTGCACGACGGCCCGACCTACGCCGAGCCGCACGACTGCATCCTGGTGCGCGCCGACCAGATCAACCCGGTGCGCGTATGGCGGCGCGACGATCCCTTCTTCGCCGATACCATCGCCATGGCCGAGGCCGATGGCGTCAACGTCGAGCGTGAGAACAAGGTCGTGCGCGACGGCAACAAGGTACGCGTCTACATGACCTCCGTGGCGCCGACGTTCGGCCTGACCGAATTCAAGGTCAAGCAGGGCGACGAGGTCACCGTGGTCATCACCAACCTCGACCAGGTGGAAGACCTGACCCACGGCTTCTGCATGGTCAACCACGGCGCGCAGATGGAGATCGGCCCGCAGCAGACCGCCAGCGTCACCTTCGTCGCCGACAAGCCCGGGGTGCACTGGTACTACTGCAACTGGTTCTGCCACGCCATGCACATGGAAATGACCGGCCGCATGCTGGTCGAGAAGGCGTGACAGGCAATGGCCAGATGACGCTCTGGCTGCCTTGAGGGCACCGGGACCAGGTTGAAGGCAAATACGGCCTGGTCCCGGCACCCTATAAGTTTGGAGAAATGCATGACCCGACGACCGATCCTCGGCGTCCTGATCCCGATTCTTGCCGCCTGGCTGAGCCTGCCGGGCGTGCTGCTGGCTGCCGACTGGCAGGCCAGCCCGGGCGAATCGCTGCAGCCGCTGGTCGAACGCGCCAGCGACGGCGACCGCCTGCTATTGCCGGCGGGCCGCTACCCCGGCCCGCTCACGATCGACCGCACCCTGACCGTCGAAGCCGAGCCCGGCGCCGTGATCGACGCCGGCGGCAACGGCCATGGCGTCATCATTACCGCCCCCGGCAGCGTGATCGACGGCCTCACCATCGAGAACTGGGGCCGCGACCTCACCGCCATGGACAGTGGCATCCTGGTGGAGCGCAGCGCCACCGGCAGCGTCATTCGCCACTCGCGCCTCACCGGCCCCGGCTTCGGCATTCGCCTCGACTCTGCCAACGAGGTGGAGGTGCGAGACAACGTCATTCGCGGCAACACCTCGCTGCGCTCGCAGGACCGCGGCAACGGCATCCACCTCTACAACGTGCAAGGCGCAAGGGTTGAGGGCAACGACATCCGCGAGGTGCGCGACGGTATCTACATCGACAGCAGCAGCCAGAGCCTGCTGCGACGCAACGTGATGGAGGACCTGCGCTACGGCGTGCATTACATGTATGCCCACGACAACCGCCTGGAACAGAACCTGACCCGCAACACCCGCACCGGCTATGCGCTGATGCAGTCGCGCCACCTGACGGTCGTCGACAACCGCTCCGAGGGCGACCTCAACTACGGCATCCTGATGAACAACATCACCTACTCGACCCTTCGCGGCAACCGTGTCGAGGGTGTACGTGCGGCAGCGGACGCGGGCGGACAGGCGCTGGTCAGCGGCAGCGAAGGCAAGGCGCTGTTCGTCTACAACGCCCAGTTCAACCGCTTCGAGGGCAACCGCCTGGCCGGCAGCGACATCGGCATCCACCTGACCGCCGGCTCCGAGGACAACACGGTGGTGAGCAACGCCTTCGTCGACAATCGCCAGCAGGTGATGTACGTCGCCACGCGCACCCAGGAGTGGTCGGAGGAGGGCCGCGGCAACTACTGGAGCGACTACCTGGGCTGGGATCTCGCCGGCGACGGGCTGGGCGACACGCCCTACGAGCCCAACGACGCCATGGACCGCCTGCTGTGGCGTTTTCCCGCGGCGCGGCTGCTGATGCACAGCCCCGCGGTGCTGACCCTGCGCTGGGTGCAGCGTCAGTTCCCCGTCTTCCGCCCTCAGGGCGTGAAGGACAGCGCCCCCCTGATGACAGAACCCGACTTCGGAGACACCGACTCATGAACGCGGTGATCGAATTCCACGGCGTGACGCGGCGCGACGGCGACGTGGTGCGCCTCGACGCCCTCGACCTCAGGGTCAGCGAGGGCGAGGTGCTCGCCCTGCTCGGCCACAACGGCGCCGGCAAGACCACCACCATGAAGCTGATCCTGGGGCTGCTCTCGCCCAGCGCCGGCGAGCTCTCCGTACTCGGCGGCGCCCCCGACGGTGCCCATGCCGAGACGCTGCGCCGCCGCCTGGGCTACCTGCCCGAGAACGTCAGCTTCTATGAACAGCTCAGCGGTCGCGAGGTGCTCGATTTCTTCGCCCGGCTCAAGCGCGTCGACCGCCGCCAGGTCGCCGACCTGCTCGAGCAGGTCGGCCTGGGCGCGGCAGCCAAGCGCCGCGTGAAGACCTACTCCAAGGGCATGCGCCAGCGCCTCGGCCTGGCCCAGGCGCTGCTCGGCGAGCCGCGCCTGCTGCTGCTCGACGAACCCACCACCGGGCTCGACCCCGCCGCCACCCGCGACTTCTACGAGACGGTACGCAGTCTGCGCGAGCGCGGCTGCACGGTGCTGCTCTCCTCCCATGTGCTGCCGGGGGTGGAGCCCTACATCGATCGCGCGCTGATCCTCGGCGGTGGCCGCCGCCTGGCGCTGGGCAGCCTCGAGACCCTGCGCGCCGAGGCCGCCCTGCCGATGACCATTCGCGCCCGCGGCCGGCTCGAGGGCGCCGACTGGCAGCGGCCCTGGAACGACACGCGCATCCAGGCGCGGCCGCTCAACGGCCACGAGGTGTCGCTCTCGGTGCCCGCCGATGCCAAGCTCGCCGTGCTGCGCCACCTTTCCACGCACCCCGGGGTCGAGGACATCGAGCTGCTGCCGCCTACCTTGGAACACCTCTACACCCATTTCTCCGCCGGGCTCGCCCCCGTCCAAGGAGAGGTTCGATGAACGCCATCCTGACACTGGCCGGCAAGGAGTTCCGCGACGGCCTGCGCAACCGCTGGGTGCTGGCCATTACCCTGGTGCTGGCCCTGCTCGCCGTGGGCATCGCCTGGTTCGGCGCCGCGGCCAGCGGCGGGCTGGGCTTCACCTCGCTGGCCACCACGCTGGTGAGCCTCGCCACCCTGGCAGTGTTCCTGATCCCGCTGATCGCCCTGCTGCTGGCCTACGACGCCGTGGTCGGCGAGCAGGAGGCGGGTACCCTGCTGCTGCTGCTCACCTACCCGGTGAGTCGCACCGCGCTGCTGCTGGGCAAGTTCCTCGGCCACGGCCTGATCCTGGGCAGCGCCACGGCGCTCGGCTTCGGCATCGCCGGCGCGGTGATCGCCGTGGGCGCGGAGGGCGTCGCACTTGGCGAACTCGCCGCCGGCATGGGCCTGCTGATTGCCAGCAGCGTGCTGCTGGGCTGGGTGTTCATCGCCTTCGCCTACCTGATCAGCGTGTGGGTGAGCGAGAAGGCCCGCGCCGCCGGCCTGGCGTTGGTGGTGTGGTTCCTGTTCGTGCTGGTGTTCGACCTGGGCCTGCTGGCGCTGCTGGTCAGCGTCAAGCAGGGTGGCGACTGGCTGCCCTGGCTGCTGCTGCTCAACCCCACGGAGCTGTTCCGCCTGATCAACCTGGCTGGCTTCGAGGCGGCGCGCAGCTACACCGGCCTGACCTCCATCGCCGAGGGCGGCGCCTTCCGCCCCGCCGTGCTGCTGCCGCTGCTGATGGCCTGGGTGCTGGTGCCCCTGGGCTTGGCGCTGATGCGCTTCCGTCACCGCTCGGCCTGAGCCCGCTTATTTTTTTGGAGTCCCCTGCCATGCCCCGTTTCCTGCTGCTGCCCCTGCTCCTGCTGCCGCTGCTGCTCGCCGGCTGCGGCGAGTCGGAGCCCGTCGCCCTGGCCGCTGCCGAGCCCATCGAGTCCGGCGACAGCTGCCATGTGTGCGGGATGCTGATCGACGAGCACCCCGGCCCCAAGGGTCAGGCGTTCCTGGACAAGCAGGGTTCGGCGCTGAAGTTCTGCTCCACCGCGGAGCTGTTCGCCTTCCTGCGCCAGCCGGAGAACGAGACCCGCCTCTCCCATGCCTACGTGCACGACGTCGCTGCCGCGCCCTGGCCCAAGCCCGACGACGCCGCCTTCATTCTGGCCAGCGAGGCGTGGTACGTGGCGGGTCATGACCAGCGCGGCTCGATGGGCCATACCCTGGCCTCGTTCAGGGAGCGCCATCACGCCGAGGCTTTCGCCGAGACCCACGGCGGCGAACTCTACGCCTTCGACGATATCGACCTCGACCTGCTGGCCCGCCTGAGCCGCGGTGAACTGGGCGGCGGCGATGCCATGGGCGCCATGGCCGGGCACGGCGGCGGGCACTGAGTCCAGCGGGACAGCCGTTGCACGGCGTGCTAGGCTCGAGCGCATCGATCTGCGAGGACCCCGCATGCGTTTTACCGCCCCGCTCGCTGCCGCGCTGGCCGGCCTGGCCCTGGCCGGGCCGGCATTCGCCACCAACTACAACGTCAGCGATGCCGAACAGCACGAAAATTGGCACTCCGTGACGCTGTCGCTGGGCGATGAACGCCACTTTCGCGCCCTCGAGCAGACCAGCTACAGCGACTCGATCCTGAGCGTCAACTACACCCCCGGCGTGTGCGACCTGCCGTGGCTCGAGGTGCGCGTCGAGCTCGAGGAGCACCAGCCCGAGAGCCGCGTGGCCAACCTGGTACCCGGCGACCTGCGGGTCGACCACGAGACGATCCACAGCGGCATGGCGGAGTTCATCACCCAGCGCGGCGACCGCGGCTTCTACGTCAACTTCTATCTCGACACCCAGGACCTGCTGCTCGACGAGATGCGCGGCGGCGAGACGCTGCGCCTGCGCTTCGACCGCGGCGACGAGGACTACTGGTTCATGAGCTTCGATCTGGCGGGGGCGGACGCGGCCATCGCCCGCGCCGAACGGCAGTGCGAGGCGGCCGGCTGATGGCGACACTGCTGTTCCGGCTGGCCAACGTCACCGACGAGGAAGCCTGGGAGGTGCGCCGGCTGCTCGACGAGCACGGCTTCGACACCTACGAGACCCAGGCCGGCTTCTGGCGCCTGGGGGTCGATGCCATCTGGCTGCGCGACCCCGCGCAGCTGGAGGCGGCGCGCGAGGTCCTCGAGCGCTATCAGGTCGAGCGGCAAGCGCGTGTACAGCAGGAGCATGCCGACCGCGTCGCGCAGGGAGACGCGCCGACCCTGTGGCGGCGCCTGTGGCAGCATCCCGTTCAGATGCTGCTGGTGGCACTGGCGGTGCTGGCCATGCTGGCCCTGACGCTGGTGCCCTTCCTGGGGCTCATCTAGGGAACAGCTGCGTGTCGAGATATTCCACCGTGAGGTAATCCTCGAACGACCACAGGCGCACGAAACGGCCGCGCTCGGTATCCTCGCTGCCATCGCCGCCCCAGACGGTGAGACTGCTAGGTTCCTGCGGCATGCCCCCCTTGAGCTGTTCGAACCACCACTCGGTCATCTCGGCCTCCCATGGCTGGCCATAGCGGGCCTCGAGTTGCGCCTTCACCGTGACGTAATCTTCCACCTCGGGATGGAAGGCCACCACCAGGGCCAGGGCGTCGCTGCCCGCCGGGAAGACGTAACGCAGGTCGGTCTGCGGAGCAGCCTCGTCCTGCAGCTCGCCGTCGATAAGGCGGTCGCCGTCCTCCGTTTCGCTGACGCTGAGGTTGGCCACGGCAGCATCGCGCTCCAGCTCGGTCATCACCTCGTCGAAGGCCATGCCGAAGTCGGCGCTGCGATAGCCGGCCGGCCCCTCCGCCGCCAGGGCGGCGCTGAAGGCCAGGGTGGCCAGGCTGCCGCCGAGCCAGGCCGACGCTTGCAGGTGTCGTCGCATAGTCGCTCCTCTTGCATGAACGGCTACAAACGCCGACCGTGCCGGCGTTTGTAGTAAATGGTGCAATAGTCGAATCATTCGGCCGGTACCACCACGACCACCCCTTCCATGTCGCGACTCTCGTGAGGTCGGCAGTGGTACGGGTAGGTACCCGGCTCGTCAAAGGTTCGCTCCCAATTTTCTTCGGGAAACAGGCGCTCCGAGCCGAGATCCTCGTCGGCGAAATAGACGTCGTGACTGGTGCGCTTCTCGGCGTTGACCCAGCGCACCGTGGTGCCGACTTCCACCTCGAGTTCGGCGGGATGAAAACCGTAGTCGCGCATCTCCACTTCGACCACGTTGCCCCCGGCCTGCGCCGCCCCGCTCAGCAGGGCGGCGGCCAGGAGGGCCATGCTCGATCGACGTTGCCGCTTGTTCATATCGCAACCTCCTTCCCTGCGGGGCGTCAGGGTGTGACCCGCGTGGCATTGATCTCCACCATGTCCTCGCCAAAGGCCTCGTCCGGATTCTCGACGCCGAAGGCCAGGCCGTACTGGAACGAGACGTGATGGAAACGCGAGTCGGCATGGTCGTCGTGCAGCGCCACGTTGAGGCTGTAGAGGCGCTCCAGGTCGAGCGGCTTGTCGCCTTCCGTGCCGGTCTTGAGCGCGCGGGTCAGATAGGCGGTCCACACACCGTCCTGCTCCTCGGCGCTGAAGGCGATGGCCTGGCTGTCGCTGAAATGGCGCTCGTCGAGGACGTAACCCGACTCGACCGAGCCATCACCGCTGTTGTAGCGCGCCAGGTCGAGGTAGACCCCGGCGTCGAGCAGCTCCTGGACCTCGCCCTCTGCCTTGAGCTTGTCCCAACCGCCGCGGGCCGCGCCGCGACGTCCTTTGATCTCGATCTCGGTGCGACTCTCGGTGAGGTACTTGGTCACGCCGTTGCCGCTCATCAGGTCGAGTCGCTCGGCAAGCTCGCTCGTCGCCAGCGCTTCGGCTTCCGGAGCATCCGGCATGTAGGCGGAATCGTGGTGACAGCTGGTCCAGCAGCCCGCCCGCTCGGCCATGTCGACACGGTCGTCGGAGAGGCTGACGGTCAGCTTGAAGGGGTTGTCCGGGTCCATCACGCCGCCTTCGACGAAGGGCAGCGGAGCGTGCTCGCCCTCCTGCCATTGGAACTGCAGGTAGAGGTAGTCGTCATCGAAGGCGGCCTTGACGCTCATCGGCACGTGGCCACGCTTGTCGCCCAGGTCGAAGGTCTCGATCTTCTCGCCGGCGACGGCCAGCGCGCCGATGTCCGCCTCTTCGCCCTGGTGGCACCACAGGCAACGATCACCGAAGCTGAAGGCTCGCCCACCGCCGTGTTCGCTGCCGTCCTGGATCCACTCGATGGATGCCTGGCCCGGCAGGAACAGCGTCAGGTCGGTGGCCGGCACCGCCTCCCAGTCGAGCGCTGCGGCTAGGTTCTCGCTAACCGAAGCGGCTTCGCCCAGGTCCTCGGCCTCCAGCGGTGCGGTCTGGCTGTCGTCAGCCTCGGCGACCTCGAAGCGACCCGCCCAGACCGGCGACTCGTCCCATGCCTCGGGCAGCTGGTGGGCGATGCCCTGGTGGCACTCGATGCAGGTCATGCCCTGCTCGAAGGCACGGGCATGCTCGCGTGAGGCGCGGGCGGCCTGCTGCTCCAGGTCCATAGCCGACCAGTCATGACAGTTGCGACACTCGCGGGAATCGGTGCGCAGCATCGAGCGCCACACGTTCTCCGCCAAGTGGATACGCTTGGCCTCGAACTCCTCCTGGGTATCGATCGAGCCCAGCATCCAGTGCCATACCTCGCGGCTGGCCTGGATCTTGCGCACCATCTTGGGTCCCCAGGCATCCGGCACGTGGCAATCGGAGCAGGCCGCTCCCACCCCCGTGGCGTTCTGGTAGTGCGGACGATCGAGGTACTCTTCGTGGACCCAGCTCATCTCATGGCAGGAACTGCTGCAGAACTTGTAGCTGTTGGTCGCCTCCATCACGGTATTGAAGCCGCCCCAGAAAATGATACCGGCAACGAAGAAGAGCACGGCGGCACCCAACGATGCCCCCAGGATGGTGATTCTGCGCCAGTTGCGTGGTCGCTCCCCCATGGTCTTTCTCCCAAAGTGTCGTGACGCGGGTGCCTACCCTCGACGGCCGCTGCCTGGTCGTCGCTGTTGTGTCGGCCCCTTCACCAGCCGTTCCGCAAGGAGGGAGCGGCTGGTGAAGGGGCCGGGGCGCCCGTTGGGGCCCCGGCGGTGTCGGCGATGACGATCAGCCGACGTGGTGCTTGCGGTTGTAGACGTTGAACTTGCCGGTCGGCGTATTGAGGCCTTCGACGACCGCCTTCACTTCCAGCGTCTTGTCATCGAAGACGACGATCGCACCGTCGTTCTGGTGGCCGTCACCACGCGCCCAGATCGAGACCCACACCTCGGTGCCGGTCTGGTCGTACTCCATGTGCACCGCCACGGCGTCATGCTCCAGCGGACGGTCGGCGACGTGGATCGGCGTCAGCTCGCGGGTCTCCTTGTTCATGACCATGACCCACTGGTTGACGTCGGGCTCGGGGTGCATGGCCTGATCGATCCAGACGTTGTCGGAATCGGGATGGGTGCGCACGAAGAGCCCCGGGCCGTCGGTCTCGATCTGGTCGCAGATCTGCCAGGCCTGGTCGGGATGCCCTTCGGGGTCGTTGCCCCAGAAGGTCAACAGGCCTTCGCCCAGGTGGGTAGTGCCGGCCACCGGGCCGCATTCGGGGTCGACCCAGTTGGCGCCCGGGCCCGGGTGGGGCTTGGTGCCGGTCTCCAGCATGCTGACCAACTTGCGCGTCTCGGTGTCGATGAACACCATCTTGTCGCTCATGTTGGCGGCGATCTGGAAGTAGCGGCCGGTGGGGTCGAAGAAGCCGTCGTGCAGGAATTCGGCGGTCTCCATCTGGTCGATGCGCAGGTTGTCGATGTCGCTGTAGTCGACCTGCCAGACCTGCCCGGACTCCTTGACGTTGACCAGGAAGGTCGGTGCGTGCGGGGTGTTGTAGAGCGCCGCGACGCGGGCCTCGTTGCGGAAGTTGCCTTGGGTGTCGTAGCTGCGCGTGGAGACCACCTTGAGCGGCTCCATGGTCTCGGCGTCGGCGATCACGAAGTGCGGCGGCCAGTAGGAGCCGCCGATGACGTACTTGTCCTTCCACTCGCCGTAGTGTGAGACCGCCACGTCGCGCGCGTCGTAGCCGATGAAGACCTCGGCGGTGACCTGCGGCGGGTCCATCCACAGGTCGATCTTGGAGAGGCGGCCGTCACGGCCCTGGACGTACCAGAAGCGGCCGTCGGAGCTCTCCTTGGCCACGTGCACCGCGTAGCCGGTCTCGACTTCGGTGACCAGCTCCTTGGTGTCGGCGTCGATGATGCCCATGGCGCCACGGTCACGCAGGATGGTGACCATGAAGTTTTCCCAGTTCAGATCGTGCTGGGGCTCGGTGGGCAGATCCTCGGGCGCGACGAAGACCTGCCAGCGCTCCTTCATGTCCGCCAGCGACATCTCCGGCGGATCGACCGGGTCGTGCTGGATGTACTTGGAGATCAGCGTGATGTCATCCGCGGAGAGGATGCCGTCGAAGTTGTTCATGCCGCCTTCGGTACCCAGCGTGATGATGCTCTCCAGGCGACGCTGGCCCAGTTCCTGGGTGGTTCCGGGCAGCAGGTTCGGACCGGTGGCGCCGTTGCGCGTGGTGCCGTGGCAGCCGGCGCAGCGCTGGAAGTAGATGGTGTTGGCGCGTTCCTGCTCCTCGGCAGTCAACTCCGGGGCCGCGGCTTGGGCCATGCCCACCATGGCGGTCAGCGGGAAGCTGAGGGCGAAGATCCCCTTGCTCAAAGCTCTCATCTGCATATCGTGCCTCGCTTGGTTTCCCCTTCGGGTGTGGCTGGCGGGTGCCCGGCATGACCTGTTCTTCTGCGTGCTCAGCGACCATGGCCTCAAGCCACCCCCCACCTGTCGCCATTAGTAGCAACTTTGCCTTTCGCCTCACTTGACCACTGTCAATTGATGCATCCAGGAGTTGACTTATGTCAGGGTGAGGGGAAAGAAGTCACGGCGAGCGGCGACCCGCCGCGCGGGCCGTGTCGCGAGAGGGGAAAGCGGCCGCGACCAGTGCGGCTCAGCGGCAGGGACGCAGCATGGCCGCGCGCGAGGTGTTCTGCGCCGCGCCCGGCAACGGCGAGAGCGGCGCCTCCTCGGTGGTATTGGCGAAGCGCCGCAGCTCGGCAACGTTCTCGACGTGAACGCAGTTGCGTTCGCAGCTCACGCCGACCTCACGCAGCCTCGCCATGGCCCGCGAGAAGCTCTCCGGCTTCATGCCCAGCCGGCCGGCGATCAGCAGCTTGTCGCAGGGCAGCCGTACGCTGGCCGGCCCCTCCTCGGCGGGGCACAGCGAAACGATGAAGGCCGCCAGGCGCTGGTAGGTGGGCTGCAGCGTGAGCTGGTCGAGCTGGCGCACCAGATAGCGCAACATGCCGGAAAGGTTGGCGAGCATGTTGAGCGCCAGGCCGTGGTTGCGCTCCAGGGTGGGGAGGAAGTGGTCGGCGGTGAACGCCAGCAGCCGGGCCTCCTCGGCCACCGCCGCATTGACCGGAAACCCCAGGCGGTCGAACATCGCCGCCTCGGCGAAGGATTCGCCGCGGGTGAACAGCCCCACCATGCATTCGTTGCCGTCTGGGCTCTCGCGAAACAGCTTGACCCAGCCGTCGAGCACCACGTAGAAGCGATCCGCCGGCTCTCCCTTGCGGAACAGCAGTGCACCGCGTCGATAGCTGCGCTCCACGGCGCCGTCGGTAAGCAGCGCCAGGGTCTCGTCCTCGAGGCCGGCGAACAGCGGCACCTGGCGCACGGCCTGCAGGGCCTCGCGGCTCAACGTCTTGTTCATGTCTCCCTCCTTGCCGACGCCTCTGCGGAAGGGCTACCGGCGGCTTGGTCCAGCTGGTCGAGGTCAGCGCGGATCGCCTCGGCCTCGCGGAAGGCACGCTCGGCAGCCTCCAGGTTGCCCAGGAATTCCAGGGTCCGGCCCAGCAGGATCCAACTCTTCAGGTCGGCCGGATCCTGCGCCAGGCGCCCCTGCAGCTGTCGGGCCAGATGCTCGAATTCGCGGCGCCGGTCGGCTTCAGAAAGCGGCTCGGCTTCGGCGATCGTCGCTCCAGGTGACTGAGTCGCGAAGACCTCGTCAGCATGCCCCACCGTCAGATAGAGCCCGGTCGCCATGAACGGGAGCAGCGCCACGCTGGTGCAGGCGGCCACCAGCGGCGCGCGCCGGAGGCCGTGGTTCTCGCCGCGCGGGCGCTCATCGACAGTGATGGCGCCGCTGTCGAGCAGCTCACGCTCGAGGTCGGCCAGGGCAGCGTCGTGCCGGGCCTGGGTCAGCGTGCCCGTCGTCAGGTCCTGCCCCAGCTCGCTCACCCGGTCGCGGTGCACGGCCAGGTTGATCGCCCACCGAGACTCGCTGCGCTCACCACGGGGAGCGCGCAGCAGGGGGACCAGCACGAAGCCCAGCGCCACGCCGCACAGGCTCATGGCCAGCAATAGGAACAGTCCGTTCATCAAGACCTCCTCAACTCATCGGCCTGGCGCAGCCGGTCGAGCATGGCGCGCTCCTGGGCGGTAAAACCGGGGCGCTCGGCCATGCTTCGCCTGCCGACGACGATGCGCCACCACACCAGGACGCCGCCGAGCATGAGCAGGAAGGGGCTGGCCCACAGCAACCAGGTGTTGACCTGCAGCGGCGGGCGATAGCGCACGTAGTCGCCGTAGCGCTGGACCATGAACGCGACGATGGCGTCGGCATCGTGCCCGGCCAGGGTCATGGCGTGGACCCGCCGGCGCATGTCGGCGGCGAGTTCGGCGTTGGATTCGTGGATGGTCTC
The DNA here is from genome assembly GCF_017868775.1 of Billgrantia sulfidoxydans. Taxonomy (NCBI): domain Bacteria; kingdom Pseudomonadati; phylum Pseudomonadota; class Gammaproteobacteria; order Oceanospirillales; family Halomonadaceae; genus Billgrantia; species Billgrantia sulfidoxydans. The sequence continues at coordinate 130,336 of NZ_CP053381.1, read as the reverse complement.
GCTCTGGCACACCGTGCAGCGCAGCTCACGTACCAGGGTGTCGTACTGGCGCTGCTGGGCCTCGCTGGCAAACTCCAGCGGCTGGCCGATGGCCAGCGCCATGGCGAGCCCGGCGGGCAACAGCCAGGCAAGCAGCAGACAGAACAGGCGTGGAATCATGTTGGCGCCCCCCTCCTGGCTTCGCTGGCACGCTGGGCCTCAGCTCTCAATCTTTCGATCAGCGGCAGCACTTCGTCGAGCAGCAGCTGCCGCGTGAGCGGGCCGATGCGCTTGTAGCGGATCACCCCCTCGGCATCGAGCACGTAGGTTTCCGGCGTGGCGTAGACGCCCCAGTCGATGCCGGCGTCGCCCACGGGGTCATAGGCGATGGTGCGGTAGGGGTTGTCGCTGACGCTGAGGTAGCGCAGTGCCGTCTCGCGCTCGTCGCGATAGTTGAAGGCGTGGATGGGAATCCCGCCACGGGCCAGCTCCATCAGCAGCGGTTTCTCCGCGCGGCAGGTGCTGCACCAGGTGGCCCAGACGTTGACCAGCGCCACCTCGCCGATGAAGTCCTGCTCGGTCAGGGTGACACTGGCATCCTCAAGCGACTCCAGCACGAACGGCGGCGCCGGCTTGCCCACCAGCGGCGACGGCAGGTCGCGGGCGTTGATGCCCAGGCCCATGAACAGCAGCCCCAGCAGGGCGGCCGTAGCCGCCAGCGCAATCAGCATACGCAATGTCATCGGCTCGCCACCTCCCGGGGCCGAGCGGCCACCGGCTCGTGCGGCGTTCGAGTGACACGGTGCCCCGCCAGGCGGTAGCGCTTGTCGCACGCCGCCAGCAGACCGCCCAGCGCCAGCAGAATGGCGCCGAACCACATCCAGGCCATGTAGGGCTTGTAGTAGAGCCGGAAGCTCCAGGCGTCGCCGTCGAGTCGCTCGCCCAGCGAGACGTAGACGTCGCGGGTCGGCGCGCGATCGAGCGAGGCCTGATTCATCGGCATCCCCGCGTGGGTGTCGTAGTAGCGCCGCTGCGGCGTGAGCCGCGCCACCGCGTGGCCGTCGCGGGCCACCTGTACCACCGCCTGATCGGCCTCCCAGTTGGGGCCACGCATGCGTTCCATGCGCTGCAGGGTGAAATCGAAGCCCGCCGCCGAGGCGCTCTGCCCCGGCGCCAGGCGCACGTCGCGCTCGACCTCGTAGGTGTTGACCATGGCGATCGCCACCACCACCAGCGCCAGCCCCATGTGGGCCAGGTGCATGCCGAGGAAGCTCGGCCGCATGACCTTGCGCAGCCGTACGGGCAGCGGCTGACGTGCCGAGCCCAGGCGCTTTCTGATGTCCTGCAGCGCGGTGATCACGATCCAGGTGGCGAGCATCAGCGCCAGCGCCGTCATCGGGCGCCACGCGCCAAGCGCAAGCGGCCACAGCCCGCCGGCCACCACACTGATCAAGAGCGCCCAGCGCAGCTGGCGGAAGGTCTCCCCCGGATTCGCCTGCTTCCAGGCCACCGCCGGGCCGAGGCCGACCAGCAGCAGCAGCGGCAGCATCAGCGGAGCGAACACCGCATCGAAGTAGGGCGGACCCACCGAGATCTTGCCCAGGCCGAAGGCATCCAGCGCCAGCGGGTAGAGGGTGCCGATGAACACCGCCGCACAGGCCACCGTCAGCAGCACGTTGTTGGCCAGCAGCAGCGATTCGCGCGAGTACCCGGCGAAAGCGCCACCAAGCCCGACCCGGGGCGCCCGCCAGGTGTAGACGATCAACGAGCCGAGCAGGGTGACGCTGAGCAGCCCGAGCAGAAACACGCCGCGCTCCGGGTCGGTGGCGAAGGCGTGCACCGAGGTGATCACCCCCGAGCGCACGATGAAGGCGCCGAGCACGGTGAGGGCGAAGGTGACGATGGCCAGCAGCAGGGTCCAGACCTTGAAGCCGCCGCGCTTCTCGGCCACCGCCAGGGAGTGCATCAGCGCGGTGGCGGTGAGCCATGGCAGTAAGGAGGCGTTCTCCACCGGATCCCAGAACCACCAGCCGCCCCAGCCCAGCTCGTAGTAGGCCCACCAGGCACCCACCGCGATGCCCAGGGTGAGGAAGACCCAGGCCAGCGTGGTCCAGGGGCGCGACCAGCGCGCCCAGGCGGCATCGAGCCGGCCGCCGAGCAGCGCGGCCATGGCGAAGGCGAAGACCACCGCGGTGCCCACGTAGCCCATGTAGAGCAGCGGCGGATGCAGGATCATGCCGGGGTCCTGCAGCAGCGGATTCATGCCGCGGCCGTCCTGGAGCCCCGGCACGATGCGCTCGAACGGGTTCGAGGTGAACAGCGTGAAGGCAATGAAGCCCACCCCGACCATGCCCAGCACGGCCAGCACCCGGGCCAGCATCTCGCGCGGCAGCGAGTCGCTGAAGCCGGCCACGGCGACGCCCCATGCCCCCAGCAGCAGAACCCACAGCAGCAGGGAGCCCTCGTGCCCGCCCCACACCGCCGTGAACCGGTAGAGCAGCGGCTGGTCCAGGCTCGAGTGGCCGGCCACGTAGCGCACGGTGAAATCGCCGGCGACGAAGGCCCAGGCCAGCACGGCAAACGAGAGCGAGAGAAAGACGAACTGGCCGCTGGCGAGGAAGCGGGCGCTGCGCATCAGGCGGGCATCGTCGAGCCGAACCCCCACCAGCGGCAATATGCTCTGCGCCAGGGCCAGGCACAGCGCCAGGACGAGGGCAAAGTTTCCGAGTTCCGCCACCATGGGCCGACACCTCCCGTCTTCCGGCACCGCGCCTGGGCGCAGCCGGTCACCGAGGAACGTTATGGCCGAGGCAAGCAGGACTGAAGATCAAGGTGGTGGGCATTGCCTCGGCCGGCATGCAGGCATGGTCCGGCCAACGCTGCAAAAAGACCATACCCGATACTTCTTTTCCGGAGCGGGTTGTGATCCACGTCAAACAATCCGGCGTGGCCGGATGTCGCGCCCCGGATCGCGTGGCGAAGGCCTGACAGCGGGCGCATCCGGACGTAAGCTAGGCGCACCGTTTACTCGCTGCACCACCCACCACGAACAACAGGAGCTCCCGTGCTGAAGCGAACTCTCCTCTCCCTGCTCGCCGCCGCCAGCCTCCCGCTGGCCGCCGCCCATGCCAACGCTGCCGACGTGGTGCTGCACACCAACCACGGCCCCATCGCCATCGAACTCTTTCATGATCAAGCCCCCGAGAGCGTCGAGAACTTTCTGACCTACGCCCAGGAGGGTCACTACGATGGCACCCTGTTCCATCGCGTGATCGACGGCTTCATGATCCAGGGCGGCGGCTTCGACCAGGACTTCCAGCAGAAGCCGACCCGCGCGCCGATCAGCAACGAGGCCGACAACGGCCTGCGCAACGAGCGCGGCACCCTGGCCATGGCGCGTACCGGCGATCCGCACTCGGCCACCTCGCAGTTCTTCATCAACGTCAACGACAACCGCTTCCTCGACCATCAGGGCACCCACTCCGGGCAGGCCTGGGGCTATGCGGTGTTCGGCCGCGTGGTGGAGGGCATGGACGTGGTCGATGCCATCAAGCGAGTGCCCACCGGCAGCCGTGGCCCGTTCCAGGACGTGCCGCGCGAGCCCGTGATCATCGAGCGCGCCGAAGTGCCGTAAGCGAGCCGCTTCCAGAGACGACGACGCCCGCCATCGGCCGATGGCGGGCGTCGTCGTTCGGGGGGTCGGTGACTTACGGTCGCTGCCAATAGCGCCTGATGGCTGCCAGCAACAGCACGGCCGCTGCCGCGCCCAGGCTGTTGGCGAGGATGTCGGCCCAGTCGCCGCCGCTGCGCCCCGGCACCGGGACCTGCAGGTACTCGATGCAGATACCGTAGAGCGTCACGGCGATGAAGGCCCGCACCAGTGGCAGCCCGGCCAGGCCAGACAGAACCGCCAGGCCGGCATAGCCAACGAAGTGGTTGAACTTGTCCCACGGCAGCGTCCGGGGCATCTCGTCACCGGGGGTCAGGCTACCGAAGGCGATGACCACGGCGGCCAGCACGGCCAGCACCGCCCACAGGCGGTGCCGCTTTCTCTCCTCACCCCAGGCCAGCCACCGCAGCCAGCGAACCTCAGGCATTGTGGTGCTGGATGGCGCGATGGTAGCGCGGGCTCAGCTCGTGCAGCGCCTCCATGAAGGCGGTGACGCGGTCCGGGTCGGTGAACTGGCTGATGCCGTGACCCAGGTTGAACACGTGCCCCGGCCCGTGGCCGTAGCTGTCGAGGATGCGCCCCACCTCGGCACGAATGGCCGCCGGACGCGCGAACAGCACGTTGGGGTCGAGGTTACCCTGCAGCGCGACCTTGTGGCCCACCCGGGCGCGGGCGTCGGACAGCTCGGTGGTCCAGTCGATGCCCACCGCATCCGGCCCCGCCAGGGCGATGTCCTCGAGCCACTGGCCGCCGTTCTTGGTGAACAGGATGACCGGCACGCGCTTACCCTCGTGCTCGCGGATCAGCCCGGCGACGATCTGCTCCATGTAGCGCAGCGAGAACTCCAGATAGGCCGGCGTGGAGAGCACGCCGCCCCAGGTGTCGAAGATCTGCACCGCCTGGGCGCCGGCGCGAATCTGGGCGTTGAGGTAATCGGTCACCGCGCTGGCCAGCGTATCGAGCAGGTCGTGCATCACGCTGGGCGTGTCGTAGAGCATGGTCTTCACGTGACGGAAGTCCTTGCTCGAACTGCCTTCCACCATGTAGGTGGCGAGCGTCCAGGGGCTGCCGGAAAAGCCGATCAGCGGCACGCGGCCGTTCAGCTCGCGACGAATGGTCGCCACCGCACGCATCACGTAGTCCAGGTCGCGCTCGGCATCGGGCAGCGTGAGCGCCGCCACATCCTCGGCGGAGCGCACCGGCTTGCGAAACTTGGGCCCCTCGCCGGTCTCGAAGTAGAGCCCCAGCCCCATCGCGTCAGGGATGGTGAGGATGTCCGAGAACAGGATGGCGGCATCCAGCGGATAGCGCTCCAGCGGCTGCAGCGTCACCTCGCAGGCCAGGTCGTGGTTGCGGCACAGGTCCATGAAGTCACCGGCTTCGGCGCGGGTGGCGCGGTACTCCGGCAGGTAGCGGCCGGCCTGACGCATCATCCATACCGGCGTGCGGTCCACCGGCTGACGCATCAGGGCGCGCAGAAAGCGATCGTTCTTGAGATCCATGCAGTCAGTCATCCACAGGAAATGTCGGCCTATTGTAGCGCATCATTTTTCGCTCGGCTTGACCCGGGCCAGGTTCGCCAGCGCCGCACAGTCGTGAGCCGGGCCGCCGTTCCTGCTAGAATGCGGGATTCACTTCCGGCATCGCCGTGGTCTTGACCGAGGTACCCCGTGACCATTCGATTCATCGCCGCCTCCCGGCTGCCCACGCCCTGGGCCACCTTCACCATGCACGGCTTCGAGGACGAGGCCACCGGCAAGGACCACATCGCCCTGACGCTGGGCGACGTGGCCGACGGCGAGCCGGTACTCGGCCGGGTGCACTCGGAGTGTCTGACCGGCGACGCCCTGTTCTCCATGCGCTGCGACTGCGGCTACCAGTTGCAAGAAGCGCTCAAGCGCATCGCCGACGAGGGGCGCGGGGTGCTGCTCTACCTGCGCCAGGAGGGCCGCGGCATCGGCCTGCTCAACAAGATCCGCGCCTATCACCTGCAGGACCAGGGCGCCGACACCGTGGAGGCCAACGAGCAGCTCGGCTTCGGCGCCGACCTGCGCCGCTACGACCTCTGCGTGCCGATGCTCGAGCACCTGGGCATTACTAGCCTGCGGTTGATGACCAACAACCCGCGCAAGGTCGACGCCCTGACCCAGGCCGGCGTCACCATTGCGGAACGCGTACCGCTGACTACGGGTCTCAATCCTCATAACGAGCAGTATCTCTCCACCAAGGCCGGCAAGCTGGGCCACATGATGGCGCTGGGCGACTTCACCCAGGCCGGCGACGTGGATATCGAACGCAAGCCCTGAGCGGAACGGCATCGGGGCGCCCAGACGGAGACGCCCATGCCACCCACCGGAAGCTCAGGCGGTCATCGCCACCACCTCGTCGAGGAGCTGCTCAACAGCATCAGCCACGGCATCGGCGCGGCGCTGAGCCTGGCCGGCGTGATCGTGCTGCTGGTGCTGGCCTGCATGGCGGCCCACGTCGATCCATGGAAGATCGTCGGCATCAGCCTCTACGGCGTGACCCTGGTGCTGCTCTACACCGCTTCGACGCTCTACCACGGCGTGCGCCATCCACGGCTCAAGCGCGTATTCCAACACCTGGACCACTGCGCCATCTACCTGCTGATCGCCGGCACCTACACACCCTTTCTCTTGGTCAACATGCGTAGCCCCACCGGCTGGACGCTGCTCGCCGTCGTCTGGGGCCTGGCGCTGTCCGGCATCGCCTGCAAACTCGCCTGGCCACACCGCTTCGGCGTGCTGCGGGTGGCGATCTACCTGATCATGGGCTGGCTGATTCTCTTCGCCGGCGACGAGCTGAGCGCCAGCCTGCCCACCGCCGGCATCGCCCTCCTCACGGCCGGCGGCATTACCTATACCCTGGGCGTAATCTTCTTCGCCATCAGCGCGATTCCCTTCAACCACGCCATTTGGCACCTGTTCGTGCTCGGCGGCAGTACCTGCCACTACTTCGCGGTATACGCCGCGGTGCTGCCGTTCGGGGGCTAAGCGGATAGGGGCCACTACCCAAAACCCGCCTTCGTCGACGGCCGGCCAATGCCTCCGTGGCCTTTAGCGATCTTTTGTAAGTTATTTCCTACAAACCTGATCGACAATTTCTTACACACCACTTGTCCCAGGTTAACGTCGCCGGGCTCCTCGAGTTGGCACAGTAGGGGTGTACTGAGCACGGAGGCTCAGCCAGGGACGACCGGGTCAGGACGACTCGATCCAGGGAAGCTCGAGCGGAAGGGAGCTCGAGGCGGAAGTAAGGAAGCGAAGATCCAGCCCGGCCGCAAGGCCGGGCTTTCGTTTGGGCGCACGCCGCGAGCCGATAAGGTCCGCGGCGTCATGCTGTCTGCTCCCAGGCATACCGGCCCCGACCGAAGGCATCAGGCGTGGGCGGTATACGCGGACCTCCATGGGCGGCTATGTTAGTAAAGGGTGGAAGACAAACGCCTTCCGTCTCCGCGACGTCACCAAGAAAAACGAGCAAGGAGAGCTTCGCATGCGCCCATTACTCATGCTCTTGTGCCTGATCGCAGGGTCGATGACAGGCCCGGCCATGGCTCAGGAAAGCAGCCTGCCGACAGGGGCCGAAACCGAGTCGGAGCCTGAGTCGGAATCGGAACTCATCACCTCCTGGGGGCCTCGCGTCGAAGGCGAGACGTTCGAATATACGACCGGGGGTCAGACCTATCAGGGGTACCTGGCCCGCAACGTCAACGACACCAAGCCGCGGCCGGCCGTCCTGGTGGTGCACGAGTGGTGGGGGCTCGACGGTTATGCCCGTGCTCGTGCCGATCAGCTCGCCGCGTTGGGTTTCGTCGCATTGGCCGTCGACATGTATGGCGGCGGGCAGGTCGCCACGCACCCCGATCAGGCGGGCGAGTTCTCCTCGCAGGTCATGCAGGATTGGCCAGCCGCACGCGCCCGGTTCGAAGCGGCGATGTCTCAGCTGCGCCAGCATCCTGCCGTGGCGGATACCGGCATGGCGGCCCTCGGTTATTGCTTTGGAGGCAGCGTGGTCATGAACATGGCGTTGTCCGGCATGCCGCTCGAGGCCGTCATCAGCTTTCACGGCGGCCCCACCCAGGCCGCCTCTGCACGCGGCGAGTTCAACGGTGTCGTGCAGATCCACAATGGCGGCGCAGACTCGCTCGTCGAACGTAACGACCTGTCGGCCATGGCGCGAGCGCTCGAAGCACAAGGAGCCGATATCGACGTGATCAATTACCCCCAGGCCCTCCACGGCTTCACGAACCCCGGCGCCGACGCGCTGGCCAAGGAGTTCGACTTGCCACTGGGTTATAACGCGGCCGCCGATGCCGCTTCGTGGCAGTCTGCATTGCTGTTGCTGGACAAAACCCTCAACCAGTAAGTCCTCAAACCAACAGGAGGCTTCGCACCCATGTCACTGACGCCTTCGAACATGACGGAACTGGGCAGCACACTGCCCGCATTTCGCTTGCCCGACCCCCACGGAGCACAAGTCGACAGCGAGCAGTTCCGCGACACGCCCCTGCTGGTGGCCTTCATCTGCAATCACTGTCCCTTCGTGAAACACATCGCCGATGCCTTCGCCGAATTCGCTCGCGAGTACCGAGCCCGGGGCCTCGCAATAGTGGCCATCAACAGCAACGATTTTGAGGCGCACCCGGCCGACCGCCCCGAGCGCATGGTCGAGGAAGCCCAGGCACGCGGCTACGACTTCCCCTACCTGGTGGACGAAACCCAGGACGTGGCCCGCGCCTTCCAGGCCGCCTGCACCCCGGACTTCTTCCTCTACGACCGGGACCATCGGCTGGCCTACCGCGGCCAGTTCGACGACAGCCGCCCCAGCAAGGAAACGCCGATAACCGGCAAGGACCTGCGTGCCGCGGCGGATGCGGTACTGGCCGGTCAGGCACCGGATGCCAAGCAGATGCCCTCCATGGGCTGCAACATCAAGTGGAAATGAAGCGCACGCCAGGGGATGCACGTGACTTGCTACAGGTTAATGCGGCAAGCCACGTCGTGTTGGAGAATGAAACCGTACTGGGCACGGAGGCTCAGGCAGGGACGACCGAGTCAGGAAGACTCGATATCCAAGGATGCTCGGGGTGGAAGGATGCCCGAGGAGGATGTGTAAGGAAGCGAAGATCCAGCCCGGCCGCAAGGCCGGGCTTTTCGTTGCTGTCTTAGCCAAGATAATTGACCGTCAGGCCACGTTGGCCACTAACGGCAGGGCATGTGAGCCGAGCGCGACGATGGTGGTCCTCGATGTCGCCCTTCTCGATGAACTTCTCGCTGCGCTGTTAGACTGCGCGCTGAGGTTGAGGGGGGCCCAGAAAAACCTTGCGTTGCTTGGTCATCGTCAGGCTTCGACTCCCTGGCGACGATAAGCCTCGGCGAACACTTTTTCGATGGACCGCTGCGGGTCGCGTTGGCGAATCCGCCGAACCTCTTCCGACAAACGCACCAGCTCCTCGCTGGGCTTGGCCCACTGCTCCTTGGGGAGTGGCTTGGACCATTCCACCATCTCCGGTGGCAGTGACTTGGTACCGGAGCGTCTGAGTAGCCACGTTTCCAACTCAGCCAGGTAGCCCGGCAGGGTCCAGAAAGTGAGCAGGTGATAGAGGTACCAACCCAAAGTATAGAACCAGCCTACCTCTCCGTTACGGCGGCGCCGGTGAAGCCGGCGATGGGCGTTGCGAATGGTATGCGCTCCCTCCCAGGGGGGATCGCCTTCTTCCCGGATGGCAAGGGGGGTCTGGATCTCGTCGAGCGAGTTGATCTCGTATTCCATATAGCCGCGGAGCGCCTCCCATTCGGCAAGGGCCAAAGGCAGGGCCGGCGTCATGAACTCCGTTTTCACCCACTGGTCGGTGCCGGGCAGCACATAGCCGATACCCATGCCGTACTGCTGCTGCACACCATACTGAGTGACGCCTCGCGTCTCAAACACCCACGCTCGAAGTGATTCCCAGGGCACAAAAACCGGCGCTTCATGTCCATCACCGTTCTTCTTTTCCGGAACGAAGCATACCTCACGTCGTTGGCGATGAAAGCGTGCCGGAATAGAATTTTTCCTGATATGGAAGTGTTTTATCGTTAAAAAGATGCCCAAAAACAGTATTAGCAACACTACAAGTATTGCATCTCTTACAGCATTATCGACAAAGGCATGAAACACCCGCTCTGGCACAAATGGGTAAAGCACCATTGGAAAAAGGACAATGATCATGAGAGTCATTATGGACATGCCACTTAACAACAGCTGGTTGCCAAATACCCCGAACCAGCCGGCTCCATAGTCCAGCCATGTGTCATTGAGTTCACTGACAGCCCCTTCGTTAAGCGCCGGCTCTCCCGTTGGGAGGGGTAGAGGCGCCAGAAAGGTGATGCTGCCACCTGGCAAGCGTTCAATATTGCCAGCTTGCTGTGGTTTGGTTGGGTCAGGCCTCATAAGGCCTTTTTTCTTGGCCATGTAGGCTCCCGTTTACGGATTCATTACCATGGTGCGCGGATCGATAGCGTACCAGCCATTGGGCTCGATGGGTGCCGTCATGCTATCGGTTGGCTGGTAGTGAGAACCCGGCCCCGTGCCCAGCGAGGGATTCAGATAGATCAGCTGAATGTCATGGGCATTGGTCTGGTACTCCCCATTATCATTCAAGCGCTCCAGGCGAACGGCCACCGCATAGTGTTCCGGCGTAAAGCGTCGTGGAGGCATAACACCCCGAATGGCGACTCCCGTTGTGCTAGCTGTGGTAAGCAAGCGCAGGGAAGGCCCAAAGTCCCCGGTCATTGGACTCCATAGCTCACCTGGCTGCGCCGGCCCCGGCCCAGCACGGCGATGCCGGGGCTCGGGGTGTATCTGCCAGGCCTGGAAGGAAATCCGTACCGTGGGCCGCCCGCCCAAGGGAGTCTGAAACGCCTCCTTGGCGAGGCTGGGCAGTATGATACCCACGTTATACTGGTCGTCGCGTCTAGCCAGGGTGGCATGCACCGCCTGGTTAATGGAGAGCAGCTCGTCGGAATAGGCCTCCAGAGAGGCATCCCGGCTGGCAGCGCCCCAAGGCGTGGTTTCCAGCCAGCGGTCGTGCCGATCGAGGTTGTAGCGGTTGTAGACCCAGGTGCCGCCCAACTGGAGCAGGAAGAAGAAAAGACCCAGCAGATTGACCCGGGCCAGCACTTGGCCCAGGTACTTGCCTGCCACCTCGAGGGTAATGCGCCGACGTAATACAGCGATGCCTGTATCGGCGGATCTATAAAACCCATAACCGAAGTTGCCTGCCAATCCGGCACTGCCGCCTGCAGCGGTAAGGGCGCCATATTGGGCGACACGGTTGTCACTGCGAAGCGCCGACTGCCAGTTGCTGAAGTCGTTGCCAAGGCTATAGAGCGCTGCAACAAAACCGGCAAGGTAGCCAGCAAAACCAATCACGAGATGCAGGCGCCCCATCTGCGAATAGACGGCCTTGGTGCCCGAAGCATTTTCACCTAGGGCTTGAGTCATTGCCTGGGCATGGCTGGAGAGAGCGGTATGGCCGATTGCCTGAGCAGCCAACAAGCCTGCCGCTGCCGTGCCAAAAAAAGCCTGCGAGAGTTTCGACTCCTCACTCTCCATCAATAGATCGGAAGTCCCGGAGCGCTTCGACTCCTTGATCGTCGCCCAAAGATTGACCGCTTGGGCCAGGAAAACCAGCAGAGACAAGGCATCGCCACCCTTCGCCACTGGCGATGCCGAGCGGTAGCCCTGTCTCATATTGCGAATCATGCTTCCCGTCTGCTGTAGCTGCGTACTGGTAACCCCGCCGCCAGCGGCCGCCACGATAAGTCCGGCGCGCGCTTTACCCGCACTAGAAGCTTCACCTGGAGAAGCGAGACGCTCAGCATCGGCTGGCAACTCTTCCACCGGGCTGATGGCCCGGGCCAACTGCTCTTCCAAGGGAGTGAGACGCTGTTGAACCTGCCTTTTTTCCTGCTCCAGGTGGTGGTAGTTCTCTGTGCCATGCTGCCTACGATCACGCATCTGAGAGGTCTGGCTATTCAAGCGCCCTAAGTTGATCCTCAATGCCAATACTTGCTGCAGCAAACGGCGGAAGTTTGCCACTTCGCCTTCATTGGCAAGTTGGAAGGTAATGCGCCCTTCCCGGGCGGCACTCATCAAGCGTTGACCCAGAGCCTTGGGTAGATCACGAAAAATTTCCTCAAGCGGAGGCAAAGAGCCGGCTCCATCCAAGGCCTGTGCAAGCGTTTCCATAGAGCGCGCGATACCACGGCTAACTGCGGGCGTCAGGTTTTCCTGGGACAGCATGGCAGTAGAGCGTATATGTTCCGGCAGTTCAGCGATATCGGGCAGTTTGCCCTGTTCTAGCTGGTGCAGGCGATTCGCCCACTCTTCGAGATTCTCTAGCAGTTCGATGGAGCGCGTTCCCACACCGTAGCTCGCCGAGACCAGGCCGCTTAGTTCGATAGCCAGTGCGCCTTGATCTTGTAGTGAGAGGGTGTGGAAGAGCGGCCGATCGTATTCCGGATGTTGCTCCAACCAGTCACCGATCCTGTCGATGGTTTCGTCGTTGCGGCAGATATCCCGAGTACAGGAATATTGGGCCATGAATGCCAGCTCTAGCTGCACTTCGTCCTGAGGATCGAAATACCAGGCGGCCCTGTGGAAGAGGCCTTGGCATAGCATGTCAGCACGATCATGACTCAAGGCATCGAGGGCTGCACTCCAGCGGGATAGCTTCGCACCCTCGGCCTCCAAGCGTTGCTCCATCCGGCCGCGATCGATCAGTTGGTTAATGCCACGCTGGCCGAGGTTACGCCCATTCAAGGTATGGAAGGTCTCAAGGTTGAGACGATTGATCAAATCTCTGTGTTTTGTATAGAGCCCTTCACCCAAGGCATCGTGCATGGCTAGAAATGTTTGAACATACTCATTGTCTGAAAAACGCTCATGTCGCCAATGCGCTTCTGTTCCCATGGGGATCGCACCCCGATGATCTCTCCGAGCAATTAGATGGTCATAGATGGTCTGCCTCTGATCTTCGTTGGTATCATCCAATAGAGCGACCACTTCTTGATCACCTCCTTGAGCACGGAGCAGCAGTCTGTCTTCGTTTACCGTAATCAATGAGTCGATGTAGCTGCCCAGCACGTAATCCCGTTTTGCTTTTCCCCCTTCCTCCGTTGACCAGGCTTCATGCCACCCCACCACGTTGTCCTGATACATCGCCAGATCGCGCATGACTCCGATATCGTCGCGCACAATCAGGCACAGGCACTCGTCACGGTCCTCGACCTCATGCTGCTTGAGTAGCTTGCCAAGGCGAGACTTGTGGTAGTAATGGTCGTTTTCCCAGTGGTAGGCCTCGCCTTCCTGCTCATGGCCGCCTTCGGGCTGCTCCAGCTCGACCTCTTCGGCGAATTCCGCCACCCACTCTTCCGCCTGGGCAGTGGTGAGCAGGTGCTCCCCGCCACCGGAAACGGGGTTGGCGCCGGAAAGGTCGACTGCCTGCATGAAGGCATCGCGATCTTCCTCGCTCTCCAGTACCTGGGCACGCTTGGCATCGGTCCACTTTACTTCGGAGAAGCAGACGTAGAGTGTCCGATCCGTCTCGTATTCGAGCTTGCCACCGGTAATCTCATCGCCTTGTTCACGAAACTCGTACTCGGCGAGTTCGTTGGTCTCGCCATCAAGTACATAGAGATAGCCGTTACGCAGCAGGCGAATGCCCAGCGGCCTCGCACTCAGGGTGTAGGGCGTGGAACATCCGGGTACCAGCTCCTCGACCAAGCCATAACGCAGCGGCAGCAGCTGCACCTTGCCGCTGATCAGCGGGCAGGTCGCGCCTTCGTCGCTAACTCGGCAGGGAAGCTCATAGGCGGCCAGTGCGCCGTTGTCGCGGTCATCATTGGGTCGCTCGAAGGCAGACATGTGACATGCTTCCTATGTCGTAACATGGGATTGTGAGGTTGTGGCCGCGCTCAAAGCAGCCTCGAGACGCTCGATTCCGCCCAGGCGTCTATCGCTCAGCTCGTGATAAAGAGGGGTGTCGGTATGGTCATGCCAGGTCAGGGTTCCTAGCCGTGCCATCAGGGTGCACAGCAGCGCCCATTCGCGAGGCGTGTTGAAGCCCATGTCGCGGGCTTCGCCGATAACCCGCTCAAGGCAGGCATATCGCTGCGACTTCGGCGTGTCCGGCAACCAGTCGTTGCAATGACGCTCGACGAAGCTCAGCAGTTGGCGTGTATCTCGACGCAGATCGCAGGCCTGGAGCCGGGCAAGCTGCACTTCTGACAGCCGGTAGCCTTCGCTGTCTAGTGCAATAGGGTCAGCTTGCACTTGAGCGGGCGACCCATAGCCCCACTCTTCCGTCACGGCATTGGGCACGACCATCTGATCGATAGCCCCCCAAGGGACATGTGCCGGTGAGCTTTCAGCGGTTAGCAGAGCTGACATGACGGCTGGATCGGCCAGGCGCAGTAGCATCGGAATTCCACTGGGGTGTACGACCTGCACCAGGCGGCGCAGATGATCGGCCACTTCCAGCAGGCTGGCTTGGCTGATGATGAGATAACCCCATTCCGGCTCGAGCCCTTCCTTGAGGAAACGCTGCAATACCGGGTCATCAGGACCAGATAGCCGTACCAGCCAAGGAGAAACGTTACTGACCGCCGCCCAAGGGGTTCCCGCGTAGAGCAGATCGGCCTCCAACAGCCCTTCGGACCATTCATAAAGCCGACGCGGTAGCTCCTGGATACGCACGCCGTCGAGCAGCAGGTATACGTGCTGCTCGACGGGCCAACGCCACGGGCCACCCGTCAGCCCTTGGGAAAACAACCAGCTCACCATATCCGTCACGCGCTACCATCCTTTTCGCATACGGGACACAGCGCTTTCTGTTGTAGCAATGCCGCATGCTGAGGCGCCTGAACCGGGGTGAACTCGGGCGCTGCCTCCGCCTCCCGCGGTAGCGCCGGTGCCTGGGCCGCCTGGCCTGAACCGGAGCCGGGGCTGCCGCCGGAGTTGATCTTGACCTGACTGCCGACGATGGTCACGCCGCTGGGGTCGAGCTTGACGAAGCTGCCGCCGGCCTTGAGGGTGATCTCGGCGCCGGCTTCGATCACCACTTTCATGCCCGCCTTGTGGTGGATCTCCTGGCCGGCTTCGACGAGCTGCGCGCGGCCGACCTTCTCGTGGCGACTGGCGTCGACGATCAGGTGGTCGTCGCCGTCGATCTGGGTGTGGCGGCTGCCGTGCACCGTCAGGTGATCGTTGGCATCGACCTCACCGATACGGTCGTGATGCACGGTGAGGAAGCTGTCGTTGCCGATCTCTTCGGTGCGGTCGTTGTTGGTGAGCAGCTCCAGGTCCTTCTGAGCGTGGAGCCAGATCTGCTCTTCGCCGGCCTGGTCTTCGAAGCGAAGTTCGTTGAACCCTTCGCCCTGGTGACTCTGGGTGCGGAGGACGGTGCGGGTCTTGTGCTCGGGCAGCGCGTAAGGCGGCGTGTTGACGGCGTGGTAGGTGCGCCCGGTGATCAGCGGCTGATCGGGGTCGCCCTCCAGGAACGAAATCACCACCTCGTGGCCGATCCGCGGAATGGCGATACTGCCATAGCCGCCGCCGGCCCAGCCCTGGGAGACGCGCACCCAAGTGCTGGCGGTTTCATTGGGTTCGGCGTAGCGATCCCAGGGGAACTGCACCTTGACCCGGCCGTGCTCGTCGCAATAGATCTCCTCGCCCTCGGGGCCGACGACGAAGGCGATCTGCGGGCCGTCGACCCGGGGCTTGGGGTTGGGCTTGGGGCGCCAGGCGCGGTCGGCGGGGGTCAGCACCAGGGTGTTGTCGAACTTGGTCATTTGCCCCAACCCTGCCGCATCACCCTGGGTGAAGCCGTCCTCCTCCAGCGCCTGGGGCTGGCTGCCATGGTGGGTGACCTCCACCACCTGCCAGTCGCGGTTGAGTTCACTGAGGTCGTGGCCCTTGAGGGTGAAGCGCGTACCCGGGGCGAGCTCGGGCAGGTCGCTTTCGGCACGGCAGGTCAGGGCGTCGTTGCGCAAGTGCTCGAGGCGAATGCGGGTGAAGGCCGCGCCGGAGGCGTCGGCCTTGTAGCGGCCGGGGTAGTCGTAGTGTTCGTAGTCGTCTCGCTGACCATGGGCCTCGAGCTCATCGCCCACATGCTCGTGCAGCTGCGCATAGGCGGGGTTCTTGAATGAGTAGTCCTTGAGCGTGACTGAGGCCGGGGCGACCCGGGCGAGCTGCTGGAGCTTGCGTACGTGGCGCTGGGGCGGCGTACCGCCGGCACGGCCGTGGTAGCTGCGCTCGCCCAGGTGGGCCAGCGCCTGGGGGGCGTCGGCGAACACCAGGCGGTGGGCGGCGCTGGGGGTGTCGCCGTCGGTTTCGAAGCACTCATGGAAGTAGAACAGCCCCTCCTCGGCGGCCAGGCGTTGCAGGAAGGCGAGATCCGTTTCCCGGTACTGGGTGAGGTACTCCCTTTCCTGCGGTTCCCGGGTGGCGGCGAAGGCGATATCGGTGAGGCTGCGCTCGTCGCACAGGGTATTGATGACCGTGAGCGGCGAGGCCTGCTGGAAGATGCGCGAGTTGTGGCGCAGGCCGAGGCGCCACAGCGCCGGGCGGGCGACCAGCGAGTACATGGTGCGGCGGTGGCCGCGGTCGCCGCGGCCAAACTCGCTGACGATGGCGTTGACCCGGCGCAGCGTCTCGCCGTCCTGCCAGATCGTCAGGGTCACCGGGCGATCGAGTATCGCCGTGGCCGACAGGCTGCCGTTACGGCTGGCGAAGCGCAGCTTGAGGGTGAAGGGCGCGGAAAGCGCCTCTTCCAGGGAGAAGTCGACCACCGCCAGGTCGGCCGAGTCAGCCCCGGCGAGCTCGAGGGTGAATTGGAGTCCGGTTTGATTGGCCACGTCAGCTGCCCTCCCCGCTGGCGGAGCCGATCACCACGCCGCCACAGTCCACGGCGTGGCCGGTGAGGGCGGCGGGCTTGCCGTCTATCAGGATGCTGCCCGAGCCTTCGGCGATGGCACGCGGGTGGGTGGGGTGCTTGGGCTTGTCGTGCGGCGCCAGGGGGTCGCCCAGGCGCGCCGCCGGCTTGCCGTCGATCAGCACGGTCGGGCTGCCCGCGGTGACCGGCGTCGGCGGAAAGCCGTCATGGTCGGTGCCGATGTCACCCACGAGTACGAATTTGCGTCCCATCGATCGTTCTCCTGTCTATGCGTGCTGGCTGCGGGCTAGTCCCACTCGGCGGGCGCCTCGAAGCTGGCCACCTCGAAGGCGTTTACATGCATGCGCTGGAAGCCAGCTTCCTCCAGGCTGCGTACGGCGGCCTGGCAGGCCAGGGGCAGCCGTACGTTCAGCGGCACGCCGCTCAGGCTGTGGCGCGCCGCCCGCAGCAGGCGGGCGCCGTGGCCGCTGCCCTGCCACTCCTTCTCGACGAAGAAGAAACGCAGCTGCCAGGCCGATTCGTCATCCGGCCGGCAAGCCAGCAGCATGCCGAGGGAGGGGCCTTCGCCGTGGCGCAGCTTGAGCAGCCGGCCCTGCCAGCGGGCGATGTTGCCGCCGTCACGCTGCAGCCACTGGCCGCGCTGCACGGTGAACTCCAGTGCCCGGCGCAGCGTGGTCAGGCGGGCCTCATCGCGCAGTACCCAGGGCGAGTGCCCCTGGGTATCGGCACGCCGGGCGGCCTCGAGAAAGCCTTCGATGTCCTCCATCGCGGCCGCTTCCAGCCCCTTCGTCTCCTCTACCGCGCTGGCAGGTGCCGCCTTCTGGCGTTCGCTAGCGAACAGGCGCTTAAAGGCTGCCAACATCGAAACCTCCTTCGGCATACAGCGCAGTGGGCAGTTGGAAGCCGGCCACCAGCGGGCGGGTGAACGGGTTGCGCGAGCCGGTGGCGTACAGGCGATAGCGCGCCGAGCCGCCGTCGACCTGGAAGCGCAGCTCCAGGTCGCGCTCGCTGGCACTGGTGATCTCGGCCTCGTCGAGCAGGCGGAACCAGGCCCAGGCGCCATCACGGCTGAGGCTGCGCGGCGAGCGGTTGACCTGGCTCGGCACCAGAGTGATGCGGCTCTCGTTGCCGCCGCGCAGGGCGTTGGGCCAGATCATCGAGACCCGTGAGCTGGCACTGTGGGCGTAATCGATGATCTGGCCATCGATATTGATCACGCTGCGGCGCTTGTCGGGGCTGAGGCTCACCGGCTCCAGGGCGAACTCCACGTCGAGCACGCCGTCGCGGCCGAAGTAGGCCTGGCGGATCTGCTCGGCGCGCTGGATGGCGGTAAAGACGCTGTCACGCAGCAGCGGGCTGCCCTCGGCGTCGACCAGGTACTCGGGGGCTTCCTCGATGAAGGGGCGCAGGTTGTCCTGGTAGAAGCGGTCGAGAATGCCGCCGGCGGCGAAGAAGGCCTCGAAGTCGTTCAGGGCCACCTCACGCGAGGCGCTGGGTACCAGCGGGTAGCGGCCTGCCAGGCGCTCCTGGTAGGGCGCCACCACCTCGTCGAGCCACTGATGCTCGAGATGGCGAATGGCACTGGCCATCAGTAGCTGCCAGCTCTGGTCGGCCAGGCTCTCGAGCATGCGGTCCACCGGGGCCGGGGTGTTCTCGGCAATGCGCTTGAGGTTGTGGATGGGGTCGCCGCCGCGCAGCGCCAGGCGGTCGCGGGCACTGACGAAGGCCGCACGGCCCGGGTCGCTGGCGCCCTGCACCTCGCGCAGGTAGTCGCGCAGCTCGCCGATGGCGACCTTGATCTCGGCGATGTCGGCCGGGTTGTCGCCGCGGGCCTCGAGCAGGCCGTTGAGGTCGCGGAAGTTACGCTCGATCTCACCGGCAAGGCGATAGCGCGGCGAGCGCTCCAGCGCCTGGCGTGCGACTTCGTCGTCCACCGGCAGCTCGGGATAGAGCTGCGTGTGATGGGCCACTTCACCGAGCAGACGGTCCAACGGCCGGCTGGCGCCGAGCAGGGTGTCGGCCACCACTACGGCCTGGTCGATGTCGGGCAGCGGCACCAGGTAAAGGTCGTCGAGTGCCTGGCGCCAGATCACGTGATAGTCGCTGACGTAGCGTTCGTGCAGGGCATCGCGCAGCTGGCGCTCGTCGGCGGCACTGAAGACGATGTCGTCGCGCTGGCCCAGCACCCAGAGGTCGATCAATGCCAGCTCGGTGGCCTGCTCGATCTCCTTGAGGAAATAGCCCTCGAAGCCGTCGCGAGTCAGCAGGGTCGGCAGCCGCAGGCGCTCCAGCTCGTCGTCGCGGGCCATGAACACGGCATTGAACGACGGGCCGACGCCCTGGTGCAGGTCGAGCGCCGCACCGCTGCGGCTGCCGCTGTTGGCCTTGAGGGTGGCATAGACGCGCTCGTCCATCGGCTGGCGCGAGAGTTCCTCCTGGGCGGCCTGCAGGCTGCCGCGCAGCGCCGCCATGGCCTGTTCGGCATGACGATCGCCGGCCGCCACGCGCCCTTCGAGATCGGTATGCGCCATGGCATAGGCGAGATGTTCGAGCAGGCGCTCCTGGACGCTGCCGCGCTGGGGGAAGGCGCGCTGCCAGCGCCGCGCCATAAAATCCTGGACCCGCTCCGGCTGGCGGCCGCTGGCATCGGACATCATGCGCAGCACGCGCAGCAGGGCGAGCTTGTCGTTGCTGCCCGCCTCGGCACGATTCATGTCGTCCATGATGCCGATCATCAGCGAGGGCAGAAAATGGTAGCTCAGCATCGCCAGATAGGCGTCCTCCACCTCACGTCCCACTGCATGGCCCTGGTAGAGTCCCATGTCGGCCAGCCACGGCAGATGCTCGCGGTAGTCGCCGAACTCCAGGGTGGCGGCACGCAGGCGGTCGAGGGGCTCCAGCAGCGCATAGCCGGTGGGGTCGTCGCTGCGCAGCTCGTCGGGCTGGGCGGCCAGGAAGTCCTGGGCCTTCTCCTCGACCGCCGCCAAGGCCTGGGTGTTCTTCTGATAGAAGTGGCTCCAGCCGCCCACCAGCCCCAGCCCGGCCAGCAGGCAGGCGAAGGCGCTGGCACGCCGCACACGGCGCCGACGCCGGGCGGCGCGGGCGTTGTCACCCGCCAACCCCGCCTCGGGGTATATCACCTTGTCGAACAGTTCCTCGGTGAAGTAGAGCGCGCTGCGTGCGGCACGGTGGGCCGGCTGGGTGGTGTCGGCCATGCCGTAGCGGCGCGCGGCGGCGTCGACGAAGGGATCCTCCGGCACGCCCTGCTGGTAGACCGAGGTGAAGTAGGTGCCGCGCACCATGGCGGCGGTGGAGTAGCGGTCGCTGGAGAGCGCCTCGTGCAGGAAACCATGCAGCACGTCGCGCAGGCCGGCGAGCTGACGCACGAAGCGGAATACCGACTCGCGCTCCTCGCGGTCGCGACACTCGGCCAGCAGCGTGGGCAGGCTGCGGTTGAGCCGCTCGAGCATGGCGTCGTAGGCGTCTGCAAACTCGTCGACCCACTGATCGACGTGCTCCAGGCTCTCGGCGCTGAAGGTGAAGCCGAGCGGTGCACGCCGGGCGGCCCGGGAGTAGTGGCGGAAGAAGTCATCGAACCCATGCAGCAGGTCCATCTTGCTGAAGGTGACGTAGACCGGCAGGCGGGCGCCGTGGCGTTCCATCAGCTCACGCAGGCGAGCGCGCAGCAGCGAGGCATAGGCCTTGCGCACCGCCACCCGGGCATCGCTGAGCCGCGCCAGGTCGAGCACCAGCACCACGCCGTCGAGCGGACGCTGGGCACGGTTGCGCTCCAGCCAGCCGACGAAGTGATCCCACAACCGGCTCTGCACTTCCTGGGGCTCCCCGCCCTCCAGCGCCCCCTGGGTCAGCAGCTCGCCGTCGGGGTCGATCAGTACCGCCTTGTCGCCGATCCACCAGTCGAAGCCGAACTGGTTGCCCTTCTTGCCCTGGCCCGACGCCTTCATCACGTGGGTCAGCGAGAAATTCTGGCCGGAACGGTTGATCAGGCTGGTCTTGCCGGCGTTCTCCACGCCCATCACCAGGTACCAGGGCAGCTTGTAGCGCGCGCCGGGGCCGGCACCGAGGTTGTCGAGCAGTTCGTGAAGGGTGGCGTTCAGCCTCGCCTCCTGCTGCTCCACCTGGACCAGCGTCGGGTCGAGCTGCCGCCGCTCGTTCTGGCGTCGTTCGTCGTTCACTTCGCGCAGCCGGCGAGCCAGGCGGATACCCCAGACCAGGGCGGCCAAGGTGGCCAGCGCCAGGGTGGCGAGCAGCCGGTTGAGCCAGGGCGCCAGCGGATAGCTGTCGCGCACCTGCCACATCGGGCCCAGCCACCAGATGGCGGCCACCAGCGCCGCCAGCAGCAGCCACCAGAGCACCGCGGTGAGCTTGCTCGCCTGCTTGCCGAGGCCCTGGGCCTTGTTGCCGTGCGCCTTGGCCAGGTTGGCGTTGCTTTGTGCCCGTGAGACGCCGGGTACCCAGCGACTCAGACCGGACTTCACACTTTTCCACATGAGGCTTGGCCCTCGTCCCTGTTGATAACGTTGTCGGACACACTGCGGTGTCGGTGATGTCGCATTCGGTTCGTATTCATTTGCCCTTCTCCACCGTGCGCTCGAGGCGCTCGAGCAGCGCCGGCTCCCACTGCTCGAGGCCCAGGCCCGCCAGCGACGCCCGCACCGCGCGATAGTGCTGGGCGGCCAGCGCCGCCAGCCCGGCATCACCCAGCAGGTCGGCGCTGGCCAGCCGCCAGTAGGCGACCTCGCGCGGCGAACGCGCCTCGGCCAGGCCGCGGTCGAGGCCCGCCAGGGCCGCTTCCAGTCCTTCCGCGGCCAGGCGTTCACGGGCTTCGTCCAGGCCTTCCTGCCAGGGGTCGCCGCCGCCCGCCTGCCCCCCTGCCGTGGCACCGGCCCGCACGGCCTGCAGCCAATGACGGGTTTCGTCGTCGACGAAGGGGCTGCCGTCGTTGAAGGTCAGCGCCTCGATGCCGGGCAGACGCTCCACGAAGCGGCTCGCCTCGTCGCGAATGGCGGCGGCGCAGCGTGGGTGCCCGAGCCGCTCGGCGACGCCGGCGCTAATACGATGCCCCTCGAGCCAGTAGGGACTCACCGCCAGGCTGTTCTCGATGCGCTGCCACAGCGCGGCGTCACCGCCGCGGGACAGCGCCTCGCGATACTCCGCCACCCGATCGGCGGAAGGCGGCGCCAGTTCGGAGCGCACGCCGTCGCGGGTGGCCGGCAGCACCTGGATGACGTGCCAGATGGCATGGCGCCGGAGGCGATAGCCGAGCGGGTCGCCAGGGTTCTGCTCGCCGAGGAAGTCGGCCATTTTCAGCAGCGCCTGGCGATTGCCGCGCTCGTTGCCGGCCTCCAGGCGCATCTCGGGCAGCTTGGCTGGCGGCGAAGTCGCGCTGTCCGTCTGGCACTCTTGCGCTGGCGCACTGCACGTCGCGGGCGAGGCGTGTGCCGCGTCCCGGCTGGGGCGGGCCTGGCGCAGCTGGCGCTGCAGATCGATCAGCGCCTCGTCCGGCAGTTCGCGAGTCCTGGCCGCCTCCAGCAGCGCCTCCAGGGCGACCTCGCAGGCTTGGTGCTCATCGGCGGCATTGTCGAAATCGAGCGTCTCGGCCAAGCCCAGGGCGCGCTGGGTGAACTGGCGGAACAGCCGCGGGCGCAGCCGCTCGCCCTGGGCGCCGCCATAGGGATAGGCCTGGTCCCACCACTGCTCGAGGCTCCCTGCCAGCAGGCGCAGCGAGAGGGCAAAACGCACGCCGTCGCCGCCTCGCTGCAGGCAGTGCAGCAGGTGGCCGAGCACCTTGAGGTCCTTGCCAGTGGTGCTCAGCAGACGCACGGCCCGGGTCTCGGCGCCCTCCCAGTCGACTCCACCGTGCTGCAGCGAGCCGATCTTCATCATCTGCTCGTCGAGCCAGGCGTAGTCGGCGCTGTCGTCGAGGGGCCTGCCGACCCCCTCCGGGGGGAGCGCGGCCAGCACTTCCGTCAGTTGTGTCTGGTTGACGATGCGCATGCTCACCTCACCAGCGACAGGCGTCGCGAAGCGGCTGAACCGCTTGGCGCAGCCCGGCGATCTCGAAGCGCAGGCCGTCGAGTGCGGCCTGGTCGCTGTCGAATGTCAGCTCGTCGGCATCCAGCAGCTGCTGCAGCGTGGCGATGGCCGGAAGCCCGCGACCGCCGCTGACCACGTAGCCACCGTCGCGGGCCTGCCAGACCTGCTCCAGTTCGCGTCCCCCTGCACGCAGGCGCACCTGAACCCGCGGCGCGTCCAGCGCCTGGGGCAGGTGGAGCTGGAAGCGAGTGATGGTCTTTTCGCAGGCAATGACCAACTGCGGGCGCGGCGGCACGCTGCCCAGCGCCGGCACGCTGATCAGCACGCTGTCGCTGCGCTCGCGCACCAGCAGGCCCATGTCGTCGCCGTCACGCTCGGCCTCCTGGGCATTGATGGTGTGCCACAGCGCAGGGCGCGGGTCCTCGCTCGCCGTCGGCTCGTCGCGGGACATGAACAGGGCGTCATAGCAGCCCAGCCGCTCAAGACGCGAGGGCTCGACGGCGCACTCACGGGCCTGTGCCACCAACGCCTCCTCGGTGGTCGCTCCCCAGGCGTCGCCCAGGGTCAGGCTTGCGGCCAGCGCCAACCACGGCGCCCGGCGAAAGGTCGGGATCGAACTCATTTGGCATCCAGTTCCAACTGTCGGCACTTGTGTGCCAGGGTGCGCTTGGGCAGGCCGAGGCTCTCGGCCGCCAGGGCGCGGTTGCCGTCGAACAGCAGCAGGCGCTGGCGAATCAGCTCCGCCTCGTAGTCGCGCAGGGCACGCCTGAGGTCCTGAACGTCGTCGGCGCGTCCGCCGCGCGATGCCGGTGTGGCGACGACGGAGTCGCTCGGCTCGGCGACGCCGAGGCCAGGCAAGGCGGCGGGGGCGACGTCCTCGCCCGGGCGCGTCATGGCGCAGGCGTAGTCGATCAGGTTCTTCAGCTCGCGCACGTTGCCTGGATAGTCGCGCTCGCGCAGCAGGCGCAGTGCGGCCGGGGTGATGCCCATCTCGTCGCGGCCCTCGCGGAGGCAGAAGTCGGCGACGAAGGCCTCGGCCAGTTCGGCGATGTCCCCGCTGCGCTCGCGCAGCGGTGGCAGGGTCAGCGGGAACTGCCCCAGCCGGTAGTAGAGGTCGGCGCGAAAGCGCTGGTCGCGAATCCGCTCGCGCAGCGGCTGGTGGGTCGCCGCCACCAGGCGCAGGTCGGCGCGGCGCTCTTCGTTCGACCCCAGCGGCCGATAGCGGCCGTTCTCCAGGACGCGCAGCAGCTTGGCCTGCAGTGGCAACGGCATGTCACCGATCTCGTCGAGGAACAGGGTGCCGCCGTCGGCCTGGCTGATCAGGCCCTCGCGCGCCCGGTCGGCGCCGGAGAAGGCGCCCCTGGCGTGGCCGAACAGCTCCGATTCGAGCAGCGACTCGGGAATCGCCGCGCAGTTGATCGCCATGAAGGGCCCCGTGCTGCGCGCCGATAGGCGATGAATGGCGCGTGCCACGCGGTCCTTGCCGGTGCCGGTCTCGCCCTGCAGCAGTACCGCCAGGCTGGTCTCCGCCGCACGCACCACCTGGCTGCGCAGCGCCTGCATCGCCACGGAGCCCCCCAGCAGGTCGTCCGCCAGCCGCTCGGCCAGCGTCTGACGCCGGGCGCCATCGCTGAGCTGGGCCAGCGACTGACGCAGGTCAGCCTCGCGCTGGCGTTCGCCCTGGTGCCGGGCCAACCCCGCCCACAGCCGGCACAGCAGCGCCACGAAGGCGGTGAACTCGGGGTCGGCTTCGAGCCGGGAGAAGGCCTCCGCCTCGCCGGCCATGGCCAGCGCACCGAGCCATTCGCGCCCGCCGTCGAGGGCGCGCAACGGCCGCACCACCAGCCGCAGGCTCCCGGACAGCTCGGCCACCTGGCGCTGGAAGCCCGGATGGTCGAGCCGCGAGCGAGCCTCCGCGAGGCCGAGGCGCAGCGGCTTGCCCTGGCGAATGGCGTGGGCGTAGGGGTGACGGAAGTCGTCGCAGTCGAAGCGAACATCGTCGCCGTCGCTGCCCAGCCAGCGACCGCTACCGTCGAGGTAGAGGCAGCCGACCCAGGCCAGGCCGTGCCCGGCCAGGAGAATGCCGCCCGCGCAAGCGCGCAGCTCGGCGGGCGTGGCGCTCTCGACCAGCGCCAGCGCGCGCGCCATGCCGTCGAGGCCAGGCCCCATCGGCACGCCCTCGCACCAGCGCATGTCGATCGCCTTCGCCGTCATCGCCTATACCACCTCCGCGGTGAAGGCGCCCGCCGCATCGACGCCCAGCGCCACCCGGGTGACCGGCTCGCGCCGCGCCAGGCGGTCGAGCAGCGCCCTCGACACCGGCGGCAGCAGCTCGCCGTCGATCACCGACTCGAGCATGCGCGCGCCGTTCTCGCTGCGCGTGGCGCGCACACAGATGGCATCGCGCAGGGCCTCGTCGAGCACCACCTCGGCCTGGCGGTGGCGCGTGCGGATGCGCTCGGCCAAGGTGTCGAGCTTGGCTACCACGATGTCGCGCAGGGTGTCGGCGCCCAGCGGGAAGTAGGGCACTACCTCCATGCGCGCCAGCAACGCCGGCTTGAAGAAGCCGGCCAGCACCGGGTAGAGCGCGTCGTCCAGCGCCGCGGGGTCGTCGACGTGGGCCACGATGGCCTCATAGCCCAGGTTCGAGGTGAGGAAGAACACCACGTTCTTGCAGTCGATCAGGCGCCCCTCACCGTCGGCCAACTCGCCCTTGTCGAAGGCCTGGTAGAACAGGTTGAGCACGTCCGGGTGGGCCTTCTCGACCTCGTCGAGCAGCACCACCGAGTAGGGGCGCTGGCGAATCGCCTCGGTCAACAGGCCCCCTTCGCCGAAGCCCACGTAGCCCGGCGGCGAACCGATCAGCCGCGACACGGTGTGCTTCTCCTGGTACTCCGACATGTTGATGGTGGTGAGGAACTGGCGCCCGCCGTAGAGCCGTTCCGCGATCTGCACCACGGTCTCGGTCTTGCCCACGCCGCTGGGACCGACCAGCAGGAAGGCGCCCAGCGGGCGGCCGGGGCGCCGCAGGTCGGCGCGGGCGGTGAGCAGGTGGCGATGCACGCGCTCGATGGCCGTGTCCTGGCCCTGCACCAGCCGGCCGAGATGCTCGGGCAGCTCGGTGAGCCGGGTCAGCTCGTCGCTGGTCATGCGCTCCACCGGCACGCCGGTCCAGTCGCCGATGACCTGGGCGATCTGCGCCTCCTCGACGCTGGCATTGACCAGGGCGTACTCCTGCTGCAACTCGGCCAGGCGCGCCTCGTGGGCGGCCAGTTGGGCATGCAGATCGACATCAGCGGCAGAGTCATCCGACTCAACCGCGTCAGCCGCCGCTTCGCCGTCGATTTCGCTGTCAGCGTCGTTCTCCCCGCCGGTTTCATCGTCGATTGCAGTCTCGACTACCGGCTGCTCGGGGTTGGCCTCAACCTGGCCCGCGGCCAGCAGCTGGCGATGCAGGGCGATGATGGCATCGACGCACTCGCGCTGGTCGGCCCAGGCCGCCTCGAGCCGTTCGACCTCTGCTTCCAGCCGCGCCAGACGGACGTCGAGCTCGGCCTCGCGGGTCGCATCGGGGCTGCGCCCCAGCAGGCGCTCGCGGTCGAGCTGGTCGCGCTCGCGGCGCGCGGCCAGGTGTTCGCTCTGGAGATGGCTGAGCCGGCGCGGCGGGGTGTCCAGCGCCTGGGAGAGCCGCGCGCAGGCGGTGTCGAGCACGTCGATCGCCTTGTCGGGCAGCTTGCGGCCGGCCAGGTAGCGCGCCGAGAGTTCGGCGGCGGCGCGCAGGCCGCTGTCGCCGACCAGCACGCCGTGGGCGGTCTCGTAGGTGTCGCGCAGGCCGCGCAGGATCACCAGCGCATGATCGATGCTGGGCTCGGCCAGGGCCACCGGCTGGAAGCGCCGCGACAGCGCCGGGTCCTTCTCGAAGTACTTCTTGTACTCGCGCCAGGTGGTGGCGGCGATGGTGCGCAGCTCGCCGCGCGCCAGGGCCGGCTTGAGCAGGTTGGCGGCATCGCCGCCGCCCTCCTGGTTGCCGGCACCGATCAGGGTGTGGGCCTCGTCGATGAACAGCAGGATCGGCCGGGGCGCGGCCTTGACCTCCTCGATCACCGCCTTGAGGCGCTTCTCGAACTCGCCCTTCACTGCGGCGCCGGCCTGCAGTGCGCCGAGGTCGAGGCTCATCAGTTCGACGTCGGCCAGCGCCGCCGGCACGCGGCCCTCGACGATGCGTGCGGCAAGCCCTTCCACCACGGCGCTCTTGCCCACCCCGGCATCGCCGATGACGATGGGGTTGTTCTTGCGCCGCCGCCCGAGGATGTCGAGCATCTGATCGATCTCGGGGTCGCGGCACAGCACCGGGTCGAGCTCGCCGCGCCGGGCCTGCTCGGTGAGCGAGGTGGCGAAGCGCGCCAGGGCGCTGTCGCCCTGGGTGGCCTGGTCCTGGCGGCGCCCGCCCTCGTTCGGCTCGGCGCGGGGAGCCTCGGCGGAGTCGGCGGCCAGCCGCTCGAAGCCGCGACGCAGCCCCTCGCGGTTGATCTCGGCCAGCAGCGCGGCGCTCCTCGGCCCCAGGTAGCGTCCGACGTTGTGCAGCAGGGCAGTGAAGATCAGGCCGCTGCGCAGGCTGTCGTAGGCGAATTCGGTCGTGGCCAGCAGCCAGGCGTCCTGCAGCAGCTCGACCAGCAGCGGCGAGAAGCTCGGCGTGGTCACGGCCAGGTCGCGCGGCGGCCGTGTCTCCTCGGCCAGTCTCGCACGCAGCTCATGGACATCGATGCCCTGCCCGTCGAGCAGGCAGCGCAGGTCGCACAGCGGCTGATCGATCAGCGCCAGCAGCAGGTGGCCGGCGGTGACCTCGGGTGCCTGCTGCTCGGCGCACAGCACGGCGGCCTGTTCCAGGCCTTGACGGGAGACGGCGTTGAGGCGACCGATGAGCGCGGGAAGCTCTACCCTGAGCATGGGGACTCCTAACGGTAAATCCGATCGAGAAGGGTGCCGACCTGAGCCGCCTGCTCGTCTAGCGTCCAGGCGAAGCCGAGGTAGGTAGCGGCCATGGCGACGGCGAACAGCGCGAACACGCCCCACACCGGCAGGCCGCGGCCGCGGTGGCGACGACCCGGCATGACGTTGTCGAGCGGTCGGGTCAGGCTGTCCTCGGGGGTGTCGCCGAGTGCCGCCAACTGGTCGCCGAGGGTGCGCACGATGTGCTCGTACTCCTCTCGCCCGTCATCCATGACCCGGTAGCGCCCCTCGAAGCCGAGGCACAGGCAGAGGTAGATGAACGCCAGCATGTCGCGGTAGCACTGCGGCTCCTGCTGCAGCCGCGAGAGGATCGTGAAGACCTTCTCGCCGCCCCAGGTCTCGTTGTGGAAACGCGTGAGCAGCGAATGCTCGGCCCAGCGGCTCTGCTGACCCCAGGGCGTGCCCATCACCGCCTCGTCGATGAACGAGCAGAGTACGTAGCGGAAGGCCAGCAGCGTGGGCCGGTCGTAGCCCTGTTCGGTGAGCTCGACCTCGATCGCCGAGATCTCGTCGACCACCTGGCGATAGAGCCGATCGAGATCGCTCATGCCATCGAGCTGACGCACCCGCACCACCATGCCCAGCAGCGAGCTGGCAGCGTCCACCAGCGGATTGAGGTTGTACCCGCGCAGGCGGAACCAGTAGTCCTCGTCGGCATCGAGATGCTCGGCGTGGCTGTGGATCAGCTGCTCCAGCCCGCGTTCGTCGATGCGGTCTTCGTGCCGGCTGGGAGTGAAGCGCGCCACCGCGCCGGGGTTCGATTCGTAGTGCGTGGCAAGTTCTTGCATGGCTTAGCTCCTGATCGCCCAGAATTGCATTTCAAGCCCGGGGAACTCCCCCGCCACGTGGAAGGCGAAGCCGCTGGCGCCGTCGAGCAGGCTCCAGGCCTGGCTCTGCCGGTCCAGCCGGAAGTAGCTGTAGCCGGCGTGGTAGGGCAACTCGCGCGGCGCCACCGGCAGCGGCTCGAGCGGCACACCGGGCAGCTGCAGGCTGATGAGGTCGCGGATGCGCTCGACGCTGGCCACCTTGGTCTGCTGCAGGAACAGCTTGCGCAGCCGCTCGTGGGGCATGTCGGCGCGCACCGCGAGGATGAAGTCGGCGCTGTCGAGCAGGGCCGGGTCGGCCAGCGGCGCCACCAGCAGCCCATAGCGCCGCGACTGCAGCTGGATCGCCAGGGCACGCGGCTCGAGCACCGTGGAGAGCGCCTGACGCAGGCTCTGCATCAGCTGGCGAAAGGCACGCTCGGGATGGTCATGGTCGTAGGCCGGGTACTCCGGCGGCAGTCGCGCTTCGTCGGTGAAGGTCACCAGCTCACTGGCGGTTTCGAGCATGGTGGCGAACAGCCGCTCCGGGTGCAGGTGGCCCAGGCGGGCCAGGTGCTGGAAGCGTGGCTGGGCGCGGTTGAGCAGCTGCAGCAGCATGAAGTCGGAGACGTCGGCCACGCCGGCCTGGTGCGGCGAGGCGAGGCGATGAGCGATGTTGCGCGCGCGCTCGCGCATCAGCCCCGCCATCTCGCCGACGAAGCGCTGCAATACCGGCGCCGCCTGGACGTTGAGCAGGGTGGGGATGAACTGCTCGTCAAGCACCAGGCTGCCGCCGGGACGCCGCTCGTGGATCCGCGCCACCGCCAGGCAGGTATAGGCGCTGCGGTCGTCGCGCTCGAGCAGCAGCCGGGGAGCGACCCGGGCAACGTCGAGCATGGCGGTATCCCCGTCGCGGGAGTGCAGGTCGCGCACGCTGCGCTGGGCCAGGCGATAGCGAGTCGGCAGGTCGTCGTCGGGCCAGCGCACCTCACCCACCGCATCGGTGGCCAGCGGCAGGCACAGGTAGACGAGCTGGTTGGCGATACCGGCGTCGTCGATCTCCAGCGGCTGCGGCTCGATGTCGTCGTCGGGCAACTGGAAGGCCGTGCCGTCGGGCATCACGCCGCTGGCGCGGCTGACGGCGATGCGTCCGAAGCTCAGGTATTCGGCATTGAGTTCCAGGACCTGAAAGCCATACAGCGCATGGCTGACGCCGCGCAACCGCGCCTCGAGCAGGCCCTCGAGGCTGCGCTGCTGCTGCTGGAAGTGCTGCGGCTTGATGAACAGCCCTTCGCTCCATACCACTCGATTGCGACTGGCCATCAGTCTTCCTTCCTCAGCTCGGCTTCGTCGGCACGCAGGTGCACCAGCAGGTGGTAGTCCTCGCCGCGTGCGGATACCTTCACCACCTTCTTCCACTGCGCCTGCTCGGGGTCGCTGTAGAAAGCGATCACGCCGATGTAGCGGGCCTGCTCGTCGACCTCGAACGGCTCGTAGAACTTCCACTGCCCCGGCAGCAGGGTGAAGTCATCGTGGGTCAGGTAGTTGGTGCCCAGGGCGCCTTCGAGGTCGTCACGCAGCTGGTGATGGTCGGCCGCCATCAGCATCGAGTCGTCCTTGAGCTGCAGCACCTGGAAGCGCAGCGGCGTGCCGTCGCCCTCGAGGTTGGGATTGACGTCGTACGCAGCGAGCATGGCGAGATCGACCC
Organism: Billgrantia sulfidoxydans; assembly: GCF_017868775.1. Taxonomy (NCBI): domain Bacteria; kingdom Pseudomonadati; phylum Pseudomonadota; class Gammaproteobacteria; order Oceanospirillales; family Halomonadaceae; genus Billgrantia; species Billgrantia sulfidoxydans. The sequence goes on along the minus strand of NZ_CP053381.1, from coordinate 100,151 downwards.
GGCTCGGGCGATCCTCCGGATAGCCCACCGGGATCGAGGGATCGCGCATCACCTGCCAGGTCTTGCCGGCGGCCTCGCGGGTCGAGGCGCAGCCGCTGAGAACCAGCGCCAGCAGCGCCACTACAGCCCATTGCAAGACCTGGCTGGTCACATAACTTGCGCTCGAATGTCTTGTGCTCATGTTTCCTGCGTCCCGTACTGTTGCGTTCACTTGGCTTCGCGCTGCTGGCGACGCACCGACTGGTCGTAGGCCTGCTCGAACACCTCCCAGAACAGCTTGGCGAAGCCCTGCTGGCGGCCGGAGTTGAGCTCCTCGTAGTAGTGGCGGTACATCTCCCAAGCCCAGTTGCCCTCGTCATCGAGGCGGTTGCCGGCACCGCGGTAGGCGTGGAAGCGCTTGAGCAGCGCATCGGGGGCAAAGGCGTCGAGAATGGCCTGCAGCGCCTCGCCGATGGCCTCCTCCACCGCCGCCTGATGCTGGCCCTGGTGGCTCAGGCATTCGGCCACCGCGGCCGGCGCCGACAGGTGCACCGGGCTGCGGCGCGCGGAGAACAGCGTCTCCACCGTGCTGCGGTAGGGCTGACCCAGGCGCAGCGGGTTGTCCTCGATCGGCTGCAGGCGGCGGTCGCGCAGCGGGTAGCGGCTGTCGTCCTGGGCCCGATGCAGCGCCTGCAGCCCCTCGATCGCGGCGCGCAGGGTGTGACCGGCCTCGGCGAGAAAATTGAGCTGCTCCTCGCTGTCGGCGAAGCGCAGCTCGGCGCCCAGGGCGCGCAGCAGCGGGTCGGGGCCGGCCGTGCCGGCGCTCGCCGGCACGGCATCCTGCCAGCGCTCCTCGAGCTGCTCGCCGACCGAGCGTTCCAGATCGTTCAACAGCCCTTCATCCATTTCCCGGTTCATCTCTGTGTCGTCCTCGTGTCGTCGATTCATCGGCGCCACGCGCCGTACCTGCGTTTCATGGGGCATGGCACCGCCCCGGCCCGGCGCCTCCAGGGTGTCGAGCAGCGTTCCATCGTCGCTTTCCGCCTCACTCTCGTGAGCCAGTGCCGTGAGCGGATCGCGCTGGCTGGCGCCCGGCGTGGCCTCGCCCAGCGCCTCGAGGGGGTCGTCGCGGCGCGGCGGCGGAGCCACCGCCGGCGTGACGCGATAGGGCACCACCCCCTGCCCTGCCAGCGCTTCCTGCTCTTCATCGATCAGGGCGCTGAGCGGCTGGGCGCCGGGCAGCCCGGCCTGGCGGTCACCCAGGTGCACGCGCACGCGATACTCGCCGACCCCCAGCTCGTCGCCGTCGCGCAGGGCGACCCGGCGGTCGCGGCCCAGCGGCAGCGTGGCGTGGTTGATGAGGGTCTGGCCGCTGCGATCGATCAGGCAGAACTGCCCGTCGAGCAGGCGGATCTCGGCATGCGCCGGGCGAATGCGCCCGGCATGATCCTGCAGCAGCCAGTCGTCGCTGCCGGCGCTGCCCAGGGTGCCGCCGCTGGCCGGAAAGACGTGGCTGCTGGTGGAGCGCCCCTCGAGCCGCTCGCTGTTGAGCACGACCAGGGTGACGGCACTGGCGGTGACTCGAGGCCGGGTGAGGTAGGACATCGCGTTTACCCTGTCATCTGGATGCGTACCCGGCGCCGCCGCGAGGCGGCACCGGATTCGGGATTGACGAAAGTGGTCCAGCCGAGCTGGCAGCAGCCGTGGTCGCCGAGCCGCATCGGCTGCACCGCGCTCTCCAGCAGCTCCAGCTCCAGGTCGTAGGCCAGCGGCTCGCGCAGCACGAAGCTGACCAGCGTCTTGAGCGGGGCGTGCTCACGGCCGTCGGGCAGGAAGTCGCGGAAGCGGGCAAGGCTGAGCCCCTTGAGGCACAGGGCGAACTTGCCGCCGACGTCGGCGACCCGCTCGCCGGCCACCATGTCCTGGCCCAGGGTCATGGCGCTGCGACCGGTGCGGCTGCGCTGGTCCTCGGGGATCTCGACCCAGCGGTGCACCCACTGTTCGACGCCCACCTCGTCGAGATCGAAGCAGTGGCCGACCACGCTCTCGACCACTTCCGGGGAGCGCGAGCGCCCCGCCAGCAGGCCGGCATAGGCGAGCATCTTGCCCCAGTTGATCGGCGTCTCGCCGCGCAGCTCCTCGTCGGCCAGTCCCACCAGGGCGAATACCGCGGCGGAGAAGCCGTCGCTGGCACCGTCCTGATAGCGCACGTAGTGGCGGTATTTGCGCCAGCTGCGATGTACCAGGGTCAGCAGGCGGTGGTTGAAGAAGTCGAGGAAGTCGCGGGCGACACCTTCGTGATGGGCCGCCTCGTGGGCCAGCGACTCCAGGTAGTAGCCGGGCAACGGCGACTGGGCCCCCTGCAGGCCGAAGAAGCTGACTTCCAGCGCGTACTCGCCGCTGGCCCGAGGTTCGAGCGCCACCACATCGCTGCCCGGAAAGCCCAGCGACGCCGAGGCGCTGTAGCGCACCCGCTCGCGGCCCGGGTGCCCGTTGGCGGCACGCTCGAGATCGTCGTCGTGATGCCGGTGCAGCAGCTCGACGAGCTGGTAGAAGTCGTAGCGCCGGGCCCCCTCGATCAGGGCCGCCGGGGCTAGATCAGGGGTTGTTGGCCCGACTGCAAGGTCCATGCGTAACGTTCCTGGTTGTGACGATTGACCACATGCAGCTCGTGGAACGAGTTGATGCTGGCGTAGAGCGAAAAGAAGCGCGCCAGCACGCTGCCGAACAGGTACAGGCCGCCTTCGTCACCGAAGGCCTCCTGCTCCAGGGTCATCACCGAGCGCAGCCCGCGCACCGGCAGCCCGCGCTTGAGCCGGTCGATGGAGCGGGTCTCGATGTCGACCACCCCGGCCAGGCGCTTCTGCGACATGCGCTCGGCCTGGCGATCGACCAGCGCGCGGAAGTCGTAGGCGCGCAGCACCGAGCACAGCGCATCACGCTCGAGCAACGACAGGTAGTTGAGCGACAGGTTGGAGATCAGCGTCCACAGCAGGCTGCCGTCCAGGGTCGGGCGCAGCGCCGGCGTGGGCCGAGTGATGTTGCGATAGTCGGCGAATACCGGGCTGGTGTCGGTGGAGGCGCAGATGTCCCCTACCGCCAGGCGTTCGGGCAGGGTGCGGTTGCTGCAGGTCAGGCGCAGCGAGATGGTTTCGCGCATGCCCAGGCAGGCCTGCTCGTCGCCACGCACGAAGGCGATGTCGTGATCGAAGCCGTCACCGCGCAGGCTGTCGCGCACCCGTACCCGGAAGTAGCGCGCCTCGCGGCCGCGATCGCGCTCGATCTGGTGCTGGAAGCTCTCGAACGGGACGTACTGGCGCGGCTCGCCGCGCAGCTTGCCGCTGTCGCTCTCGAGCCAGCCCTGCACCGCATCGACGCTGAACACTTCGAAGTGCTCCGGCGCCCGGCTGCTGGGGCGAATGCGGTATTCGCTGCGCTCGCCGTTGAGATCGATGGGGTCGGCGTCATGACTGAATAGGTTGATCGCCGGCGCGCAGTAGAGCGCCAGGTGCTCGTCGCGCACCTTGGCGTCGGCCGGCAGCGTGCGAGCGAAGGCGAAGCGCAGCACGATCCGCGGCACCTGCCGCGCGGGCAGCAGACGGCCCAGCCCGACCAGGTCGACGAAATGGAAGGCCTCGGGGAAGCAAAGGTACTCCTGCAGGATGCGATAGCCCTGGTGCACGTTGCGCGGATAGGGCAGCAGCGCATGGCCGGATTCGAAGCCCACCGGCACCAGCATGTCGCGCGGCAGCGGCACCACGGTACCGTCGATCTCCAGTTCCAGGCGCGACAGGTAGTGACCCAGCCACAGGTAGAGAGTGCGCGCGGTATAGCCGGCGCCGAGATGCAGGCGCAGGTGGTCGATGCCCAACGCGTCGAGCGGCTGGTCGCCGTCCACGTCGAGGGTGAGCTCGACGATCGAGGACTCGCGGGAGTGGCGCGCCTCGACGCCACCATGCAGCAACGGGTAGAGGGTCACGTCGTGGCAGGTGCGGAATCGACAGGCGGTGCCGTCGATCGGCCGTGCCGCCAGCGTGGTGCCGGTGGCCACGTCCTGGCGACCGCTCAGTGCCCCCTGCTTGGGCGTGAACTGCATGATCGTCATGCTCGGCACCGGACGCAGGTAGTTGGGCCACAGCATGGCGATCAACGAGTGGGTCAGCTCGGGAAACTCGTCCTCGACCTTCTCGCGCATGCGCCCGGTGAGGAAGGCGAAGCCCTCCAGCAGGCGCTCGACGTCCGGGTCGGTGCTGCGCTCGGAGAGAAAGCGGCTGAGGCCGGGGTTGGCCTCGGCGAATTCCCGCCCCTGCAGCTTCAGGTAGTCGAGCTCGTCCCGGTAGTATCGATTGAGCATGCGCGCCTCATTCCCTGGTGCTGGTGTTCTTGTGTGGTTGCGTCGCTGCGCTCAGGCGCTCAGTTCAGGCATTGATAGCGTTTGTCGTTGAGCAGCAGATCGATGGTGGCCGGGCCCTGGTCGCGGCCCAGCTCCACCGTGGCATGTACCTGGAAACGCAGCTGCAGCGGGTCGCTGCCACGCGGCAGCGACTCCACTTCCACCTGCCGCACCCGCGGCTCGAAGCGTTCGATGCACTGGCGAATGGCGCGCTGGATGTTGCGCTCCAGGTCGAGCACGCCGATGGTCGCGTCGTTGAAGTCGAGTAGCCCCAGCTCCGGGGCGCACTCGCTGTGCCCCGGGTGGCTGTTGAGCAGGTCGACCAGGTGGCGCTTGATGGACTCGACGATCTCGGCAAGGCTGGCCTCGGCGACGACCTCCTCCGGCCGCCCGGGCGCCGCCAGGCGCTCGAACAGCCGGCCGCCGAGCACGCCGCCACGGTGAAGCGTCATGGCCGCGTCCTCCCCTTACTCCTTGTCCAGGCGCCCCACCAGCGACAGCTCGAAGTTGGCGCCCATGTACTTGAAGTGCGGACGCACGGCCAAGGACACCTGGTACCAGCCCGGGTCGCCCTCGACGTCGGAGACCTGGATCGAGGCGGCCCGCAGCGGACGGCGGCTGCGCACCTCGGCCGGCGGGTTCTCCTGGTCGGCGACGTACTGGCGGATCCACACGTTGAGCTCGCGCTCGAGGTCCTGGCGCTCCTTCCAGGAGCCGATCTGCTCGCGCTGCAGCACCTTGATGTAGTGCGCCAGGCGGTTGACGATGAACATGTAGGGCAGCTGGGTGCCGAGCTTGTAGTTGGTCTCGGCGGCCTTGCCCTCGGGCGTGTTGGGGAAGACCTTGGGCTTCTGCACCGAGTTGGCGGAGAAGAAGGCGGCGTTGTCGCTACCCTTGCGCATGGTCAGCGAGATGAAGCCCTCTTCGGACATCTCGAACTCGCGGCGGTCGGTGACCAGCACTTCGGTGGGGATCTTGGCCTGCAGCTGGCCCAGCGCCTCGTAGGTATGCACCGGCAGGTTCTCCACCGCGCCGCCGCTCTGCGGCCCGATGATGTTGGGGCACCAGCGGTACTTGGCGAAGCTGTCGGTGAGGCGCTCGGCAAGCAGGTAGGCGGTGTTGCCCCACAGGTAGTGCTCGTGGTCCTCGCTGACCGTTTCGCGGTAGTGGAAGGTCTTGACCGGGTTCTCCACCGGGTCGTAGGGCATGCGCAGCAGGAAGCGCGGCGCCGTCAGGCCCAGGTAGCGGGCGTCCTCGGACTCGCGCAGGCTGCGCCAGCGGGCGTACTTCGGTCCCTCGAAGATCGCCTTGAAGTCCTTGATGTTGGGCAGCTCCTGGAAGCTGTCGATGCCGAAGAAACTCGGCGCCACCGAGGAGAGGAACGGCGCGTGGGCCATGGCGCCCACCGCGGCGGTGAACTGCAGCAGCTTGATGTCGGGCGTCGAGGGCGTGAAGTCGTAGTTGCCGATGATCGCGCCTACCGGCTCGCCGCCGAACTGGCCGTACTCGGCCGCGTAGACGTGCTGGTAGAGCCCGCTCTGGCTGAGCTCGGGGGCGAACTCGAAATCCTCCAGCAGCTCCTCCTTCGTGGCGTGCAGCAGGTCGAGCTTGATGTTCTGACGGAAGTCGGTGCGATCGACCAGCAGCTTGAGGCCGCGCCAGGCCGATTCGATCTGCTGGAAGCCGCGGTCGTGGAGAATCGCGTCGACCTGGCTGCCGATCTTGCGGTCGAGCTCGACGATCATGCGGTCGACCACCGCCTTGTTGACCTGCGGCGCATCGTCCTTGCTCTGCAGCAGCTCGGCGATGAAGGCGGCCACGCCCTGCTTGGCGATATCGTAGCCTTCCTCGGTCGGCGCCATGCGGGTCTGTGCCATCACCTGATCGAGAAGGGAACCTTCGGCCTGGGCCTCGGCGGCCTGCCCCTGCGCTTGTGCCATGTCGCTCATTGTTGGTGCCTCGAATCCTTTGCCTGCCCGGCGCGCCGCCCTATGGCTCGGCGTCGCCATGGATGCGTTGTGATGGGTGCGTCAGTCGCGGGTGTCGTCCCGCGAATCCAGCAATTCGAGCTCGGCGAGCAGCTGCGCCCTCGCCTCCTCGCTCTCCATCAGCTTTTGCAGGCGGTCGCGGAAGTTGGGTACGTTGCCCAGCGGTCCCTTGAGGGCGACCAGCGCCTCGCGCAGCTCGACCAGCTTGCGCAGCTCCGGCACCTGGCGTGCCACGCTGTCGGGAGTGAAGTCCTCGAGCGACTTGAACTGGAGGTTGACCGCCAGGTCGCCGGCGTCCTCGCCCTCCTCGAGGCGATTGGGCACGCTCGCCGTCAGCCCCAGGCCGGCTTCGCGCATCACCGACTGGAAGTTGTTCTTGTCCACCGAGACCTTTTCCCGCGCCTCGATCGGCGTGGCCTCGGCGCCTCCCTTGAAGTCACCCACCACCAACAGCTTGAGCGGCAGTTCGGTTTCCGCCTGCTGATCGCCGGTGGCCGGCACGTACTTGATGTTGATGCGCTCTTTCGGCGCAACGGTTCCTTCCTTCGCCATGTTGAAGCTCCCTGGTGAGCCGCTCTGTTTGGAATCGCTTCGCTTGGTCGGCAACGCCCCACGACCCACTCGCATCGGCCCGGTGGCCCCGGGCGGATGCGGTCGACGGTAGGTGAGAAGCGTTATCCCCTTGCTCGTGAGGCGTGAGGGTAATCAGGCAGCCGGCGCTTGCCAAATGGCGCTTTGGCGGCGCCGAGGGTTACAGAGCCTTAACGCGAGGACGTACTGGCTTACACGATTCCGCTGCCATCAGCGAAGCGGTGCGGGTCGCTAGACCCGCGCAGGCACAGGACGACATGCCGAAGCGGCAATGTCTTACAAACCCTGTAGGAAATTAGCTACAACAATATAAGAAATATAGGGCAAGCCGATGCGCCAATTACCTCGGCCAACCTCATGCCGATGGGGTTGGCGAGATGAAGAAATTGCACCGCAGAGTGGAAAGAACTCGGCCGGGCGATACCCGGCCGATTGCGGCGACTTGGCGGCGAGAGGGGGTCAGCCGAGGCGAGCGCGTATCGCCGCCTCGATACCGGCGGCGTCCAGGCCGCACTCGGCCAGCAGCTCGGCGGGCTTGCCGTGCTCGACGAAGGCGTCGGGCAGGCCCAGGTTGAGCAGGGCGGCCGGTACGCCCTCGGCAGCGAGCAGCTCGTTCACGCCGCTGCCGGCGCCGCCGGCCACTACGTTCTCCTCGAGGGTGACCAGCAGCTCATGATCGGCGGCGGCGGCCAGGATCGCCTCGCGGTCCAGCGGCTTGACCGAGCGCATGTTGAGGTGCGTGGCGTCGAGAGCCTCGGCCACCTCTGCGGCCGGGCCGTTGAGGCTGCCGAACGCAAGCAGGGCAATACGCTTGCCCGTCTCGACGCCGCTCTCGCGGCGCCGCTCGGCCTTGCCGATCTCCAGCGGCTCGAGGTGCGCGGGTATCGCCACCCCCGGGCCCGTGCCGCGGGGGTAGCGCACCGCGGCGGGGCCAGGATAGTGGTAGGCGGCGCTGAGCATGGCGCGGCACTCCGCCTCGTCGGCCGGCGCCAGGATCACCATGCCCGGCACGCAGCGCAGGTAGGAGAGGTCCAGGCTGCCGTGGTGGGTGGGGCCATCCTCGCCCACCAGGCCGGCGCGGTCGATGGCGAAGGTGACATCGAGCCCCTGCACCGCCACGTCGTGGATCAGCTGATCGTAGCCGCGCTGCAGGAAGGTGGAGTAGATCGCCACCACCGGCTTCATCGCCTCGCAGGCCATGCCGGCCGCCAGCGTCACCGCATGCTGCTCGGCGATGGCGACGTCGTAGTAGCGCTCCGGGTACTCCTTGGAGAAGCGGATCAGGTCGGAGCCTTCGCGCATCGCCGGGGTGATACCGATCAGGCGCTCGTCGACGGCGGCCATGTCGCACAGCCACTCGCCGAAAACGTTGCAGTACTTGGGGGACTTCTTCTTGGCCGGTGCGACGGGCCGGCTCGTCGGCGCATTGCCGTTCTTCTCCGGCTCACTCTTTTCCAGCTTGGTGATGGCGTGGTAGCCGATGGGGTCGGCCTCGGCGGGCAGGAAGCCGCGCCCCTTGCGGGTCTTTACGTGGAGGAACTGCGGGCCGTCGAGGTCGCGGATGTTGCGCAGGGTCTGGATCAGGGTGGGCAGGTCATGGCCGTCGAGCGGGCCGATGTAGTTGAAGCCCATCTCCTCGAACAGCGTGGCCGGGCTGACCATGCCCTTCATGTGCTCCTCGGTGCGCCGCGCCAGCTCCAGCGCGCCCGGTAGGCGAGAGAGCACCCGCTTGCCCTCTTCGCGGAAGGTAAGATAGGGCTTGCTCGACAGGATGCCCGCCAGGTAGCTGGCGATACCGCCGACGTTCTCGGAGATCGACATCTCGTTGTCGTTGAGCACCACCAGCAGGTTGGCGTCCAGGTGGCCGGCATGGGCCAATGCCTCGAAGGCCATGCCGGCGGTCAGCGCGCCGTCGCCGATCACCGCGCATACCCGGCGCCGGTCGCCCCGGGTGGCGCTGGCCAGGGCCATGCCCAACGCTGCCGAGATCGAGGTGCTGGAGTGGCCCACGCCGAAGGTGTCGTAGGGCGACTCGGCGCGCCGCGGGAAGGCGGCCAGGCCGCCGTATTGGCGAATGCTGGGCATCGCCTCGCGCCGCCCGGTGAGGATCTTGTGCGGATAGGCCTGATGACCGACATCCCACACCAGCCGGTCGTGAGGCGTCTCCAGCGCGTGGTGCAGCGCCACGCTGAGTTCCACCACGCCCAGGCCGGCACCGAAGTGGCCGCCGCTGCGGCCCACGCTGTAGAGCAAGTAGGCGCGCAGCTCGTCGGCCACCTGCAGCAGTTGGGCATTCGTCATGGCCCGCAGTGCCGCCGGCGTGTCCAGCGAATCGAGCAGCGGGGTCAGCGGGCGCTCGACTGGAATTACATCGTAGAGCTTCATGTACGGTTCGGTCGTCCTGGCTGTCATGCCGTGTGGCTAGTGGTCGCGCTCGATCATGTAGCGGGCCAGCTGCGCGAGCGGCTCACCCGCTTCGCCCAGTGGCGCCAGGGCCAGCAGGGCCTCGTCGGTGAGCTCGCTGGCCTTGCGCCGGGCCCTCTCGAGGCCCAGCAGTGCCGGATAGGTCGGCTTGTCGCGCGCGGCGTCGGCCCCCGAGGTCTTGCCCAGGGTCCGGGTATCGCCGGTGACGTCGAGAACGTCGTCGTGAATCTGGAAGGCCAAGCCGAGTGCCGTGGCGTAGCGATCCAGCGCCCCGACGCGGGGGTCGTGTTCGGCCACGGCGGTCAGCGCCCCCATACGCACGGCGGCGCGAATCAGCGCACCGGTCTTGTGGGCGTGCATGGTGGCCAGCGCCTCCACGTCAGGGTGGCCGCCAACGGCGGCCAGGTCCAGCGCCTGGCCGCCGACCATGCCGTCGCGCCCGGCGGCGCTGGCCAGCGCCAGCATCAGGGCCGGCAGGCGCGGGTGGGCGGCACGAGCGAGCACTTCGAAGGCCAGCGTCTGCAGCGCATCGCCGGCGAGTATCGCCGTGGCCTCGTCGAAGGCGCGGTGCACCGTGGGCTGGCCGCGGCGCAGGTCGTCGTCGTCCATGGCCGGCAGGTCGTCGTGAACCAGCGAGTAGGCATGGACCAGCTCGATGGCGGCGGCCGGGGCATCGAGCGCCTCGTCGCTCGCCCCCAGCGCGCGCCCGGCCAGGTAGACCAGCAGCGGCCGCAGGCGCTTGCCGCCCACCAGCAGCCCGTGGCGCATCGCCGCCTCCAGCCGCGGCGCCGCGGCCTGGCGGGCGTCGAACAGCTGCGCCAGGCAGGCGTCGACACGTGCCCGGTCGGCGGCCAGGTGGGCCGCGAACGAGTCAGCGTTCACTCTCGTCCTCCCCCGCTGGGGCGTCGAAGGGGGCAAAATCGATGCTGCCGTCGGGGCGCTCGATCAGGGTGCGCACCCGCAGCTCGGCTTCGTCCAGCCGGCGCTGGGCGTCACGGGTCAGGCGCACGCCCTGCTCGAACGCGGCGAGCGAGCCCTCCAGCGACAGCTCGCCGGACTCCAGCCGCTCCACCAGCTGTTCCAGTCGCTCCACGGTAGTGGCGAAATCGGCCTCGGCCTCCTCGCCTGCCGCCATCTCGCTTGACGCTTGCTTGTCACGCTCGGCCATGACACCTCTAGCTCGTCGCCGCTGATCACAGGAGGCACAGTATACACGCCCTGCCTTGTACGCACTGCCCAGGAAGGCCTGACCGCCCCCCGCAACGTGCAGCGTGCTCATCTTCGCGACGCAGCATTTTCATCTTCGCGCGTAGCGGTTGTGTTACCATGAGCGCCCTGTTTCCAGCACGCGGCGCACCAAGAAGGGGTTGATTCGACCATGGCCAAAACGTCCCTGGACAAGAGCAAGATCAAGATCCTGCTGCTCGAGGGCGTCCACCAGAGCGCGGTGGACAATTTCCTGAATGCCGGTTACACCAACATCGAGCATCTGCCCACCTCGCTCGACGAAGCCACGCTGATCGACAAGATCCGCGACGTCCACTTCCTCGGCATCCGCTCGCGCACCCAGCTCAACGAGCGCGTGTTCGCCGCCGCCGAGAAGCTCAACGCCGTGGGCTGCTTCTGCATCGGCACCAACCAGGTCGATCTCAAGGCGGCGCTCTCGCGCGGCATCCCGGTATTCAACGCGCCCTACTCCAACACCCGCTCGGTGGCCGAACTGGTGCTGGCCGAGGCCATCATGCTGCTTCGCGGCATCCCCGAGAAGAACGCCCGCGCCCACCAGGGCGGCTGGCTGAAGAGCGCCAAGGCCTCCCACGAGGCGCGTGGCAAGACCTTGGGCATCGTCGGTTACGGCAACATCGGCGCCCAGCTCTCGGTGCTGGCCGAGTCGCTCGGCTTCAACGTCATCTTCTATGACGTGGTGACCAAGCTCGGCATGGGCAACGCCAGCCAGGTGGCGAGCCTCGAGGAACTCCTGGCGCGTGCCGACGTGGTCAGCCTGCACGTGCCCGAGCTGCCCTCCACCAAGTGGATGATCGCCAAGGACCAGCTGGCGCTGATGAAGCCCAGCGGCATCCTGATCAACGCCTCCCGCGGCAGCGTGGTGGTGATCGAGGACCTGGCCGAGGCGCTTCAGGCCGGCCGCCTCTACGGCGCCGCCATCGACGTCTTCCCGGTGGAGCCCAAGGGCAACGACGAGGAGTTCGTCAGCCCGCTGCGCGGCCTGCCCAACGTGATCCTCACCCCGCACATCGGCGGCTCCACCCTCGAGGCCCAGGAGAACATCGGCATCGAGGTCTCCGAGAAGATGATCACCTACTCGGACAACGGCACCACCGTCACCTCGGTCAACTTCCCCGAGGTGGCACTGCCCGCTCACCCGGACAAGCACCGCGTGCTGCACATCCACGACAACGTGCCGGGCGTGCTCTCCGAAATCAACCGGGTGCTCTCCGAGAACGACATCAACATCTCCGGCCAGTACCTGCAGACCAACGAGAAGGTCGGTTACGTGGTCATCGACGTCGACAAGGCCTACGGGCCACAGGCGCTCGAGGCGCTGCGCCAGGTCGAGCACACCCTGCGCGTGCGGGTACTCTACTCCGAGACCAACTTCGAGGAGTAAGGGCCGGTTACACCTCAAGCCGTCGCGCTCCCGGCGCGGCGGCTTCTTGCTTCGCCGCACCCGGCCGCGTTCGCGCGTGCCGGCACCCGCTCCGGGTTGCTAGAGGCTCTGGATATCGATCACATAGCCGACGATCGGGTAGCCGGCTTTGCGGGCGGCCTTCTCGGCCTCGAGCTGGGCTTCCAGCTTGGAAATGCTGGTGGAGCGATGCTCGAACACGGTGTCGACTTCCAGCTTGCGCGTTCTCACCGCGAGCCGAACCAGGTGTCCGGTCTTGTAGGACTGGGCAGACTTCCCGGCCGCTTCCGTGCCGGCACTCTTCTTCTTGCCGCGACTTTGTTGCTCGTCCTTCTTATCGCCCAGCAGGTCGCGCGCCGGCGACGGCTCGTGGCCGGGCTTCATGAAGGCATCGATCTCGCGCTTGATGCTCCGCTCGAACTCGCTCAGTTCGTCGCTCATTCATCCTCCAATGACAGATCTTCGCGCCCTGTTTGGAACATATCAGAACCGCTTCTCATGACTTCCTAACCCAGGTTATGGCCTACAGACAGCGCCACGCCTCGGTGCCGTCGATGGGGATGTCAGGCGTGCGGCAAGTTGGTCTCGGTGAGCGCCTGTAGATAGCGGGCCGGACCACCGCGACGCTCCAGCAACCGCAGGCCCGCCCACAGGCTCACCTGGTTCGCCGTCAGCACCATTCGGCCAGCCTCACGCTGCATCGCCTCGACCAGCTCGAGGGTATTGATTGCCGTATCGGGCACCAGCAGGGGGTTGCGCGACGCCCCGTGTTCGTTGGCGAAGTCGCGTACCGTCGTGACGATGTCGAGCCGGTGGGAGTCGGCCGCGTAGGGACAGTTCAGCGCCTGCAGGTTGTCCACCTTCACATCGCTGTCGTGCAGGAACTGCACCAGCTGTTCCGTGACCTCCGGTGGGTAGGGGCTCAGCAGGTCGACCCGGCGCTGATCGAGCGCGGCCAGGGCAGCGCGAAACGCCATGGCGGTACTGGTGACGGGCACACCGAGCCAGTGCGAAAGCTCGCGGGACTGGCCAATAGACCACTCCAGCCCGCCGATGAAGCTGCCGCTGGTGCAGGCCCAGACGACCGCCCGGGCCCCGGCGTCCCTGACCAGCGACTCACCCACCGCAGCGAGGCGATCGGTAGCGCCGAGCGCCATCAGGGCGGTGTGTTCATGGTGGCCATCGCTGAGGACCTTGCCAACGGCGATGGTCGGCAACTCATCGGCGTCAGGTTTGCTCCGCTGGTCCAAACCGTACCATTCGTAATCGGGCGGACCATCCTCGGGTAGCAGGATACCCAGACACTGTGCGTCTTTCATCGATACCTCGCGGTCGATCATGCCTGACATGGCAGAGCGGCAGGGATGCTATCCCCCGCGCCCGGCAGAACACTTGCGTTCAGAACTTGCGTGCAGAAAAGGGGAGGCGCACGGCCGCGCGCCCCTAAGCAAGATGCCAGATATGACGCCCCGGTTCACGACCGTCCCGTGTGATGGCTCGTTCAGGCACAGCAGAGCCTCGATTCCCTCCTGCCGGTTCGACGCAGAAGCCATTGCTGTGCTAATGATTATGCTTCGAAGCGCACTCGCGCATTCCCTATGCCAAGGAAGACCGCATGCCAACTGCCGCCGCCTACGTGATCGTAGTGCTGGTATGGGCCACCACGCCACTGGCCATCAAGTGGAGCGCCGAAGCGGGAGCCCCCGTGGGCAGCGTGCTGTTGCGCATGGCATTCGCCTTCCTGGCGGGGCTCGTGGTGCTGATGGCAATGCGCCGTGGCCTGCGTAGGGACAAGCAAGCCATGAAAAGCTACGCAGCGGCGGTTCCCGGGGTGTTTGGCGCCATGGCATTGAGTTATCACGCCTCGATGACGCTACCCTCCGGCATGATGTCGGTGATGTTCGGCATGGCACCGCTGGTCTCGGGGCTGATCCTGCAACTGCTGCCCGGCGCCGTGAAGCTGCGCCGCTGGCACTGGTTCGGTTGCACGCTCGGCGTGCTGGGGCTGGCCGTGGTATTCGCCGACAGCCTGGTACTGGGTAGCGACCAGCTGCCGGCCCTGCTGATGATGCTGCTCGCCGTGACCCTGTTCAGCGCCAGCGGCATCGCCGTGCAGCGTGTGGCCGCCGGTCTCGGCCCGCTGGAGCAGACCCTGGGCGCCCTGGCCCTGAGCCTGCCGTGCTTCCTCGTGCTGTGGCTGGCCAGCGGCGAGCCCTTGACGGTACCGCTGAGCTCACGTGGCCTGTGGTCGGTCATCTACCTGGCGCTATTCGGTTCGCTGCTCGGCTTCCTTTGTTACTTCCTGATTCTTTCACGTCTCTCGGCGGCTACCGTGGCATTGGTCACGCTGATCACGCCGGTGCTGGCCCTGGGCCTGGGCATGACCTTCAATCAGGAACAGCCATCGTCCTCGATGCTGACGGGGGCGGTCCTGATCCTGGTAGCGCTCGGCGCCTACCTGTTCGGCGACCGGCTGGCGCGTCTGAAAGTGGAGCGGGAGCTGCAACGTCCCCGAGGCAGCTAGAAGCAGGTCTGCATCACCTCGATCACCTCGAGCCGCTCATCGACGCGACAGATGCGTCGCCACTTGTCGAAGGTCAGGCAGGGGTGGGAAACGCCGAAGGCGACGATGTCGCCTACCCGTGTCCGTCCGTTGGCAGCGCCGGCCTCGCCCTCGTCCGGGGGGAGGGTGATGAAGGCGTGCTGGTCCATCAGCTTGGTCAATTGCCAGCCCTCCACCGGCAGCGGGCGCTGTCGTTCGTCACCTTCCCGATAGCGCCGCAGCGGCTCGGGCAGCTGGTCGTGACCGATGTCGCGCTTGCCCATGCCGATGACGGCGAGTCCTGGCTCGGGCAGCGAGACCACCTGGGCATAGACTTCGAGCGCCGGTTTGAGCCCCCGCTCAAGCTCCGGACGACGCGCGAGGACCTCGCGCTGGGCCTGGCGATAGATGCCGTGGTCGTGCACCACATAGCAGCCGGGGCGCAGCACCGGCACGAACTGTTTGCCCAGGTGCGCCTCGTGGAACACCCCCGCGATCATGTCGTACCAGGCCGAGCCGGACGCGGTGATCAGCGGCTGCGAGGTTTCGAACAGGGCATCGCGCACCAGACCCTGGGCCGCCTCGACCAGCTGCCAGGCATAGGCGCGCACGGCGCGCTCGGGGTCGCTGCCATGCACTACCCCCTCGTAGCCCTCGAGGCCCGAAAGCACCAGCGACTGCTCGCTGTCGATGCGCTCGGCCAGGGCCATCACCTCGTCGGTGTCGCGACAGCCGCAGCGTCCGCCGGGCACCCCCAGCTCGATCAATACCTTGAGGCGCAGGCCTCGGGCGGTGAAATAGCGCGCCAATTGCTCGACGTTGGCGATGCTGTCGACCACGCAGTAGAAGTCGGCCCCGGCCTCCAGCAGCCCGGCGACGATCGCCATGTTGGCCTCGCCGACGAGCTGGTTGGCCATCAGCAGGCGATTGACGCCGTGGCGGAAGGCCGCCCGGCACTGGACAGCCGTGGCCAGGGTGATGCCCCAGGCGCCGGCGGCGAGCTGGCGCTGGAACAGCTCGGGACACATGGTGGTCTTGCCGTGGGGAGCCAGACGCGCGCCGTGGGCATCGCAGAAGCGCTGCATCCAGGCCAGGTTGTGGGCCAGCGCCGGCTCGTGGATCACGGCCGCGGGCAGGCTGACGTCGGCCAGCAGCCGGTTGCCCGTTTGCGGCGTGCCCTTGTGCAACTCGTCATGATTGTGGTTGGAATCGTTCATGCTTCGCTCTCGCGGGTGCACACCTGGCGGTAAGCCACACCCTCTTTGGTCGCAGGACTGACGAAAAGCGTGCACGACAGGCTAGGCTGGTGACGGGCACGTTTCTACAGGATACGACAATGAATACGACTGTCGACGAGCGACCGGTGATTCGTCGCGACCAGCGCGGCGTCGCGACCCTTACCCTGAACCGGCCGCGCCAGTTCAATGCGCTGTCGGAAGAAGTTCTCAAGGCGCTGGGCGGCGAACTCTCCCGCCTGGCCCACGACGACTCTGTGCACTGCGTGGTCGTCGCCGCCGAGGGGCGCGCCTTCTGTGCCGGACACGATCTCAAGGAGATGCGCGCCAACCCCGACAAGGCCTATTATCAAGAGCTGTTCGCCCGCTGCGGCGAGGTCATGCAGCGCATCGTCCATCTGCCGGTACCGGTCATCGCCCGGGTCCAGGGGCTGGCCACCGCCGCCGGCTGCCAGCTGGTGGCCAGCTGCGACCTGGCGGTGGCGGCCAGGTCGGCCCGCTTCGCGGTATCGGGCATCGGCGTGGGGCTGTTCTGCTCCACGCCGGCGGTGGCGCTGTCGCGCAACATCGGCCGCAAGCGCGCCATGGAGATGCTTTTCACCGGCGAGTTCATCGATGCCGAGCAGGCGCTCGACTGGGGGCTGATCAACCGCGTCGCCGACGACGAGGCGCTGGACGAGGTGCTCGGCGAACTTACCGCCAGCCTCTGCGCCAAGAGCCGCGTGGCCCTGCGCACCGGCAAGGCGCTGTTCCAGCGCCAGCTGCAAATGCCGTTGAACGAAGCCTACGCCCTGGCCGGCGAGACCATGGCCTGCAACATGCTGGCCGAGGATACCGCCGAGGGTATCGATGCCTTCATCGCCAAGCGGGAGCCCCAGTGGCGCCATCGCTAGCCATCCCGTCTGCACAAGTAGTATGGAAGGCATTTCCGCAATCGAGACAAGCCAGCGCCGAGGGGGTATCCTGTAGCTGGCCTGCAGGGCAGGCCAGCCAGATCATTGGGGAAGGATACGCAGGTGAGTGAAGTCAAACGCAGAACGGCGGGGCGCCCGCCCGGCCCCGGCAAGAGCGCCAGCGGCCACAGCCAGTCGCTGGTGCGCGGGCTCAATCTGCTCGAGCGGCTGGCGGCCACGCCGGGCGGCCTGGCGCTGTCGGAACTGGCCGAGATGGTCGACCTGGCCCCCTCCACCACCCACCGCCTGCTGCAGGCCCTGCAGGGCCAGGGCTTCATCGCCCAGGACACCGAGCTCGGGGTGTGGAGGATCGACGTCAAGACCTTCCGCATCGGCAACAGCTTCCTCGAGGCGCGCGACTTCGTCGCCACCAGCCGGCCCTTCCTGCGCCGCCTGACGGCCCAGACCGGCGAAACCGCCAACCTGGGTATCCGCGACGGCGCCACTGCCGTGTTTTTGGCCCAGAGCGAGTCGCCGCAGATGATGCGCATGATCACCCGGCTCGGCTCGCGCGCGCCGCTGCACGCCTCGGGCGTGGGCAAGGCGCTGATGGCCTGGCTGCCGGACGATGAGTTCGAACGGGTGCTGGCCGAGCGGGGGCTCGATCGGGTCACCACCAACACCCTGTACACGGCCGAGTCGCTGCGCGCCAACCTGGCGCAGGTGCGCCGGCAGGGCTATGCGTGCGATCGCGAGGAGCATGCCATCGGCCTGCACTGCGTGGCTGCCTGCCTGCACGACGAGCACGGCATCCCGCTGGCGGCGATCTCCGTCTCGGGACCGGTGGCACGGATTCCCGAAGCGCGGCTGCCGGAGCTGGGTGCGCTGGTGCGCGAGACCGCCGCCGAGATCACCGCCCGCCTCGGCGGGCGCGTGCCCACCGCCCAGGATCAGGTCGCGGAGGCGTGACGCGCACGGGCGCCGTCGGGCTGGCGCTGTTCCTGGCGTCGCTCCCCCTCGGCCACGCCGATGACCGCTTCCGCTTTCCCATCGCCTCTCTCGTCGAGGACACGGCCAGAGGGCTGGTGTGGGAGCGCTGCAGCCTGGGCCAGGTATTCCACGAGGGGCGCTGCCGCGGCGAGGCGGCGCGCCTCACGCTGGCCGAGGCCGAGGCCCGCCTGGGCGCCATGGCCACGGCCGAGTGCCCGTGGCGTCTGCCGCGCTTCTTCGAGCTGCGCGGCCTGGTGCAGGCGGGCGACGGGAACACGGCCATCGAAGGCGAAGCCTTCCCCGATACGCCGGCAGGCTGGTACTGGACCCAGGTCAGCGCCGGCGGCCACTCCCAGCAGGACTGCTTCGTCGACTTCGCCGGCCGGGGCCGCACGCGCTGCAACATGGCCGGCCGGTTTCACGTGCGACCGGTGATGTCGCTCGAAAGCGCCGCGCCAGTTTGCCTGAGCCCTGGCCCGGGCAGCTAGCCGCGCTCCCCGATCCGCTCCAGTTGGCGTTCGAGCTTGCGCATCACGTTGAGCAGGTCGCGATACTCCCCGGCAGTGAGGGTTGCCACCAGCTCCGCCTCCCAGGCCTGGGCCTCGGGAATCAACTTGACCAGCAGAGCCTGGCCGGCGGCGGTGAGATGGAGATCCTGCTGGCGCTGGTCCTCGGGGGCGGGGGTGCGGCGGATCAGCCCCCGCTCCTCCAGCGCCTGGATCGCCCGTGACACGCGGGCCTTGTCCATGTTGGTGTAGCTGCAGACTTTTTTCGCCGTCAGCTCGTCGCAGTGGCTGAGCCACGCCAGCACTCGCCACTGCGCGATGTTGAGCTGGTAGCGCTCCTCGTAGAGCTCGGCCAACGCCTGGCTGATGCGATCGGCGAGGCTGTTGAGCCGGTAGGGCAGGAACTGGTTGAGATCCAGCTCCGGCTTGGTCGAAGGTTCGGCCAGGCCCTCGTCACCCTCCCTGGCGAGGCCGGCCTGGCGCTCTTCCGTGTTCATCTCTCGAGACTCCTCACCCTACGCTGGGCAGCGTTCAATAGAGCAGTTGCGGCAGGAACAGCACGATACCCGGGAACACCAGCACCAGCAACGCGCGTGCCATCCCCGCCACCCAGAACGGCGTCACCCCGCGGAAGATCGTCCCCGTACTCACGTCCGGCAGCACCGCCCGCAGCACGAACACGTTCATCCCCACCGGCGGCGTGATCAGGCTGATCTCGATCACGATCACCACCAGGATGCCGAACCACACCAGGTCGAAGCCGAGCCCCGCCACCACCGGGAAGAACACCGGCACCGTCAAGAGCAGCATCGACATGCTCTCGAACACGCAGCCGAGCAGCACGTAGATGGCCAGTATCACCAGGATCACCAGGAACGGCGCCATGTCGAGCCCGTTGACGAACGCCAGCAGGTCGCTCGGCAGCCCCGCGCGGTTGATGAAGTTGGCGAAGATCAGCGCGGTGAGTACCACGGCGAACAGCATGGCGGTGGTGCGCACGGTGTCCATCAGTACGTTCATCAGCACCTGGGGCGTCAGTGCGCGACGCCACAGGGCGATGAGGAAGGCGCCCATGGCGCCGATGCCGGCCGCTTCGGTGGGGGTGAACACGCCGAGGTAGATGCCGCCGATCACCAGCACGAACAGCGCCAGGGTGCTGCCGACGCTCTTGAGTGCCCTCATGCGTTCGGGCCAGGCCACGCGCTCACCGGCGGGGCCGGCGTCGGGGTCGCGCCACAGCACCCACTTCACCGACCCAAGGTAGAGCACGATACCGAGGATACCGGGGATGAAGCCGGCGGCGAACAGCTCGCGGATGCTGGTCTCGGTGAGGATGCCGTAGATCACCAGCATCACGCTGGGCGGGATCAGGATCCCCAGCGTGCCGCCGGCGGCGATCGACGCCGAGGCCAGGGTGTCCTTGTAGCCGTACTTGCGCATCTGCGGCATCGCTACCCGGCCCATGGTGGCGCAGGTGGCGAGGCTCGAGCCGCAGATGGCGCTGAAGCCGCCGCAGGCGACGATGGTGGCCATGGCCTGGCCGCCCTTGCGGTGGCCGAGGAAGCCGTTGGAGGCGCGGAACAGCGCGTCCGACAGGCCGGCATGGGAGACCAGGTTGCCCATCAGGATGAACAGCGGGATCACCGACAGGCCGTAGTCCATGGCGGTGTCGATCACCCGCCGCGCGGCCATCGACTCGGCGGCGTTCCAGTTGCCGGTCAGATAGTAGAAGCCGGCGAAGCCGACGATGCCCATGGCAAACGCCAGCGGCACGCGCAAAAACGCCAGCAGCAGCAGGGCGGCGAAGCCGTACAACGCCTCAGTCATGGCGTCCCCCCTGCTCGGTCACTGGACTGAGCGGGCCGCCGCGCTCGATCACACCCACGCCTTCGAGCAGATAGAACAGCGCGCGCAGCAGGGTCAGCGCGGCCGAAGCGGCCAGCATGATCGCCATCAGGTAGATCAGGTAACCGTTGGGGATGCGCAGGAACTCGGTCACGTCACCCCACTGCATGGCGCGCTCGCCCAGGGCCCACACCCGCCGGGCCATGAGCCACAGCGCGCCGGTGACGATCAGGTTGACCAGCACCTGGCGAATCCAGATCAGGCGCGCGGGAAACACGCTGTCGAGCAGGTCGACGCTGACGTGCTCCTCGCGCCAGCACACCACCGGCAGCGACAGGAACACCAGCGCGGCCAGCATCAGCTGGGTCAGCTCGACGGTACCGAGGATCGGCGAATTGAAGAAGTAGCGTCCGGTCACGTCCGCCGTGGTCAGCAGCATCATGGCGAAGAGGGTGGCGCCCGCCACCCCCTCCAGCGTCAGCTGCATGACACGGCCGACCCGCAACAGGAACGGCGACGAGGTCGGCATGATCAAGCCTCCGCGGGTCGAAAGGGTTTACTGGCGTACGACACGATCGGCGATGCTCTCGCCTTCGGTGGCCAGGGCGAGCTGTTCGCGGAAGTGCTCGAGAGCTGCCTCGGTATCGACACCACGGCCCTGCACCGCATCATGCCACTCGGCGATCAGCTCGTCGGTCACCTCGCTCAGGCGCTCGATGTCCTCATCCGACGCTTCGGTGAACGTATTGCCCTGCTCCTCGGCGAAAGCCACGCCGCGCTCGTCCATGGCATCCATCATGTAGCCGAACAGGCGCGAGAGATCCTCGCCGGAGACGGCCTCGATCGCCTCGCGATCCTCGGGCGAGACCTGATCCCAGAACATCGGGTTCATGACGATGGCGAAGCTGCCGCGGTAGAAACCGCCATCCACCGTCAGGGTATGCGGCAGCACCTCGGCCACGCGGAAGCTGCGCAGCCCCTCGAGCGTCAGCATGGCGCCGTCGATGACGCCCTGGGAGGCCGCTTCGTAGACCCCGGTCGGCGGTAGCGCCACGCCGGAGACATTCATGGCGCTGGCCAGGTCGCTCATTACCCCGCCGCCGACGCGCACGCGCTTGCCGGAGAGCTGGTCGAGGGAATCAACCTGATCACGGGTGAATATCTGCCCCGGCCCATGCACGCCCATGGCCATGACGTCGACGCCGCGATGTTCCTCCGCCTGTGCCAGGTACTCCTGGTAGGTGCGCCAGTAGGCGGCGGATGCCGCTTCCGACGTGAACGCCTCGAAGGTGGGGAACTCCGGCAGTTGGGTCAGCTCGAAGCGTCCCGACATGTGGCCGTGAAAGATCCAGGTGGCGTCGGCGATGCCGTCGGCGACAATCTCCATCTGCGCGGCCGGCGGGCCCATGTCGTGCACCACCTCGACGGTCACGCGCCCTTCGGTGGCCTCCTCGATCCACGCCTTCCAGGTGGGCCAGACGAGGGTGTTGATGCCGTGGTTGGGGCCGCCCCAGGTGCTGACGGTAATGGTTTCCTGGGCCAGCACGGGCGCGGTGAGGCTGAGACCGAACGCCGCCAGGGCGCCGATCATGAGGCGATTTGTGTTTTTCATTGCGTGCTCCTGGTCGTCACGGGAGGCGTGCTCGCGCCACGTTGCTTGTCTCGTTGTTGTCTCTCGGGCTGGCGCTCGTCGGCAGAGGCCGCAAGGGCGAGACAGCCCGTTTCCCACATGCAGTCACCTTGCCGCCAGATACTCTCCTCTGCAACTAATTTGAGGCGATAATACATTAGACTTAGGTCTCAGAAATGCCAAAAATCCATGATACAAGGCAACTTTTTCCCAAACCCTGGCGCCTGCCCTACGCTTCTGGTCCGCGACTTGCTGGACATATAGTTTCAATAGCAACTATGCTCGCTGCAATCAGCCCATCGAACGCGGCCAACAGCGGCCCCTTGACGTCGCCCACCGTGACGCCCCCGACGACACTGGAGGAACCATGAGCAAGAAATTCGCTTCCCACGCCGACACCGAAGAGAAGCAGGTCAGCTTCACCAAGCTGGCCGAGGGCCTCTATGCCTACACCGCCGAGGGCGACCCCAACACCGGCGTGGTGATCGGCGACGACAGCGTGATGGTGATCGACACCCAGGCCACGCCGATCATGGCCCAGGACGTGATCCGCCGTATCCGCGAGGTCACCGACCTGCCGATCAAGCACGTGGTGATGAGCCACTACCACGCCGTGCGCGTGCTCGGCGCCTCGGCCTATGAGGCCGAGAACATCTACGCCAGCCAGAACACCTATGACCTGATCGTCGAGCGCGGCCAGCAGGACTACGAATCCGAAGTCGGTCGCTTCCCGCGCCTGTTCAAGGGCGTCGACTCGGTGCCCGGCCTGACCTGGCCCAACATCGTGTTCCAGAAGGAACTCACCGTCTTCATGGGCAAGCGCGAGGTGCGCATCATTCACCTCGGCCGCGGCCACACCAAGGGCGACACCGTCGTCTGGCTACCGGAAGAGAAGGTGATGTTCTCCGGCGACCTGGTCGAGTACGGCGCCACCCCTTACACCGGCGACGCCTACCACGAGGACTGGCCTTCCACTCTCGATCGCCTGCAGGCGATGGCTCCTCAGAAGCTGGTGCCGGGCCGCGGCGAGGCGCTCACCACCCCCGAGCAGTGCCAGGAGGCGATCCAGGGCACCCGCGACTTCCTCGCCGACATGTACGACAGCGTCAAGGCGGGCAAGGCCGCCGGCAAGTCGCTCTCCGAGTGCTACGCCGAGACCTACGCCAAGCTCAAGCCGAAGTACGGCCACTGGGTGATCTTCGACCACTGCCTGCCGTTCGACATCACCCGCTGCTATGACGAGGCCGGCGGCGAATACCCCGACCCGCGCATCTGGACCGCCGAGCGCGACACGGCCATGTGGCACTCGCTGCAGGAAGTGGTCGAGAACCAGTAAGCGCTGTTTTCACAATAATCCTGGCGCGTGGTGCCGGGGCAGGTCGCCGCATTCTGACGCTGGCCTGCCCCGCAGCAGCCGCAGTCGGAGGAAGCATGCCCACTACCTACAACAATCCCGTCTACCCGTATCGACGCCCGCCCGAGCTCGACCGCGAAAGCGTGCGCCACTGCCCGGTGGTGATCGTCGGCGCCGGCCCCACCGGCCTGGCCATGGCCATCGACCTGGCCCAGCAGGGCATCGCGAGCGTGGTGCTCGACGACAACAACACCGTCAGCGTCGGCTCGCGGGCGATCTGCTTCGCCAAGCGCACGCTGGAGATCCTCGACCGCCTGGGCTGCGCCCAGCCCATGGTCGACAAGGGCGTGACCTGGCAGCGCGGTCGCGTGTTCTTCCAGGAGCGCGAGGTCTACGACTTCGACCTGCTGCCGGAAGAAGGCCACCGCATGCCGGCCTTCATCAACCTGCAGCAGTACTACTTCGAGGAGTACCTGGTCGATCGCGCCGACGCGCTCAGCGACCTGATCGACCTGCGCTGGAAACACAAGGTCACCGAGGTCGCGAGTCACCCCGAACGCAGCGAGGTGACGGTCAGCACCGAGGACGGCGACTACCGCCTCGCCTGCGACTACCTGCTGGTGGCCGACGGCGCCAACAGCAAGATCCGCGACATGCTGGGCCTGGAGAGCCGCGGCCAGATCTTCCAGGATCGCTTCCTGATCGCCGACGTGATCATGAAGGCGGATTTCCCCACCGAGCGCTGGTTTTGGTTCGACCCGCCCTTCCACCCCAACCAGTCGGTGCTTCTGCACCGCCAGCCGGACAACGTCTGGCGCATCGACTTCCAACTGGGCTGGGACGCCGACCCGGAAGAGGAGAAGAAGGAGGAGAACATCCGCCCGCGGGTACAGGCGATGCTCGGCGAAGACGTCGAGTTCGAACTGGAGTGGGCCAGCGTCTACACCTTCCGCTGCCGCAAGATGGATGACTACATTCACAACCGGGTGTTCTTCATGGGCGACGCCGCCCATCAGGTCTCGCCCTTCGGCGCCCGCGGCGCCAACGGTGCCATCCAGAGCACCGAGAACCTGGCCTGGAAACTGGCCCGCGTACTCAAGGGTCAGGCCCCCGCGGCGCTGCTCGCCACCTACAACGACGAGCGACAGCACGGCGCCGCCGAGAACATCCTCAACTCGACCCGCGCCACCGACTTCATCACGCCCAAGAGCCGCGTCAGCCGGCTGTTCCGCGACAGCGTGCTGGAGCTGGCCGAGCACTACCCCTTCGCCCGGCGCCTGGTCAACAGTGGCCGCCTCTCCATGCCGTGCCACTACGACGACTCGCCGCTCAACGGCCCCGAGACCGAGGGCCTGCCCCTCGTGCTGCGCCCCGGCAGCCCGGCCAAGGATGCCCCGATCGGCCTGGCCGGGCGGCGCGCCTGGCTGCTCAACCAGCTGGGCGATCGTTTCACGCTGCTGCTCGATGGCCGCGTCGACAGCGCCCGGGCCGAGGCGCTCAGGACCGAACTCGAGCCGCTGCTCGCACGCCAGGCCGATCTCGATCTGCTGGTCGTCGGGCCTGCGCCGCATGCCCTGACCGAGCTGCCGCGCAGCCGCCAGATCGAGGACGTGGAGACCCTGGTCGGCGAACGCTACGGCCTGACCGGCGGTGTCGCCTACCTGATCCGCCCCGACCAGCACGTCAGCGCCCGCTGGCGCCAAGTCAGCGCCGCCGAGGTCGAGGCGGCGATCGATCACGCGCTGGGCCGTCACCTTGATGCCGAGGAGGTGCGCCATGCCACGGCTTGAACTCAACCCCAACTTCACCGACCCGGACGCCTTCTATGCCGCGCTGACCGAACTGCACCGTGAGCGCAGCGAGGCCGAGAGCGAACGCATCAACGCCCGGCTGATCCTGCTGCTGGCCAACCATATCGGCGACCAGCAGGTGCTCGAGGAGGCCCTGGCCATCGCCGGCCAGGACGCCAGCGCATCAGAAGGTCAACCAGGCCAATAACGAGAGGGATCCTCCCATGACGACGACACTCGAGTACCAGAGCGGCTTTCGCAACCACTTCGCCAGCGAGGCGCTGCCCGGCGCCCTGCCGGTGGGCCAGAACTCGCCCCAGAAGTGCGCCTACGGCCTCTACGCCGAGCAGCTGACCGGCTCGGCCTTCACCGCGCCGCGCCACGAGAACCTGCGCAGCTGGCTCTACCGCATCCGCCCCTCGGTGGTGCAGAGCGCCTATACGCCGCTGGAGAACGGCCGGGTGGCCACCTCGCCGCTGGCCAGGCCCGCCGCCGATCCCAACCAGATGCGCTGGGACCCGCTGCCGATGCCCGCCGAGCCCACCGACTTCGTCGACGGCCTGCTGACGATTGCCGTCAACGGCGATGCCGGCACCCAGGCCGGCTGCGGCGTGCACGTCTACGCCTTCAACCGCGACATGACCGAGCGCTTCTTCTACGACGCCGACGGCGAGCTGTTGCTCGTGCCGCAGCAGGGCAGCCTGCGCCTGCGTACCGAACTCGGCGAACTCGAGGTCGCCGGCGGCGAGATCGCGGTGATCCCCCGCGGCATGAAGTTCCAGGTACGCCTGGCCGAGGGAAGCGACGCCGCCCGCGGCTATGTCTGCGAGAACTACGGCAGCCCGCTGGAACTGCCCGGCCTCGGCCCCATCGGTGCCAACGGCCTGGCCAACCCGCGCGATTTCGAGAGCCCCGTGGCCGCTTTTGAAGACATGGAGGGCGACTTCGAGCTGGTGGCCAAGTTCTCCGGCCGCTTCTGGGTGACCAGGCTCGGCCATTCGCCGCTCGACGTGGTGGCCTGGCACGGCAACTACGCGCCCTACAAGTACGACCTGGCGCGCTTCAACACCATCAACACGGTGAGCTTCGACCACCCCGACCCCTCGATCTTCACCGTGCTGACCTCGGCCTCCGACACCCCGGGGATGGCCAACATCGACTTCGTGATCTTCCCGCCGCGCTGGATGGTGGCCGAGAACACCTTCCGCCCGCCCTACTTCCATCGCAACCTGATGAGCGAGTTCATGGGCCTGATCCACGGCGAGTACGACGCCAAGGCCGAGGGCTTCCTGCCCGGCGGCGCCAGCCTGCACAACTGCATGTCGCCCCACGGCCCCGACGCCGAGACCTTCGAGAAGGCCTCCAACGCCGAGCTGACACCGCAGCGCCTGGATGCGACCCTGGCCTTCATGTTCGAGAGCCGCTACGTCTACCATCCCACCGAAGCGGCGCTGAACGCGGACATTCGCCAGCGCGACTATGTCGACGTGTGGTCGACGCTGCGCTCGCACTTCGATCCCAAGCAGCCCTGACAGCCTTGAGCGATCCTGAATAGCCCGAGAGACGAAACGCCGAACCGGACGGGGCCGACGCGCCCCGCCCCTGACGAAAGGATGGAGCCAAGATGAAACTCGCCACTTTGAAAAACGGCCGCGACGGCGAACTGCTGGTGGTCTCCCGCGACCTGACCCGCGCCGTCTCCGCCACCGACATCGCCGCCACCCTGCAGCAGGCGATCGAGAGCTGGAACACCGTGAGCCCCAGGCTGGAGGCGCGCTACGCCGAACTCAACGACGGCAGCGCCAATGGCGCCTTCGACCTTGACCAGAGCAAGCTCCACTCGCCGCTGCCGCGCAGCTACCACTGGGCTGACGGTTCCGCCTACCTCAACCACGTCAAGCTGGTGCGCCAGGCGCGCAACGCCGAGATGCCCGAGACCTTCTGGACCGACCCGCTGATGTACCAGGGCGGCGGCGACAAGTTCCTGGCCCCCACCGAGGACATCGAGGCGGTCAGCGAGGAGCACGGCATCGACTTCGAGGGCGAGATCGCGGTGATCACCGACGACGTGCCCATGGCAGTCACCCCGGAGCAGGCCGCCGGCCACATCAAGCTGATCATGCTGGTCAACGACGTCAGCCTGCGCGGCTTGATCCCGGGCGAGCTGGCCAAGGGCTTCGGCTTCTTCCAGGCCAAGCCGGCCTCGAGCTTCTCGCCGATCTGCGTCACTCCCGACGAGCTGGGCGACGCCTGGCAGGAGGGTAAGGTCCACCTGCCGCTGACGGTGCACCTCAACGGCGAGAAGTTCGGCGAGCCCGAGGCCGGCCCGGACATGATCTTCAGCTTCCCGCAGCTGGTCGCGCATGCGGCCAGGACCCGCTACCTGGGCGCCGGGGCCATCGTCGGCTCGGGCACCGTCTCCAACCCCGACCCCGACGGCGGCCCCGGCAAGCCGGTCGCCGACGGCGGCGTGGGCTACAGCTGCCTGGCCGAGGTGCGCATGGTGGAGCAGATCCTGCACGGCGCGGCCAGGACGCCCTTCCTGCGCTTCGGCGACCGGGTGCGCATCGAGATGTTCGACCGCCAGGGCAACAGCATCTTCGGCGCCATCGACCAGCAGGTGGTCAAGTACCAGCCGAAGTGACGCGACACAAGGAGCCACGTATGACCACGCTATATGGCTATTTCCGCTCCTCGGCGGCCTACCGGGTGCGCATCGCGCTCAACCTCAAGGGGCTGGCGTACGAGCAGGTAGCGATCAACCTGGTCAAGGGCGAGCAGAAGAGCGACGACTTCCGCACTCACAACCCCCAGGGGCTGGTGCCGGTGCTCGAGACCGACGACGGCACCCAACTGACCCAGTCGCTGGCGATCTGCGAGTACCTGGAGGAGCGCCACCCCGAGCCGCCGCTGCTGCCGTCGGATGCCGAGGGCCGTGCCCGGGTGCGCTCGCTGGCCCAGCTCGTCGCCTGCGAGATCCATCCGCTCAACAACCTCAAGGTGCTCAAGTACCTGGTGCACGAGCTGAAGCTGGACGACGAGGCCAAGCTGGCCTGGTACCGCCACTGGATCGCCGAGGGTTTCACCGCGCTGGAGGCAAGGCTGGCCAGCGAAGCCGCCACCGGCGCGTTCTGCCACGGCGACAGCCCGAGCCTGGCGGATGTCTGCCTGGTGCCGCAGGTGTTCAACGCCGAGCGCTTCGAGTGCGACCTCTCCGCATATCCGACGCTCCGGCGCATCACCGAGCGCTGCCGAGCGCTGGACGCCTTCGCCAAGGCCGCCCCGGGCGAGCAGCCGGACGCCGGTTGAAGGCGCAGCCGACGAAAGCGGGCACGCGGCTCTCCAGGCAGCGTGCCCGCTCCCGTTCCGGGCGCCCTTGCGCCCCGGCGCTCAGTGTTCGAGCCGCCAGTAGAACATTCCCGATCGCTTGCCGAGGATCGTGGCCGAGACGTGGGTCTCGCTGGGCTGGCCCGCCAGGCCGTAGCACACGTGCAGCGGCAACAGGTGCTCCTCGCGGGGGTGACAGAACCGGGCGTGGGGCGCGCGTTCCCACTGCAGCAGGCGTTCGGTGCGCTGCGCTTCGGTGAGGCGTGCGTCGCTGCAGGTCTCCTCGAGCCACGCCTCGAAGGCCTGGTTGCGGGCATCGAGCTCCGGCGTGGCGGGTGCGAAGAACGCCTGCATGTTGTGGAAGGAGAATCCCGACCCGATCACCAGCAGGTCGTCGACCTCCAGCGCCCGTAGCGCCCTGCCGATGGCCAGGTGCGTCGCGGCATCCAGGCTGTCGACCAGCGACAGCTGCACGCAGGGGATGTCCGCCTCCGGATACATCAGCTTGAGCGGCACGAACAGCCCATGGTCGAAGCCCCGGTGCTCGTCGAGCCGTGCCGGCAACCCGGCCTGCCTCAGCGCCTGGTGGATCTGCCGCGCCAGCGCCGGCTCGCCGGGGCAGGGGTATTCGATCTCGTAGGACTCGGGCGGAAAGCCGTAATAGTCGTAGATGAGCGCCGGGTTGGCCCCCGCGGTGATGGTCGGCACCGCCGCTTCCCAGTGGGCGCTGATGACCAGAATGGCCGAGGGCCGGCGCAGCTGGCCGGCGATCTCGGTGAGCCGGGCCACCATCTCGCGGTGGCCCGGGTCGCCCAGCAGCGGCAGCGGGCCGCCGCCGTGGGAAATGAACAGCACATCGGTGGTATGGCTCACGGCTGACGCTCCTCCTGGTCGCTCATGGTGATGACGGACCGGCCCTCATCAGAGCTTGCCGGGCCCTGCCGGCACGATTCCGCCGGGATTCAGCGCCTTGATGGAATAATAGCCCGCCTTGATATGATCGAGGCGCACGGTGGCGGCGATGCCGTCGAGGGCCAGGATGCGGTGCATGTAGGCGTGCAGGCCCGGCATGGCGCGTAGCGTGTTGCGGTTGCACTTGAACAGGCCGTGATAGGCGGCATCGAAGCGCACCAGGGTCACGAACAGGCGCAGGTCGCTCTCGGTCAGGCGTTCGCCGAACAGATAGGCACGCCCGTCGGCGAGCCGCGACTCCAGTTCGTCCAGCGCGGCGAAGACCTTGCCGTAGGCCTCCTCGTAGGCCTGCTGGCTGGAGGCGAAACCGGCCTGGTACACGCCATTGTTCAGGTCGGTGTACAGATAGGCGTTCAGGGCCTCGATCTCGGCGGCCAGGTCGGCCGGGTAGAGGTCCGGCCCCTGGTCCACGATCCCGACGAAGGCGCCGTTCAGCATCCGCACGATATCGGCGGACTCGTTGTTGACGATGGTCCCGGTCTGCTTGTCCCACAGTACCGGCACGGTGGCGCGCCCGGAGATCTGCGGATCGGCGCGAGTATAGAGCTCGTGCAGGTAGCGCACGCCGTGGAGCGTGTCCTCATCGGCGCCGGGGTAGCCGCCGAACCGCCAGCCCTGGTCGGTCAGCCGGGGGTTGACGACGGTGACCTCGATCACCTCCTCGAGCCCCTTCAGCGTCCGTGCCATCAGCGTGCGTGACGCCCAGGGGCAGATATAGGCGACATAGAGCCGATAGCGCCCCTTCTCGGCCTTGAAGCCTCCCGCCCCGGTGGGGCCCGGCGCCCCGTCGGGGGTGACCCAGTGGCGAAACGACGAAGTCTGGCGGAGGAAGCGCCCCTGCTCATCCTTCGCCTGTACCGGCTGCCAGTTCTCTTGCCAGACACCGTTGACCAGCATGCTCTTCTCCTGTGACGAGCCCCTTCCCCTCAGGGAGGAAGGAGCGAAGGGTCGATGACACTCGCGCGGCGATCCGCCGCTCACCGCCCGGTGGCGGCGCGCCGCTGGGCACCCACGAAGCGCTGTGCCAGCAGGCTGTCCAGTGCGAACCGTCCGCCGCCCTGAATGGCCAGGGCCAGGGTGGCGACGAACAGGGTCAAGGCGTATTCGTAGCCGTTGTTGGCCATGAACAGACCGTTGCCGATATGCACGGCGAAAATCGCCACCAGCATGGTAAAGGCCGATACCAGCGCCGCCGGGCGGGTCAGCAGGCCCAGCACCAGCGCCAGCCCGCCGAAGAACTCGGCGCCACCGGCCAGCAGCGCCATCAGATAGCCCGGCGCCAGGCCGATGCTCGCCAGCCACTGGCCGGTGCCTTCCAGGCCGTAGCCGCCGAACCAGCCGAACAGCTTCTGCGCGCCGTGGGCGGCCAGGATCAGCCCCACCGGGACCCGCAGGACCAGGGCGGCCACGCCACTGCGGGAGGAAAACAGGGCCTGGACGAATCGTGTGTTCATGATGGTTACCTCGAATCGGTTTCTGTGGTCGTGTCACGGGGCTCGCCCCGAGGGGATGACGCCACTTTACTATCGCCAAATAGCGAAACTAAGAGGGCATTCGTTGGATCATTAGCAACGTTACGTTGATAATGTAGGCATCCATTCTCTGTGAGGAACCGATGGATCGTATCGATGCCATGCGCGCCTTCGTCACGGTCGTCAGCGAAGGCAGCTTCACCCGTGCCGCCGAGCGGCTGGAGCTCTCCCCCCAGCTCGTCAGCAAGTACGTCTCGCAGCTCGAGCAGCGTCTGGGGGTGCGACTGCTCAACCGCACCACCCGCAAGAGCCACCTGACCGAGGCCGGCGCACGCCTCTACCCGCGCGCCCAGCAACTGCTCAACGACGTGGACGACATGGAGCATCAGCTTGGCGACCTGCAGACCCAGGCCCGGGGCCGGCTGCGTATCAGCGCCCCGGTCTCCTTCGCCATCCGCCACCTGGCCCCGTTGCTGAGCGACTTTCAGCGCGCCCATCCCGCCGTCGGCATCGACCTGCAGCTGAACGACCGCAAGGTCGACATCGTCGAGGAGGGATTCGACGTCGCCCTGCGCATCGGCCACCTGAAGAGTTCCTCGTTGATCGCCAAGCGGATCGCACCGATCCGCCTGGTGCTGTGCGCCTCACCCGAGTATCTGAAGCGGTACGGTACGCCCCGGTGCCCGGAAGACCTCGAGGCGCATCGCTACCTGCGCTACAGCTACATGGAGCAGGAGGCCGGTGAGTCGCTGCTGCGCTGGCTGCCGGGGCACGACCCGCAGCGCGGCGACCAGGTCAACAGCGACTTCATCAGCAACAATGGCGATGTACTGGTCGAAGCGGCCATCGCCGGTGGCGGCCTCGCCCTGCAGCCCACCTTCATCTCGGGTTCCGCGATCAAGGAAGGAAAACTGCAGGTCATCCTGGCGGAGCACGAGCCCGAGCCGATGTCGCTCTATGCGGTGTATGCCCATCGCCAACTGCTGGCGAGCAAGGTACGCTGCTTCGTCGACTTCCTTGACGGCTACTTCGGCGATCCCCCCCACTGGGATCGTTTCGACTAGCCGTCTGTCGGATTTGACCGATCGCCAAGCCGTTGCGGTCGAGGCCGCCCCCTTATATAGTTTCAAATGAAACGAAAAGGTCGGCTCCTGGCGCAGGATATCGCGAGCGATTTCGGCTACAATAAGCAGGCTAACGACTGGCGGGCACCGCAACCTCAGGCTCCACACCGAGCGGGGAAGCGGCGCCCGCCGATCGTTGTTTGCCACTTCAGGAGAATGCGACGTGCTGAGGCTGAAGTCCCCCGCCATGGTGATCACGCTGGCGGCGCTGACCGCGCTGGGTCCGCTGGCCACCGACATGTACCTGCCGGCGATGCCGGCGATGGCCGCGGCGCTCGACACCGGTCCCGACCAGATCCAGCTGACGCTGAGCCTGTACATGGCCGGCTTCGCCGTGGCCCAGCTGTTCTGCGGCCCGATCTCCGACCGCTTCGGGCGCAGGCCGGTGATGATCGCCGGCTTCGGCCTGTTCCTACTGGCCAGCCTGCTGTGCGCCTTCGCACCGAGCATCGAGTGGCTGCTGGCCGGGCGCTTCCTGCAGGCGCTGGGCGGCGCCGCCGGCCCGGTGCTGGGCCGTGCCGCGGTGCGCGACATCCATGGCCCCATCGAGGCCGGACGCGTGCTCTCCTACATGGCCAGCACCATGGCGCTCGCCCCCGCCCTGGCCCCCATCGTCGGCGCGGGGCTGCTGCTGTTCTTCGGCTGGGAATCGATCTTCGTGCTGTTGACGATCTACGCCGCGGCGATGCTGCTGGTGCTCGCCTTTCTCATGCCGGAACCGCTGGCGCGGGAGAATCGCCAGTCGGTGCATCCCGCCACCATCCTGCAGAATTACCGCATGCTGCTCGGTCAGCGTGCATTCATGGGCTATACGCTGGTCAACGCCAGCGGCTTCACCGGCCTGTTCGCGTTTCTCTCCGGCTCCTCCTTCGTGCTGATCGAGTTCATGGGCATGTCGCCCTTCGGCTATGGGATCGGCTTCACGTTGATCGTCGCCGGTTTCTTCAGCGGTACCCTGATCAGCGGGCGCTTCAGCCACCGCCTGGGCCGTGACCGACTGCTGCTGCTGGCCACCTCGATCTGCGCGCTGGCCGGTCTCACCATGGCCGGTCTGGCGGCGGCGGCGATCTACACGCCGTGGGCGGTGATCGGGCCGCACATCCTGTTTCTGGTCGGTTTCGGCATCGTCATGCCGCAGAGCATGTCCGGGGCACTGGCGCCGAACCCGCAGTGCGCCGGCTCGGCCTCCTCGCTGTTCGGCTTCCTGCAGATGACCCTCGCCGCCCTCGGCGGGGCGCTGGTCGGCCGCTTCCACGACGGCACCTCGCTGACCATGGCCGTCTCCATCGGCCTGGGCGGTGTACTCTCCCTGTTGGCCTATCTGCTGCTGGTGCGGCCTGCCAGTCAGGCGGCGGCCGCCGGCCAGGCAGGTTCGTCGCGATGAGCGGCAGCGCAGCGCCCCGCCTCGTCATCCTGCTGCTGGCATTGGCCGGCTTCGCCAGCATGGCCTCGATGCGCGTCACCGACGCCATGCTGCCGGCACTGTCGCAGGCCTTCGCCCGGCCGGTGGCCGATGTGGCGCAGAACATCACCCTGTTCGCCATCGCCTACGGCGTGATGCAGCTCGCCTACGGCCCGCTGGGCGACCGCCACGGCACCCTGCGGGTGATCGGCCTGGCCACCCTGGCCTGTGCCGTGGGCGCGCTGGGCTCGGCGCTGGCCGAGTCGCTGCCCATGTTGCTGCTGTTCCGCACCCTGAACGGCGCCACCGCCGCGGCGATCATCCCGCTCTCCATGGCCTGGGTGGGCGACAACGTGCCCTACGAGCGGCGCCAGGTCACCCTGGCTCACATGCTATCGGGCGCGGTATTGGGACTGATCTCGGGGCAGGTGGCGGGCGGTTTCCTGGCCGACACGCTGGGCTGGCAGGCGGCATTCATGCTGCTCACGCTGCTGTTCGTCGCCGCAGGCGGGCTGCTGCTCGAAGCCCTGCGGCGCCAGCCGGCCCTGTCGCCACCCAAGGCCGAGCAGGGCCGCATCGCCTTCTTCTCGCGCATTCGCGAGGTGCTGCTGATCGCCCGCGCCCGGCGCATCCTGGCACTGGTATTTCTCGAGGGGATCGCCGCCTTCGGCGCGCTGGCCTTCGTCGCCAGCCACCTCTACAACAGCCTGGAGGTCTCGTTGACCCAGGCGGGACTGATGGTGGCACTGTTCGGCGTGGGCGGGCTGATTTTCGCGGCCCTGGCGCGAACGCTGGTCGCCCGACTGGGAGAGCCGGGCCTGGCCGCGGGCGGCGGCGTGCTGATGGGGCTCGGCTTCGTCGGGCTGGCGCTATCCCCGCTGCCGGCCCTGGCCACCGCTGGCGCCTTCGCCGCCGGGCTGGGTTTCTACATGATGCACAGCACGCTGCAGATCAACGCCACTCAGATGGCCCCGACCATGCGCGGCACCGCCATGGCGGTGTTCGCCGGCTGCCTGTTCCTCGGTCAGTCGGTAGGCGTCAGCCTCGGCGGGCTGGTGCTACGCCTGGCCGACAGCGGCTGGCTGCTGGCCGGCGCCGGGCTGTGGCTGCTCGCGCTGGGGCTGGCCTTCGCCTGGCTGCTGCGCCAGTGGCACGGCGAGCGGGCCGCCGCTACCGCGCCTTCATAACCCGCCGTTGATCAGGTCGCGGCGAAAGCCGGCGACCCAGCGCATGGCCTCCTCCAGCTCACCGGCATGGAACAGGCGCGCTTCGGTATTGGGGAACAGCTTGGCGGCCAGCTTGGTGGTCGTCTCGATCCAGCGCTTGTCGGCGATCACCGCGGCACGCTTGAAGCGGTGATATTCGCCCAGCTTGCTCATGGCGTAGGCCAGGTCGCGCAGCAGGGCGCCGGCCGTCATGTGGTCGAAGTCGGTCATGTCGGCCAGCACGCCGATATGCTCGTTGTGCTCGAGCTTCGACTCGATGGCAGGGATCAGTACGTCGTAGTCCGCGCTGTGCAGCGTGCCCGAGATGCGAAACGCCGCCACGTATTCGGGGGCCGGTAGCGTCTCTATCATGGCTGGCTCCTCCTTGGCTGCCTGGTGGCTCGCCTCCTCCTTCTTAGGGCATCGCGCAGCGTCGGGGGTTCCCGTCACGCCCTGGACCTCAACGCCAGAACGGCTTGCGCACCTCACGCTCGACCGTGGCCCGGTCGAGCCCGATATCGGCCAGCAGATGGTCGTCGAGATGGCGCAGGTCGCAGCGGGTACGGTGGCGCCGTTGCCGGCTCCTGATCCAGCGGGACAGTTGAATGAAGCGTTCGAGAAACATGGCGGCGTCTCCTGTCGGTGGGTTCTGACAGGCTACGTGCGTGCAAAAAACCAATACAGATTCAATATAAAATTAGTTTTACGATACAGTTGGGGCTATTCTGGCTCTGTATCGTCCGCAATTTCCTCTTCTGTACCGTACGCAGGAACAGTTTGGCGACTCTGTCATGAAACGTTACGATCAGGTGGCACAGGCCCTGGCCCAGCGCATCGAGCAGGGGCAGTATCGCGTCGGCGACCGGCTACCCTCCGTGCGCGCGCTCTGCCGCGAGCTTGGCGTCAGTGTCTCCACGGCGCAGGAGGCCTACCGGCGACTCGAGGCGTCCGGCCTGGCCGAAGCCCGTCCCCGCTCGGGCTACTATGTGCTGCCGCGGCCGACCCCGAGCGTGCTACCGAAGGTGTCGCGCCCGGCCCAGCGCCCGCTCGACGTCTCCCAGTGGGACCAGGTACTGGAGCTGGTGGCGCGCGCTCCCGAGGAGGACCGCCTGCTGATGCTGGGGCGCGGCATTCCGGATCTCGCGGCCGCCAGCCTGCGCCCGCTGCAGAGCCAGCTGGCCACCCTGCACCGGCACGTGGCGGCTCATGGGCTCAACTACGACAGCCTGCCGGGCAGCCTCGAGCTGCGCCGCCAGATCGTGCGCCTGGCCGACAAGTCGGGCTGCCTGCTGCATCCCGACGACGTGCTCATCACCACCGGCTGCCAGGAGGCGCTGTCGCTGGCCCTGCGCACCCTGACCGAGCCCGGCGACGTGGTGGCCGTGGATTCGCCGAGCTTCTACGGCACCATGCAGATCCTCAAGGCCCACAAGCTCAAGGCGCTGGAGATCCCCACCGACCCGCGCACGGGCATCAGCCTCGAAGCGCTGGAGCTGGCGCTGGAACAGTGGCCGATCAAGGCGATCCAGGTCACGCCCACCTGCAACAACCCGCTCGGCTACACCATGCCCGAGGCGCGCAAGCAGGCCCTGGTGGCGCTGGCACAGCGCTTCGACGTGGCCATCGTCGAGGACGACATCTATGGCGACCTCGCCTTCGATACGCCCCGGCCGCGCACGCTCAAGAGCTTCGACGACGACGGCCGGGTGCTGCTGTGCAGCGCCTTCTCCAAGACGCTGGTGCCCGGGCTAAGGGTGGGCTGGATGGCGCCGGGGCGCTACCGCGACCAGGCGCTGCACATGAAGTACGTCTCCACCGGCGCCTCGGCCACGCTGCCGCAGCTCGCCGTGGCCGAGTTCGTCCAGCACGGCCACTACGAACGCCACCTGCGCGAGATGGTGCGCCAGTACCGCCGGCATCGCGACATCATGATCGACTGGGTGCTGCGCTACTTCCCGCCCGGTACCGGGGTCAGCTATCCCCAGGGCGGCTTCCTGCTGTGGCTGGAGCTGCCGGGCGCCGTCGACTGCGTGCGCCTCAACGAGCAACTGATGGGCGAGGGGCTGCACATCACGCCGGGCTCGCTGTTCTCGGCCTCGGGCAAGTTTCGCCACTGCCTGCGCCTGAATTATGCCGCGGCGATGACGCCCGCCGTCGAAGCCGGCCTCAGGCACGTCGGCGAGGCGGTGGCAGCGCTGCTGGAGCAGGAAGTGCCGGCCTGACTCACGGCCGCACGAACGTGTCCGTTGCCGCGGTTTGCGCCAGGCGGCCCTGCAGTGCCGGCAGCAGGTAACGCTGCCACAGCGCCTGCTCGTGCTCGGCGCGGAAGAAGCCGAAGTGGCCGATACGGGCCAGGCCCGCCTCCCGGGGTCGGATGCGCAGCAGGATGCGCGGCGCGTTGGCGTAGAAACCGTGCAGTGACTCGGTGTTGCGCGCCGACATGAAGTCGTCGTCGCTGAAGGAGAGCGAGACCACCGGCGTACGCACGGCGGCGAAGCGTTCGCGCACGCCGGACTCCGCCCCCACCGCGTATTCCGGGTCGAGGCACCAGCGCCGCCACTGCTCGACCACGCCGCGGGGCAGGTCGCCCACCATGTTGAGCCGCTGGCCGGGAAAATAGCCCAGCAGCGGCGTGAGCAGGGGCACGGCACCGAACCAGAACAGCCACACACGCCGCTTCAGCGCCGGTGCGTTCTCGCGCCAGTAGCCGCTGCCGCAGGCCACGGTAACGATGCGCTCGAGCCGCTCGTGCCCCGGCACCAGCGGCGGAATCTGCCCGCCAAGGCTGTGGCCGATCCAGTAGCGCGGCAGCCCCGGCGCCTGTCGCTCCAGCGCCTCGAGCATCGCCGCGGCATCAAAGCGCGCCCAGTCGAGGATGGTGGCTTCGAAGCCTCTGAGATGCGACGGACGCGAGGCCCCCATGCCGCGATAGTCGAAGGTGGCCACGGCCATCCCTTGCCTCGCCAGCCACTGCGCCAGCGGGGCATAGAAGCGCTGGGGCACGCCCATGGCCGGAGCGATCAGCACCGCCGCCGTGGGATTTGCCGGGGTGACGAAACGCGCGGCAATGGCCACGCCGTCACCGGTCTCTACCTGGCGCTCCTCGAGCTTGGGTGCCATCTCGTTGCCTCCTCACCATGTCTCGTGATCGCCCCATGCGGGCACATCAAACCATGGTAAGGTGTGGAGCCAACTCCATAGTCAAGGCGTTTTTCCCCATGCGGATCGGTGAACTGGAGAAGGCCAGCGGGCTCGGCCGCGACACCATACGATTCTACGAGAAGCGCGGCGTGATCACGCCGCCGCTCAGGCGCGACAACGGCTATCGCGAGTACACGGAGCAGACCCTGGCGGAGCTGCGTTTCGTGCGCCGCGCCCGCGAGCTGGAGTTCAGCCTCGACGAGATCCGCGAGGCAATGCCGCGCTTCCGCCCCGAGCCCCCCTTCTGCGACGAGCTGGAAAGCCGACTGAGGGACAAGCGCGAGACGTTCCGCGCCCAGATTCGCGAGGCCGAGGCCAAGATCGCCATGATCGACGACCTGCTGACGCGGCTGGGCGCGGCTACTGTCTGAGCCAGGCAGGCTTACCGAATCGTTCCGTCGTCCTGCGAGCGGGCCGCCAGCCCTTCGAGCGCCTCGGCGTTGGGACACATGGCCCGGCACGCTTGCGCAGGCGCATTCTGGCGCAGCGCCAGCCAGCAGGTCGCGACTTTCGAGCAGGCGCTGCACACGGTACGCAGGGCATGGATGGCCGGGTCGCGGCCGCAGGCAACCGGGTCGAGGCCGAAGCGCCGCATCATCACGGGCAGCAGGGTTTCGGCAGGAGCGAACTCCAGCTCCCTGTCGACCAGGCAGCGCGCGATGGCCTGTTCCAGCGAGGGGCTCATGGGATGGGCCAGGTCGTGGATCATCATGCTCAACGCCCTGGGCTCGCAGCAGCGCAGCTCGAGCAGCGCTCGCTCGCCTTCGAGATAGTCGCGCAGCGGCAGCGTGCCGCCCGACGGCGACCGCGTCTTGCCGGAGGGTCGAGGTGAACTCATCGAGGCATTCCTCTGCAGCCCACCTTTGACGATAGCGCCCCTGCCGGATCTCGCCTTGACCACGCTCAAGTCGCGAGCACTTCCCGGCGGGGCCATCCCCGCTAGCCCGCGCCAGCCTCCTCCACACCGCGGCGCGCTTCCTCGATGGCGACCATCACCCGCTCGACGTCGCCGACGCGATGGGCCAGCGCCAGCGCCAGTTGGGCGAGGAACAGCCGTTCCTGATTCTCGGGGAGCGAGTCCAGGGTCTCGGCCAGCGTTTCGTAGACCCGCTCCAGTTCGGCGAAGGGCAGTGTGGTAGCGGTCATCTCATTTACCTCCCAAAGCGGTGACGAGGGCGGGTTCGAGGTCGGCGGGGGCGAGGCGCTTCCAGCGCGCCGCCACGTGGCGGTCGGGGCGCACCAGGTAGGCGCTGCCGGACTCGGCGCCATAGGCGGCGAACAGGCCACCGTCGCGATCCACCAGTGCGCCCTCGTCGCCCGGCTCGCGGGCCACGCGCAGCAGCTCGACGGCCTGGCCCCGAGCCTGCAACGCGGCCAACCGCTCGGCCAGTGCCGAATCAACATCGCCATTTCGACTGAAGTGCAGCAGGGTGAAGCCGCTGCCTAGATGATCGAGCAGGTAGTCGTCCTCGCCCAGCCGGCGGTTAGGCAGCGGCGCGCCGGGGATCGGCCCGGCCTCGAAATCGGCGTCGTCGGGCAGGGTCAGCCGGCTCTCGGCGTAGGTGTAGGGCGTGACCTGGCGTGGGTTGGCGAAGCCGCTGGCGTAGTCGTTGTCGAGCGCCAGCGTCAGGGCGGCGTCGCGCATCAGCCGGTAGCCCCGGCTCGGCGGCGTCATGAAGCGGGTGCTCTTGCCGGCATTGGCGAAGACGTCCAGCGTGGCGCCGCGCCGCTCGGGGCTGTAGCTGTCGAGCAGCCGCTCGGGCGCCCGCCCCTGGAGCACCCAGGCCAGCTTCCAGCCGGCGTTGGCGGCGTCGGCCAGGCCGTTGTTGAGGCCGCGCACGCCGAAGATCGGCACCAGGTGGGCGCTGTCGCCGATGAACAGCACGCGGCCGTGGCGATAGTCGTCCAGCGCCAGGGTGTGCGCCTTGTAGAGGCTCCACCACTCGAGCTCCCAGGCGTCGCCCTCGCCCAGTACCTCGCGCACGATCAGGCTCACCCGCTCGCGGATGCTGGCCTCCTCCACCGCTTGGTCCGGGTCTTCCTCGGGGCCGAGCTGGTAGTCGATGCGCCAGATGTCATCGGGCTGCTTGTGCACCAGGATAGTGGTACCAGGCAGGGCGTGGGAGTGAAAGAAGGCGCGCCGCTCGGTGGGAAAGTCGGAGCGCAGGCGAATGTCGGCGATCACGTAGCGGCCCTCGTAGGCCTCGCCGTGCAGGGCGAGGCCCAGTGCCTTGCGCGCCACGCTGCGGGCGCCGTCGGCGGCCAGCAGGTAGTCGCAGGCGAGGCGATAGTCGCCCTCGGGGGTACTCACCTCCAGGCTCACGCCGCTCGCATCCTGGCTCACGCCGGTCACCGCGCTCTGCCAGCGCAGCTCGACAGGCTCGCTCTCGGCGGCCTTGTCGATCAGGAACTTCTCGATGTACTGCTGCTGCAGGTTGATCATCGGCAGGAAGCGCTCCTGCTCGGAGTGGGGCATCTCGAAGCGGAAGATCTCGCGGTCGCGAAAGTAGGTGCGGCCCCGGGTCCAGCCCAGGCCCTTGGCCACGAAGGGGGCCTCGACGCCGAGCTGCTGCAGGATCTCCAGGCTGTGGCGGGAGAGGCAGATCGCCCGCGAGCCGTCATTGACGGTGGCCTTGTCGTCGAGCACTACCGACGCGATGCCGTGGCGCGCCAGCTCCAGCGCGGCGGTGACGCCCACCGGACCGGCACCGACGATGGCCACCCGATGACGCACCGCCCGACCCTCCAGCTCGGGGGGACGAACGAAGGGAAAGTGGGGATAATCGAAATAGAGCGAGTCGGTCTCGGCGCGTCCGGCGGGTCGCATGGGCGGCTCCTGTTGGCGTGGTATCTAGCGACAGACTACCCCGGGAGCGACCCGACCGGTGTCCCGCAAAAGCCGGGACAGCACGCGGCGAGAGGCAGCGACGAATGGAAACCAGCAACGAGCAAACCACCGACTGGCCGGGGCTGATGCCGGCCATGGCCGAGTGCGTGGCGCGGCTGGGCGAGGCGGGCTTCGACGAGGCGCTGCTGGCCCTGCTGCGCCAGGCGGTGGGCATCGAGCAGTGCATGGTGTTCGCCTTCGACGGTCGCGACGAGGTCGACTGCCTGCTGGCGGACAACCGGCGCGCGCCGCGCATGGCCGATCGCCTGGCGGAGCTCTACACCGGCGGCCTGTTCCGCCAGGACCCCAACTACCAGCGCCTGCGCCAGCTGATGGCTGACGAGGGCGAGCAGAGCGACGCCGAAATCACGCCGATGCAGGTTGACGCCATGCCGGAAGCCTATCGCAGCCACCTGTTCGCCTTCCCCGATCTGGTCGACAAGGTCTCGCTGACCCTGCCCGGCGAGCAGAGCGTCTATTATCTCAACCTCTACCGTGGCAGTAAGGCCGGCCCCTTCGCGCCCCACGACCTGTCGCGGCTGGATGCCCTGGCGCCGCTGCTGGCCAGCTTGATGCGCCGCCACTACGCCCAGGCCAGGCCCGTCTCGTCGCAGCGGGCGAGCCCCGAGGAGGCGGCCATCCTCGCGCCGCTCTCCGAACGCGAGCGCCAGCTGTGCCTCTACCTGCTGCGCGGCCATACCCTCAAGACCGCCGCCGCCGAACTCGATATCGCCCTCTCCACTGCCGAAACCTACCGCAAGCGCGCCTACGCCAAGCTCGGCGTGCCCTCCAAGGCGCGGCTGGTGGCGCTGTGTCGGCGGCAGTGAATACCGTAGCCACACGACGCCATCATCTGTCGCGGTTAGGATAGGCGTTCTTTCGCTTCGCCCCTGACCTGACGGGAGACCGCATGCCACCGCCCCTGCCGCACGACGTTCCCTTCCGCGAGGCTGTCCGCGTCTGGCTGCGCATCGCCCTGCTCAGCTTCGGCGGCCCGGCCGGTCAGATCGCGGTGATGCATCGCATCCTGGTCGAGGAGCAGCGCTGGATCGGCGAGCATCGCTTCCTGCACGCGCTCAACTACTGCATGCTGCTGCCGGGGCCAGAGGCGCAGCAGCTGGCGATCTATATCGGCTGGCTGATGCATCGCACCAAGGGCGGGCTAGTGGCCGGCACGCTGTTCGTGCTGCCCGGTTTCATTGCTATCCTGGCGCTGAGTTACCTGTATGCCGCGCTGGGCAACGTGGGCATGGTGGAGGGGCTGTTCTTCGGGCTGAAAGCGGCGGTGCTGGCCATCGTCGTCAATGCAGTGGTGCGCATCGGCAAGCGCGCCCTGCGCAACAATGTGATGCTGGGCATTGCCGCAGCCGCCTTCGTGGCGATCTTCTTTCTCGATATCGCCTTTCCGCTGATCATCCTGGGCGCGGCGCTGATCGGTTTCGTCGGCGGCAAGGCCGGCTCCCCCCTGTTTCGTGTCGGCGGCGGCCCTGGCGCGGAGGGGGCGAGCGGCCTGGCCGACGGCGCCTCCCTGCTGGGCGCCGAGCTGCCCGACCACGCGCGGCCCGACCGTGCCTGGTCGCTCAAGATATCGGCGATCTGTCTGACGCTTTGGCTGACGCCGGTGGCCCTGCTGCTGCTGGCGCTGGGACCGGACAACGTCTTCAGCCAGATCGCCACCTTCTTCAGCCGGATGGCGGTGGTAACCTTCGGCGGCGCCTACGCGGTGCTGAGCTACGTGGCCCAGGCCGCGGTGCAGCACTACGGCTGGCTGGCGCCGGGTGAGATGCTCGACGGCCTGGGCATGGCCGAGACCACCCCCGGCCCGCTGATCCAGGTGGTGCAGTTCGTCGGTTTCATGGGTGCGTTTCGCGACGCCGCCCCCCTCGATCCGTGGCTGGCCGCCACCCTGGCGGCGATCCTCACCACCTGGGTCACCTTCGTGCCCTGCTTTCTGTGGATCTTCCTCGGCGCCCCCTACGTGGAGCGCCTGCGCGACAACGCCGCGCTGAGCGGCGCCATGACGGCCATCACCGCGGCCGTCGTGGGCGTCGTGCTCAACCTGGCGGTGTGGTTCGGCCTGCACGTGGTGTTCGCCGAGGTGGGCGAGTGGCGCGGCGCGGGGCTGCGCCTGCTGATACCCGACGTCGCCAGCCTGGACCTGGCCGCCCTGGTTCTCTCGGTGGCAGCCCTGCTGGCGATCTTCCGCTTCGGCGTGGGCATGCTCAAGGTGCTGGGCGCCTGCGCCCTGGCCGGCGTGCTGCTATCGCTGTGGTGATCGCCGACGGGCGACGTCAGGCGGTCTCGGCCAGCCGCTCGAAGGCGGCGGCGTTGGGGCAGAAGGCACGGCATTCGTCGACACCCGCATTGCGGCGCAAGGCACCCCAGCAGTGGCCGGCCACCGGGCAGGCGTTGCAGTTGCCGCGCAGGCTCGGGTAGCTGGCGTGCCCGGCGACGCTGCCCGGCTCGAGGCCGAAGCGC
The DNA here is from genome assembly GCF_017868775.1 of Billgrantia sulfidoxydans. NCBI lineage: Bacteria > Pseudomonadati > Pseudomonadota > Gammaproteobacteria > Oceanospirillales > Halomonadaceae > Billgrantia > Billgrantia sulfidoxydans. The sequence goes on along the minus strand of NZ_CP053381.1, from coordinate 57,276 downwards.
TGCAGCATGACCGGCATCAGGGTCTCGGCCGGCGCGAAGGCGCGAAAGCCGCCGCGGTCGAGGTGGCGTACCATCTCGCGTTCGAAGGCGGGCTCCAGCGGCGTGTCGAGATCCTTGAGCATCTCGCTGTAGACCCCGGGCGATTCCGCCTCGATATCGCGTACCAGCCGCCGGGTGGAGGCGCGGTAGCTGCCTTCGCAGAGACGGTTCCACCACGTGCTCTTGGCTGCCTGGGACATGACGATTCTCCCTTTGTGTGCGTTTGTCCCAGTATCGGTCCACGAACGCTCGGCGGCATTGACGGAGGTCAAAATAGTTTCATTTGAAACTTAAGTCGTACCTGCCAGAGCGCTGCGAGCACGGCCGGGCCGTGCTCGCAAGCGTTGGACAAGCGTGAGGGAAAGGGCGCGGTTACGCTTCGGGATCGATCACCTCGTCGGCGGAGAGCCCCGCTTCGCCCTCGGCGGCCTCGAGCTGCTCGTAGAAGTAACCCTCGGCGGCTTCGCCGTCGACGCCCTTCTCCGCCGCCGCCGCCTTCCAGGCATCGGGCAGCTCGGCCGCCATCTGCTGGAAGCGCTCGATCTCCCCGGCCGGCAGCTCGACGAAGGTATTGCCCTGCTCCTTGGCGAATTCGATGCCGCGCACGTCGACCACATCCATCATGTAGCCGAACAGCCGCGAAAGCTTCTCGCCGGAAACTTCCTCGATCGCCTCGCGATCCTCGTCGGAGAGCGACGCCCAGGTGTCCGGATTGATCACCAGCGAGAAGCTGCCGCGGTAGAAGCCGCCCGGCATCTGCACCGTGTAGGGCAGCACCTCGGCCAGGCGGAAGCTCTTGAGCCCCTCCAGGGTCAGCATGGCGCCGTCGATCACGCCCTGGGTCGCCGCTTCGTAGGTGCTGGCCGGCGGCAGCGCCACGCCGGTAAGCGCCAGCGCATTGGAGATGTCGCCCATCACGCCGCCGCCGATTCGTACACGCTTGCCGTCGAGGTCGTCGAGGCTATCGATCGATTCGTTGAGGAACAGCGAGCCCGGGCCGTGCACGCCCACGCCGATCACCTCGACGCCGCGGTGTTCGCCGGCCTCGGCGAAGTGCTCGTTGTGGGTGCGCCAGTAGGCTACCGAGGCGGCCTCGGAGGAGAACTCCTCGAAGGTCGGCAACTCGGGGAGCTTGGTCAGCTCGAAGCGCCCCGGCATCAGGCCGTGGAACAGCCAGGTGACGTCTGCCACGCCGTCGGCGATCAGCTCCATCTGGGCGTTGGGCGGCCCCATGTCGTGCACCACGTTGACGGTCACGCGCCCCTCGGTGGCGTCTTCCACCCACTTGCCCCAGGTCGGCCAGACGATGGTGTTGACGCCGTGGTTGGGTCCCGCCCAGGTGCTCACCGTGAGTTCGGTGGCCGCGGCGCCCTGGAAGGCGCCCAGGGAGAGTGCGGTCAGTGTCGTCAGTGTCGCGAGCTTGTGCATTTTCATTGTCGTTCCTCGTGAGTCCCGATGGTCAGGGTTGCGTGCTCTTGTCATTTGCTCTTGTGGTGGACGGTCGATGGCCGGCCTCAGAGGGCAAGCTTCAGCCTTTTGCCTTTCGCCCGGGAGCAGCAGCTCATCAGCCGGTCCTGGCCGGCGCGCTCGGCGGCGGTGAGCACCTTGTCGCGATGGTCGATCTCGCCCTCCACCACCTCGACCTGGCAGGAGCCGCACAGCCCCTCCTCGCAGTCGCTGGGCACGTCGACACCGGCGGCGCGCAGGGCCTGCAGCAGGGTGCGATCCGCGGCCACCTCGACGACGAGTTCGGAGTCGGTGAGTTCGACCTCGAAGGCGTGCTCGTGCTCCGGGTCCAGCAGTGCCCCCTCGGCGGTGAAGTGCTCGACGTGCAGGCTGCCTTCCGGCCAATGGTGGGTGCCGGCCTCGAGCGCCGCGAGCAGGCGCTCGGGGCCGCAGGCGTAGAGCAGCGTGTTCTCGCTAGGTTCGGCAAGCAGGGCGGCGAGGTCGAGCCGCTCGCCTCGATCCTTGCGGTAGAGCCGCAGCGTTTCGCCGTGGTCGCGCTCGAGCCGTTCGACGAAGGCCATGCTGGCGCGCGAGCGACCGGCATAGTGCAGCTCGTACGACTTGCCCAGCCGCTTCAAGCGGTCGGCCATGGCGATGATCGGGGTGATGCCGATGCCGCCGGCGATGAGCACGTAGCGGCCGGCCGATTCGTCGAGGCGGAAGTGGTTCTTGGGCCCGCGCAGCCGCAGGGGCATGCCCGGTTTCAGGTGCTCGTGGATCCAGGCCGAGCCGCCGCGCCCGGCCTCCTCGCGCAGCACGGCGATCTGCAGCCAGTAGGGATCGTCCACCTCGCCGCACAGCGAATACTTGCGCACGTAGTCGCCGACGATCAGGTCGACGTGAGAGCCGGGGCTCCACGCCGGCACGCGACGCCCATGCGGATCCTCCAGGGCGATCTGCAATACGCCTTTGGCCGCCGTCTGCACCTTGGCAACCACCATTTCCCGGGCGATGTCCTGACGCGACGGCGCCCCGACGGGGAAGTCGCGCTGGGCACTGCGCACCGCCGGGTCGCGGCGCTCCGGATTCTGCACCGGGTCCCAGCGCACCCACAGCGCCTCGGGACCGCGGAAGGAGGTGTTGGGCAGGAAGGTGAATTCCTGCTCCTCGAGTTCCAGGTGCGGCAGGCGCCGGGTGAACTCCTCGAGGAAGATGCGCATCTCCATGCGTCCTAGGTTCTTGCCCATGCACTGGTGGCTGCCGTAGCCGAAGGTGAGATGGTCGACGGCGTTGTCGCGGTAGATGTCGAGCTCGTCGGGGTTCTCGAAGTGGGCCGGATCGTGATTGCCCGAAGCGGTGACCATCAGGATCCTGCCGCCCTCTGGGATGGTCACGCCGCCGACTTCCACCTCGCGAGTGGCGATGCGCCGCCAGGCCACCACCGAGCCGGAGTGGCGCAGGCACTCCTCGGCCGCGGCGGGGATCAGCGCCGGGTTGTCGCACAGATCGGCCCACACCGCGGGGCGCGAGAGCAGCTGGCGGAAGGCGTTGGCGGTGGCCAGCGCCGTGGTCTCGTGGGCGGCGACGATGATCGCCATCATCATCGAGTGCAGGTAGTTGTCGGTAACGATGTCCGGCTTGTGCCGGTTCTTCTCGATCATGTCGTACATCCAGCCGTGACCCTCCGGCCGGGCCTGCATCTTCCTCAACACCTCGCCGGAGTACTGCCAGAACTTGCCGACGCCCTCGGCCACCTCGACCTGCTGCTCCGGCGAGGGGCGCCCCCAGGTATTCAGCGTATGGGCGACGGAGAAGCGGCGCAGCTGCTCCATGTCCTCCTCGGGCACGCCGAGGAAGTGCAGCGCCACGGTGAGCGGCACCTCCCAGAACATCTCGGCGACCAGGTCGGCACGGCCGCGGTCGATGATGGCGTCGAGCTTCTCGCGCACCAGGCGGCGCACCATCGGCGCATGGGCCTCCAGCGCCTCGGGCGTGAAGGCGTCCAGCAGCTCGCGGCGCCGCGCCATGTGGGCCGGCTCGTCCTCGTTCACCAGGGTACGGTTCATGCCGTAGTCGTAGCGCTCGAGCACCGCCAGGGCCTCGTCGCTCGCCGGGGTGATCTTCTCCAGCGCGATCGACGGCGAAAAGGTGAGGTTGTCGCGGAAGATCGCCTTGATGTCGTCGTAGCGGCTGACCACCCAATAGCCGAGCCGGGGGCTGTAGAACACCGGCTCCTGCTCGCGGGACCAGCGCAGCGCCTCGGCGGGGTCGAGCTGGTAGGGGCGGTCGAAGGGGTCGAAGGCCGCCGCACGGGGCGACACGGGGCAGCCGTTGGGCGCCATCGACGGTGCACCGGCGCCGTGGAAGGGGCAGACGCCCGCGCCGGTATCGGTCTCGTTCCGGCGAGTTGCAGATGTCATGGAGCCTCCCGCGGGGTTGTCGTCCTGAATCGCCATGCTGTTTTACTTTTATCGCACACTTGGTATCGTTCAACGAACATATGGCTGACCATAGGCAGTTCCAGCAAAGCCGTCAATCCCTGCCGGCTGCGCTACCATGCTCTGCCACCATCAAGTCAAGGGACACCGTCGATGGCCACCACCCTGCAAACCCTGGATCGCGGCCTGCGTGCGCTGGAGGTCGTCGCCGAGCACGCCGAGGGCATCAGCGTCGCCGAACTCGCCGAGCGGCTGGATGTGCACCGCGCCATCGCCTATCGCATCGTTACCACCCTCGAGCAGCACGGCCTGGTGGCACGTACCAGCGAGGGCGCGCTGCGCCTGGGCGCCGGCATCTCGCTGCTGGCCTCGCGCTTCGAGCCCCAGCTGCGCGCCGTAGCCCAGCCGCTGCTGCAGGCCCTGGCCAAGGCGACCCGGGCCACCGCCTTCGTCTCGGTGGCCCAGGGCGAGGAGTGCGTGGTGCTGCTGGTGGCGGAACCGGAGGAGGGCCTGCTGCGGGTGGGCTATCGGGTCGGCAGCCGCCACCCGCTGACGCTCGGCGCCGCGGGCATCGCCATTCTCGCCGGACGCCCACCGCGCGCAGACGACAGCGAGGCGGTGCGCCAGGCCCGTGCTGACGGCTACAGCCTGACCCGCGGCCAGCTGCAGCGCGGCGCAGTGGGCGTGGCCAGCTCCGTGGCCACGCCGCAGCTGCGCCCCGGCCTCGAGGCCTGCGTGGGCGTGGTGGCGATGGATGACCTCGACACCGGGCGGGCGATACGCGAAGTGAAGGCTTACGCACAGGAATTGGCCGAACAGCTCGGCCGTTGAGCGCCACGCCGTCGCGCGCTGTGAAGCGCGGCCCCGGTGGCGTTACACTACGGGCCATCCTTCGCTGCCATCTTCGAGGCCCTCGATGAGTCGCCACCTTCTCTCCGTCGATTCCCTGACCCGCGAAAGCGTCGACCACCTGATGCGCGTCGCCGCCCGCATGGAGCCCATCGCACAGCGCCGCCAGGTCACCCGGGTGCTGGAGGGCGCCGTGCTCGGCAACCTGTTCTTCGAGGCCAGCACGCGGACCCGGGTCAGCTTCCACGCCGCCTTCTGTCGCCTGGGCGGCAGCGTGTGCGACACCACCGGCTTCACCTTCTCCTCCATGGCCAAGGGTGAGTCGCTCTACGACACCAGCCGGGTGATGAGCGGCTACTGCGACGCCATCGTCATGCGCCACCCCGACCAGGGCTCGGTGGCGGAGTTTGCCGCCGCCACCCACGTGCCGGTGATCAACGGCGGCGACGGCCCCGGTGAACACCCCAGCCAGGCGCTGCTCGACTTCTATACCATCGACAAGGAGTTCACCCGGCTGGGCAAGCCGCTCGCCGGCGCCCACGTACTGCTCACCGGCGACCTCAAGTACGGCCGCACGGTGCACTCGCTGATCAAGCTGCTGTCGCTCTACGATCCCATGCGCATCACGCTGGTGGCACCGCCGGGGCTGGAGATGCCCGATTACCTCATCGATCTGGTCGCCTCCCGCGGCCACCGCGTCGAACAGCGCGGAAGCCTGGCCGACGACTATGCCGACGTGGACGTGGTCTACACGACCCGCATCCAGAAGGAGCGCTTCACCGCCGAGATGAGCGAGGGCTTCAGCCTGTCGCGCGACTTCACCGTCGACCGCGCCTTCATGGACCAGCGCTGCGGCCGCGACACCATCGTCATGCACCCGCTGCCCCGCGACAGCCGCCCGGACGCCAACGACCTCGACGTGGACCTCAACGGCGACCCGCGCCTGGCGATCTTCCGCCAGACCGACAACGGCATTCCGGTGCGCATGGCGATCTTCGCCACCCTGCTGCAGGTGGAGGCGCTGATCGAGAAGGACCTGCGCCCGGTGCGCTGGTTCGTGCCCGAACGGGTCGGCGTCGACGATCCCTCACTGTAACGGTGCAGCCAACGCCGGGCATCGCTATGCTGAGGACGAACGGAACCTGACGAACTCGAAGAACACTCTTGAAGAACAATGGCGTTGCCCGCCGAGGCAACCGGAGAAAGGAGAGGTGACGCATGAACCTGGAACGAGCGTACATATTGCTGGCGGTGTTCTACAGCGTGCTGGTGGCGATCGGCGTCATCGCCCTGCTGGTGGGCGGAGGCCCGCCGTGGGGCGTGGTCACGGTAGGGCTGGGCGCCCTGGTCGCAGCCGGCCTGTGGGGCCACACCATGGGCAAGCCGGTGATGAACCCGCGCATGTGGCGCCCGCTGGCGGGCATCCTCGCCGCCGCCTTCCTGGTGCAACTGTTCGCCGTGTTCGCGCTGCATCCCCCCGGGGCCGAGCTGACCTGGCTCTTGACCGGCGCCATCTTCTCCGTGATGCCGGCAATCCTGCTGTTCCAGTACGGCAAGCGGGACCAGGAGGTGTGGGCCACGCCCGAGGAGCGCGAAGGCGGCAAGATGCTCGACGAGCTGCTGGCCAGGCAGCGCGAGCTGGTGCTGGAGAAGCAGGAGGCCGACCGCCAGGCCACGGTCAAGCTGACCAAGGCAGGCAACGCCTATCGCGCCAGCGTCACCCGCGGCTACGGTGGCCAGGTGGAACGCTTCGAGGAGAGCTTCACCTGCCCCGCCACGCTGGCCTTCTTCGTGCTCAAGTACACCTGCATCTCGGTGAACGACATCGCCGCGCAGTACGACGAGGAGCGGGTGCTGACCACCTGAGCCCTGCCCCGGCCTGTCGTCAGCGCGGCGGCAGGCCTTCCCGGCGGGCGAACCAGCTCTCGAGGATCAGCACTGCCGCGATGCCGTCGACGCCCTCGTCGCGGTAGCTCTTGGCGGGGTTGCGCAGCCGCCCCGACTCGCGCGCGATGGCCTTGGCCTCGCGGGTGGAACCGCGCTCGTCGACCATCTCGCAGGGCTTGCCGTAGCGGCCGTAGAGGCGCTTGCCGAACTTGCGCGCACGCAGGCTCATCTGCGATTCGCTGCCGTCCATGTTGAGCGGCAACCCCACCACGAACAGGTCCGGCCGCCACTCCTCGACCAGCCGCGTGACGACGTTCCAGTCGGGGATGCCGTCGCGGGCCGGCAGCGGCTCGAGCTGGCGGGCGCTGGCGAGCAGCTCGTTGCCCACCGCCACGCCGATGCGGCGGCTGCCGAAGTCGAAGGCCAGGATCAGGCGCGCTCCCGCATCGGCCATTACGAGTGCCCGGCCTCCCGCGACATCAGGTTGAGGTCCACGCCGAGAATGCCGGCGGCGGCACCGAGGCGCTGCTCCGCCGGCACCTTGAACAGAATGTCGGGCTGCGCCTCGACGGTGAGCCAGGCGTTGTCCTTGAGCTCCTGTTCGAGCTGGCCCGCCTCCCAGCCGGCACAGCCGAGGCACACCAGAAACTCCTCGGGACCGTTCCCCGCGGCCAGCGCCAGCAGGATGTCCATGGAGGTGGTGAGAGCGATGTCGTCATCGACCTGGATACTGGAGTCCCAGGGCTCGCTGGAGCCGCGGTGCAGGATGAAGCCGCGGTCCTTGTGGGTTGGGCCGCCGTAGTAGACCGGCGCATTGCGATGCGGGCTCTCCTCGCCGTCGAGCTCGAGCTGCTCGAACAGCGCATCGAGGGTGATCTCCAGCGGCCGGTTGACGATCACGCCCATGGTGCCGTTCTCGTCGTGGTCGCAGAGATAGCTGAGGGTGCCGGTAAAGTTGGGATCTTCCAGGTGCGGCATCGCCAGCAGAAAATGATGTCTCAAGCCTAGGTTTTGCACGGATTGCATGGGACTCCCGGGCGGCGATGATGGGCCGAGGAAACGCGGTACGAATCGTTCCTGTTAGCGCACGCCAAAATGATTGCCTTGCCCGAACCGCCAGACGCGGGTGATGGAGAGGCTGTCCCGCTCACCCATGGTGCTGTCGAAGGGCCGGTAGGGCCCGGCACCGCGCACGGTATCGAGTGCCGCCTGATCGAGTTCGGTATGTCCTGAAGATTGTATCACCTCCGCCTGGCGAAGCTGACCATCGCGTCCGATCACCACGCGGATGCGCAGCTGGCCGTGCAGGTGGCTTGGTGCCGGATGCACCCGGTTGCCGTAGTCCTCGACGCGGCGGGTCCAGTCGTCGATGTAGCGCGCCTCGGCGGCGCGCCGGGCGGCGGATCGCGGCGGGTCGTCGGCCGGCCCCGCGAGGTTGGCGTCGAGCCCCTGCTGGCGAATGCTGCTGGTGGCCTGAGCGAGCAGGTCGCGCCCCGACGCAGAAGGCGCCGCGGCGGTCGGCTCCGCGGATAATGCCTCCGGCGGGGGGGCGCTCTGCGGCTCCGTCCGTGGCGGGGCTTCGCTCTCCTCGGTGGCTTCGGCTGGCGCTTCGTCGGCGGGCTCGGCGTCGGGGCGCTCGGCCTCGCTTGACGTGGCCGGCTCCACCGTACGCTGCGGTGCCTCCGGCACCGGCAACTCCTCCAGCGGTGCCGCTCGCTGCTCGGCGGGTGCCTCCTCGGCTTGCTCACCGGCCGCCGCCTGCTCCGCCTCGGCGATGGCATCGGCGTCCACCGGCGCCTCGGCCGGGCGGGTCACCAGTACCACATCCAGGCTGGTGCGCTCCAACGGCGCCGGGGCGAACTGCCGGCTCGCCACTATCCCGAACAGCAGCAGGTGCAGCAGCAGCGCGGCGGACAGCGCCAACCAGCGACGATAGGGTCGCGTGACCGGCGCGTAGTGGATGGAGTCGCTGATCGAGGCCGCCATGGATGGAGCCCAACCTCCCCTTGCCTTATCTGCGTTACGACCGCTGCGCCAGGCGCCGCTCGATGGCATCCATCAGCAGGCCGGCGATGTCGGTACCGCGCTGGTCGTCGATCTCGCGCACGCAGGTGGGGCTCGTCACGTTGATCTCGGTGATGTAGTCGCCGATCACGTCGAGCCCGACGAACATCAGCCCCTTCTCGCGGATCATCGGCTGCACCTGCCCGATCAGCCAGTGGTCGCGGGCGGTCAGCTCGCGGCTGACGCCGGTGCCGCCGGCGGCCAGGTTGCCGCGGGTCTCGCCGGCCATGGGCACCCGGGCCAGGCCGTAGGGTACCGGCTCGCCGTCCACCAGCAGGATACGGGTATCGCCGTCCTTGATCTCGGGAATGTAGCGCTGGGCCATGATCTGGCGCTGGCCGCGTTCGCTCAGCGTCTCGATGATGGCCCCTAGGTTCCGCCCTTCGGGGCGGACATGGAAGATCCCGCTGCCGCCCATGCCGTCCAGCGGCTTGAAGATCACGTCCTGGTGCTCGGCATGGAAGGCGCGCAATACCGCTTCGCTGCACGACACTACCGTCGGCGTGCAGCACTGCGGGAACTGCTGGGCGAACAGCTTCTCGTTGCACTCCAGCAAGGCCCGCGTGGGATTGACCACCAGCACGCCCTCGCGTTCCGCGAAGCCCAGCAGGTGCACGGCATTGAGGAAGTGCGCATCGACCGGCGGGTCCTTGCGCATCAGGATCACATCGAGCTCGGCCAGCGGACGCGCCTCCGGCGCCCCCAGCGCGTACCAGTCGTCGGGGTTGCGGAAGGCGGCCAGGTCACGCATGCGCGCGTGGGCCCGGCCATCGCGCAGGTAGAGATCCTCCTGCTCCATGTAGTGCAGCGACCAGCCGCGCTCCTGGGCCGCCCACAGCATGGCCAGGGTGGTGTCCTTCTTGTAGGTGAGGTGGGCGATGGAGTCCATCACCACGCCCACCCGCAGGGATCGTTCGCTCGTCTGTCGGCTCATCGGCAGCGTTCCATCGTGATGCGGGAAGTGAGCGCAGTATGACCCAGGGCTCCGGGCAACACCAAGACGGCTTGACAGGGCACGCCGAGCCCCTCTATTTTAGTTTCAAATGAAACTAAAATAGAGGCTGAAAAAGCCCACGCAGGTCCCTGGCGCTCCCCAGCCCACCATTGCGAGACCCGTCATGATCGATATCCAGCAGATCCACCACGTCGCCTATCGCTGCCGCGATGCCAAGGAAACCGTCGAGTGGTACCAGGACAAGCTCAACATGGAGTTCCTGGTCGCCATCGCCGAGGACCGCGTGCCCTCCACCAAGGCGCCCGATCCCTACATGCACCTGTTCCTGGACGCCGGCAACGGCAACATTCTGGCCTTCTTCGAGCTGCCCAACTCGCCCGAGATGGGCCGCGACCCCAACACCCCGGAGTGGGTCCAGCATATCGCCTTCCGGGTGGCCGACGAAGCGGCCCTGCTGTCGGCGAAGGCGCAGCTCGAGAGCAAGGGCGTGGAGGTGATCGGCCCCACCGAGCACGGCATCATCCGCTCGATCTACTTCTTCGACCCCAACGGCCATCGCCTGGAGCTGACCTACGTGAAGGGCACGCCGGAGCAGATGCGCCAGCTCAAGGAGGTGGCGCCGGCGATGGTCGAGGAGTGGTCGAAGACCAAGCGCGCGCCCAAGCATGCCGCCTGGCTGCACGAGGAGGAGTTCCAAGCGCTCGACTGATCGCCCCGACCGGCGGCCGGCTAGCCCGGCTCGGTGGTAGCCCCCGGCACCAGGCGGATACCGTGGGCCTCGATGACGATCAGGCGTCGCTTGTAGAGCCGCCCGATGGCCTGCTTGAAGGCGTTCTTGCTCACCCCCAGGCGCGCCTTGATCGCCGCGGCATCGCTGCTGTCCGAGAGCGGCAGGTAGCCGCCGCTCTCGCGCAGCGCCTTGAGCACCTGCTCGCCCACCACGTCGAGACGTGCCGGCCCCGGCGGCAGCAGCGAGAGATCGAGCCGGCCGTCGTCGCGCACGCGCTTGACGTAGCCCTTGGCCCGCTGCCCCCGGCGCAGTGGCCGGGTGGCATCGTCGCGATAGAGCAGCCCCCAGAAGCGATGATTGACCACCGCCTTGTAGCCGAGGTCGGTGGCGTCGGCGACGATCAGTTCCACCTCGTCGCCCGGCGCCAGCCCCATCGCCTCGTCCAGCACGAAGCGATCGAGCTTCTGCGACGCCACCGGCCGCCCCTGCTGGTCCTCGTAGAGCCGCACCAGCACCCGCTTGCCCGGCGTGGGCCGGAAGCGCTGCTCGCCGAAGGGCAGCAGCACGTCGCGCGTATGGCCCCAGTCGAGAAAGGCACCGGTCTCGTTGACCGTGACCACCTCCAGGTAGGCCACTTCGCCCACCTGGGCCTTGGGCGTGCGCGAGGCGCGTTCGCGCTGACGTTCCGATGGGGGCCTTGGAGAATTGGGGCGACCCTGGCGACGGTCGTTGGGAAGAGAGGCCATGCATAGCTCCGCAGGTGGGTAGGGAGCCATTATGGCAAATGCGGGAAAAAAAGGCGGCCCGAAGGCCGCCAAGAGTTCCAATCGTTCCAGTGCCGGTGCTACGCCTCGCGCTTGCCATCCACCAGTCGTGAGACCTTCCACGGATTGCCGTCCTTGAGCGCCTCGGGCAGCAGGCCCTGCGGCAGCGCCTGGTAGCACACCGGGCGCAGGAAGCGGAAGATCGCCGCGCTGCCCACCGAGGTGGTGCGCGAGTCGGAGGTCGCCGGGTAGGGCCCGCCGTGGACCATGGCGTGGCAGACCTCGACCCCGGTGGGCCAGCCGTTGGCCAGGATCCGTCCCGCCTTGCGCTCGAGGATCGGCAGCAGCGCTTTCGCCGCGTCCAGGTCGGCGTCGTCCATCTGCAGCGTGGCGGTGAGCTGGCCTTCGAGCTGCGAGGCGACCTGGCGCATCTCGTGCTGATCGGCGCACTCGATCACCAGCGAGGTTGCGCCGAACACCTCCTCCTGCAGCTCGGTATCCGCGAGGAAGTCCCCGGCCGCGGTGACGTAAAGCCCCGCCTGGCACGGGTGGGCCGATTCGCCCACCTGGCCGCGGGCGACTTCCCTGACCTTGTCGTTGCTCGAAAGCCAGCCCACGCCCTGCTCGTAGGCCGCGTGGATGCCCGGAGTGAGCATGGTCTGGGCGGCGCTGGCCTTCACCGCGTCAGCCGCGGCCTCGACGAAGGCGGAAAGCTCGGGGCCCTTCACCGCGATGACCAAGCCCGGGTTGGTGCAGAACTGCCCGGCGCCCATGTTGAGCGAGGCGACGAAGCCCTCGGCGATCTTCGCCCCACGGGCACGCAATGCCTCGGGCAGCAGGAACACCGGGTTGATCGAACTCATCTCGGCGTAGACCGGGATCGGCTGGGGGCGGGCCTGGGCGGTCTTCATCAAGGCCGTGCCGCCGCCGCGGGAGCCGGTGAAGCCCACCGCCTGGATGCGCGGATCAGCGACCAGCGCCTGGCCGATCTCGCTGCCCGAACCGAACAGCAGCGAGAAGGTGCCTTCCGGCAGGTCGCGCTTCTCGACCGCGCGCTGCACGGCACGACCGACCAGCTCGGAGGTGCCGGGGTGGGCCGAGTGACCCTTGACGATCACCGGGCAGCCGGCGGCCAGCGCCGAGGCGGTGTCGCCACCGGCCACGGAGAAGGCCAGCGGGAAGTTACTGGCGCCGAACACGGCGACGGGGCCGAGCGGAATATGACGCTGGCGCAGGTCGGCGCGGGGCATCGGCTCGCGCTCGGGCAGCGCCGGGTCGAGGCGCAGGTCAAGCCACTCGCCGGCGCGCACCACGCTGGCGAACAGGCGCAGCTGGCCGCAGGTGCGGCCGCGCTCGCCCTCCAGGCGCGCCCGGGGCAGGCCGGTCTCGGCGATGGCGCGTTCGATCAGCTCGTCGCCGATGGCCTCGATCTCGCTGGCCACGGTGTCGAGAAACGCCGCACGCTGCTCCAGCGTGGTCTCGCGGTAGGTGGCGAAGGCCGCCTCGGCCAGCTCACAGGCGCGCTCGACCTCGGCCTGGGTGCCGCCGGCATAGGTAGGCGCGAGCTGCTCGCCGGTGGCGGGATTGACGGCGTGGATGGGCTTTGAACTGCCGCTTGCGGCCTCGCGGCCGATCAGCATCTTGCCTTGCGGGGTCATGATGGCTCCTGTCTTCCGGTACTTGGGCTTCGGTACTTGGGCTTCGGTACTTGGGCTTCCGGTACTTGGGCTTCCGGTACTTGGGCTTCCGGTACTTAGGCTTCCTGGTACTTGGCGTACATGGTCCGCGCGCGGTTGAGATGCTGGTACATCATCTCACGCGCTGCCTCGGGGTCACGGGCCAGGATCGCCTCGAGAATGTAGGTATGTTCTTCCTCGACCCGGGCGAGGTACTTGTCGGTGGCCGCGGTGTTGATCTCGATGCTCATCAGCTTGGCGCGGGGAATCACACCCTGGCTGAGCTGCTCGTAGAACATCTTGAAGAAAGGATTCTTGGTGGCGGCGGCGATCGCATAGTGGAACTCGTAGTCCTCTTCGCGCGCCTGGGACTTCGCCGCACGCGCCTCGATGAAGGCCGCATGCTTCTCCACGAGGGTGTGTTCGTCCTCCTCGTCGTGCCGCTCGGCGGCCAGCGCCGCCGCCGCCGGTTCCAGGTTGAGCCGCAGCTCGAGCACGTGCAGGATGTCCTCCACGGTTGTCGGGCTGATGCGTTTCGCCGGCATCGCCTCGACGCTGGTCGAGCGCAGCACGGTGGTGCCGACGCCGCGGCGGGTCTCCACCAGCCCCAGCGACTTGAGATGGGTGATGGCTTCGCGGATCACCGTGCGGCTGACGCCGAAGACGTCGCACAGTCCGTTCTCAGTCGGCAGCTTCTCGCCCACGCCGATCCCGCCGTTGACGATCAGCGCCTCGAGCTGGTCGGCGACATGCAGGGAGAGGCTGCCTTCGCGTGAAAGCTTCTGGACTTTCAGTTGCTTGAAGTCGGCCGTGATATCGGATTTACCTGCCATATCGCCATCCATCGGTCATGGTTCGTGGTAAGGGTAGACGGCCCCTCAATCGTCGGGGTGCCCGGAGCTGGCAAAGGATCCGCCCTGGTAGACGACCGCCGGATCCGTGGGATCGAGATTCGCGTCGAGCGCTTCCATCTCCTCGCGCCAGGCCGCCGAGCTGTCCTTCGGCACCCAGCCGAGAAAGGCCGCCTTGCTGTTGTCCCACCAGCGTTCGGCATTGTTCGAGAAGCCGTAGACCACCGTGCAGCCCAGGCGCGGGGTGACGATGGCCCGCTGCACCAGGCTGATGAAATCCTCGGCGCTGAGCCAGATCGCCAGCTTGCGCGTGTCGGTCGGCTTGGGGTGGCACCAGCCGATGCGCACGCTGAGCGTCTCGACGCCGAACTTGTCATGATACAGGCTGGCCAGGTCTTCGCCGAAACACTTGGTCACGCCGTAGAGCGAGTCGGGCCGGTGCGGCACCTCGGTGTCGATGCGCCGCGACCGCTCGTAGTAGCCGGTGGTGTGGTTGGAGCTGGCGAAGATCACCCGCGGCTTGCCGTGTCGGCGCACCGCCTCGTAGAGGTTGTAGGTACCGACGATGTTGGCCTGCAGCAGGCTCGCCCAAGGCTTCTCCACCGAGACGCCGCCCAGGTGGATGATGGCGTCGCAGCCCTGCACCAGCTTACCCACCGCCCCGGCGTCGGCGAGGTCGCACGGCACGAGTTCCTCGTGGCTGGCCGCCTCGCCCAGCTCGGCGATGTCCGACAGCCGCACCGTACGCGCCAGCTGCGCCAGGTGCGGCCGGATGATGCGGCCCATGCCGCCGGCGGCGCCCGTTACCAACAGTCGATCGATCATGCACTTTCCTCCTTCGGACAAGGGTTCAGAAGCCGTACAGGGCGGCAGGGTTGTCGACCAGGATCCGGCGGCGTGTCTCGGGTCCGGCCCAGCCGAGCAGCACGTCGAGCTGCTCGGCATCATCGGGATAGCGCTCGCGCGGCACGCCGACATGGGGCCAGTTCGAGCCCCAGATCACCCGCTCGGGGGCATGGGCAACGACACGCCAGGCGATGGCGCCGACGTCCTCGTAGCGCGGCCCCCCGATTGTGCTGGTCTCGTAGCCGCCACACAGCTTGAACCAGGCGTTGCCGCGATCGAGCAGCCGCAGGATGGCGTCGACGCGGCGATCGTTCGCCGGCACCGGCGGCATGAACTTGCCGATATGGTCGATGATGTAGTCGCCCTCGAGGCGCTGCAGGCCGTCGAGGTAATCGTCCAGGTGCTGGCCGTTGAACTGCACCATCAGGTGCCAGCCCAGCGGACGGACCAGGCGCTCGACCGCGGGCATGTCGGCATGGGTCACGGCGCCGCCGGGCAGGTTCATGATGCGCGCGCCGCGCACGCCTTTGGCATGCCAGTCGCGCAGCGTCGTCTCAGCGGTGCCGGGGGCCACCGCCGCCACACCGCGCGCCGTTTCAGTGCCCAATTGGCCGAGGGCTTCGAGCAGCGCACCGTTGTCGAGCTGATAGGCGTTGGATTGGGTGACCACCACCCGCTCCAGCCCCAGACGCGCCTGCACCCGGCGGTAATCCTCGACCGTGGCCAGCTCGACGATGCCGGGCCCGCCGGGCTGGGCCGCGAAGCCCGGCAGGTAGAGGTGCATGTGGCAGTCGGTGGCACCCGGCGGTGCGGCCAGCCGCGGCGGCGGACCGTCCAGCGGCCGGGTATTGGCAGGTATCGCGGTCACGTTCGTCATGCCTCCTCGAGGGCGAAGCGGGCGAGGGCCTCGCGGTCGATCTCGATGCCGAGCCCGGGCCCGTCCGGTATCGCCACCACGCCCCGGTGGTGTTCGATGGGCGTCGTCACCACCGCCTGGCGGAAGGGGTTCTCGGTGCGATCGAACTCGAGAATCGGCTCGATCGGGTCGCGCCGCGGCGGGTTGGGCAGCAGGGCGGCCATGAACTGCAGGCTGGCGGCCAGGCATACCGCGGTGCCCCATACGTGCGGCACCAGGCGCACGCCGTGCAGCGCCGCCATGTCCGCCACCCGGCGAATCTCGGTGAAGCCACCGACGCCGCAGATGTCGGGCTGGACGATG
Source organism: Billgrantia sulfidoxydans (assembly GCF_017868775.1). Taxonomy (NCBI): domain Bacteria; kingdom Pseudomonadati; phylum Pseudomonadota; class Gammaproteobacteria; order Oceanospirillales; family Halomonadaceae; genus Billgrantia; species Billgrantia sulfidoxydans. Next base: position 41,512 of record NZ_CP053381.1, on the reverse strand, counting down.
TCCACGGCGCGGGTCGCCAGCGGCTCGTGCATGGCATAACGGCCGTGCCAGGTCTCGCCGCCGGCCACCGGGATCGGCTGATCGGCACGCACCGCCCGGTAGGCCGAGACATGCTCGGGCAGCACCGGCTCCTCGAACCAGTCGATGCCGAACTTCGCCGCCCGCCGGCCCACTTCGACGGCTTCCAGAGTGTCGTAGCCGTGATTGGCGTCGATCATCAGGCGCATGTCGGGCCCGATCGATTCGCGCACCGCCTCGATGACGCGCAGGTCCTCCTCGACGTCGAAACCGATCTTGATCTTCACCGCGTGGAAGCCTTCGCGGCGGTAGCCCGCCACCTCGCGGGCGATGTCCTCGACCCGGTCGACGCCTTCCCGGCGGAACGAGCCGGTGGCGTAGGCCCGCACGCTGTCGCGGAAGCGGCCGCCGAGCAGGGTCGAGATCGGCACGCCGAAGTGCTTGCCCTTGATGTCCCACAGGGCGATGTCGATGCCGCTCAGGGCGGTCACGGTCAGGCCGCGCTGGCCCTGGTCGCGCAGTCGATTGTAGAGCTCGAGCCAGAGCTTCTCGGTCTGCAGCGGGTCCTGACCGATCAGCGCGGCACTGTAGGCCTTGACCACCGCCGCGTTGGGCTGGGCCGGCCCCAGGCACTCGCCCCAGCCGGTGGTGCCGTCGTCGCAGACGATCTCGACCAGGCAGTGCTGGCGCCGGGCGAAGTGCATCGAAGCGCTCTCGAAGGCGGTGTCGAGCACGTGGTCGAGGATATGGGTGTGTACGGCTGCAATTTTCATCATCGAGTCCGTTACGGTTCGGTCGAAGGGAGGCTCAGCGGAACAGCACCGGCAGCGACAGCGAGACGGCCGGCACGTAGGTCACCAGCATCAGGGCGACGAACAGCGCCAGGTAGAAGGGCCAGATGGTGCGCACGGCCTCTTCGATCTTGATCTTGCCGATCACGCAGCCGACGAACAGGCAGGCCCCCACCGGCGGCGTGCACAGCCCCAGCCCCAGGTTCATCATCATGATGATGCCGAACTGGATCGGATCCATGCCGAACTGCATCGCCACCGGCAGGAAGATTGGCGTACAGATCAGGATCAGCGCCGCCATGTCCATGATCATGCCGAGCCCCAGCAACAGCAGGTTGAGCAGCAGGAAGATGACGATGGGCTTGTCGGACAGCGCCATCAGCACGTCGGTCAGCAGCAGCGGCACGTTGTAGAGCGCCAGCAGGTAGGAGAACGCCGAGGCGCAGCCGACCAGGATCATCACCAGCGCGGTGGTCTTCACCGACTGCAGCACCGCCGCCTTGAACGAGGCCCAGCGCAGCTCGCGGTAGACCAGCGCGGTGACGACGATGGCATAGATGGCGCCGAAGGCCCCGGATTCGGTCACGGTGAGAATGCCCGACAGCACCCCGCCGACGATGATCACCGCCGTGAGCAGCCCCGGCAGGGCCGCGGCCAGGCTGATGATCAGCACGTCCCAGCCGGGAAAGGTCTCGCCCCGGTAGCCGCGTTTCACCGCCACCAGGTAGGCCGCCACGGCCAGCGTCAGACACATCAGGATGCCCGGCACGATACCGGCGATGAACAGCTGGGTGACCGAAATGCCACCGCCGGCCGCCACGGCATAGAGAATCATGTTGTGGCTCGGGGGGATCACCACGCCGGCGACCGAGGAGGTCACCGTGACGTTGACGGCATAGTCGGCATCGTAGCCCTTCTCCTTCATTACCGGCACCAGGATCGAACCGAGCGCCGAGGTATCGGCCACGGCCGAGCCAGAAATGCCGCCGAACAGCATCGAGGAGCTGACGTTGACGATGCCCAGTCCGCCGCGCATCCTGCCTACCGCAGCGGACGCCAGGCGCACCAGGCGGGCGGAGATCCCGCCGTGCAGCATCAGCTCGCCGGCAAAGATGAAGAATGGAATGGCCAGCAGCGAGAAGACCGAGATCCCCGACAGGATGCGCTGGAACGCCACGAACAGCGGTAGCCCCTCGTAGAGGAAGGTGGCCACGGCGGCCAGCCCCACGGCGAATGCCACGGGGGCGCCTGCCACCAGGCCGAGAAAGAAGACACCGAACAGAATGGCCAGGCCCATGTCAGTTACCCTCGTTGGATTCGTAAGCGGTAATGCGCGACACGATGTTGGCCACGGAGAACAGCACGATCAGCACGCCGCAGATCACCAGGGGCGCGGCGCGCCAGCTCTCGGCGAGGCGGATCATCGGAATCGCCCGCTCGAGGTTGGCCATCACCAGGCCCCAGCCCTGGTAGGCCATGAAGGCGCCGAAGGCGATGACGAAGAGATCGGCGACGTAGCGAAAGAGCGTCCTGAAGGGCTCGGGCATGCCTTCGCGCACGAAGTCGATGCTCAAGTGGGAATTTCCCCTGACCCCGGCCGCGGCCCCCAGGCAGGTGATGTAGACCACCAGCAGCAGGGCAGCCTGCTCGACCCAGGTCGGCGTGTTGTTGAGCACGTAGCGGCCGAACACCAGCCAGCCGAAGATGGCGATGAGAAAGACGAGCATGACGCCCGCCGCCGCCAGGCAGAGGCTGGCCAGGCCATCCAGTACCTTGCCGGCAATGTGCTTCAGGCGGGGGAACGTCACGGCAGCCTCGACATCGACATGGGTTCTCATGGGCGTATGCCTCCTTCCCCCTTGGCGCCAGGGCGCCAAGGGGGCATCGCAGCGAAGCTCAGTTCGAGTTCCGGATGGCGTCGACCAGGCTCTCGAGGTCGGGATTTTCCTCGATGAAACCCGCGTAGACCGGCTCCATCCGCTGCTGGAAGGCGGCCTTGTCCTCCACCTCGTTGATCTGAACGCCGGCGTTCAGCACGACCTGGCGGCTCGCCTCGGAGCCCTCGACCCACAGCTCGCGCTGCATCTGCGAAGCCTTGATCGCCTCCTCGCGCACGATCTCCTGGTCCTCGGCGGAGAGCGCCTCCCAGCTCGCCTTGGCGATGCACAGGCACTCGGGAATGATCAGGTGTTCCGTGAGGGAGTAGTACTCGGCGGCCTCGTAGTGGTTGCTGGATTGGAAGGAGGGGTAGTTGTTCTCCGCCCCGTCGAGCACGCCGGTCTTCAACGACTGGTATACCTCACCATAGGCCATCGGCGTCGCGTTGCCGCCCAGCGCCTCGATCATGTCGACGTAGAGGTCGTTGTTCATGACCCGGATCTTGAGCCCCTGCATGTCTTCGGGCATATGGACCGGGCGCTTGGTGTTGTAGAGGCTGCGCTCGCCGGAGTCGAACCAGGAGAGGGCCACCAGATTCTTCTCGGCGAGGGCGTCGGCAAACTGCTGGCCGATCTCGCCATCCATGACTTCGTGCATGTGCTCGACGCTGCGGAAGATGAAGGGCAACGAGAGGACGTTGGTCTCCGGCACGATGGGTCCCATCGGTCCCATGTTGAAGTTGGCGAAATTCAGCACCCCGCTGCGGGTCTGCTCGATGGCATCGGGCTGGTCGCCAAGCACGCCGTTGTTGTAGACCTGCGCGGTGATGCGCCCCTCGGTGCGCTCGGTCACGTTCTCGGCAAAGGCTTCCAGCGCCACGGTGTTGGGGTAGCCCGGCGGGTGGATGTTCCAGCCGCGCCAGGTATCGGCCTGCACCGGCAGCGCCATGGCCGCCAGGGCGGCGGAAACGGCAATGGCACAGAACGTCTTGTTTGTTGAGATTGTTTTCATGACGTGCTCCTCGCTTGTTGCTCTAGGGTACGAGCTTGTGTGGATTGGCGTTACAACTGCTGAGCGATGCCGACGAGTCTTTCCAGCCGATGACGCTCCTCCGAAGTGGGCATGACCAAAGGTGCCCTGACACTACCGGCCGGACGGCCGATGATCTCGGCCCCGGCCTTGATCAGGCTGACGGCATAGCCTGGCTTTCGGTCCCTGAGATCCACGAAGGGAATGAAGAAGTCGTGGGTGATGCGCTTCACGACCTCGGCATTGCCCGCGCGGAGTTCCTGGTAGAACTTCACCGCCATGTCCGGCACGAAATTGAATACGGCGGATGAATAGGTATTCACACCGATGGCAAGGTACGCCTCGGCGAAGATCTCGGCGGTGGGCACACCTCCCACGTAAACCAGCCGATCGCCAATGGTCTTGATGATCCTGTTCAGTGCCTGGATGTCGCCCTTGCCATCCTTCAGCCCGATCAGGTTGGGGCAGGCATCGGCCAGCTCGCGCACCGCCTCGGCGCCGAGCACGCCGTTGCCGCGGTTGTAGTAAATGATGCTGAGATCGGTCCAGTCACATATCGCTCGGGCATACTCCACCAAGCCGTCTTGGGGGCATTCGGTCAGGTAGGGCGGCATCAGCAGGATGCCGTCGGCGCCCGCCTCTTCGGCCGCCTTGGCGAAGGCCTTGCCGCTGGCAACGCTCAGGCCCGAGCTGGCGATGACCGGCAGTCTGCCGGCGACGGTTTCGACGGCCACACGAACCACATCGCGGTACTCGTCGAGCGTGAGATTGAAGAACTCCCCCGTGCCGCCGGCGACGAATACGGCCGAGATGTCATGGCTGATGAACCACTCCAGACGACGACGGTAACTGTCCGCATCGAACCGCCCCTCCTTATCGAAATCGGTAATGGGGAAAGACAGCAATCCATCGCCCAAGGCTTCCATCACGGCTGCTCTGGAAAACTTCACGGAGACATCCTCTTGTTCATGCATCGGCCCGTTGGAAGGCAACTTCGGTCCGGTCTGGAGTCCTATCGCCTTCAGTTGTCATACATCATACAACCTAAACAGGAACGCAGAAGCGCACAAGTCGGTCATCGCCAACAGCGACTAAAGTTCAATCCGTTTCGTAAGGAAGGGAGCCGTCCAGGTCCCCGAAGCGGTACTGCAGCAGGGAGAGTGCCACCACCGGTGCGGTCTCGGTGCGCAGAATGCGCGGCCCGAGGGAGAGCGGGGAGAAGCCGGCGGCCATGGCGGCCGCGACGTCGGCGGAGGAGAGCCCGCCCTCGGGGCCGATCAGCAGGGCCACAGTAGCGGGAGGGTCGCTGCGCTCGAGGGCGCCTGCCGTGCCGGGGTGCAGCACCAGGCGAAGGGACTCGCTGCGCTGGCCCAACCACTCGGTTAGTAGCAGGGGGGCATGAACGGTGGGCACCACGGCACGACCGCACTGCTCGCAGGCGCTGGCGGCCACTGCCTGCCAGTGGGCCAGCTTCTTCGCCTCGCGCTCGCCCTTGAGTCGCACGTCGCCGTGCTCGGTGTAGAGCGGCGTGATGGCGGCAACACCCAGCTCGACGGCCTTCTGGATGGCGTAGTCCATGCGGTCGCCCTTGGAGATCGCCTGGCCCAGGTGCACCGCCAGCGGCGACTCGCCGCGCCCCGCCTCGACGGCCTCGATGCGTGCCACCACCCGCTTGCGTCCGGCCTCGACGAGCACCGCCCGGGCCTCCAGGCCGGCACCGTCGAAGAGCCGCAGCGGTGCGCCTTCGCCCAGGCGCAGCACCCGGGCCACGTGGCGCGCGGGACCTTCGGGCAGAACGACGTCGCCGCCGACGGGGAAGTCGGCGGCGACGTGAATGCGCGGTGCTGATGACATGCAGCGCAACCCTACTGGGTGGTCTGCTCGCCCTGCTGCCGGGCCTGCTCGGCCTCGCGCTTCTTCTTCTGGGCGTAGATCGCCTCGAAGTTGACCGGCGCCAGCATCAGGGGCGGGAAGCCGCCGCGATTGACCAGGTTGTCGATGCACTCACGCGCGTAGGGGAACAGCACGTTGGGGCAGAAGGCGCCCAGGGTGTGTTCGAGCTGCGCGCCCTCGATGCCGCTGATGCGGAACAGGCCGGCTTGCTCGATCTCGGCCAGGAAGGAGGTGGTCCCCTCCTCGCTGTGGCGCACCTGGGCGGTGACCTTGATCGACACCTCGTAGAGATCCTCGCCGACCTTCTGGCTGCTGGTGTTCAGGTCCAGGCCGACCTTGGGCTTGAACGGCTGCTGGAAGACCGCCGGCGAGTTGGGGGCCTCGAAGGAGATGTCCTTGACATAGATACGCTGCACGGCGAACTGGAGCTGCTGCCGGTTCTGCGGATCGGCAGCGGCCTGGTTGCCGCCGGCGGCGTTCTGGCTGTTCTCTTCGGCCATGGGAAAGGTTCCTTTTGCGTGCTTGCGTCTTGTGTATTGGCTATTTCTTGACCACCGGCAGGCCGTCGGCCTGCCACTGCATCATGCCGCCCTTGAGCTTGTAGACCCGCGAGAAGCCAGCCTTGACCAGCTTGGCCACGGTGGTGCCGGAGGCCTGGCCACTCTTGCAGACCACCACGATCGGCTTGTCCTTGACCTTCTCGAGTTCGCCGATGCGCTCGTCGATGCGGCTCTGGGGAATGTTGCGCGCCCCGGCGATGTGGCCGGCCTTGAAGTCCCCCGCCTCGCGGGTGTCCACGATCACCGCGTCCTCGCGGTTGATCAGCTGGGTGGCCTGGCTGGACGAGACGCCGCTGGAGGCGCTGTTGCGGACCTCGTAGGCGATCCAGGCGGTCAGCACCAGGAGGAAGGCGCCCACCAGGAGCGGGTGGTTCTGCACGAATTCGAACAGCTGATCGATCATGGATCCGGCACACTCTTGTTGCGGAAATAGCGAGAATAACGGTCGGGCAGGGCACCCGGAAGGCGAGAGTATACACCATGCGGCAGCCCCCGCGGCATGACCCGCCGGCGATGCGCCGGGACCATGACGCTCGCCTGGCCGTGCGTTATGATGCCGCAAGCCGATACAAGTCGCGACCCCCGTCGTCCAGGCGCCTGTCTCGTGCGGCCCGCAGCCGATACCAGGCCCGCCTCCGCGGCATTCCCAGACCGCCGGACAGGGCGCGGACAGCCTCCCGGACGGCCGACGTCGCGCCCACCACGTTCAAGAGGCCCGCATCCCCCATGACGCCCCAGATCGCCCCACGCCCCGTTGCCCTGATCATCCTCGACGGCTATGGCCACAACCCCGACCCCACCGACAACGCCGTGGCCGCGGCACGCACGCCGAACATGGACCGGCTGTGGCAGGAGCACCCCCATGCGCTGCTGCACACCGACGGCAAGTACGTCGGCCTGCCCGAGGGGCAGATGGGCAACTCCGAGGTCGGCCACATGAACCTTGGGGCTGGCCGGGTGGTGTACCAGGAGCTCACTCGCATCTCCAAGGCCATCGAGGACGGCGATCTCGACACCATCGCCGCGCTGACCGACGCCATCGACGCCGCCGTGGCTGCCGGCCACGCCGTACACCTGCTCGGCCTGCTCTCGCCCGGCGGCGTGCACAGCCACGAGGACCACATCCTGGCCATGGCCGAGCTGGCCGCCCGGCGCGGCGCCCAGCGCATCTACGTGCATGGCTTCCTCGACGGCCGCGACACCGCACCGCGCAGCGCGCTGGCCTCCATCGAGCGCACCAACGCCCGCCTCGCCGAGCTGGTCGGCGCCGACAACGGCTTCGTCGCCTCGATCGTGGGCCGCTACTTCGCAATGGACCGCGACAACCGCTGGGATCGCGTCGAGAAGGCCTACCGGCTGCTCACCGAGGGCGTCGGCGAATTCGAGGCCACCAGCGCCGAACAGGGCCTGCGTGACGCCTACGAGCGCGGCGAGAACGACGAGTTCGTTACCGCCACCGTGGTGCGCAACGGCGAGGGGCCGGCGGCCATCGCCGACGGCGACGCCGCCATCTTCATGAACTTCCGCGCCGACCGCGCCCGCGAGCTGACCCGCGCCTTCGTCGAGGATGCTTTCGACGGCTTTTCGCGTCGCCTGCGCCCGCGGCTTGCCGGCGGCAGCCTGGTCACCCTGACCCAGTACGCCGCCGATATCCCCGCCCCGGCCGCCTTCCCGCCGGCCGACCTGCACAACACCCTGGGCGAGGTGATGGAAAAGCGCGGCCTGACCCAGCTGCGCATCGCCGAGACCGAGAAGTACGCCCACGTCACCTTCTTCTTCTCCGGCGGTCGCGAGGCCGAGTTCGAGGGTGAGACCCGCGTGCTGGTGCCCTCGCCCCAGGACGTCAAGACCTATGACGAAAAACCCGAGATGAGCGCCGAAGAGGTCACTGATCGCCTGGTCGAGGCGATCGATTCGGGCCACTACGACCTGATCGTCTGCAACTACGCCAACGGCGACATGGTCGGCCATACCGGCGACTTCGGCGCCGCGGTCAAGGCCATCGAGGCGGTGGACGCCTGCGTCGGCCGCGTGGTGGAGGCGATCGAGCGTGCCGGCGGCGCCTGCCTGATCACCGCCGACCACGGCAACGCCGAGCAGATGGTCAACCCCGACACCGGCGTGGCGCAGACCGCCCACACCACCTTCGAGGTGCCGCTCATCTACGTCGGCCCGCAGTCGGTCACGCTGCTCGACGATGGCCGCCTGTGTGACATCGCGCCGACGCTACTGACGATGATGGAGCAGCCGATTCCCGAGGAGATGACCGGCCGGGTGCTGATCGAGCCGGCATGACCAGCGCCTGCGAGCCCGTGCAACCATGAGTCGGCCCTGGTGGCGCCACCCATCGAGAGCCCTGCTGGTGGCTCTCGCCATGCTGCCGGGGCTGATCGGGGACAGTGCGCAAGCCCAGCCCAGCGAACGCGAGGCGCGCGAGCGCCTCGATGCCATCGGCAGCGAAATCCAGGCGCTCAGCCGACGCCTGGGCCAGACGCGCCAGGCCCAGGACGAGGCCAGCCGTGAACTGCGCGAGGTGGAGACCGCGCTGGCCGAAACCCACCGTCGGCTGGACGCCATCCAGGCCGACCGGCGCCGCCTCGCCGACGAGATCGCCGCACTCGAGTCCGCCCGCGACGCACTGCGGGAAGAGCGGGCCGAACAGGTCGAGGCGCTCGATGTCCAGCTCGACGCGCTCTACCGCCTGGGACTCACCCCGCAGCTCAAGCTGCTGCTCAACCAGGACGACCCGGCGCGGCTCGACCGGCTGCAGACCTATCTCAACCACCTGGCCCGGGCGCGCAACGAGCGGCTCGACGAGATCGCCCGGCTCGATGTCGAGCTGAGCGAGAACCGCCGCGAGCTGCAGGCGCGCGGCGAGCGAATGGACGCCCTGGCCGACGAGCTGGCCACACGCAGCAGCGAACTGACCGAGCGCATGGCCGAACGCGAACGCCTGGTGGCCGAGCTGGATGCCCGCTACAGCGACGAGCAGTCGCGCCTGGCGCGACTCGATCGCGACCGCACCGAGGCGGAGCAGGTGCTCGAGCGCGTACGCGAGGAGCTCGCCCGGCTCGAGCGTCCGCCGCCCTCCACCGCCATCGAGCGCACCCGCGGCGACCTGCCCTGGCCGGTCCAGGGCAACGTCGCCTCGGGCTACCGCCGAGACGATGGCGTGCACTACAACGGCATCCTGATCGAGGCCCGCGAGGGCACCCCCGTCGAGGCCGTTCACGCCGGGCGCGTGGTCTTCTCCGACTGGATGCGCGGCTTCGGCAACCTGTTGATCCTCGACCATGGCGACAACATCATGACCCTCTACGCCCACCTGCAGCACTTCAGCGTCGAGGTCGGCGAGGCCGTCTCGCGCGGCGACGCCATCGGCACGGTAGGCAACAGTGGCGGCCATACCACCTCGGCGCTCTACTTCGAGGTTCGCCGCAACGGCGACCCCATCGACCCCCAGGCATGGATCGCACGAAGATGACGAGAGAGATTTCACAAGCCCCGGACCACGGGATATGCTGGACAGCCTCGCCTCGCAACAGCGGAGTTCGCATGTCCTCACGCCTTGCCCGCCTACTGCCCGCACCACGACGCCTGCTGGCGGCGCTGCTGCCGACGGCGCTGCTGGCGCTGCCCCTCGCGCCCTCCGCGGCCAATGCCCAGGCCGAGGCGGCGGACGAGCTGCCGCTGGAGGACATCCAGACCTTCGCCGAGGTGTTCGAGCGCATCAAGCGCGCCTACGTGGAGGAGGTCGACGACAGCACCCTGCTGCGCAACGCCATGCGCGGCATGCTCAGCGAGCTCGACCCGCACTCCGCCTATCTCGACAGCGACGAGTTCCAGAGCCTGCGCGAATCCACCGAGGGCGAATTCGGCGGCATCGGCATCGAAGTGGGCCTCGAGGAGGGCCGCCTGACCGTCATCACGCCGATCGACGACACCCCCGCATCGCGGGCCGGGGTGCAGGCACGCGACGTCATCCTGGCGATCGACGACACCCCCACCGAGCGACTCTCGCTGCAGGAGGCGGTCACCCTGATGCGCGGCGAGCCGGGCAGCGAGATCCACCTGACCCTGCAGCGTAGCGGCGAGGATGCCCCCATCGAGGTCACCCTGACCCGAGAGATCATCCGCACCGAGAGCGTGCGTAGCGAGATGCTGGAGGCGGGCTACGGCTACCTGCGCGTCAGCCAGTTCCAGAACCGCACCGGCGACCAGGTCAACGACGCCATTCGTCGCATGGAGCGTGACGGACCGCTGCAGGGCCTGATCCTCGACCTGCGCAACAATCCCGGCGGCGTCCTGCAGGCCGCCGTGGCGGTGGCCGATGCCTTCCTCGACAGCGGCCTGGTGGTCTACACCGAAGGGCGCCTGCCGGACACCGAGATGCGCTTCTCCGCCAGCCGCGAGACCGCGGCCCCCGACGTGCCGTTGGTGGTCCTGATCAACGGCGGCAGCGCCTCCGCCGCCGAGATCGTTGCCGGCGCGCTGCAGGACCAGCGCCGCGGCGTGATCATGGGCACCGAGAGCTTCGGCAAGGGTTCGGTGCAGCAGGTGCTGCCGCTGGGCAACGGCGAAGGGCTGAAGCTGACCACGGCGCTGTACTACACGCCCAACGGGCGCTCGATCCAGGCGCTCGGCATCGAACCGGACGTGACCGTGGTGCACGGCCGCATCGAGGTGGCCGAGGGCAGCCGCCAGCTGCGCGAGGCCGACCTGGAGGGCCACCTGCGCTCGAGCGGCGAGCCGCGCACCTCCAGCGAGAGGTCCGCCCGGCTGCGCGAGGACTACCAGCTCGGCGAGGCGCTCAACCTGCTCAAGGCCCTCAACGTCCTGGAACGGCGCGCGCGTTAAGGCAGAGCGTGTCCTGGCCCTCGACTCGGGCCGGGACACCTCTCAGCGACAGGAGGCCGGCAGTCGGCCGCGCTCGCCGATCGCCTGGCGCATGAGCAGCCGCTTGACCGGCGTGAGCCGGTCGACGCCGGAAAGGCCGAGGTTGCGCGTCAGGGTGGCCAGCGGGTGGCGCGTGCCGAACAGCAGGCGGAAGCCGTCCATCAGCGCCAGCATGGCGGCGTTGTCGCCGCGTCGGCGGCGGGCGTAGCGCTCGAGCATGCGCGGCTCGCCCAAGGGAATGCCACGACGACGCGCGACGAGGAGCTCCTCGGCCAGCACGGCCACGTCCATCAGCCCCAGGTTGACACCCTGGCCCGCCAGCGGGTGGATGCTGTGGGCCGCATCGCCCACCAGCGCGAAACCCGGCTGCACGTAGCGCTCGGCATGACGCTGGGTCAGGGGCACCGCCAATGCCCGGTCGACCACCTCCACCGCGCCCAGGCGAGCCTCGAAGGCCGCCTCCAGCTCGCTTCCCAACGCCACGGGGGGGAGCGCGGTCAAGCGTGCGGCCTCTTCCGGTGAGGTCGACCAGACGATCGAACAGTAGTGCGCATCGCCCGCGACCGTCAGCGGCAGGAACGCCAGCGGTCCCGACGCCAGGAACACCTGCCGCGCCACGCCGCCGTGCTCGCGCTCGGTGCGCACCGTGGTCACCACCGCAACATGACCGGTATCGCGAGCCTCGACCGCAATGCCCGCCATCTCGCGCAGCGGCGAGCGCGCCCCATCGGCCGCCACCACCAGCGGCGCCGACAGCCGGCGGCCGTCCTCGAGCGCCACCTCGCGCCCCGCCTTCCCTTCGCCCAGCCCGGTCACCCGCGTGCCCAGCAGCACGGAGACCGAGGGCAAGGCGCCCAGGCGCCGCTCCAGCGCCGCCAGGATCACGTCGTTCTCGACGATGTGACCAAGCAGCGGCACGCCGGCCTGTTCCGCCGAGAAGCTCACCTCGCCGCTGCCTTCACCGTCCCACACCTGCATGAAGCGATAGGGGGTCACCCGACGTGCCGCCATCCACGGCCAGGCCCCCAGGCCCTCGAGCAGGCGCTGGGACACCGGCGTCAGGGCGCTGACGCGCATCGCCGGCAGGCCGATGCCCACCTCGTCGGCCGCCAGCGGCGCAGGGCGCGGATCGAGCAGGGCCACGGCGACCCCCGCCTGGCCCAGCAGCGCCGCCAACGCGGCGCCTACCATGCCGCCCCCCACCACAATGACGTCGTATCGCGTTGTCGGCCCCGCCGTATCCGTCATGGCTTCCTCTCTCGTTTGCGGCCCCCGCGGAGATGGGGCACGGCCGCTCGTCCCGGCGGCGCTTCAGCGCTCCAACCCCATGGCCCGGCGAGCCAGGCCGCGGCGCAGCGGGCCGAGCAGGTTGAGCCCCACCAACCCCGCCGCCCGGGCATGGGCCAGCAGGGCGTTGTCGATGCCGAACAGGCGCACCAGGCCATCGCTGAAGCGGATCACCTGGTGGCGGTCGACGATGCGCCTGGCCTCGAAGTCGCGCAACACCAGCATGCTGCCGAGCGGCTCGCCGCCGGCCAGCGCCGGTTCGAGCGCCGCCACCAGGTCGGTCACGCCGCGCAGCGCCAGATTGAAGCCTTGGCCGGCCACGGGGTGGAGCGAATGGGCGGCGTTGCCCAGCACCGCCAGCCCCGGCCGCACGGTTTCCCGCGCGGTGACCAGCGTCAGCGGGTAGGCGTGGCGGCTGCCGACGCGGCGGAAGCGGCCTGCGCGATCGCCGAAGGCCTGCTGCAGCTCGGCCAGGAAGTCGCCGTCGCCGAGCGCCAGCCGGTCCTTCTCCCGCCCCGCGCGGTGGGTCCATACCAGCGCCATCTGCTGCCCAGGCAGGGGCAGCAGCGCAATCGGCCCCTCGCGGGTGAAGCGCTCGTAGGCGACACCGTCGTGGGGCCGGCTCATCTCGACGTTGGCGATCAACGCCACCTGGTCGTAGGGCGCCGCGTCGCTGGCGATGCCCAGTTGCTCCTTGAGCCCCGAGCGGCCGCCGTCGGCCAGTACCGTCAGGCCGGCCCGCAGCGTACAGCCATCGGAGAGGGCGAGTCGATAGCCTTCCGCCTCGGGCTCGATCGTCTCCACGCTGGCCGGGCAGTGCCACTCGATCGGCAGCTCGGCCAGGCGCCGGTGCATGACGCGCCCCATCCAGACGTTGGGGATGACGTAGCCCAGCGCCGGCTGACCGAGCTCGGCGGCGGTGAGGCGGGTCACGCCCAGCCGGCCCCGTTCGCTGACGTGAATGCGCAGGATGGCCGACGCCTGCTCGGCCATCGCCTGCCACAGCCCCATGGCCCGGAAACGCTCCGCCGAGCCCTGGGCGATGGCGCTGGCGCGCGCATCGAAGCTGGGCTGCCAGGGCGCCGCGGCGCTGTCGAGGAGGGGCGCGGCCTCGATTACCGCGACCGACAGGCCGCGGCGCTCGATCAGCGGCGCCAGGGCACAGGCCAGGCTGGCCCCCACCAGGCCGCCACCGACGATGGCGATATCCACCTGGCGATCGACCCGCACGCTCATGCCACCAGGCCGCTGCGACGGCCGTCCATAGCGTAACGTAATTTACGTAATTCCATGAAAGCTATCTCTCCCCCTGGTCAATCCTTGGCCATCAAGGCCTCGATTTCCGCTACCTGCTTGGGAACCTCGGCGGTCAATACCTCGTGCCCCTCGGCGGTCACCGCGACATCGTCCTCGATGCGAATGCCGATGCCGCGAAACTGCCGGGGAATATCCTCGTCGGCCGGGATGTACAGCCCGGGCTCCACCGTCAGGACCATGCCCGGCGCCAGCGGCCGCGGCTGGCCCTCGAGGCGATACTCCCCCACGTCGTGGACGTCGAGTCCCAGCCAGTGCGAGGTCGAGTGCAGGTAGAAGCGCTTGTAGCTCTCGTCCTCGATGCGCGCCTCGACGTCGCCGGCGAGCAGGCCAAGCCGAATCAACCCCGCGGTGAGGTCGCGCACCACGCCGTCGTGGATCGCGGTCAGGGTCGCACCGGGGCGAACCGCCGCGACGGCACGCTCCTGCGCCGCCAGCACCATCTCGTACAGCGCGCGCTGGGCTTCGTCGAAGCGACCGCCGACCGGGAAGGTGCGGGTGATGTCGCCGGCGTAGAGGTCGAACTCCGCGCCGGCGTCGATCAGCACCAGCGCACCGTCATGTAACGGCGCGTTATTCTCGACGTAGTGCAGCACACAGGCGTTGGCACCGCCACCCACGATGCTGGCGTAGGCCGGCCCGCTGCCGCCGTGCCAGCGGAACTCGTGCTCCAGCTCGGCCTGCAGATGGTATTCGGCCAGGCCGGGGCGCGCCGCACGCATGGCACGTCGGTGCGCCAGCGCCGAGATTTGCGCCGCATGCCGCATCAGCGCGAGCTCGTTCTCGCTCTTGATCAGGCGCTGCTCGTGCAGCAACGGCGCCAGGTCGACGTAGCTCTGCGGCGGCCGGGCGCCGCGGCGCGCCCTGGCCGCCAGGCGCCCGCGGACGTCATCGGCCAGCGCCATGGCCTCGCCGTCCTCGAGCAGCAGGTAGAGGGCAGGGCGGCCGTCGAGCAGCGTCTCCAGGCGCTCATCGCGCTCGACGTTCTCGAAGGCCTGGTCGACGCCGTGCTCGCGTACGGCACCTTCGGCCCCCAGCCGGCGACCGGTCCAGGCCTCCAGCGCGGGGTCACGATCCTGGCAGAACAGCACGCTTTCGCCCTCGCCGCGCCCCGGCAGCAGCAGCAGCAAGGCGTCGGGCTCGGGAAAGCCGGTGAGATAGTGGAAATCGCTGTTCTGGCGGAAGGGGTAGTCGCTGTCGCGCGAGCGGGTAGTCAGGGTAGCGCCGAGCAACAGCACGGCGCTGTCCGCCGGCAGGCGCTGCATCAGCGCCGCGCGCCGGGCACGATATTCGTCGTTGCCGATCGGGGCGGGGCGGGGAAGAGGATCGGGCAGCATCTTGGCTCCTTGCTGGCTACGGAAGGGAATCGGAGAGCCGATTTTCTCGGCCTAGTGGCGAGTGGGCTCGCCGTTCTCCACCTGCGGCTGGCCCGGATGCTGCTCGGTGTAGAGCAGCATCGCCGCCATGCGGGCGTGCTCGGTCAGCGCGAAGAGATCGTTCTCGTTCTCGGCGCTCTCCTCGAGGTCGGTCTCCATGGCGCCCAGCGCCTCGAGGTCGTCGATCGCCTCGCGCAGCGCCTGCGACCAGCCCTGCCGCGGCCCGTCGCCGGCAGCCTCGATCACCTCGAGGAAGCCGAGGGTCCACTCCTGCAGGCCGCGGGCACGCTCGGCCAGAGAGAAGAGATCGTCGGGCAGCAGCGGCTCGTAGTTGAGGCCACTGTCGGCGAGCGCCTCCAGGGTCTGGCGACGCCAGGCCAGCAGCGCTTCGGCGCTCTCGCGATCACGTGGCTGCTCGACGCCGAGACCTTGGCAAACCTCCTCCAGCCAGGCCTCGGCGCCGAGATCGTGCAGCGCCAGCTCGGCGCATAGCCGACCGTCGAGAAAGGCCGGCGACTGCATGCTGCCATGGGAGAGGAAGAGGTCGGCCAGGGTGGAGAAATCCGGACGATCGTCGATCGGTGACATTGCGGAAAACCTCTTGTCGAATGGCGCTGAGCCGCCTCCGCTGCGTTGACCGCCTGGGAAGGGCTCTCTTATAGTGAATGGCTGAATTGATGTGTCTTGTTCCACCGGATGTTAACGCATCGGGCCGACAAGCCGACACCGGAGCCCGCCATGAGCGACGACGCCAATCGCCCCACCGCACAGGTGACCCTGCTGGGCCGGCACTACGTGTTCGCCTGCAACGCCGGCGAAGAGCGCAAGCTGGAGCGGGCCGCCCGCTATCTCGATCGGGCCATGCAGGGCATCCACTCCCAGAACAACCTGCTCGGCAGCGAGCGCGTGGCCCTCATGGCCGCGCTCAACATCACCCATGAACTGCTCGAGGTGCTGGATACCCGGCGCCACGAGGAGCAGCAGCTCGATCGGCTGAGCGAACGTCTGGAGCAGGCCATGGCGGCGGCGGCGCCGGGTAACATAACTCCTGCCGAATGACGTTGGACCGGCCCGTGAGCTCTGATAGGATGAAGGTGTTCCCTGGGGTGTTGGCCAGTCGTTGAAGTCCCTCGAGCCTATGAGCAATACCCAGGGCGGCCATCGGCTAGCCGGACCCGTGTGCATGTCCGTGCGTCGGAAAGCCTGACGGTTCGGCTGCGGCCACCCACCTTGAACCAAGGGTTCAAGGGCCAGAACGACAGCGGCACTCTGGGGAACTCCACCGTATCATGCATGCCCTGCAAGACCCCCTCGTCAGCGAAGACTTCGCTTCCCGGCGCCAGCTGCGCCAGGCGCTGCGGCATCGCCGCCGTGCGCTGAGCCCGCGCCAGCGCCGACGAGCCGACCTGACCCTGTGCCGACGCCTGCGCCAGCTACCCGAGGTGCAACGCGCCAGGCGCGTGGCGCTCTACCTGCCCAACGATGGCGAGATCGACCCCCGGCCGCTGATTCCCTGGCTGTCGCGCCGCGGGGTTCGCGTCTACCTGCCCGTGCTCAAGCCGCTGTCGGACAATAGCCTGTGGTTCGTCCACTACCATCCCGGCACGCCCATGCGGCGCAACCGCTTCGGCATCCCCGAGCCACAAACGCGCCATGGCGCCCACCGTGCCCGGCGGCGGGCGACCTGGGCGCTGGACCTGATCCTGCTGCCGCTGGTGGGCTTCGACGACCAGGGCCAGCGCATGGGCATGGGCGGCGGCTTCTACGACCGCAGCCTCGCCTTCACCCGGCGCCCCGGCCCACGCCCCACGCTGATCGGTCTGGCCCACGATTGCCAGCGGGTGGATCGCCTGCCGACGGCGCCGTGGGACGTGCCGCTGGACGCCATCGTCAGCGACGCGCGGGTCGTGCGCCCCTGAGCGGCGTTGCCAGTCGCCATGAAAAACCGGCCGAAGCAGGGCTCCGGCCGGTTGTGGGATCATCTACTCATGGCACTGTCCGCCGACTCAGCCGCCTGTCAGCGCCTGGGCATAGCCGGTGACCACCACACCAATGCCAAACGCCAGCACCAGTGCCATGACCAGATCGGGCTTACGCTTCATTATTACCTGCTCCCTGACGTTCCCATGATGTGAAGGGCGTCGCAGTCGCCCGCGACAGCGCCGACTATAGGGCTTGTAACGGTTTGATGACAACCGCTTCAAGGCGCGATTACAAAATGAAACCCAAGCCAATTCGGCGCTTTGGCGTAAGTCAACGCTCACCCACCGAATCGTCGGCCGTTCAGGCCATGAATAGGCGATAGGCGTCGTTGTCCGACTCCTTCCAGTAGCGGTAGCCGATCTCGTCGAAGTACTCCTCGACGTGGGCGCGATCGCCGTTGGGCAACTGCATGCCGACCAGCACGCGCCCGAAGGCGGCACCGTGGTTGCGATAGTGGAACAGCGAGATGTTCCAGTCCTGGGGCAGGTGGGTGAGGAAGTTCATCAGCGCGCCGGGTCGCTCGGGGAACTCGAAGCGATAGACCTCCTCGTCGAAGTGCTGCTTGGGCCGCCCGCCGCCGAGATGGCGGATGTGCAGCTTGGCCAGTTCGTTGTCGGTGAGGTCGACCACCGGATAGCCCGCCTCGCGCAGCTTGTCGATCACCGACAGCCGGTCCTCGCCACCCGGCTTGACCTGCACGCCGACGAAGATATGCGCCTCCTCGGGGTCGGCGTAGCGGTAGTTGAATTCGGTCACCATGCGCTTGCCGATGGTGCGGCAGAACTTCTTGAAGCTGCCGGGCCGCTCGGGAATGGTCACGGCCAGGATCGCCTCGCGCTGCTCGCCGAGCTCGGTACGCTCGGCGATGTGCTGCAGGCGGTCGAAGTTGGTGTTGGCGCCGGAGTTGATGCACAGCAGGGTCTGGCCCTCGACGCCGGTCTGCTGGACGTACTTCTTGAGCCCGGCCAGCGATAGCGCCCCCGACGTCTCCGACACCGCCCGGGTGTCGTCGAAGATATCCTTGACCGCCGCGCACATCTCGTCGGCATTGACGGTGATGACGTCGTCGACCAGGTTGCGCATGATCTTGAACGGCACCTTGCCGATCTGCGCCACCGCCACGCCCTCGGCGAATACCCCGACCTGGTCGAGGGTCACGCGCTTGCCGGCCGCGAGTGCCGCCTTGAGACAGGCGCTGTCCTCGGCCTCGACGCCGATCACCTTGATGTCGGGGCGCAGGTACTTGACGTAGGCCGCCACGCCGGCGATCAGCCCGCCACCGCCCACCGGCACGAAGATGGCATCCAGCGGGCCGCTATGCTGGCGCAGGATCTCCATGGCCACGGTGCCCTGGCCGGCGATGACGTCGATGTCGTCGAAGGGGGGGATGTAGGTATAGCCGTGCTCGGCCATCAGCTCCTGGGCGTGCTCGGCGGCGGCGGCGAAGGCATCGCCCTTGAGCACCACCCTGGCCCCTCGCGCACGTACCGCCTGGACCTTGATCTCGGGGGTGATGCGCGGCATCACGATGACCGCCTTGACGCCCATCTGCCTGGCCGCCAGGGCCAGCCCCTGGGCGTGGTTGCCGGCCGAGGCGGCGATCACGCCCCTGGCCTTCTGCTCCTCGGAGAGCTGCGCCATCTTGTTGTAGGCGCCGCGAATCTTGAACGAGTAGACCGGCTGCAGGTCCTCGCGCTTGATCAGGATCTGGTTGTTGAAGCGTCGCGACAGGAAGGGAGCCGGTGAGATCGGCGTTTCACGTGCGGCCTCGTAGACGTGAGCCTGGAGGATCTTCTTGACGGTAGCTTCGAGCATCCTGGTGTCCCGGAAGGAAAAGTGGCGCAGAGGGGCGCAGCGCCTGCTGCACTGCAGAGAACCCCTATAGGTAGCATCTCCGTCGCCCTGTCGTCCAGCGAACGCGTCGGCAGGCGGCGTCGTCTGGCCTATAATGGCGCGGCATCCGCCACCCATCGACAGCGAGCACGACATGACCCAGGACGAACTGAAGGACGCCGTGGCCGCCGCCGCCATCGCCGAGATCGAATCGCGGCTCGAGCGCGACACCATCCTCGGCATCGGCACCGGCTCCACCGCCAATCTGTTCATCGACCGTCTGGCGCGGCTGCGCCACCACTTCCAGGGCGCCGTGGCCAGTTCCGAGGCCAGCGCCGAGCGCCTGCGCGGCCATGGTATCGAGGTGTTCGAACTCAACAGCGTGGGCACGGTGCCCTTTTACATCGACGGCGCGGACGAAGTGAACGCTCACTTACACATGATCAAGGGCGGCGGTGCGGCCCTCACCCGCGAGAAGATCGTGGCCGCCTGCGCCGAACGCTTCATCTGCATCGCCGATGGTTCGAAGAAGGTCGAGCGCCTCGGCGCCTTCCCGCTGCCGGTGGAGGTGATCCCCATGGCGCGCTCCTATGTCGCACGCGAGCTGGTCAAGCTGGGCGCCGATCCGGTCTATCGCGAGGGCGTGGTCACCGACAACGGCAACCAGATCATCGACTGCTACGACTTCATGATCGACGACCCGGTGGCCATGGAGGCACGCCTCAATGCCATCGTCGGGGTGGTCACCAACGGCCTGTTCGCCGCGCGCGGTGCCGACGTGCTGCTGCTCGGCACCGAGCGGGGAGTGGAGCGGCTGACGCCGGCCTGACGCCGGGGTTGGCACTCACTCACCGGGCAGCAGGCGCTGCAACCCCGCCAGGGTGCGCGCCAGCGCGCCGCGATTGGCCGCGACCACCGCCAGGCCCGCCTCGGCCAGGCGGTGGCGCTCGGCCTCGTCGAGGAACAGGGTGACCAGGGTGTCGGCCAGCATGTCGCTGCCACTCACCTCGACCAGCGCACCGCCTTGGCGCAGGGTCTCGGCCACGTCGGCGAAATTGGCCAGCTCCGGTCCGGTCAGCACCGGCACGCCCATGGCCGCCGGCTCGAGCAGGTTGTGCCCCCCCACCGGCACCAGGCTGCCGCCGACGAAGGCCAGGTCGGCGGCGCCGTAGAGCATCAGCAGCTCGCCCATGGTATCGCCCAGGTAGACGGCGGTACGGCCATCGGGCCACTCCTCGAGCGAGCGCCGTGCCAGCCCCATGCCGCGCTCCTGGACGAGCCCGGCCACCGCCTCGAAGCGCTGCGGATGGCGCGGCACCAGGATCAGCAGGGCATCGGGGTAGGACTGGCGCAGGCGGGCATGGGCCTCCAGCAGCAGCGCTTCCTCGCCGGCGTGGGTCGAGCCGGCGACCCACACGGGACGCGAGCCGAAGCGTGTGCACAGGCGTTTGCTCGCCTCGCATGACGCATCGTCGGGCGTCAGGTCGTACTTGAGCGACCCCACCACGTCGGTGCGCGTGGTCGGCATGCCCAGCGCACGGAAGCGTTCGGCGTCGCCGCGCGACTTGGCGGCCAGCCAGTCGAGGCGGCCCAGGGCGGCCGCCATCAGCGGCCGCACTCGACGATAGCTGCGGTAGGCGCGTGGCGAGAGTCGGCCATTGACCACCGCCGTGGGTACGCCGCGGCGTTGGCACGCTGCCAGCAGGTTGGGCCAGATCTCGGTCTCGAAGAAGAGGGCGAGCGCGGGCGAGAGCCGCGCGACGAAGCGGCGTGCGGCGCCAGGGAAGTCGAGCGGGACGAAGCCGTGGTGCAGGCGTTCGGCCTGGCCAGCCCGGCGCCTAGAGGCGATCAGGGCGTGCACCCGTTCGGCGCCGGTCGCGGTCATGGTGGTCACCACCAGATGATGTTGCGGATACGTCGCCAGCAGCGCCTCGATCAAGGGACGCGCGGCCTGCACCTCGCCCACCGAGGCGCAGTGCAGCCACAGCCGGGGCACCCCGGCGGGCGGGCGCGGCAGCAGCCCGAGCCGCTCCCGGCGCAGGTTGGTGAGCGCCTGCTCACGCCATACCCGCCGCCAGAGCAGGGGCGAAAGCAGGTAGAGCGCGGCCGAGTAGAGCCAGCGCGGCCAGCGGCGGGAGACCGCGGGCATCAGCTTTCGCGGTCGAGGATGGTAGCGATCATGGCGGTGGTGGAGACGCCGTCTTCGAAGCCCAGCACCTTCACCTCGCCCCCGGCGGCGCGCACCGCCTCGCCGCCGGCGATCTCCTCCACGCGGTAGTCCCCCCCCTTGACCAACACGTCGGGCAGCACCGCCTCGATCAGGCGCTGGGGGGTGTCCTCGCTGAACGGTACCACCCAGTCCACCGCGCCGAGGCCGGCCAGCACCTGCATGCGCCGGGCGAGCGGGTTGATCGGGCGCCTGGGGCCCTTGAGCCGGCCGATGGAGGCATCGTCGTTGACCGCGACCACCAGTCGGTCGCCGAGCTGACGAGCATGCTCCAGGTAGGCCACGTGGCCGGCGTGAAGGATATCGAAGCAGCCGTTGGTCATCACCACCCGCTCGCCGCGCAGCTGGGCAGCGCGCACCGCCTCGATCAGCGGCGCCTCGCCGATGACGCCGAATTCGGCCAGCTTGTCGCCATGTACCGCGGTATAGAGTTCGGCGATCGACAGCGTGGCGGTGCCGGGCTTGGCCACCACCAGGCCGGCCGCCAGGTTGGCCAGGGTCATCGCCTCCGGGAAGCCGTGCCCGGCCGCCAGCGCCAACCCCAGCACGCCGATCACGGTGTCGCCGGCACCGGTGACATCGAACACCTCGCGCGCCCGGGTCGGCAGGTGCAGCGGCTCATGGTCGCCACGCACCAGGGTCATGCCCTTCTCGCTACGGGTGATCAGCAGCGCCTCGAGCTCGAGCTCGGCGCACAGCGCCGCGCCCTTGGCGGCCAGCTCGTCGTCGCTGCGACAGTGGCCGACCACGGCCTCGAACTCGGCCAGATTGGGGGTGATCACGCTGGCACCGCGGTACTTGCCGAAGTCGTTGCCCTTGGGGTCGATCAGCACCCGCTTGCCGGCGCCGCGTACCAGCGCGATCAGCTCCTCGACCCGGTTGAGGGTCCCCTTGCCGTAATCGGACAGGATGACCAGGTCGCAGTCGGGAAGCCCCTGCTCGACCCGTGCCAGCAGCCCACGGGTGTCGAGCTCCTCGAGCCCCTCCTCGAAGTCGAGGCGAATCAGCTGCTGGTTGCGGCTCATCACACGCAGCTTGGTGATGGTGGGAATCCCGGGGCTGCTCTCGAAGTAGGTGTCGACACCGGCGGCATGCATGCGCTCGACCAGCCGGCGGGCATTGTCGTCGTCGCCGACCATGCCGCTGAGCGCGGCATGAGCGCCCAGCGAGGCGATGTTGAGCGCCACGTTGGCCGCGCCGCCGGGGCGGTCCTCGCACTCTTCCACCCGCACCACCGGCACCGGGGCCTCCGGGGAGATGCGCGACGTGGCACCCTGCCAGTAACGGTCGAGCATCACGTCGCCCACCACCAGCACGTGCGCCTGTTCCAGCGCGGTCAGGTCAAGCTTCATCGGGTCGTTCCTCTTCCTTGCGTTCGGGCGGCCGTGCCAGCAGCGCATCGAGCCGCTGGACCACGTCGTCGATGCGAATCAGCGTCATGGCGTCGGGGTGGCGGACACGCTGGCCCCAGGTGATCTCGTCGGGCTCACGATGCAGATAGGCCCGCACGGCATCGGGATAGCGGTTGACCACGAAGTCGCGCCACCGGTAGGGGGCGGCGCGATCGGGGTTGGTGGTGGCGAACAGGCCCACCACCGGCGTGCCCATGGCATTGGCCATGTGCACCGGCCCGGAGTCGGGAGCGATCACCACCCGGGCACGGCCGATCAGGGCCAGCAGTCCCTTGAGCGAGGTGGCGCCGATGGCGTCGATCACCGCCTCCGGGCGCGACAGCGTGGCGATGCGCTCGCCCATCTCCCGCTCCTGAGTGCTGCCCCCGCCGGTGAGTACCGTCTTCAGACCATACTGGGCCCAGGCGTGCTCGATGACGGCGGCGTAGCCCTCGGCCGACCAGTTGCGAAAATTGCGCAGCCGCGGGTTGGCGCAGGGGCTCATCAGCAGGTAGGCCGCATCGCCGGTGAGGGCGCTGGCCTCCTCGAAGGCCTCGGGCGGCACCGCCAGGTCCCACGCCAGCGACAGGTCCTTCACGCCCAGCAGCCGGGCGAAGTCGAGGAACGACTCCAGCACGTGGGCACGCGGATGCGGCGCCAGCTGGCGGTGGGTGAACCAGTGCTGGGCATCCTTCGCCCTTGCCTTGTCGTAGCCCACCCGCACCTGGGCCTTGAGCCCCAGCGAGAGCACGCTGGCCCGCAGCGCCTGCTGCATGTGCAGCAACACGTCGAAGCGAGTGTCGCCGAGCTCGCGCCACAACCGACGCATGCCGGCCAGGCCCGTAGCCTTGTCGTAGACGACGAATTCGACCCCCGACAGGCCAGCCAGTAGACTGTGTTCCGCCTTGCCGATGATCCAGGTGATGCGAGTGTCGGGCCACTGGCGCTGCAGCGCGCGCACGGTGGGTACCAGGTTGCACACGTCGCCGAGGGCGGAGAGTCGCAGCACGGCGATATGGCGCGGTTGGGCAGGCAGAGGATGCTTCATGCACTTGGCAACATGTCGGACGGGAAAGGTTTTCATTCTATATGATGCGGACAGTGTATGTGACGCCGAGTCGGCGCCACAAATCGGCCCGGCGCTGTTCGAGCCCGACCACTGGCAGCGCACCGGCCGAGTCATCGGTGCCGCCCCCGGCCGCGGCAGCAGCCTGTTTCTCGACGCCGGGGGCGAGCAGTGGGTGCTGCGCCCCTATCGCCGCGGCGGGCTGGTCGCCAGGGTGAGCGAGAGCCGCTACCTGTGGACGGGCCTCGAGCGCACCCGCGCCTTCCGCGAGCTGCGTCTCACCGCGCACCTTCACGCCCGTGGCCTGCCGGTGCCACGCCCGGTGGCGGCCGGGGTCACCCGCGATGGGCCGACCTATACGGCGGCGCTGATCACCGTGCGCATTCGCGCCGCCCGCGCCCTGGCCGAGCACTTGGAGGGTATCGAGCCGTCGCTGCTCGAACGGGTCGGCGCCACCGTACGCCGCTTCCACGACGCCGGCCTCGACCACGTCGATCTCAACGCGCGCAACCTTCTGGTCGACGATGACGACAAGGTGTGGCTGATCGACCTCGACCGCTGCAGGCTGCGTGCACCGGGCGCCTGGCGCGAGGCCAACCTCGAGCGCCTTGGCCGCTCGCTGGCCAAGTTCGGCGCCGCCGGTGGCATGGCCGCCGTTCGCCGCGGCTACGACGCCGAGGCCTGACCCGTCCTATCGCGCTCGAGCCGCGGCTAGGCCCCCGCATACTCCTCGGTCAGGGCGCGCACGTGTGCCGCCACAGCGAAGTGGCGTTCGGCCCGGCACCTGGCAGCCTGGCCGAGCCGCCGCCGCAGCGCCGCGTCCTGCCCGAGTTCCGCCATGGCCTCGGCCCAGGCCTGCGGCTCTTCCGGCGCCGCGAGGCGCCCGCAGTCGGCCTCGAGCAGTTCGGGAATCGCCCCGCTGTCGGCGCCGACGACCGCCTTGCCGGCGGCCATGGCCTCGACCACGGTCAGGCCGAAGGCCTCGTTGCGCGACGGCACGCAGACGATGTCCAGCGCCTCGAACAGGCGCGGCAGGTCGGGACGATACCCGGCGAAGGTCACCCGCCCCTCCAGTCCCAGTGCGGCCACCCGCTTCCGCAGCTGCGCCACGTAGGCCTCGTCACTGCCCTCACTGGCCGTCAGGCCGCCGATCAGCACACCATGCCAAGCCAGGCCAGGAGCGCGCTCGCGCAGCCGGGCCAGCCCCTCCAGCCACACCTCGTGGCCCTTGCCGTCGGTCAGCCGCCCCGGCAGGCCGATCGCCACCTGGTCGGGCGCGACATCCAGCTCGCGGCGCAGCAACTCGCGAGAGGCGCGATCCAGCTGCGGGGCGTAGGGTGCCAGGTCGATGCCCAGGTAGAGCCGGTGGATGCGCGCGGCGGGCAGCGGGAAGGCCTTCAGGTTGCGCCGGCGCGTCGCCTCGCTGATGGCGAACAGCCGCGTGACACGACCGTAGGCCCAGCGGTGGTAGAGGTCCTTCTTCGGCCGGGTCACGCCCATGTGGTCGGTGTAGAACAGCTTGAGCCTTGGCTGCAGGGTCACCAGCAGCGCCCCCAGGCGCAGGTCGCTGGACTTGTGGCAATGCAGCACGTCGATGCCGTGGCGTTTCAGGTAGGCGAGCACGCGCCCCACCTGCAGCAGCGCTCGCCCCCGCGAGACCACGGTCAGCGGCTCGCAGCCGGCGGCCGCCAGGCTCTCGGCCACCCGCGAGCCGGCCAGGGCCAGCCCATGGGCCTCCCACCCCTGGCGTTGCAGCTCGGGTATAATCCGCGCAGGATACATTTCGAGTCCGCCCCAGCCATCCGAGAGGCAGATGTGCATGACCTTGTGCGACAAGGCTGTCTCCTTCGTATCGGTCACCCGGGGCTCGGGAGCCTAGATGACGTCTTCAGCCAGCGTGGCCGGTCGCCACGCAACGGACCCGCCGCCGCACATCCTGGTGGTACGCAACGACAAGCTCGGCGACTTCATGCTCGCCTGGCCGGCCCTCGCCTGCCTCAAGGCCGCGGCCCCCGAGGCACGGGTTAGCGTGCTGGTGCCAAGCTATACGGCGCCGCTCGCCCGGCTGTGCCCGTGGATCGACGAAGTGATCCTCGACCCCGGCAGCCGCGCCGGACAGGCCGCGCAGCGCCAGCTGCTCGCACGCCTGCGCCGCGAGCGCTTCACGGCCATGCTGACGCTCTTCTCCACCCCACGCACCGGCTGGCTGGGTTGGCGTGCCGGTATTCCGCAGCGCCTGGCGCCGGCCACCAAGTGGGCGCAGCTATTCTACAACCATCGCGTCGTCCAGCGCAGGTCGCGCTCGGCCAAGCCGGAATACCTCTACAACGTCGAGCTCGCCGAGGCCCTGCTCAGGGTCCTGGGTCGCTCGCCCCAGCCGCGTCCGACGCCTCCCTACTGGCCACTCGCGCCGGAGGTCGTGCAGTCACGGCGCCAGTCGCTCGTCGACGAGCTCGGTTTCGATGCCGGGCGGCCGTGGCTGTTTCTGCATGCCGGCAGCGGCGGCTCGGCGGTCAACCTGACACCGACCCGGTATGCCGACCTGGCGACGGCCGTCGACTCGCGGCTGGCAGATGCGGCGATCCGCCCGCAGTGGTTGCTCACCGCCGGCCCCGGCGAGGAGCCGGCCGCTCTCGAACTGCGTGACTCGCTCGCTATACGGGGCCTGTCGGCGGCACTGCTGCCGGCGCGCGAGAGCCTGGCTGAGTTCGCCCTTACCCTTGCCGCTGCCGACCTGTTCATCGCCGGCTCCACCGGGCCACTGCACATCGCCGGCTGTCTCAACCGCCCCACAGCGGGCTTCTACCCGGCCCGTCGCTCGGCCACCCCGCTGCGCTGGCAAACCTGCAACGACGAGACGCGCCGACTCGCCTTCAGCCCGCCCCAAGAGGCCGGCGAGAGCGACATGGCGGCCATCGATCTCGAGGCCGCCGCCGACGGGATCAGCGCCCTGGTGCGTCGTCGGGCGGTGGCGGCGTCCGCGTCCTGATCCACAGGTCGGCGTACTTGGCGAAGGTGGAGTGTGCCGAGAGCAGCGCCAGCAGCAGGCCCTGGCGGCCGTCGAGAAAGCCCGCGCGCAGCAGGTACATGCGCAGGAAGCAGCCCAGCCCGTGCACCAGTCCGGCCGAGAGGCTGCCCTGCTTGCCGCGCGCGGCGCGCTGCTCAGCCCATGCCTGGGCGTAGTGGGCCGACTTTTCCAGGTAATGGCGCAGGTCGCGGTAGGTATAGTGCAGCAGGTCGCCCTCGAGCGCTCTGACCGGCAACCCGTTCGGGTTGTGCAGCTTCTCGTGGACCAGGGCCGCATCGTAGCCCGCCTTCCCCTTGGGGTAGAGCCGCGCCACCCGGTCGGGATACCAGCCGGAGTGGCGAATGAAATCGCCGAAGCACCAGGAGAGGCGCGGCAGGGTGTAGATGGCCGATTCGCCCAGCGCCACGGCGGCCCGGATGCTCTCGCGCAGCTCGAGGGTCACCCGCTCATCGGCATCGATCATCAGGATCCAGTCGCTCTCGACCAAGGCCTCGGCGCGCTGACGCTGCACGCCGAACCCCTGCCAGTCGGCGTTCACCGTAACCTTGTCGGTGAACTCGCGGGCGATGTCACTGGTCGTATCCTGACTACCGGCATCCAGCACCACGATCTCGTCGGCCCAGCGTAACGTCTCCAGGCAGGCACGCAGGTGGGCAGCCTCGTTCTTGACGATCAGTACCGCAGCCAGGGTCATCGACCTCTCCTCGTCGGTTCGGCGGCTGGCCAGTTTACTGCCGCAGCCACAAGGCCAGCAAACCCGGGCGTTGGCCGTCACGCGACGAGTCGTGGTACTCGTCGTGCCCGGCTTGATAAGCTGGGGGGGCGAATTCAATGGAAGAATCTACCGCATGACGATCCCGTCCAAGCTTCTCGAGTTGGCCCGCCCTCGCTGGCTGTCGCTGCTGGTCATCGGGCTCTGCCTGGGCTATGCCATTACCATCCTGACTCGGGTGCCGCAGTGGATGCTGCCCCTGCTGGCAGTAGCCTGGCTGGGCTTGGGCGCCACCTTCCACTGGGGAGCGCCAGGCCCGGCCGCACGGCCCACCCCGCCACGCAGGTGGCCCTGGGCCCTGCTTCCCATCGCGCTATGGGGGCTCTACCTCTATCTCGCCGAGAGCTTCGGTAACGTCGATCTGAGCGCGGTATTCTTCCATCTGCAGGCCGGCATGGCCGACCACGGCGGGGTGAGCCGCATCGGGGCGGCATTCCTTTACACCCTTTCCATGGG
Organism: Billgrantia sulfidoxydans; assembly: GCF_017868775.1. Lineage (NCBI taxonomy): Bacteria > Pseudomonadati > Pseudomonadota > Gammaproteobacteria > Oceanospirillales > Halomonadaceae > Billgrantia > Billgrantia sulfidoxydans. The sequence goes on along the minus strand of NZ_CP053381.1, from coordinate 13,714 downwards.
GGTGCTGCTGGCGTCCTTCACCTGGCTGGTGCGCCATGACCGCCGCTGGCGGCGCGGCGAACCGCTGCTGGCCCTCGTACTGCTGGTCAGCAATCCCCTGCTGTATGGGGTGGGTCAGCGCGGTGCCGCCATCGTCACCAAGCCCGGTGCCTGGCTAGAGCGGCACTACGTCGAGCCGGTCCTGCTCGAATCCCCCCGGGACCCGCCCAACCTGCTGCTGCTGTACCTGGAGAGCATCGAGCGCACCTATGCCGACCGCGAGCGCTTCGGCGACGCCTATGCCGTCCTCGATCAGCTCGGTGAGCGTGGCCTGGTCTTCGAGGGCATCCGCCAGGTCGACAATACCGGCTGGACCATGGCCGGCATGATCGCCAGCCAATGCGGCACGCCGCTCATGCCGGCCGGCCTGCTGCACGATCGCCAGTTCTCGCCGCTGGAGAAGGTGGTGCCGGGCGTCGACTGCCTCGGCGACCTGCTCTCGGCACAGGGCTACCGGCTCACCTACATGGGCGGTGCCAGCGTCAACTTCGCCGGCAAGGGCCTGTTCTACGAAGGGCACGGTTTCGACACCGTGCTCGGCCGCGAGGAGCTGCAGCCCCGGCTCGACGACCCGGAGTACGTCAATAACTGGGGGCTCTATGACGATTCGCTTTATGACTTCGGCCTGGAGGAGCTGCGCCGCCTGGACGCGGAGGAGGGTCCCTGGGGACTGGTCGCCCTGTCCCTCGCGGGCCATGCCCCCTACGGCTACCCCGCCCAGGCCTGCCTCGACCGTCAAGGCGAGTTCGATGGCGTCGACATTCTCTTCTCGGTGGAGTGTTCGACCTGGCTGGCCCGGGACTTCCTCGCCCGGGCCGAGGCCGAGGGCCTGCTCGACAACACCCTGGTGGTCGTCGCCAGCGACCACTTGACCATGCGCGTGTCGGCCTGGGAGCAGCTGATCGAGGGTGAGCGCGACAATACCTTCATCCTGCTGGGCCCCGGCATTCCTCAGGGCCGGCTGCGCCGCGAAGCCGCCATGATGGATACCTTCCCTACCATCCTCGAGGCGATGGGCTTCACCATCGACTGGCATCGTGCCGGACTCGGTGTCTCGCTGCTCTCCGACGAGCCCACCCTGCTCGAGGAGCATGGCGCGGAATTCTTCAACGCCCGCTTGCGGGAGGAGATCGTGCTGCAGGAGCGCCTCTGGGAGGGATTGGCACCGCCACGCCAGGAGCCGGAGCCAGAGCCGGAATTTCTGGAGCAGGTCGTCGAGGCGCCCGAGGATGCCACAGGCGAAGAGCCCGCCGCGGTGCAGTAGCGCCTCCCCGACCGGGCCTCAACGCCGCGCGATGACTGTCGGTGACGCCGCCAGCACGGCGGCCAGCACACGCTGGGGCGAGAGCTGCACCAGGCAGTTGGTATGCCCCAGCGGGCAGCGGCGTTCGAAGCAGGGCGAGCAGGAAAGCGCCAGGTAGTGGATCTCGGCATTGTCGGTCAGCGGCGGCGTATAGCGCGGTGACGACGAGCCATACAGGGCCTGCACCCGGGTCTCCACGGCGGCGGCCACGTGCATCAGCCCCGAATCGTTGGTTACCACCTGCTGGCAGTCGGCGAGCAGATCGACCGCATCGGCCAGACGGGTCTGGCCGCACAGGTTGTGCACCCAAGGCAGCCCCTCGGCGATTGCCTCGCCGGCGGCGAGGTCCTTGGGCCCGCCCAGCACGCGTACCTCGTAGCCCTCCGCCACCAGGCGCCCGGCCAGCTCGCGAAAATGTCCCAGCAGCCATTGCTTGGCCGGGCCGTACTCGGCGCCGGGCATCATGCCGATGGCCGGCCGCGCGCTCAGCCCCAGGCGCTGGCACAGCTCGGCCAGGTTGTCGGGGTCGACCCGCAGCCGCGGGCGGGGAACGGCAAATTCGCCTTCTCGCGCCTCTTCCGCCGCCAGGCCCAACGCCACGAAACGCTTGACGGTCTGGTCCAGTACGGCCTTGTCGAGCCTGCGCCGGTCGTTGACCACGCCATAGCGCTGCTCGCCGGTGAAGCCGGTACGCCGGGGAATGCGCGCCAGGAACGGCACCAGCGCCGACTTCCACGAGCGCGGCAGCACGATGGCCCTGTCGAAGCGGCCGCGCAGCCGTCGCGCCAGGGCGCGTCGGGTGCCCCAGCCGAACTCGCCGTGGCCGACGTCCAGCGTGGCCACTTCGTCGACTTCCTCCATGCGTTCGAGGATCGGCTGCGACCAACCCGGCGCCACCACCCCGATGCGACACTCGGGCTGGCGCTGTTTCAGGGTCTTGAACAGGCTCTGGGCCATGACCATGTCGCCGACCCAGGAGGGGCCGACGACCAGGATGCGGGGGGCCGGCGTCGCCGCCTGGCTCATCCCTGCGCCCCGTTCAGCCACGCGAGATAGGCTTTTACCCCTTCGGCCACGGTGCGGAACTCGCGGACGTAGCCCGCCTCCCGCAGGTGCGAGATGTCGGCCCGGGTATAGCTCTGGTAGCGCCCCTTGAGCTCCTCGGGAAAGTCGATGTACTCGATGCGTCCACGGCCGTAGAAATCGATGACCGCCTCGCCGATGGCCTTGAACGGCTCGGCGCGGCCGGTGCCGAGGTTGAAGATGCCCGACTTGCCGGGGTTGTCCAAAAACCACAGGTTGACGTCGACCACGTCGCCGACATAGACGAAGTCGCGGCTCTGCATGCCGGCCTCATAGCCGTCCCAGGCATCGAACAGCCGCAGGTCCTGTCCTGCCCTGACCTGGGTATGGTGGTGGTAGGCGACACTCGCCATCTTGCCCTTGTGCTGCTCCCGCGGGCCGTAGACGTTGAAGTAGCGGAACCCCACCACCTGGCTGGTGAAGTCGTCCCAGTGCTGACGCACGTACTGGTCGAACAGCAGCTTGGAGTAGCCGTAGACGTTGAGTGGCTTCTCGTACTCGGGCTCCTCGCGGAACACCTGGCTGCCGCCGTAGGTGGCCGCCGAGGAAGCATAGAGGAAGGGAATGCCCTGCTGCTGGCAGTAGTGCAGCAGCACCTTGGAGTACTCGAAGTTGTTGTCGAGCATGAAGCGGCCGTCCCACTCGGTGGTATCCGAGCAGGCGCCTTCGTGGAAGATCGCCTCGATCGGCGGCAGGCGCGAGGGCTCGCCGCGCAGCGCCGCCTCGACGCGCCCACGGAAGTCGTCCTTGTCGAGATAGTCGCCCAGGGTGCAGTCCGCCAGGTTGACGAACTTGGTACCGTCGCGCAGGTCGTCGACGACCAGCACGTCATCCCGTCCGCGCGCGTTGAGGGCCTTGACCAGATTCGAGCCGATGAAGCCGGCGCCACCTGTCACTACGATCATTGTGAACCTCGCTGGGGCGCAGCCGCTGCGCCTATAACCGATGTGCCTGTGATTGTATACTTGACGCCCAGTGAATTCATGGCCAACGGTGCTTCCGCAATGACTCCCTCGCCAAACCCGTCGCAGACGCTCTCGACATCCCCGTCGACCTCGGCTCCAGGGTCGACGCCAGACGCGACCACGTTCCAGGGCCTGATACTCGCCCTGCAGCAGTACTGGGCAGAACAAGGCTGCGTGGTGCTCCAACCGCTGGACATGGAGGTCGGGGCCGGCACCTTCCATCCCGCCACCTTCCTGCGCTCCATCGGCCCCGAGACCTGGAACGCCGCCTACGTGCAGCCTTCCCGTCGCCCGACCGACGGCCGCTACGGCGAGAACCCCAACCGCCTGCAGCATTACTACCAGTTCCAGGTCGTCATGAAGCCCTCCCCGTCCGACCTGCAGGAGCGCTTCCTGGGCTCGCTCGCACGCCTCGGCCTCGACCCGCTGGTGCATGACATTCGCTTCGTCGAGGACAACTGGGAATCCCCCACCCTCGGGGCCTGGGGCCTGGGCTGGGAGGTGTGGCTCAACGGCATGGAGGTGACCCAGTTCACCTACTTCCAGCAGGCCGGCGGCCTGGAGTGTTTCCCGGTCACCGGCGAGCTCACCTACGGCCTAGAGCGCATCGCCATGTACCTGCAGAACGTCGACAGCGTCTACGACCTGGTATGGACCATCGCTCCGGATGGCTCCCGAGTCACTTACGGCGACGTCTACCTGCAGAACGAGCGCGAGCAGTCGGCCTACAATTTCGAGCACGCCGACGTGCCGGCCCTGTTCGCCGCCTTCGACCACCAGGAGCAGGAGTGCGCCAAGCTGCTCGCGGCCAACCTGCCGCTGCCGGCCTACGAGCAGGTGCTCAAGGCCTCGCACACCTTCAACCTGCTCGATGCCCGCCACGCCATCTCGGTGACCGAACGCCAGCGCTTCATCCTGCGCGTGCGCACCATGGCTCGCGACGTGGCCCATGCCTACTACGCCTCGCGCAAGGCGGCCGGCTTCCCGCTGGCCCCCGAGGAGCTGCGCCGGCAGCTGTTGGCCGAGGACAAGACCGCCGAACAGGGAGACGCGTGATGGCTACCGATACCTTTCTGCTTGAACTGGGGGTCGAGGAGCTGCCGCCGGGCGCCATCGACACGCTCTCGGACGCGCTGGCCGAGGGCATTCGCCGCGGCCTGACCGAGGCCGAGGTCGACTTTGGCGAGGTGCGGGCCTACGCCACGCCGCGTCGCCTGGCGGTACAGGTGACCGAGCTGGCCGACAAGCAGCCCGACCGTGAGGTCGAGCGGCGCGGCCCGGCGCTTGCCGCCGCCTTCAAGGACGGCCAGCCGACCAAGGCCGCAGAGGGCTTCGCCCGCTCCTGCGGGGTCGAGGTGGCCGATCTGATCCATCTCGAAACCGACAAGGGCACCTGGCTGGGCTATCGCGAACGGCAGCAGGGCGAGGCCACGACCCGACTGCTGCCGGCCATCGTCGAACGCGCCATCACTGCCCTGCCGGTACCCAAGAACATGCGCTGGGGCGCCTCCCGGGTCGAGTTCTCGCGACCGGTGCACTGGTTGGTGATGCTCTACGGCGGTGGAGTGGTCGCGGCCGAAGCGCTGGGCCTCACGGCCGGCCGCACCACCCGCGGGCACCGTTTCCATGCGCCCGAGCCCATCGAACTGGGGCATGCCGACGACTACCTCGACGTCCTCGAACAGGCCTGGGTGCTGGCCGATCGCGGACGCCGCCGCGAGCGTATTCGCGAGCAGGTGCTGGCCGAAGCGGAAGTTCAGGAGGCTCGGGCGGTGATCGACGAGGACCTGCTCACCGAGGTGAGCGGCCTGGTCGAATGGCCGGTGGCGCTGGCCGGCAGCTTCGACGAGCGCTTCCTCGAGGTGCCCGCGGAGTGCCTGATCTCGTCGATGAAGGCCAACCAGAAGTATTTCCACCTGCTCGACGAACAGGGCCGCCTCAAGCCGCAGTTCATCACCATCGCCAACATCGACAGCCAGGACCCCCAGCGCGTCGTCGAGGGCAACGAGAAGGTCATTCGCCCGCGCCTGGCCGATGCCGCCTTCTTCTTCGACACCGACCGCAGGCAGCCGCTGTCCGCGCGGATCCCCGGGCTCGCCAACGTGGTGTTCCAGCAGCAGCTCGGCACGCTGGCCGACAAGGCGCACCGCAGCGCCGCGGTCGCCGCCTTCATTGCCGGCCGCATCGGCGGCGACGTGGCTCAGGCGCGCCGTGCCGCCGAGCTGGCAAAATGCGACCTCGTCACCGAGATGGTGCTCGAGTTCCCCGAGCTGCAGGGCATCATGGGGCGCTACTACGCCACCCACGACGGCGAGTCCGCCGAAGTGGCGCAGGCGCTCGAGGAGCAGTACCTCCCGCGCTTCGCCGGCGATGCTATCCCCGCCAGCCCCACCGGCCAGGCCCTGGCGCTCGCCGACCGGCTCGACACCCTGACGGGGATCTTCGGCATCGGCCAGCGTCCCAGCGGCACCAAGGACCCCTTCGCCCTGCGCCGTGCGGCCATCGGCGTCCTCAACATCATGATCAAGGGCGAGCTGGACCTGGACCTGCGCGAGCTGCTCGAACTGGCCGCCGCCCAGCATCAGGAGCTGCCTTACGCCGCGAACCTGGTCGAGGAAGTGCTCGGCTACATGCTCGACCGCTTCCGTGCCTGGGGCCAGGACGAGGGCATTCCCGCCGAGGTCTACCTGGCGGTTCGCGCCCGCCCGGTGACCAAGCCGCTGGACTTCGCCCGCCGCCTGCGAGCCGTGCATGCCTTTACCCAGCGCGAGGAGGCCGCGGCCCTGGCGGCCGCCAACAAGCGTGTCTCCAACATCCTGGCCAAGCAGGCCAATGAGGTCGGCCGCCAGGTCGACGCCGGCCGGTTGCAGGAAGCCGCCGAACTGGCCCTGTTCGATGCCGTCTCGTCGAGCCGCGAACGCGTCATGCCACTGTTCGACGAGGCACGCTATCGCGAAGCGCTGGACGTCCTTGCCGGCCTGCGCTCCCCCGTGGATGCCTTCTTCGATGAGGTCATGGTCATGGCCGACGACGAGGCCATTCGTCGCAACCGCCTGGCACTGCTGGTCGAACTCCAGGCGCTGTTCCTCGAGGTCGCCGACATCGCCTTGCTGCAGCACTGAAGCGTAGGGCTGGAAGCCGGCCGGGGCACTCCCCCGGCCGGTTTTTTATCGCCCATGTTCCACGTGAAACGTGTCGCACCGGATCTCGCACTTGGCACGGCGTGTTTCACGTGAAACACTTCCCTCTCTCCGACCCTCTTTCAGCCTTTGGTGCGCAACATGCTGGATGCCTCCAGACTCGTCATCCTCGACCGGGACGGCGTCATCAACGTGGACTCCGACGCCTACATCAAGTCCCTGGCCGAGTGGATTCCCTACCCTACTTCCATCGAAGCGATTGCGCGCCTGACCCACGCCGGCTGGCATGTCGCCATCGCCACCAACCAGTCCGGTATCGCCCGCGGCTACTACGACGAGGCCACGTTGGCCGCAATGCACGCCGAGCTCGAACGCCAAGTGACCGCCGCCGGCGGCAAGATTGCGCACATCGCGTATTGTCCGCATGGTCCCGACGACGGCTGCGCCTGCCGCAAGCCGCTGCCGGGCCTGCTCGAGGAGATTCGGGCCGCCTTGGGGCTGGAAAGCCTCGCGGGCAGCTGGATGGTGGGCGACAGCCTGCGCGACCTGAAGGCCGGGGAACCCCTGGGCTGTCGCCCCGTGCTCGTACGCACCGGCAAGGGGCGCCGGACCGAGGCCAAGGGCGAGGGGCTCGACAAGACGCTGGTTTTCGATGACCTGGCCGCCTTCGTCGACTGGCTGCTCGGAGGCCGCTGAGCGCGTAGCCGAACCAACCGGTCGGGTGCAGAGGGCCTCCGGCTGCGACAAAAAAAGGGCCAGTTCAAAGTGAACTGGCCCTTTTCCTTTGCAGCGGTGTTTCACGTGAAACACCGCCGCGGCTCAGACATCCAGGTTGGCCACCAGCGCATTGCTCTCGATGAAGGCCCGGCGCGGCTCGACCTCGTCGCCCATCAAGGTATTGAACATCATGTCGGCGGCGACCGCGTCCTCGATCGAGACCCGCAGCAGACGGCGCGTCTCGGGATCCATGGTGGTCTCCCACAGCTGGTCCGGGTTCATTTCGCCCAGCCCCTTGTAGCGCTGCACCGACAGCCCGCGCTGAGCCTCGGCCATCAGCCACTCGAGAGCCTGGTAGAAAGTGGTGACGTTCTTCTTGCGCTCGCCGCGGGCGATATAGGCGCCCTCGTCGAGCAGGCCTTCCAGCGTCTCACCAAGGGCCGCCATGGCCCGATAGTCGGCGCTGGTAAAGAAGTCGATTCCCCAGACATAGTCGGAGCTGACGCCATGTGCCGTGAGCGTCACCGCCGGCAGGAAGAGTTCACGCTCGGCGTCCTCTTCCAGGCGGAAGGTGTAGCGCGGACCGCCCTCGTAGGCCACCAGCGCATCCATCTCCTCCTGCAGGTAGGCGATCCAGTTCTGCATGGTGACTCGGTCCTTGAGGCTTGCCTCCCCCTCGAGGCGTGCCGCATGCACGACCTTGCGCAGCACCTCGTTGGGATAGACCCGCGACAGGCGATCGATACGCTTCATCACGTCGCGGTACTGCCCGACCAGGGATTCGAGCTGCGCCCCGGTAACCGGCGGCGCCTCGGGATTGACGTAGAGCCTGGCGCCGTCCATCGCCGTCGTGGTCAGGTAGTCGACCAACGCCTGCTCGTCCTTGAGGTAAGTCTCCTGCTTGCCGCGCTTGATCTTGTAGAGCGGCGGCTGGGCGATGAAAACGTGGCCCCGCTCGATCAGCTGCGACATCTGGCGAAAGAAGAAGGTCAGCAGCAGGGTGCGGATATGCGAGCCGTCGACGTCCGCATCGGTCATGATGATGATGGAGTGATAGCGCAGCTTGTCGGGGTTGAACTCCTCGCGTCCGATGCCGCAGCCGAGCGCGGTGATCAAGGTGCCCACCTCGGCGGATGAGAGCATCTTGTCGAAGCGCGCCTTCTCGACGTTGAGGATCTTGCCCTTGAGAGGCAGGATCGCCTGGGTACGGCGGTCGCGACCCTGCTTGGCGCTGCCGCCGGCCGAGTCGCCCTCCACCAGGAACAGCTCTGAGAGGCTGGGGTCCTTCTCCTGGCAGTCGGCCAGCTTGCCCGGCAAGCCGGCGATATCCAGCGCCCCCTTGCGGCGGGTCATGTCGCGGGCCTTGCGCGCAGCTTCGCGGGCGCGGGCAGCATCGAGCATCTTGTTGACGATCGACCTGGCGTCGTTGGGGTTCTCGATCAGGTAGTCGGAGAACAGCCGCCCCATCTCCTGCTCCACCGCCGTCTTCACCTCGGAGGAGACCAGCTTGTCCTTGGTTTGCGAGGAGAACTTGGGGTCCGGCACCTTCACCGAAATGATCGCCGTCAGGCCCTCCCGGGCATCGTCACCGGACGTCGCCACCTTGGATTTCTTGAGCAACCCTTCGGATTCGATGTAACCGTTGAGCGTACGCGTCAGTGCGGCACGGAAGCCGGCCAAGTGAGTCCCACCGTCGCGCTGCGGTATATTGTTGGTATAGCAGAAGATATTTTCGGCGAATGAGTCGCTCCACTGCATCGCCACTTCGACCACTACGCCATCCTCTCGCTCGGATTCGAAGTGGAATACCGGATTGAGCACGGTCTTGTTGCTGTTGAGGTGGTCAACGAAGGCCTTGAGGCCGCCCTCGTAGTGGAACAGCTCCTCCTTGCCGCTGCGCTCGTCGATCAGGCGAATCGCCACGCCGGAGTTGAGGAAGGAGAGTTCGCGCAACCGCTTGGCCAGGATATCGTAGTGGAATTCGATATTGGCGAAGGTCGCCGCGGATGGCTTGAAGTGTACCCGGGTACCGGTCTTCTCGGTCTTGCCGACAACCCCCAGCGGCGCCTCGGGCACGCCGTGGCGATAGATCTGTTCATGCACCTGACCCGCCCGCCAGATGGTCAGCTTGAGCTCTTCGGAAAGCGCATTGACCACCGATACGCCGACGCCGTGCAGGCCTCCCGACACCTTGTAGGAGTTATCATCGAACTTGCCGCCGGCGTGGAGTACCGTCATGATCACCTCCGCTGCCGACACGCCCTCTTCCTCATGGATGTCGGTCGGCACGCCGCGACCGTTGTCGCTGACGGTGATGGACTCGTCCGGGTGAATGATGACGCGTATCTCGCTGCAGTATCCGGCCAGGGCTTCATCGATGGAGTTGTCCACCAGCTCGAACACCATATGGTGCAGACCTGTCCCGTCATCGGTATCGCCGATGTACATGCCGGGACGCTTGCGCACGGCATCCAGTCCTTTGAGAACCTTGATGCTCGATGAGTCGTAAGCTTGTTCGCTCATTGACTACTCCGTCGTGAAGTCTCTCTGTGCCTGTGGCACTAGCTGCCCCGTGCCAGAGACGGCTTGTTTCACGTGAAACATCGCCATCGGCGTGTGGGAGTTCCATGACCCCACCAAGGCATCGTGTTCAACACTGGTAATGAAGGCTTGGCAACGCATGGATTCGAGCAGCCGGCAGAACACACGGCGATGCTCGGCATCCAGCTCCGCAGGCAGGTCGTCGATCAAGTAGAGACAGCCATGCCCGGTGACGCGTTCCAATAGCCTTCCTTGTGCCAGCTTTAGTGCACTTACCACCAGCTTCTGTTGGCCCCGCGACAACACTTCGACGGCAGGGCGGCGCCCCAGCCGAATCCGCAGGTCGGCACGCTGTGGTCCATTCTGGGTAAAGCCCATCTGCTGATCCGTTGCCCGGCCCTGCTCGAGCACGTCGCGCAGCGGCCGCTGCTTGTCCCATCCGCGGGAGTAACGCAACTGCATCTCGGGCAGGTCGATCAGGCTGCCCAGCGTCTCCTCGAAGACGGGAACGAACCCGGCCATCCATTCGCGCCGCAGGAGGTCGACTCGCTCGCCCCAGACGGCCAGCTCCTGCTCCCAGGCAGCCAGGCTATTGGCGTCCATTCTACCATGTCTCAGGAGTGCATTCCGATGCTTCAGCGCCCGCTTGGTGCGGCGCCAGGCGTCGTAGAAGTCGTGTTTCACGTGAAACACGCCCCAATCGAGGAACTCGCGCCGGCCCGCCGGTGTCCCCTCGAGCAGGCGGAAGGCATCGGGGTTGACCAGCTGCAAGGGCAGTGCCTCGATCAACTTTGCCAGGCGCGACACCCGCTCCCCTCCCATGCGCATCTCCAGCTCGGCTGCATCGCGCGACCGGCGCACGCCGATGGGCAGGGGAGGCTCGCCGCCGAGGCGGGCGAAGAGCGTCATCTCGTCCGCCTCATGGGCGATGACATGCCGGAGCTGCCGCGTGCGAAAGGAGCGCCCCATCGCTAGGATGTGCAGCCCTTCGAGCAGGCTGGTCTTGCCGCTGCCGTTACGTCCAACGATCAGGTTGATACCGGGGCTCGGCGTCAGGTCGAACGCTTCGAGATTACGCAGTCCGGTAAAGGCGAGGCGCTCGATCAGCATGCAGCAGGACGCAGCGCTGGGCGACACCCGGCCGCGCCATGGCGCGGCCGGGCATGGTGGGACAAGCTGGCGGTCTCAAAGACGCATCGGCATGACGACATACAACGCATCACCCCCGCCGGGCTCCTCCATCAAGGCGCTGCTGTTCGAGTCGGCGAGTGTCATCTGCACTCTATCCTCACCAATAACATTAAGAACATCAATGAGATAGCCGACATTAAAGCCAATTTCGAGTGAGTCGCCCCCGTACTCGACGGCCACGTTCTCCTCGGCCTCTTCCTGCTCGGGGTTGTTGGCCATGACCTGCAGATTGCCCTCCTGGAGGTGCAGGCGAACGCCACGGTACTTCTCGTTGGAGAGGATCGAGGTACGCGAGAGCACCTGGCGCAGCTCGGCACGCTCGGCAATGAAGACCTTGTCGCCGCCACGCGGCACCACGCGCTCGTAGTCGGGGAACTTGCCGTCGACCAGCTTCGAGGTGAAGGTGAAGTCGCCGGTATGGGCACGCACGTGGCTGGCGCTGAGGGTCAGCGTCACCGGCTCGTCGCTGTCGTCGAGCAGCCTTACCAGCTCGAGCACGCCCTTGCGCGGCACGATCAACTTGCGGGCCGGCTCGACCTGGATCTCCGCCGGGCGCGAGCAGACGGCCAGACGGTGGCCGTCGGTGGCGACGGTACGCACCAGGTTGGCACGCAGCTCGAGCAGCATGCCGTTGAGGTAATAGCGCACGTCCTGCTGGGCCATGGCGAAGGAGGTGGCATCGATCAGGTGCTTCAGCGTACCGCGCGGCAGGCTAAGCTCGACATCCCCCGCGCTGTCCTCGATGTTGGGGAACTCAGCGACCGGAAGGGTCGACAGGGTAAAGCGGGAGCGACCGCTGCGCAGGACGGCACGGCCCTCCTCCAGGCTGAACTGAAGCTCAGCCTGGTCGGGCAGCGATTTGCAGATGTCCATCAGCTTGCGGGCCGGCACGGTGACGGCCCCTGGCACCTCGACCTGCGATGCCGCCGTGCGTCCGATCAGTTCGACTTCGAGGTCGGTACCGGTCAGAGCCACCTGCTCCTGGTCGACCTGGATCAGCACGTTGGAGAGTACCGGCAGGGTCTGGCGCCGCTCCACCACGCCGGCCACCAGTGCCAGCGGCCGGAGCAGCGCTTCGCGGGTAATGGAAAATCTCATGTCGGCTCCACGTCTCGTCCTGTAGATGGGTGTCGGGCAATGCTGGGCGTCATGCATCCCGCCGCTAGCTGGTCAGCAGCCGCAGCAGGTTCTTGTAGTCCTCGCGGATGTCGGCGCTCTCCTCCTGCAGCGCCTGGACCTTGCGACAGGCATGCAAGACCGTCGTGTGGTCACGCCCGCCGAAGGCATCGCCGATTTCCGGCAGGCTATGGTTGGTCAGCTCCTTGGCCAGCGCCATGGCCACCTGGCGCGGCCGCGCCACCGAGCGCGAGCGGCGCTTGGAGAGCAGGTCGGCGAGCTTGATCTTGTAGTACTCGGCCACGGTGCGCTGGATGTTGTCCACGCCCACCTGCTTGTCCTGCAGCGCCAGCAGATCCTTCAGCGACTCGCGAATGAAGTCCTGGGTGATCGGCTTGCCCATGAAGTGGGAGTCGGCAATGACCTTCTTCAGCGCCCCCTCCAGCTCGCGCACGTTGGAGCGAATCTTCTGGGCAATGAAGAAGGCGGCGTCGTGCGGCAGGTCCACCTTGGCCTGGTCCGCCTTCTTCATCAGGATGGCGACCCGGGTTTCCAGCTCGGGCGGCTCGATGGCCACGGTCAGCCCCCAGCCGAAGCGCGACTTGAGGCGCTCCTCGACGCCGCTGATCTCCTTGGGGTAGCGGTCCGAGGTGAGAATCATCTGCTGGCCGCCCTCGAGCAAGGCGTTGAAAGTGTGGAAGAACTCCTCCTGGGAGCGCTCCTTGCCGGCGAAGAACTGGATGTCGTCGATCAGCAGCGCATCGACGCTGCGGTAGAATCGCTTGAAATCGTTGATGGCGTTGAGCTGCAGTGCCTTGACCATGTCGGCCACGAAGCGCTCGGAGTGCAGGTAGACGACCCGGGCGTTCTCGCGCCGGGCCGCCAGCGCGTTGCCGACGGCGTGCATCAGGTGAGTCTTGCCCAGGCCCACGCCGCCGTACAGGAACAGCGGGTTGTAGGCACCGCCCGGGTTCTCGGAAACCTGGCGCGAGGCGGCGCGGGCCAGCTGGTTGGACTTGCCCTCGACGAAGGTCTCGAAGGTGAAGCCGGGATTGAGGCCGCTGCTGTGCTTCAGGCTGCCCTCGACCTGCACTTCGCGATCGCCACCGGAACGGCGGGCGGCGGCCCCCTCCTCGCGCATCTGGTCGATTTCGCGCTCGTCGCCGATGTCGCCTCGCGGCGGCACCTGCACGGCCGGCGCCAAGGGCGAGTGAGGGTTGGCCGACACCGGGGCACCCAGGTCACGGGGCTGCGGCTTGACGGCGGCCGCCCTGCGGCTGCCGACCGTCAGTATCACCCGTGGCGGCTTGGCAGGCGCCAGGTCCCGGAGCAGCTCGTTGATGCGCTTGGCATACTTGTCGCCAACCCAGTCGCGAACGAAGCGATTGGGTGCCAGCAGGCGCAGCTCGTTGGCCTCCCCCTCTTCGGCTTGAAGCGGGCGAATCCAGGTATTGAACTGCTGTGCGTTCAGCTCGTCCTGCAGGTAATCCAGACACTGTTGCCAGAGAGCAAGAGACACTCGACCTCACCATACCCGTTGATGCATGACCGGCCATTGTATCCTCCGCCCGACGGGTTATCCACATGCGGCTCGCCTGCGGGGTGCTGTGGAAAACGGC